>OY969428.1:0-1733188 GCA_963699275.1 uncultured bacterium | reverse complement strand
ACTGAGTATTCGGAAAAATCCCAGTAAAAAAATTAACCTTGACATTCATTCAAACCGTCCCAAAAAGCGCTTGATTTTCCAGCCTTTTTGGCGTAAATTTGATATACAATTTTCTTTGGCTTGGCATAAAAGGCTGACCAAAAAAACTAAAAATTTGACACTTAATATGAGTGCTTTATACTTGTAAAAGTTCATTGCTTAATCGGCGATGTATAAGTTTATTTCTTTGAAATACACGGAAATCCTAAAAAGCTATGATTTTTGTGATCGACTACTAAACATAACTTTTGTGATGGAGAGTTTGATCCTGGCTCAGAATAAACGCTGGCGGCGTGCCTAACACATGCAAGTCGAGCGAGAAAGGTCTTCGGATTGAGTAAAGCGGCGAACGGGTGAGTAACGCGTAGGAATCTACCTTTCAGTGAAGAATACCCTCGAGAAATCGAGGTTAATACTGCATACGTCTCGAAAAAGAGAAAGATGGCCTCTTTGCTGTCGCTGAAAGATGAGCCTGCGTACTATTAGCTAGTTGGTAGGGTAAAGGCCTACCAAGGCGATGATGGTTAGCCGGCCTGAGAGGGTGTACGGCCACACTGGAACTGAGACACGGTCCAGACTCCTACGGGAGGCAGCAGTGAGGAATATTGCGCAATGGGCGAAAGCCTGACGCAGCGACGCCGCGTGGAGGATGAAGGTCTTCGGATTGTAAACTTCTGTTAAGTGGGAAGAAAGGCGAAGTTCTAATACAACTTTGAGATGACGGTACCACTAGAGAAAGCACCGGCTAACTTCGTGCCAGCAGCCGCGGTAATACGAAGGGTGCAAGCGTTATTCGGAATTATTGGGCGTAAAGGGTGCGCAGGCGGTATGCTAAGTCAACTGTTAAATCTCCCGGCCTAACTGGGGATCAGCGGTAGATACTGGCGTGCTAGAGGGTGGAAGAGAGAAGTGGAATTCTTGGAGTAGCGGTAAAATGCGTAGATCTCAAGAGGAACACCGATGGCGAAGGCAGCTTCTTGGTCCATATCTGACGCTCATGCACGAAAGCGTGGGGAGCAAACAGGATTAGATACCCTGGTAGTCCACGCTGTAAACGATGATCACTAGACGTTAGTTCTGCTCTGCAGAATTAGTGTCGTAGCTAACGCGTTAAGTGATCCGCCTGGGGAGTACGGTCGCAAGATTAAAACTCAAAGGAATTGACGGGGGTCCGCACAAGCGGTGGAACATGTGGTTTAATTCGACACTACGCGAGGAACCTTACCTAGGTTTGACATGTATATGACCGCTCTAGAAACATAGTTTTCTAGGGATACCTTAGACGTTTACACAGGTGCTGCATGGCTGTCGTCAGCTCGTGTCGTGAGATGTTGGGTTAAGTCCTATAACGAGCGCAACCCTTGCCGTCAGTTGCAATTCGTAAGAGAGCACTCTGATGGGACTGCCTGGGAAACCAGGAGGAAGGTGGGGATGATGTCAAGTCCGCATGGTCCTTATGCCTAGGGCTACACACGTGTTACAATGGCCAATACAAAGGGCTGCAAACTCGCAAGAGGAAGCTAATCCCATAAAGTTGGTCTAAGTTCAGATTGAGGTCTGCAACTCGACCTCATGAAGTTGAAATCGCTAGTAATCGCATATCAGAACGATGCGGTGAATACGTTCTCGGACCTTGTACACACCGCCCGTCACACCATGAAAGCTGTTTGTACCCGAAATCATCTTAGCTAACTCGTAAGAGAGGCGGATGCTGAAGGTATGGGGAGTGATTGGGGTGAAGTCGTAACAAGGTAGCTGTAGGAGAACCTGCGGCTGGATCACCTCCTTTCGAGGGAGATATAAGATTCTTAAAATTTGAATTTTTAAGGTGTGCGGTTAATCGCAAGATTCATAAGCTTTTTGGAGAATTCTGGGCCTATAGCTCAGGTGGTTAGAGCACCCCGCTGATAACGGGGAGGTCAGTCGTTCAAGTCGACTTAGGCCCACCATGGGCCAAGTCAGCTCGCTGAAGATTAGTAATCCAAAATTATTGGGGATGTAGCTCAGTTGGTAGAGCACCTGCTTTGCACGCAGGAGGTCAGCGGTTCGAATCCGCTCATCTCCACCAATAAGTATTGGTAATAAATGGATTTTCTGTAAATAAAAAATTTCTTGTGTTCTTTGAAATATTTGTAATTAATATTCCTAACAAAAGTTGCTCAAATTATTAACTGAGTTATTCAAAGTTTGTGATTAATTTATAAGGGCATTTGGTGGATGCCTTGGTATCAGGAGGCGATGAAGGAGGCGGAAGGCTGCCATAAGCTTCGGGGAGCTGTCAATCAAGCTATGATCCGAAGATTTCCGAATGGGGAAACCCACTATGGTAAAACCATAGTATTCATATCTGAATTCATAGGGTATGAAAGCGAACGGCCTGAACTGAAACATCTAAGTAGGGCTAGGAAGAGAAAACGAAGTGATTCCCTCAGTAGTGGTGAGCGAAAGGGGAAAAGTCTAAACCTATAACATGTGATAGCCTGCGTGCGTTGTGTTGTGGGGGTAGTGGGATATAAATGTTTAAAAAATGCAGTCTTTAACGTATAGTGCATGTTACTTTAGTTGAATTGTCTTGGAAAGGACAGCCAAAGAAAGTGACAGCCTTGTAAGTGAAAAGTTACATGCAATACGAGTTTATATTCCCAAGTACCGCAGAGCACGTGAAATTCTGCGGGAATCTGTCCAGACCATTGGATAAGACTAAATACTACCTGATGACCGATAGTGCACAAGTACCGTGAGGGAAAGGTGAAAAGAACCCCGGGAGGGGAGTGAAATAGAAACTGAAACCATTTGTCTACAATCGGTGGAAGCGATGTATACGTACGCGCAACCACGTACCTTTTGCATAATGAGCCAACGAGTTATCGTATAGTGCGAGGTTAAGTTTAGAAAGAACGGAGCCGTAGCGAAAGCGAGTCTGAATAGGGCGATTAGTACTATGCGGTAGACCCGAAACCCAGTGAGCTACCCATGTCCAGGGTGAAATCTCTGTTACAGGAGATGGAGGCCCGAACCGGTGTAGGTTGAAAACTGCTCGGATGAGGTGTGGGTAGGAGTGAAAGGCTAATCAAACTGGGAAATAGCTGGTTCTCCCCGAAATATATTTAGGTATAGCCTTGTTGAATTAACTATGGAGGTAAAGCACAGTTTAAACTTTGGGGGCGTAAGCTTACCGGGTTTTTGCTAACTCTGAATGCCATAGTTTTAGAAGACGGGAGGCAGACTGTGGGGGATAAGCTTCATAGTCGAGAGGGAAACAGCCCAGACCATCAGTTAAGGTCCCAAAATATTCGTTAAGTTGTAAAAGAAGTGACAATACACAGACAGCCAGGAGGTTGGCTTAGAAGCAGTCATCCTTTAAAGAAAGCGTAATAGCTCACTGGTCAAGTGTTCTTGCGCTTAAAAACGAGCGGGGATAAACGAATTACCGAAGCTATGGCTTTTATCAAGATTCGTCTTGGTAAAGGGGTAGGGGAGCGTTCTTTGATAGATACAAGCTTGACCGTGAGGACAGGTGACGTTGGTCAAAGAAGTGAATATGTTGGTATAAGTAACGAAAAAATAGGTGAGATTCCTGTTCGCCGTAAGTCTAAGGTTTCCGAGAGATCGGTTCATCCACTCAGGGTTAGTCGATACCTAAGCCGAGGCCAATTGGAGTAGGCGATGGAAAGCAGGTTAAATATTCCTGCACCATTTGTGAGCGTTTGAGCGATGGGGTGACGCAGGAGGGTAGGTCGACTTGGATTTTGGATTGCCAAGCTAAGCATAAAGAGGGACATTATAGGTAAATCCGTTTTGTCATAACCTTGAAATGTGATGGGTTTGTAAATTCCTCGTGAGTTTATGAATTCGATTGATCCCACGCTGACTAGAAAAACCTCTAGCGAGCTTTATAAATGATCGTACCGCAAACCGACACAGGTAGACAGGCTGAGAATGCTCAGGCGTTGAGATAACTATCATTAAGGAACTCGGCAAAATGACCCCGTAACTTCGGGAGAAGGGGTGCCTGTTATGTAGTAAAATGCATGGACAGGTTGCAACAAAGAGGCCCAACCGACTGTTTAACAAAAACACAGGGCTCTGCAAACTCGTAAGAGGACGTATAGAGTCTGACGCCTGCCCAGTGCCGGAAGGTTAATAGGAGAAGTCAGCCGCAAGGCAAAGCTTTGAATTGAAGCCCCGGTAAACGGCGGCCGTAACTATGATGCAGGACCATTGTAGTTATAAAATCTGGCTATATGCTGGAACATCTCGGTATCCTCAACTACTCGTTGTGGTTTAATCCACGGCAGTGACAATGTTGAGGTGGAGACAATCAGCAGGAAAGGCTCCAGAAATGGAGAATCCTCAGAGACTACTATGCCAGACTCAAGAAATTGAGATGATAGAGTCCGATCTCTATGGCGACATAGAGTGTAAGCACATGTAAGAATGATGCTTTACAGCTTGCTAATACAGAGCAAGTAACTTAATGAACGGTTGATAGCTGCTACTGCTAGTGGCCGTTGTAAAATTTGGCTATATGCTGGAACATCTGAGTATCTTGTATTACCCACAGTGGTGACAATATACAAGTGCAGACAATCAGCAGGAAAGGCTCCAGAAATGGAGAATCCTCAGAGACTACACGCCAAACATACATGATATGTATGAAGATATAGTCCGATCTGCATGGCGACATGCAGCTAACACAATTGCCTAAGGTAGCGAAGTCCCTTGTCGGGTAAGTTCCGACCTGCATGAATGGCGTAACGAGTTGGGCGCTGTCTTGATGATAGACTCAGTGAATTTGTAGTGCCGGTGAAAATGCCGGCTTCCCGCAACTGGACGGAAAGACCCCGTGCACCTTTACTGCAACTTGACATTGATTTTTGGACTGGTATGTGTAGGATAGGCGGGAGGCTTTGAAGTTGAGGCGCTAGCTTCGATGGAGCCAACGTTGAAATACCGCCCTTATCCGTTTGAAGATCTAACCTTGACCCGTTATCCGGGCTGGGAACAGTGTCTGGTGGGCAGTTTGACTGGGGTGGTCGCCTCCTAAATTGTAACGGAGGCATACAAAGGTTCCCTCAAGACGAATAGAAATCGTCGGTAGAGCGTAAAGGCATAAGGGAGCTTAACTGCGAGACTTACAAGTCGAGCAGATGCGAAAGCAGGTCTTAGTGATCCAGTGGTTCTGTATGGAAGGGCCATTGCTAAATGGATAAAAGGTACGCCGGGGATAACAGGCTGATCTCCTCTGAGAGTCCACATCGACGAGGAGGTTTGGCACCTCGATGTCGGCTCATCGCATCCTGGGGCTGGAGAAAACGTAAACTTCTCTCCCTAGAGGAAACTCTAGGGTAATAAACGAGCTCAAAACGGTGAAGGCCTTTTGAATACGTGGTATAATAGATACCATGATAATAGAAAGGTTAACCCCGTGGGAAGAATGCTTACTGAAGCTGACCGTGCTTACTTAGCTGGATTTTTTGATGCGGACGGTGCGTTATGGCATCTATCGAGAAGCATCACGAGAAGAAATTTGGATTTCGAGTGCGACTTAGTATTAAGATTGCACAGAAAGATAAGTTTCTGCTTGATGAGATCCAGAGAGATTTGAATTATGGATACGTTCGACTGAATCGTAATGTTCATGAGTATGATATAAAAAATCAAGAACACATTATTGAGTTTATTGATCTTATATATCCTTACTCAAGGATAAAACGAAATCAGTTGGTGCTAGCTCGCGAAATAGCGAGTAAAGTAAAATGTATCGACAGTAAAGATGATCTCTATAAGGTAGCATTGTTAGCAGATGCTTTGGCTGCGTTCAATGTACGATCCAAAAATCGTAGAAAGAACTATGCAACAAAGATCCAAGTAGGTATTCCCCGTAACGACTGATTCTTGCAGTTTTGGCTGTACAAGAAGAGATCGAAAGATAACACGGCTCGCACCTAAGTTCTAGTTGGTGACAACTATGAATACGGTGATGGTATAGTCTTACCCCATCAGTAATGGTGGAAGGTCGAGGTCCCAAGGGTTTGGCTGTTCGCCAATTAAAGCGGTACGTGAGCTGGGTTCAGAACGTCGCAAGACAGTTCGGTCCTTATCCGTTGTGGGCGTAGGGTATTTGAGAGGGCTTGTTCCTAGTACGAGAGGACCGGAATGAGTGAGCCTCTGGTGTTCCAGTTGTTTACCACAAGCAAGCTGGGTAGCTAAGCTCATAAAAGATAACCGCTGAAAGCATCTAAGTGGGAAACTTGCCTCAAGATTAGATACCCCGTATAACGCAAGTTATACATTAAGATCCCTTGAAGACTACGAGGTTGATAGGCTGGATGTGTAAGCACAGTAATGTGTTCAGCTAACCAGTACTAATAGATCGAATGTTTTAATCACTTTAAGAATTTTTGAGCTCAGATGAGCAATTTTGGATATATGACTACAGATATTTCATCCGCAAGAATTAATTTTTGAATTCATCATAAAAAATTCCCTGGTGGGTATAGTTGTAGGGTCACACCCGTTCCCATTCCGAATACGGAAGTTAAGTCTACAACGCTGATGATACTTGGCTGGTTACGGCCTGGAAAAGTAGGTACTGCCAGGGTTAAAATACTCACCTCAGCACATTTTTGCTGAGGTTTTTTATTGGAGCTTTTATGCTTATAAGTGTTCGTCCTTTAGAGGACTTTAGTAGATCATTAGATGAGCTGGGCAGCGTGTTAAGTATGCCAGTAAAGCACAATGATACGGTTCTTTTTGCTTTGGTACGAGATGCGCGGATTTACGCGTTTGTTAAGTGTAGTGAAGTGTTTCAAGATTTTTTGAGGAGTGTGTATGAAGCAAGTGAGTACTATGATGATGATCACGATCTGTGTGATTCTTATGTAGAACATCTCCTTGCAGGGCTTTGCTTGGTAGGAGTGTTGAATGAAGGCCAATTGCGCCAATTTATGAGTTTGTTTTGTATGTGTGCATTTTTTGCGCTTGATGATGAGAGCTTGTTCGAATCGCAAGAGCAAAGGGATATTTTTCAAAAGGGAGTTGAAGAAATACCGACCTATTATTATGCCATGAGTGATTTTTTAGAGGAGTTGAGTAAAAATTGTGAGCTTGTAGCTTGTGATGAAGAGGCGTCTGATGAACATTAATAAGAAGGAAGAGGTTCTTCTCGCGCGGTTAGCGGAGTCTGTAGAGAGTGTGCGCCAAGCGCTTACCTACAGCACGGGCAAAGAATCAAAGGAAATGAAGCAGATTCTCACATTCGCTCTCTTTAGGCGTTTGTCAGTTTCTTTTTTGTGTTTTGTCAATTACTTAATGGTAAAGTCCATCACGTCTCGTGATTCGTTAGAGGCGATTGGTGTAGAAAAGATATTGGAGAGTTTTATTGAAAAAGGGTTTATTGATAAGAAGGATGAGGAAATCGTTTCTCGATTTTTTCAGATGTATTACGATTTGACGATCTATGATGATGAAAACTCAATTGATCAAGATGCGATGCTCAAACTCATCCCAGAAATCTATGAGTTTTTAAACCGATTTATCCTCACAGAACGTAATGCACTTACTGAATATATGGAAAAAGAGGTGCTTGATGAGTCTGGTACCTGATAATACAAAGGCCGAACTATTTAAGCTGCTCAGTTCTTTAAGCATTGATAATAAGACTTACACGCATGAGCGCGTTTATACAGTAGATGAAGCTCGTGCAGTAAACCTGCCCTCTTTGCCCTGTAAGAACTTGTTTTTAAAAGATAGCAATAAGCGGTTTTGGCTTGTTGTCGCTTTGCCCGATACCAAGATTGTTTTAAAAGAGCTCGCTAAAATGATATGTGCTCCAGAATTGCGTTTTGCCGATGAAGCTACATTAATGCACTATTTAGGAGTTGAGCCAGGCAGTGTAACGCCCTTTGGCCTCATTAATGACAAGAATCATGAAGTCACTGTTATTCTTGATAGTGACTTGTTTACCGCTGAAACTCTTGGATTTCACCCGCTGTCTAATGATGAGACAACTTTCATTAAGCCGAACGATTTAAAAAAATTCATTCAAAAAATGGGGAATAAGTTATTGGAAGTCAATTTTCATGAGTAGCCAAAAGAATCTTATATTCGATATCCAGGGTGTTTTGTTTGATCAGAACCCTCAGTATCCAGGACAGAAGCTTTTTTGCCCAATTAAGGAGGGTATCGATCTTTTACAGGACTGCTTTGCGGCTGCTGAAAAGAGTGGCCATAAGCTTTTTATCTGCTCAAATTTAAGTATGCGCTATCTTGAAATTCTTGAAGAAGAATATCCTGAGATAGTGCAGTGCTTTGAAGGAATCGTATCTCCCAGTACTGCGCAGGCAAAGAAGCCAGATCCGCAGATATTTACGTACTTGCTGGATACCTATCGCCTTACTCCCGACCAATCAATTTTCATTGATGATCAGATCATTAATATCGAAACTGCGCGTAAGCTCGGTATTTCCACGATCCATGCGCATAATTTTGAGCATGTCAGAAAAGAATTAAAGGGCTACGGTATTTTATAATGTTCACGTACTTGATCTGAGGAAAGAGAGATTCCACCCAGGTGGCGATCTTAGAGAATTCAGTGCTTTTTCTAATTTTTCTTCTGCTTCTTCGATTTCCTTCTTTTTAATTTCTGCGTTAAATTCATAGGTTTGTCTAATTTTTGAAATAAGTTTAATGAGGACTTGGTGGATTTGATACGCTTCATCTACCCAATTTAGTTTGGAATTTTCACCCAAAAATTTTTCTAGTGAGTTTATGAACGCGCATAAGGTATTCTGTTCTTTTGTAAGTTTGTCATGGTAGGTACTATAGGGGTATTTGTTATTGTTGTTAAATAAAGAAGTTACTCTTTGAGCAAGTTTGCTTGATAATTTCAGATCATCAGTAATGAGCACAAGCTCTTTTTCTTCTCTTAAGTGTTTACAAAACAGTTTCGTACGCGCTTGGTATATCTGCAAAATAGAAGCTGTAAGAAACTCTTTACATAGTATGGTATTTTTTAAAAGATTTTCTACAGAGAGCACAAGGTAACTTTTTTCTTTGTCTTTTTTTAGAAGGGTAAGTTTTTCAATTACTTTCCGTTCTGAGCATGTGAGATCGCAAAGTTCATCTTGCAATTGTTCTTCATAGTGAGGAAAGCCATAGTCAGGTTCCCTTCCTAAGATGGTCATTAAATGGTCAATATCGTTTTCGGATTTCTTGGCTAATTGATTTTGAATGTGAGGATATTTTTCGCCTAAAAGTACCAAGATTGATGCATGGCCATCAAAGGGAGCATAATCCGCATACTTTTCTGAAATTTCTTCTAGCTGTCTATTAATGCAAGAATTACGATACATGGTATAGAGTAAGCCCACCGTGGTTGCCCCAAGGAGTGCTCTTTCTAGTGATATATTGCTCAGAGCATTTCCTATATCTTCAAAAATAGCCTGTGTATTATGTGGGATCAAAAGCATCACACTGAAAAAAAATATTTTTGTGCGCATTGGTGTGTTCCTCCACTAATTCATGTCTTATTGTATTTTCTATTATAAGGGTGGAATCTGTCGTGGTCAAATGCTTACTGTCCTCCAATAGCGATATATAGAACTTCATGCAAAGAGCTTCTAAGTAACTCGAAAAATGCGCGACTCTCATTGGCTGAACGGCAATTTTGAGTCGCGAGATACGCCATAAGAGCATTTGATTGGCGAATGTTTTTTTAAGAGATCAGTCGAATTGAGAATTGTCGTTTCCTTGATCAAAATAGTTGATTTCAAGGTCTGACCCAGTCAGAAGCCTTTTGAAAAACCTCTTCACTCTATCGACTAGCTTCCGAAAGAAATGCATAATGACAATGATTTTGTCTCGCATAGTAATTTTTTCGATGCCGGGTACGTTCAGAAGTTGCTGAACAATCTCTTTGTGACCATTATAGCTTGCTAACATCAAAGCCGTACAACCATACCTATCGCGTAAATTGACTTTGATGCTTTGTTTACTTAGCAGTAACTTAACGATTTCTTTGTGACCATCTGTGGCAGCGGCAATCAGGGGAGTTCTGTGATTTGGGTCTCGTATATTGATATTGGTGCTGGAATTTTCAATAAGTAAGGCAAAAATTTCTTTACAATCATCTGAATTGGCGAAAAATAGAGCAGTAAAGCCAAATATGTTTCGAGCATTTACGTCTACGCCAGACTTTTGAAGAAGCATCTGAACCATTTCTTTGTCGCGATCACAAACAGCATTGGATAAAGCAGTGTTTCCTCCCAAATTTCGAGCATTAATGGCAACACGAGGGTCATCAAGAAGCATTTTAAATGTTTCTTTACTCCCATTGAATTCTGCAATTATGAGAGGAGTATTATCAAATCCATCTGTGCTATTGATATCTATCCCAGGTTTCTTAAGTAGCATTTGCACGATTATTTTTTCGTCAGCGTAAACAGCACCTGTCAAAGCCGTTTGGCCAGACTCCCCCATGATATTGATATCAATATCGGGCCTATCCAGCAATAATTGAACGATTTCTTTGTGCCCACAATGACAAGCAAGGATGAGAGCTGTTTCCCCGGATTGATTTTGAGCATTGATATTTATATCTTGTTTTTTTAAAAGCTCTTTAAATTTTTCAAGATTGCCTTCTTTGACTGCACAAATCAATTCATCTTCTGTGGTAGCATGATGTTCTGGTTGTAATGCATTAGGTTTATCGGTATTCATGAGTGCACCCCCTTTGTCATGTTCCGTCTCCTTGCCAAAAAGCTGGATGAGTGTTATAACAATTAAGAAGAAAAATCTGAAATTCACTTAGACGCCCCTTGTCTAACTACAATATTAATATTGTTATTAATGATTGACGATCTAAAAATGTCACGCAAGCTTAATTTATCCGAAGTTCTTATTTTGAGCAACTTGCTGTCTTCGTTCAATACACATAAGATTTTGAGGATCATATTTTTTGTTTGAATCCTTAGAGTCAATGAAGCTAAGTTTTGAGGGGGACGTACATTATTACATTTCTAAAGGACTTTCGGGGAGAATACGTCTTCTAATCAAGATGTAAAAGACTGCCGGGCTTGAGCTCATTATCTTTTAATTATCTTAGATAGGCTGGCCTAAAAGCTTGATTCGCATTGAGCCAGGCCAAGATTTTCGTTCCACTTAGAATCGGAGCTTGAATCAATCAACGTTTTAGCTATAGTATTAAATAGGACGATATGAATAGATACACGGCGCTCATTTTAGTTTTTTTCCTTGCTAATCAGTCTTTGAAAGCTCTTGTAGCTTGTGAAAGTCGTCTGCAAGTCCTGTCACCGATGTGCTCAACAAATTTAAGCGACCGATTACGGTACTCGAAATAGCTCAGAGAGCCTTATCATATACTTTTGAGATTGCTTCGAATTATGAAGCCACGTGTGTTGGCATACTGTTAGATGGGCCAGTTGATGAGACTGTGAAAAAGCTTCTTGATGAAAAAAGAACGGGTATCTCGCTGTTAGCTCCCTCACCGTTGAGCCATGGGGATCTTGAGAAATTAGCCCGCTGTGAACATTTTGATGTAGTTATCGTGCACGATCTCTTTCCTTATTTTAACGTAAATTTTCATAGGCTTACTGAGGCTCTTTTGAATTTGGGCGATTACTGCTTTTTTGATAATCCCGGGTGTCTCCTCAAGCAAAATTTGGTAGAAAGGAAGATTCCGTGTGTGTTTGATAATCCCGGGCGAAAGATATTTCTCAAGCACAGGAAAAAGACGAGCATCGATCTTGCACGATTTACCCAAAATCTTCCTAAAGGAAAGCTTCATTACACAATAGAAAGTAGTTTTACAAAGAAAACCTTTTTTAAAGAGGGCCTAGCCCAACCGATTCCATGGATTGCGGGGATCAATCTTGTTACGTTTGCACTGCTTAAAGGGATATACCCAACTGATGAGCAGATTTGCTCACAGGTCGAGCGCATGAAACCCAGATGCACGAATCACAATGATTTAATCATAGGTAATATGATCCTCCAAGGAGATAGGCTTATTCCGATCGATATGGGCGATGAAAGAAGAAAAGCTGATATTAATTTATGTATATCATTAGCGCTGAAGTTTTTTGAGAAGGGCAATACACGGCTCAAAAATCCTGAAAAATGGATGCAGGATTATTTTCACGCCATTCTGAAAAAATAAACCTCGGACTTTCTTGATTGTTTCACGATTTCATATTAAAATTATTTATTATCTATTTGAATCAAAAAATTAGGGAAACAGATGATTCAGGTGCAGCAGGCCAGCCTTTCTTTTGGGTCACAGATTATATTTGATGAGATCAATCTGACCCTCCAGCACAATCAACGGGTGGGGGTTTTGGGAAGAAATGGGACGGGCAAAACGACACTTTTAAAAATTATTGCTGGGCAGGGCTATCTTGATGATGGCTCAGTCTCTGTTGATCGGCACAAAAAGCTCGGCTATATGCCCCAAGAGATGGTGCTCCTTTCGTCTAAAAATGTTCTTGAGGAATCACTTTCTGTTTTTCCTGCCTACACGAGTGAGGATCACGAGGAAATTACTGCATATGACCGAGCATTAGCTCTTGAGAAGACTGAAAAGGTCTTAAAAGGGCTTGGATTTTCACGGACGATGTTTGAGCAGCCAGTTGAGGAACTGAGTGTTGGCTGGAAGATGCGCCTCGTGCTTGCTAAGCTGCTCCTTGAAGAAGCTGATTTTTATCTTTTTGATGAGCCGACAAACCATCTTGATTTGCCTACCAAGGAATGGTTTTTTGATTTTTTAAAAGAAGGTCGCTTTGGGTTTCTTTTGGTGACCCATGATCGCTACTTTCTTGATAATGCCTGTGACTATATTCTGAGCCTCGAACGAGGAAAGGCCAAACTATTTCGTGGCAATTTTTCAGCATTTGCCCAGGAACAAGAACAGCAGCGAGCGGTTCTTGAATCTGCTTATCAACGGCAGCAGAAAGAAATAGCACGCAAGCAGGCTACGATTGATCGATTTAAGGCAAAAGCGACGAAAGCAGGGATGGCGCAATCGATGATGAAACAGCTTGAAAAAATGGAACGTATCGAGATTGAGCCCCTCTTACCGACTATCCGACTTAGTTTTCCGCCAACTGTGCGACCGGGAACATTTGTGTTAACAGTCAGCAAATTGAAGCACTCGTTTGATGATAAAGTGCTTTTTCAGGGGGTTAATGGGGTTGTACAGCGCGGCGATCGCATTGGTCTTATTGCGCCTAATGGGACGGGGAAGACAACCCTGTTTAATCTTATTACTGGCGGCTATACCGTACAGCAGGGATCTATTTCTTTTGGGCACAACGTTCAGTATGCAGTATTTGAGCAGGATCAGATGAGATCGCTCAATCCGTCGAATACGGTGTTTGGCGAGGTGCTTGAGGCGATACCTGATGTGCCCGAAGCAGTTATTAGAACATTCTTAGGCTCATTTCTTTTTAGCGGTGATGCGATCCAGAAGAAAATTTCCGTATTGAGCGGCGGTGAACGCAATAGAGTTGCAATGGTTAAGGTCCTCCTTCAAAAAGCAAATCTCTTGCTCCTTGATGAACCGACGAACCATCTTGATCTCTACGCAAAAGAAGTTCTTCTTCAGGCGCTTAAGGAGTGTCAAGGAACGATGCTCTTCGTCTCTCACGATCACAGCTTTATCGAATCATTAGCGACCCGCATCTGGGAACTTACACCTTATGGACTAAATGATTTTCCGGGGACCTATGAGAGTTTTCTGTATTATAAAAAACAACGAGAGAATCAGACTAGCCTTGAGCACGTACGCATAAACCTTTCAGAAAAGCCAAAAGGGAAAGAACAGTACGTAGCTAAAAAGGAGTTATCCTCGTTAGAAAATAAGATCGCAAAGCTTGAAAAAGAAATTGAACGACTCAATCATACCTTTTTTGATCTGTCTTATGGATCTCCTGAGTATCAGGTTGCCTCAGAAAAGCTCACCAAGAAGAAAGAGCAGCTTGCTACATTAACGAGTCAGTGGGAAGAATTAATGGTAGATTCTGATAAGTCTTAAAACTCTTTTGGATCGAGTACCATGGTCTTAGGTATTTTCTTGTGCCTGATGACCTCATCATAATAGAAAATTAAGAGTCCTATAACAACGATACCCAAAGAAATCAAATAGTTCAGCTTAAGTTCTTCTTTTAAAAGCACCCAGCCATAGAAGGCTGCGCACAACGGCGTTAAAAAGCCCGCAAAGGCCATAAGAGTAGGGCTATATTTTTTAAGGAGTGAAGCTTGCAGATTCGAGCAAATGAGGTTGCTGATAAGAATCTGTAATGCAATGAGTCCAAGAAATTCTCCGACATTACCAAATACCCATATGGGCTCGAAAAGAAGTGCTGTACTGAATGCTAAACCACCACCCATGAGCATACTCATTCCATTTGCAAGTACTGCAGGGCACCCGCGATGTTTTACCAGTGTCTGAAGAGCAATGAGATTATAGCCAAAAGAGGCAACAGCTCCTATGATAGCGAGCTCAGGAAGTGAAAACAGCGTAAATCCTTTCATGATCTCATTTGGATCTGTAGTAAAAAGCGTGGGAAGCATACCAAGAAAACCGATCATGAGCCCCATTGATTTACGGAAATTGAGCTTTTCCTGATGAAAAAAATAGGCAAATAATGCAGTAAAAAATGGCATGAGGGTGAATATGAATGCGGCTTTTGTCGAAGAGACATAGAGCATACCCCAGGCACGTAAGCTGTAAGGAAGAAATATCCCAAAAAAAGCAACCTGTGCATAGTAGGGCCAATCTTTTTTTTGAGGTGCACATCGTATAGACTTATTTAAGTAAAGGAAAGACAAAAGTCCGGCTCCGCCGATAAGCATGCGCATTCCGATAATAAAAAAAGGTGTAGCATAAAACAAGGTAAGCTTGCCGAGCGTAAAAGTCAGTCCGAAAAGTGCGTAAAGAAGGAAAACGAGAAACATGATCACCTATTTATTTAAATCTTGTCAGCACACATCTATTAATTATATATCATTTTCGTCAATCTGCATCTGGTTTTTTCTTTTTTCTAATGTGCAGGCTATGCCTGACTGGGTCGTGTATATCTTTATGCAGGCGCAGGATATGCCAGATCAGGCAGAGCAGCTCCTTGTATCATTAGAGAAAGGGCTTTCAGAGCCCCATTCTAAAGATATACACGTATGCCTAGATATTCATGAACATTTTCGCACCAAAAGATTCATCATTAATCAGCAAGGAAAAGTCCTGGTACATGATAAGAAGGCTTCTAATGATCAGGCAGCAGCTTTAAAGGAAGGATTTGCCTGGGCGTTTAGTAAGCCGTCACAAAAGCGCATGCTCATATTTTCGGGCCATGGCACTGGGATTTTGAATCCTCGATGGGATAAAAAGACAGGACAGTGGCTTCTTGAACCAGATAGCGGAGATTCTCCCTACTATAATTACCTAAAAGAGCGCGATCTAGCGATTGTTGAGGAGCTTTCGCAACCTTGTGACTGTAAATCTCTTCTCCTTACGAAAGAGAGCTCATCATGTCTTACTCATCAAGACCTTGTGCACTCTTTGAAATATCTTTACGAAGAAGTTTTGAAAGGGCATACCATCGATATTATAGGATGTGATGCCTGTCATATGGCCCTTTTGGAAGTTGCATGGGATCTGAAGCCCTATGCGCGCTTTTTTATTGCTTCGCAAGAAAGTGAAGAAAAAGAGGGATGGGATTATGAGACATTGATACGGCTTCTTAAAAGAGAATCCTATGTTTCAAAAATTGTTCGCGCCATTGTATTTGACTATGCAGCGAGCCAAGAAATAAAAGGTCTCAGGCGTTATAGCCTCTCTGCGCTTGATCTTTCCTCTCTTGATGGGGTTGTTCGTGCACTTGATAAGGTAGCAGGGTGTTTACTTCACATCTGCGATCGAGAAATCGTGATACGAGCCCGCCACAGAAATCAGCGATTTTGTTTAATGCCTCAGTATGCAGATCTTTTCTCTTTTTTTGATGACCTTCTTCACGAAATTGATCTCTTGGCAGAAACTGCGCCTCTTTCAAAACTAAAGGACGCTCTTATTGAGGCAAAGAAGGAACTCAACTGGACCGTGCTGGCTTCTGCGGCGGGACCTGATTGTTTAGGTGCCCATGGCTGTTCAGTATATTTCCCTCGAGCGCATATCGACGGTTCTTATCTGTGGTCGCAAGAAAAAAAAGAGGGATGGTGCTCTTTTTTAAGGTTCTTTTGCGGGCTTGGCGAGCTTACTGCGGTGGCAGAGAAGTGCGAACGATTGCATCACGGCAGTCGAGATAAATATCAAGCGGAAATCTGAGCCTACTAAGAGTATCTTTCTCAAGCGTCTTTTCAAAATCACTTATTTTAAATGCGAGATCTTCGCGGAGCTTTAAGCTTACCAAAAACGCTTCATAGCCCGTCACGAGTGTTCGAGGATATTTGGCGGAAGAATCTTGGAGAATTTTTTCTGATTCTACTGCATATGTTGCATCACAAGGAGCTAAGGTTTCTCGCGGAGTTGAAAACGTGTTCACGTCATGTCCAAGAGAGCTTCCTATGGAGACTTGGCAATTGCTGTAATGCTGTAAAGGTGTTCGCATAAGAGCCCGCGTATCACTGGTCATGTTTCCTTCTAGGGGAGTTATCTTATATCCCAAATCTTCTGACTGTTTTAATCTGATCATGTAATCATGATACTCTTGTAACTTCTCTTTTGGGGTGAACCCAGAAAATTGCACAAGAATATCGTGTATACTTTGGGCATATTGGGCGTCACACCGTAGCACACTCGGAGCCGGAAGGTCTTTTTGTGCGTGGAGCACTGACGTGATCAAGACTAATGAAAGAGAGATATACTTCATGGTAAGCCCTACAACAAGATAGCTTTTCAATTAGAAATATAGCAAAAATTTATAAGTTCTGTAAAGAGTGCGCTTCTTTTTATAAAAAGTACAAAAAAAGAGAGAGACGTGGAGTCTCTCTCGTGTCTCTTTTATACATTCCTAGCGCTTAGTTCAGTGCGAGGTGATAGAGTAGTTGTATACGTTGTTGAATACTCGTTTTTGTATCGTGCCCGATTTCAGGATCAAGAGCGATTATATCTGCAAAAATCGTATTGAGTTTTTTGATATCAGCTCTCAGAGCGTCGCGCTGTTCAGGTATCGCTACACGAGCAGCTGCTGTTGCCGTAACATGCCCTATAAGACCGGTAAATGCTTCTGTAAAAAAGCTATTTATCTTTACTTTTTTTGCGGCATGTCGCGCTAAATAGTGCTTCAGCTTAATGGAATCAGGGCGAGCAGATTCTCTCTTGACTTCACTATATCTGAGTTTTATCAGATGAGCACGTTCGTATTTCTCGATCGGGGTCATCTGTACGTTTTGAAGAGCATCAATTTCTCTGCCTAGCTCATCCAATGTACTTTTTGCCTCAGCTCGCGGACAAGCAACATCCATAGCGGCGACATTCGGGTTTATGTTTTCAGCATCTATACTTCTGTCAACATCCATTGCATACATGATGCTTGCAGAGATGAGTACCATGCTGAGCATAAGAAACTTTTTCATAAGAGACTCCTTTTGGTTAATAATTTTATGTAGGAATTATAACAGAATTTTTTATCTCTGTAAAGCTGGTTGTCTCACTCTACTCGCTTCTATCATTTGTGAGCTCTTGTCTCACTAACGAGAAAGCTCTTAATTGTTCAATTCCTGGGTAATAAGCTGCATTCTTTGCTGGATCAGCATTCTGGTGTTTTGGTCGACATCATTGCAACGCAAAATACTTGCGTTTAGATGAAATGTTAAAGTAGTTAGCTGCTCTTGCAATGCAGGACGCACAGAAGCGAGTGTCCCTAGATTTCTCGCGGTCACCGTATTACGGAGAATGACTTCAAGCACTTTTAAGAGTACATGGGCAAAAAGATTGTTTAATTTCTGCTCAATCGTAGATTTTTCAAGTAGTCTTCTTATTTTTACTTGTTGTGCATCAGCTAATTCCAGAAAACCATAATAATCTGATCTGACTTGATTCACGCGATCCCAGAGATTTTGAGCAGGTAAAGTTTGGTCTCGTAGGCCAGCAAATAAACTACTTACTTCTGCCTGTATTCTCGAAAATTCTGCCACAGCTGCTATATTTGGCCTTGGCAGCGTTGGTTGTGTATTTAATGACAATCTTTCTAAATCAGCTACCAACTGATTTTCGGCTACCATAGCGTATGAAGAAAGGCAGTAAAGGAGGGCGATTCCAATGATTTTTGTCCAGATTTTCATAAGGTTATTCCTTTGTTTATTAACGTTATAGAGTAATTATGCCAGAAATCTATGGATCTGTAAAGCTTTAGAAAAAGACTTTTTAAATTTCTATTTACTATTTCCTAGGTCTCGTGATATTTCGGCCTGGAAAGCCAGAGCCATCCGATTGCATAGGCCACTACTGCGAGCCCTGATAGCGCAAGAGCAGTATACTCTCCTGGGAACATCGCATATAGAGCATCTTGGATCGTAAAGAGTACGAAAGTCGTTGCAAAGGCAAGGGGAACAAGCGAAGGCTCAGACCTGAGCATGAACCGATAAATAAAGGCGAACAGAAGGGCTCCTAATGCGAGGACAATGACCCATTGTCCAACGGTTTCTACCCCATTGATTGGAGCGAGCAGGAGAGTAGCGATAACAAGAGCCACAGCGGATCGTAGTCGTGTTTTTCCCGATAAGAGGATAAGGATCTGTATGGGTAAGATCTGCCAGAGCAAGAAATCAAAGGTACTCTTTGTGTACACAAGCCATGGAAGATATGAATCAGCTCCCGTAAGGGGTGGGTACCATGGTGCCGAAGAAAAAACATAGCTCCAGATAAATCTATCCAAGCTAAACCATAAACACCCAGCAGCAAGAGCAGCGAACAACTTTTCAATTGTGAATGGTGTTTTGGAGCGATTTGCTTTGTATACAAGCCCCACAAAGATCCCAATAAGAATCGCGCTCATCGCTGCTCGCGATGCCTTGAGCGCTAAAATCGTTATAAGTTGTGTAAAGAAAGATTCGGCAGTTCTTAGATTTGCGAGCGTGGCCGATAAATTGGCAAGAGTGGCAAGGTATGAAATGACAAAATAGATCCCAGCACTTATGAGAGCAGCTTTCACGCTAAATGAATGATTGCGCCACATAAAGGCGCCCAAAAGCGCCGCAAGGATTACCAGAATATACCATCCTAGATTACGAACCTCATCTATATTGCCGACTAAGGCCTGTTGATTTCGTTGCTTACGCAACCATTCATCGGGAATATGTACATAGCGGTCGTACGCAACAAGTTCATCGCCGGCATACGTCATGCTTATGCGTGCCTGACCTTTGCCGCTGGTGAGCTCCTGATGTTTATCAGCGAAGATAAATGTACGATCTGTTCTCTGAGGAAGCGTATCTGAAAATGCCGATATTTCTTTAACATCGTCCGGCTTTAGATTAAACATACTCAATTTTTCAAGTGCCGCAGCACGTGCTTTTTGTTCATCAAATGGAGGCCGAGCTGCAGTTTGAGGCAAGATATGGCTAACAAGAACCTCTTTTCCTGAACCATCTACATAGACCCTGTATTCTTCTGCTCGTTGAGTAAGATCCCCCGTAAATTGTGCAAAGCGGGTATACCAGCCTGGTTTTGCTAGATATGAGCCCATCAATTCCTTATATTTTTGAGGTCCCTCTTCTCGCCATACAAAGAGTGATTGTTGCCCCATTGGCAGTTCTGCAACGGTTGTAATAATATACCATTCAGGATTAAGTGGGCCACGTTTCATTACAGCATTTGTTGCGATATCCGTCGCTTCAGTTTTTGTTATCGTTAGAGGCGGTATAGTACTTTCACGTTCTCTTAAGAACAGGAAACCTGTGAGTCCCACAGCAAGTGATCCGATGAGAATCGGCCACGAAAAACGAGGTTCCTTGTGAGAAATACTTAGCTCAGTTTCTAAAGGGATAGTGCCCTCTACCGGTTGCCAACTTTCATTCGTAAACTCTTTGGGAACTTCTATCCATTTTTTAGTGCGAATTCTGCTTATAAGTATATAAAGAAGAGGTAAAGCTGCTACACAAAGAATAAAGGCTTTTTGAAACCACATGCCAGGAGCTGTCGAAACAAATATGGGTATTGAAAAAAGAAGCAGATCATAAAAAATGTGAATCAAAATTCCAGGAATAAGTCCAAGAAGTATATAGATTATTCCCCATATCATTGATTCAGGGAACATTTCCACAACACGCACGTAAAATGGCATTACTGGATAATCCGCATGGGCTGCTCCAAACACAATCGCCTGGAGAATGAGGCCAATAAAGATGCCAAGATTTTTGTTGCCAAGCTTACGTCCAAGAAGTGCGCACGATGCAATTGGTACTGCTCGAAATAAGCATTCCTCCCAGAAACCAGCGTGAATAGATCGACCAATTGCTGTAAGTGGTGGAAAATATTCCGCGAGAATATTGGGGTCTGCGAGAGGTGAGCTGGGCACCCACCAGCCAAATAAATTTCTTCCTAGAGCATAAAAAAGAAAGACATACGCAAGAGCAATAGCAACGTAAAAATAGCTGCCGATTGTTTTGCCAAGCATCGTATAGGATGCTGCAGCCGGCAACTTCCAAGCACTCCATAATTGGATGTGGCTTCCAAATGCCCTTCTCGTCAGCCCTTCAGCGGCAAGGAAGGTGATACAATAAATGGCAGACCACGTTATAAAGCTTGTTAGTGCGTCTAAAATCAATTTAAAGATCTGGGTTTCTCGCGAAAGCGCAGTATCAAAATAAAATACATCAAGCGGTAGATGATTTAAAGAAACTAATAGTTGCAGTACTCCAAAACCAATACCCACGTACACAGCGGGCTTAGCAAGAAGATACCTTCTTTTAAGCAAGTACAGAATGCCGAGCAGGCAACCAGTTAAAAGATAAATGAGGCGCACAATTATTGATGCAAATGACTTAAGTGTATCATTCAATGTCCGCATATTTGCGTATTTACGGATAAATGCTTCAGGCACATCAATGTAATGATTTAATTGGGTCACTTTGTCGCCAGTAGTAGAGATATTGACGCGGTAATGAGCATCACCAAGATTGTTAAGCTCTTTTTCATAGATAAATTTATGATCGACTCTTCCATTAATTTTTACTTCGCGGCCAGAGTCGACCAGTTTATAAGAGCTCAGATCGAGACCCCATTCAGCAGCAAATTTTTGGGCAATTTCATGTGCTTCTTTCTCAGGTGGATGCGCACCAGGCTGGGTTTCAGGTATGATTTCAATAAAACTATAAGGAGCTCCCTGAGGAGTAAACTTTATGTATAGTTCATGGGTCTGTCCCTCGTTAAAGTGACGCACTGCCCATCCAAAAGGATAAAATTCTTCTGTTTTTATGAATTCCTTCCAGGCGGTAAATCCACCTCGTTCAATCTCTATATAGGTTTGAACCATATCTTCGCTATAAAAAAGAGCAGCCGCATCGCTTTTTTGTGGTCCCAGTTGATACTTTTGAGCAATCTCGCGTGCTTTTTCAAGAGCTTGGCTCCGATTCATAGTGAGTGCGATATCAACAATAGGAAAAGCTTTAGCAAAGTAATAATAAGCAAAGAGACTCGCACTCAGAGAGAGTGCGATGAAGACAGTCCAAAAAAGAGGATGTCTGAAAAACGGTTTTGTCGCCGAAGCTGTATGCATAGATTACCTTTAAAAAAGAGAGCAATTTGGGAACTTTTAATTCCCGGTTATACTAGTAAAAAGAGTACCAATTTTTTTAATTTAAGTTTGGCACTAGGAAGAGAAAATGTCAACCGAGTATGTTCTTATAGAAAAGTCGCCGGCTCTTCAAGGCACGGTGGACCTCGTCGGCGCAAAAAATGCGGTTCTTGTTATTATGGCTTCCCTCCTTTTAACTCATGGAAAAAGTAGGTTAACCAATGTCCCTTTTTCCGAGGATGTGCTTCAAATGATAGGGCTTCTTACCTCACTAGGTGCAACGATTACTGCCTATGAGAAAGAGCTCATCCTTGAGGTAGATACGAGTACTGTACATGGATTTACTGTGGGACCTGAGATTATGAAACGCATGAGAGCATCGATTCTAGTGATGGGACCATTACTTGCTCGTTTTGGAGCAGTACAAGTTGCATTGCCCGGAGGCGATGTCATTGGGGAAAGGCCGATAGATTATCATTTAAGGGCATTCGCGCGGATGGGAGTTCAAGTGCGTACTGTGGGAGAATATATCTCTGCAACGGTTGGGACTCTTAAACCGGTGAGATACGTTCTTGAATATCCAAGTGTTGGAGCCACGGAAAATATTTTAATGGCTGCGGTACTTACCAAAGGAACTACGGCCATAGTGAATGCTGCAATTGAGCCAGAAATCTTAGATTTGATTGCTATTTTAGTAAAAATGGGAGCGCATATTGAGATTGCTCCCCCTGCAACAATTTTAATAGAAGGAGTAGAAGTTCTGCACCCCGTTGAACACATGATTATGTACGATCGTCTTGAAGCGGGCTCTCTTTTGTTAGCTGCCGCCATAACCGGCGGAGAAATCGCATTGCCTCACGCTCCTGTTTCCACTATGTGTGTCTTTTTATCCAAGCTTGAAGAAATGGGCCATAGCATTACCTATGGGCAGAATGGAACTGGAATTTGGTTTAAGGCAACGCAGACTCCTCATGCTGTCTCTTTTAAAACGATGCCTTATCCGGGCTTTCCTACTGACTTGCAAGCACCTATGATGGCGGCATTATGTGTTGCATCTGGCAAAAGTGTCATCCATGAAACGGTCTTTGAAAATCGGTTAGTTCATGTGCGAGAGCTGCAGAAGTTAGGGGCACAAATTTCCGTAGAGGGCCATACGGCAACGATCGTAGGAGTAGAAGAATTATACGGTGCAGCAGTGATAGCTTCAGATATACGTGCATCCTACTCACTGATACTTGCAGGCCTTGTTGCCCAAGGACAGACCACCATGACAGGTATACACCATCTTAAACGCGGTTATCACGCCATGATCGAAAAGCTTACTACATTAGGTGCCCGAGCAAGATTTGCCCAAGGGACCGAAACATATAGCTCGCCTGACGCCATGAAATCACTGCAGCTGGCTAAAGAGTTTAAAGAGTTATAACATTTAATAACCAATCCAGCGATGATCGACGATTCCTGATTCAAGTGCAAGCTTGTGCTAATCACAGGAAGCTAACAAGTAGCTACGGCTTTACTATTTAAACTGGGATTAAGATCCCATTTCAAGATTGTAGTATCAAACAAAATGCATCAAGATTGGCATATCATAATACGGCGGTGCCCGGGACTATGCCCAGGCACGCGTATGATAAGTTAAAAATTATTTATATCTTAGATAAAATAGGTGTCTGTTTTTGCAACGATGGTTCTAGGTCGAGCATCGTGAAACAGCAATTGTATGATAGGAAGGCGCTTACAATTGACTGCGAGCGTAAGAGCAGTCTGGCCCAATCTATTTACTGCGTTCACATCTAAATTCTGTACTTTAAGGAGTTCTGTTACTACCTCAGTAGCATTTTGATGAGCCTTTACAGCTTTAGTGAGTGCTGTATCACCATGCGCATCTGATGCGTTTACATCAATGCCAGGTATAGTTAGAAGAAGTTTTACCGTTTCAAGATAGCCAAGAGAAGCAGCCGCTATGAGAGCTGTTTGTTTCGACTCACAACGTTCATTTACGAATGATCGGACAGTATCACCATGGTGCGAATTAAGCAAGTCACTCAGTATATCGGTACGGCCAAAACATGCAGCAAGTGTAACTACAGTATCCTTACCATTGAGAGTAACTGCCGTTACATCAACAGAAGGCACTCTGAGTAGTTGTTGGACAACGGCTCTTTCGCCTCGGGCTACTGCCAATAACAGAGGAGTGCATTTAAGTTCAGGATCGATGGTATTTACATTTGCTCCTGACCTAATGAGAGCGGTTATCTCTTCGGTATCGCCTCTTGAAATTGCCTTACTTAGCGAGTTTGCTTCCGTTGGTAGCAAAATTCCCTGCATAAGTACAGTTTTGGTTCCATCCATTTGGTTATTATTAACGGAATTTATATCTATTTTTGCATTAAGAATCATTCTATTTATGCCTTCGGTATCACCTCTTAAAACCGAATTAACTACTGCTTTGTGACCGCCCTCCGTAGCACCGCTGCGTAATTGGCTTGATTGCGTTGGCAAATCTTCCTGAGCATGGATATCTGCGTCAGTCGCCAAGAAGGCGCCTTCTGTATACCCCGTTCTTGAAGTTGACTTCTGCTCTTGCATTGCGCACAGCGAAAAGCTTAAACAGCTCACAAATAAGCATGGTGTAATTAATTTAACTATCATGGAAATTCCTTTGTTAGGGATTGAGCATTTTAACACTAATTTCTATTTTAAAACAATTTTAATTTTTGTCAAATTTTATGCCTAAGAAATGTATTTATGAACAAGAATAATCATTTTTATGTTCTCTGTGTTGGCCTTTCATGGACAATTATAAGTCGCTATATGATGTTATCTCTTGTACACAGGCTGAATGTGTCATTCGACGATCGTTCAAGAGTAGCTGTAATACAGAAAAACGTCTGAAGTTAAAAGCGATTGTCGCAGCACTTTGCCTTAAATTATTGGTCGCATTCACACTGACGTTTTGTTTGAGGAGTTCAGCGACCATCTCCTCGGAATTTGTCGCGGACATCACCGCTTTCATGAGTGGTGTTTCGCCAAATCTATCTGCCGCATTGACATCAATACCCGGCATTCTCAAAAGAAATTTGACCATTTCGAGCTGACCGCCAAGAGCAGCAGTCAAAAGAGGAGTGCTGCCAATGGAATTAGGTGTATTCATTTGTGAACGCACAACGTCGCCACAGCGTGAACTGAGCAAATCGCTAAGAACAGCGGTCTGACCGTAGGTTGCAGCAACATTGAATGCACTAAAATTAGCTTCTAATGTTGTTAGGGTTACATCGAGAGAAGGCACAGTGAGCAGTAATTGAATAATTTCTCTGCGACCGAGAGCCACTGCAAGCAAGAAAGCAGTATAGCCATTACGAAAATCATCACTTACATGACGAGCATTTACATTTATGTTTACATCTTGTAAAAGATTTCGTACAGCAGCTATGTCGTTTTTTTCAACGGCATGATATAATTGTGCCTCTTTTGTCATCGCAAATGTCATATTTTTAGTGTCGATTGCATACATTAGAGGTGCAGGTCTTTTGTATGTATCTTTCATGTTTATGTGATTTATGTCTATGCTGTCTAGGCTTTTCAATAAAATAGCCGCGGCATCTTGATCACCTCTTGCAATTGCTTCTTTCACCTGATCTAAAGTTCCTTCCATCGTAGATAATGAAGTTGCCTGCATTGCAGATAATGAAGAGGTTAAAAGGCATATCAATGCCGATAGAGTAAATAATTTAAGAGTCATAGTATTCCCCTTTTGAAAAATAAGGTTATAAGTTGACAAGGTTTTTTTTTATACTAATTTCTATTTTAAAAGATTTTTAATTTTTGTCAAATTTTGTGACTGGTTTTTATGAGTTTTTTCTGGCTCGCAAAAATTAAAACCGGTCGCGTGGCTTGACGATAGATGCCACATTTGATCAAATCAATTTATGGGCATGATTATCTGATATTATTGTTTAAAATCGGCTGGCTATTTTAGCCCGGCTCGCGTGATAAATCTGATATAAGAAATTCAAGAGATTAAAGCGATACGATCTGTAAAGATCCTACAGTCTTAATTGATGGGAAACTTGGAATATGAGCTTCTGAAGAGCTCTATTAGCACTAGAGATTCAAGGATGGTTTTACTCAGCTTTTATGACTGCAGAATTTAAGAAGTTCTTTTACCATTTCGGCAGAATTAGCATGTGCCTTCGCTGCTCTTGAAAGGGCTGTATTTCCGGAATTATCTACTGCATTTACATCAACACCAGGCATCGTCAAAAGAAACTTTACCATTTCAAGATGACCGCCAGACGCAGCTGCGATGAGAGGAGTTTGTCCCAAAAAACCACGTTTGTTGATTTGCGATTCTATGCTATTTTTATGGCATGAATTAACTAAATCGCGCACGATATCGGCATGGCCGTTAGATGCTGCGAGAAAAAGGACATCAGAGTCTAAAGTCCTTAACCTAATAACCTCACTAATAGAAGACCCTTCAAAGAGCAATAGTTTAACGATTTCCCGTTCACCTCGTGCTACGGCGAGCAGAAGGGGCGTGTAGCCAGTTCTGGAATCACGATATGCGCCCAGGTCTGCGGAGTGGACGGGTGCTTTTAAAAAATTTCGTGCGGCTGCGATATCGCGCTTTTCTATGAGAGAGTATAACCTTTTTGCAAGTTTCTCTGATGATTGATCCAGATAATCTGGCTCAATCACAGGCAGCTTATTTGGCAGACCTACACCAGTTAGATTTGTTTGTCCGGTTTGCATCGCGCAAAGAGGAAAACTTAAAGAGCATATAACAATAAAAGAAGGAAATAATGTGGCAATCATATTAATCCTTTATTTATTAGATTTGTTTATGAAAAGGGAATCACGTTTGTTTGGTGGGCACTTCTCTTTTGGTGCGAATTCAACAAGTCTACTATGCGTATCAGTCCAAGTTCTTTAGCCGACATTAAAGCTGTCTGTTGAGATTTATTAGTAATATTTAGGTCTAAATTGTGTGCCTTAAGAAGCTCAGTAACCGTTTCAAAAGCATTTTGTTCGGCCTTTATTGCTCTTGTGAGTGCAGTATAGCCAAACTTATCCACAATATTTACGTCAATATTGGGTAAACTCAACAGAAGTTTAACGATTTCAAAATGGCCACAAGAAGAGGCCACTATCAGAGGAGTTTGTCCCGCAGCATTAGTTGCGTTAATTTGTCCTCGAATGATAGTGACGTGACTCGAATTGAGCATATCGTTTAGGATGTCAGTCGTTTGACCATAGTTTGCTTCAAGATGCATCAAAGTACTGCCGGCATCGGTCTTTACTGTAACGTCAATGCCAGGCATAGTGAGCAACAACTGCACAATTTCTCTGCGACCGAAAGCTATCGCACATGCAATAGGAGTCCATCCTGATACCCCCTTGATATTCACACTCGTACTGACAAGCAAATCACTGACGCGATTTGCATCATCGTCAGCAATTGCACGGAAAAGTTCTTCGTGCTGCGAGTTACTCTTATCGAGGATTTTCATCGCAGACAGTGAATGTAAAGAACATAGTACTAATAATAACGTAAATAACTTTGGAATCATTGTAATCCTTTGAGTTGGAAAAATCGCTCACAAAAAGTTCAGACGAGCATATGAATTGATGGTTGCAAATTTATGCTCGAGTAAGTGCAGCTAGGGCTGTTGCACGAAGAAGCAGTTCTACTGCATCATCAAGTTTTCTTTTTTCCGCAATCATTAAGACAGTTTGTTCTTTATTATCTTTAGCATTTATGATGACACCGTTTGCTTTAAGAAGCTCACGTAGTATTTCTACAGAATTATTTTTAGCATTAAGTGCTAATATTAATGCTGTCTGCCCGCCAATATCTCTGGCATTTACTTCTATGCCTGGCAAGGATAGAAGGAATTTAACAACCTCTAGATGGCCGTTTTCTACGGCTGCCATGAGAGGGGTTTTCTTAAAATCTTCTCTTGGTTTGTTAATGATAGTCTGTATTCGATCTTTGTGATCGGACGCAAGCATGTCCTTAAGAATATCAAGCTGGCCTTTTTCCGCCGCGTCGAAGAATGCCGTGCGTCCGCAAAGATCTTTTGCTGTCACGTTGGTAGCAGCTTGCTGCAACAACAGGAGCACGGCCTCTCTTTGGCCCAACGCAGCTGCTAACATGAGGGGAGTGTAGCAGAGCGCAATCATCGCGTTAACATCTGCTCCTGTTTTTACAAGTCTAAAAATTTCTTGGCTATCACCATTTCGGATGGCGGTAGTTAGGAGCGTATCATTAGGCAAGGTAAGTGACATTGCGCTCAATGAGGTGCTTACAGAGACAATGAGGGTGAGTGGTATAAAGAATTTAGTAATCATATTCGTAATCCTTGGTAACGGAAATCATGTTTTTGATTGTTACTAATTTAAAATATTTGTAAAAATTGTCAATAAAATTTTTCAAGTTTGTTCAGCTTTTTAACGATTATGTTATCTTTCTTGCCTTATATTTTGCTTGCATGGATAACATAACTGCCGCCCAGGGCGCGACTGCGAGTTAAGTTTAGTAGTTTCAGAATTAGTGTTGAACCACTCTTTGGTAATAACTTCGTGGATCACTGGCAAGCAATGATACGACAGCTTGATTTTCTCCGCTTTCTTTTGCAAGGTCAAGTCTTTGTTTTGCAAGGTCAAGTGCAGACTTTCCGTTTGCGTCGGTAGCAGAAACATTCAGATCTTTTCTTTTAAGAAGCTCTTGTACAATTTCTGCAGAATTACGAGCATAAAGAGCTTCGATTAATGCCGTTCGTCTAAAATTATCTTGCGCATTCACATTAATACCTGGCAAAGTCAAAAGGAATTTTACAACCTCCAGATGGCCTTTTTGGGCCGCTATCATGAGAGGTGTCATTTTATGGACTTTGTCAGCTAAATTTATCTGCGCGAGTACTTGTCTACCGCTAATTGAATTAAGCAAATCCTTAAGGATATCTAGATGGCCACCTTCAGCTGCTCTATAAAAAGCGGTTCGTCCGCCATAATCGGTTGCTGTTATGAGAATAATAGCCTCCTGACTTAGCAAATGCTGAACGATTTCTCGATGGCCCTTGTCGGCAGCTATCATGAGAGGTGTATGCTTGTAATACCCGACGGTTGCATTTATGTTTGTATGAGAATCCTGTAAAAGTTCCATCACAGTTTTGGTATCCCCTCTCTCTGTGGCTTCATGAAGAGACCTAGAAGCCTTGTTCATTGCGCAAAGAGAAGAGCCGAGCGAAATTGTGAATGCAAGTGGGATAAAGAATTTAGTGAACATCGTCATCCTTTCTAGGAAATTTTATTATTGCTTTTTAATAATCTCTATTTTAAAAATATTTTTTATCTTGTCAAATAGAAATTTGTGTTTGGTTTCGTTTTATTATCACTATCATATATCATTTTTTGCCACCAAAATCCAGGAGCTTTGAGGCCTTCAGGTTTATTACTAAGGTAGGCAAGAAACTTAAAAACTCTGAGTGCGGGTACCACGAGCTAATTATATATGTGTGCTTACAATTTTTCTTGTACTAAAGAGGCATGCCCGGCACATGTGGCCAGGGCATGCCTGATAGCTTTATTTAATTAAAATCTGCCTTGGTACTAGCTTTGAATTGATTATACTCTGATCCCCGAAAGGCAGGCGAGGATCCTTGCAGAGGGCTATTATTATTGGAAGATTCTTCAAGTCTACCGCGAGCTTCAGAGCAGTTTCTTCCTGTTTATTTTTAGCATTCACATCAATATCTTCTCTATTAAGAAGCTCAGCTACTAATGCCAGTGATTGTACGCGAACAGCTCTCATTAATGCCGTTTCTCCGTGCTCATTTGCAGCATTTACATCGATGGCTTTTAAACTTAAAAGAAGTTTTGGGACTGTAAGATTACTTTTTTCAACACCATTAATAATTGATTCCATGAGAGGAGTATATCCCTCATTGTCGGGTGCGTTTATAAATTCCTTCACTGCGTCATACATCGGAATAGATGTATTTCGCAAGCGCATAACCAGGGCATTTAATAATTCACGAAGAATTTCCACGTTGCAGGTGTGCTGAGCTGCATGAAAAAAAGCATTACGACCTGTAGAATCTTTTGCCGAAATATCAGGGTAATGTTCAAGCAACATTCGCACAAGTTCAAGATTGCCTCCACCAGCAGCAACCATAAGAGGAGTAGCATTAAGGTCACCTCTGGCATCTACGTCAATACCGGGAGTTTTCAAAAGATTTTGAACTATCCCTTTTTTGCCATCACTTACAGCTTCATAGAGAGGGGTCTCAACTGTCATCGCACATAAGGATGCGCTTAAAGATACGATTGAGGCGAATGAGATGAAGTATTTAAAAGTCATAGTAGTCCTTTGTTTAATAGGGTTTTTTTTGTTAACAATTTGATATTTAAAAATTTTTCGATTTTTGTCAAACTCATTCGAAAAATTAGCATTCATATAATTTCTTAGCAAGGTAGCTCTCCATGACTGATCCTTACGTTTCAAAAACGTGATACTAAGCATCTATGTAAGCGGAAGCTTAGAAAAACGCTTGCTCGCTAACGAAATAATAAGATAGCGTCTTCTGTTAATTCCTCGGGAAGAGCATCCTCTCTATTTTTCAGCATTTGCATCACTGTCGGAGTTTTTAAGAAAGTGAACATGACAACATCAGTTTTGCAAGACCGGTTTTTAGCTTTTATTCTATATATTATTTAACGTTTGTCAAGAAAAATTACGGAAGGTTTTATAGTGAGTTAACAGATGCTCATGACAAGTTGGAAGCACTGCAATGATATCGAATTTAGCCGATGCAGTGCGCGTAATGACTTTTGTGAGCAGTCTTATGATATCATTCCTGAATAGTCCGTCGTTTCGTAACTAGCAGGTGCTTTTTCGGCAAGTACCTTGATTAATTCTGCAAAAAGAGCAGGACGTTCAAATGCTACTCTCATGAGGGCGGTCTGTCCGCGAAAATCTTTTGCGTATGCATCAGTCTCAGGGATACTTAACAGAAGTTTTACAAAACCAAGGTCACCATGTGAAGCAGCGGCATGAAGAGGAGTTGCTCCTCGATAGTCCGGAGTATTTACGTTTTGTCTACCTCGAGGTGTATTAAGCAGCTCCATCGCTATCCCTAGCTCTCTTAGACATGTTGCGAAGAAAAGCGCAGTTCGTCCCCGAAAATCACGTGCAGTTACATCAGCTGATTGAGCAAGAAGGCGCTGAACAACTTCTCCCTTTCCTGCCAGAGTCGCAATCATGAGAGGAGTAAACTTGTAAGAATCTAAGATTCTTGCGTCTATCTCGGGCGTGTTTAAAAGGACTCTCATTGCCTCAAAGCAGCCAAATATAGCTGCTTTTTCAAGAGGCCGTATATGTATGCACGGCATATTGATTTGATTAGCCAGTTGTGTATGCGGTGCACGGGGTGGGTGATAAAAACGCGAATAGAGCATATAATGAAGAGTCCAAAAATGGTTGAAAGATGTCGCGTGGAAAACAGCAGTACATCCGTAATAATCTTTTATTGTCACATCAATGGACGGTGATTCAAGCAGTAGTTGTACAATCTCCGTGCTCCCTCGATGTACAGCTGCTAAAAGGGGAGTAAATCCGATGCTATCTACTCCATTAACGTCTATGCTCGGCAAATTTAGAATAAGGCTAATGACCAATGTATCGCCATTTTGAATCGCTGCAATGAGGGGTGTAGTTTTTTGAAGGTTACGCTCATTCATCTGCGCAAGGACCAGTTTCTCTTTGTGTTTCGAGCTAATGAAATTTTTGAGGATCCAATACTGTCCGTTTTTGGCTGCGAGAAAAAAGGCAGTTTCTCCATACTTATTTTTTGCTTTAACATCAATGGAAGGGCTACTGAGTAAATGCCGCGCTGATGCACAGTCGCCGATTTTTGCCGCTATCATAAGAGGTGTGTTTCCTTCATCATCTACCACGTTAACATTGTTAAGCTGGTGTAGAGTCAAGCTACCTTTCTCGATGTCCTCTTTCTTGAGGAGCACATTTCCTGCGTTAACAGGAGAGTTTGCGTTTTTCGGTGCAGGTACTTCTGTCGCCGTGGTAACTTCCATGTCGAACAAGGCTTCTTCACGCTGAGCAGTATTATCAGAGATGCTTATCGTATTTTGAGAGATTTCCATGCCGATCAAGGAGAAACAGCTTAATGCAAGAACTATAAAAAGTATCGTACACGATATTTCCGGTTTTTTGCCATTTCTTACAACTTCTTTTTCAACAACCGCGTACTTTAAAATTAAGAGATACTCGACGAAAGCTCTGTAAGTTCTCGCGTAATGGCGGTTTGCCTAAGTTTATTGTATTCGAGCTTCATAGATACCAGGAGTTTATCAGCATTACGAGTGGCTGAGTCCATTGTTAGAAAACGAGCAGCTTGTTCGGCGAGCAATGACTCAAAGAGTATTTCTTGCAGAGTAACTGCGAGCATAAGCTGCCTGATGGTTGCGCTCAATTCCTCAGGAGATTGCTCAAAGAGAATTTCTGATGGTTGTTCTTTTTCAACAGGTATCTCTGTTTCAGCAAAAGGATAAATCTGACTCTTTTTTGGCTTTTGCACAAAGAAGTTTTTCTGATACATGCTGTAGACTGTTACTGTGGCATATGGAATGGGACTTTGAATAATCATTGTTGTTATGCCCTGGGCTATTGAAACAAATTGCGAAGCAGAAAGGTTATTATAGGAAGCAAGAATAAGCTTTTTTTCCGCAGTAAAATAATCAGTTGCATGTTTACCCACCGCGATAAGGTGGTGTTTAGTATCAAGGGTGGGCTCTTCAGTTTCAAAAAATTTAAACAGTGAGCTGTTGAAAGGCCCGCACAGCCCCTTTTGAGAACCAACTAAAATAATGAGATGTGGCTGCTCCTGGGTAGCGGTAATTTGAGTCGTCACCAAAAAATGCCCCATACGAGACCACAATCTCTGAAAGACTGCTCGGTATTCTTCTAGGTGCACTTTCTTATGACGTAGTCGTGAACGGGTAGACATAGCAATGAGTCGCATTGCATGCGTAATTTTTTTAATGGTTTCTACGGCTCTAATACGCTGCCGCATGGTAATAAGATGTGCCAACTTGTAAGCCTCAAAAATTGTACATGAGTGTAGTTAGAGTTTAGTGGTGAGTTGATCAATTTGCAAGAGTGATCTGCGGCAAGAGTCTTATTTTATCGCCTCTTTCATAATTATCCTATTTCATGTATTCAATTTTAAGTAGAGACTCGCTCTGAATATGAACATATAAGGCCTTTGATTTTCACTTGGTCTTCTCTTACACTTTGTCTACACGGCTTAGATACCGGAGTTTGACCCTCCCCATCGATAAATCGAGGGGATTCCTGTTTCACGGTGCTAGCTTGTGCTAATCACTCCGCAGGCTAACATGGCGAGCCCCGCCGCTTTTAAATTTAAACTGGCATTAAGGTCCCTATCCATTTCAAGACCGCATGATACACATTTAAATATACGAACATTCAATGGCATATCTTGCTAGCATGACATGATGAACAGGTTTTACTTGATGGAAAGTTTTTTGAAACTTTTATGAATGGTTTACCTGCCCATAGAGCCTTATATTCTATCATTGATAGAAAACTATGCCAGCTTGCATCGGCTATATGCAAAGCCAATTTGCGATTTTGCATGAGATTGCGTGTGCTTAAATCCTCTACTGCGAAACCATCGTGGTTCTTGTTGATTTGTGTAGAGTTTTTTTGTAGATAATCTTTCCTCGCATTTTTGATTTTAACATGACATTTTGCTACAACTTCCACTTGATTATGATAGTTCTTACTTCCTTTTTTCTTTTTCGATAGCTTACGTTGCTCTCTGATCAACTTGTCTAATCTCATTTTCAAAAAACGAGGATTTTCAATGACCTCTCCCGTAGAAAGCACCGCAAGATTTAAAAGGCCTACATCCAGCCCAACCATTGTGGCTTTGGTCACCGGAACAGGCTTTATTTCAACTTCTATATGGCAAACAATTGTGATAAACCAATGATTCACTTCACGCTTAATAGTTGCTTGAGCAATTTCTCCTTCCAATGGGCGTGAATCTCGGTAGCGCACCCATCCTACTTTCGGAAGAAAGACTGACCCATTCTCAACTTTTATACCTTGAGGATAGCGAAATGAATCTTTAATGCCTCGCTTCTTAAAATGAGGCATCCCATGTTTTTTTCCACTTTTATCAGGGTTATGAAAACGATTGAATGCATTATAAACATCTTTTAAAGATTGCTGTAAAGATTGTGATGGTGGCTCGGAAAGCCACTCATGATCAGGGAGATCTTTTAAGGCAGTTAATTCTTTACAAAGATCTGCATAGCTTAACCTTTGACCACGCTGCAAAGCAGCCTGGCAGAGTTCGAGTCCAAGGTTATAGATGTATCGGCAGGAGCCGGCAAAACGAGCAAAGAAATTTCTTTGAGCCTTATTAGGTTCGAGTCTAAAACGAAATGTCTTAGTTATAATTGTCTTGATCATTATTCTCTGGGCTTACTAGTACAATCTATCTTTTTATTACAAAGCCATTCTACTAAAAGACTAAGCCAATATCAAGCAATTTTTTTTCTTGAATGTTTCTTTAAAGGGTCACTTTATATCCTTAGAAATAAATTTCAAGGCCTTACGGCGAAATTGGTAAATGGTGGGTAAATTCTATTTTTTATTACTTCTTATTCCAGCTACTTTTGATTTAAATCTCGATGCTAAACAGATTGCTTTCACCATTTCAAACCAAACACCCTGGATGATCATTTTTTCACTAGGGTCGCCAGGACCGCTTCATCTCGCTTCAGACCATGAAATGGAATCAACGATGGATGACAGCGTATTCAGTAACCCTGATCAATCGAAGATGATTTTTGGTGATGAAAGCGTGAGGATTACTTATTCTATTGCATTGCAGGATGACATAATTTATTTCCACGCACCATCAAAGGCTATGCCAAGCTACTGTATAAAAAATTACTCTCAGAAAAATCGTTTTACTATCTCTTTATATAAACAATTCCTTGCATTAGACCCAAAAGATCCCTACATAGTGGAAATAGATGACTCTCAAGTAATCAATCCTGGGTATATTCATGAAAACACACCCTTTGTTTTTACTGAGACATACTTGGTCATCCATTTTTGCACAGTTGCGCTTCTTTTGGGGATTTTAGCCGTTAAAGAAGTTATGACTTTTCAATAGAGCCAGATACGAAAATTGATGCATAAAAATTCTGAGTGAGAACTGCAAGTTAATGTGCGCCTATATTCACTTTATGGTAAAATCGCATAGAATGCCTTTGATCTTAGCCTACACTTTTTCTTATAAGTATTTGAACTTAGTACAGGAGCTTACATGCGTAAATTCTATTTTTTATTACCTCTTTTTCCAGCTATTTTTATTGTAACTCTAGATGCTAAACCGATTGCTTTCACTATTTCAAATCAAACATCTGGGGTGATGATTTTTTCACTTGGATCGTCAGGAGCGCTTCATCTTGCTCCTTGGCGTGAAATGGAATTAACCATGGATGACAGAGTATTTGATAACCCTGAGCAATCCAAAATGAGCTATGGAAATGAAAGTATTATGTTTACATATTCTATTGTTTTGCATGATGACGTAATCTATTTTGATGCCCCATTGAAGGCCATGCCAAACTATTGTATAAAAGACTACTCTCATAAAAATCGTTTTACAGTGTCATTATATAAACGACGCTTTGTTTTTGATGCAAAAGACCCTTACATAATGGTAATAGGCGACTCTCATTTAACCAATCCCGGGTATATTCATGAAGATACACCGTTTATTTTTTCTGAGAAGCTCCTCTATTGCATGATGGGTTACACGGCGCTTGCTTTGTTAGTTTGTGTGTATGGAACTATACGCAACAGATAGAGATGAACAACTTGCTTTGTGGATTTTGGGACATCGTCAAAAAAAGAGTAAGCCTCGTTATTTTTATGAGCTTTTATATGTCTTAATCGTTATCTTGGTCTATTGAATTTTTACTTGTAATCGATTGTGGTTAAAGAAGTTATGACTTTTCAATAGATACAGGGACGAAAATTAACCTAAAAATTCTGAACGAGCATTGCAAGTCAGTGCCTAAAAAAGGCAACATTAGTCTTATGGAACCTATCCTTGAGATGCATTTGGAAGTTATAAAGAGTGAGGTTCGGATCAAGAGAATAAAAAATCGAGATTGAGAAAATTTTATTCAAAAAAAAGTGGTAGCTTTGAAACAACAAGTGTGAATAAGCATTTGGAGAGAGCGCTAACTTTTGAATCGGATAGATCAAAATAAGGATGGCATGAGAGCTCACAAAATTATTTCAGTAAACCCTGGCAAAAATTACGCAGAGCTCGGTCAGATAGATATTTCTACAAGACTTGAAATAGATAACAAAATCGTGCAGGCACGTGCAGCTCAGCCTTCGTGGGCTGATTTCAGTGTTAAAAAGCGTTGTGCGATTCTTGAAAAACTCTACGAACAGTTTGTACAAAAGAAAGATATTATCGGTTCATTAATTACAAAAGAAATGGGAATGCCTGTATCTACACGTAACAGGATAGATATTGATAATGGGTTACATTTTATGCGGGGATACTTAGATTCAGCCGAACAGTGGCTTGCTCCAGAAGTTACATTCGAAAATAATACGGAGATTCATTATCTTTTTTTTGAGCCGCGTGGAGTTGCCGGGGTATGTGTCCCTTGGAATTTACCTTTTAGTAATTTTATTTGGGGAGTTATCCAGAATCTCGTTGTTGGAAATACGGTGATATTTAAACACTCCGAGGAATGTCCGCTTACGGGTAAACTGCTTGAAGACTTAGTGAAAGCCGCTGGGTTACCTGAGGGAGTTTTCAATGAGATATACGGGGAAGTAAGCGAAGGTGAGTATATTATGAATAGTGATATAGATCTCATTTATTTTGTTGGCAGGATAAGTGTAGGAAAACGTCTCTATCAGATCGCAGCAAAAAAATGTATTCCGGCAATCTTAGAGGTTGATGGTTCTGCGCCCGGCATTGTCTTTGCTGATGCGGATTTATCTTTGACGGCTGAGTCTATTTATTTTTATCGCTTTGCCAATTGTGGCCAGATGTTTGATGGGCTTAAACGGCTTATAGTGGAACAAAGCATTCTTGATGCAGTAATTGAGAGGCTTAAACATATTCTCTCAACAAAGAAAATTAGCAATCCGGAAGATCCGACCGCTGATATTGGTCCTCTTGTGGCTGATCGAATACGAGCTACTCTTGAGGAACAAATGACTGACGCTGTAAGGAAGGGTACCAGAGTTATAGTGGGTGGGCAGCGGCCCAAAGGACTACTAGGAGCTTATTATGAGCCTACCATCTTAACAAACATTACCTCTGATATGCTTGTGTGGCATGAAGAAGTTTTCGGTCCAGTTTTAGCGATTGTTGCCTTCAACTCGGAAGAGGAAGCAATCTCATTGGCAAACGACACAGCTTTTGGTCTTGGGGCCTATATTTATACGGCCGATCGCGAACGCGCTTTAAGAGTTAGCAGCCAGCTAAAAACTGGCAATATCAGTGTCAATGGCGCAAATTATTCTATTGTTCAAGATCCCTATGGTGGTTACAAAGAATCAGGTATAGGACGAAAGCAGGGAAAATTGGGAATGCGAGAGTTTTGTTCAAAAAAAGTGGTAGCTTTAAAAAAATGAGCTTCATTGTAGTGAAGCGCTATTTATGAGAAAAAGGTAATAAAGTTTAATATCGACTACAGCAGTCATTGGTGATCTTATTTGTAAGTTCTCAAGGAACGATATGTTCCAGGGTTCAGTCCAAGGTTTTGGTGGCAGCTTACGGTTCTTCTATGACAACTTTACTCTGCTCAAAGGCAATCAAGATTTACTTATCAGTTGCCCCGATTTCTTGTGGATTCAGAAAGTTGAAAGAAAATGAATTATGAGCGTATTGTTTAAGGAATATGCAATATGACAGCCTGAATCATTTTGTGTTTTATTTGCGCTTCTGGGGGGGGGGAGATTTCAGGCACTTTTTCAGCTTGTTGTCTGATTGAGATTCTTGGCACCGTGCCGCAACTTTGGCCAGGTTTGTGAGCATATAATAATTTTCTAATCGCTTATAGTTCTTAAAGTTATTCTCTTTAAATTGAGCTGCAGCTTTTTTCCAGCCGATATGGGCTCCCACTAATGCACCAGCAAGGCAGCCAATGCTATCGCTATCTCCTGGAATGTTAACTGCTTCTATGAGTGCGGTATGTAGGTTGTCGGGATGTCTTAAAAAGATGTAAATAGCTGCTGCAACTGCCTCATCAGCAGCCCATCCTAAAAGAAATCCTTCTGTTGATCTTAGATTGTTTCCTTTTAAATTGTGGACTCCCAAAACTTCTTCAGGAGGCGCACCTTCTATTGCCATACGCTGCGCATAAGTCATCATATCACTCGTCAAAATCCTATCTCCAGCAATTAAGGATCTTATTTCCTCTAAGCCCATTTCATTGCTCACTCCATCTTTTGAAAGAGGTTTATAGAGTACCTCAACTGCATCAAAATTACGTGCCGCGAGAATCATCTGCTCAACAATCTCAGAAGGTGTGAGTATGGCCTGAACGACTTGAGCTGTTCCTACTGCGATAGCTACACAGGATGATCGAGCCATTGGATGACGGTGGCTAATCTTCGACTGATCCTCTGCAAGTTTTTTTACCATTGTGAGATTATCAGAAAAAACGAGGCCGATCGGCCACGCTCGCACAACTGAACCACAACCTGCTTCTCGGGAGACGATTGGATCGAAAATCTCATCTTCATGGGGATTTCTCAACCACCATTTATGCTGGGGATAATCTGATGGATCTATAGCATGAGCCGTATCTTTATACCATGATCGATTATGATAAGCTATGGCGTTAAAAGCGTCCATGTTGCCATGCGCTCTTAAGTAATTAAGTGGATCTGTTATATGGTTATGCGCGCCAAAGAGCTTAATAAATCTATCAGCGAGGATCATGAGTGTTAGTGACACATCTCGTCTTTCTAGACGCTGCTTAATACATTCTTCAAGCACTATTATCGCAAACAAGGTATCATCTGTGTAGGGAACAAATTTTTGAGAACACCAATCTGAAGTTTTAAGCTGGTCAAATGATGCGAGTTTGGAACCATATTTTTTTTCAATCGCCTCAGGAGTCGCCATAAATTCTGTTACTCGGCCCAGGGCGTCACCGATGGCTGAACCAAGTATCGCTCCCTGAAATGAATCTTGCAACGAGGAGTTAGCGCAAGAGAGAAGTTCGTCAGGGTAAAAGAGAGAAATTATGCTGCGGAGAGATTTAAAATCCATAATTTCTCCATGAATAATGGTGGTTGAATCGAGCTGGCCCTGTTTATAATACTGCAGTCATGATTATAAAAACAATCTTTGTGGCGCGAATTCTTTGAATTTTATGATCATGTTTGAATTATAAGCTGCATATAAATATCTGCTGGGATCTTTCAAGTCAAAAAGGCACAACTAAAATGCTCATTTAAAAGCCGAAGAAAGCAGGAATGATAGTACGCAGTTTTCGGTTCTTAATCTGATTTGGCTATACCCTGCAGAAAAGCATCCATATCTGCGCTATAGACTCAAGTAATTGAAAAATTACTTATTCAAAAACATCGAGCTTTCTTTGATTACATAGAAAAACTTAATAAAGCGTGCATTTTTTTGCTAGTATACTGTAACACGTTTTTTGTTTGGACATGATTGAGCCTATAAGGGCTCTTTTAATTAGATATTTCGATGAATATTATTATTGATGGTTACAATCTTCTTAAGCAAGTATGTAAAAAAAAGGAAATAACTGAGAGAGAACGTTCTCGGTTTGGTCAATTTGCCGCATCATACGCTACAAAAAAGAAGCATACGATTTATATCATTTATGATGGTGGCCCATTTGATCGACCGACCAGTGAAAAAAGAGGTTCTGTTATAACAGTTTATTCAGGCAGACGATCAACTGCGGACGATGTGATTAAGACGTATATTGATGAAAAAATTCTTAAGGATATGCTTATTGTTACGACAGACAGGCAGCTTACTAACTATGCCGCTCATGCACATATTCCCTCTCTCGATTCTTTAGATTTTTATGGATTTATGCAGGGATTAGCGAGCAAAATTCAAGAACGAGTTGGTTTTAAGAAGGTTTCGGGGGAAGCACATAAACTGCATGAAGAAGAGGTTTCTCCTGAGCTTGATGCGCTCATGCAAGAGGCTGCATCTGTGTTATTATATAAGCGTGAAGAGGATGAAGAAAAAGCAAAGAAGGGTCAGAAGCCATCGAAAAAGGAACGCATCGCGCTAGCTCTCTTAAAAAAGTTATAGGTACTCATGATTTATTCTTTGGATACTCTTGATGTAGTAGTTGAGCAACTCTATGGTCTGATGAAAGATTGTCCCATTTTTGCATTTACGGGACCATTAGGTGCAGGAAAAACCACATTGGTAACGCGCTTGTTAAAACGATGTGGCATCGCGGATGTAGTGACAAGTCCCACATTTACCTATGTAGCAGTATATACGAACCAACTAGATCAGACATTTTATCATTTTGATTTGTACAGGCTGACGACTCTTTCTGATTTTGTGTCGGCAGGATTTGATGAGTACTTGTATGAACCAAATAGCTGGGCTCTTATCGAATGGCCGGAAATTATTATGCCCTTACTTACTCGAGGTGTTTGTCTCGTTTCAATCGACTACTACTCTGAATTTGAGCGTGAAATTCGCTGGGAGATAAAAGAGACGAGCTAAAACATTATATGTAAAAATATCTTTCTATATAGGCGTCAAAATCGACGACTGAAAGAAGGCCGGTGTCAAAAGAACAAAGGCCAGTTTCCACAGCACTTTGCTGCAAAATTACAGCCTCTTGTTGTTTCACACCAATTGGATCCGTCTGACGCATTCTTGCACAGGTTCTGTGCGCTTGAGCATAATGCATAAGCAGTAATTTGAATGCATTCTTTCTTTCTGCTCTTGTTAGCTTTGATCGCCAGGGCACATTGACGGTTGAGTCTTCAAAAAAGAAGGGAACGCGGGCCTTCCGCAAAAGGTTGTTAGTTGATGTAACTAATTGCGTAGTTTCATCTTGCGAGGAGCTATGCGCTCTCTTTTCAGCATACTCTTGCAGTCGAGTTTCTATGAAAACCTTATCAATTACTGTATTGGATTGAGCGGCCTGCATGGCATCAAGAAAAGTTGTTACGGTAAGAAGAGCAACTAACGGGTATTTCCACATAGAAGGTCCTTTCAGAAATTATCCTTTAATTGATTGTCTCATCCATGCGCCACTTTTAAAGCGAATGAGATAAATAAAAGACATAAGAGCGTAACTTATGTGCACTGAACCGTAAATGAGAATGAATTTGAGGGTGAGATTTGTTAAAGGTAGTCGCGAAATTCCATAAGCAAGAGGAATAAAGAAAAGGCCAGTACTTACCATGCGTGCCCACATGACTGCTTTGACATCGGCGGCTCCTCTCAGTGCTGCTGCAAGGATCAATTGGAGCACGTCAAGGATTATCAAAATAACGATAAAAGGCAGTGAATAGGCAATGAAATCATTAAATCCCTTTTGCTTATTAAGAACTGTTAAGAAAAAGAGAGGCTTATAACAAATGAGAATCATGAATGCCGCCACACAACATACTGCAATGAAAAGCACTTTTCTAATATTTTTCTTGATAGCGATAAAATGATGGATTTTGTAATCATTACTCACAAGAAATGTCATGACTTGAGCAAATGCAAGTCCCGGCAAAATTCCGACTCGCTCAAGCAGTCTCAACACAGAAAAACTATCAAAGAGCATACGTCCAATGGAAAGCGTGGTTAACTTTGCTGTATAACCCAACATCTTCGTGAGCCAAATAGGACAAAGTGCAAAGCTTGCTTTATCTATCATAACTGGCCAACTTAAATGAACAAGATCGCGCACATTTGGCCAATGAACTAAAGTAAACGGTCGTATATTATATTTAGTAAGTTCAGAGTTTGTGAGGACATACATAATTCCGCCAACGAGCATGACTCCATATTGGAGTACGGTTGCAATCGCTGAACCTTGTAATCCAAGTGCTGGAAAGCCAAATTGACCAAAAATGAGCGCATAGTCAAAAAAAACAAAAACGATGGCTCCTATCAAAAATAACATCATGGGAACACGAGTATTCTTGATGCCGCGCAGAAACCCGATAATAACGAAATAAGCAAATGAAAAAAAGACCCCGAATACGCGGATTCGCAAAAATGGCACGCCGAGATCATGGATTTCTTGGGACACCTCATAAAAATTAAAAATAGCGTGGGCACTTAAGTAAAGACAGAGAGCAAGGGTTGCTCCGATTGTGGCAGTTGTCCAGAAGGCGTCTGAAAGAACACGACCAGTTTTATGATACTCATGAGCACCATTATATTGTCCACAGATAATAACCATCCCAACCGAAAAACCTTCAGCCACTTTAGTAATAAGATGAAAAAGGCTGTTTGAGATAACAAGGGTCGAATTACATGAAGGAACGTTGGTGCATGCTAGAAAGCGAAAGTCTATAACCTCAAGCACAATATATAAAAGGGCAGAAGTAACCAACTCCGGAAAAAAATAGCTCAAGAGTGGTCGAATGCCGATAGCCGTTTGGCGAGGAGTTGCAGTTTTATGTACCATAGATTCTGGTTGCCGATTACAATTTTAGATGCAGTATAGCAGTTTTTTTAGAATTGCTTAACTTGCAACCTCAATAAAAAAGTTACTTAAACGCATTCTGAACATTTTAGCATTATGCAACTGTCGACTAAGATAGGAGATTGCCTTTACAATTCGAATGTTTGCTGTGTATAATTTTGATCCTTTTTAGATTTCCAAGGTTTGCCAGGTAACAAACTAACCAGTTTTGAATCAACCATTTCGAATGCTTCGCTCGGTGGCCAGTGTACATCTCTTGTGATGACGTTGAAAATATCTTGGTGAAACTTACGGCTTTTATTTTTTTCAAACAGGTTTTGCTCAAATTGTGCTCTAGATACAGATACATTTTCTTTCTCACAATAGTATCTGAAAATATCGACGACGGCCTGACAATCAATTAGATTGTTTTTAAGAACAAACCAAACATCATATAAATCCCTTCCCTTACTTCTTTGAAATAACGCTTTTAATTTTGTGCCCATTAGCTCATCGAGCTGATAAGTCCTAATCTCAGCTTTGCCAGAAAACCATTCATTCTCAACTTTGTACGCTCGCTCGATTAAATTATAAACTGAGGAATGACTGTTCTTGTTTATTTCAATTTTCAGTTTGCGTTCCACGCCGTCGATAGAAATGAAACTATAATATAATTTGAGGCTCCATTTGGTTAGTTTGTATTTAGGTTGTCCCAACCATGATAATGCTTGTCGAATTTCCAGACTCAAAGGATTAATTGAGTGAGGAGTTATTTGCACTAAATCAATATCCTCACTGTATCGGGTTGCTGGATTGAAAAAAAGTTTATTCAAGGCCGTTCCACCTTTAAAAGCTAGGTTTGCTTTAATTATTTTATTTTCGTATAAATTCACTAGGGCTCGACTAATAATAAGATCCTGTTCGATTTGCGCGATTAAGGGCCAAGGTGCTGTATTCTGCCATTCTAAAATGAAGGTTCTTTCAATCATATGTCACTTTCGAGGGTTATATTTTCAACAATCTTCCACGTCTTACTTTTGATAGTTTTTTTTGATTTTTTGAGTGAGGGATCAAGCAAAATGTAATCGACTCTAGGTTGCTTTAATAAATAGTTCTTTATGACATTTGCTAAATCCCTTGCACCAATTCGATCTAAAATATAACCCAATCTCTGTTTCCATGCAAGCCCAGGCATTTTTTGTAAAATTGAATTTAATTTTCTCTTGCGCATGCTGTCTTTTAATTCGGTCAGAATTGTGGCAATGCTATGTAATCCACCACTTTGAGTACTGAATTTTACAAGATCCATAGCGGTTGCTTCAGCGGTAGAAATTATTAAGCGGCCTTGAGGTGTCGATATCGTAGTCGTTGGGACTTCTTCGACAGAGTGACTTTTAATAAATTGAATTTTCATGCGGCCACAAGTTATTGCACGTAGTCGGTTTTTGGTAATTACTTGAAAGATCTGTGGCGCTTGGTGTGCTGCGCCGTAATAACTCGCAGCAGTAAGTAAACCCGCATAATATTTACAATCTAAAAAACGCATCAAATGTGGGATAAATTCATCAGACGGCAAGCATCCAAGCGGAGCGTATTCGGATGGAATTATGAGATAAAAACCTCTGGCAGGACTAACAATGTCTCCTCTTTTAACGAGACGAGAAATTGATAAAACGATAGCTTTTTTTGATTTTCCAATTTTTTCAGCAGCATCGCTTAACGTAAAGTAACATTTGCCATGAGACAATCGATATTTGATATAATTTCTAAGCTCCATGTTTTTCCCGGTTTTGATTGCAAAAAGCTTCAGAAAATGAAGTTTTTTGTACACGCAACCGTTAGTTTACACCGAATAATAAATTTGTCAAAATGACAATTTTCTCTCAAAAGGCTTTTGCAATTGATAATGATTTTGGTGAGCTTTTGTCGTCGCTAACTTCCTCTAATGTACAATGAGTCTTAGTTTATTGTCTTAAGCACATGCTTAAGTGAATTTAATTTGTTCAGTTTAAATGGAATAGGGCTCCTAAAATCATATGCATTTTTGGGCGCAAATTTTTAGGCGGGAAAGATCTAATAAAATCTTAATTGCTATGCTGTATCAATTTATATGATTTATACGTCGATTTTTCCTGGTTTTGGGCGCATAAAGCTTAAAAAATGAAGTTTTTTGCGCACACCACTATTGTAATTCGCGGCCGTTCTATAATGGGAATTTTTTCAAGTATTTTTAGATATCGCCAGTTTCAATTGCTTCGATCCATTCGCCACTTTGGAAAATTATTGCTCCCCCAAAAGTGACGAAAAGTGACATTTTTTTTGCACACACAACCGTTACTTACAGGATGGGGAGAGGGTTATAGACATCAACAATTTGCTTCATTTTTGGCTTAGCACGTTAAAGCAAGGTATTAGCGGACCCAAGATTATGGTTTTTTACCAGACCACACTTTTTGAGAAATTGCTTCAAATGAAAACCACAGGTTATTGCATCCTTATCGCTTATTACACAAACTTCATATAACAATTTTTTGTCCGGTTGCGTATACAAAAAACTTCACTTTTCGAAGTTTTTTGTATACGCAACCGGGAAGCAAGACATTAAGTTTGCCAAATGATACCCTGGAGCCTGTCAGATTGATTTTTGCTTATTATTGATGAACGAAGTTAGGACATTTTTGAAATCTCAAATTTTTTGAACTTTATTCAACATGAAAAAAATCATTTATGACGATCTATTGATTTTTTTTGGGACACTATTTATATCCATTTTTTATGCTGTCGCGTATGCACAGAATCCAAAAATTTTCCGACTTTCTGCATATGCAACAGTTGGTTATTTAAAGGCAGATTGAATTTGCTAACATAATACCACCCATATTGAAAATTATTTGCATCTTGCCTATACTTATCCAATATGCGGCGAGATTCCCGAGCGGCCAAAGGGGACGGACTGTAAATCCGTTGGTAATTGCCTTCGTAGGTTCGAATCCTACTCTCGCCACCATGAGTGGTCTTATAATATCGAGCTGGCGTAGCTCAGTTGGTAGAGCAACTGATTTGTAATCAGTAGGTCGCTGGTTCAAATCCAGTCGCCAGCTCCAGTTCTTTTTGGTTTAGCGCTTTGTTGTGCTCTCACAGCTCTGTCCTTTTAAGCTTGAAATTATTTCCGCGTACTTTATACTGAGACAGTACAGTACAAGAGGTATCAGTCCAAAAAAATGCGGGAATAGCTCAATTGGTAGAGCGGCAGCCTTCCAAGCTGTAGGTTGCGGGTTCGAGTCCCGTTTCCCGCTCCAAGTGAATCAGAACCCCTTTTATAAGGGTGGGGGTTTGCTTGGTATTTCATCTTGTATTTTCGTAATTTTTCGGTTATAGTAGTGTATAATTCTTGTACTGTGCCCACGTAGCTCAGTTGGTTAGAGCACTTCCTTGGTAAGGGAGAGGTCACCGGTTCAAATCCGGTTGTGGGCTCCAAAACTAAGTTATCAAAGGACGTCATGGCGAAAAATCGAGTTACTACGAATTTATCGTGTGAGGTGTGTAAGGAGAGAAATTACACACAAGTACTAAGTAAAAAAAGAACTATGGGTTCGCTCAAGCTGAGTAAATTCTGCTGGCGGTGCCGTAAGCATAATGCGCACAAAGAAACAAAATGAGGATGGAGGCCAGTAGCTCTAACGGTAGAGCAGCAGACTCCAAATCTGATGGTTGGGGGTTCGAATCCCTCCTGGCCTGCCAGTAAGGTGGCGAAAAGAGATTATGATGATTAATGTTGGTCAGTTTTTAAGAGAAGTCAGGACAGAAATGTCTCGCGTGGAGTGGCCTAAGCCTGAAGAGTTTATTGGTGCCACGATTGTTACGCTCCTTTTAGTGCTTTTCTTTACAATTTATTTGGGGCTTGTAGACAAAGCTAATCAATGGCTTATTTACCAAAAGATTTTTAGTGTCGTTAAGAGGTAACACCCGGATATAATGAAAAAATGGTATGTCGTCCAGGTGTTAGCTGGATACGAAAACTTAATACGAGCAGATGTGTTAAAGCGTATAGAAGAAAAAGGCTTACAGGATAAGTTTGGAGAAATTCTTATCCCGTCTGCAAAAACGAAGCCCTTTTTTGAAACAGCTGAGGTTGAAGATCAGCACTTGTTTCCCGGCTATATGCTTATTGAAATGGAGCCTTTGCCTGAAACCATACGTCTGGTGCAGCAAACGCCGCGAATCTCCCGATTTTTAGGGGGACAACATCCTGTTCCTATATCAGAAAGAGAAATGAATCGCATTTTAGCTCAAATGCGAGGCGAAGTTGTTGTTTCAACGACAAAGCATGCGTTTGAGGTAGGCAAAGAGGTAGAAATTAAGGAAGGACCATTTGCAGGATTCAATGGTATCATTGATACCATATCAGATGAAAATGAAAAATTGACCGTGATGGTAAGCATTTTCGGTCGAATGACACCGGTAGAGTTAACTTTTGAGCAAGTCAAACGATAAAGGATAGCGATGGCAAAAGAAATTAAGGCCAGACTTCGCATGCTGATACCGGGAGGCGCGGCGACGCCGGCACCACCAGTGGGTGCGGCCCTAGGACAACAGGGCGTGAATATTATGGAATTCTGTAAGGCATTCAATGCAAAGACTGCCGATCGGAAGGGCCAGACAGTTCCCGTTGTTGTTACGGTCTATGCTGACAAAAAATTTGATTTTGTCATAAAGACGACGCCTGCCACCGAGCTCATCAAGAAGAAGATCAGCATTGAAAAAGGTTCCACAAAGCCTGGACATGAAAAGGCAGGAACTATATCAATGAAGGATATTGAAGAGATTGCGAAGACGAAAATGGCCGACTTAAATGCCTATACTCTTGACCAGGCAAAGAAGATTATTGCGGGAAGTGCGCGCAGTATGGGTCTTGAAATAACTGAGTGAGGGGATATATGGCACATCATCATGGAAAAAAGTACCGTGAAGCACGAGAAAAGCTACCTGTTGGTAAGCAGTTTTCTTTTGCTGAGGGAGTTAAAAAAGTAAAAGAACTTGCCTATGCAAAGTTCGATGAGTCAGTCGATGCACATATTAACGTGGGCATCGATCCTTCAAAAGGTGATCAGGTAGTACGAGGATCAGTACTCCTTCCTAATGGCTCCGGTAAGCAGGTTAAAATAGCAGTATTTGCTAAAGGAGACCATGCTGAAGCGGCGCGTAAGGCGGGTGCTGATTATGTTGGTGCTGAAGATCTGATTGAAAAGATTGAAGGAGGCTGGCTTGATTTTAATAATGCTATAGCAACGCCCGATTTAATGGGTCTCGTAGGTAGAGTAGCAAAAGTTTTGGGTCCTCGTGGGTTAGTTCCTAATAAGAAAACGGGAACAGTAACTTTCGATGTTGCAAGTGTTATTCAAGACCTTAAAAAAGGGCGGCTCTTTTTTAAGAATGATAAAAATGGTATCGTTCACTTTTCTTTTGGAAGAGTTTCTTTTGCTCCAGAGCAGTTAACAGAGAATCTCACTTCTTTTATGAGGGCACTAGCTTCATCAAAGCCGCCTTCATCAAAAGGAAAATTTATAAAGAAGGTGACGGTTTCATCGACTATGGGCGTCGGTGTGCCGCTTAATCCCGACGAAGTCTCATAAGAGAAATCTCATAAAGATGAAAAGGTAATGCGATGAATCGTCAAGAAAAACAGTCAGTCATAGACTCGGTGAAAAAAGATTTTCAACAGAGTAAAGCTTCATTCATCGTCGGCGTTCAAGGACTGACAGTTGAAGAAGTAAAAAAGCTCCGTCGTGAGCTTCATGCACAAAAAGGATTTATAAAGGTTGCTAAAAATACCTTATTAATTAGGGCAACGCATGATCTTCAGGGCCTCAATGAGTTGGCGCCCTATTTTCAGGATCAGATAGCGGTAGTATTTGCAGATGCTGATGCACCGTCAATTGCGAAGGTCCTTTTTAATACGGCTAAAGAGCAAGATAAGCTCAAGATTAAGGCTGGTGCGCTCGATGCACGTGTCATTTCAGCTGAGCAAATTGAGTTTCTTGCAACATTGCCTTCACGTGAAGTAATGCTTGCACGGCTCTGTGGCACCTTACAAGCCCCAATTGCGAATTATGTCAGTATCCTCAATCAACTTATAGCGCGCTTCCTTGTAGTGCTTAAAGAAGTTGAGAAAAAGAAACAGTAAACTTTAACGTGTGGAGAATCCAATGGCATCAAAAAGAGAACAATTGATAAATGATATCGGCAGTATGACGGTATTAGAACTTGCTGAACTTGTGAAAGATTTAGAAACGAAGTTTGGCGTATCAGCAGTAGCTGCAGTAGCAGCCGGACCTGCAATGGCTGCACCAGAAGCTGGAGCCAAGAAAGAAGAAGAAAAATCTGAATATAAGGTTGAGCTTGTTTCTGTCCCTGAAGACAAAATCAAAGTGATTAAAGCACTGCGCTCAGTAACGACCCTGGGACTTACCGAAGCTAAAAAAGCTGTCGAAGAAGCCCCAACAGTAATTGCAGAAGCGGCATCTAAAGAAGACTCAAAGAAGATAAAAGAAGCGCTGGAAGCAGCTGGTGCTAAAGTTAAGCTTTCGTAATCAATAGTGTGTGCACGTGAGCCTCACAAGTTGGGGCTCACGGCATGCTGCTTTTTTGAATCTTTGACACATGAACTTTTTGACCAAGGAGCTGAATGTCAAGTCTAAGTAAAGGTAAAGAACCGATTCGTCGGTCGTTTGGTAAAATAAAAGATATAGTCCCAGTTCCTAACTTAATTGAGATACAGTCACGATCATTTAATGAATTTGCTCAGCTAGACTGTTTGCCTGCTGAAAGGCAGCTTATCGGTCTTGAAAAGGTATTTAAAGATATTTTTCCGATCGAGTACAATGATCGGATGTCCTTAGAGTATGTCAGCTATGAACTGGGTTCATGGGCATGCACGTGTGGAAAAGTGACCGGGATAATCAATAGATATGCCTGGAGCTGTTCTTCGTGCAAAAAATCTGATACGTCGCGGTTAAATGAACAGTTAGAATGTACGTTCTGTCACAAAAAGACGGCACGATATAAAACATGCTCCAACTGTTTAGCGCGGGTAACCGTACAGTTGCCATTGACGCTGGATGAATGTCGCTCAAGTGGGCAAACATTTGGTATGCCGCTCAAGGTTAAATTGCAACTTATTACCTGGGATATCGATGAAGCGGGCAAAAAGGCGCTGCGTGATATTAAAGAACAAGATATTTTCTTTGCCGATGTGCCTATTATGGCAGATATTTATGAAGAGCGCGGCAAGTTTAAGGTGGGAAACTTAGGAACATTTTTAATTAATGGGGTAGATCGTGTCATTGTGAGCCAATTACATAGATCGCCCGGAGTTGTCTTCTCCCAAAGCAAAAAAGTGAAAGATGTTCGTGGTCGTCCATTTTATCTTGCTCGTATTATACCAATGCGTGGTTCCTGGATTGACTTTGAGTTTGATAGCAATGATTATTTACAGGTGCGTGTTGATAAAAAGAAGAAGATCCTCGTAACGACGTTTTTGCAGGCATTAGGGGTGCCTCGGGAACAAATTATTCCCTATTTCTATCGTTTTGATACCGTCGTAGCTGAAAAAGGTGAATTTTATCAAAAGCTTGATGAGTCACTTATAGGGACACGTATTGAGAAAGGTATGCTGCCGACCTTGAAGGATGGAGATTCCTATGTTGGTAAGCGTGTTACAAAAGATATTATTGATAAGCTCAAGAAAGCGGGTGTGACCCGATTATCTTAAGAAAAGTCGAATCTGCTCAACCGGGTATTTGGTGGTGATGTTATTGATCCAGATACCGGAGAAATCGTCATTGAGCAGGGGATGGTCATGACTGAGGAATATTATGAGCAGCTTACTAAATTTCCTAAGCTGCAGTTTGATCTTATTAGCTCTTCAGGATATGTATTCCAACCAACGATAGCATTAACACTAACCCAAGATCGCTGCTATACAGAAGATGACGCACTGCATGAAATACATGCAAAGCTCTGGCCGGGTGATAGCGCGTCAATTGAAGAGGTTAAAGAACGGCTCTATGGATCATTCTTTAATAGTCGTTTATATGATCTTACTAAAGTTGGCCGTATTCGAATGAACCGTAAATTGGGTCTTTCCGTTTCTGAAGAAATTACGACATTAACAAAGGAGGATATCCTCGCTACGCTTAAATATCTTGTGAATTTACGCGAACGCGGAGAAGGTGAGCTTGATGATATTGATCATTTGGGCAACCGACGTGTTCGTTTAGTAGGAGAACTTCTTAATAACCAGATTTATTTAGGTCTCTTACGTATCGAGCGTATTGTTCGTGAACGGTTTAGAATCCAAGAAACGCATGGTGCTCTGATGCCACAGGACTTTTTAAATGTGAAACCCCTTAAATGCAGTACTGAGAGAATTCTTTGGTACAGGGCAGCTTTCTCAGTTTATGGATCAAACGAATCCATTATCTGAAATTGCTCATAAACGGCGTCTGTCAGCCTTGGGCCGGGCGGTGTTATGAAAGATCGCGCGACCTATGAAATTCGTGACGTTCATACCTCTCACTATGGAAGAATTTGTCCGATTGAAACGCCTGAAGGTCAGACAGTTGGTTTGATTTCTTCACTTTCGACCTATGCGTTTGTAAATGATCTTGGCTTTATTGAGACTGCCTATCGTCCTGTTGAGAAAGGTAAGATGCGTGATGAAGTCGTGTTCTTAGATGCCTTTGAAGAAGGTGATAAATATATTGCGCAAGCAAGCTCAGTTAATGAAAAGAGTAAAGTGCTTAAAGAGGATCTTGTGTTTGCTCGCCATGAAGGAAACTTCATGTACACTGATGCTCAAAAAATCAACTATATTGATCTTTCACCAAAACAGTTGGTGTCAGTATCAACGGCTTTTATACCATTTTTGGAACATGATGACGCAAGTCGTGCGCTTATGGGATCAAACATGCAACGGCAAGCAGTTCCGGTAATTAAGATGCAGCCGCCTACCGTAGGAACAGGCATGGAGACGGAGATTGCCCGTGCATCAGGAGCTATGGTTGTTGCCAAGCATGATGGCGTGGTTGAATATGTCTCATCTGAAAAAATTGTTGTACGTGTTGATGAGTCTCAATTTAAGAATACTGATGACTGGGTATCACAGGGGGTCGATACCTACTATTTAAGAAAGTTCCAACGTTCTAGTTATTATACCTGGATTCACCAGTCGCCGATTGTAAAACCCGGAGATCTGGTCAAAGCGGGTGATATTTTAAGTAATGGAACATCGGTACTGAATGGTGAGCTTGCCCTTGGATCAAATCTTCTCGTGGCATTCATGCCATGGCATGGCTATAACTTTGAGGACGCCATTGTCCTCAGTAAACGCCTTGTAGCAGAAGATGTTCTTACCTCGGTTCATATTGATGAGTATGTGGTCGAAGCACGAGATACGAAACTCGGGCCTGAAGAAATAACCCGCGATATTCCTAACGTAAGTGAAATTGCACTTACCGGACTTGATGAGGATGGGATAGTCCGCATTGGAACGCGTGTGCGTCCGGGAGATATTTTGGTAGGAAAAGTAACGCTCAAGGGAGATATTCAATATTCTCCTGAAGAGAAACTGTTACGCGCAATCTTTGGTGAGAAGTCTCGTGAAGTACGAGATACATCGTTACGCGTTCCACCAGGCATTGAAGGGACCGTTATCGATGTGAAAATCTTCTCTCGAAGCGGTATGCGTAAAGATAAGCGCTACAAAGAAATGGTCGCACAAGAAACGATGCGTCTTGAAAATGATTTTACTATGCACGTGGCGACCCTTGAAAAGATGGTCACGGATAAGTTCATTGATCTTCTGAAAGGCAAGGCAGCAGCAAAAGGAGTGAAGACGGCAGTTGCCGCCGGTAAATTTTCTGCTGAGAAGCTCAAGGGCTTACCATTAAGCGACCTTGCAGGGCTCAAATCTGCAGACTCAGAAATTAATCATGAGATTGAATATCTCAAATCATCCTTAGAAAATCAGACACGTATTTTGCATGGCTTGAAAGAAGAACGGATTAACCGATTGAAGAAAGGGGATCCACTACCTTCTGGTGTCATCAAGATGGTGAAAGTGTATATAGGTATGAAGCGACATGTCTCTGTCGGAGATAAAGTCGCTGGTCGTCATGGAAACAAAGGGGTTGTTTCTATCATTGTTCCTCGTGAAGATATGCCGTATATGGATGATGGAACTCCCGTAGATATAGTTCTTAATCCACTTGGTGTGCCTTCTCGTATGAACGTGGGTCAGATCCTTGAAACGATTTTAGGATATGCAGGAAAGCAACTTTCATCAAAGATTGATGATCTTATGAAAAATGAAGGTGTTGCTGCTGCACGTAAATTCTTGGATATTGCTTATTCTAAAGAACTGGTTGATGACTATATTAAAAAATATGGCGAGGAAGGACTATTTGAGCTTGCTCGACGATCAGCCCAGGAGGGAGTTTTCTTCTCAACCCCTGTGTTTGATGGAGCAGATTTTAAAGAGGACATTCTGCCGATATTGAAGTCTATAAAGTCGTCAGAAAATGGTGCTTACCGCGTTCGCGATGGCCGAACGGGGACTCTATTTTGATCAGCCGGTGACGGTCGGTAGCATTTATATGATGAAATTGAATCACATGGTAGATGATAAGTTGCACGCCCGCTCTGTAGGGCCATACTCATTAGTAACTCAGCAGCCACTTGGCGGTAAAGCACAACTTGGTGGTCAGCGCTTTGGGGAAATGGAAGTATGGGCACTCCAGGCGCATGGTGCAGCCTATTCATTACAGGAGATGTTGACCTACAAGTCTGATGACGTTGTAGGACGGCATAAAGTCTATGAGGCGCTCGTGCGCAATGAAGACGTCCCAGAGCCAGGTCTTCCTGAATCATTTAATGTATTAATAAAAGAGCTGCAAAGTTTGGGATTGAGAATAGATCTTTTAAAGAGCGGCAAGGAGGAAGTCGGTGAGTAATCAACTGCTTGAGCGTTTTCGTGAGTATATAAATACTTCTCAGTTTAACGCTTTAAAAATAGGTCTTGCTTCTCCTGAAAAAATAAGATCACTTTCTTATGGAGAAGTGAAGAAAATAGAAACCATTAACTATCGTACTTTAAAACCTGAAAGAGACGGGCTCTTTTGTGCCCGTATTTTCGGTCCTAATAAAGATTGGGAATGTAACTGCGGTAAATACAAACGGATGAAACACCGAGGTATTACCTGCGAAAAATGTGGTGTAGAAGTTATTCAGGCTCGTGTTCGTCGTGAAAGAATGGGCCATGTTGAGCTGGTAGCACCTGTCTGTCATATCTGGTATCTCAAAGGAATTCCAAGCTATCTTGGTCTTATTCTTGATATGCCGATCAAAGATTTAGAACGGGTTATTTACTTTGATGCATATATGGTGATTAACCAGGGTAAGTCACCCTATCCGAGCAAATATTTACTCAGCACCGCTGATTATGAAGCATACCTTGATGCACATCCTGAAGATACTGACTTTTCAGCTGACACAGGTGCTGAAGCAGTAAAACAGGTGCTTAGTATGATCGATCTGCACAAAGAAGTCTATAAGCTGCAAGAAGACTATGACAAGCTTACGTCGGCAGCAGCACGACACAAGATCCTGCGTCGTATGAAAGTCTTTAAGAGCCTTATTGCAGGGAACCTTCGTCCTGAATGGATGGTTCTTAGTATTTTACCGGTGTTACCTCCTGACTTACGACCGCTTGTACCGTTAGAAGGTGGTAGATTTGCAAGTTCGGATTTAAATGAGCTGTATCGCCGTGTTCTTAATAGAAATATTCGTTTACAACGACTTATCGAAATTGAAGCTCCTTCAGTCATTATTAAGAACGAAAAGAGAATGCTTCAAGAATCAGTAGATGCGCTCATTGATAATGGACGTCGTGGCCAACCAGTGCGTGGACCAAATCGTCGACCATTAAAGTCATTAAGTGAAATGCTGCGAGGAAAGCAAGGACGCTTTAGGCAGAATCTCTTGGGTAAACGTGTTGATTACTCGGGTCGTTCTGTGATTGTAGTCGATCCTGAACTTCGTATGGATCAATGTGGCCTTCCAAAAATTATGGCGCTTGAGCTCTTTAAGTCGCATGTCTATGCCGGACTTTTAGAACGCGAGATAGCCCCTAACTTACGTGTGGCAAAGAGGATGGTCGAAGAGTCAGCACCTGAAGTGTGGGACGTCCTTGAAGATATCGTAAAAGGATATCCGGTAATGCTGAACCGTGCGCCAACATTGCATAGGTTAGGTATACAGGCATTCTATCCTATATTGGTCGATGGCAAGGCAATTAAAGTACATCCGCTCGTGTGCGGTGCCTATAACGCTGACTTCGATGGTGACCAGATGGCGGTGCACGTGCCGTTAAGCAAAAGTGCACGCATGGAATGCGAAAAACTTATCTTATCAACACAAAATATTCTCTCTGCAGCAAATGGCAGACCAGTGACCGTACCGACCCAAGATATGGTATTAGGCCTTCACTATATTACGAAGGTGCGCCTGAACTCTAAGGGTGAAGGTATTGTCTTTTCAAGTCCCAATGAGGTAGTAAGTGCCTATCAGATGGGTACTGCAGATCTGCATGCAAAGGTTAAGTTACGCTTACCTTCGGGAATGGTAGAAACCACGGTAGGTCGCGTTATGCTCTTTGAAGGATTGCCGGAAGGATCCGATTTTGCTTGGGTTAATAAGGTGATGACTAAGAGCGATTTAACGAAGCTTGTCGAACGCGTCTATTCCCGCTTTGGTAGCGAAGCGACCGTTAAATGCTTAGATAGAGTTAAGAAACTCGGATTTTATAATTCAACGATGGCGGGAATTTCTTTTGCTATCGATAATCTTGTTGTTCCTGAGAAAAAGGACGCGATTATTGAGAAAGCTGAAAAGGAAGTCGCCAAGATCGAACAGCTCTACATGGATGGTGTAATTACCAATGGTGAGCGCTATAATAAGGTATTGAGTATCTGGTCGAATGCGACATCAGATGTTGCGGCGCAGGTGTCGAAGGATCTTGAAAAATTAGATACTGAGGCATACTTTAACGCTGACAAAAGTAACCAGCCATTTAATCCGATATTTATGATGCTTGAGTCAGGAGCTCGTGGATCAAAAGAACAGATTCGTCAGCTTGTTGGGATGAGAGGACTCATGTCCAAGCCGTCAGGCGAAATTATGGAAACGCCAGTAAAAACCAACTTTAGGCAAGGCTTGAGTGTCTTTGAATACTTCATTTCTACTCACGGAGCTCGTAAAGGGCAGGCTGATACTGCGCTTAAAACAGCAAACTCTGGATATCTGACACGTCGTTTAGTTGACGTAGCACAGGATGTGGTCATCACCATGCATGACTGCAAGACCCTCGGCTACGTTGAAATAGAATCGCTTAAAGAGGGCGGTGATGTACTCTATGCATTAGGTGCGCGTGTCTTTGGTCGTATGGCAGCACATGATGTGAAAGATCCGATCTCAGGACAGATGGTTCTTAAACAGGGCGATCCAGTCATGCGTGAAGATTTAGAAAGAATTAATGATTCGGCTGTATCAAAAATACCAATCCGCTCAACGTTAGTCTGCCAAGCAAAACGGGGCGTCTGTGCCGTCTGCTATGGTATTGACTTATCCAAAGGCGAAGTTGCCGATTCAGGAACGGCAGTCGGTATTATTGCAGCACAATCAATTGGTGAACCGGGTACCCAGTTAACCATGAGAACCTTCCACGTCGGAGGTATTGCGTCGGTCGCTGAACAGTCATCCTATGTATCTAAGTTTGATGGGGTGGTACAGCTACGTGATGTACGTACGGTAACGAATAGGGAAGGTAAGACGATTGCACTGAGCCGTAAAGGACGCCTCCTTGTTATGTCACCAGATGGTCGCGAACTACAAAGACATGATCTAGAATACGGAACTACGTTATTAGTTACCGATGGTCAAAAGATAACCGCTGGCACAAAGCTCGCTGAATGGGACGTTCATAATAAGGTGTTATTAACTGAGCATGCGGGAACAGTTCATTATATCGATCTTATTGATAACGTAACTGTGCAAGAACGACTTGATGAAACGACACGCCGTTCGGCGAAAATGGTCGTTGAGCATAAAGGAGATAGGTATCAACCAGCGCTTCTTATCAAGAATCAAAAAGATGAGGAGCTTGTTCAATATTATCTCCCAACGAGTGCTTACCTCGTTGTTGAGAATGGAGCCATGGTGAATGTGGGCGATGTGCTCATAAAAGTACCACGTGAAGCGACGAGAACCAAGGATATTACCGGTGGCTTGCCGCGTATTGCCGAACTTTTTGAAGCACGTATGCCAAAAGATCCAGCGATTTTGTCAGATATTGATGGGGAAGTCGTCTTTGGAGGTATTGTACGAGGGCAGCGTAAGATAACAGTCGTCAATGGCGATCAGTCATTTGATTATCTCATTCCGCGTGGTAAGCAGATAAACGTGATTAATGGTGAACGAGTCAGCGCGGGTGACCAGTTAACAACAGGAACCCCAGTGCTTCATGATATATTGAGGATTTTGGGGCCTGAAGTGCTTCAGAAATATCTAGTCAATCAGATTCAGCAGATTTATCGTTTACAGGGTATCGATATTAACGATCGCCACATTGAACTTATTGTTCGCCAAATGTTGCGCAAGGTCCGTATTGTAGATCCCGGTGACACTGATTTCTTGATTGGAGATCGTGTTGACCGTATACACTTTAAGACGATCAATACCGCATTACAAGCTGAAGGTAAGCGCGTAGCTACAGCGAAGCCCGTTCTTATGGGCATCACGCTTGCTTCATTGGGTACTGAAAGCTTCTTCTCAGCTGCATCGTTCCAAGAAACGACACGTATTTTGGCGGAAGCAGCGGTATCGGGACAAATTGATTATCTTTATGGTTTGAAAGAAAACGTGATAATAGGTAAACTGATCCCAGCAGGAACAGGTGTTAAGCACTTTAAAAAGAAATATTTGGATGAAACAACAGCATGATTATTAAGGCGTATAGCTCAGCGGTAGAGCACTGCTTTGACGTAGCAGGGGTCAGCGGTTCAAATCCGCTTGCGCCTACCAGAATAAGGAGTTTTTATTTATGGCAGTAGACAAATCAGCTCGTATAGACGAGTTTAGAAAGCATGCAATGGATACAGGATCGGTTGAGGTCCAGATTGCATTGCTTACCGATCGTATCAAAAATTTAACAGCACATTTTAAGACACATGCAAAGGATTTTGGATCTAAGCGAGGGCTCCACGTTCTTGTGGGACAAAGAAGACGCTTTCTAAAATACCTGGAACGAACTGATGAAGCAAAGTATAAACAAGTCATAGAGCGTCTTGGATTACGTAAGTAAGGGTCCCTAAGAGATGGAAAAGAAATTTTATTTGCCCGATTTTGATTATGAAGTAGTCATCGGTAAGTATGCACAACAAGCTGATGGAGCTGTCTGGTTTCAGCAGGGTGGAACGGTCGTACTTTCGACAGTTTGCACCGCTCCTTCTAAGGAGTTTCCTGGCTTTCTACCGCTGACGATCGATTACCGAGAAAATTTCGCGGCTGCGGGAAAGATTCCCGGAGGTTATTTTAAGCGTGAAGGTAAATTTAGTGATAAAGAGGTTCTTACTGGGCGATTAGTAGATCGTGCGGTACGACCACTCTTTCCGGCTAACTTTTTTGATCAGATTCAAATTTTAGCAACGGTCTATTCCGTTGATAAAGAACATGCGCCGTACGCACTTGCATTAGTAGCAAGTTCCCTCGCACTTACCATCTCAAAGATTCCCTTTTTAGGTCCTGTCGGTGCAGCAGAAGTTGCCCGTGTAGAAGGGCAGTGGATCGTTAATCCGACGTATAGTCAAACAGTTGCCTCAGATGTAAAAATCACTGTAGCAGGAACTCTAGAAGGTGTCTGCATGGTTGAAGGCAGCTGCAACCAAATTACCGAATCAGAATTTCTCGATGTCCTTTTCTTAGCCCACGATTCCATTAAAAAGCAGGTTGAGTGGCAAAAGCAAATTCAAAAAGAGGTTGGTGTTGCCAAAGAAGAGCGTGCTGACACTATTGATTGGGCAACATGGAAAAAGCAAGCAAAGGACTTTTTAACCCCAGAAGCGGTCGCACCGCTCTATAAGAGTGACAAGATAGAGCGCGGTGATGCAATGAAGAAATTAAAAGAATCATTCTTTGCGCTCCATGAAAAAGAGTCTGAAGAGCTTAAGATCTCTCGTACGTTCATAGATTATATTTTTGATGACGTGCTTGAAGAAGTCTTGACTGAAGAGACCTTTAAACGAGGTAAACGGATAGATAATAGAGACTTTGATGTCATTCGTCCCATTAAGACTGAGGTTGGCTTATTGCCATTCAATCATGGATCTGCGCTCTTTCAACGAGGGCAAACCCAGGCGCTTGTGAGCGTTACCCTTGGTGGTGGTCAGGATGAGCAACGAATTGAAGATATTATGGCGGAACCTTCTGAGAGCTCATTTATGCTCCATTATAATTTCCCGCCGTTTTCTGTCGGGGAAGTGCGGCATATGCGTGCTCCAGGTCGCCGTGAAATAGGACATGGCTATCTTGCAGCATCAGCAATACGGCAAGTACTTCCTGCCAAGGCTGATTTCGCCTACACGATACGTATCGTTGCAGATATGCTTGAATCCGATGGTTCGACGTCTATGGCAACGGTTTGCGGATCAACGATGGCACTCATGAATGCGGGTGTTCCTATTTCTGATATGGTGAGCGGTATTGCTATGGGTCTTCTTATGAATAAAGAAGGCAAAATGCATGTCCTTTCCGACATTGCAGGGATAGAAGATGCCTTTGGGCTTATGGATTTCAAGGTGGCGGGTACTGATAAAGGTATCACAGCTATTCAGATGGATATTAAGCATAGAGAAGGCCTTCCTCGTGAAGTATTTGAATGTGCTCTTGGACAAGCACTGAAGGGAAGGATGTACATCCTTGGTGAGATGCGCAAAGTTATGTCTGCGCCGAATCCCAAGCTTTCTGAGCTTGTTCCACAGATTGTTTCTTTCAAAGTGCCAACGGATAAAATTGGTGCTATTATCGGAACAGGTGGCAAGGTTATTCGCGATATTATCGATAAGACGGGTACTGAAATTGATATTGAAAATGATGGAACAGTACGGATTTTTGGCCATCCAGGACCGAAACTTGATATGTCAGTCCTGTGGGTGAAAACACTCGGTGGACAAATTGAACGAGGAACCATTTATAAAGGACGTATTAAAAAAATTGCTGAATTTGGTATTTTTGTCGAAATTGCTCCAGGCGTCGATGGCCTTGTGCATGTATCGGCGATGCCGAAACCGTTAGCAGCAGAATTTATGAAAGTTATGAAACCGGAAGAGCCTGTTACGGTCGAAGTAATTGACTATGATCCAAGTACAGGTAGAATTCGATTAAAACTGCTTAAAGAGGGAGAGTAATGAGTAAGCTTGTTCGATCGGGTCAACGATCATTCGATCAACTTCGTCCTTTAAAGGTCACCTATGATATTTTTAAATATGCTTCAGGATCCACACTTTTTGAGATGGGCAATACGAAAGTATTATGCTCAGTAACGCTGCAGCAGGGAGTTCCTCATTTCTTGCGCGGCAAAAAGACGGGATGGCTTACTGCAGAATATTCGTTGCTGCCTGCATCAACTCCTATACGGACGGTGCGAGAAGTAACAGCAAATAAGCGTAGTGGCCGTACGATTGAAATATCTCGTCTTATTGGACGTTCATTGCGGTCAGTTGCTAACCTTGATGCCTTGGGCGAACAGACCATATTTATGGACTGTGATGTTCTCCAGGCAGATGGAGGTACCCGTATTGCCTGTATTACAGGGGCATTTCTTGCCCTGAAGGCAGCGCAGACAGGTTGGTTGCAAGAGGGTATTTTGACCGAAGAGCTGCTTATTGATGATTTGGCGGCAGTCTCCGTAGGAATTACTCACGAGCTTCCGTTACTTGATTTAGACTTTATGGAAGATAGTATGACAGAGGCAGACTTTAATTTTGTGCTCACCCGATCGGGCAGAGTCATCGAAATTCAAGGTTCTGCCGAACGGTTCCCGTTAAGTTGGGAACAGTATGATGGTATGCGATCTCTTGCTATGAAAGGAGTTTCAGAACTATTTTCATTTTATGATCGCAGTCCCTATCAAACGTCTCCAGCAAACAAGGTATCATCGGCTGTTATGCAGCAACCAGTATCATTTGCCTCATTTGAATAACAAGTATGCACTTCAGTGAATTACTTAAAACGCTTGAAAAAAACGAGATTTCCGACGTTAAGGTAGTTCATTTTCAGGTGCCAGAATCAGAGATACCGACTCAGTTCTTTGCACTCTTTCTTTCTCGCGTCCGTGAGATAATGGCTGTTTCTTCTCTTGATACTGAACTTCAAGAACTAGCTGATATAAAGGCTCAACTCGAAGTGAGTTTTTTAGGATCCCGTCTTCTCTATTGGGTAAAAAATGTTCACACACTTGATGCTGCCACTAAAAAGGCCTGGTTTTCCTATATTAAAAGCTACCAAGGGCCTCATTGTATCCTCTTTTTTGATGATGCAAAGAAGCTCAAAGATGATAATCATCTCATTGTAGAATTGCCCGATAAGGTCGATATGTCGCTCTATCAGACATTGGCATCCTTTTTCTATCCACAGCTTCAGCGAGATGATCATTTTCTTTCACAACTCTTTTTTTTCCAGAAGGCACTTACCCTTGATGAGGCTTGTAGATTGATGGCCTATCAGTTAGTGGTTGGCAGAAAGTGTGAATCATTTTTTAGCCACTGGTTTACCCGCCTTATAGTGCCTGAGAAATCATTTTTCACTCTGAGCCAACATCTCTTTGCTCAACAGCCGTACCTCTTTCTAAAGCAGTGGAAGGCATGTAAATCAGACTACCCTGAAGAGTTCTGGATTGCCTATTGGTCTGAGCAGCTCTGGCAGGCAAGTCTTTTTGTATCCCGTGCACGAACACTCGGTATTCAAGAAGCAAAAAAGAGTGCGTATCGTTTACCTTTTTCATTTATTAACAAAGATTGGCAAAGATACACGGTCGATTCTCTGGTCAAAGCTCATCAATCTCTTTATCTTCTTGATTATCATCTCAAAAATGGTGCTGGAACGAATGGTCTTGAGCTATGGTACCATAAAATGATGCTTGCCTAAGACAACAACAAAATCCCTCAACCCTTGACATAGAACATTTCAAAATGAAATAATTATAAAGATAGAGTCTTGTCTAAACCAATTATTTTTTTAAATAATTAAATACAATTAAAGGAGGTTTTTATGAAAACATTCATTTACGCCGCTTCTCTGTGCACAGCTTTTCTTATAGGATCAGCGTGTAATGCACAAGGCGCAACAGCTAAAACTAAACCTGAAGGAAAAGGGGAACTGTTGGCTCTTATGTATCAAAAGCCATTAAACCAGGAGAAAATTGATGCAGTTCTAGATGAACATAAAGGAGATCAGGCTTACTTAAATCACGCACTCTTTTTAGCGGCCCGAGGACAGGCTTCCTTGATTAAGCCATTACTAGACCGAGGGGCAGAGGTCAATGCTCAAAATAAGCATGGAAATACCCCTGTTCATGAAGCCGTATCACACTTTTATCCAAAAGCACTTAAATTATTAGTAGAATCAGGAGCAAATTTAGAGCTTGCAAATTCTAAAGGCAAGAGCCCAGCTGATTTACTTAAAAAGAGAGGATATCCAGATACAAATGATAAACTTCTTGATGCACTCAAGGACGTAAAATCAGCATAATATACCTAATGATATGAAAGCCCGGCATTTGCCGGGCTTCACAAACTTTCATCGCACAAAAAATCAAATTCCCTTCATTTATTTAGACTATTTCTTTAGCCTTTTTCTTTAACGTTGCAATCTGATCTTAAAAGTGAGAAGATTTTGGATAGGTATCGTTATAACTTCGTATACGCTTTTGAGCCAGTGCACAGAATTTTTTATAGACATGTAATTAAGACTTGCTTTTTTGTTCTCTGTTTCCCCGAGCACCTGCACGGTATGCAGATGATCGGATTCTTGAAAGGGTTTAAGATTTCAGAAGCTGAGCGCATAACTTTAAAATCTCATGTTTCTACTGCCTTTTCGTCTTACAGAGAGAATCGTTCAATTGATCGATTGCATCGTGAGCTCTTTCTCATTCTTTCAAAACATGAGGTGGGGCTTGAAGATATTTTTTTACAGGGAGACGCGGAAAATCCTCTGCACAGGGCAGTTGAAGATAATCATGAGCCACTGCTTCGCTACCTCATTAATCGTGGGGATAGTAATGTGAATGCATGTAATAAACAAGGTCTTACTGCACTTGAATGCGCAATACACGCGCAAAAAGGGAATCTGGTACATATTCTCGTTGCTTGTCCCCGTATCAAGTTGCGAAGGTTTAATCCTGATCATGGAATGATCGCAAATACACGTCGAGAACTGCTCGCCGCTCTGGACTCTTACGTGAAAAATGGCAATATTTTGAAACTTGATAGCGAATGGACACGCATTTTAGTGCCTCATATGATCTACAGGACGCCCCTATTAAAGCAGATTTTTTATGATTTAGATTCTTCTCATCCGCTACATGTCGCTATAGAAAGTCGAGATCTCGTATTGTTCAATTATTTGATTAAACGAACAGATATAGATGTTAATATTTTAAATAAGGATTCATCTGTTCCTCTGCGTATTGCAATGCTGTTGGGAGAGGTAGAAATGGTCGAAGCCCTCATTTCGCATAAGGATATAAATTTCTATGTTTTTGAGACACGAAGAGTTCAAGAATCGGAAAAAGGAAGAGCCGGTGTCTCACCTGATGATTTTGAGGTAGAGCCGCCAGGATTTATGGAAAAAAAGAGTCTTAAGTCATTAGCAGAAAAGCTAATAACCGATCAATCACTGAATGAGAGATTTCATCGAATTGGAAATAGAGTGTTAGAGGCTATTGCCAAAAGGGAAAGGTGGTTTAACTTGTACGGAATTCTTTCTTAAGAAGAGTATCCCTTACAAGGACCGATTTCTCTGCAAGGCGCAATACTGATGGCACAAATGAATATTCATGTATCTTATCAAGATCAAGCCACGCTAAATCGTGTGACTCATGACTCACCGTAAATGTGGCTCCTAGGAATGTTTGTAAAAGATACCGGATATCGTAATGATATTCACAGGGACCAGGAATAGGATGCAGATCTATATCGAATATACCGCTTATTACAAACGAAAACTCATTAATGCCAGACTCTTCTTGTGCTTCCTTTAAAGCAACACGCTTAATATTAGGGTCACCATCTGCATGACCGCCAAGCTGGAACCAGTCATTAAGCTTTTTGTGATGCGTAAGAAGTGCTTTCGAAAAATCATGATTAACAATCCATGCTGATCCCGTTACATGGCCCCTATTTGTTCGTTCCAAGCAATGAAGATTACTTTCGATAAAAGAAATATACTGAGGGAGCTCAGCTTTTTCTTCATCCGTGATGAGCTGTGATGTGCCGTAGAGTTCAAGCTGTTTTAAGATATCTGATCGATGATCCATGTTTTTCTGCTGATTTGAAAGTGTGTATACATAGTTAGTTTACGCTATAACAATTAAAATGATAATCCTGTTTTTTGAAAGTTTTTTTAATAAGCATAAGAGTTCCATTGATTGGCCGCAATCGGTTGTTTTTATCGCAAAACAGTTTTCTCATGATCCTTAATCAATTGGGCGATCTCATCACGCCTGTGTTCCATAGCAATATCAACCGCTGTTTGCGAGGTGTTTCTTGTGCGTGCTTTTATGGCAATGTCAGGTTCGTTAAGCAGCAATTTAACGACATCTCTGTGCCCATTTTGAGCAGCAATCATGAGAGCGGTGTGGCCCGTAAAACGAGTTCGAGCATTAATATTAATAGCGGGTCTACCGAGTAATAATTGAAGAAGATTTGTGTGTCCATACTTAGCTGCAAACATAAAAGGGGTTATGCCCTCTTCAGTTGGCGCATTGATGTCGACGTTAGGCTGATCAAGTAATAAGCGGACGATTTCTGTTTTATTATGTTGAATCGCTGCAGTGAGAGCAGTTCCTAGACCCAGTGTTTGCGCATTAATTTCTATGCTCGGTTGAGCAAGAAAAATGCGGACTATATCTTTATGGCCATGCGTAGCTGCAACGATGAGATACGAATTATTGAAGCTAATGCCTTGTTGAGCAAGTAACAGTTTAACTATTTCTGCACATCCGTTCTCGACAGCTAATCTAAGAGCTGTGTGTCCATGTCGATTTCGAGCATTTACATTTATTCCCGGTTGGGCGAGCAGAATGCGTACTGTATCTTTACAATCAGCTGCGGCAGCTGCCATAAGAGCAGTTGTCCCATCGTCTCTTGTGGCATTGATATCTAGTTGTGGAAGGGTTAAAAAAATGTTGACGACAGCCGCTTGATTAACAGAGGCAGCAAGCATGAAAGCAGTCACGCCGAACCGATTTGCGGCATTAATAGCAATACCAGGCTGTCCAAGAAGCAATTGAACAATTTCAGCATGACCAGCCTTGGCGGCATTCATTAGCGCCGTCCATCGATCTTCATCTGGTTCATTAATATTTATGCCTCGAGGGGAGTTGAGAAACAGTTGAACGATTTCTTTATTACCGACGAGCCATGTTGCTATTATGAAAGCTTTGTAAATAGATGGGCTGTCGGCTTTGGTCAGAAGCACCTGAACAACCTGAGGGTGCCGTCTTATAGTTGCGATCTGGAGAGCATTTCTCCCATCGTCATTTTGGGCATTAAGTTCAATGTCAGGTTTGTTGATAAGCAACTGTACAATGTCTGCATGCCCATTCTCAGAAGCAATCATGAGAGCAGTCATCTTCGTGCTTGTTTTGCGGTTGACATTGATCTCAGCTTTTTCAAGGAGCAACTGAGCACTTGCTGCTTGCCCGTTTTGGGCCGCAAGGATGAGGGCTGTTTGACCTTTTACATCTTGCGCGTTAATGTCAATAGTTGGCTTATTGAGGAGTAATCGCACGATTTCGGTATCACCTTTTTTTGCAGCGCTCATGAGCGCTGTCATATGGCGTTTGCCTGGAGCATTGACGTTGATGTCCGGCCTATCAAGAAGGAGTTTAACGACATCTGTATGACCTTTATCGGCAGCCGCGGTGAGGGCAGTTTCACAATCATCAAGATTGTGGGTATTGACTTTGGTCTCGGGTTTTTTAAGGAGCAATCGCACACCTTCTCTATCACCATTGCGCGCGGCGATTATGAGAGCGTTGTTTTTTTGAGAATCCTCGATATTTGTGTTGGTATTAGGGTTATCAAGAAGCATTTGTACGATTTCTGTATGCCCTTTCATTAGAGCATGCATGAGTGCCGTTGTCCTTTCTTCTTTTGTTTGCACATTGATATTGAGATGCGGTAGGCTTAGCAAAAGGCTTACGGTTTCTTTATGACCATTGTTTGCGGCGAGCATAAGACCAGTGTTACCTGACCTTGTCTGAGCGTTTACGTCTATACCAGGTCTGTTAACAAGCAATCTCAGGACTTCTGTGCGACCATTATGCGAGGCAAGAGTGAAAGCCGTATAGCCATCATCATTATCCTGTCTCGTAAGGTCTATATGAGGTGCCTTAAGAAGCGACTCTACGATTTTTGTATGGCCCTGCCAGGCTGCACACATGAGAGCGGTCCAGCCTTTTTTATTTTGCGCGTTAACATCCGTGGTGGGTTTACTAAGCAGCAAATCTACTATTTCTTCGAAATCATGCAATGCTGCCAGTATAAGGGGCGTTGCATTATCTGAATGTCGATAATCCTGATCTTGAGCATTGAGATCGATAGTTGGTTCATCAATGAGCAGTCGTACTATTTCTGTATGTCCCGCATCCACGGCGTGTATCAGGGCAGAGGGTAAATTTTGTGTATGGAAGTTAATATCAAGGTTTGGTTGTTTTAGGAGGAGCTCAACTATTTCTTTTTGACCATTTTGTGCCGCTATCATGAGAGCGGTGTACCCTGTGCTATTATGTGCGTTACTATTTATACCCCGTGTAGCGAGCAACAATTGTACGACATCTCTGTGGTTCAGGTGCGTAGCAATGATGAGAGCTGTATCGCCGTTTCGATTTTGCGCATTCAGAATGATCGTTTTTTCAATTAACAAACGCACAATCTTTTCATGGCCTCTGGAGGAAGCAATCATGAGGGCATTTTCACCCCTCCTGTCTTGGGTAGTGATATGTATCCCACGTGTATTGAGCAACAATCGTACAGTTTCTATGCGGCCATGATGGCAAGCAAGCATGAGAGCGGTCTGACCGTCTTCATTTTGAGCATTTAAATAGATATCAAGCCTATTGATGAGAAGTTGCACAATTTCAACATTACCTTTCTGCGCAGCCACCATCAGGGCGGTCTCGCCATCTGCCTTTTTTAAATTCACATCAATACTAGGTTTATCAAGAAGCAACTGAACAATTTTTACGCGATCAAAAAACGCGGCAAAAGTAAGGGCAGTCTCTCCACGGTTATTTTGGGCATTAAACGATACGCCTGGGGTATCAAGGAGCAATCGAACACTATCAATATTGCCAAAATTGGCAGCCACAATAAGAGGAGTTGCGCCATTTTGATCTTGAGCATTACTATTTATTCCAGGTTGTTTTAAAAGTTGCCTCATGTGGTTCACGTTATTTTGCTTCGCAGCATCAAGAAGTTCCCGCTCCGCAGCGGTAGGCTGTGCAACCATAGGATTATTTTGTTGGGTTTGTACTACTTCCAAAGCTTGATCTATTTCAATGCTCTTCTGCATACAAAAAAGAGAATGTGTAATGAGTAGTGATAGGAGAAAAGGGGTGAGATTCATGAGCAATCCTATTGTTTAATTTTTTATTTGTATTAATACTTATACTAAAAAATTATTAATCTGTCAATCGCTTGGATGTCCAAGCTGGTTCTTCAACAGATACTTTTTGTTGATCTGACCTTTTAATTGTTCCATTTCATCGAATGATTTTACCTACACTGTTAATTAATTCTGCAACTTCGAAGTGCTCGCGTTCAATTGCGAGTTCGCTAGAGGTTTGCGAGGTAGTTCTCGTGAGTAACTTAATAGCGATGCCTGGCTGATTAATCAAAAAATTCACAACTCCTGCATGTCCATTATAAGCGGCAAACATGAGAGGTGTCCAACCCAGTTGGCCGCATCGAGTATTGATATTGATATCTGGGTGATCGATCATTACTCGAACGACTGGTTCATGGCCTGCCTGGCAAGCGATTGCAAAAGCAGACATTCCGGCTTCATTTAGAGTATTGATGGCGATGTCCTGTTTTTTGAGCAGCAGGTCAACTATTTCTGATCGGCCACTCTGGGAAGCGAGTATGAGGGCGGTGCAGTGAGTTTGTGTTTGAGCATTGATGTTAATGCTAGATTGAGTAAGAAGCAGTTCAACAATTTCCATGTGCCCCTCCCGAGCAGCAAGCATAAGAGCCGTTACACCTCCAGGAGTAGCTGCATTGATATTTATATTAGGTTGAGCAAGAAGTCGTTGAGTGACTTCTTTGTAACCTCTTAGTGCTGCAGACATGAGGGCTGTCATTCCATTTTGACTTTGGTGATTAACGTTTATGCCAGGTGCGGCAAGAAGCAGCTGAACGAGTTCTTTAGGACCATTGTGGCTAGCCGCGAACATGAGAGCCGTCATCCCATCTGGATTTTGGTGATTAACAGCTATGCCAGGCACGGCAAGCAGCAGTTCAACGACTTCTTTATGACCATTAAGACTAGCGAACATGAGAGCTGTTATCCCATTTTGACTTTGGCGATTGACATCTATGCCAGGTGCGGCAAGAAGCAGTTGAACGATTTCTTTATGACCACTAAGGCTAGCGAACATGAGAGCTGTCATCCCATTTTGATGTTGATAATTAACATCTATGACAGGTTTGTCAAGAAACCATTGAACACCTTCTTTCAGACCCTCTGTCGAAGCAAACATTAAAAGCGCATAGAGTCTGGTTTCGAGAGCATTATATAGTGATTGTGAAGGGCTGCTAAGAGGTGCATTTTTTTCCATTGCTGATATAGAATGAGTTAAAAGTATGGAAAAAGTAAGGAAACAAATTTTAAAATTCATGATGATCCTGCTTCTTGTTTATTACATATTAATAAGTGTATTTAGATTTTAATAAATGTCTTGCGGCTGAGTTCTGTTTGTTAGAGCAGAATTGATAGCAAAGATTCTTTCCTAATATGAGGGTTTGAGGCATTATCATTATGTAGAAGAAAAGTTCAAAATATGCCAAAATGTATAATATACTACGACCAAATCGAGACTTGTTGCACTTGATACTCGTGGAGCTTTGATTAACTCAAAAATGACCGGATATGTTGAACGAGGACATTGTTTTGCATGTATGTTTAGCTAGCACGTCTTTGAATATTATAGTCCATCCTGTTTGAGGCAGGCAGTTTAAGATTGGTTCGTATCGATACAGTGATTTAGCGCAATCGTTGTTCACATTCCCTAATCAATTGTACGATCTCATCACGCTGGTTATGAGCGGCAATTTCGCGAGCAGTTTGCGCAGGAGCTATCTTCGTCAGCGCATTAATAGCAATTCCAGGTTCATTGAGCAGCAATTGTACGATTTCTGCATTGCCTTTTTCTGCAGCCATCATAAGAGCGGTCATTCCTTCTCGTCGGGTTTTTGCATTGATTTTGATGTGAGGTTGGGCAAGTAACATTTTCACCACTTCTTTGTGCGAATCTCGGACAGCAGCCATCAGCGCTGTTACGCCTAAGCGGCTCTCAGCATTACAATCAATTCCGGGCTGCTCAAGCAAAAATTGAACAACTGCTTTCTTTCCATTTCCTGCCGCGGCCATAAGAGCAGTTCCGCCGTCTTGAAATTGACCGTTGATATCTATGCCTGGCTTGGCAAGAAAAATGCAAACTATATCTTTATGACCGTGAAAGGCAGCAGATAAAAGAGCCCTGATATTAAAGATAATCGCAGGCTGATCCAGTAGCAATCCAACGATTTCTTTGTGACCAAAAGCTATTGCTACTAAAAGAGCAGTGTTACCATCATTGTTTGGAATATTAATATCGATACCGTGTTGTGATAGAAGAAACTGAACCGTTTCTTTACTGCCTCCGAAGGCAGCGGCCATGAGAGCAGTCCAGCCAAGTCTATTTTGGCCATTGATATTTAATCCAGGTAAGGCGAGAAAAAGTTTGATAGTTTCATTATGACCATTTTGAGCTGCAAGCATGAGAGCAGTATAGCCATATCGATTTTGGGCATTGATGATATTTAATCCAGGTAAGGCGAAATAAAGTTTGATAGTTTCATTATGACCATTTTGAGCTGCAAGCATGAGAGCAGTCCAGCCATATTCATTTTGGGCATTGATATTGAATCCAGGTAAGGCGAGAAAAAGTTTAACAGTTTCATTATGACCATTCTGAATTGCAAGCATGAGAGCATTCAAGCGATCTTGATTTTCAATAGTGATAGTGATGTCGGGGTGAGCGAGCAGAAGTTTAACGATTTCTGTATGTCCATTCTGAGCGGCCACCATGAGAGCCGTTGAACCTTTTGAGTTTTGAACATTTACATCGGTGTCAGGTTCATCAAGAAGCAGTTGAACGATTTCTTTATACCCAAATTCGGCGGCACATATCAGAGCTGTTGAGCCATTTTGATCTTGAGCATTGATATTGATGCCTCGGTGGGCAAGAAAAATTTCGACTATTTTTTCATGACGAAACAAAGTTGCACGCCGGAGTGCTCTTTCAGTAAAAGCGATTTCTGGTTGGTCTAATAAGAGTTGTACTAGATCGATGCGGTTGCGTTCAGTAGCAATGATAAGGGCATTCTGCCTTTCATTTGTGGCATTGAGATCAATGTCAGGGTTATGAAATAGTAAGCGCATTACCTCCACAACAGGCTTTTGCTTTTCCTTACTAATTTCCATACTAAAAAGAGAATTGGTGATAAGTGCTGATAAAAAAATCCATGTGATATTCATAGGATCTTACCCTAGTCGGTTTTTAATTTATACCAATAAGTCTATTTTATTAAGAGAAAATAGCTATCGCTGTATGTAGTAAGAGCAAATGATACAAAGCACAGTGCCTTTGCATTGATCAAACGCAGTACTCAAGCAATTGTACAGGCGACTTTATTTTGGGCACTCTGAGTGAGGAGATCGTTTAGCGATCAAAGAAACTCGGCTGGTTACTTTCAAGATTGAAGATTTATGATCCGTCGATACGAACGGCAAATGGCAGCGCTTAAACGAGTGTTCAGTTTCCATCTTGCATTTTTCAAAAATGTGTAGTATAAGTAATTATTATTTGTACCCGTTTCTAGGGAGATATCGTATTATGAAAACCTTCGCTTGACTTTTCCCATCGGATAAGTGCCCTTACTCTGTTTTTGCTTCTGCTTATAGTACAAGCATGTACGTTTGCCTATGGCATGAAGTGAAGTTCTTTGTGCATTTTTTTGCACGTATTACATGCTATATTTTTTTTCAAAGGAGCCGCTAATGGCTAAGCTTTTATTGCAGGTCCATGATATTAAAAAGACCTATCATACTGATCATCTTACAATTGAGGCGCTTAAAGGTGTGACTCTTGATCTTTATAAAGGTGAGATTTTTGGGCTCCTCGGAGTAAACGGTGCAGGAAAGACTACACTGTCTTCGATTATTGCAACGCTGCATCCTGCGACATCGGGCGATATTTTTATGAATAATAAGTCGATTTTCACGGACGTGCTTGCATATCGGCGCATCCTTGGATTTTGCCCTCAAACGCCAAATTTTGAGAGAAACCTAACGGTGGAAGAAAATCTCATTTTTGCGGGCCATTATTATTTAATGACTGATGCAGATATTAAAATGCGTCTGAATGAATTGCTTGAGCAATTTGATCTCGCACAGTATGCCAAATCGTCGCCCTATATCTTGTCAGGAGGATATAAACAACGACTCCTGATTGCGCGGGCGCTTATGCATAAGCCGTCTTTAGTTATTCTGGATGAACCCACAGTTGGTCTAGATCCTCATATACGAAGACAGTTATGGGATATTATTACAGAACTTAAGAATCAGGGAGTGACCGTTATTTTAACAACGCACTATCTTGATGAGGCAGAATATCTTTCCGATCGAGTATGTATTCTTGATAAGGGTACCATTCGAGCGATCGATAAGCCTGAGAATTTAAAATCATCATATGCTCAAAAATCTCTTGAAGATGTATTTTTGAGTTTGATGAAAGAACAAGCCAAATAGAAAGGATAGTGTATGATAAGTGCCTCACTCAAAGTATTTAGCTGGCTATTATGGCGCGATGTTCGCGTTTTAAAGAAGGACTTTATTAACAGCGTTATCGATGCGATGATTATGCCGGCGACATTTATCATTATCGCAGGGTATGTCTTGCCGTATCTGGGTATGCCCGCTGACTATGGAGCTTTCATGATTGTGAGCTCGATTGTCATGATGGCGTATGCCACTGCCAACTGGCGTGGTGCTGCTCAGCTCGTTGGTGATATTGAAGGTGTACGATCAATTTCCTATGAACTCACGTTACCACTACCGCCCTGGTTGGTTTTTGTGAAGATAGCCTGCGCCTATGCCGTTGATGCGATGTTTTTAAATATCCTCACGTTACCGCTGGGGAAGCTTCTGCTCTGGGATAAATTTAGTTTAGCCCAATTCAGCATCGGAAAATTCGTGCTTATCTACCTTGTCATGAACCTCTTTTTTGGCTTCTATTCATTGTGGATTGCAAGCTGGGTAAATGGCTCACGTGGATTTGCACGGTTTTACTTACGATATGGATCACAACTGCTTTTCTTCAGTGGTTTTCAGTTTTCCTGGGGAATTCTGCGTGAAGCAGTGCCGTGGTTAGCGTATATTAATATTGCTAATCCTTTTGTTTATGCATTTGAAGGTGCTCGAGCGGCAGTACTTGGGCAGACCGGATCGTTAAATTTCTGGCTGTGCCTTGTGATGCTCTGTTTCTTTGTCGTATTGTTTGCAGTTTTAGCTAACAAGAACTTTAAAAAACGGCTCGATTGTTTATAAAAGTAGGAATGTATCATGAATACTCAGTTACCGTTAAAAGTTGAACAGCTTTACAAAGTGTTTAAGCGATTTACCTTTTTTTGGCAACGAAAAGAACCTGTGTTTACCGCTGTCGATAAAATTTCATTCGAATTGAAGCCGGGAGAGATCCTTGGGCTCCTGGGACCGAATGGTGCGGGTAAAACAACAACTATTCAGATGTTGTTAGGAACAATGTTTCCAAGCTCTGGTCATATTACGTATTTTGGAAAAGAGTTGAGTGCGCATCGCTCAAAGATCATGCAAGAAGTGTCTTTTGCAAGTACCTATATCAAACTGCCCGGCCGATTGACGATTTATGAGAATCTCAATTTTTACGGTAAGTTGTATGGCTTGACAGATGTGGAAAGAACGGAGCGGATAGATAAGCTCCTCAAGCTGTTTGATTTATGGACAATTAAAGATCGCAGAGCAAGTGCATTGTCTGCTGGTGAAACAACACGGACCGTGCTCGTAAAAGCATTTTTGCCAAAGCCGCGAGTAGTGTTACTGGATGAGCCAACTGCTTCGCTCGACCCTGATATTGCGCACGAAGTAAGGAACTTTGTTCTTGAGCAACGCAAGCACGAAGGAACATCAGTGCTCTTCACCTCGCACAATATGGATGAGGTAACACAAGTTTGTGATCGTGTATTGGTTTTAAAGCAAGGCAAAATCATTGCTCACGATACGCCCAATCGCTTGGCTGCGACGGTATCTAAGGCACGAATTGAATTTGTAAGCACTGATAATGCTAAAATTCGCGATTATGCACTACAGAATCAGCTCGTGCACAGTATTCGAGAACATGCGATTACTGTGGAAATAGATGAGCATCAGATTGCTGAGTTTCTCACAAACCTTGCTCATGCTCATATTGGTTATCAACAAATATCGATAGATAAGCCGACACTTGAAGATTACTTTTTGCACATTGCTCAGAGGAAGAAAGGATTGTAATGCTAAGTCGTATAGGCGCGCTCGTTGCGCGTAATCTCACCTTAACCTTTCGAGGAATCGATCCTCTCATAGACGTATTTTATTGGCCGTTGTTTGATCTTGTTTTGTGGGGATTTACGAGTAAGGTGGTCCAGTATGGCGATAATTCAAAGCTTTCGCTTATCTGGCTCGCTGGTCTTGTCCTCTGGCAGGCCTGCTGGCGCTCAAATTTGGATATCTGTTTTAATCTGCTTTCTGAGCTCTGGTCTCGTAATGTGGCGAATCTTTTTGCATCGCCATTGCAGCTCTCTGAGTGGATATGTGCATCTATGATAGTTGGGTCTATCGATGCAATTATTACTATTTTCTACGGAGCGCTTGTTGTATACCTGCTGTATGGTATATCTATTTTTTCGGTGGGATGGCTCTTGGTTCCCGCAATTGTACTCCTGCTTATGAGCGGATGGTCTATAGGATTCTTCGCCGCAGGTTGGATTATCTATTCTGGGCAAAAAGTACAAAAGGTTGTGTGGGTGTTAGGGTGGATGTTTGTACCATTTAGTGCGATTTTTATTCCACTTTCAGTATTACCACCTGCAGCATTAGTCGTTGCTCGAATTTTGCCAATGACGTATGTGTATGAAGGATTACGTGCATATGTCACGTGTGGAATCGTACCTGTCACCTGTTTTATGATCTCATTAGCGCTTAATCTGTTCTATCTTATGCTATCACTCCTCTTTTTTGAGATTATGTTTAATAAAAGTAAATCTAAGGGCCTTGCGCGCCTTGATGCCGAATAATAAGGAACCTGTATGGAACAGTATTTTCCCGTAAGCTATTCAAGTATCGAAAAGAACGCATTGCTTGCTTTGATTGCAAAAGAATACGAGATCGGCAATCCTCAAACTATCTATTTTTGGAAGCGTAGTTTGAATGATACTTACTTTCTTGATACAGAAAAGGGTCGCTGGGTAGCGCGTGTATATCGCATCTGGCGCAAAGCTCACGATGTAGAATTTGAGTTGAAATGGCTAATACATCTTGCTCAAGAACGTGCCGCTGTGCTAGCCCCTTTGTGCACAAAAAATGGCAAGCTATTTCTAAGTATTGATGCGCCTGAGGGGGAGCGACAAATTGCGGTTTTCCCCTTTGTTAAAAATGCGCACGTGCCGCCAGTAACGACTTCAGTAGGAGCAGTTTTTGGGAAGGCTCTTGCCCAGCTTCATGCTCAGTCTGATTCGTTCACACTGGACAACGGTCACTTTTTGCTCGATGAGAAGCACCTTGTCGCAAAACCTTTACAGTCAATAGAGCGCCTATGGGGCCATAATGCTGAAGAGTATGTTGTTTTGAAAGTGGCTGCACCCAGCATAGCTGCAACTATTGGAAATTATAAGAAAGGACCTCAAATTTACGGCCCCTGTCATGGTGATGTTCACTTTGAAAATTTACTTTTTAATGATCGTCAGCATCAGTGGATTGATTTTGATTGTGGGGGAATGGGTGCGCGCATCTATGACATTGCATGCTTTTATTGGGCTCTGAAAATAAAATGGCCAGGTTGGGAAGTTGAATATAAAGATCCTGATGAAGAGATTTGGGAGGCATTTGTAACAGAGTACGAATCAGTACGGCGACTTGAAGATGATGAAAAAAAGAGCTTTCGCGATTTTGTTCTTGCTCGACATATATGGGCCCTCGGGCTTCAAGCCAGTAATGCGGATGACTGGACATATAGCTGGATGACTGATGTTTATTTTGCCCAACAGGTTGCTTTTTTCAAGGAACTTGGGAATAAAGCTTCCATTTTATAATACTCATTTCGCGCTGCAGCTTTGACATATCTCCGCTTAAGAACAGTTGATTTGCGATTGCTGAAACAGGCGAAATGTGCTTATCATTGCTTCAAAAAATGTCATCAGAAGTTATTTGCAAGCTTCTTGATATACCTAGAACAGATAAGTGCTCCATGTCTTTGGTTCTCATGACCGCTTTCCTCTATGGTCCTAGAGATTGTGCGCGGTATCAGTGATCTGCATGCTCACTTTTGGTTGATTTTTTGTACTGACTGGTGATTTTTAAGCATGCGCTCAATTGAAACGTTTTTAGTAGCAAGTACAAGTGCGCTCTCTCCTGCTTTATTCACAACATTTATCTTGATGCCCTGTTTAGCAAGAAGAAGCTGAATAATTTCTTCATAACCACGCTTAACAGCCAGCATAAGTGCAGTATAACCTTCACCATTTGCGGTATTGACGTCGATACCTCGCGCAGAGAGAAGTAATTGCACTATTTCAGCATGAAGGCGAGTGCCATGACCATGATGAACCGCAAGCATAAGTGCCGTAAATCCACGTCGATCTCGCATATTAGTCGCAATGTCAGCTTTAGCAAGAAGCATCTGAATTATATCCTTATGACCAGAATATACGGCAAACATAAGTGAAGTGTTGCCATCGTATGTTTGAAGATTGACGTTTATCTCTTGTTTTGCCAGCAGTAACCGCACTATTGCTTTATGTCCTTGCTCAATGGCTTTCATGAGTGCTGTAAATCCAGAACTCCCCTGAACATTTATAGCAATGGTTGGCTTGTCCAGAAGGAGCTGAACAATCTCCTTATGTCCATTTAAAGAAGCATAGATAAGGGCTGTGTCGCCTTCAAAAGATTGAGCATTTATATTTATTCCTGGGATTTGCAAAAGTCGTATGATGCTTTTTACATCTCCTTCGTAAGCAGCATTAAGAAGGTCCACGGCTGAGTTTTGGCCGTAAGAGATGGCAGAAGGTAAGGATGGACTTGGTGCTCGCGCTAAACATACTGGATTTTGACAGTTAATGATCACAAGACGTACTGAATGTACACTTTCTATTTGTGATGGTTCTTGTAGTAGCGAACTTGTATACTGAGTGACGGTTTGATTAGTATTCTCTAGATCTGTTGGATGTAAACTTTCCAAAACGGGACGCATTTCGGTATATGAGGATTGTGCCTTTTCTGGGGCAGGTTGGTGCAACTTTTGCATGGACAAAAGAGAATGGATAGCCAGTAAGCTGGTGACGAAAAGAAAATATTTGAGTTGCATTTTAATTCCTCACGTGGAATCATGTTTTGTGAAGTATTTATGGATCTGCTAAATATAATTTAATTTGAAGGAATAGCAAACTGTTTCGCAGTAAGGGCTTACTAGCAACTGAATTTTCAGCTAGCCTATTTTGTAAAATGCGCATTTCACCGATTGACTTGACATTTTTTATTATTTGTATATAATTATTATTATCAAATAAAATAAAACCATGAAAGTAGAAATCCTATGAATCTCAAAATTCTTTTCCTGACATTATTTCTGTTTACAAATGCTGTTCTCGTTGCGATGGAGGACGAGGGACTTGGAGACTTAGAGAGGTCAATTGCGATTTTACAAGATCCGGGAATAAGCGTAAATGACCAAGTTGCAGCTGAGACAGGCGAAACAGCACTTATCGTTGCATCAAAAAATGGTCATCAACACATTATTCGCAAACTTCTTGATATGCCTGGAATAAATATTAATGCTCGAGATAATTTCGGTTGGACTGCTCTCATGGTTGCTGCCCGCAATGGTCACACGGATAGTGTACGATTATTAGTTGCCCAGGCTAAAATTGATATTAATGCGCGATCGCAGGATGGTTCCACAGCACTCATGTTTGCTGTCCTTAATGGCCATACGGACATTGTTCAACTTTTACTTTCCCAGACTGGAATTGCTATAAATCTTCCTGCAGAAAATGACGTAACGCCGCTTATGGTTGCTGCAGCAAATGATGATAAAGAAATCATTCAGCTTTTGCTTAATACGCCCAACATGGCTTTAGATGCCCGAAATAACACTGGAATGACAGCTCTCATGTATGCCGCGCAAAATGGCCATCAAAATATTGTTCGACTTCTACTTGAGAAGGCGGGAATAGATGTCAATGCTCGAGATAAAATTGGTAACACGGCCCTCATGATTGCTGCTCTTGCAGGTCACCGAGACATTGTTCGACTTCTGCTTGACCAATCTGACGTTGATATAAATGCACAATCAAATGAAGGTGCAACGGCACTCTTGCTTGCTGCAAGAAATAGTGATGTTGAAGTTGTCCAACTTTTACTTTCTCGCGATAATAGTGCGATAAATATTGCTGATGAAGACGGTTGCACACCGCTTGTGGCAGCTGCTCTACGTGGTAATACAGAAGTAGTAAAATTGCTTCTTGCTCATTATAATCTAAACATAAATGCGCAAGCGAGGTCTGGAAATAATGCTCTTACGCTTGCTGCATACAGTGGTCATAGGGAAACCGTTCAATTGCTTCTTGATCACCCGCACATACTGATCAATATCCAAAATCGCTATGGTATGACAGCTCTCATGCATGCTGCTCAAAGTGGACATGCACAAGTTCTTCGTTTATTGCTTGATAAAGAACAAATTCAGATAAATGCGAAAGACAAAGATGGCATGACAGCTCTCATGCTTGCGGCCGAGAATGGTCATGCTGAAATCGTTCAAATGTTGCTTGGCGAAGGTGGTATCTTGGTTAATGCTGTAAATCTCAATGGTCTGACAGCTCTTGATCTAGCCATCAGTGGTGAGCATGCAGAAACTATTCGATTGCTTAGAAGTTTTGATAGTGTTGGCCGCTGAATACAAACGTCAAAATTAAATCTAGTATGGTTAGTTAGTGGTATCTTTGTCTTTCTTCAAGATTTGAATTGTCATATCAGAGATCCTTTCTCCCTATTAACATCGCCTGATTCCTCAGAAGGTAAGAAAGCATTCTCTCATGCTCGCTTTGCTTCGGATTGATTGGTCACTGTTCTTCAAAATGACCGGATTTTTGACGATTTTTTTAATTTCTGTATAATTATTATTAACAAACAAAATAAAATGAAACCATGAAAATTAGGAATCCGATGAATCTCAAAATTCTTTTTTTAGTTTTCTCCACGTTTACATCCTCAGTTCTGTTTTCTATGGAGGGCAACCTCTTTATTGCAGCTGAGAATGGTGACCTTGAAAGTTTTATAGGGATTTTACAGAAGCCGGGTATAAATATAAATCAACAATGGCCATCAGGTACAAGGGCTCTCATTTGTGCTGCGGGAAATGGCCATCAAAATATTGTTCGACTTCTACTTGAGAAGGCGGGAATAGATGTCAATGCTCGAGATAAAATTGGTAACACGGCCCTCATGATTGCTGCTCTTGCAGGTCACCGAGACATTGTTCGACTTCTGCTTGACCAATCTGACGTTGATATAAATGCACAATCAAATGAAGGTGCAACGGCACTCTTGCTTGCTGCAAGAAATAGTGAAGTTGAAGTTGTCCAACTTTTACTTTCTCGCGATAATAGTGCGATAAATATTGCTGATGAAGGTGGTGGCACACCGCTTGTGGCAGCTGCTCTACGTGGTAATACAGAAGTAGTGAAATTGCTTCTTGCTCATTATAATCTAAACATAAATGCGCAAGCGAGGTCTGGAAATAATCCTCTTACGCTTGCTGCATACAATGGTCATAGGGAAACCGTTCAATTGCTTCTTGATCACCCGCACATACTGATAAATATCAAAAATCGCTATGGTATGACAGCCCTTATGCGTGCTGCTGATCGTGGCCATGCCGCTATCCTTCGTTTATTACTGGATAAGCAAGATTTAAAGATAAACTTGAGAGATCGCTTTGGTAAGACAGCTCTCATGCATGCTGCTCAAAGTGGACATGCACAAGTTCTTCGTTTATTGCTTGATAAAGAACAAATTCAGATAAATGCGAAAGACAAAGATGGCATGACAGCTCTCATGCTTGCGGCCGAGAATGGTCATGCTGAAATCGTTCAAATGTTGCTTGGCGAAGGTGGTATCTTGGTTAATGCTGTAAATCTCAATGGTCTGACAGCTCTTGATCTAGCCATCAGTGGTGAGGATGCAGAAACTATTCGATTGCTTAGAAGTTTTGATAGTGTTGGCCGCTGAGTACAAACGTCAAAGTTAAATCAATAGTATAGTTAGTGGTACCTTTGTCTTTCTTCAAGATTTGAATTGTCATATCAGAGATCCTTTCTCCCTATTAACATCACCTGTTCCTCAGAAGGGAAAGCACTCTCTCATGCTCGCTTTGATTCGGATTGATTGGTCACTCTTCTTCAAAATGACCCGGATTTTTGACGATTTTTTTAATTTCTGTATAATTATTATTAACAAACAAAATAAAATGAAACCATGAAAATTAGGAATCCGATGAATCTCAAAATTCTTTTTTTAGCTTTATCCACGTTTATATCCTCAGTTCTGTTTTCTATGGAGGGCAACCTCTTTATTGCAGCTGAGAAGGGTGACCTTGAAAGTTTTATAGGGATTTTACAGAAGCCGGGAATAAATATAAATGCGCAATGGCCAGCAGGTACAACGGCTCTCGTTTGGGCTGCAGGAAATGGCCATCAAAATATTGTTCGACTTCTGCTTGAGAAGGCGGTAGATGTCAATACTCGAGATAAAATTGGTAACACGGCCCTCATGATTGCTGCCTTGGAAGGGCACCCAGACATTGTTCGACTTCTGCTCGACCAACCTGATGTTGATATCAATGCGCAATCAAATCGAGGAGCAACCGCACTCTTGCTTGCTGCCAAAAATAATGAGGTGGAAGTTGCCCAACTTTTACTTTCTCGTGATAATAGCGCTATAAATATTGTCGACGATGCCGGTGGGACTCCACTCATAGGAGCTGCTTTTCCAGGTAATACTGAAATAGTGAGATTGCTTCTTGCTAATAATAACCTAAACATAAATGCACAAGCGAGATCTGGAAATAATGCTCTTATACTTGCAGCAAGCAATGGTCATAGAGAAACCGTTCAGTTGCTTCTTGGTCATCCGCATATATTGATAAATATCCAAAATTGTTATGGTATGACAGCCCTTATGCTTGCTTCTGATCGCGGCCACGTCGAGATCGTTCGTTTATTGCTCGATAAGCAGGATATTCAGATAAACTTGAGAGATCGCGAAGGTGAGACAGCTCTCATGCATGCTGCTCAAAGTGGGCATGCACAAGTTCTTCGTTTATTGCTTGATAAAGAGAAAATTCAGATAAATGAGAAAGACGAAGATGGCACGACAGCTCTCATGCTTGCGGCCGCGAACGGTCATACTGAAATCGTTCAAATGTTGCTTGGCGAAGGCGGTATCACGGTCAATGCTGTAAATCTTGATGGCCTGACCGCTCTCGATCTAGCCACCCATGGTGAGCATACAGAAACCATTCGATTACTTAAAAGCTTTGGTTGTGTTGGCCGCTGAATACAAACGTTAAAGTTCAATCACTATATCATTAGTAGTATCTTTGTATTTCTTTGAGATTTGAAAGGTGGTATCACGTGGATCCTGCCTGCTTATCAACATCATCATTCCCTCATTTTTGACACTAACAAACAAATCTGTCATACTAATAACTCCGACACACTGTGTTCTAAGTAAGGATCCTTCTTAAAGGCGATAGGCATTTTATTTTGATTTTTTCCCCTTTTGAAAGGATATTCCTATGTTAGGACGTCTTGTTCAGTATTTCTTTCCTGATATTAAGCATAATGAACTGAGAAAGTTTTCATATTTAGCGGCAATGCTTTTTCTTATTGTTGGTGTCTACTGGCTTTTGAGACTTCTAAAATATACGATTTTCTTAAAAGTCGCATTTCCTGAATGTCTTGGATGGATACCTCATCAGGGGCGGCTTTTCCAGCCAATAGCCAAGTTCTGGTCTCCATTTGTTGTGTTAGCGATGGTGCTTATTTACTCGAAGCTGATTGATATCTTTAAAAAGCATCAGCTGTTTTATATTATCTGCGCCTTTTATGCGACCATTTTTGCCTTTATTGCGGGTGGGCTCTTCCTCAAAGATATGTACGGGCCGGAATTTATTGGATGCCGTATGCTTGCTGCAATTGGGTGGACAAGCTTTTTTACCATTGAAAGCTTTGGATCGTTAGCGACTGCACTCTTTTGGTCATTTACCAATAGTATAAATGATTCAGAGTCTGCCAAGCGCGGCTTTCCCTTTATTGTTGCTATGGCTCAACTCGGTGCAATTGCAGGGTCCTCTTTGCTGTTTTTTACCGATTCAATCGGAGCACTGTGGCCAATAGTATTCACGGCCGGCATTTTCATAGCTCTGGTTATTCCTCTTGTTTGGTACTTTGTTGCTACGGTTCCTGAGGAGCAACTCATCGGTTATAAGGCTGCCCATGCAACTGAAACAAAAAAAGAAGGCTTCTTTGAAGGCTTCTTTTCGGGACTTACCCTTTTGGTGTCGCGACCTTATATGGTGGGCATCCTCATTGTGTCAACATTTTATGAAGCGATTTCGCAGATTGTTGAATATCAAATGCAATGCCAGGCAAGCATATCACCTGCCTATGCTACAGATCTTGCATATGCTCGGTTTATGGGATGGTATGGAGTATCAATTAATGTGCTTTCTTTCTTGATAGCATTGCTTGGCACAACCTATTTGCTTAAAAGTCTTGGAGTTCGCTTAAGCCTGCTTATTTACCCAATTATAGTTGCGCTTACGTTAGCGGGCCTCTTTGGCTACTTCTGGTTTGGTGGATGCTCATTGCTGTCATCCCTGTTGTGGCCTACATTTGCAGCAATGGTCATTATTAAGGGCATGGGTTATGCCGTCAATAACCCGACAAAAGAAATGATGTATATTCCGACAAGTAAGGATGCTAAATTTAAATCAAAAGGCTGGATCGATTCGTTTGGTAGTCGTGGTGCTAAGTCAGGTGGTGCAGCGGTTACTAATACGTTCAAGCATACATTAACCGAGCTCATGATTTATGGGACGATTTTTAGCTTCGGCCTTATTGCACTCTGGTTTGTTGCAGCACTGTATGTTGGTGCTAAAAATGCTCGTCTCATAAAAGACAATAAAATTATTGAGTAGCGATAAAAAAGGGGGCAAGAAATTGCCCCTCTAAAGTGAAAAACCCGTTCACGGGTAATTATAGGACTTCTTGCTCAAATAGTTCCTTTCTGAGTGGTTTATCTTCATCGAGAATGAATCTGCTTTGCAAATACTGCTCAAAATTTTGTTTTCTGAGCATTAATGAATCATAGCCAGTTTTTAATGGCTTGAGAGTAAGAGGAAGTAAGAACTCTTCCATAGTTTTTTTCACCTCATTAAGTGAGTCTAGGGTGGTTGTCATCAGTTCTATTTCAAGAAATGAGCCAAGCTGATCGACTTTATCTATAGTTATGGTAAATGCGTCTTTTGCAAAACTCGTTCTCATCTTATCCACGATTCGATGATTATTCAAGTTATTTATTTTCTTAAAGGTATCAAAATCAGGCTCATCAATAGTTGTAAGACCAAGCGTCGTTACAATGGCATTAAATGATGCAAGATCATGTTCGCTAAGCGGCAATGCGTAAGAATACTCTTCACAATAAGGTTGTAATTCTAAAGTGGGATCGAGCAGGCATTCACGATTGAATTTGATATCGACTTTTTTGTTATCTCTAATACGAAGATAGATGCCTTGTTTAATTAATGTGATAGAAGGATCGTCAAGATAAATATCAATCATGCGTTTGGTACCCAATTTGGTTAGCGGTGCAGTAAACGAATCAAGCTCAGATGGATTAAGTATTTCAAAGCGCAGTTCTATTTCAACATGTTTCATGAGATTCCTTTTGGTTTGCCAAAAAAATATTGTCCAAGCTCAAGAAATGCTATTGCAAGCGTTAATCCAAGGCAAAGAGCCAGGAGTAAACTTTTCGAAAAGCCGATTATTGGTGAAGTTATGCCAAGAAAAGTAAAGGCGCACGCAGTTGCTACTGCTACAGGAATTACGTACCAGGCCATTGTTTTAACGTGCTCAAGATGATCGGCACCAGTACTAGCTGCGGACATGATTGGGTTATCTGAAATGATTGAAAGTTGAGTCCCCGTGACACAGCCTGAAAGTGTAGCACCCACTATAGGGATGATTAGTGGTACAAGTTCCAGAGGAGTATTGTGTTCAAGATGCATAAGCTTTTGGATCATATCGATGATAATCGGAAACATCAGCGCGATTGTTGCCCACGCAGAGCCGATCATCCAGGCGATAAAACCTGCACAGAGAAAACAGACTAAGGGAAAGAGTTTAAGATTGATAAATGAAGAGACAAGTGCAGCAATGTAACTTCCCGTTTTAAGGTCATTTTTTAAAATATTTCCGAGTGCCCAAGCGCAGACGAGCATCACAATTGACGGGAACATCAAGTTGAAGCCCTTTTTAAAACAATCCCCTAAAGACTGAGATGAGATTCTTTTTTTTGCATAAAAATAGATAACACTACATACCAAGCTTATAAGCCCACCGGCGAAGAGGGCTTGTTGCGGAGATGCATTTTTAATTGCATCTGCAAAGCTATTTTTGCCTCCAAAGAGGAAGTAATCACCCGTATAAAGTAACATAACAAACACCCCTGTAATGAGGATTCCGAGCGGCAGAAGAAAATCTGCAAGGGATGCGTTTGTTTGTATAATTTCTTGGCGGTTGTCAGAGGTAATAGCTTGATCATACTTTCGCATAGGGCCATATGATATGCCACGCAGCACAATATACCACGTGCTTACAATGAGAAGTAGCGCATAGATACTATAGGGAATCGCGCTTACAAAAACAAAGTAGGGATCAGCGGCGATAATGGTCTGGGGACCCTCGGGGCCGATACCAATCTGCTTGAGCTGTAACACGATTTCTCCTACCCAGCTTGAAATCGGAGAAATGATAGTGATTGGTGTAGCCATCGCCGTCGTTAAAAACGCTAATTTCACGGGATGCACGTTATAAAGCTGTGCCAATGGTCTCATTACTGAGCCCACAGTCAGCGCAGAAAAGTAATCATCGATAAAAAAGAAAAGAGATAAGATAAGCGAAGCTACCTGGGCGGCTGTTCGGTTTTTCACATATTTTTGAACGACAGATACATATGCTTGCGCGGCGCCTGTTTGCGAAAGCAGCGCTATGAGAATGCCAAGCATGATTAAAAAAAGAAAGATAAGCAGATTCATGCTTGAAAAGAAGTTTTGAGGCTTCGTAAGTACATCAAGTCCTGTGCTTACCCACAATTTATTAGCAGTCAATGTGAGTGCTTGATACAGGCTTCCATCGGTGACAATTAAAGCGCTTGCTATAATGCCAATTAAAAATGAAAGAATCATCTTTCTCGTGAGTAGTACGCTCACGATAACGAGCAATGGGGGAAGAAGGACAATCCACGTGCCCTGCATGCGGCAACTCCTTAAGTAACGAATAAAGTATACTGATAAAACAGAAATGCGGATACTGAAAAAATTTAGTCACGAACAGTGCGCACTATATAAACTTTTTCGCCTGTCATGGGGTCAACAGTATAATCATCATAGGATACACGTTTTGTCAAACCAGTGGCGTCAGTTGTATAGATCGCTCCGCTATTATCAACGGTGATGTTTTGAAATGATGCATTGGGCAAATGAATCTTGAATGTTTTATCTCGTTTGGTCCAGCTAATGGTGCCGGTGCTTGGTCCAATGAGATTTTGTCTTTCGGTTTTCGGCTTGATAGAATACAAACCAGCCTTATTTATTGCAATAAGTACATCTTGATCAAACGCATTATGCACGTTTGCAATTTCGAGAGCATGTACTGTTTGGATAATCAGAGCAAAAATGAGGAAAAAAAAGGGTAATCTCATGTGCGCCTTTCTATTCTATTTACATTAATCTTCTCTTTATAATTATATAGAATGGCGTTAAAATATTCAACAATTTATTCTACTTGTTGATTTTAAATCTGTCAGGCTGAATAATGCCACCTGAGATGATCAAAGTCATAGCTTCTTGCTTAGAAAGGTCTACTACTCTGCAGGCATCCTCGGGGACAATGACATAATACCCAGTGGTTGGGTTGGGCGTTGCAGGGATAAAAACACTATAGTATGTTCTTAATGTATCAGGAGCTATTTCTTGCGGTATCGCACTGGTAAGGAAGCCAAGACTGTAGATGCCCGGTCGTGGAAACTCAAGAAGGACGATTTTTTGAAACGATCCTTCATCTTTAGCAGTAAATGCATGTATAAGTTGCTTTATCCCGAAATACACTGAGCGCAAGAGGGGGATTTTTTCTATGGTTGCTTCAAAAAGGTGCCACAATTGATGCGTAAGAAAGAAGTGTGAAATGAACCCAACAATAAAAATGGTGATGATGACGAGAATTATCTCCGAATGAGGAATATCACGCAGAAACTGAGGCGATATTCTCGCAATGGGCTGAAGCCAGCTTTTAATGAGCCTGAACGAAAAGCCAAAGAGGGCAATGGTAAGAGTTAATGGCAACAGGGTAAAGAGCCCATTAAGAAAAATCCTCTTGACATAGTCAAGGACATTGAGAAGTATATTTTTTAATGAAGGCCCTTCATGAAAGGGCTTTTTGTAATTTTTTGGCAAGGGACTCCGCTACGTGCTTAATAAGTTTTGGATCGGAATCTTCAACCATGACGCGTATAAGTGGTTCTGTACCCGAATAGCGTACCACAACCCTCCCATCATGCAACTTTTGCCTACTCTCCTCAAGAAATTCAGAAAGAGGTGGTTCATGGAGATCTAATTTTCGTTTTATAGGAACGGCCACAGATATCTGAGGAAATCGTTCAAAGGTGCGCATAGTATAATCTTGTGTGTACTCCATGGTTTCTAATATTTTCAGGGCCGCGAGAATCCCATCGCCCGTCGTAATAATATCGGCTAATATGATATGACCGATCGGCTCGCCTCCCAGCATAACGTTTTTTGAGGAGAGCGCTTCGACAATGTATTTATCTCCTACTGGGACACGAATAAAGTCTTTCCCCTTTGCCTGTATCTGCGATTCAAGGCCCTGATTGGAGAGGACCGTGCCTACGACTGCGGGAAGATCTTTATAAGCGGGATGATGAAGAAGAAACGAGAGTACATCATCACCATCTTTTACTGTTCCGTTTTGCGTAACTGCGATGACCCGGTCCCCATCCCCATCAAAAGCAATGCCCAGATGTGCGTGTGTCTCCATTACCGTTTGTCGTAGTCCTTCAACATGAAGCGCTCCGCACTGATCATTGATATTATATCCATTAGGGGTATCATTGAGGACTTTAATGTCTGCCCCTAAGCGCGAAAATATTTGTGGAGCAACTTCATAGGTAGCACCTTGGGCACAATCGAGAACAATAGATCGACCTTCTAAAAAGCGCGGTTGAAACAGGCTCACTATTTTCTGAATATATGCTTCTTGTACAGTGCTGAGTATTCGTTCCTGGCCAAGTTGAAGGAACTGGTCCTCTGATTGTTCCTGCTCAAACAGCTCAGATATGCGTACCTCATCTTTAACTGATAACTTTGAACCAGTTGGTCCGGCAAATTTAATGCCATTATCCGATGCTAGATTGTGCGATGCAGTGACCATTATGCCCGTAGTATACTGGGGATTTTCTTTCATAAGATGAAATAATGCAGGTGTAGGAAGGACTTCTGCATTGGCAATTTTAATAGGGTAGCGTAACATACCGCTCGTTAAACAGGCTTTGACCCATGAGCAGGAGTTTCTGGTATCACAAGCAAGCAAAAAAAATGCATCCTCACCATAGTTTTCTTGTGCCCATAGTGCGATTGCTCGTCCGAGCCTTATAAGAGCATCTTGAGTCAGGGGGTACGTGCCCACCCGATTGCGAATACCATCAGTGCCAAAAATATTCATGTCGCGCCTTTGACGGTAACAAGGATATTATGGGGAACGATGTCGCCGACAGCTATTGTCGTAGGAAGAAAAAGTGAATCAGCGGTGACCTGAATCATATTGGGACCTGCATGTAACGTCAGCATATCTATGTGGACTGCGAGAGAAGCAATATCAAGAGTCCGCAAATGAGCTCTGCGCCCCTTCAATTCTACCCAGATCATTTCAGGAGCTTCTATCTGTTGGCTGGTCCTATTATAAAAACAAACGGGGACCTGGAGCCACTTTGTTGCAGTAAATGAATCTCTTAATGTAGACCAAAAAAGAAAACCGATGATAAGAGCAACGGCTTTTAAAAGGATGGTGCTTTTAAATGATTCCTGTAGGTTCATCGTAGCTCATTGTTTAAATCCAAAAGAATATGGTACTTCACCAGTATAACAAAAGATCTTTTCAGCCACCAGAGCCAAGTTTCTTAATAAGTCACCTGCTAATTAATAACGAATTCAAATATCTCAATCATCCAAAGATCGCTACTGGTGTACGAGATTAGAGGCGAAATGGCTCTCATGTTTATTCACCATCGTAATATTGCTGCTTGCAGTCCTATTCCAGATAGCACTACTGAAATAAAAGATGCAAAGCTGCGCTTATCTTGTCAGTTAGAGGGAGAAGTGCGGAAACTGTTCAGTGAGAGAAAGTTCGCACTAAAAGAATTACCGCTTTAATTCTTTTTGACAAAAATATTTTTTTTGCTAATCTAAAATTGAGATTGAACAGTCTAACCTATAAAGATACAATTATCTCAGATCTGCCTATGACTTTTAATAAACTCAATAACCAATTTGCGAGGCCTCTTATGAAAAGATTTATTTTACCGGGCTTACTTCTCTTCCTCAGCACAAGTGCAGATGCTATGAAAATAGCAGTTGCTCAACAAGTTCCATCAGCTTTGTCTGAAGTAGCCATTCAATCAAATCCTTATGCCAGTGCTAATCTCGAAAAGGATATTTTAGCTGCACCCGCCGGCCCAATTGATACTCTTAAAGCATTTAAACGTTTTCTAGAGGCGGTAGAAACGGGAAATACCTCTCTTGCTCAATCTTTATTTCAAAAAATGCCCGGCCAAACTCAATTACTCGCAGACGATCCGATAATCAAAGGATGTCGTCCTTTGCATATTGCAGCATATCATAATAACATCCCGTTGATGCAATATATTCTCGGTCTTCCCAGAGCTCATGTTGATGCTGTAGATTTTGATGGTAAAACAGCACTGCATCTTGCTGTAGAAAGGGGCAACTTGTCCGCCGTTAAATTTTTATTAGAGAGATCAGCAAAATCTGATATTGAATCAAAACTCGAATTTTTCAGCCCCCTTCATATTGCGGCAAGAAAAAACTTGACAGATATAACGAGACTTCTTATTGGACACAATACTGATATGAACGCTACAGATAAAAATGGCAGAACTCCTCTTCATGGCGCCTCAGAAGCATGCACTAAACTGTTACTTGACGCTGGTGCTGAAATAAAGGGTGATTCTACAGGAATTACGCCGCTCCATCTTGCCGCTTTTTCTGGAGCAGTTAGGACTGTAGAAATGCTTTCATCCGCGGGTGCTAAGGTGGATGCACGTGATTTTGTAGTGAATGATTGTTTTAATAGCAATCAAACAGCATTACACTATGCGGCAGCACAAGGTCATAAAGACGTTGTAATCGCCCTCTTAGAACGCCAGGCAACGGTCGATGCTGAGACTGCAAGTAAATACACACCACTCCATTATGCTGTAGCACGAGGGCATGCTCACATTGTTAAGATTCTTATAGCAGCGGGAGCCAACAAAAATCACAAGGGACCACTAGGCACCATGACCCCTTTGATGCGTGCTTCAGCAAAAAACAATTTTGAAGTCGTCCAGACTCTTTTAGATGAACAGGTAGAAACCAATGCACCAAATTGCGACACTGCGCTTCACATAGCATGCAAAAACGGTCATGTGGACATTGCAAAACTACTTCTGGCTCATCCGGCTGACAAAAATGCCGGCAATCAAGATACATTAACTCCGCTTCATTGTACGTTCCTTCCTGCACCTGAACATTACAGCGATCGAGTGGAACTCCTAAGACGACAGGAAATTCGTCCCGAAACCCCAAGAGAAGTCTGTAGAAATAACAAACTTGCTATAGCAGGATTACTGTTAGCCGCAGGAGCCCAAGTAGATACTCGAGACAAAGAAGGCAGAACAGCGCTCCATTACGCCGCCAAAACCGGTACACCGGAGAGCATACAATTACTTCTTGACCACGGAGCAAGCATCAACACGCAAGATAATGCGGGAATGACTCCTCTTCACTACGCTGTCATGTGGAATCTACCAGCTATTTCAACTCTTTTAAAAAATAATGCTGACCGAAGTGTTAAGACAGGATCAAGTTCCGCCGCAGAATTAACTGCAGCTGACTTAGCCCATGAACAAAAAAGAGTGTACAATGTACAGGATCAGGAGATACTGGACGAATTGATGAAGAAAAAGATAAAATTATCTGACAGTTAATGTCTTTAAGTATTCACAGATGTCTGACATGAGGAGCAACATCAGCAGCTAAAGGAGTACTAATATAAACACTGCTTGGCGATTATTTAAACAAAACCATATTCCATTTGTAAGGCTTGGACTCCAAAATAGACAGGTTTTTAATGAATCTCAAAATTTTTTTCTTAATGCTTATTCTAGTTGTGGCTACTTCTATTCTTGCAATGGAGCAGAAAGTTGTAGATTCCAACGAAGCTCTCATCGAAGCAGCTAAATACGGTCGTACCCCGATCTTGGGATTACTGCTTGATCTGGGCATGGATGTTAATGTGCGTAATAAATACGGCTCGACGCTTCTTATGCTCGCCGCGTTGAATGATAACAGAGAAACTGTGCAACTATTGCTTAATAAACCTGGTATTGCTATCAATGCTCAAGGGGAAGATGGTCGTACTGCTCTCATGAATGCTGCTTACGAAGGTCATAAGGAAGTGGTGCAAATGCTTCTTGCCCACCCTGGCATTGCTATCAATGCTCAAAGGGAAGATGGTCGTACTGCTCTCATGAATGCTGCTTACGAAGGTCATAAGGAAGTGGTGCAAATGCTTCTTACCCACCCTGGCATTGCGATCAATGCAAAGATAGAAAAGGGCTGGACAGTTCAAGAGGGCTGGTCACCTCTAGAGGGCTGTACAGCTCTAATGTTTGCTGCACGGAAAGGCTTCACATTGAACCATAGAGAAGTCGTTAAATTGCTTGTTGCCGAACCAAGTTGTGACATCAATGCCAAAAACAAAAAAGGCGATACGGCTCTCATACTTGCCGCTAAAACAGGTCGAGAGAAAATAGTTGAAGTTCTGCTCAATCAGCCACATATAGAGATAGATGCTCAAAATCAAGATGGCGATACGGCTTTCATGGTTGCTGCTCGTAATAATCAAATCGGCGTTGTCCAATTGCTTCTTGCGCATAAAAGTGATATCAATAGCCAAGATACAAATGGCGATACAGTGCTAATTCGGGCAGCAGGGGGGCCCAAGGAGATGGTACGATTACTGCTTGCCCAACCTGGCATCGCTATCAACGTACAAAATAAGTGCGGATGGACAGCTCTTATGTTTGCTGCTAAAGAAGGTGACTTTAAAACGGTGCTCCTGCTCCTTGCTATGCCCGACATCAATATAAATATGCAAAATCAAGATGGCAAAACGGCTCTTATGCTTGCTGCTGATGCTGTTTATGGTTATGCTAATAAACGTAAGCGTAAAATTGCCTATATTGAAATCGTTCGATCGCTTGTTAAGAAATCTAGTATTGCTCTCAATGTTCAAGACAATGGTGGTGAGACAGCGCTCATGAAAGCGGCATGTAAGAACAATACCGAGATCTTTAAACTTATATGTGCCAGACCTGGCACCGCTCACAATACACAGAATAGGGACGGTTGGACTGCTCTCATGCTAGTCTCATTTAACGGTCATAAGGAAAATGTTCGGTTATTACTTGATAAACGTGATATAGAAATCAATAAGCGAAATGTATCTGGCGAGACAGCTCTTATGCTTGCCGCTCGTAATGGGCATATAGAAATTGTAAGAATGCTGCTTGCTGAAGCTGGGATCGCTATCAACGTGGTGTCAAAATTCTCTCAAACTGCTCTTGAGCTCGCCGAGGCATGGAGACATGCGGAAATCGTTCATATGTTGCGCAATTATGGCAGTGTTTTGCGCTGAGAATCTCGTGTGAGCATCGGTCTAACGCAAACCTTCTTTTTGTTCATAGTGCTTTTTATTTTCAAAACTACCTCTGTGTACAAAAAAATCTTTTTGCACTTGTAGAGCGAATTGGTTGAAAAAATGAGCCAATTCGCGGGATTGTATCATCCGCAATGAGGAAGGTATCTTTCTTTTCCCATGCATAGTGAGATCAGCGGTTGGCTTTACTGCACAAAACAGGTATGCTTGGACGAAGGAGCCAGAGGTAACCATTTTTTGAAAGGTATTTTTATTATGAAGCAGCATAAAATCTCGCTTTCTACAGCAATATTGATGAATATCAATATCATGGTGGGATCAGGTATCTTGATCGGGCCATCAGTTATGGCAGCTGTCGCCGGTAATGCAAGTTTTATCGTCTGGCTTATTGTGGCTGCACTCTTTCTCCCTATTGTTCTGAGCACAGTGCAACTCAGTCGTATGTGTCCGGGCTCAGGGGGCTTTTATGCATATGCGAAAGAAGGCCTTAATAAAAGAGCGGGCTATGCGAGTGGCTGGCTGTATATTACTGGCTATACTTTTGCGGTAGCCATGGAAGTTCTTGCATTACGCAAGCCGCTTGCCGCACTTGGTGCGCCATTTACCTCTCTTGTGAATAATCCTGTGCTTTATAATGCCTGTATGATAACGGCAATTGTTGCAATCAATCTTTTGAGTCTTAAGTTGTTTAGCCGGTTATTGAACTCCTTAACGATCTCAAAAATGATTCCCTTGGTGACGTTGATTCTCCTTATACCGTTTATCTTGAATCCATCGTTTACAATAACAGGCCAAGAAATTGCTGCACTTCCGAATGCATTACCATTGGCGATCTTTGGTTACTTTGGATTTGAGTACTGTTGTTCTATAAGTCATTTGGTAGAAAATAGTGAGCGCAATGCTCCATTAGCTATTTTAATTGGCTTTGTCATAACAGCTTCATTGTATACCTTGTTCCATTTTGGCGTACTGAACTTGATGGGTTCTGACGGATTACAAAAGTTTGGGGCATCAGCATTTGCAGAATTCATTAATTTACCAATTCCATATCTAAAGCAATTTTTGATGGTACTTATCCCAATCGCTTCGGTAATCACTATCTTCGCAGCAGGTGCGGGTCTTTTAAATGCTAATGCAGTTATGACGCATGCTATGGCCGAAGAAAAATTATTCTATTTTTCTCCACTCTTTGCTCAAATGACTTCATGGTATAGACCATGGTTCACGATTCTCGCACAAGGCGTTGTCGTCTTTATCATTGTAACGCTCTTGCCGTTATTAAATACTATAGCGCTGCTGTGTATTATGGGCGTCTTCTTATCATTTATTTTACCGTTTATTTCGCTGATAAAGATTCAAAAGCGTATGGGCAAAACAGGTAAGATACCGCTTACGGTGTTAGCGTTGCTTATTGTGATAGGACTCGTGATCTATTGTCTCACTCAACTCGGTTCAACATTTGTTGAACGAGCACTATACTTGTTACCGCTGATCGCATTCTTGGTTGTTGGTGCTGTGCTCTATCGCTATGAGCCGAGCCACAGCATTCCGACGAGACAGTAGTTATTAGAGTTCTGGACCCTGTTGATCGAGGAAGCTTTTTTGCCCGGGCATTTTGAATTCTGAAAGGACCTGTTGTTGTGCTTGTTTGAGAGTACTTTTAGCGGGCACAAGGTTCTTTTTCATAAACGTGGCTGCTTGTTCTGCACTCATGCCTTCACTTACTTTGCCTTGAGATATAAGATCAAAGGTGCGAGTAAGCGGGTTGATTTTAAAAAGAAGAGCATCAGTTCGTGCAGTAATAAAAATTGCTTGTTGCTTCCAGGAATGCATGTGTTGAGCCTCTTTGCTAATCCATGCTTCATCAAGTTGGGTACGCCAGGTAGAGTTGATGGCGACAATTTTTCCTTGCTGATTGATCCAGATCATATAATCATTGTCTGATGTTTGCTTATCAAGAAGGATATCAAAAATATCTCGTTTAAGTTCAGCATAGATAAAGTAGGGTGAATGAATGAGGCTCTTAAGCAGATCATTACGTTCGATAATAAGAATGATGTCTTTGTGCCTATTAAGGGCAGTGAGGCAGCATTTGATAAGCTCATCCACCCAATTATTTTTTTCTTGTGCTGGAAGGGGCGATTTAGCAAGCCTCACAAAGTTTTTTTGGAGTGTTTCTTGATGAACAATGATAAAAAGAAGCGCTATGACGGGTGCAGATATGAACAGGACAAAGCGTACGACCGGCAAATCAAAGTAATGAGACGCAAAAAAAAGTGCGCAGTAAAGATAAAAAGAGACAAGAAGATTGCGTTCATCATCCTTTCTGAGCCAGAGAAGGATGTAATAGACCGTTGTAGAAAAAAAGAGGATCTCAATAAGATCGCGATACGGAATCGTTCGTGCACAGGAAATAACCCATTCAGTGAAAGCGCTCATGAGAATCCTTTGCTCTTTGGACAAGCGGTATGAGATTGTATATCTTTGAAGAAATTATAGCAGAAAGAAAGCTCTTTATCTCATTTTTTTAAGATATGAGCGTGAAAATTATAAAGGTGTTTTATGAATAAGCAAAAGAATATTGTAGTACTTACAGGAGATAGACCGACAGGGCCACTCCATCTAGGCCACTATGTCGGGTCACTAAGAAATCGCTTACTCCTCCAGGAGACGCATAAGCAATATATAATGCTTGCTGATGTGCAGGCACTTACGGATAATTATGAGCATCCTGAAAAAGTACGCGAAAACGTATTTCAGGTTGCGTGTGACTATCTTGCAGTTGGAATAGACCCAAAGAAATCAACCATTTTCATTCAGTCATGTATTCCTCAAATTGCTGAACTTACTGTTTTTTATCTCAATCTTGTCACGGTTAATCGCTTAAAAAGAAATCCAACAGTAAAGACCGAGATAGCCCAAAAGGGATTAAAAGAGCACCTTACTGCAGGATTTTTGTGTTATCCTGTAAATCAGGCAGCTGATATAACGTTTATCAAGGGCGAGCTGGTTCCTGTAGGAGAAGATCAGTTGCCGATGATTGAGCAAACAAATGAAATTGTACGCGCTTTCAATAGAATTTATAAGACGGACGTGCTTGTTGAGGCTCAAGCAATGATACCGAAGATGGCTCGCCTGCCGGGCATAGATGGTCAAGGCAAAATGAGCAAATCGTTAGGCAATGCTATCTATCTTTCAGATACTGCTGACGTCATTGCGAAGAAAGTAATGAGTATGTATACCGATCCTCACCATCTCAAAGTCAGTGACCCAGGTCAAGTGGAAGGCAATGTTGTCTTTACCTATCTCGATGTTTTTGACCCTCATACTGAAGAAGTTGAAGTTCTTAAAGAACATTATCAAAGAGGTGGTCTTGGGGATGTTGTGCTGAAAAAACGGCTCATTGAGGTTCTTGAGAATATTATCGGCCCCATTAGAAAAAAGCGCGCTGAGTTTGAAAAAAATAAGGACTATGTATTGAGTGTGGTCAAAGAAGGCACGCAAAAAGTTCGTGAAATAGCTGAGCATACGATGAAAGAAGTCCGGCATGCAATGAAGCTTGACTACTTTTAAGCTTATTGATTTCAACTCGCTGATGTTCTATAGTAAAAAAAGAATTACCAGAAAGGAAGATATGGAGCGAACTCACCAACCGAGATTAAGAGGATATCACTGGCATACTGCTATTATAGCCATAGCTTTCCTTATATTTTTCGTGTTCATGACGATGAAATTTCTTAAACAGATATCCGTGGCAAATGATCAAGCGATTGCCGAGCACGTACAGCAGCTCCAGGGGATTTTTAAGCAGATTAATGAAAGCTGCAAAATAGTTGGGTTTCGTAGCACGAAAAATCAGATCAATTTTCTGAACGTTATCTCATTTGCTGGCTCAATCCTTGGACCGATGGCTCTTGCTGAGCCAAAAAATTGGAAAGGGCCTTACATGCAGGAAAATCCAGAAAGTGAGGGTAGAAATTATCAGATAGTTGTCACAAAATCAGGCGATTACATACTACCTGGAGATGGCGTGAAGCTATCAAACGGCAAGGTAATCGGCAAAACATTGGTCCTCAATGCTAAATCTGATATTGAGGCGATGATGCTGGACCCCAAGGCTTTGTTAAGCGGCACGAGGCCTTTGGCGGCACGGATAGAAGTTAATCAACGCAAACCGATACGAGAATCATATAATGACACACTCGCCGAGGAAATTGAAGCGAGTTATTAAAGAGGAGAAATAAAAGATGCATCAAGTTTCTTGATGCCTTCCTTGAATCTGACAGTAAGATAGGTCCCATTCGTCTTCTGTTCGACATTGACTATGACGCCACGGCCAAAGCTCTTATGCATAACGGACTGATGTTGTTTCCAGACAGATCGCGGCGTATATGTTGCCTCATCCTCATCTTCAAACGCAGGTCCATAGGTGATATCAGAAGGAACTACTGTTTCCTTTTTTTTAAGAGGAACGCCCGTGAGCCAGCTTGTAAAATACTGTTCAAAATCTGTTTCTTTCCAGTAGGAAGCATCATCATTACTAACAGATTCCTCGGGAATTTCTTCTAAAAAGCGAGATGCCTGTTGATCGGTGACTTGGCCATAGGCGTAGCGGTACTTAGTACGCATAACAAGGAGCCGCTCTTTTGCTCGGGTGATGCCCACGTACATGAGCCGTCGCTCTTCTTCAAGCGCTTCAGGGTAATACATCGAATGAGCGCTTGGTATTATACCTTCCTCAACTCCCGTAAGAATGACCGTATCAAATTCTAAGCCTTTAGCGGCATGGAACGTCATAAGCCGCACAAAATCAGAGCTTTCTTCTTTCACATTCATCTGTTCTTGTAGCAGAGATACTTCTTGTAAGAATGTATCGAGTGTCGCTATATTGCGCTCTTCAAAAAAGAGGACACCATTAATAAGTTCTTTGATGTTATCTTTCTTAGCTTCAGCTTCATCTTTTTCAAAGGAGTCTTTTAAGTAGGTATAGTATCGTGTTCTATCGATAAGGCTGGTAAGTACCTTACTTGGCCTGCTTTCTGCAGTGAGGCTCTCAAAAATGCTTATAAAATGGGTAAGGGACTCTTCCTTTACTTTCGTAAGTTCTTTTTGCTCTATAAGATGATGAGCAACAGTAATGAATGGCTCAAATGGCATCATATCCCAAGTTGCATAAAAGAGCTCCTCAAATTTATCGCCCAAACCTCGGCTTGGAGTATTTATCACACGAGAAAAAGCAATTCTATCAAAAGGATTTATAATGAGCCTCATATAACCCAACATATCTTTAATTTCAAGCCGGTCATAGAACTGGATGCCGCCGATAATTTTGTAGGGAATATGATGGCGGATGAGTGCTTCTTCTAAAGAACGGGACTGAAAGTGAGAGCGATAGAGGACTGCATGAGAGCTCAGTGCGTACTTACCGCGTGCTCGCTTTAGAAGCACTGCTAATGCTTCACCTTCTTGATATCCAGAAGCACAGGTTAATAGCCTGATTCTGTCGGAAGCTTCTCGTTCTGAGTAGAGCTTCTTAGGATTCCTATAGGAATTGTTTTTAATAATCTCATTGGCAACATGCAAAATAGGTTGTACTGATCGGTAGTTGCGCTCAATGGTTATAGAAAGGGCTCCAGGAAAGTCTTTTCCAAAATTAATAATATTTGTTACTGTAGCTCCGCGCCATGAGTAGATCGACTGATCCTCATCTCCTACGACGCACAACGATTCAAGAGCAAATTCGTTTTCATCATTTTTGGTCATCGCTTTTAAGAGAGCATGTTGTACTTTATTTGTATCTTGATATTCGTCGACAAGCACATGTTTCACGTGCTGCTGATAGACCTGCTTAAAAGTGGTACTCTTTTGAAATAGTTCAAGGGCTTTCAGCAACAGGTCATCAAAATCCAAGCAGCGTGCTGCAGCTTTTGCTTTTTCATAGAGCTCATAGAGCTCTCTTAATAAAAAATCATGGCCAAAGAGAGCTTCGCGTTCGGCATCAGTAGTAGCCTCGTTCTTAATTTTTGAGATAAAGGAGAGGACCTGCTTAGGAGTGACCTTTTTTGAAAGGTTTTTTTGGGTAATAATAGAACGGACAAGCTTTTCCTGATCACTGTCATCAAGCAATGAAAAGAGGGGAAACTCAAGCAGATGGCTGTTACTTTTTAACAAGCGTAAGCAGTAGGAGTGAAACGTTCCTACATAGGGCAGTGGACTTTCATCACCAATAAATTTTGCAATCCGTTCTTTCATCTCACGTGCCGCTTTATTAGTAAAGGTAAGTGCGATAATTTCATGAGGGCGGACGCGATGATTCATAATAAGATGGGCCATACGTGCAGTGATGACTCGTGTCTTGCCCGATCCTGCTCCAGCACAGACAAGGAGAACCCCATCGCGAGGGGCAACGACCTTTTGCTGCTCTGGATTTAAATGATTCTGAAAGAAGTCTTCAAAGGATGTGTGGTTGTTCATTTTCTGCTTTTTGTAAGTTTTACCCGTTATCTAGTTTAAGATACCTTTTAAGCTCTTGCAAATAAATGTGAAGAGTGCGTTTTTAGCATGTTTGAAAATGGTTTAATTTCATTGCCATAAGCATTTGTTGCCTATCTATAAAGCATACTCGATAAATTTCAAATTGTCAATTATCTGGCCCCAATGCCCGAGGAATTTGCAAGGCTGAGTCTATGTTTTAACCAAAATTGGATAATTTTTGACTATAAGGCTTATAAAGTATGGCCGATTTTTAACCAAAAACATCTGAAAATATGCCATATTTTTAACCAAAAACTTCTGAAAGTATACCATGTTTTTAACCATAAATTGGTAAAGGTGATATTTTTATCAATAAGCGCCCTTATGACCAGATGCTTGATTGACGATCATTTATGGCAAACCATGATGCAAAAGAAAAATAGATTCAAAAATGACACGCAATCGCTCCGACTCACTTTTTCAATCAATAATTTTTAGGCGCTTTTTTCAGGTTCCCACTGTTTCAAGTAATCGAGAAGTGGTTTGAGACCTTCTTTGGTGCTGGCAGACGTAAAAATGTGAGGTTGATATTTCCTTGTAGCAGACTCTAGAAGTTCTTTGTTTTCAATGAGATCGGCCTTATTAAAGACGTAGACTATCGGTTTATCAATATCAAGTTCTTTAAGAACGTGCATTACCACGTTAATATGAGATTCCCAATTCGGATCAGAGACATCGACAACGTGTAAAAGAAGATCTGCATATTTGAGTTCTGTAAGAGTTGACTTAAACGCCTCTATGAGATTATGCGGTAACTGCTGAATAAACCCTACGGTGTCTGAGATGACTCCTTTCTTTGAGCCATCGATAAAGAGTTCTCTTGTTGTTGTATCAAGGGTTGCAAATAATCTGTTCTCAGCAAGTACATGACTTTTGGTTAAGGCATTAAGAATAGTTGACTTCCCGGCATTGGTATACCCGATCAAGCAGATCTGCGGAACATGAGCTTCAAGGCGACGTTTTCTCTGAGTAGCTCTGACTTTTTCAAGATGGTGGAGCTCATCTTTGAGCTTAATCATGCGCCGTTCGATGTGCTGCATTTCTTTTTCTTTTGCCGTTTCTCCAGGCCCACGGGTACCGATTCGTCCTCCTTGCTGGGACATATGGATACCGCGTCCCGCAAGACGGGATTTGCGGTGTTGGAGCATGGCCAACTCGACTTGAGTTTTCCCTTCAGCTGAATGGGCGCCTTTTTCAAAGATCTCTAAGATCAACTGAGTTCTATCAAAGACGCGACAGTGAAAGAGCTCACTTAAGTTTCTTTCCTGTTGAGGACTGAGTGGCTCAGAGACAATGACTTCTTCAATAGATTTCTTACGGACAACATCAAGAATCTCTTCGACCTTGCCTTTTGACAGGAAAAATCCTGCATCAATAGTGCGCAGCCGAGTAAAGTAGGTTTCGTCAAATTCGATGCCATCTGATTTTACTAAGTTTACAAACTCATCAAAGTAAGACTGGATGTTCTTAGTTATATTGTATGGTGCGTGAATACCTACCAGAAGCGTTTTAGGATGAATATGGGTTGAGGTTTCAACTGGTTTCAAGGAAATCCTTTTTATTTTTTAACATAACGTGGCTTTTATGTTATAATAATACAAAAGTTCAAAAATGTCATGCAAAAAACCTGAATATGTTTGATTTTTTAGCACAAAAATTTTCGTCAATTTTTTCTCGGATTACTGGCCAAGGCAAACTTTCACAAGAAAATGTGACCGAAGCACTTGATAAAGTGCGTGATGCCCTTTTGGAAGCTGATGTGCCCTATGATGTCATTGAGCAGTTTATTAAAGAAGTCCAGCACGAGGTGATAGGCACAAAGCTTGTTGGCTCTTTAAAACCTGCAGAGATGCTTGTTAAAATAGTGAATGATAAGCTTGTTTCATTCCTAGGAGGAGCAACGGAGTCGGCATTTACCTTTCAAATTCCATCGATAGTGATGGTGATGGGCTTACAGGGTTCAGGCAAAACGACTACTACTGCGAAACTTGCTCATCTTATTACTGAGCAGGCTAAGCAAAGGGGAAAAAGCCGAAGAGTTATGGTTGCCTCGGTCGACTTTAATAGGCCGGCAGCTATTGATCAGCTTGAAATTCTTGCAAAACGAGCAGGGGTATTGTTTTACCGTTCACCTCTGACCGAACCAGTGAGTGCTGCACAGGATATTGTAAAAAAATTTCAGCAGGAACAAGCAGATATTCTCCTGTTAGATACGGCAGGGCGATTGCATGTTGATGATCAGCTCCTTGAAGAGCTTCAAAAAATTGATGCTAAGATCAAGTCGAAGTACAAAGTACTCATCATTGATGCGATGACGGGCCAGGAATCATTAAAAATTGCCCGTTCTTTTGAAGATAAAGTGGGTTTTATGGGTGCTATCCTCACCAAAATGGATAGTGATACACGAGGTGGTGTTGCCTTCGCATTTAGGTATGCGCTTAAAAAACCTGTGCTCTATGTTGCTACGGGTGAAAAGCTTGAGGATTTGGAGCAATTTAGGCCAGAACGTATGGCGAGTCGTATTATGGGGATGGGTGATATCCAGACCCTTATTGAAAAGGCAGAGCAAAAAATTAAGCACAGTGAACAAGAGTCGATGGCGAAATCATTTTCTCAGGGCAGAATAACTCTTGACGATTTTGCTCAGCAGATGGGTATGATGAGTAAGCTTGGTTCACTTTCCTCGATTATGAAATATATGCCAGGGATGGGTTCACTTTCCATCTCACCCGAGATGATTGAAAAGGGTGAGCAGGAAATGAAGAAATTTAAGGCAATTATAAGTTCTATGACGCGCAAGGAGCGGATTGCTCCCCAGATCCTTGATGCATCAAGAAAAAAGCGGATTGCTTCAGGAGCGGGAGTACAGGTTTCCGAAGTGAACACATTACTTTCCCGATTTGAGCAAAGTCAGCAATTTGTTAAAATGTTTAAAAAGATGGGTAAAGACAAATTATTTTAAAGGATATTTTTATGGCAGTTACCTTACGATTATCACGCATTGGAAAAACACATTCACCACTGTATCGTATAGTGGCAGTTGATTCTCGCAAAAAACGTGATGGAGAATCACTTGATATTTTAGGGACCTACAATCCAATCACCCATGAAATTGTACAGTTTCATGAAGATCGTATCGCTCAATGGGTTTCCAAAGGTGCGATAGTGACCGATGCAGTTAAAAAGATTCGCAAAATGTATAAAAAAGCAGCGACACCTGCTTAAGCGAGAGATTCATGGACATTGAAAAGCTTCTTCGATTTTGTATAGAACGGCTTATCGAACAACCAAGTCGCATTTCTATAACTCAGACAACGACTAATGAAAAGACAATTTACGAAGTACGTGTACCCGCCCAAGACCTTGCGCGAGTAATTGGTAAAGAGGGAAGAACGTTTAAAGCACTTCGTGCTTTGATCAATCTTACCCTGCCTGAAGGATATTATGATCTTGTGCTTGATTCCTTAGCAGAGTAATGCGTATATCAATCGCTACACTTTTTCCTGATCTTTATGAACCTTTTTTGCACACAAGTTTACTTGAACGGGCGGTAGAGGCAGGGAAAATCTCTTTTTCCCTTGAAAATCTTTTTTCATATACTGTGGCCAAAGAAAGGATCGATAGCCCTACATTTGGACATGGTGCAGGGATGCTTATAAAGCCTGAGGTCGTTCAAAAGGCTATAGAACGGCAAGAAGCTCAATATGGCCCAGCCTATAAAATCTTTTTTTCGCCTCAAGGGAAAAAGCTTGATCAGGATCTTCTTAAGGATCTCGCTCAAAAACTGCAAGAAAAACAACATATGCTCCTCATGCCAGCCCGCTATGAGGGAATGGACGCTCGGGTTGAAGAGTATTACGCTGATTGTCTCATTTCTATCGGAGACTATGTGCTTATGGGAGGAGATCTTCCTGCGATGGTCCTTATCGAAGGGATGCTGAGACTTATCCCTGGTATTGTAGGCAAGCAAGAATCAGTTGAACATGAATCCTTTTCAGGTCCCTTTGTTGATTATCCTGAGTATACGGCGCCTGTTGAATGGAAGGGCAAAGTTGTGCCGGAGGTAATACGCTCGGGAAATCATGCTGCAATGGAAATGTGGCGTCGGACAGAGGCCGCAAAAAAAACAGTTTTACATCATTTCGAATGGCTCAGGTCTCATGTCACAATCCAAGAGGACAAAAAGCTCTCAGCGTCTTTTATACCGCCGCATTATGCCATCTTAATGCATAGCCAAGTTCTATTGGAAGCTGGGCGGGAAGGAACAAGTTCGGTAACCTCATTAGATATTCATGATATTGCACGTTCAGCCTGTACCTATGGCCTTAAAAAATACTTTATCGTGACACCATTAGAAGATCAGCAAAAGATTATTAGAAAGCTCTTAGAATTTTGGCATACGGATGTAGGAATTGAATATAATCCACAAAGACACGAAGCTCTCCAATCAGTGGTTTTAGTCTCAACTCTTGATGAAGCTCTTGAACAGATCAAGGAAACTGAACAAAAAGAACCACTTCTTATTGCCACTTCAGCACAACGGCATAAGCATGCTCGTTCACTTACATATAACGATCAAGAAAAGGTATGGTGCCATCAACAACCAGTTGTTTTTCTTTTCGGAACCGCCCGCGGATTGGCTCCCTCGTTGATTGATCGTTGCGATTTTCTTTTAGGGCCCATCGAAGGGTTTTCACCATTTAATCATTTATCGGTACGGTCAGCTGCTGCAATTGTGTTTGATCGATGGTTGGGAATTAATCCAAAAATCGATTAGAGCGAGAGTGAAACTTTTTTTGGCGTCATCAAAATGATAAATCTGAGGCTTTTTATTTCAATTTATGGCCATAACCCTTGCCAGCATGGCTTTGGTATTACAGTACTCTTATGTAATTGATTTCGTGGGATCTTAGAAGTTGAGCGGTTTGAAGAAATCCACTATTTTCTGCGATCATAAAGGCAGTTTGGCCAGAATTGTTTTTTATATGCATATCAATACCCGGCATCTTCAGAAGCAAATGAACGATATTTCTGTGATCGGAGCGGGCAGCAAGCATAAGAGCCGTTTCCCCCGCGTGATCTTGAACATTGATATTTATGCCTGAATGATTAATAAGAAGCTCAGCGATTTCTGAATGCCCTTTAGAACAAGCAAGCATCAGAGCTGTTTGGCCATTTTGATTTTGAACATTTATATTGATGTCTCGTCGGGCAAGAAGAAGTTGAGTAATTTGTATGCATCCACGTGACGCTGCAACCATGAGAGCAGTTGCGCCGGTCTGATTTCGGGTATTTATAGTATTCTCAGGCAGAGCAAGAAGAAGAGACTGTACCGTTTCTACTTGTGCTTGTTCGACAGCCCACATAAGAGCTGTTCTACCGCCGGTATCTTGCACATTGAGATTGATAGCAGTTTGGGTGAGCAGAATTTGAATAACATCTGCCCAGTCTTGCATTATCGCTACCATAAGGGGAGTTGTTCCATTTTCATCTTGAACATTAGAAATTTTATCAAGGAGCACTTGGAGAATATCGCCGCGATGAGCTCGTTTTGCCGCCATAAGAGCATGGGTTAACCCAGTAACGCCAAATAATTGCATAGTTTCTTTGGTGCCATAGAGAGCAGCAAGGGTGGCAGCAGTCTCACCGCTTCGATTCTGAATAACAATTCCAATATCTGGTCGAGCAAGAAGCAATTTAATCACCTTGGCATGTTCAGCTGCGTACATGAGTGCGGTACACCCCGCATGACTTATTAAATTGACATGGGCATATTGTTGATGGTTTAGGAGTAGTTGAACAATTTTTTCATTCCCATTATAAGCAGCGCACATAAGAGGAGTTAAACCATTATGATTTTGAGTATTAATATCAATATCAGGTTCTTTAAGCAATTTTTGCACATCTTGTTCGCGATTACTTGCTACAGCAGTAATGAGAGCGGCGTTATTTAACGACTTTTGAGTATTACAATTTTTATCCGGCTCACTATAGGATTCTGCGTCTCCTTCGACACACTGCCGTTTGGCAGCGGGAGCATCTGAAGGTCTAAGAGAGTTTTGTGTAGCTTGTGTTGGTGAAAGGGTTTCTCTGGTGCTTTTTTCCATAGCGCTAAGAGGACTTGCAATAAAAAGAGAAAAGAATGGGAGCAAAATTGTGACCTTCATCTAATTTCCTTTGCAATTTTTTATTCAATATTTGTAAATATATTATAAGCATGAAAAATTGTCAAATAATTTTCTCGTAAGAATTGCCGTAATTGAGGCAGTTAGGGATTTAAGAAATGCTTGTGACCGGGTATGGCTGCAGGTTTCTTTTTTCAAATAGGTGGCAAAGCGCTGTTAATGCAAGCTTTTTTTCTGGTCATCAAAGGCGGAATGTAGAAACGCGCAGATTTTATAATGATCGGTATATGAATTGAATACATCGATTTCTTGGGATTTTCAGAAGTTGAATAACTTCGCGATGCCCTAATTTTCTGCGGACTTTTGGCCACCTTTATTTTTATGACATTAAATACCCGGTGAGTGAAGAATAATCGCATGGCACTTTAAAATTTTTAGCGGCCAGACCGAGTCTTCAAGATCACTATTTCAAGCTAATGCCATACATATATGCCGCATACGATTTTGGGTATCAGGCTGTGTACATGCAAGAAAAAGCGCTACTATTTCCGTCTGTCCTGATCGCAAAGCGTATTCAAGTGGGGTTTGACCCTGGTTATCTTTGATGTACGCACAGATATCAGCGTGTAGCAAAAGAAGTCTGACGATTTCTTTGTGACAAGAGATTACAGCATGCATAAGTGCAGTCCTGCCGTCCACATCTTGAGCATAGATGATATCAACATTGTTTTGTGAATTAAGAAGAAGCTTAACAATTTCCGTTTGCCCGGTGGCGCAAGCACATATAAGAGCAGTAAAACCAGTTCGATCGGGAATACTTTTATTAACATCTGCTCGGGCAAGAAGCAGTTGAGTAATTCCTACATGCCGGCGTGAGACAGCCACCAAAAGAGCAGTTTCGCCATCAGCATTTAGGATATTTATGTTAATGTCTGGCCGAGCAAGAAGAGCTTGTACTATTTCCTTCTTGCCAGGTGCGACAGCCCAGTTAAGAGCTGTTCTGCACTCTTCATCTTGGGCATTGATATTGATATTAGTTTGGGCAAGAAGTAGGTTTACGACTTCTAGCCACCCTTGATACGCAGCGATCATGAGGGGTGTGACACCTTTTGTGATGCCTTTTTTCTCGTGAGTGCTGGCGATTTTATCAATGAGTACTGGGATAATGTCCTCGCGATGGGCACGTTTTGCTACCATAAGAGCATGGGTCAACCAGTAAACACTAAATAATTGCATAGTTTCTTTTGGGCCATAGAGAGCGGCAAGCATGGCAGCCGTCTCACCGCTTCGATTTTGAGTATCAATCGAAATTTCAGGTTGAGCAAGAAGCAATTTAACCACTTTGCCATGGTCTCTTTCAGCTGCATACATGAGGGCGGTAAACCCTGCATGACTTGTTAAATTAACTTGCGCACATTGTTGATGGTTCAGGAGCAGCTGAACAATTTTTTCATTTCCATTATAAGCAGCGCACATCAGCGGAGTTAAACCATTATGATTTTGAGTATTAATATCAATTTCAGGCTCGTTGAGCAATAATTGCACATTTGGTTCTCGATTATCTGCTATAGCAGCAATGAGAGCGGCATTATTTATCGACTTTCGAGTATCACAATTTTTATCCGATTCTGCACAACATTTTGTGCCTCCTTCCACAAACTGCTGTTCAGCAGGGGAGATATCTGAAGGCTTAGGAGTATTTTGTGTAGCTGAATTGGTTTCTGTAACACTTTTTTCCATAGCTACAAGAGAGCTTACTATAAAAAAAGAAAAGAATGGGAGCAAAATTTTGAGCTTCATAGATAATTTCCTTTGCAATTTATTCAATATTTGTAAATATATTATAAAACTGCGGTCTTGTCAAATGAATGGATTTTATTATTTCACCCTAATGCATAGCCAAGTTCGGTTTAGAAGCCGCAGAGAAGGAACAAGTTCAGTTTATGACTTGCAGACAAATCGATTAAGATCGACTAATGAACTGCTGCCCCATGGAATTTTGAACCTGCGATACACTAATCAAGCTGCGCTCTACAAACAGGGCAGAGATTTGACTGTTTTTTCCACTCATCGAGGCAAACTTTACAGACAGAGTGACCACAGGTCTCCTGGCTACCATTGGGAATGCCTTCAAAGCAGACACTACACTCTTTTGGCTGGTGAAAGTTTTTCTTATGTTGGTCCCAATCTGCCCGTTGATGGTCAACAGAGCAATAATAGACCTGACGACATACACTGCATCGCAAAGTACAATTTGGTTTTTTACAGTGACCACACTTTTTCTTTTCCTCAAGCATATGCTTTCGAGTTTCAATTCCTTGCATTGCTTCTTCGATGGTATACTGTCCTGGAGGTGGCGCTAATTTCTTGTCCGCACCAGAAGCGAGACGGGTTTTTATTTCTAATTTTCTTACATAATCAAAAACACCAGGCGCTCCGTATTTTCGAGCAAAATGATAATCAACGGGGACTCGTATTTGTGCACCGCGTTCACGTAAAAACATTGTATAATCAAGTCCGGAGCGCATAGCAACAGTTAGCGCTGAATAGTTTTCGACACTACATGCATTAATATCAATTCCAGGGACGTTAAGCAATGCTGTAACCACTTCAAAAGTATATTCTTGAGTCCAACGCGTCGGATCTTCTGCACGATGAAGTGCCCACATGAGTGGTGTCTCTTTTTTCTTATAGAATTTGTTAGGATTAAATGTTGGGGAAGCGATGATGCTCCTGAAAAGCTCCTTATCTTTTATATAGAGCGCATAATGCACGGCTACATCTGAATTTTTAATAAGATATTCATACACTTCTTTGCTCGTTTTTTTTGCACGTTCGAATGTATCGAGTATTCTTGGCTGTGCACCGCGCTCAATAAGGGGTCGCACATAATCGAGGTTCATCTCGACAACGTCAATCGCTGAGTAACCATCATGCTCAACAGTCACATCGAGTTTCGGTAAAGCAAGTAAAGCCTTAAAGAGCTCGTATACAAATTCGTTTGGAAGCGACTTTCTATGAGTATACATTAAAACCGACATCAGAGGAGTTACTCCACCTCTATTCTTCAGATTTGGGTTCATTCGGGGCAACGTAAGTAACGAAGTAAAAACCTCTTTGATAAAGTCGGGAGTGTAGCGCCCAGTATCTTGTAATACAAGCATGAGTGCAGTTTCACCTTCATCATCAGTTTGATTTGGGTCAAAGTTTGGTAATGCAATGATCTTTTTAAAATTTGCTAAATCTCTTGTATAAATAGCACAATGGACTTCTGGTTTTCCGTAGGCACTGCTCAATGCTGCCATATCTTTTGCAGAAGTTTGCATTGCTAGGGAAGTAGTCGCACTAAAAATTCCAAAAAAACTCAAAAAAGAGAGCGCTTTAATTATCTTGAATGACATTTGTATGATATTCCTTACATTTTGACGATATGCTTTTCACTATCCGAGAGAAATTTTCATGAGATCTTCATATTGGCTATGAATCACTGACGTATTTTATTCAATATTTGTAATATATTGCAAATTTAAAGAGTTGTCAAATGATTGGGACGGTTTGAATGGCCGTGTGAATTTAGAAAGTCCCGGTGCTGTTATGATCAATTGAAGGGCTTTCGTATTTAATTTTCATTGCTTAAAGGAGCTATTCAAAAACCTAAAAGTTATTTTGTTACTTTATGAACGTTTAAATGGTGTTCTGGTAACTCGAAGCACGGATGGTGCGCTTAATCAGAAACCATTCAGGTAAATAATCAAGGGCCTTTTGGCCGTGGCAATCTTTAATAGTAGTGTCGATTTCAGGCCTATTAACGAGCCTTTGAACGATGTCAAAGTTACACCTTTGAGCCGCGAATGTAAGGGCTGTCATACCGCGTTGTTCCTGAATATTAACTTTGATACCAGGGTGCAAAAGGAGCATTTGAACGATTTGTCCATGACCGTTTTGGATCCCAATCATAAGAGCGGTCAAACCATGGTGCTCTTGAATATTAGTTTCAATCTGTGGCAACTTCAGGAGCATTTGAACTGTTTTTCCTCTACTGTTCCCTACCGCAAATAAGAGAGCTGTCCAGCCTAGATCATTTTGGATGTTAACTTTGATCTCGCGATAGGAAAGAAGTATTTCTACAATTTCTTCGTGTCCCCCGGCGGCGGCAAACATTACAGCTGTCATGCCATCGCTATCGCGGGCATTAATTTCGATTAATGGGTTAGCAAGAAGAAGTTCGCAAATGTTTTTACGTCCTTTAGCGGCAGCGAGCATAAGAGCGGTTGTGTCTTTTTGATCTTTCACATTAACATTCGTTCCTGGTTTAGAAACGAAAAGTCGAACTATTTCTGTATATCCTTTAGAAACGGCAGTCATAAGAACCGCTGTTTTGTGATTTTGATTTTGGGAGTTAAAAATCTTATCAAAAAGCAGTTCGATGAGTTCTCTACGACGATATTGAACGGCAAGCATGAGAGCTGCCGTTTGGGAATCAATATCAGAATTGTCGAACAACATGTGCACAATTTGAGTGTGGCCGCCTATTGTAGCGCTCATGAGCGCCGTCTCGTGGCAGTTGTTATGGATAGCGACATTGATGTCAGATCGAGCAAGCAGTAGTTTCACCACTTCAGTATGACCTTGTTCAGCAGCATAGAGGAGTGCTGTACAACCAGCATCTGTGTTGGCATTAACCTGAATATTATCTAGTTTAAGCAGCATTTGAACAATTCTTATATTGCCTTTGTGAGCGGCACAGATAAGTGGTGTTACACCGTTTTCAGCTTTGACATTGCTATCGATGCATGGCTCATCAAGCAGTAATTGCACGATCACTTCCTGATCATTTTTTACGGCGGCTATGAGAGCGTTGTTTAGTAATGAAGCTCGTGCGGTGCAATTGTGCGCTATACCTTGCGTCAATTCTGAAAAACGTGTCGTATTCCCACGTGATGCGGCTTCAATGAGTTCTTGTTCAGCAGCAGTCGGGCTTATCTGTAATTGAATGTCTTGTGCCGTTAATTGAGCAGGGCTATCAAATTGAGTTTTTTTGCTTCTCGTTTTGCTACCTGATTGTGAACTCTCCTCCATGGCAAAAAGAGAAGCGCTTACAGATAAGCACAAGCACATAACAAGAAAGAATATGAGTCTTATGTTGATTTTCATTTTTGTGCGATCTCACTTAAAAAATTCTCACTATTTTAGTTCATATCCCATAAGAAATTGAGCGAGTTTTATCAGATCATTTTCGGACAAAGATGCTGGTTCTGTAGTAATTTGAGCGTGTGTGAGAAGATCCTTAACGACCTCCAAGTGACCATTTCGGACCGCAAACAGGAACACTAACCAATTTTGAAGTAATTGAACAATTTCCATGTGCTCCTGTTGAGCTGCATGAACGAGAGCAGTTCTATCACGTTGATCTTTCACATTGACAATACAGTCTGATCTGATAAGAAGCAGTATAATGATGTCTTTATGACCTTTTTGAGCGGCAAGCATGAGAGCCGTTCTTCCAGCATTATCTGTCGCATTTATGTCGATAATTTGCTTAGCAAGCAATAGTCGCACGATTTCTGTGCGGCCATGGGAGGCAGCACATATAAGAGCTGTTCCTTCGGCAGTTCTCGTATTTATATCCACGCCTTGTCTATCAGCTAATAGCCGAACAACCTCTGTGTGTCCCTTTTCAATAGCAATCATAAGCGCAGTGCGATCTGTTTCGCAGTAACAGTTGAGGTCGATGCCTGGTTGAGTAAGTAAGAGTGAGACAATTTCTCTGCTCCCTCTGTGACAAGCAAACATGAGAGCGGTCCAGCCGTTTTTCGGGCGGGCATTAACATTAATGTTTGTTCTTGCGAGTAACATTTGAACGATTTTCAACTGGCCATAATTGGCAGCTGCCATGAGAGCCGTTTCGCCGTGCTCAGTTTGTGCGTTGATATCAATATCAGATTTAGCAAGTAACATCTGAACGATTTCCTCACGACCCAGATATGCAGCATACATAAGAGCGGTTCCGCCGACGTTATTTTTATGATTGATGGCAATTCCAGGTATATCAAGCAACTTTTGGACGAATGCACTATGATCTTTTTTTGCAAACTGTGAGGCAATCATGAGAGCGTTCCAACCCTTTTGATCTTGAACATTGAAATTTAGACCAGGCTTTGCTAAAAGCTGTGAAAGCATATCTCTGTCACCATTCTTAGCTGCGTCCAAAAGTTTCTGTTCTTCTGGGGAAAGAACTGGTCCTTGAGTAGATAGCATGGAAGATGATTGTAGAGCGTCGACAACTGACCGTTCCATGGTTAGAAGAGAGGTGCTGATGAGAAGAGAAGAAAGTGAGCACAAAATTTTGAGTCTCATTAGAATTTCCTTATAAAGAAGTCACACTTTTTATTCAATATTAGTAAATATAGATAAATTCTGGAGAAAGTCAATTATAGTTTCTAAGTTTTTCATTTACAAACGACGCAAACATGGGGCATTTCTCGAAAGAAACGTCTTCTACAAGCATGTTGTTTAAAAAAACAATGAGAAACCAATGAGCACTGGTTTAAATTTTTTATTTTCAAAACGATGTGAAAAATGCAACAATTTGTGAATAAAAACTTCATGGGAATCTTCCTTGAATCTAGATTTCTAAAAAATAAACAAAAAAATCATTCTGAAGACTCCATCGACTTTATTGGATGTTGTCGTTTGCAAAATGTTGTATTTTTCGCAAAGGTTTGAAAACAAAAACTTTAGCCAATGCGCTTCGCTTATTTTTCCATTCATTTCGATATAAACGATCTTTTGAGGTACAAGATTATCATGATTTCTAAAATAAATTAATAAAGCATTTCATTTGCAAAATGGCTGAGAAAATGTAATAATAGAGATATGAAAACTTTAAATTCCTATACTCAAGATTTATTATCGCGGGGTAAACGTTTTTTTTCGAAGCCAGAAGCAATGAAAGCTCTTGGGCTTACCGAGAATCAATTTCGCCATCAAGCTTATAGACTTTCTCGTAAGAAAGTCATAAGGCGACTTGTACGGAACTTTTATATGATTATTCCAACTGAATATAGGGCTCTTGGTTCCTTGACTCCTCATTGGATTGTTTATCCGTTAATGAAGTATTTGAATAGGAATTATTATATAGGACTATTAAGTGCTGCTTCCTTATATGGTACGACGCATCACCAACCCATGATATTCCAGGTAATCGTAGATAAGCCTATGAGAACTATTAAGCTCCCACGTGGTGGCATTGAATTTCATGTAAAACGTGATTGTGCGAAATCTGCATTGGGACAAATTAAAGCTCCGACCGGCTCTGTGAACATCTCTACAAAAGAACAAACATTAGTTGACCTTGTTAGCTATTATAAGGTTTCTGGCGGGCTCGATAATGTGGCTCTTATTATGACTGAGCTTGGTGAAGAATGTCGCCCAAGAGCGCTAATGCGAGTAATTAAAAATGAGAGCACTGCTGTTCTTCAGCGATTGGGTTATTTGCTTGAATTCTCAAATTATCCTCAATTAGCGAAAGTAGTTGAACGAGAACTCTCTAAGAGAGAACATTCTTACATATTACTTTTCCCAAGGGCAAGGCAACGTACTGGGGAAAAAGCTACACGATGGCGGCTAACGCTGAACGATTATGTTGAGTTGGGACTTTATGCTTAAAAAGCATATGAGCGCATAGGCGAGATGGAAGTTCCTTAGTAATAAAAGCGACAAGTCGAGTAGGCCTTATAATTACGAGGCAGTTCTCAAATTATTTTGTGATCAAGCCTCAGAGAAGCACACCTGAATCTTAATAAATTTTTTTTAAAAAAACCCAAAATATTCCGAATATATCCTATTGCTTCAAATCGAAGGTCCAATTCGGGCAATACTCAACTATTTTAAAGAAGCATTACCAGTCTTTTCTGAGAAAAGGCGAGTAGATTAAAGGCGCTAAGAAAAAAGTATTCATTTTCAAAATGATGCGAAAAATGCAACAATTTGCGAATGAAAACTTTCACTAATGTACAGAGATACACATCTCATTAAAAAAATAAGTGAGTTCTGCGAAGGGCATTAATAGATATGATCGTCCAGTTGTATCTTTTAGTAGTTTTCTCTAAAAGATTTCATTTACAAAGTGATGCAAAAAATGCAACATTATGAAAATGAAACCTTTATGTCTTTTTTTAAATTATTCAATCCTCATCATTATCTGTGATTTTTTAAATTTTATCAGTCAGTCAATACGAAAGGAATTCTTTGTCGATATAAATGTTCACTAATTTGTAAATAAATTAATAAGACTTTTCATTTGATAAATGTCTGGAAAAGTGTAATAATTTAGCGAACGCAGTTGAATGAGAACCCTCCAAAGAGAGGAAACTATTACATATTGCTTAGACCAAACAATCCAGCATATCGCGAAAAAAGATACGTGCTGGCAGCTAGCGCTGAATAATTTTGTGGAGCTAGAATGATCTTTCAAGAGCATATAGATGAATGGACGAAGGTAGTGCCTTGGCAAGAAGCGCGCCAAATACAGCAAGACCTTATAATTACTATCGCGCTTCTCAAATTGTATAATGATCCAAACATCAGAAATACGCTTGCATTTCGTGGCGGCACTGCTCTTAATAAAATCTTTTTTGAAAAACCTTACCGATATTCGGAGGATATTGATTTAGTTCAAATCGAAAGTGGGCCAATTGGACCAATATTCAAACTTATTAAAGATGCACTCGAGTCATTTCTCGGTAAGCCTCGCAGTACTCTTTCATACGGACGCCTTACGTTAATTTATCGTATCACTGATCAGGAAAATCTTCCTCTTAAACTTAAAATTGAAATCAATACAAGGGAGCATTTTACGGTGCTTGGCTTTGAAGACAAACGGTTTTTTAATACATCTTCATTAGAGCCTGGAGAAACTCTTATTAGGACCTATAAAATTGAAGAATTGCTTGGAACAAAAATGCGAGCCTTATATCAACGTCGCAAGGGACGTGATTTATTTGATTTGTATATATGTCTTAAGACACTATCCATTAATCCAGATGATATAATTAGGTGCTTCGTTCACTATCTTGATTATGAAAAAAAGTGCATTTCAAGGTCTGAATTTATAACTAATCTTGAGACTAAGCTGGTCGATCAACGTTTTCTAGCGGATATTATACCATTACTCCCTCGCGATTTCAGGTTTGATCTTGAAGAAGCGCATAACCACGTTGTAACACATTTGATAAACAGGTTATGAATCTCTGGCTGTTTCTCGCAAAAAAGCCTCATTTCTTTGGCGGACCTAAGATCTGAAAAGATGATTTATCCGTGGACTTCTACAAATAGCACAAGAGTTTAGTCGACAACAATAAAAAAATGCGCTATAATTATTTTTTGTTAACAAAGGATTTCTTATGAAAGCGAAAAAATATACGCGCGAAACTATTCTTCAGATGGGCATGGGTGACCGAAAGTTTAATAAATTTTCGGTGGGTGACACTGTTAAAGTTTCTCAGAAAATTAAAGAGGGCGACAAAGAACGTACCCAGATTTTTGAGGGGGATGTCATATCGATTCGTAATAATGGTGTGGCAAGTACGTTCACCGTACGCAAAATCAGCGCCAATGCCGTGTCTGTAGAACGCGTATTTCCCTACTATTCACCGCTCGTTGAAGCCATTCAATTTGTTCGCAAGGGTAAGGTCCGCAGAGCAAAACTGTATTATATGAGAAATCGTATTGGTAAAGCTGCTCGCGTTGAAGAAAAGGTACTTACCAAGGAACAAAAAGCGCAGGCACAAGAACGACAAGCAGAATAATTATACAGCTCATGAAAAGGGCGTTAGCAGCTGCTATTTTTGTGGGATTAACGGGCTGTGCCCCAAAAGCGAGCCAGATCCCTCAGCCAGCACAACAACGCTCTTTTTTACTGCTTTCAGAAGAAGAGAATGCACGTCTTTATGATATTTCATTTCCTGTAGGTATCCGGGCACAAAAGATAGCTGTTGATGAGTATCAAGCTATTTTTACTTTTCGTACAAAACTTTCTCAAAAAGAGCTGATCGAGTTTTATAGGACTGAGCTTTTGTATTGCGGTTGGCAAGAAAAGGCCTTGTTTGAAGCGCAGGAGAGTTGTCTAATCTTTCAAAAACCAAAGAAACAATGCTGTGTAACAATACGATCTGAGGACACTGGCCACAGGGTGGTTATTTTTACTGGCTTTGGTAAGTAATAAAAAGAGCCGCGGTGCACCGCGGCTGCTTTCTTACAATTGCTTAAGATTTCTATTTTTTGGAAGGATGATTAGTGGTTTGTTTGGTAATTGTCTTTGTTACCGTTCGCTGGAACTCCTCTTCGTCATCGTCGCCTTTTTTTTGAGCCTTAGCTTTTTTAAGCTCAAGCTCTTTTTCTTTTAAGGCGAGCTCCTTTTTCTTATTTTCTTCTTTTAAGAGCTGGAGTTTGATTTCCTGTTCGCGCAGTGCGATTTCTCGTTCATGAAGACTTTTTTCCGGTTGAGCAACGGTGCGCGTTTCAACTACCTTTGCGGCATTTCGTCGAGCTCGTGCTGCCTGTTTTGCTTCAGTTCTGCGTACATTTGCTTCGCGCCATGCCAGCTCGGCACGTTTTTGTTCGATGTATGGATCTTGTACGACCACTTGTTCAACCATCACTGGTTGTTCAACGAAAACTGGTTCGACATACACAGGCTCTTCAACGTACACGACAGATGGGTTACAGACAGCGCTCGTAACAACTCCGGCTGTAAAGCCTAGTATGCCACCTAACACAGCATCTCCTGCATCTGCTTTGATCTGAATGCTACTGGTAAGGAGGGTTAACGCGAGAGGCGTGATTAGTTTTTTTACCATAGGATCTCCTCACGGTATTAGAATAGGTTGATATAAAAGAGACCAAGAAAGAAAGGCGCTTCGTCAATGATAATTGTATAATTGCATTTATAGAGCCAAAAGCGCTTTATAACAACTTCTTTGAGCTCTTCATAAACAATGATATCTGTATTTATTGAGACTGCAACAGCCCCCTTTTTTTCTTCCAAACAGGCGATTGATTGCGTGAAAACAAAAAAGGCGCCCCGCAGGACGCCTCTATCGTATGCCTACCATTAATAGGCTATATAGTAATTTGGGTAGATGGTTTGCACATTAAATTGTGTAGTGGTCCATGGATCATAAAGCGCAGCAGGGTAGTCATACGCAAGCAACGGTGAACCGACATAAGCAATATCGGTTGATACTGGAACATAGATATTAGGACAAGCGCTCGCAGGCACATCTATGCACGGAACATCAACAAAATAAGGCACATCGGCATAGACCGGATCATAACCTGCAGCCGATGCTGCTACGTCGGCAAATATGGTAAGTGCGCAGCCACCATCACAATTTGATTGGCCATTGAGTGAACTAACGAGTCCAATGGCGACTAGGCTTGTGAGAAGTGCAATTTTTCTGGTCATGATCTCTCCTCGGCGAAAACTCGCTAGTTTTTTATGCTATTTATAAACAATTTAATTTTACAAGAAGTAATCCTGCTTGTCAATCATTGTCATAGGACTCAATTTCTGGCTCGTAACTATATTCGCTTTGGTCTGTTCCTTCTGGTTCTTCAGCCAATGCGAGAGCTTCTTGTGATGGATGTGGTTCGGTTCCTACTTTCGTAACTTCAATGGGCTGACCTTCTCGTGGCCCGCCAGTGAAGGCTTCAAAAGTATTAAAGGCAGTATTGGTTGTCTCATTCGTTATTTCACGGGCTGACTCAATGGCATTGCTTAAGATAGCAAAGGCTGGAGCACTAGGTCCGAGGGCGATAAGGGTTAAATAGAATCGTTTCATATCTCTCCTTTCATATTCTAATTTTAGTCTGTATGTACAGAGATATTTTTGTCAATAATTGCTAAAAGTAATTTAAAAGAGAGTGGGTAGGAATTGCGGAATTTCTTTGAAATATTCGAAAATATTGACCAGACCTGATAAATTAAAACTTTCGTTAAGAAATTAATTGAAGAATTACGAGGTAAAATCAAATTTTTAGGTATTTTACTTGATGACTTGCACTCTTCAGATGAAATGATGGACTTTTTGAAGAATGCAATAACAATTATTATACGAGATTGCCTCGTAATAGAAAAGTTAGAGCAAAAGAGGCTTCTATAGCATTTAAGGTTCGGGATGATCAGGCTTTCAAACTTCTCAGAAATTTGAGAAGGAAAACTTTCACGGGATTCATTCGAGATTCATTAATAATAAGCTACGTGATATCGCTGCTGAAAAGAGATGAATGAGATCAGGTTTTTATTAGATGCACCATTGAGAAAGTGTTTAGAACTGTGAAACAAAACACTCGGATTGAATCACTATCAGGCACGAACGCTGCAAAAGCGAACTATACACATACTTGCATCCATGGTAGCCTATGCAATAAAGGATATAAATAAATTTACCTGCGCTGAAGATGCTTATAGATCGTTCTACAGGCAAAAAGGAAGTTTATAGAAAATGAGAGGAAATATACGGTCAATGTTTTTGATCGCAGTGCAAGTACCGCATATTTGTAATAAAATTGTTTACAAATGGAATTGATGGTGTTAAAATGTTAAAGTAGAATAATAAATCAAAACAATGAGGAATAATCTTATGACGAAATTATTATTAATGTTATTTGCAATAGCAGGAACATCATTAACATTTGCTTCGGGTGGAAATATCGAAAGCCCGGCAGTTCGGGTAATAAGGAGTGAGGTAAGTACTCCTTTATCCATGAATGAAGCGAGATTTGCGTTAGCAAAGCAAGCGTTAGAACAAGTAAGTGACCCTAGCGAATTGGGTGGGATATTATTCGATACAGCTCAACGTGCTGTACGAGGTTCAAATCTTGCACCAAATGCGCAAGCTCATAATTATGAACTTGATTTCTTAAAATTATTAGTGGCAAAAGGGGTACCTATTAACTATCAAAGTCCCTCGAGTTCGGGTCGTACTATTATGGAAGTTTTAGATACCTATAACACTGGTGACAAATATTATGAGCAAGTACGCACAGCATTGCGTGGAAATATGCGGTCCGAAGACCCGGCAGTTCGCGTAATAGGGGAGCAGGTAAATACTCCTTTATCGATGAATGAAGCGAGATTTGCGTTAGCAAAGAAAGCGTTAGAACAAGTAAGTGATCCTAGCAAATTGGGTCGGATATTATTCGATACAGCTCAACGTGCGGTACGAGGTTCAAATCTTGCGCCAAATGCTCAAGCTCATAATTATGAACTTGATTTCTTAAAATTATTAGTGGCAAAAGGGGTACCTATTAACTATCAAAGTCCCTCGAGTTCGGGTCGTACTATTATGGAAGTTTTAGATACCTATAACACTGGTGACAAATATTATGAGCAAGTACGCGCAGCATTGCGTGGAAATATGCGGTCCGAAGACCCGGCAGTTCGCGTAATAGGGGAGCAGGTAAATACTCCTTTATCGATGAATGAAGCGAGATTTGCGTTAGCAAAGAAAGCGTTAGAACAAGTAAGTGATCCTAGCAAATTGGGTCAGATATTATTCGATACAGCTCAACGTGCGGTACGAGGTTCAAATCTTGCGCCAAATGCTCAAGCTCATAATTATGAACTTGACTTCTTAAGATTATTAGTGGCAAAAGGGGTGCCTATTAATTATCAAAGTCCCTCGAGTTCGGATCGTACTATTATGGAAGTTTTAGATACATATAACACTGGTGACAAATATTATGAGCAAGTACGTGCAGCATTACGTGGAAATACTCGGTCTGAAGACCAGGCAGTTCGGGTAATAGGGGAGCAGGTAAATACTCCTTTATCTATGAATGAAGCGAGATTTGCGTTAGCAAAGCAAGCGTTAGAACAAGTAAGTGATCCTAACAAATTGGATGGGATATTATTCGATACAGCTCAACGTGCCGTACGGGGTTCAAATCTTGCACCAAATGCTCGAGCCCATAATTATGAACTTGATTTCTTAAGATTATTAGTGGCAAAAGGAGTGCCTATTAATTATCAAAGTCCCTGCAATTCGGGGCGGACTATTATGGAAGTTTTAGATACATATAACACTGGCGACAGATATTATGAGGAAACACGAGCAGCATTACAGGGACAGCAGTAATTGGACCCAGCAGCGATTTTGAGATGATTCCAAATTTTTCGATGATTCTCTTAGTCGGTTCTTTTCGCAGCTCCTCTTTTTTTGCACATGAGAATTTTGGATAAATCTTTCTCTCATTTGCAAGCGAGAATGTCGTATTTGTAGCACTCAGGCCGGGATTAAGTCAAGAAGGAATAAGATAATCTGCGAGCTTGGTGACTTTTCCCGCTCCTAAAAGGAGAATAAGATCCTGTTCGGAAACAGTGCCTTTAAGATGCTGAATTATGGTTTCAAAATGAGTATCTAGCGGGATGTAGGTAATGGGACAGGTTGGTTGCTTTGCTTGGACTTCATTAACTAGGCGGCTGCTCGTAATATTTTCGATCGGTTCCTCGCATGCAGGATGAATATCGGTAACAATGAGATGATCGATAGGACTGTAGGCAAGAAGGTGTACAAAGTCATCCCACAGTTTTTCAGTTCGGGTAAAACGATGAGGTTGAAAGACAACGGTAAGCTTTCGTGCGGCTCGTTTACGTGCGACAAGTAGCGTATTAAAAATCTCTGTTGGATGGTGCCCATAGTCGTCAAAGACTTCGGCCCCTCTAAATGTTCCTTTGTAACTAAAGCGGCGTTCGATTCCCTTGAAGTTCTTGAGTGCTTCAACGCATGCCTGAAATGAGACGCCTACATCCATTGCTGTGCAGATCGCGCCCAATGCATTAAGGAGATTGTGTTTACCCGGCATCGTAATATAGAGATCGCCCAAAGGTTCTCCTTTCTGTTTATGATAAACAGTACAGGTCGAATAATCCTTTTCAAAAACACAGTCCTTAGCAAAGATATCTGCATACTGTTCATCAAGACCGTATTTCAACGTTTTTATATGGGTAATAGGCAAAAGCGATCGAATATGAGGATCATCGCTACAGAGAATCGCTTTGCCATAAAACGGCACGTTGGAAATAAACTGAAGAAATGTCGTTTTAATATCATCAAGATCTCTATACGTATCAAGATGTTCAAGATCAATATTAGTTACCACAGCAAGTGTCGGATTGAGCCGTAAGAATGAGCGATCACTCTCATCTGCCTCAGCCACTAAAAAATCACCCGAGCCCCATCGTGCATTTGAAGATATATTTTTTAAGTGACCACCAATGATTACCGTGGGATCACGATGAGCGTCAATCAAAATGTGCGAGATGAATGAGGTGGTAGTCGTTTTACCGTGTGCTCCTGAAATTGCGATGCTGTATTTTGTTCTCATAATTTCTGCCAGCATGAGCGCGCGTGGTATTGTCGGAATACCTCGCTCTTGTGCATGACGAATTTCACTGTGTTCAGAAGGAATCTGTGAAGAGTAAACGACGACATCGATTGATGAGCTATGGCACTGACGGGTGTTATTTCCTCGGTAGATCTGACATCCTAAAGCCAGAAGATCATTAACGCTTTTTTGTTCAAGATCGATGTCGCAGCCAGAGATCATATACCCTTGATATTTGAGGATCTTAGCGATCCCACTCATCCCAATACCACCGATTCCAACGAAATGAATATGACCTTTTTTATACATGAGTAGTCTTTATTTCCTATTTCTTGAGCATAATACATCCACTACAATCAGCGTAGGTAAAAAGTATGTTCTTGTCAAAAAGTGATCCTGCTGCTTATGAAGAAGCAGCTCTGCTGATACGTCGATGCTATCGGGTATTTGACACGGTTGCTCTTATTAGGTATCGTGAAACTAATATTATCTTTTAACCTCAGAAAGGGTTCTTCATGATTTCACGATGTGGGAAGATATTCTCTCTTGCGCTTGCGCTCATTGCAGCAAATACCTATGCAGCCGATAACGTGCTCCGTCTTACACAAGATGCTTATAATGACTTGGCTGCAACGGCAGAAAATCCTTTGATTATCGATGTATTTGCAACATGGTGTTCCCAGTGTCCTGCACTGGAACCGATGTTTAACCAGTTTGCTCAGGAAAATAAAGATCGCTATATCTTTGGTAGGATGGATTTTGATGAATGTCAGGAAGTGGTTAATAAGTTTGCTATCATGGGTCTTCCTTGCATCATAATTGTTCAAAAAGGAAAACTTGTCGGTAAAATTACGGGCGTTCCGCAAAGTTCTGCGATTCTGAAAGCAAAAATAGCAGCACTCTTTCAGCTTTCAGGAAAAAAACTTTCAGAGCTCAGCCAAGAAGAGCTTACTGATCGTCTGCAAGAAGCGATGCAGGAATGCGATGGTGATATGATTAAAAAGCTCATCGATGCTGGTGTTAATCTTAATGCGCCATTTAAGGAGGGGATGACCCCTATGATTTTTGCAATTACCTACTGTATACGTTTTGGCGATGTCGGCATTGATATAGTCAAAATGCTCGCTGATCATGGAGCAGGAAATCAGGGAGTTAAATTTCCCGGGATGAATGAAGAACTGTTCCCAAAAGATATAGTGCAATCAATGATTAACAACCTAAAAATGACCTTAGTGCAGTACAATCGAATTCTCGATATACTCGACAAAAAAGCTGCATAAGCAGATAAAAAAATACTCAATAAACAGGGTCTCATAAGAGGCCCTGTTTTACTAAAGAGCCTGAATTATTTGATAGCTACGTAGATCTCAGTGACTGAATTCGCACCAAGTGACTCTGCAGTATACCGTTCAAAATCATACGTAAAAGCGCGCTTAATATCTGAGCTCCAAATTTCTTTCCAGGTATCTGCGATGGCAAATTCTACGGGTCCGCGTGCGGTGAACACAGCATAGGTTTGAGTAGGGATTGTTTTTGGTAATAGTTCTGAATCGACCATAGTAAAGTCTTTTACTTCGTACCCAGCAAGAAACGTGTAATAGCCATCTGGTGTATAATCAGTATAGACTCCGTAAACGATAGCAGGATCAACCTTGTCCTGGATTCTCTCTTTAACGTTTTCAGAAAAAAATTTCTGCCAGAAGGGTCCGAGATCTTCTTTGTCTCGGCCATCTTTATAGGTGGTACGCAGAGGCATTCCGACAAACTTGAATGAAGGGACGCTTTTTTTGTAATAACTCATGAAATGATCCTTTATGAGAGAAGTTCGCGTAATTTAATGAGCTGCTTTTGCATCAGGCGAAGCTCGCGAGTCAGTGTAGAATTCTTTTTTTTTGGTTCTTTGGGTGATTTAAATATGAGAGGAGCTGCGGCAATGATATCTGTTTCCTGAAGGAGTGGATGTTTCTTAAGGTACTGTTTTGCAGTGTCTATAGTGAACCCTTTTTCATAAAGAAGTTCTTTAATTAATTGGAGCTTTGTAAGATCAGGAGCTCCGTAAAAGGGTTTGTCGTCTGTAAGTGTAGGTGTAATGCCAAAGTGCTTTTCCCATAAATCAATGATATATGGCTGCACACCTAGCAGGTGGGTAACTTCAGCTTTGGTAAAGGTCTTTTGTTCCGGCGTCATGGTAAGTCTTGGGGTTTTTGTTTGCTTTTAAGTTATAATGCAAATTCTCCTCTAAGTAAAGTTTTGTGCTAGCGTAAAATCGATTATTTGGTACACTATATTAAGTAATTTACTCGTATGATGCTATCAACAATCTTCAGTATCCAAGGAAACATCCATCACATTTTTCACCGTTGAGGATATTTTTTATGAATTATAAGGACTTACTAATTCCTTTAGCAGTTGCTTTGCTCGCGACCTGGGCAATTCAATATTTCTTTTTCCCTCGTGTTGCTGATAATCGTACAGATATCGTTACTGATAAACGCTTTGTTGCTCCTACTTCACTGCAAGTAGTAGAGCCCTTGGATTTTGCTATTAATTTTCATGATGTAAAGCCTACGCGGCCAAAACAGATCACTGAGGTGATCCTGCCTAAAGGAATCGTGCGGTTTTCTAATGATGGTGCAGTCATTGATTTTCTTGCCTATAAGAGAGTCCTTGGCGGCAAAGAGACTCTTATAGAGACCCTCGTTCCCGCAAAAAGCAAAGAAAGCGGAGCGTTCCTCGTGGCGCTTAATGGACTTGGCGCTACTCCTTTTTATTATGATCTTGTAGACAAAAAAGATACTGCAGGCTTTACGACTATTACCTATAAAGGAGAATCTCCAGCTGCAGTTATTATAAAAGAGTTTGGTGTGCATCATGATACCTATACAATCGATCTTAAGATAACAGTTGAACCAAAAGGCGAAGCAAAACTACGCCCTCGAGTTATCTTCCCTGCTCCTGAGGCAGCTGCAGATGCGACAAGCGGAGTAGTGCGAGCAGTGCTTGCTTCTGGTAAGAGCGTTGAAATTACTCCACTGAAAGATCTTGCTAACGTTGGTATTGAGCAGCCATCCTTACTTGGCCTAGAAGATCATTATTTTATAAATGCGATGATTAAGGATCCGAAACAGTTTGCTCAGAGAGGATATTTCAAGATTGAAGGAGAAACTGGCCAGGTGATACTGCAAGCAGGTCCTGTTCAAACAAAAACTACATGGGAATTGTCGTTTTATTGTGGACCTAAAGAGCTATCATCACTCTCTGCAGTTGATCCTCGCCTTGAGGGGGTTCTTGAATATGGGTGGTTCTCCTTCTTTGCTAAAATTCTTTTGTATCTTCTTATTTTCTTTTATGGGATTTTGGGAAACTATGGTCTTGCTATCATTGCGGTGACAGTCCTTGTCAGACTCATTATGGTCCCGTTCACGATTAAAGGTGAAATGACAAAGAAAAAGCATACGGAAGCACAGCGGAAGCTTCAGTATATTGAACAGAAATACAAACATGATCCTGAGCAGCTTGCAAAAGAAAAGGCTGAGTTTGCAAAGAAGCATGGTATCCCAGGACTCTTAGGATGCTTACCGCTCTTGCTGCAGTTACCGATCTTTATTGGATTACAGCGTGTGCTTGCTAATGCAATTGAGCTCTATAAAGCACCTTTTTTATGGATTTCTGATTTGTCGGCACGAGACCCATATTATATTTTGCCTGTGACCGTTGCCATAGGTATGATTTTCCAGTTGGCACAGACGGGCGATCCTCGTCAGAGAGTTGCTAACAGTATTCTTGCACTCATTATTGCTGCAGTGACCGCAAACCTTTCTGCAGGGCTTACTCTCTTTATTAGTGTAAGTACCTTACTTGGACTTGCCCAAACTGCGCTACAAAAATGGATTAAGCTATGATTGAACAAAGTCCAAGCCTTCTTGCTCTCTTAAAACAGCTTCAGAAGGTCCCTTATTTAGCATCAAAGAATATTTATGTTGTTGCCCAACATTTTCTGGATCTTGATGTACAAGCAACTGAGCAGTTTTGCCGCGTGCTTACCGCACTAAAGCAGAACATGGAAAAATGTACCGAATGTTGGAGCTGGAAAGAACGAGATAAGGGGTGTCCATTCTGTACCTCAGTAAAGCGAGATAAATCGATTATCTGTGTTATTGAGACCTGGCGTGACCTTATCGCGATTGAAAAGACAGGGGGCTATCATGGTATGTATCACGTCCTCGGAGGAGCTCTTTCTCCCTTGGATGGGATAGGGCCAGATGAGCTCACGGTTAAGCAGTTAGTAGAGCGCGTTGATCGAGAGTGTTCAGAACTTATCTTTGCATTTAATCAGACACCAGAAGGGGAGGCAACAGCTTCCTATATAGCAACAAAATTAAAAGGAAGGCAGCTGCGCATTTCATGCCTTGCTCGAGGCCTTCCGGTCGGATCATCACTTGAGATGATGGATCGATTAACAGTATACAAAGCATTATCAGAACGAAGACCGTTTTAAGGAGAATATGGACACGAATTATGCACCCTATATTCAACGGCGCACATTACTTGTAGAAGCAGTGAAACGAGCTCATCCTCAAAAAAAGGGGATTATTCTCCTGTTGGCTGGGTTTGAGATTGAGCGGTATGCATTTAGGCAGGACAGCTCTTTTTACTATCTTACAGGACTTGAAGAACCCGCTGTTGCCCTGATTATCGGTGAGCGAGGATTGTCAGAGCTCTATGTGCCTCGCTATGGTACAGTCCGGACCCAATGGGCTCCTTCACTCGTTGATGCGACATCTGAACAGCTGCAACGATATGGTATTACTGCCATGCATCATTTGGGACAAGCCTGTCGTGGCTATTCTATTTCCCATGCATGCTTAACATCAGAATACGAAAATCTGCTTGCATTTTTAGAGCAGCAAGTACAACGATCGGAAGTCATTTTTGTGCTGTATCCTCCCGAAGTAACTGAGCAAACACTGATCTTAGATAGGTTACTTTTGTCACGGCCCGAACTTAAAAAAGCACTTGTCGATATATCGCCTCTTGTGGCAGCACTGCGCCGCACCAAATCTCAAGAAGAGCTTGAGCTGATCTATGATGCAGTTGACTGCACGATGCAAGCGCATGAAGCAGCAGCATCGCGTATTGAGCCCGATATTTACGAATTTCAGATCCAAGCGGGAGTTGAATTTATTTTTAAGGAATCGGGTGGCAGGGCGGCATTTCCCTCAATCGTCGCAAGCGGGAAAAATAGTACGGTACTTCATTACACCCGTAATGATCGATTAATGAGAGAGGGTGATCTTGTCGTGGTCGATGTTGGTGCTGAACTCGATTATTACTGTGCAGATATTACCCGCACATATCCGGTCTCAGGCGCATTTACCCCTCGGCAGCGCGAAGTCTACGAGATTGTTCTTGAAGCACAGGATTATATTGCTCAACATGCACAGCCTGGCTATTGGTTGTCAAACAAAGAGCATCCTGAGAAATCACTTAATCATCTTGTTCGTGCCTTTTTAAAAGAGAAAGGCTATGAAAACTATTTTAATCATGGCATCGGTCACTTTCTTGGGCTCGATGTGCACGATGTGGGAAGTTATATGGAACCTCTTAAAGAGGGTGATGTTATTACTATCGAACCGGGGATCTACATTCCTCAAGAAAATATCGGCATCCGTATTGAAGATAATTACTGGATCACCAATGAAGGAGCAGTTTGCATAAGCGAAGAGCTCCCTCGTGATTCCTATGAAATTGAAGATATGATGCAACAGGAGTTGGAAGAGGAATAATATGGCATCATTGAGAGAATTAGCACGTATTGCAGATCATTCAGATCGAGAGATGCTTGGGATTACGCCCTTACATGCGGCAGCATTTGAAGGCGAACTAGAAGCTATGCAAGAGTTGGTGACTCTGGGACATGACGTTAATGCGCGCGATTCCTTTGGCTGGGCGCCCTTACATGATGCAGTCATACGAAATAATTTGGAGTGTGTTGAGCTTCTTATTAAGCTTGATGCTGATCTTGATGTTCAAGATTTTGAGGAAAAATATACACCCTTACATGATGCCGCTCGTCTTGACTATTGTGAGATAATTCTGCTTCTTTTAGCTGCAGGAGCCCGCACCGATCTTAAGGACAAAGAAGAGCTAACAGCTAGCGAATGTGCAGTTAAATACGGCAATCCCGAGGCAGCAATTTTGATTAAATGATGCTTATTTTTGATTTCGGTAATCGTGCTTAATGAGCTTTTTCAATGTATCGAGCTCATGTGTGTAAACTTTTTCATCGCCAGTGGCGATGAGAAAATTATAGAAAGCTCTTCTTAACGATGGACTAACATACCCATTTGTCACGTTGTACCTCGTGAAGCATCGATGTATCAACTTACCACTACGCAGATAAGAATATTGCAAAAAGCCTAACTCATATCTTTGATCATGATAAATCATTTTGCAGCCTATACTGATTTGGATAAGATCATTAACTTTTTCGATTATTCCAAATGACTGAAGGTGTCGATCGACAAGTCGGGTGAAGAGATGATTGAGAGTCAATCTTTCACGGATTGACTGATCGTATGCCATATTAAGATATTCTAATGCAGGACATCCGTATGCATCAGTAATAATTCTTGCTGGTCCGCGGTAAGTCAGCTCTTCTGAAAGTGCGAAAAGAACTTTGACTCGGTACGCCTCGGGATGTTCATCTTGATTGTTCCATACTCGCCACAACTCATTATATTCTTGAGTTTTTGGATAAAAACGAGGGAGCCTAAAGAGAGTAAGCGAATAAGGTAATGCACCACAAAAGATTCCAAAAATATTCAGCATCATTTTTTCTTCACGAGTCTTTTTAACGACCTCTGTGAATTGCGGTTCTGTAACTTCTGGAATTGGTTGTTCAGGTTCTCGCTCTATGGGAGTTTGTTGAGGTACCGCTGCAGGCTCTGGTATTATTGGGATCCTTATTGCATTGAGATAAAGATCCAAAATCGTATTTTGAAAAGGGATTTCAATTATGTGGTCGATGGGGATTGAAAGTTTCGTACAAATATCTTCCATGATCTGGAAATAGAGTTGAGCGAACGTACGATTTTTTGGTTGAGCGAATTTTCCAAGTGCCGTAATTCTTTTAACTTGCACATCCTGAACGGCCTTGATCACTCCTTTCTCATCAAAGGTTATAGGAGTTTCTATAAAGCCAAGTTCATCGTAAGTAAGGGACAGTGCTTTTTCAAGCAGTGCCTTCACATAAGGAGTCTTCGTGATCTCAAAAAGCCGCATGAATCCGGCGATTTGCTTAACTGAGATACCAAAGAGTTCAGCATATTTTAGAGCTTTTTGGTTTTCATCTTGCGCGTTCAGCTGAGTAACGAGCTTGCTATGTGGCAGCTGATAGAAAGGGCCATTGTCAGTGAGTGTTCCTGGAGAAAGCATCAGAAATTGAAGATAGCAAAGGAGTGCAATTTTTTTGAGAATTTCTGCATTATCTTGAGTAAGACGAGCATCTAAAAGAGTTTTAAGCGGAGACTTCTTTATGAAAGCCTTACTTGCACATGCACTTGAACAATAAAGATCTCCTGGCTCTGTCGTTACAAAGGCATCAGCTTTCTTTACGATACTGTGACATACGGTACAGCCACTCAACGAAAGATCTCTAAAAGGGGTCGAAGATGAGTTTTTTAAGTCTTCGGTAACGTAGGTAATCTTCGAGCGAGCTATACTTGATTGAGGAATTGTTGAGCAAAAAAAAGCGCGCAAAAGAATCTTAAGATCAGTGTCATTAAATAGGTTTTTTTTCGGGATAACAACGTTTTCATCTCGAGGGATATACCCTTCGCTATAGCGCTCGCTAAATCCATTTTGTTTGAGAGCATCAGCCACCTGGGAAACGTCCATAAATTCAATAAAGCATAGTATATGATCGTGCTTCAGCGTAGCCTCAAGGAGCGTGGTTATACGTTTTATTTCAATCACTTTATTAATGCAGGTTATGACCTCGTTGCGAAACTCATTTCTTGCAGGTATAAAGGCTTGTTTTGATCGAATGGCATTCATCAAAACTGCGATGCATTCTGGATTTTGTTCAGTGCTATATAGGGCAAAATAAGACTGCAGTTGTTTTAAGCGTATTTCGATTGTGGTAATGATAGGATTGATGTAGGTTTCTGGAAACCGTAAAGCACGCTCTTTAAGACGCTGCAGCTCTTCAGTTATCTGCAGGATAAAATCGTTCTTTTTAGGACGTTTCCAATGATTGCGCTGTTCGTTCGCCTCAAGCTGCCTATCAAATTCTTTTACGTACCTTTCAAATGGCCCACCAGCGCTGAAAAATTGTTTTCGTTGGTTGGCATCTTTAGCGAGTGCTTCATCAATTTCATCAGTTGACTCGTAACCGAGATTAATGTTTTCTGCCATGTATTTAAAGTTCTCTGCTTCCATAAGATCAAAATAATTTACGAGCTGCAACTCAGTGTCATTATAGAGCTCATGCGGCAAGAATGTCATTTTTTTGTACCGATAGTTGTTTCTATGCGCGAAAACCATGAACGCCTTAGAAAGCGTCTGGTAATAATTTTCCGTTTGCTTTAATTCATCATGAATGTCTACTTCACCAGCGAAAGCGGATTTAGAGTCGAACATAACAAAAGTTTTCGGTTTATCTTTGGCCAAAGACTTCATTTGTTCGAAGAAAATTTCTTTGTCGCGACTGTCATTATTAGAAGATTTGGTTTTTTGTCGCACAGATGTATCGCTAATGCCCAGAATGTTGATTTTTCTCGCTTCTTTCTCAAGGAGGCATACCGAAAAAATACCTCCAGCGGCCAAGCAAGGAGAGAATTTTAAAATGAATGTGCTTGTTATAAGAAGAAAACTGATGAGGCGTTTTTTCATAGGATCACTTTTTTGAGTCTTATTACAGCGAGGGCTTTTCCCTTGTCTAATTCAGATTGAACATAAACAGTCTAACAAATGCGCTCCATATTGGCAAGTGGAATGCCAAGGAGAGTATTCTATAAAAGAAAAATATTGACAATTTGAAAAAATTGGGTATGCTAAAAAGAGGTCAATTTAAAGGAAATGAAAGGAATGATCTTATGAAAAAAATAATCCTTGCCCTAGCAGTTATGCTTAATGGAACCATTTTTGCGATGTATCAGCACTCTAATGCCGTACTGATCTCGCAAAAAGATGACCCTAAAAAAGCCATGCTGGAAGCAATTTTAGAAGATAACGTCGAGGGAGTAAGAATGCTTCTTGCGACAGGCGCTGCCAAAGTCAATGACAAAATTAGAGATGCAAATGGACTTAAGTTAACTCCTCTCATGTGGGCGGCTCTTAAAGGGAAACCCAATAGTGTAAGTCTTCTGCTTGAATATCCACAGATTGATATTGATGCCAGAGCGAAGAATAAATCTACGGCGCTTCTGCTCGCGGTCACCGCGAACAGTGTGGAAGCAACTCGATTACTTCTTGAAGCAGGAGCAGGTGTGAATGCACGTGATTGGAATTTGGATACTGCTCTTATTATAGCATGCACCACACCTGGCAGCGGAGAATTAATTGACCTTCTGCTGACATGGCCTGGTGTTAATACAAATGCAGTTAATAAAGCTGGACGTACTCCACTCATGATTGCAGCACAGTGGAATGACCCAGTTGTAGTAGGCAAACTGATTGTGGCTGGTGCCGAATTAGACGAACAAGACAATTATGGCTTTACCGCACTTATGTGCGCAGCATCAAATCGCGTTTCCGAACGAGCGGCATCGACAATTACAAGATATCTCATTGCTGCTGGTGCAAATCGTTCTCTAAGAACCTATGATCAAAGCAAGAATGCCTATAGCATTGCTAGATCAAGTCAGTTGCCTGAAGTAGCAGAATTAGTTGCCGTGCCTGGATCTGCTTAATTGTTCGATTTTTGGCTTTCAAGATAACTGAAAAAAACTCTTCATTGATTAGATTCAGGACTGTTTTAAAGCAGTCCTGTTTGCTTTGGAGAACATAGCACAACTAAACGATGCGATATCCCAATTTTGGTTGGTTTTCAATAGACTTAGGTTCTAAGTTCACGTGATGAGCTTGTACTCCCTCACACAAAGTTAGCAAACCATTATATATTAGCAATCTATATTACCAATCAGCGAACATACCAATTACCAATAAGAAGACCCAAAATTGTCCCTATGTTTGACGATTTTAGAAAATTCAACTATTATTAGTTCAAAAGCTTTTCTTGAGCCTGTGCTCAATTTTCTTTGCAAAGGTTTAACTCTATGGATATGAACAGAACATTTTTTCTACGTAAGGAAGATAGCAAACCTCGTTGGCGTCTTATTGATGCATCGGGTAAAGTTGTCGGACGCCTAGCTACAGAAATAGCGGACGCTTTAAGAGGTAAAGATCGTCCTCAATATACGCCGCATTCTGATGCCGGTGACTATGTTGTGGTGATAAATGCTAAGAAATTAGTATTTACCGGTAATAAAATGGAGCAGAAAGTCTATGAGCGCTATACCGGTTATATCGGTAATAAGAAATTTTTGAGTGCAAAACAAATGATGGAAAAGCAACCCGAACGCATTTTAGAATTAGCTGTTAAGGGAATGCTTCCGAAGAATACGTTAGCTCGCCAATTAATAAGAAAATTACGGGTTTATCCGGGACCACAGCATCCCCACTCAGCTCAATTAGAAGGCTTTGCCGAGAAGAAATAAATATTTTTTAAGAGGGAAGTATACATGAAGTCCACACCAGAGATTGGTAGTGGACTTTTTTTAATGATTGTAATCTTAGCAAGGAGGGACAGCAGATAACAAAAATGTAATTGTGAAGGTTAAATTATAAAAATCATTTTTAGGGGAACACACATGGTTACGTACACAAAATACAGCCTCATAACAGTTTTTCTATTTGCGACTCCATGTTTTGCAAATGATGCCTCTTATTCAGCAAAGCAATTGCTTGATGTATGGCATGGAGTGGCTTGCGCATTTTCTAGACTTAATTATCAGGAAGCTAAAAACGTGCTTGCTAAATCGAACCAGGTCGTTAATGAATTAGGTCAAGACGAAAGAGTTTTAGCAGAATTTGAGAAACAGTTGAAAGCAGCTCATTGGAAGAAGATGGCACGTCGAGCTGGTTTAACTGATTCACAAGCGGTATGTTACGTTTATTTTAATAATATTTTGCTAGAGATTCTTCGCCATCAAAAAACTACGTTGCGTAGCAAACATGAACTTACTGAGGCTCAAGAAGCAGCTCAAGAGACGGCTGCGCGTAATAGAGCTATGGTAGCAACGCGACGTGAATTTTCAGATAAATCCCCGGAAATGGTGGAGGGAGCCCTCAAACAAGCTGATCAGTTCTTAAAGAAGTTAAGCACTATGATGGTTAAACAAGTTATCAGAGAGGTTTGTGAACTGGACGAATCGGAGTTATTTCCTATGAGCGAAGAAGATGAATTCTCTTTGGTCTAAAACCAGCTGATTTGATAAGTCCTTAGATATAAAAAATGTAATTAATATATCCAATAATTACAATATTTTTAGAGGAACCTAATGATTAAAAAATATATCCTTGCGGCAGCCTTTATTTTCACAACTTCTTGCTTTGGCGAAGACGCCGCTTCTCAGGCGAAGCAATATGTTGATCTAGTGCATCATTGCGCTTGTGTCTTTTCTAAACTTAATTATCAAGAAGCAAAAAGTGAATTTACGAAATACAGTGTCTGTTTATCTTGCGCAGGCGATGAAATCTGCGCAGAAATTGAAAAGCAGATGAAGGCTGCTCATTGGAAAAAGATGGCACGAGATGCTGTTTTAACTGAGATACAAGCAATATATTATATTTTTTTTAAAAACCTCCAGTTAGAGGGTCTTCTCCTTTTGCGAAGCGGGAAACAATTTGATGAGAAAGCACTGAACAGAGCCGTGATTGCAACAAAGCGTGAATTTTCGGGTAAATCGCCAAACATGGTGGCGGCAGCGATCAAAAAAGCCAACCAGTTCTTAAATCAATTAAATAAGATGAAGTGAAACGCCCTCAATGTAGAATCTCCGAATAACGAGAGTTCTTTTCTTTAAAACCAGCCACTCACTTTAATAAGGTCCTTAAACGTCAAATATATGACGAGGCCTATAACTGCAAGCCACGTATAATAATGAATTGTATAACGCGCCTCCTCAGAAAGGGGGCGCTTTATTATTGTTTCAATGGTAAAAAAGAGCACCTGTCCACCATCAAAAATGGGAAGGGGCAACAAGTTAAATATGGCCAGATTGATACTAATAAAAGCAAGCATGAAAAGGAACATCTTAAAGCCCATTCCAGCAAATTGAGTGACTTGGCAGATGAGCATTAATGGACCGCCAAGTCCGTCGCGAGATTTCGTCAGATTTGCCAAAGCGCTAAATGTCTCACTAATTAAAGACCAGGTCGCTTCCCATCCTGCTTTAAACGCGTTGATGAAAGACATTTTTTCAACTTGCCAGGCAACTCCCAAGAGCGGTTTCTTTTTGGTCCCAACCATCTGAGAATCTATGGTAATTTCACGCGTTACTCGGGTACCCTCATGGAGTACCTCAAGCGTTACTGATTTACCAATAAAGGGTTCGATTGTTTTGGTCAAACTGCCAATATTTTCGGTCGGAACTCCATTTACCGCCACTATAGTATCGCCTGCCATCAGATGGGCTTTTTCGGCGGGAGTGCTGGAATGAACTGCACCGATGAGAGCTGGTTTAGGATCGCACCTGGAGCCTATACAGGGAGCGCCGAGGGTATAAAGAAAGCTAAGCGCAAAATAGGCAAAAATGATATTAAAAAGGATTCCTCCGAGCATGATAACAAGCTTTTGCCAGTAAGGCTTAGCGTTAAAAGAGCGCTCGCTCGTGTCATATGCGTGTGACTGTTCTCCCTGGCCGACCTCTGCTGATCCTGCGACTTCAACGTAGCCACCTAAGGGTATCGCAGAGAGAGCAAACGTGGTTTCGCCAATCTTTTTTTGCAGGATGCGTGGTCCAAATCCAATTGAAAAAGAAGGAACATAGACATTAAAGAGCTTAGCAAAGATTAAATGGCCGAATTCGTGGAACGCAATGAGAAAGCCGACGCCCAGAATTGCTAGAATAACGAGGGGCAGGTTGCACCAAAGGGTACTGAACAGCTTAGGCAGAGCGAGCATCGCCATGAGAATCTCCTATCCAAAAATTGACAAATGAAAAAAGTTCCATTAAAGTATACCTATTAGCTTACTCACTTTGTGTAGAGAAGCAAATTTTCTTTCGCTTTTTCAACCAAAAAAAAGATAGTTGAAAAATTCGATAATCGCCGCTATAATGGTAGGTAACATTCTTTTTTTAAGAGCAGGGTAAGTGTCCAAAACACCGCCTGGATGCAATTAAAGAATCAGAAAGCTGCTAAAACGATGAAGATCCAGGGGCTTATAAGAGCTCGGGTCTGTTAAGCGGTGCCATATATGAGTAATAAGAACCAAGGAACTCCTTGGAGGTGCAGGCGCAGTTCAGCCATGAGCGAATGTCTGCCGTGAAAGTAAATACATTACTGTGAAGTTAAGAAGTTAGTTCATTAGATTAACGAGTGGATAGGTATGCCTACAATTAATCAGTTATCGCGCCATGAGCGCCCAAAAGTAAAATATAAGTCAAAAAGCCCGGCTTTAAAAGGTTCACCTCAAGTCCGTGGCGTGTGTGTCCGTGTTATGACAACGACCCCGAAAAAACCAAACTCGGCGCTTCGTAAGGTTGCGCGTGTGAAGCTTTCAACCGGTATCGAAGTTACCGCCTATATTGGTGGTGAAGGTCATAATCTCCAGGAACACTCTGTGGTTCTTGTACGTGGAGGCAGAGTAAAAGACTTGCCTGGGGTAAAATATCATATCGTCCGTGGGGCATTAGACTGTGCTGGCGTAGAAAACAGAAAGCAGGGTCGTTCTCTCTATGGCGCTAAAAAGCCAAAGAAAGGGTAAGGTATGCCGAGGCGTAAATCAGTCAATTTTATTCGTTCTATAGCACCAGATGCCCGCTATGGGTCACAAACAGTTGAAAAGCTCATTAACGTCGTGATGTGGCGTGGCAAGAAAAGTGTTGCGCGCACGATCGTCTATGAAGCGCTTGACGTGCTGACCAAGAAAGCTGGCGGTGATAAGGAAAAAGGGCTTGCTCTTTTTGCCAAGGCGCTTGATCAAATTGTTCCCGCAGTAGAGGTGCGGCCTCGTCGTGTGGGTGGTAGTGTGTACCAGATTCCCATGGAAGTCGCCCATAACCGTGCCAGAGCACTTGCAATGCGTTGGCTTATCTCTGCAGCTAAAGTGCGACCTGATAAAACTATGGGCATTCGCCTAGCTCATGAGTTGCTTGATGCCGTTGAAGGTCGAGGGTCGGCTGTCAAAAAGAAATTAGATGTGCATAAAATGGCCGAGGCAAATCGTGCCTTCTCCCATTATGCATGGTAAAAAGGTGAAATATGAGTTATTTAAGTAAATATCGTAATATTGGAATCGCAGCTCATATTGACGCCGGCAAAACAACGGTTACTGAACGTATTCTATTCTATACCGGAATTATTCATAAGGTTGGCGAGGTCCACGAAGGTGAAACGACAACCGACTGGATGGAACAGGAACGAGAACGAGGAATTACGATTACCTCTGCAGCAATTAGCTGTAGTTGGAAAGACTATAATATTAATATTATTGATACCCCGGGGCACGTTGATTTTACTATTGAAGTAGGTCGTTCATTACGTGTCCTTGATGGAGTGATAGCGGTCTTTTGCGGTGTTGGCGCGGTACAGCCTCAATCGGAAACAGTCTGGCGCCAAGCAAATCGCTATAAAGTTCCGCGCATTATCTTTGTAAATAAATTGGATCGTGTAGGAGCTGACTATTTTAGAGTTATCGCAGACGTTAATGCTAAACTTAAGGGCAATGCTCTTGCAATGCAGCTTCCGATAGGTCACTCAGAAGATTTTAATGCGGTCATTGATCTGCTCACGCGTAAAATGGCTACTTTCAGTGGCGAAGACCAAGGTTCGCAGGTAACCTGGTCAGATGTTCCTGAAGAATATAAAGCTCAGATGGAAGAGCTCAGAGCAAAAGTTGTTGAAAGAGCAGCAGACTTAGATGAGCGTCTTGCTGAAAGATTCCTTAATGAGGAAGAGATTGCTATTGATGAAATTAAAGCTGCACTGCGTAAGGGAACTATCGAAAGAAAAGTAGTTCCTGCTTTCTGCGGTACTGCATTTAAAAACAAAGGTGTCCAGCTCTTGCTTGATGCCGTATTAGATTATTTACCGTCACCGTTGGATATTCCCCCAGTTGAGGGAATAGTGCCCGGTACTGATGTGAAAGAGCTACGTAAGGCTGATCCGAACGGTCCATTCTCTGGCTTGATTTTTAAGTTGATGACCGATCCTTTTGTTGGTGTATTAAGCTTTATACGTGTCTATTCGGGAACGTTAAAATCAGGCTCCTATGCTTTTAACTCAACACGAGAAACCAAAGAGCGGATTAGTCGTTTGCTTAAGATGCATGCAAATAAGAAAGAAGAAATTCCAGAGCTCAAGGCTGGAGATATCGGGGCCATTGTGGGTATTAAAGAAGCAATGACTGGAGATACACTCTGTGATGAAGCTCATCCCATATTACTTGAAAAAATTGATATTCCTGCTCCGGTGATTTCGACTTCTGTTGAGCCTAAAAATAAGGCAGACTATGAAAAGATGACGAACGCTCTACGGAAAATGGCTCAAGAAGATCCTTCATTCCAGTTTTCATTTAACCCTGAAACTAATCAGACGGTTATTAGAGGAATGGGTGAGCTTCACTTAGAAATTATCGTTGACCGTATTAAGCGGGAGCAGAAGGTTGAATTAACCCAAGGTAAACTACAGGTTGCCTTTAAAGAGACGATTACAAAATCAAGTGACGTCGAAGGTAGATATATTAAACAGTCTGGTGGTCGTGGTCAGTATGGTGACGTCTGGATTAAGATGGAACCATTAGAACGCGGTAAAGGCTATGTTTTTGAAAATGATATTGTAGGAGGAACGATTCCTCGGGAATATATTCCTGCAGTTGAAAAAGGACTTGAAGAAGCGAAAAATACTGGTGTATTAGGTGGCTATCCTGTTGTTGATTTTAAAGTGAGCTTGTACGATGGATCATACCATGATGTTGACTCATCCGAACTTGCCTTTAAAATGGCAGCCAGTATGGCATTCAAAGATGGGATGCGTAAAGCAGACCCGGTGTTATTGGAACCGATTATGAAAGTGGAGGTTGAGACTCCTGAAGAATATATGGGCGATGTGATGGGTGATCTCAACTCTCGCCGTGGCCGTATCTTAGGAATGGATTCTAAGGTCGGTAACAGTATTATTCAGGCGGAAGTACCTCTTGCTGAAATGTTTGGTTATTCGACGCAGTTGCGTTCAATGACAAAGGGACGAGCGACATATTCTATGGATTTTGAATGCTATCGCGAAGTACCTAAGCATGCTCAAGAACAGATTCTGAAGGCAGCTTAGAAAAATGAGTATAAACGTAACTATGCTGGGAGTTAACAATGGCAAAAGGTGTATTTGAGCGTAAAAAGCCTCATATAAATACAGGTACTATTGGTCACGTCGACCATGGTAAAACGACATTAACGGCTGCTATTACTACTGTTCTTGCAAAGAAAGGGTTAGCAGAGGCACGTAAGTTTGATCAAATTGATAACGCGCCTGAAGAAAAAGCGCGTGGTATTACGATTGCTATTTCTCACGTTGAATATGAAACAGATAAGCGTCACTATGCGCACGTCGACTGTCCTGGTCACGCTGACTATGTAAAAAACATGATCACCGGTGCAGCACAGATGGATGGCGCAATTCTTGTGGTATCTGCAGCAGATGGTGCGATGCCTCAGACTCGTGAACACATCTTGCTTGCGAAGAACGTCGGTGTGCCTGCTATGGTGGTATTCCTTAATAAAGTAGATATGGTTGATGATCCTGATATGATCGACATGGTCGAAGAAGAAATTCGTGACCTCCTTACCAAATATGGATTCCCTGGAAACCAGGTGCCTATTATTCGTGGTTCAGCACTTAAGGCGCTCAATGGCGATGAAAGTGAAATTGGCTCACAAGCAATTATGAAGCTTACTGATGCACTTGATAATTATATTCCAGAGCCACAACGTGAAATTGATAAGCCATTTCTTATGGCGGTTGAAGGCGTCTTCTCAATTCCTGGCCGTGGTACAGTTGCTACAGGAAGAATTGAACGTGGGCGTGTGAAAGTTGGTGAAGAAGTTGAGCTTGTCGGATTTGGAGCAAGCATCAAAACGACGGTAACCGGCGTCGAAATGTTTAGAAAAGAGTTAAATGAAGGTCAGGCAGGTGATAACGTTGGTCTCCTTCTTCGTGGTATTAAGAAAGAAGAAATTGAACGTGGACAAGTCCTTGCTAAGACTGCTACGGTGACTCCTCACCGCAAATTTAAATGTGAAACGTATGTCCTTTCTAAAGATGAAGGTGGCCGTCATAGTCCATTTTTTAATGGATACAGACCGCAGTTTTATTTTAGAACAACTGACGTAACAGGTATCGTGAGCCTTCCGCAAGGGCGAGAAATGGTGATGCCTGGCGATAACGTTTCAGTTGAAGTCGATCTCATTTCACCGATCGCTATGGAAAAAGACCAACGTTTTGCTATCCGTGAGGGCGGCCGAACCGTAGGATCTGGTATTGTTACTCAGATTCTCGATTAAATAGGAAAGATGCATGAAAAAGCAAAAAATACGTTTGACACTTAAATCATACGATCACCAACTTTTAGATAAAGCGGTGAAACAGATTGTATTAACGGTAAAAAGAACTGGGTCCAATGTTGTGGGCCCTGTTCCTATGCCTAATAAAAAGCGTTGCTTTACCGTGTTACGATCTCCCCATATTGATAAAAAGTCACGTGAGCAGTTTGAATTAACCACTCATCGGCGTATTTTAGACATTGTTGCTCCTTCAGATGCGACAATGGACGCGCTTATGAAGCTCAGCATTTCATCAGGGGTAGACGTTGAAATTAAGTAAGAAAGGCTATACATGGTGAATGGACTGTGGGGTAAAAAAGTAGGTATGACCCAGGTGTTTTCAAGCGAGAACAAGGTAGTTCCCGTGACGGTTATTGATGTGGCTCACTGGTATGTGACGCAGATTAAGACCAAAGAAAAAGATGGGTACAGTGCGGTAAAGCTGGGCTGTGTAAAACATAAGTATGCTGACCGTTCTTTTTCTCAAGACTGGCTTTCTGAGCCGCGCAAATATTTTAGTGCGTTTAAAGAGGTGCCAGTCGATGAAGGAACAGAAGGTATTGCAATTGGCCAGCCGGCAACTGCAGAGATTATGACCGTCGGAGATACTGTTGATGTCTTTGGGGTAACCAAAGGTGCAGGGTTTCAAGGGGTGGTCAAACGACATGGCTTTTCAGGTGGCCGAGCAAGCCACGGGGCAACATTTGGTCGCTTTACCGGATCATTAAGCTTTATGAGAAGTCGCGGCCGCGTTATTAAAGGTAAGCGGATGCCTGGTCATATGGGAGTTGAGAAAAAAGTCATGAGAAATCTGGAAATTATTAAAGTTGAGCCGGAAGCACAGGTAGTGCTGATAAAAGGATCAGTTCCCGGTAAATCCGGATCACTAGTGTTTGTTCGAAAGAGTAGGTAACGTTTCATGGCTACGAAAAAGACGACAGCTAAAAAGACGACGGCCAAAAAGGCTGATCATCATGAGCCGATCTATGTTTCTGCCAAAGATATTGATCTGAAAGAAGAGCATCGTGCTGATATACATAATGAAGGGTACTCCCAATGTGTACGCGCTCTTTTACAAAATTGGCGCCAAGGAACAGTAGCTTGTAAAGGCCGTTCCGACGTTGCTTTTTCAAATAGAAAGCCATGGAAACAAAAAGGTACAGGCCGAGCACGTGCAGGTTCTCTACGCTCACCATTGTGGCGTAAAGGGGGCGTGATCTTTGGACCACAGGAACGGACCCAAAAGCTTGACGTACCGAAAGAATTGAGACGAAAAGTTGCTAATAAGATCCTCTGGGACTTTTTGGATAAAAATAAAATTGTAGCGCTTGAGTGGGCTCCTCAAGAAGGGATGCCGAAAACGGCACACGCTTCTCAAGCTCTTAAATCTGTTGGTCTTGATAAAAAAGATATTGTGCTTTTTGTCACACCAGCTGATAGATTTACGCATGTATCATTTGCAAATTTGCCGAATGTGCGCATGCTTCTTTTTGATCAGTGGAACGTATATGACATCTCAAATGGCGAACTGTGGATGGTCTTACAAAAAGATATGGACGCCTTTAAGCAAATGGTAAACACATGGATTTGACACTGTATGATATTATAAAAGGCCCGCGAATTACTGAGAAGGCCTATCGATTGAATCAAAAGGTGAAAAAGCTCGTTTTAGAGGTACACCCTAGAGCGAATAAGCCACTTATTGCAGAAGCATTAAAAAAGCTTTTTAATGTGGAGGCTGAAAAAATTGGCATTGTGGTAGTAAAAGGAAAGAGACGCCGTGCAGGGCGCACTCGTTTTTTTTCAGTAGGAAAAACGAGGAAAAAAGCGATTATTACGCTTAAGAAAGGCCAAGAGGTTGATCTTATGGGATTAACTGAGGTACAAGCACCCGCAACGCCAGAGAAAGAATAGGAAAATAAAGGAAGAACATGGCTATAGTATCAAGAAAGCCGCGTAACTCATCACTGCGATTCCAAACATATTTGGATTCGAGTGATATTACAAAGAAGACGCCAGAGCGCAGCCTGACCGTTGGCTTGAGAAAGCGCGGAGGCCGTAATGCATATGGACGTATTACGATGCGCCACCAGGGCGGCGGTGCACCACAGAAATATAGAATTGTCGATTTTAAGCGTGAACAGCGAGATGTTCCGGGCAAAGTCGTTGCCGTTGAGTATGATCCAAACCGTAACGTGCGTATTGCATTGATTCATTATGCAAATGGGGCTAAAACCTATATGCTTATGCCCACTGGACTTGCAGTCGGTGATACCGTTCTTGCAGGCAGGGAGGTTGAAGCAAAGACAGGAAATAGCCTTCCTTTGCGCAATATTCCGGTCGGTTTTACGGTGCATAATGTAGAAATTACTCCTAAATCTGGAGGTAAGTTTGCGCGCAGTGCAGGATCATCAGTACAGCTTGTTGCTAAGGGTGATGAGTACGCTACCCTTAAGTTACCTTCCGGTGAAATACGTATGTTTCACCTTGATTGCTGGGCAACGGTCGGGGCTCTTGGTAATGCCGATTACAAAAATATTACGATAGGAAAAGCTGGTCGTACACGTAATAAGGGGATTAGACCCTCTGTTCGCGGTATCGCTATGAACCCTGTTGATCATCCACGTGGTGGTGGTGAAGGACGTGCTAAGTCAGGTTCTCACCCAATGAGTCCATGGGGTGTCAATTCGAGTGGGTTCCGTACCCGACGACGTGTTAACCCGCTTATTATTAAACGAAGAAAACCATAAGGAAAAACTATGGCGCGATCAGCTAAAAAGGGACCATTTGTTGATGATCATCTTTTAAAGAAGGTGGATCGTGCAAAGGCGAGCTCCAAGCGGGAAGTTATTAAAACATGGTCTCGCAGAAGTATGATAACCCCTGATTTTGTGGGGCTTACGGTAGCCATTCATGATGGTCGTAAGTTTGTATCTGTGTTTATCACGGAAAATATGGTAGGGCATCGCTTAGGTGAATTTGCGCCAACCAGAACATTTAGATTGCATAGCGGCCAGCGTAAAGCAGGTACAGCAGCTCCAGCAGCTCCGGCAGCGAAATAATTGAACAAAGAGGTAAGCGATGAAAAAGTCGACGCAGGAACGACCGATACGAAAAAAGACGACGAAGGCAAAGAATGCTGAAGTCGCGGCAGAGCCCGAGCAATTTATTGCTAAGGCTAAGTTCCTTTGGTACTCTCCCTATAAGTTGAGACCAATTGTAAATGTGGTGCGAGGTAAAGATGTTCCGGCTGCTTTACAGTGGTTGACGACGTATCGTACCCAACGAGCAGTACCAGTACTCAAGCTTTTGGAATCAGCAGTTGCTAATGCAAAAAGTTGGAAAAATATTGAACCGGCGCAGCTTGTTGTAAAAGAGATTCGGTGCGATGGGGGTCCTATACATCGTTATTTTAAACCCGGAGCCCAGGGTCGTGCACAGATTCAACGCAAGCGTATGTGTCATATGAAAGTACTATTACAAACAAAAGTATAGAAGGTGATGTGTGGGACAGAAAGTTAACCCAAAAGGATTTAGAGTTGGTATATACCGCGACTGGGATTCCCAGTGGTTTGCGCGGCGCGATAACTATGCAAAGCTTCTGCGTGAAGATTTGATGATTAGGCAGTATCTTGAAAAGAAACTTGCCGGTGCAGAAATTTCTTCGATTAAGATTGCTAAGGCGGGAGAAAATATTCGCGTGGATATCTTTTCAGCGCGCCCGGGCATCGTGATCGGTAAGCAAGGAAGAGATATTGAAAATCTGCGCAGGGAACTGATGAACTTATTAGGCCGTCCTACGGTTGAAGTCTCAGTAAAAGAGGTTGAAAATCCTGACCTTGATGCAGTGATAGTGGCTCGTTCAATTGCTGAGCAACTTGAAAAACGAGCAAGTTTTAAGAAAGTTATGAAAAAGGCAGCAACTGCATCAATTAAAGCAGGAGCGCGCGGTATTAAGATCCGCTGCTCTGGTCGCTTAGGAGGCGCAGAAATTGCCCGTGATGAATGGATACGAGTTGGATCGACACCGCTCCACACCTTACGTTCTGATATTGATTATGGGCTCATCGAAGCTCATACAACCTACGGGGTCATCGGAGTAAAGGTCTGGATTTGCCGTGGCGAATATAAAATTGCTAAGGGTTAACCATGTTGATGCCGAAAAAAATTAAGTACCGCAAAGTCCAAAAAGGACGTAAAAGAGGAAGATCAAAAGGGGCACGAGAAGTTGCTTTTGGTGATTATGGCCTTCAGGCGGTTGAGGCTGCCTGGTTAACGGCGCAACAGATTGAAGCAGCCCGTGTGACGATGTCCCGCCGTTTGAAAAAAGTAGGACGTTTATATTTACGAGTGTTTCCTGATAAGCCGGTTACAAAAAAGCCTGCAGAAACACGTATGGGTAAGGGTAAAGGCAACGTTGAATTTTGGGTTGCGGTGATAAAGCGAGAACGCATTATGTTTGAGGTCAGTGGCCTTGATGAGGCGTCAGCTAAGGAAGTACTTAAATCAGCGTCCTATAAGCTTCCTATGAAAACGAAAATTGTTAAAAGAGAAACTCCTGCACAAGCAGCGGAGAAAGACTCATGAAAAAGACAGTAAAAAATGAACTACAAGCTCTATCAGTAGAGGATTTGAGGCACAAGGTTGAACTGTTACGACGTGATCTTTTTAGCTCACGCCTTCATTCAACAACTCGGCCATTAAAAGATAAGACGGCGTATAAGAAAATGAGAAGAGATATCGCACGTGCTTTGACGTTCATCCGTCAAAAGAGTGCTCAGGTATAAAGGTAAGTATATGGCGATACAAAAAGCAGCAACGACCGAATCGAGTAAGGTACAGCGCATACTGACAGGGTCGGTAATTTCTGATAAAATGGATAAGACAATCGTGGTACGCGTTGAGCGTAGCTATATTCATCCACGGCTGAAAAAAGTTATGCGTACGGCAAAGAAGTACAAAGTACATGATGAAACTGAAAGTGCTTCAGTGGGCGACGTTGTCGAAATTTACGAAGGACGCCCGCTATCGAAGACTAAGTACATGTACCTCGCACGCATTATTAAGGCTCATAGTTGAGGACAGAGATATGCTTCAAAAAGAATCATTTCTAGAAGTTGCAGATAATTCAGGAGCTCAGCTTCTGCAGATTATTCACTTAGTGGGCAGTAGTAGAAAACGCTATGCTTACATTGGTGATATGGTAAAATGCGCAGTTAAAAAGGCTATTCCTGGGGGCCAGGTAAAAAAAGGTGAAGTCGTAACTGTCGTCATCGTCCGTACGCGCAAAGAAGCGAGAAGAGCTGATGGCAGTTATATTCGCTTTGGTGACAATGCCGGTGTAGTTATCAAATCGGTAGAAGACTATAATACGCCTGTGGGAACCCGTATTTTTGGTCCCGTAGCGCGTGAACTGCGTGGGAAAGATTTTACTAAGATTGTATCATTAGCCCCAGAAGTTTTATGAGAGGATAAGCGTCTATGTTGCGTATAAAGAAAAATGATACAGTGATTGTCTTGACTGGTAAGGATAAAGGCAAGCGGGGGACCGTTCTGGAAGTGGTGACCGACAAAAATTTAGTCAAGGTTGCAGGCGTTGCTATGCTTACAAAACATTATAAGGCACGCCGTTCAGGTGAAGTTTCATCGATAAAAAAGCAGGAAGGATATATTAATCTTTCCAATGTGATGCTCATTTCACCCCTTGATTCTAAGCCATGCCGTGTCAATTTCAAGGTACTTGAAGATGGCACAAAAGTTCGGGTGTGTAATCGTACAAAACAAACTATGTAAGGAACCCTATGAAAACCCGCGCTAAAGCAGCAGTTACCCAAACCACTAAACCACGCTTTGAAGAACTGTACGTAGAAAAAGTACGCCCAGCATTGAAGGAGTCGTTAGGTCTTTCAAATATTATGGAAGTGCCGCGCGTAGAAAAAATTGTGATCAATGTCGGTGTTAAAGAAGCCGTGGCTGATAGCCGTATAATTAATACGGTTATGCAGACAATTGATAATATCAGTGGACAGAAGTCAGTACGAACGCTTGCACATAAATCTATTGCAGGATTTAAGATTCGTGAAGGGATGCCTCTTGGTGTCCGCGTGACCCTGCGCAAGCAAAAAATGTATGACTTTTTAGATAAGCTCATTAATTTAGCACTTCCGAAGGTACGTGATTTTCAGGGAGTGCCGACAAAGTTTGATGGGAGTGGTAACTATAATCTGGGGATCAAGGAATGGACGATTTTTCCAGAGGCGGACACTACTCAAGAGAAAGTATTTGGATTGAATGTAACAATACATACATCGGCAGTAAAGGATGCGCATGCCTTCGAACTGCTTAAAAGTTTTGGCATGCCATTTAGACGAAAATAAGGAAAAGAAGATGGCTCGTAAAGCAATGATCGAAAAAGCTCTGCGGACTCCTAAATTTGCAGTGAGGCAACGCAATCGATGCAGCCAATGTGGAAGGCCACGTGGTTTTATCAGATTGTTTGAACTGTGCCGTCTCTGCTTTAGAAATTATGCATTAAAGGGAGTGCTGCCTGGCGTGAAGAAAACAAGTTGGTAAGATAAAGGACCAGACCATGTCAATTGATTCTATTGGTGATTTTTTAGCAATTGTGCGCAATGGCGTGTTAGCCTCGAAGCGAGTCGTTGTAGCTCCCTATTCTGCCTTAAAATTTGAGATAGCGCGTATCTTAAAAGATGAAGGCTTTATAAAAGATGTGGTGGTAGAAGATCTTGAGCACAATAAAAAACAGATCAAGGTATTTCTTAAGTACATGAAGGGCGAATCAGTTATCCATGAAATTACCCGGATAAGTACGCCAGGAAGGCGTGCCTATGCTGGTCATGGAGCATTTAAGCCCGTGATTGGAAACCTTGGTATTTCAATCATTACTACCAATCAGGGCGTCATGACCAACAAACAGGCGCGTCAGCGCGGTGTTGGTGGTGAAGTCATCTGTACGGTCTGGTAAGGAGAGAGCATGTCAAAAATTGGAAGAAAGCCGATACCGATAGGCGGCGTTACCATAGAAATTAAAGGAAATGAGATTCAGTATAAAGGCAAGAAGGCGTCAGGCGTCTTTGATCTTGATAAGAGCTTGAATGCTGAACTGAAAGGCAAAGATCTCTATATTAAGCCTCAAGGGGAAATAACTACTGATACGAACAGGATTTGGGGCCTCAATCGCGCCTTGCTTAATAATCGAATTAAGGGCGCAGATGTTGGCTTTAGAAAGCAGCTGCGTATTAATGGTCTTGGATTTAAGGCAGCAATTGCTGGTCCTAAGATACAGTTCTCGTTAGGCTTTAGTCATAAAATTGATTTTAACCTGCCGAAGAATGTTACGGCTGAAGTTGACAAGACAGGTCAATTAATGACGTTTGACTCATTCGATAAAGATCTCTTGGGCCAAGTGTGTAGTGATGTTCGTGCATTGAGACCACCAGAACCCTATAAGGGAACGGGAATTCAGTATGTAGGTGAAACGATTAGACGTAAAGCAGGTAAAGCAAAAGCTTAAGTGAGGTAAGATAACGTGTCGATTAAAAAGAAAATTGCCGCCGGTCGTAAACGCCGGATGGAACGAGTAAGAAGTAAAACGAGAAATGCCGGATTGCCGCGTGTTTCGGTATTTAAAAGTGCACGGCACCTCTATGCTCAGCTTATTGATGATGCACAGCGAAAAACGTTAGCAAGCTGCTCAACCCTTGAACTGAAACAGGTAAAGGGCGACAAAAAAGAGAGAGCGCATGCTATTGGAAAAGAGCTTGCACAGCGAGCGATAAAAGCTGGGGTGACCGAAGTAATTTTCGATCGTGGTCCATTTCTGTTTCATGGTCGCGTCGCGGCTATGGCAGAAGGACTTAAAGAAGGTGGATTACGAATTTAATAGGGTAAGATTATGGCAGAACAAAAAGAATTTTACGATAGTGTAGTAAGTGTAAACCGAGTTACCAAGGTAACCAAGGGTGGAAAGCGTTTTTCGTTTTCTGCTTTTGTCGTCTCTGGTGACCAAAAAGGGCGCATAGGCCTTGGCCTTGGAAAGAGCCGTGAAGTTTCTTCTGCTATTGCAAAAGCGACGATGCGTGCCCGTAAGAATATGATTACTGTACCATTGCGTGAGACCACTATTCCTTATAACGTACAAGGAAAGCACGGCTCAACGCGTGTTCACATTAATTCAGCATGTAAGGGTACGGGGGTAATTGCGGGAGGAGCAGTTCGTTCAGTAATGGAAGCACTTGGTGTGAAGGACGTTCTTGCTAAATCAGTTGGCCCCTCACGCTGCGGACAAAACGTAGTAAAAGCAACATTAAATGCGCTTGCAAAGTGCAGATCAGCTGCGGATATTGCTGCATTGCGTGGCAAAACGATTACTCAAGTGGTAAAGGGATAACATGACAGCACTCCATACACTTACTCCGGCAGGAAAAAAGAGAAAAAGAGTGGGCCGTGGTGGCTCGCGTGGCGGTACTTCTGGAAAAGGTGGCAAAGGACAAAAGCAGCGCTCAGGACCACAAATAGGAATTGGGTTTGAAGGCGGCCAGATGCCGTTAACGCGTCGTCTTCCTAAGCGCGGATTTTCAAATGCCAAATTTAAATGTGCCTATGACGTTATAAATTTGAAAACGTTGAGTATGTCATTTGAGGCGGGAGCGACGGTTGATAAAACGGCACTCGTTCAAAAGGGGCTGATAAAGAATACCGACAAATTGGTAAAAATTTTAGGCGATGGAGCCATTGATAAAAAATTGATGGTCCATGCAGATGCATTTAGTAAATCAGCGGCTTCGGGGATTACAAATGCTGGTGGCCAGGTTCATGTAATTGAGGAGAAATAAGAGTGGTTCTGCTCAGAAATTTTGGGAACATTTTTAAGATTCCTGAACTTACGCGAAAAATTGTGTTCACCCTCGGGGTGTTAATTGTCTATCGTATTGGCGCATTTATTCCGGCAATCGGGATTAATCTCCAGTTGCTTTCAGAGCTTATGGCGCGAGCATCAGCTTTTAAAGGGTTTTTAAGCTATTTTGATACCTTCTCAGGCGGGTCTCTTCAGTACTGTACCATCTTTGCACTTGGGGTGACTCCCTATATTACGGCATCGATTATGATGCAGATGCTCAGTATGACTGTTCCTACACTTGAAGCATTGATGAAGGAAGGTGACTATGGGCGGCGTCTCATTAACCAGTATACGCGCTATCTTGCTCTCTTATTAGCGGTCGGTTATAGCTTTGCCTATGCTATGTATCTGAGCAACCAAAATGCGACAACCACACCAGGACTTATTGCTAACCCAGGGTGGGGCTTCATATTTGTGTTTACGCTGTCACTCACCGTTGGTGCCATGTTTGTGATGTGGTTAGGTGAGCAAATTCAGCTTTTTGGGATCGGTAATGGGAGCTCAATGATAATTTTTGCAGGTATCGTTGCACGATTCCCTGCAATGTTTGCGCAGTTGCTTACCATTCATCCTCTTAAAGCGCTGCTTGCTATTGCTTTATTTATTATCGTTGCTGGGTGCATCGTCTTTTTAGAGAAAGGTGAGCGGAAAATTCCCGTACACTATGCACGAAGAATTATTGGCCAACGGGTATATGGAGGTCAAAGTACTTATATTCCCTTTAAGATTAATACTGCAGGCGTGATGCCGGTGATTTTCGCCTCATCATTTTTAAATATTCCGATGTTTATTGTCGGAATACTTGCTCCCCGCTATGCGTGGCTCAAGCCCGTTTCTGAATGGATCGCCTTTGGCGGCCCACTGTATAATGCGTTTGAATTTGGGCTCATTATATTTTTCACCTTCTTCTACACGGCGATAGCATTTAATCCGACGGAACTTGCAGATAATATTAAGAAAAGTGGTGGATTTATTCCGGGCAAACGACCGGGTAAACAGACAGCAGATTTTTTTGATTATATTTTAACGCGCATTGGCCTGGTGGGAGCAATCTACTTAGGTATCTTAGCAGTCGCTCCGACTATCTTGGGCAGCTTGCTTAACTTACCATTTGCCATTAGCGGAACTTCGTTGTTAATTATGGTGGGAGTTGCCCTTGAAACCTCAGCTCAGATTGAGTCCTATTTGATCGAGTATAAGTATGGTTCATTCCTCTCTACCGGAAAAATTAAAAGTAGGGTCGCGCGGTGAAAACGAAGGATATTTTCATCTTTTTAGGTCCGCCGGGATCGGGAAAGGGTTCTCTTTCACAGTTACTCGTTAAGCGACTTAACTGGAAACAACTCTCTACAGGGAATCTCTGTAGGGAGCATATTGCTTCAAAGAGCGACATCGGCCAACAGATAGATTTTGCTATAAAATCTGGTAAACTTATTTCTGATAGCCTTATTATTGCCATGGTAAATGATTGGTTAGACAAAACGTTTGTGACGTCGCCAGCGGTCATTTTTGATGGTTTTCCGCGTACGGTACCGCAGGCGGAATCTTTGCATGGCCTTATTAAGACGCTTAATGAGGTAAAATTGAATCTCTTTCGCTTAGTTCTTCCTGATGAAGAGGTAGTGTATCGCTTGCTTGCACGTTATATTTGTCAAAATAATACCTGTCAGCGAGTCTATTCTATGCATAAGCATTCGGCACTCCAACCAAAGAGGCCGATGATGTGCAATGAATGTGATAGCTCACTTACGCGACGGACGGATGATGAAGCGGAAGCGATTTATGAGCGTTTAAGAGTCTATCATGCACACGAAAAGGAACTGCTTGATTTTTATTCTGAGATCGGTCACCCGATTCATACCTTACAAGCAAATGTTCCCCTAGAAAACGTATATGCCCATTTAATTGAAACGGGGCATGTAAGCGTATGATTACGATTAAGAATTCGTACGCACAGGAAAGAATGGCTACAGCAGGGTACCTGCTGGCTCTTTTGTTTGAAAAGTTGCGAGAGTGGATTGCTCCAGGAATGACAACACTCTCTATAGATGCATTTATTGAAGAGTACTTACGAGTGAATAAGCTCCGATCCAGCACCAAAGGCTATCTGAGCTATAAGCATTCGAGCTGTATTTCAGTAAATGATGAAGTTGTCCATGGAGTACCTACTGACACGACGAAATTAAAAGAAGGCGACCTCGTTAAAGTAGATGTGTGCGTCTCCTATGATGGTTATTGTGCTGATATGGCGCGCCCCTTTTTTTTAGGAACGCCATCTCATGAGGTGGCACGATTTATGAGCATCGCACAATCAGCACTTGATAAAGGAATTACTCATGCACGGCCTGATGAGCGATTATCGTCGCTTTCGGCCGCGATTCAGACTGAGGTGGAAACCGCTGGCTATGGAGTCGTAAGAGAATTTGCCGGTCATGGTATTGGCAAGAAAATGCATGAAGAGCCAGAAATTTTAAATTATGGAAAACCAGGCTGCGGGCCGGTAATTCAGAAAGGTATGGCATTTGCTATTGAGCCCATGATTACGATGGGTGATTATCATGTATACGTGTTGAACGATGGGTGGACTGTAAAAACGGTAGACAAGAGCCTTGCGATGCATGTTGAAGATACAGTGATTGTAACTGAAGATGGTCCAAGGATTATTACAAGATTGGAATAAAAAGAACGTATGAATAAAAAAGATGAAGTTATAAGAGTTGATGGTATAGTAAGGAAACCTTGCCAAATGCAATGTTTCGCGTAGAAATTGAAGGTGGGCATATTGTTTTAGGGCATGTTTCGGGAAAAATGAGAATGAACTATATTCGTATTTTACCGGGAGATAGGGTTGCACTTGAGTTTTCTCCTTATGATTTGACTCGAGGACGCATTGTATTACGATATAAAACTTAAGAAAGGTGCATTATGAAAGTGAGAACATCAGTGAAAAGAATTTGTAGTGACTGCCGCATAGTTAACCGCGAGGGTGTGGTACGAGTTATTATGTAAAAAGAATCCTCGGCATAAACAACGTCAAGGATAAGAGGATATTATGGCAAGAATTGAAGGTGTTAATCTTCCGACAAACAAACGTATTGAATACGGTTTGACTTATGTTTATGGTGTGGGGTTGAAGCTGTCACGCGATATTCTTAACAAATTAAAAATTAATTTTGATAAGCGAGTTAAAGAATTATCTGATGAAGAGATTGCCTCTATTCAAAAAGAAATTTCATCACACTATCTCACTGAAGGTGATCTGCGCAAAGAAATTAGAAATAATATTAAGCGCTTGCAGGATATTGGGAGCTATCGTGGATTACGCCACAAAAGTCATTGCCTGTTCGTGGTCAAAGTACTAAAACTAATGCTCGCACAAGAAAAGGTCCGCGTAAAGCAGGATCAGCAGTTGCATTGAAGCGTAAAGTAACGAAGAAATAATAGGATTAAGATAATGGCCTATAAAAAGAAAACGAAAAAACAAAGCGACAGGTTGACCAGGCAATTGCCCACATTAGTCAACATTTAATAATACGCTTGTTTCGATAACGACCATGGAAGGGGATGTACTCTTGCGTGGAAGTGCTGGGAAATTGGGATTTAAAGGTGCACGTAAAGGTACCCCTTTTGCAGCATCACAAATTGGATCGACATTGCAAAAGAAATGGCTGTTATTAGGTATTAGAAATCTTGAAATTAATCTTCAAGGACCAGGATCAGGAAGAGATTCAGTTGTCAGAGCATTTCAAGTCTTCAGGGCATGCATATTTCTGTTTTGAGAGATGTTACTCCATTGCCTCATAATGGTTGTCGTGCCCCTAAAAAGCGTCGTGTATAAGAGTATTATTATGTTGACTGAAAGAAGATTATGGAAAAAAGACCAGTTTATAAGAGCGTACAAAAAAACAGATCGACCGAAAAAACCGTCCAGCAAAAGCGATCGTAAACTTTCGGAATATGGCAGGCAGCTTGAAGAAAAGCAAAAAGTAAAAGAAATGTATGGGATGAGAGAAGCGCAATTTAAACGGTTCTTTTGCATTAGCTACTCGAAGTAAGGAAGCAACTGGTGAAAGCTTGTTAAGTTTGCTTGAAAGACGTCTTGATAATGTCGTTGTATAGACTTAAATTGACAACATCGAGAGCTCAAGCTCGTCAAATTATTGTTCATGGACATGTACTGGTAAATGGGCAGAAAGTTCATTCTCCTTCTTATTTTAGTTGATATTAATGATGAAATTTCTTTTGCTCCTCAGTGCTTTCAAAAAACCGCTTTTCTTAGAGCAAGTTATTGATAAACGCTTAAATACAAGTATTAAAGTTCCTGAGTGGGTTGAACTAGATAAAAAAGAGCGAAAAGGCAAATTTTAAGATTACCCGTTCGTTCTGATATTCAAGTACCGATCGAAGAACATCTCATTGTTGAGTTGTATTCTAAGTAATATTTGGATAGTGAGATATCTTTGATAATTCATTTCAGGAGTATTAAATGTCTAAAAAAAAATATCAACCATTGACTATCCCCCGCTTCATTGGGTTAAAGAAACACTTGCGCCCTAACTATGGAGAGCTTGTTGCTCAACCTTTTGAACCAGGTTTTGGAATCACGTTGGGCAATGCTTTAAGAAGTGTTTTCTTGGGAGGAGTAGAAGGATCTGCGGTTACTTCTGTTATTGTTGAAGGAGTAAATAATGAATTTTCACGCTTCCTGGAGTTGTTGAAGATGCCATGCAAGTTATTTTAAATATCAAAGAATTAGTAATAAGTAATAAGACTGGGAAGCCGGGAAAAATGCATCTTAAAGTTAAGGGTGAAGCGATAGCTAAAGCATGCTGATATTGTAGCCGATGAACATCTTGAAATTGTTAATAAAGATCATGTTATTGCACATATCGCCGAAGGTGGCGTGCTGGACATTCAGTTTTTTGTTGAATCTGGCCGTGGTTACCAGGCAGCAAAATGGCCGATTGGTAAAGCTTTGCAAGAAGATAACCGCATTTATTTAGATGCTATGTTTTCTCCTGTTAGAAAAGTTACATTTGATGTTGAAAAAACTCGTGTTGGCGGCGAAATTGATTATGATAAACTTATTAATGTCAATTGCGACTGATGGTTCTGAAACGCCAATAGATGTTGTTAATTATTCAGTCTCTGTCCTTCGAACACAATTTGAACACTTTTTAACCACTGCCGAAATACCATTTAATGAAATTTCTCAGGTGCCATCAGAAGAAACAGTTGAAGCGAAGATCCTCTTGAAGATTCGCCATTAAAGGGAATACCAATTGAGCTCCTTCTCAAGCCGATTGAGGAACTTGAGCTTTCTGTGCGAGCGCATAATTGTCTAATTAATGCCGGAATTAAGCGCATTATTGATCTGGTTAATCTCTCTGAAGATGAAGGCCTCAAAATTAAGAATTTTGGCCGTAAGTCGCTCAATGAAGTAAAAGATGGCATGAAGTCATTTGGCTTATCATTTGGTATGAATATTAAAGAATCTGATATCAAGAAATTGCTTGAAGCAAAAGATAAGGAAGCGCTATGAAACATCAATGTGGGAGAAAAAAACTCAATAGAGCCCCTGCTCATCGACGCGCTCTTTTGCGCAATCAAGTGATGAGCCTTATTACCTATGGTCATCTGGTTACCACAAAAGCGCGTGCGCTTGAAGTTCGTCGGCTTGCAGAAAAGTTAGTAACGCTTGCTCGCGAAGGAAATACATTCAATGCCCGCCGCCGAGCAAAATCATTGCTCCCTTATAAGGATGAGGTGTTAGTAAAGCTTTTTAATGAAATTGCTCCTCGCTATGTGAACCGCCCAGGAGGCTATACACGTATTATCCCTTTGGGCAAACGAGTGAGCGATACTGCCACCATGGCAAAGCTTGAATGGGTAGGCTAATGACCAATGAGCAGATAATGGGGAAAATTGATGAAGTGCTCAATGAAATGCGCCCTAATATTCAGATGGATGGAGGAGACATCGAGTTTGTTTCCTACGTTGACGGGGTAGTTTCGGTGCGCTTACACGGTGCATGTGTAGGCTGCCCGCTTTCTCTTTATACCCTCAAACTTGGTATTGAAGAACGTCTTAAAGAGGTTGTCCCTGAAATTCATGAAGTTGTTGCAGTGGAGTAAGAAAATATACTAATGGCAGTGCCCTCACGGCACTTTTTTTTATGCCTTTATGAGAGAAGTGTTCATGTGGCGCTTATTATTCTTTAAAATAGAGAGCCTATTGTGGCAAATGCGTTATGCGATCTACGGGTTTGAAAGATCATGAAGAAATATATTCGAGAAAATCAAAAAATTGTTACGTCATCCTTGACAAGATGTTTGCTTATCGTATAAAGTAGCGTTAAGTAGTAAGCTAAGTATATCGGTTCCACATAAAAAAAATAACATGACTATTGATAAGTGCTTTGAAATTAGGTATAAAGATATAGACTTTAGCCTATAAGTTTTTTTTTGAATGCTTAAAAATGAGGAAAGCAATTATGGTCATTTGTTTGAGTTTATCAGTAAAACGACAATACTTAAGGGGGGGTTTTGCTTAATAAAATGTGAATGATATACTTGGGTTAAATAAGTTTAAATTACTTAAGACCGACAATAACGTTAACATTAATTTAAACAAAATAACCTCAGCTATTGACAAGAAAAAAACATTCTGTAAATTTGGAACTTAGGATGTATAACTTTTAAACCAAAAAGTGAAGAATATGATGAATATGTCACGATTACATAATACTATGGAGGATAAAACTATGAATTATGTAAAATACTTCAGTCTTTCGTTGTTGCTTATGGCAGCACCTGCGATTTTCGCAGCTAACGTTGCACCGCAGCCACCGGCTCCGGCGCCAGCTCCAGCAGTAGCTCCAGTAGTTGCAAATCCTGCAGCTCCAGCACTCCCCAGGTATCTTTGATAAAGTAAAAGAAAATACTTGGGGAGCTTATTGGAGAGATAAAGGAACATTCTGGAGACTTGGTGTCTTAGCAGCAACAGGTGCAGCTGGATACGTTCTTTACAAGAACAATGAATGGTTCAGAAACTTTTGCAACAAGGGCAAAGATAAGGGTAAAGCCTACTTTGAATCCTTGTCAAAAGATAAGAACACACAGCTTGCTACAGTAGCAGTTGTAGGTGGTGCAGCAGCAGTTGCATATTGGGTAATCGGTCTTGATAAGATCAAGAGGGTTGTATGGCCTACACCGCCAGCAGCAGTTGTAGCTCAACCTGCTCAACCAGCTCAGCCGGGTCAACCAACTCAACCAGGTCAACCAGCACAACCAGGTCAACCAGCTCAGCCAGCTCAGCCAGTCAACCAGCTCAACCAGCTCAGCCTGGTACAACCAGCTACAGCGGGTCAGCCAGCTCCTAACAGTAACTTAATTTAGCTGAAATAAAAAAAGAGCTCTCCTTCGGGGGAGCTCTTTTCGTTAGAAAAAAAGATCCCCAAGTAATTTTTTCAGTTCTCGTTATAGCGTATAGCGAAAATCGAGTTTGCTATTCTAGAAAGCCGGGGCGGTGTCAAGCGCAGTGAATCATTTGTAAATTCGAGATAATGCTGCGGATAAACTATGAACTAAAAAAATGCCGTAGCTTTTTGTGGTTGCTCTAGTTGCAGGGTGGTAATGGCCTAGCACAACCGATGCGAAATTTTATTGGCAGACTTTCAGGCTATAACATATAAACTTTCTGCAAAAATTGATAAACAGACTTGCTTTCTTATTCTCTCCTCTCAGCAATTCAAACTTTTTCGAATGCCAGGTTCTTTTAGGTAACCGCGCAAAATCCACCTTATTACTAGCTTTCGCCACAGTGGAACAATGTAAAATGCTCTAATTCATGATCCTTTTTAAGCTCGTAATACGGGGCCTTTGACGTTATAAGTGCTTCTTTTATAGTGGTAACTAGAGAATTTTATAAGGGAAAACACTAAATATAGGCTCACTATGAAAAAAGTATTTATCGCGCTGCTTTTTCTTGCTGCATCACGCTGTTTCGCAATGCAACAGACCATGGTATCGCGCATGACACTAGCAAAACCAGTAGCGGCTCAAGAATCGTCGTTAATGGATACATTGCTTTCTACGAAGGTGCTTATTCCTGCAGCAGCTGCAGCACTAGGATATTGGTATTTGTCTGATAGACATCGTCGCGATCAAACAAAGACCTTTATGGACCACATGCAGCAGCTCGTGCAGCTGCTGTTAACAATGCAGCAACTGGTGCTAATAATGCGGCAACTGCTGCAAGAGCAACCGCCAAGCCAAGTGGTGCTAATGCAGCAGTTGCCGCTAACTATGCAGCAGCTGATGCTCATAAAGCAGCGGCTACAGGATCTCGTCAATAAACAACGTGGCTGGAGCTAACTAAAAGAGACACCGTTGTTTCTGAGGATGTTTTAGCAAAACTATCCATTTTCAAAACGCTTGATTTCCTGGCAGTTTCAAAACAATTGAAGACAGGCGTTTTCTAAATATCCAAAGGTGGGTTCTTGTGATAAGATGAGTGATAAGCTATTCTAAATTAGAATAATTAACGGACTAAATCCAGGTGGAGGATAAACAATGAACAATGTACGATATCTACTCAGTCTTTCATGGCTACTTCTGCTAGCACCTGCAATTTTTGCATCAGGTGGTAACGTTCCTGGGCCAAATGGTCAGCTTCTTGCACCATCTGCTCAAGTCCAACCTAGCATGACGGAGAGATGCTATGACATAGCATGGAAAGATCGCGAACCGTTGGAAAGAGCTGCTATTTTGGCAAGTCTCTTTGCACTCGGATACGTGAGTTATCACAACATCGAATGGTTTAAAAATCTGTGCAATAAGATCAATGATAAGCGCAAAGCTTATTTTGAATCATTAGCAAAGGATGGTTCACATCTTGCAACATTTGCTATCACTGCCGCTGTATTTGGATTATGCTACGTAGGTCTTGATCGCGTCAAGTCGGCATTATGGCCGCTTCCACCTTCAGAAAGACCGGCGCATGTTGTGCGACCAAATTGTATTTATGGCCCTCCACCACCATTTCCTGGACGCTTTATTTCCCCAATGGCGCATGGTTATGATCAGTATCCTGTGCCACAAATCGCCCCGAGTGAACCTATTACTGCTTGATATTTATGCCAGCAGAACAGCTTAATGCAAACAGAGACATGAAAAGTTTGCCATAGGGATAATGGTTCCCCTATTTTAAAAAATTCGTTTGCTTTTTTGAGACAAGTAGCTCACAAAAATTTACGTACTTGTTATGAGCTTTCGTTCAGTAGTAGCAAAGTAAAAACAAGTCATGATCATTTCTTTTTAGGCACGTAAATACGAGGCTTTTGACGTTATAAGAGATTCCTTTATAGTGGAAAGTAGAGAATTTTATAATGGAAACTATAATGTGAGGTTTACTATGAAAAGAGTATTAGTATATAGTGCGCTGCTTTTTCTTGCTGCGTCACAATGTTTCGCGATGCAACAAAGTATGGTATCGCGAATGACACTACCAAAACCAGCAGCGGGACAAGAATCGTCGTTAATGGATACATTGCTTTCGCCGCATGTACTTATTCCTGTAGCTGCCGCAGCAGTGGGGTACTCATATTTGTCTGACAAAGATCGTCGCGATCGAGCACAGGCATTTGTCGAACAAAACCCGGGAAAACTTGCTCTCGGTGCGCTTGGATTAGGGTTATTGGGTTGGTGGTACTATTCAGGCTCTGACCAGTCGACAGAAAATGGTCAACCAAGAGTTGCTGCTAATAGACCAGTAAATCCTGGACAAGGACAAGCCGTTCCAGATGAATTTTTCCAATTTTGTGAGGTTGTTAAGGCACTTCGGGCTGCTCCAGGAAACCAGCATCCAGACTGGTTTATTGAGTTTTGCGGGCTTACTAAAGTAGTATATGCCCAAGAGCAAATCAGAAATCCGGCGATCATGGATGAAATTACAAAACTTTGCAGATTCATTCACACTAAAAATGATCCCCATTCTCTGTTTATAGAGCCTCAATGTGAAGCATTCATGAGAAATCTTACACCAGTACAAAAGTTTATAGTATTTGGTGTGTGTGAGAATTTTATTGTAGAAACCCTCAAGAAAGCTCGACAGGTAATTGCAACTGCACTTACACCACAGCAGCAGCAAGATCAAGAATTAAAGACGGCAGTCGATCGTGTTGGTGATCTTTCATTACTTGTACACGACGATCGTATCAAACAAAAGTTTACTGGTGAGCAGCAAGCAAGGATCAAGCGTCATGCTGATTTTATAGCAAGTTGCAGAGAAATCCAGCAATCATTTTTTGTCGAAAATAATCTTGGCCCAATAGCTGAACAGATATACAGCCTGGTGACGCAAGAAGCTCAGCAGGATCAACCACGTCAAGCGGGCACCGTTTAATACTATTTATAAGGGCCAGGGATTTCCCTGGCCTTTGCTATGCTTTCGAGTGAGTTGACCATGAAGAGAGAGCACGGTAGAATGGGGAGAGTTAATGCGGGTACTGTGAGACCACATATGAGATTATCAACGATTTATCAGACAACATTTTTACTTATATTTTTCACTGGCCCGATCAAGGCACAACTGTCACAACTTCCACCGGATATCTATCAAGCTATGCCACAGGGAGAAGGTCAGCAGCCAAGACCTGCGGAAATGCACGCTCAACCTGCAGCCAGTTTTAGGGTTCAAGAAGCTCAGGCTCTGGACATGAAATTGAGAAGCCGAAAAAAGGCATTGATTGCTGCGGTTGCAGGTACGCCTGTTGTTTTATTTACGTTCTATCATAACAATGAAAAGTTCAAATATTTTATCGATCATCATGCGGCAGGAGCTCGAGATTTTTTGATCCGCTCAGTAGCAGTTCCCACTATCATGAAATTTGAGCAGCTCAAGGATGAAGGGCTTTCTAAGTCAGATCTTTTTAAAATTGGTCTTTTTATCGGAGCACTGTACGGACTTAAAAAATTAGCTGATTCTATGCACCTCTGGTATTGGTGGAAAACTGGTGATAGTAGTAAGACGAAAGAGGCACTGAACAGCTTTTATTCGTTTTTATACAATCGTAAAGGAAAGATTGGGTTAGCAAGTTTAGTTGGATTACTGGGGTATTTTTCATGGAAAGTAGTTAATGCGGCGCATGAACTTTCAAAAGTTCCTTTGTTTGATCAATTTTTCCTCAGTTTAACGAATGAGCAGCGTGCATTAATTCTTGAGTCAGAGTCATTAAAGCTTCTAGTGAGCGAGAGTGAATCTCAGCAAGACCCAACATTATTGCTCAACGATGAGACATTTGTATCGCTCCTTACTGACGCACAAAAAAATAAACTCATTGAAGCAGCTGATGACTATATGAGAAACAATTCAATTGAACTGCTATTGCAAGAAAACTAAGGAAATTATCATGATTATAAAGATTTTGTGTAGCATAGTATGCGTACTTCCTCTCTTGGGGGCTATTGAAGACTATGATGATAATGTGTGGCCTGTTGTGGTATTAGGTGCAGGGCCTGCTGGCCTGAATGCTGCTCTCTATGCAGTACGTGGTGGATTTCCGACAAAAGTGCTTACGGGACCACTAAAGGGTGGGCAGCTTATGGGCACCACTGCTGTAGAAAACTATGCAGGGGTAAAAAAGATTCAAGGCGGTGAGCTTACGTCTATTATGGAAGAACAGGCCGTAGAATTTGGTGCAAAAGTTATAGATGACGCCGTTACGTCTGTTGATCTTGGACAGTGGCCTTTTATCATACGCACAGAAAATGGTTTAGAAAAGAAAGTGTTTGCGCTTATTATTGCCACGGGTGCAACGCCTAAGATGTTGGGTGTTCCTGGTGAGGAAACGTATTTTGGCAGTGGCATCTCTACCTGCGCTAAATGTGATTGCCGCTTTTTTACAAAGAAGGATGTGTTTGTTGTAGGTGGAGGAGACTCGGCTATTGAAGAGGCAATGCACCTCTCAGCATATGCAAATTCAGTGACGGTACTAGTCCGAGGTGAGCGTATGCGTGCTGCACATCTTATGAAAGAAAAGCTTATTGGGTATCCTAAGATACGAGTGCAACTGCATACCCAAGTAACCCAGATTATCGGAAATGGAAAAAAGGTTACTCACCTCGAGCTTCTTGATGCACTTACGGGAAGGAAAACAATGGTTAAAGCTGATGGCCTGTTTTTAGCTATAGGACACAAACCACATGCAGACCTTTTTAAAGGTCAACTTGAGCTTACTGAGCATGGCTATATTGTCTGCAAAGAACGCTCTCAAGAAACATCGGTACCCGGCGTTTATGCTGCAGGTGACGTAGAAGATCCTTATTATCGTCAAGCAATTGTTGCTGCCGCCGCTGGTTGCAAAGCAGCCATTGATGCGGGCGCTTGGTTACGCAAAATGGGCGTGACTGAGGACGTTCTTGATAAATATAGAAAATAAAGAGAGCCCGGGATTAGCCCGGGCTTTTCACTCTTTTAGCATCCCATCATTCATTATTATAATCTCTGGTTTCAATGCATCAAGAAAGCGTTGATCATGGCTTGTCGCGAGAATAGTAGTTCCTTGAGCATTGATAGTTTTGAGCAGTTCAACGAAGATGAGCGTATTTTCTTCATCCAAGGCAGAAGTGGGCTCATCAAGAAGAAGCAGTTCTGGATTCAGACTTAAGGCACGCGCAAGAGCGATACGCTGTTGCTGACCGCCGGACAGATGGCGCGGGTAAGAGTTCTTGTAAGCATCCATGCAAAGCTGCGAGAGAATCGCAGAAGCACGCCCATATGCCTCATTTTTCTTTACTTGTTGAGTTACTATTAACGGTTGGGCGCAGTTTTCGAGAGCGGTCAGATGCGGAAAAAGATTTAGTTCTTGAAACACCAATCCTATATACATTGATCTTTCTTGAGGGCCCAGAGTCCTCAAATCAGTCCCTTTGTACGCAATACTCCCCGAATAGTTTGGTTTGAGATGCATGATGCACTCAAGCAATGTTGACTTTCCAGCGCCGCTTTTACCCACAAGACAGGTCAGGGACCCCTGTCTGATCGTACATGATATGTTTTTTAAGATGTCAGTTTTCCCTTGAGAAAACGTGACATTATCGAGCATAAGCATTGAGTCTCCTTTCTAATATGGTGCTTATAAAACTAAGCATTGTGGTCAAAACTAGATAAATGCACGCCACACTCAAACAAACCTCGAGAGGATTGAAGGAGCGGTACATAATATTCATACCGACCTTGGTTAGTTCGAGAGTTCCAATGCTTGCAAGTATGGCGGTACTTTTTAGTGCCATGTTGTATTCATTCATCAGAGCAGGGAGCGCCTGAGCAAAAAGCTGAGGAAATATAATATATCTCAGCTGCTGCCAGCGATTGTACCCAAGTACCTGGGCAGCTTTCCACTGGCCATCAGGAAGTGCATGGAGAGCTCCCCGAATAATTTCTGAGGTGTAAGCACCTGAGCACAGACCCAAGGTGATAATGCCTGTCATAGATGATGAAAGCGAAATTCCTGTGAGTTGTGGCACCACAAAATAGGCGATCATCAGTTGTGCATATAAAGGTACCCCGCGTAAAATAAGCGTGATACAGTCACTCAGAGGTGCGATGATTGGTGTTCGTATCTGCTTACTTCTCACTGTGCCGATGAGAATGCCGAAGGCAAGGCTCAGCACAGATGAGCTGAGCCATACGATGATTGTTGTCCACGTACCTTGTAAAAGAAGAGGCAGCGAGCTGATCATTGTTTTTCCTTTTTAAACCAACGCGTTTCTCGCTCTTTTAAAAAGCCAGATTTCTTAAGGTCAGCAATGATGGCTTCGAATTTCTGAGCAAGGATGGTATTAGTTTTCTTTACACCGATGCCACAACCTAAGAGCGCTTGATCTTTAAGCGGAACCATAAGCGCAATGAGCTCAGGAAACTTGCTCTTGAGCTCATTAAAAAGTTTGGTTTCTAACAGCACAGCAGTGGCTCGACCAGACTTGAGCTCCAAGACGGAGGCAAGCGGATCGACATTTTTTATAGAAAAGCCCTTAAATTTTTCTAAGAACTCTTCTTGGCTTGAGCCAGCTTCAACACAGATAATTGCGCCAGGCACTTCTTTAAGATCGTCAAGGCTCTTTACTCCTTGGCGAATCTCTTTCCAGAATATGAGAGGAAATTCGGTGATGGGATCACCCTGATACGGGATCATCGCGATTTTTTCGCGACGAGCAGGTGTTATATCAAGCCCTGTCATAATAAAATCAACTTTGTCTTGGTTAAGAGCCGTGATCAGTGCAGCCGTGTCCATATCCTCAATCACGAGTTTTTTATTAAGGCGTCGAGCAATTTCTTGGGCAATATCAATATCAAAGCCTTCATAAACTGCTCGATTGTTAATGCTGACAAAGGGAGGCCAGCCGCTCATCGTACCAAGGATAAGAGTATCCTCTGCCTTTACCCAACGGGTGCGAATAAATAAAACAGCGCATGCAGTAAGAGCGCACACAATGAGTGCGACAAAAAATTTAGTAGACATACTAATCCTTCAAAAGATAAGATTCTCCGCCTTTTCAGCGGTTAGCGATTAAAAAATAGTGATAAAAAAGGGGTAATTGTGCCAGAATTAGTGGCAATGATGATGAGGATGGTGGAGAGAAAGGGAAATAACTGATTGTCTGATCTTATTTATGAGTATCGATGTTCCTATCATGATAACTCCTGTATTTAGATTGTTACACATAGTAATAATATCCTACCATTTTATTTTCAAAAAAGCAACTTTTGATTGACGTGGCTAGCGGGGTTCAAGGGTAAAATTATCCTGGGAGCGGGTCATCATGATTGATTCAGACTCAGCCTCGACGGCATTTTCGAAGCTATCAATAAGATCGAGAAGGGTTTCTATTTTCATATCGGTCTGGAGGGCTTCTTCCTCAGGTTCAGTTTTATCCTTATAAATGATCATGCATGTTGTCTCATTAAGAGGACTGACCCGCACATGAAACTGCTCAGTTTCTATATCCTTACGCCGTTCTACACCAAACTCAGGAGCATATTCTAACGTTTTCTTTACGCCATTGCGTAAAGCATCATCAAGAAGAATTTGACCGATCATATATAATCGTTGGTCATTATCATCTGAGATGGTATACTCGCCATTTTCAAGTCTTACAAATTCTAAGGTGTACATAACGCTCTCCTTTGCTCTTTTTTAAGTCTACTGCTTTGGGAGTGTAAAAGAAAGTCTTCTCGAGGGCCGCTCGCTCTTTTTGAGCTTCATGGTATCATGGGTACTAGACACTCGGAACAGAAGAATTGCTATGCTTAATCTATCTCACGTAACCGTTACTCTTGATAATAAGCCGCTTCTTGAGGACATTTCTCTTTCAGTAGATGCTGGCTCTCTGCACGCTCTTATGGGACCAAATGGATCTGGTAAGAGCACGCTTGCCGGTGTACTTATGGGTCATCCTCATTATGAGGTTATTCAGGGATCAATCACCTTTAATGGTGAGGATTTATTGGCATTGCCAACTGAAAAGCGAGCCCGTTCTGGCCTTTTCTTGGCGACTCAACAGCCGCCTGCAATCCCCGGAGTGACTGTATTTACATTTTTAAAAGAGGCACATCGGATGCTTACCCAACAGGAGCTTTCGGTACACGCTTTTAAAGAACGTGTCTATGATGCATTTGATGCGGTAAAGCTTGATCATAGCTTTGTCTATCGCTCTGTTCATGAAAACTTTTCCGGCGGTGAGAAAAAACGCTTTGAAATTGTTCAACTTCTTCTTTTTAAGCCGAAGCTTGCAATTTTAGATGAGATTGATTCAGGTCTTGATATTGATGCTCTTGCTCACATTACGACGGTGCTCAATAAAGAACGCAGAGAGCGTTCGCTCACTCTGCTTATTATTACCCATTACAATCGTCTTTTACATGCTTTGCAGCCCGATTATGTTCATTTATTAGCCAAAGGAAAAATCTGGGCATCGGGAACCCGTGAGCTTGCATTTTCTATTGAAGAAAAGGGATATGATGGACTACTGTTTTAAAGCCCAAAAGGGGCTTACGAAAGAAGTAGTTATACGCATCTCTCAAGAAAAACGCGAGCCTCAGTGGATGCTCGATTTTCGTTTGCGAGCACTCGAAATATTCTATGCGATGCCACTTCCCAGTTGGGGACCCGATCTTTCTGACCTCAAAATAGACGATATTTATTATTATATAAAGCCTATAGAAGGCCAGAAGAAAGACTGGGATGATGTGCCTGTAGAAATTAAAGATACCTTTCTCAAACTGGGCATTCCCCAAGCAGAGCAGAAAATGCTTGCAGGTGTTGGTGCACAATTTGAGTCAGAAGTTGTCTATAAAAATCTCAAGCAAGAATGGGCGAGCAAGGGCGTTCTCTTTTGTGATATGAATACTGGGCTGGCTGAGCATCCTGAGCTTTTTAAAAAATATTTCGCTACATTGGTGCCGCCCAATGATAATCCTTTTGCAGCTCTTAATTCAGCAGTCTGGAGCGGCGGCAGCTTCGTGTATGTGCCTAGGGGAGTGCACATTGATCTTCCCTTACAAGCCTATTTCCGCATTAATGCTGATCGGATGGGCCAGTTTGAAAGAACACTCATTATCGCTGAGCCGGGCTCATCGGTTCACTATATTGAAGGGTGCAGCGCCCCAGTCTATGCAAGCAGTTCACTTCACAGCGCTGTCGTAGAAATTATTGCTCACGAACATTCTCAGGTTCGTTATACAACCATCCAAAACTGGGCACCTAACGTGTATAATCTTGTTACCAAGCGCGCTATAGCATATCGCAATGCTCACGTTTCTTGGGTTGATGGTAATTTTGGAAGTAAAGTTACCATGAAGTATCCGAGTGTCATTTTAAAAGAAGAGGGTGCGCAGGGTGATGTCCTTTCTATAGCGGTAGCAGGTCAGGGACAACATCAAGACTCTGGTGGTAAAATTATCCATCTCGCACCGCATACGAGCTCAACAATTATCGCAAAATCGATCAGTAAAGGAGGAGGACGTTCGAGTTACCGCGGCCTCTTAAAAGTAGTAAAAGGTGCTCATCATGTTCGTTCACGCGTTCAATGTGATGCTTTGCTTCTTGATGAGCATTCAAAGACTGATACCTATCCAACGATGCTCATTCAAGAAAGTGAAGTAGATGTTGGTCATGAAGCATCTGTTTCCAAAATTCAAGATGAGCAGCTCATCTATCTTACTTCACGGGGAATAGCAAAATCTGCAGCAAGTGCGATGATTGTGAATGGGTTTATTGAGCCCTTTATTAAAACCCTTCCCATGGAATATGCGGTTGAGCTCAATCGCTTAATTGAAGCTGAAATGGAGGGCTCCATTGGTTAATAGCCTCTTTGATCTGGAAAGCTTACGAGCATTTCTAAAAAAAGTAGATCCTTATTGGGTGTATACCGAGGACTTTGCAGTTCCGGCTTCGTGGGTTCCCTTTGACCTTTCACAGTTTCAAAAAAAATGTATCAAGTATCTTTTAGACACTCCTGAGAAGGTTGATAAGGAGCTTCTGCGTTTTATGAAGTCTCGCTTATCAACTGATATGCTTGCCAGCCAAAAACACCAGTATGACGGCCCTATTATGCATCTACCTCAAAAACTCATCTCATACCTTGAAAATATGGCTTCCTCAGATATTATATCAATGATTTGCTCACTGAATGTTAACGTTTCTTTCATTTATGTGGATGAAACTCGGCATCACCCAATCAATATTACCAATCATCAGCAACCTTTGGCTGAACTGATTTTTGTAATTATCGAGCCCGGGAAAAAAGTTACTCTTTCCGATGTACTAAACCTTACTCAAAAAATCAAAATCAGAGCTATTGTCGGTATTATTGGCGAACATGCGCAGGTCGAGATGATTGCTGATCATGATTACGAAACCTCATTTGGGATATTTGCAGAAACTTGGTTTCTTGCTCGAGCGGCGCAGCTTACTACCATCACTGGCCACACCGGTGGAGAACAAACGTGGTCAGTCAAAGAATATCATCTTGCAGATGAGGCAGTTCTTGAGCATTGTACATTTTCTGCAGTGCAGGGCAGTGAGCAAACTGCACTTATTACCAAGCAGCTGCATTCAGGTGTGAAAAGCAGAAGTTCTGTGCTTGTTAAATCGCTGCTCAGAGATGCGGCCCACTCTTTTTATCGCGGAACTATTAACATTCAGGAAAAGGCTGCTCATTCTGAGGCTGATCAACAGCAAAAAGCACTACTTATGAACCCAACTGCTCGTACGTGCGCTATTCCTTCTCTCGAGGTATCAACTCATGAAGTGAAATGTCGTCATGGTAGTGCCGCAGGAAAATTTAATCGGGAAGAACTGTGGTATCTTGCAGCGCGAGGGCTCGATGCAGAGCAGTCAGTCAATCTATTGATTGAAGGATTTTATAATGAGCCTCTTCTTGATGAGGAATGTGATTTAACTGCCAGTCTGAAGGAACGATTAAAAAGCAGAGCAACATGTGAGCTAAGGCAGTAGTTGTCTTACCAAAAACGTCTCCTTTACAAAAGGTTGTGGTTTGCTAACTTTGACTCGAATGAGAAAAGTACACGTTTTAGCTCAATCGAACAATTGAGTGAGTCGACTGATGTGCGAAAGAAGAACATTAAAGCGACTCAATTATATCTGCTGCGCGGCGGACTTAAAAAAACAAATTTGACAATTTTTTCAAAATGAATATATTTATGAAAAATAGAAGAACTATGAGAAGCACGTAAGAGAGTTTAGTTTGAAAAAATAAGAATTGTTCGAGAAACTCTTCAGAGAAAGGAAACATAATGACTACGTCTATTCTTTCATTAGCACTCAGCTTTTTAACCTTATTTTCTGCATATGCGATGAATTTACAAAAAGAAGCGGCAGCGGTATCGTCCTCGGCAGCAGCAGCATCCTCAGGAAGCTCGGTAACTGCCCAAGCCCAAACGGTTGATTATTTTAAGGAAAAAAAACTTGTCAGTTTTTTGAAAAAATCACGCTTGATTAAAAATGGCAATCGTCCGGGCTTTTTAAATGAAGAGCAGCTGAGTGAAGTCGCAAAGGCGCTATCTCATTTCAATTTTGTTGAACTACACAAGAAGGATGCACTTGAGGCGTATTCGCTCCTCATTAATGTTTGTTGGTGGGCAGGAAAGGGGTTTTCTCTCTCTATTGATATAAATAAACTTAAAAGATTTTTAAGTGATCCGAAACAGAATTTTAAAATATTATTTCCGCTTATTATTGACGTTGATGAACATACTCCACCAGCAACATCGATACCAGGTCTTTTTGAGCTTACTTTTCCAAGAGAAATGGCTTACTTTTTTCCATTTTTAAAACCGATGATCGATAGTTCATTTAATGAGGCTGGACAAGTCAAATTACATGACACATTTACGCGAAGTGAGGCCTATTTATTCACGCTTCTTATGGCAGTGATTTATTTTGATGCACAAATGAATAATCTCACGTATGGTGAGGTTAACACAGATAACAATGAAACTCTGATTGATTCTCTTCAGAAACTTATTGCTAAATATAGTCAAGATATAGAACTCAATCATCTATTAGAGCTTGCTTTGCAATGGGATATTCGTGTTATTATCCATGCTATCGTAAGTTTCGTTGATGAGTCTCGGTTTTCAAGGGAATATGAGGGTTTAGTTGAAGATTTAGCTCGTTTTATTCCGTATAAGTATTTACCGATCTTAGCTGCTAATGAAAAGAATCGATTATTTCTTTTACAGGTGGTTGGCAAAAAAGTTGCTGTCGTTAATGAAGATGCAGTGCAATGGAAGGGACGAGGTATGAACAGTGAAGAAACCGAGCAGGCAAGCAAGATAGCATTTGGTGAGTTTATTGATACTTACGTTGAGGGACTAGGTAAACAACTTAATAGTTGTCTTCTTGCGACACACATCGACCACTTAAAAAGCTACAAAATTTTTAAGGAGAAACTGCTCGCCAAATACACATTTCCTGTATGCAAAAAAGTCGCAGACCTTCGTGACATGCCAGAGGGAAGATATCAATTGCTCGGGGCAGCTGCGTTCGTGCATCCCCAAAATTTGTGCATATTGAATTCAGCACGTGATTTCGAATTAATTTCTCTTACCAATCGTGCTTCGCTCTATCAACCGCAAAGTACTTTTATGTGGAAAGGCGAAACGCCCAGCGACGATGTTTATGGAATAAATTCATCTTTAGCTGCAGTACTTAATAAGGGGAAACTCGTTTTTTTTAATCCTACTGGCCCAAAATCTATGCCGGCAATTGATAACGAAGGCCCTGTAAAACTGTGCTCTTTGGGATCCGATCAAAAACGGAAACTTACCCATATTCTAACGTTCTCAGAAAAGAGCAAGAAATTGCAGCTTTTTGACGAGAAAGGCACGACCAGGCTGCTGGACGCAAATGAGCAGAGGCTAGAATATACGGCTTTGGTCGTTGGTAAAGATTATGTTTGTGCAACCTGCACCAAAGATAAAGAGCAAATTTTAAGAATGTGGGATCTTGATACGTTTAAGCTCCTTGAATATAGACTAAACCCCTCTCAACGAGGCAAAGTAATAAAACTACTTCAATATGATTATGAAACGACCGCTGCTGTTGTTGCTATCTTTGAAAATGGTGACATTGCTCTTTATGCTCTACATGGTAATGCAGAGCTTCTCAAGGCGCCACATAAAGGTGCTACGGTAACTGCCTGTACTTACTTGAATGATGAATGGTCACAGGATCATCTCGCTTTAGGGTATAGCGACGGTCAAGTCGTGATCCTTGATTGCCGTCGTGGTGGAACCGTTGTTTCGCGCTTTTTGTCATCTGGTAAACCGTTGAGCTTTCATGTTCACAATGGATGCGTGCTTAGTATTATTTATGAACACGGTCTTATCGAAAAGTGGCTCATCAAGGAGCTTGCACCAGTAAAGACCCTCGTGGAAGTGTTGAGAACCCGAGAATTTTAATGATTTAACCCATAAGGGTTATACGCCCAGTCATAAAAAGTTCAGTTGGCTTATGATGTTTCTTAAGCCAACTGAGCAGCTGATTAATACACGCGTTAAATACAGAGTCCTCCATGTTGGTAAGAATAAGTTTCTCCAGTGATTCGTGACTCTTATCTTTTAGAATGAGTAGCAGTTGCTCAGGCTTGAATAGTAGAGCAGCTCTGAACATGAATGCTTCGGCAGATGGCACAGTTTCTCGTACACGATTAACAGTTTTCGCAGGATTAAGAAACTCTTCAACTGATTCAAATCCGCTCACATAGAGCAATTTTGCTGCCTGATAGAGCGCAAAGCTTTTTTCAAGCGCCCATGCCTTACGAAGAACTTTTTTGCTTGTTTTCTTTGTGCTCATTTCAACTGCATTGATAAGAGTTGTTATAATTGTAGCCACTGATTCTATGAGGCTTTCTTTGCAAGAAAGTTCTTGGTCATCTCTTTGTACTGCACAGCGCTTCTTCAGCCATTTACTGGCGGTAACCTCGTGAAGAATTTTTTCAATATCTAGGATCCGAAGCATTTCCGCGACACTGTTTTTAAGCAGCTCTTCTTGTCTGAAACAGACTATGCCTTGGTCGCAAGACTCAATCGAAGAATACTGTTCGATCGTGAAATGTGTACCAGGCTTTGGAAATAGCTTAGTGACAGGAGTTGGTAAAAAATACCAGGCTGGAAGGTGAGCTACTTCTTCAACTCCAAACCAATCACGTATTTGATAGATAATTGCTATCCGTAAAATCGCTTCTTCTATAAGAGGGAGTGTAATAAGCAGCTTATGTGCTTTTTCATCATAGGGTAACCAGAATATCATTGGAGGCGAAGTTATTTCATAGGCCGCGACAGTGCGATACCTTTGAGCAATTGATTCAAGGACTGTAAGCGGAGCTCGTTTAAGACAGCCTGCCATCAGCGCTTGTTCAAGGTGTGGTTTTAAACTAAAATGATATTCCTCTCTATTAAAGAGCACATCCATGCAGGCTGTTTCCTCATTGAAGGACTCCAATGAGGATTGATCTGTGAACGAACAAAGCGACTCTATAAACTCCTGCATGTGAGAATCACCGTAAAATTGGAATTTTAATGCCCGTTTTACCGCTTCAGGGTCTTCTTCAAGGACTGTGCAATACGCTGGTTTGAAAAGGGATACCTCCTTAAACTGTGCAGGGAGAGCGTTCCACGTTTTTGAACTAAATTGAGGATTTTTTTTCATTGCTGCAAGAACCTCTCTAAGGATGAAAGATGAACATTCACCTCTTTTTTTTAGAGAGATTGATTTTTTTAAGTAGGGGAGTGCTAAGCGGACACGCGTTAGCAGATCTTGCATAAGAAGACCTTCAGTATCAGAGGCAACTGATTTGTAAAACTGTTCAATACCAGCCCCTTTTATTACCTCTTCCAGTTGTGTAGTGAGCAGGTGAGACTCTCGTTTAAGACGTTCAATAAAAGGTTCAGAAAGAAGAGAGAAAAAGAACGTGGCTGTAACCAGATGCAGAGTTACTATGCGGTATCTTTTCATGAGAAGTCCTTTTTTGAAGATTCTATACCACTTTGTCCTATAACACAAAATTAATAACGTTCTATCGCTGTTGTTTTGCATTGAAAGAGCCAGTATACTCAGGAAAAAACCTGAGATTTAAGTAGAGACCAATGCCACACATAAAACGTGATTTTCCCTTTTTTAAGAAACATAGAGATCTCATCTATCTTGATAATGCTGCCACTACTCAGAAACCTCAGCGCGTTATAGATGCTGTGACTGAGTTTTATGAACATGACAATGCTCCCGTCCATCGAGGTATCTATTCTCTTGCTGAACGAGCAACGGAGCATTATGAACGGGCCCGCTCAACGGTAGCCCGGTTTATTGGTGCAGATGATGATGAACTCGTTTTTACCAAAGGGACTACAGAGGCTATAAATTTCGTAGCGACCGCATGGGCTTCGCGACACTGCAAGCCAGACGATGAGATCATAATTACTGAACTTGAGCATCATTCAAATATCGTGCCCTGGATACGGCTGGAAAAAACTCATGGCGTCAAACTGCGCTATATTCCGATAACAGAGGATGGCACGCTCAATTACCAAGCATATCTTTCGCTCTTGTCAGAAAAAACAAAGTTAGTTGCTTGTACACATACGTCCAATGTACTAGGCACTCACGTTGATCTTCCCTTTATAATTTTTCACGCCCATGAGCATGGTGCGCGTGTGTTGGTAGATGCTGCACAAGCAGTGGGTCGAGTTCCTCTGCAGGTACATCAGCTCAAAGCTGATTTTCTGGCTTTTTCTGCTCACAAAATGTTTGGTCCAACAGGTATCGGTGTTTTGTATATTGCACGACATATGCAGAGTGAAGTTGAACCCTATCAAGTTGGCGGAGGAATGGTCTATGAGGTTGATTTTCATGATGTTTCGTGGGCAAAGCCACCACTTAAATATGAAGCAGGAACGCCTTTAATAGCTCAAGCACAAGGATTTGAAGCGGCGATTAACTATATTGAAAAATTGCCGTCCTTTCATGAGCGAGTGTGCCATGAAGCAGCACTCTGCGCCCAGCTTATTCACGGTTTAAATCGTCTTTCATCTTTACGATTACTCGGTCCACTAGAAGAGCTTAAAAAAAACGGTCATATGGTGAGCTTTGTAAGCGATCGTATGCATCCACATGATATCGCTGCCTATCTTGATAGTAAGCAGATTTGTGTGCGCGCGGGTAACCACTGTGCACAGCCACTTCATAAAGCACTCGGTCTCAGTGGATCAGTTCGCATCAGCACGTCAGTTTATACCCAGGAGGCCGACATAGATGCATTTTTGAAGGCTCTTTCTGAGATTCCTGATTTGAGATAGTGGACCAAAATCTTACCGCAGAAAAAACTAAACATTGTATGCGCATCTGTTATAGTTACATTTAGATGGCATTTCTTATATGCAAGGAGATCCACGTGAAACTGTTCTTATTGTATTTTTTTATAGGATGTCTGCTTATGGGCGCATCAGTGCCTGCAACAGCGATGTATTCCAGAAGCTCTTCCGAGCGCTCTATTAACGCTGAAATAGCTGATATGGTGGCAACAAAGAGAGAAAGAGTTTTGTCGTGCGGGCGACAGATAAGTGATGCTCATCAAGATCGAGAAAAAACAGAAACAATGCACAGCGCCGCTGCAGGGGGAGATGTTGAAGCAATTAGACGTTTGTATTGGTCGCTGTCTAAGTTTCCGAAATATGCAATTCGTGACTTTGACGAACATAAACTAACTCCTCTGCATGAAGCTGCCAGGAATGGCCATGTTCGTGCAATTGAGGTATTAGTTGAATTAGGTGCAGTGATAAATCCCGGCTTATTTTGCCAATGGGCGCGCGATTACACTCCGCTCCATTTGGCCGCGATGAATAACCACGAACAAGCAGTCAGAAAATTAAAGGAACTTGGTGCAGAAGTTAATGGCATGGGAAGGAAGCGAACTCCTCTTCATGTGGCTGCAGATGCAGGGCACGTAAATATTATCAAAGTACTCAAGGAACTTGGTGCAGATTTGGAAGCTCGTGATCTTGATGGTTTTACTGCAATGCATCAGGCTGCGTGGTCGAAAAAATATAAAGTAATAGCATGCCTTTCACAATTGGGTGGATTAACATCTGCACGAGCAGAATTTAATGTAACTCCTTTACACGTTGCTACTATGGTTAACTCTCCAGAATGCTTAGAGGAATTGCTAAAAAGCGCTGATAAAAATGAGGTCGATCACTGTGGAAATAGTGCCCTACACTATGCCGTTTTGCATGATAGCGTTGCAGCACTCGAATGCTTGCTAGAACATGGGGCATCTGTTGAGGTTGTTAATATTAAAGGGTTAACACCATTGCAGCTTGCTCTTGCTCTTAATCGAATGGAATCTGCGGAAAAAATAAGAGCAGTAACTCAAAATAAAGAGACACCATCACAGAAAGTGGGTACAAAAGATCAAAATCTAAAACTTATAGATCGACTTCCATTCGGTTTTTATGCGAGTAAGCGGCAGCATTGTACAGCGGTGCAGGATGCTGCAGCAAAAGGAAATATTGAGGCTATTAAATCTCTTCTTTTATTTGGAGTAAGTCCTAATGCAACTAATTATGCCAAATGCCATTACAAGAAAACGTGGCTGAGCCATCTTATTATCGATAATTGTTCTGTGGATGCAGTTGAATATTTGGTTCGACAAGGTGCTGAAGTAGATGGTTTAAATGAACCAGTTGCGCCGTTAGGATGGGCTGCACGCAGTGGAAATATCGAAGTTATGAGAAGCCTTCTGCGACTTGGCGCAAATATTTATGTTAAAGATAAGTATGGCAGCAATGCACTGCATATAGCTGCAGGCAATAATCAGGTAGAAGCCCTAAAAGTTCTCTTTGAAAATGGGTTTGAAGGCATTCGGGTAGAAAATGATAAAGGCGAGACGCCATTACATAGTGCTGCCTGTTCCGGCAGCATTGAAGCAATCGATTACCTCGTTGAGCGTGAACTTGATATAAATAAGCACAGCAAGGATGGCTCGACGCCATTACACAAAGCAGCGTGGGGAGCACTAATGGTTTGGGACATTGAAATTTTTAAGCATCTCGTACAATTAAATGCTGAGCTTGATGCAAAAGATGAAGATGGTAATACGCCATTGCATATTGCTGCGAAGCGAGGAATTTCTTGGGCAATGAAAGCCCTTTTGGAATTGGGTGCGAATGTAAATGCAGTGAATAATAAAGGACAGACTGTACTGATGTTTTTGCTCTTGAATACTCACTTGAGATCAGAAAACCTCGCAAAATTATTGCTTGATCTAAAAAACAAACACGCGGATTTCGCTGCGCACGATATCCAAGGTGAGACTGCATTGCACATAGCCGCTCGCAGGGGATATATCGAGATATTCCAACCTTTTATTGCCACAGAAAACTTAGATTACAGTGCGCGCAACAATGATGGGATGACCGCATTAGATATAGCAGAATATATGTGTAAAATTATTGGTTACCGCGATGACGAACATACAAAAGCTATAGAGATTTTAAAAGCTTGTGTTGCTGTACACTAATACAACTTGTCATCTATTGATGAATAAGCACAATGAGCATTTTTTAGTAATCGCTTGAATGGTTTCTTAGCGCAATTAACTTGCTCTCTTGAAATATTCTGCTATATTAAAAAATAAGCAGTTTGCTAACTGCATGCTTTCTTTTATTTATCACTGATGGAAATAATTAAAAATACTCGTTAAGAAAGGTGTGATTATGGCTGAAAGCGTATCTTTTATGACACTTAATATGGTGCTCTCCTTACTCTTATTTGTTGTTTCTGTACTTTTTCCCTTCTTTCAAATTTTGTTTGCTGATAAGCGGTTACCGCTTAATATGTCAGAACTTATTATGAAACATGCCCTATTCTTTAATGTAGGCTGTCTTTTTATAATGGGAGCAGCAGGTCAGTTTATGTATGCGCCTGAAATCTCAGCATGCCTTGGATGGAGCTGGTCTCCATTTCAATATGAGCTGGCATTTTCTGAGTTGTGTATTGGTATTCTTGGGCTCCTTAGCCCGATATTCAATAAGGATTTTTGGCTTGCTACGACCATTTCAGCAGTTGTCTGGCTGGCGGGCTCAGTAGGCATTCACTTCTATTACCTTTTGGTTGAAGGTAATCAATCAATATTAAATGCGAGCTTTGTTATAGCCTGGAATATTTTTGTAGCGCTCTGGGTTATAGCTTGTTATTGTGTTGTCTCAAAAGCATGGCAGAAAATCCATCTTCTTTTGACGCATGGGATGCATGAGCGCAATGAGCTCACACCGAAAGAGTTATAAAACTTAATGGGCTCCGAGTAAGATAAGCTCTCTGACAAGATCGGAAAGATGATTGTTGCGTGCATAGAACAATGCAGATTTGCCTGTACCATCTACATGGTTAACATCGATTCCTGGCATTTTAAGAAGCGCCAGACCAAGGGTTTCATTTCCTTGAGCTGCAGCTTGAACAAGGAAAGTATTTTTCATTCTATACGCTAAAATTAGATTGGCCTTTGAAGGACCCTGCACAGCAAATGTAGATGAAACGAGACAGAAAAATGAGAGTATAAAAAGAAGCTTGTTCATATTTTCTTCCTGATAAAATTTAATTTTTTATTGGATTATACGATTCCCTATTATGATACCACAGAGTAGTGCAAAAAATCAAGCAGTACTTAAACATTAGTAGTGGCCAAGAATTCCTTTTTTCTGTGCCCAGCGTTCGCAATAGACAAATATTACGCAACCTGCGGCAAGATAAAATGCAGAGTTAATCATAAGAATGAGCATGCTTCCATCTGCAAAGGTGCTTGCCAATGATTGATGATTGAAAGTGATAGACCGAAGAACGGCAATGCCTTGCGTGGTAGGTAATGTTTTACTGAAATATTGAATCCAGAAAGGCATCTTTTCAAGAGGAAGAATAGATCCATTAAAAAAGAGAAGGACGTTATTGATAAGATAGGCAAAGGGCTGTGACTTTTTAAAGATGAGCCCAAGTCCTGCAAGCATCAGAGCAAACCCGCCAATACCAACCAACGTAATAATGAACGCAATAAGAGCGCCCACGGTAAAAGGCATTTTAATTGGACAGAAAATTAAAAGTGAGGCTATTACAAGGATGAGCTCGAGGCTGCAGTACACGACAGCAGCTACAAATCTGCTAAAGAGCTTAAAGGCAAAGGGATAGGGTGTGAGGTAGACTTGCTCAAGAACACCTGTCTGGCCCGCATCAATAATAAAATAGTTCGCATCGTAGATTATATAGTTTGCATAGACCCAGATAATATAGCCTACGACGGCCGGGGCAATCTTTTCAGGGATAAGGACGCCACCATCTATCAGAAGCATCCACCATAGAAAGTCTGCTGCAGTTGTGAGAGCGTTAATAAAATAGCTCCATCGGTAGTGCCAATAAAGGATACCCATGAGATAGATTTCATTGAAAATTATCATGGGGATATGAATGAAAAAGCCGCGTATAGTACTCATATAGTCGTCTGTTCCTTTTGTGGGTCTTTGTACACGTCATCCTTATGGGTAAGCTGCATAAAAACATCTTCTAAGTTATGTTTTGTTCGTGTTACGGAAATAAGAGGCAGCTTAAGGTCGTGAATTGTCGATAATTTATTATATAGCTCTTCCTGGTCGTAAATTGCACCGATAAAGAGGGTATGGTCATCCTTTTCTACTACGTTCATGCCTGGAAGGATGAGACCAGCATCTTTGATCTTACCTGCAATGGCAATCTGATAATGTTCATCATGCATCAGCTTCAGCAAATCCTGCGTAGGCTTGTCTGCAATGATTCGTCCTTCGTTCATAATGACTATACGTTCACAGAGTTGCTCTGCAATATCTAACTGGTGAGTGGTCAAGACAATTGTTTTATGATGCTTTTGAGCCAAATCAGTTATCCAATTTTTAATGGTACGTGAGGCTTTTACGTCAAGACCAAGCGTGGGCTCGTCAAGCAAAAGTATAGGTGGATCAGTAATAAGTGCTGCTGCAATGGCAACTTTCTGTTGGGTCCCTCGTGAAAGGCCATTGACTGGCTCATTTTTGTCTTCCCATAAATCAAGGGTGCGCAACAGATGCTCTGCACGCTCGGCAAGCGCTCGTGATCCTACTCCTTTAAGCCGGCCAAAATAGATTAAATTTTGCCAGGCGCTCAACTGCCAATAGATGTTTCGTGTTCCTTCAAGAACAGCACCTATCTGAGAAAGGGCAGCATGGCGTTGCTTTTTGACTGAGTACCCATTAAGTGTCACATGCCCTTCTGTAGGGGTAATAATATCGCAGATCATTTTAATAGTGGTTGTCTTCCCAGCACCGTTGGGTCCTAGAAATCCAATTACCTGACCACCAGGGACATTGAGTGTAAGATCATCTACTGCCTTGAAAGAAGAGCCATCATGTTCATAATATAATTTACTGAGAGCATTTAGCTCTATAGCGGGTCTCATAAATTCCTTGTCAAATGAATAATTACCTTCAATATGCCAGAGCTCATACTATATAGCAAGGACTTGGCACATTCTTTATAATTGCTTGATTTATTCGTAATTTCCGTCGGTCTACAGGACATGGAGTTCCTGGAGTTTTTTTCTTACCGCTGTATAATCTCCCTCTACTAAAATACCTGTCATGCCGATAGCTTCGGCTCTTTGAATATTTTCTAGCTGGTCATCGATAAGAATACAGGTCTCTGGTCTAAGAGACTGTTTTTGCAAAAAATGTTCATATATCGCAGCCTGTGGCTTTATAGCGCCTACAGTGCCTGATATTACTATATTTTCATCCTTAAAATGTTCAAATAATGGCCTAAACAACGGATCTGATTTCATCAGCTTAAATGAGACACTGTCCCAATTTGACAGGACATAAAGGCCGGTATCTCTTTGCGCGCATTCTTTAAGGATTGCTACTCCATTCTTAATGGGCTTCATGCAGCTTGCCATAATAGCGGGATCAAATAATATTTTTATCGTTTGTTTTACCATCCGGTTTCGTAGTCTTTTAACAAATGTTCCTCCTTCAGAGGATAACGTATTCAAAGTAATGTGCACCTTGTGCATAATTTCTTCCTGAGTGAGACTGTCGGCCAGCGCATGACACAGTATCTGTGGCAGCGTAATGCCTCGGGCAGTCGCCAAGGGGTATCCTGCATGTGGTGGGGTATCTATGCCTCTTAACACCTCAAATGCATAGGTATAAATCATTTGAGGGTTTTCCCGAGTAAACAGAGGATAGAGGAGAAAATCTGTTAACCCAATATGACGAGCGTAACTCAATGTATCGGCACGCACGAGGGTATTTCCCAGATCCCAGAGTATATTTTTACGGTGCATGTAACCTCCATGTCTTTACAGTTATAGCAAAAAATTAAAAAAAAATATACAATAGAATTATATTGGATTTGAAAATTGGCAAGGAAAGGTCTATGAATAGTCTCGATCTGCAATTTTATCAGCAAGAATTGCTTGACCACTATAGGCATCCGCGCAACTGCGGTATTCTTTCTGCGCCTGATGTGACTACTCAGACGCTCAATCCTTCCTGTGGAGATCAAATTTCTTTGCAAATCACTGTTCAGGAAGGCATTCTTTCGCAGATAGCCTTTCAAGGAAAAGGCTGTGTCATTAGCCAGGCTTCTGCATCGATGCTTACCGAAAAATGTCTACGAGAGCCCATTGAGGTTCTTGAAGGTTTGGGAAGGGATGATATGCTTATTTTAGTAGGAATTCCCTTAGGTCCGACGAGACTACGCTGTGCGCTCTTAAGCCTCGAAGCACTCCAGACTGCGCTGGCACAGTATCGCAGTCGTTAAAGAAAGAACAAATGCTCGATAAACTAAAAGTAATAGACGAACTACAACGAACTATCCCGACCCTTTTTAAAGAAAGTTCGGAGGAGCTTAATAACGCTCGCACACTATTTTCTTGGCTTTTAGAGAATCCTTCTGTTTTGGAAACGATCAGAAAAGCTGGGGGACCGAGTCCGATGCCTATCTGGCATGGTCCTCTTGATGCCACAAATTTCGTAATGCCTCAAACATATCCTTATGCAGTATCATCAGTTGATGGCTCACAGATCTATCCAGACAAGCACCAAGGAGTGCCCTGTTACCTTATTAATAGTGGCATCGCTCAATTTGTGTATGATGCAGACAAGTTTTGTGAAGCTTTTTTCGGTTCCAAGCGTTTACACCCAAATGGATGACTGCGTTATTTCTGAAGATATGGTTAACTGTAGAAGGGCGGAGAGAGAGTTTGAAGTTGGCCTTGAACAGACACTTCTTTTGCGTTCACAGTATCCTAACCTTCCACTCGTATTTCTCTGTGATGGCTCGCTCATCTTCTGGCACCTTGAAAGTAAAAGCCAGTATATTAAAGAGCGCTTTTTAAAAAAATACCTCGATTTTCTTGAAGAGTTTTATAGCCAGAAAATTGTTATTGCGGGATATATAAGTTTGCCAAAGAGCAAGGAACTCGTTTCCCTTTTAAGGAACTGCATTGAGATGAAGCTCTATCAGGAACAAGTAAGCTTTGATACGATTATTGACACGGATCTTATACGATTTTTTCTTCCTTCTGAGCATCACTCGACGATCTTTATTCATAATTCAGCAATTGCTGCACAGTATCCAGCACATCTTAGACCCTGCTTTCTTTACATAAACCTTGGCACCGAAATTGGCAGAATTGAGTTTCCTCAGTGGGTTGCTCAAGATCCTCAATCAGTTGCAAAAATTGTTGGTATTATTAAAGACCAGGCACAAAAAGGACACGGTTATCCTGTTGTGCTTTCGGAGGCCCATGAACAGGCTGTAGTAAAGGGACCAGATCGAGAGTTCTTCTTTGATATGCTCTTTAGGCTTGGTCTGAGTCACAATCATCGATTACTACCGTCACAAAAGAGTCTCAAAAAGCGATTCGTGTCGGTATAAGCAACTCATCCTTACATAATGGGCACCGTAATTACATTAATGAATGCCTCACATGGTATAATAAAATGTTTAGGTGCGCGGGGATTTAATCAAATGAGGCTATGCAACGACAATAATGCGTTGCCGTACAAATTTTTCTGACATTTGATATTTAATGTAAATAAGCGTAAGTTCGACAAAAAATGAAATCACAAACTGTTTTTAGAACTATAATCATTGTTGCATCTTTTTTTGCAAGCATCGTAGGTTTTACACTGAACGGTCTTGCTATGCAGAAATCGGTTCCTGCTCAATTATCTCTGGAGCAATTTATTCTTGCGGCAAGAGCCGGTGATAGCGATAAAGTGAGCGAGGGTATCGCATCTGGTATTGATATCAATGCATGTTCTGCTGCCGTTGAAACCTCACGTAATGCTCTAGCAGAAGCAATTTTCGAGGGCCATCTTCATATAGTTACGTTACTCATAGCATGTCCTTCGATTAAAGTGAATGTTCAATATTATATAACCATGACGCCGCTTATGCTTGCTGCATTTCGTGCGATGCCTATTGGGCTCAGGAGAGAGTGGTGACAGACGATGTATCGAAATTTTAAAGCAGGTACTCACAGCTCCTGATGTTGATGCCGGAGCTCTTTTCGATGCCATAAAAACGAGACTGCCTCTGGCCGTGGTTAAGATTTTTCTTGCGGAACCACGAATTAAAAGTAAGCTGCCTGAAGATCCAATGCTCTTTGCAGGCGCGCTCACCTTGGCTGCGGGCGAGTACTGCGTGGTCTCAATGAGTGACGATATTGATATTGTGCGATATATTCTCTCAATTCCTGGAGCAAGTGTTAACGCACGTGCAAATCAAGGAAACACCGCGCTGCATGAAGCTGCGCGGTGGGCCAGAAGAAATATGGTTACATTCCTTCTTTCATTGCCCGATACTGATAAGAATGCCCAAAATGAGAGCGGAAAGACGCCATTAATGCTGGCCATCAGGAGCAAAGATATTGAGATAATTACTACATTTTTAACATCGCCAGGTGTCGATTTCTATGTAAAAGATAAAGACGGACTAACAGCCTTGAGCTGTGCTGCACAAGATGAGCATGTTTCGTTCACAACAATGCAAATATTGCTTACTCATCTCTTAAGAAGTTTTCCACTCAGGTGGACAGCGGTGAGTCATGAACTCTATCTCAAGCGTCTTCCCGTAGAACTTTTTCTTATGGTCATGAAATTTATTAATGATCGGCCAATGAAATTCGTAGAAGAAGCTCTTACGTATGCATCACCTAAAAGTACTGATAAAAAAAGGCTTCTTGCAGCATATGTTACATGGAATAATAACCTTGTTTTTGATCCGCAAGCACCTGTTGCCGCCAAAAAAGTAAAGATGTGATATTTACCAGAAAATGCTGTGCAGCATTCGGCGCAGATACGACAAGCTTGAAGAAAACCATGTCTGTTCAAGCACGAGATCATCTTCGGTTACTGGTTGAGAGGTTTCAACATAATTCTTAAATCTTTTAAGAGCTTCACGATCAAAAGCTCCTGCTAACAGGAACGCTTTTAAAATCCCTTTGTTGAGCGCAAACAGAGAGAAAAGGGTATCACTTTTATATATCTTGTGATCACTTTCGGATGGATGTAAAAGGTCTCCACAGCTTGCAAAACGTATGCCAAGGAAGTGAGACTTTATAACAAATGAAGAACCTTTGTATTCCTTTTTTCCGCCAAGCATATTCATAGCTGCTACTTTCCCCTGTTTCTCGGCATCATTCCATTTTATGCTTCTTCTTGTATTTCCGGTAGCTATGTCTTTGATAAGAATAGCATCACCTGCTGCGTAAACATTTTCTTTATTCGTTCTCAGAAATGCATCAACCACGATGCCTTCTTCCATGTATTCTATTCCCGAATCTTTAAGAAAATTGCTATTTATTTTACTTCCTGTCGTGAAAACAGCGATCTGACAGGGGACGCGTGTACCATCTGATAAAATAACCGCGGTTACACCATTATCTGATTCTTCGATTTTTTTCACGGCCTTGTTGAGCTGAAAGTGAACTCCTGCTTTTTCACAGCGCTGTTTTATGAACTCTGCAGCTTCTTTGGGTGCAAGTTTATGAAGTATTCTTTCATTTTTATCAATGCAGGTAACAGAGAGTCCCTTTTCCACTAAAACGTCAGCTAGCTCTATCCCATTGATACCTGCTCCGATAATAATGGCATCTTTTACTTTAAGTTCAGCTATAAAATCTCGAATCTGTAAAGCATCTTTCAACGAGCCAAACGTCATAGCGCCTCTAAGAGGCTTTTTAAACTCATCTGGCACCCGTGGCGACATTCCTGTGGCTAATAATAGCTTGTCATAATGGAGCTTAGTGCCATCCTCGAGAGAGAGTGAATGCTTATCTGGTTGGATTTTCTTGACCCTCTTTTTTATGACCGTTAATGAGAGTGGGCTCTTGTCTGGATGAATAAGAGTTATTTTTTCAATGCTTTTACTATCGTCAATAAGAGAGCCTATTTTGGTTAAATCATACGGTAATTCTTGTTGCCCGGTAATCCACACCACAGGACCTTTATAGCTTTCTTTCTCAAGTGTCCTGATAGCGGCGGTTCCGGCGGCAGATCCGCCCACAATTATGAGAGGATGCGCATGTGCTGCTGGTATGAGTGAAAGAGAAGCACACATAAGATATTTAATCATGTTTGTTCCTGTTTTTTCCTGTAGATGACGTACTGTAAGCATAACAAATACTAAACCAAGTTTAAAATGGTACTTTTATACTTATAAGTTTGACAAGTTGTAAATTAATGAGTAAGATTTGGTTTATATGCATTTGTGTTTAGCGACAAGCTTCATATGATGTTTTTAATAAAGCCATGTGAGGACACAATAAATTATCATCATTTTAGCACGTATATTTTCTTGTTGACGCTATCAGACCGTTATTAAAGATATAAACTTTTAAAAGGCTCATCTATGAAAATTAATCGACATCTTTTGATATCACTCTTAACTCTATGGCTTTGTTTACCTCTGCAGGCAATGGAATCACGATCACGACAAAATTCGCTTAATGCGTCCGCTGAAAACGTTGAGGAAGATGCTGATAAGAACACGCATCTGGAGGAGGCAAATGAACAGGCCGCTCCATCAAACGATCAAGATGAACCCGCAAAAAAAGCGGTAGCTATCGCTCGTGATGAAGATCCAGAAGCAGCACGCATAGGAGCTGTACCGCAACTTGGAGTCCGACAAGTTAATCCACCAGTGGCGGCACCAGAAGCTCGTGCATATGGTTGCGTAGACAGAAATTTAGATCCTGTGTGGAATAAGCAAATATTTGGGGATAGAAATAAGAAATGGGACAAGCAGGCAGCGATTTGCACTGGTATAGCAGCGGTTGTATGCGGCTACGCGGTGTACAAATCTATGAAATCAAAGGGGGCTGCTAAAGGATCTGATATCTTTATTTCTAAAGAATCTCAGCTCATTAAAAAGTGTAATGAGGCTATAGAAAAAGGAGATGTTAACGCTGTCAAGGAGTGTCTAGAAAAGGGCCTTAATGTAAATGAGCAGACAAAATATATAGATGAAACTTTACTTACGAAAGCTGTGCGCCTTGGGCATATTGACATAGTACGTTTACTTCTTGCTGACAAAAAAATTAATGTAAACGCTCAATCAAAAAGTGGCGAGACTGCTTTGATGCGAGCTGTCCTCACTTATGGTCTGTTTTTGACTATTCCCGATATAATAAAATTACTTCTTTCGCATAAAGATATAAAAGTGAACATTCAAAGGAGTAGTGGATATACAGCGCTCATGGACGCAACGAACAATGGAAGCGTTTCTTTGGTAAAATTACTTCTTTCTGCACCGGATATAGATGTTAACGTTCAAAATGAGTTTTCTAGCTCTGCCTTAACTATTGCACTTGATCTTGGCAACCACTGGACTAAAGTAATCGACTTACTTCTGTCTCATCCAAAGATCAACATAAATGCTCAGAATAATCAAGGTGAGACTCCTCTTATAGTGGTAACCAAACAAGGAAAAATAGAAGCAGTCAAACGTCTCATGTCTATTCCAACGTGTGAGATTACGAAGGTTGATAATAAAAAGTGATCGGCATTAATGTGGGCTGTTAATGGCGATTTAAGAGAACATAGAGAATTAGAACGCATTTTGCTCCCTCCTTTCCGAAAAAATATAAATGACCGTACGATTGAAGGATATAGCCTTCTCATGCTGGCAGCTAAAAAGGGACGGGAAGATATGGTAAAGGCTCTCCTTGGGATGCAAGATATTGATATCAATGCAACTGATAATCATCAAGAATCAGCTCTTATGATGACGGTCAAAGAGAACAGGGTGCGTTTAGTTGAACTTCTACTTACTAGAGAAGAAATCGATGTCAATCAGGCAGATTGGCAGGGAAATACTGCGCTTATGAAAGCGGTATCGAGTGGAAATGAACAGATTGTTCGGCTTCTGCTAAAGAATTCTGAGATACAGATTAGCCTGCGAAACTGTGAAGGCAAATCTGCATTTGATTTGAATGATAAGCCCGAGTTGAAAGCATTATTAGTGATCGACTTAAAAAGCGAGCCTGAGGAGGGTGTCCAAAGAGATCTACCAAATAATCTCCATGGGCTTGTTGCAAGCCTGACCAAAGAAAATGAAGAGGACGTACTTTTCGCTATCCGAAAGTTAGTGCTTATTGATGGGCAAGATGTTGATGCGCTGAAGGAATATGATCTTATGGGTGGCCGCACGGTAAAAAGAACAGCATTGCATTGTGCGGTCCTTCAGAATTGCACTCCGGCTAGTAACGTACTTCTGCAACTTGGTGCCAATCGCGAAAAAATAGAATGCGATCTGCGATTATCACAAGACCCTCAGGCACGTGCAAATCTCTCAAGAAAAAAAGTGTGGTCTGAAGAACAGAAAGAAACATGGAGAGAGAAATTTAGAACGCAACGACTCAAAGAAAGAAGAGCAGCATATGGGGCAGCATTTGAAAAAGCCAGTACATTAATAGAAGCCATTAGGCTGCAAAATGTAAAGCTTGTTCAGAAATTTTTAGAGCGAGAGGAGCCAACGCAAGAGATTTTGTCGTATGCTCTTTCTAAGGCTGCACATGCTCCAAAAGATCTTGATGAACGACTAAAGCGCAGATATTTGGCTAACACTGCTGACATTCTCTTTGAGCTTGTTGCTAAAAATCCAGAGTTACTGATGTTTACAGGACCTGATGGAAGAACACCTTTGTTTGAGGCAGTCGGCTTACGCAGCATCGACATTGTGGAGCAGTTACTTAATTTAGTTACTGTTGGCCCTGAGTATTTCCATAAAGAAGACAAGAGTGGTCATAGCGTAATAAGCTATGCCGCACTGATTGGATGTCATGATATTGCGGCAATGTTGCAAAAAAGATGCGATCAACTAAATCAAACTGGTAATAGAATTCCAGTACAGCCTGCCGGTCAAGAATCAGAGAGACATAAGTCTATTAAAAATGAAATTTTGTCTGAAACCGACGAAAAGCACGTAGTGGAACTGATTACCGCTTTACGACACTCATTGCAAAATGGGGCGTTTCTTCCCAGCGCTCTCTTGTGGGGCCCAGCAAGAAACAAAACCTTAGTTGCTGAAAGAATTGCTCGCAGCAATGACATGGAATTCCGACTGTTATCTCCATCTGCAATACACTCTGAAATACGCTCTACAATGAGCAAAGAAGAAGGGAAAGTAGCTTTGAATGCAATTTTGAATGCAACCTTTGCGAGTGCTAAACTCTCACATAGACCGTGTATAATTGTTATCGATGAATGTGAAACTGTTTTGGGCAAAGTAAATCCAATTTCTGAATGGTTGCTCTCGATTTTGACGTGGCTTGGTACAGAAAATCGTAATATATGCGTTTTTGGTATCTCTGACAATCCTGAGCTACTTAATGAAAAATTCACAAGCTACTGCGACCACCTAGTTTATATTGGAGCTCCTGCTGTTCCTGGAGTTCGAGAAAATCGATATATCATTGATGTAGATAGAAATGATAATGTGCATGTAATCGATCCGGACGATTTTCCGAGACGACTGTACCTCGGTCGCGAGGCAAATCCAGCTTGTTACCGAAAAAAATCCGATGATTGCTGAACAATTTTGTTGTGAGCTGAGCCTTTCCAATAAAAGCTATGAATCTTATTTAAGACTGTTTAATGTTTTCAGGTTTCGCTAATGGTCTGTTAGTAACAATGTTTTCGTTTATCGGCGAGATCAGGACCCATTGTAGCATCGTAGTAAAATTCTTAAACTAGGAAAATAAAACCCCAAGGCCTACTATGAATCTCAATATAGGTATCCTCATAATCTCTTTTATTCTGTTCCCACTGCAAGCCATGGAATCACAAAGATTGCGTAATGGTTCCAATTTCGAATTAGAGGAAAAAAAGCAGGCTGCAGAGCAGTCGGTAACGGACCCGGCAAGTAATGAAGTACATCGCGATCATCAAAATGCAAAAGAAAATGGTCACTCAGTAAAGCCTACTAGTGAAAATAATGAATCGGTCGCTGGGGTTTCAAATGAGCAAAAAGAAAATGACGTGAATACAACGGGAAAAGGGCCTGTTGTTGCTACCGATAGTCTTGATTGTGCTCGTCGGACACAATCGTCGGTTTTGTCAAAAATGAGCATAAATGCGCTCATTACACAACTTGTGTTGGGTAATATTAGCGCCCTAGAAGAACTGCTAAAGCGCTATCAAACTGCCAAGGGAGATAAAAAGATTCGATCAGCAATATTGTGGACAGTTTTTCGCTATTTAAACGAACGCGATGAAATTGCATCAGAGTTGTGTCCTTATATCAAACAATTTATAAATGATCGTACGTTAGAAGGTGACTGTCTTCTTATATTGGCAGCTTATTTTGGAAATGAAAGTCTTGTAAGGGCGCTGCTTACTATAGAAGGTATAGATGTTAATGCTATGAATAATACACATGAAACTCCTCTCTTATCCGCAATTCGCCAAAATAAATTTGATACCATACGAACTTTGCTTGCGGTGAAAGGTATCAATGTTAACCAAGCGAATTGGCGGGGAGATACCGCTCTTATGAGAGCAGCCTCACAAGGACAAGAAGAGATAGTACAGCTTCTCCTAACAATTCCTGGTATACAACTCCATGCGAAAAATCGGGATGGGCAGACAGCGCTTGATGTGGCTAATAGCGAGAGAATACGGCAACTCCTGATCGAAACTTCAAAGAGTCAACCAAAGCCGAGATCGCAAGTATTACCTGATAATCTACATGGTCTTGTTACCTGCCTGACCACTGAAAATGAAGACTTCGTGCTTGACGCTATACGTAGACTTGTTCTTATTGAAGGCCGAGATGTCGATGCTCTTAAGGAATATGATCTTAGTAATGGCCAAAAAATAAAAAGAACTGCATTGTATTGCGCACTTGTTCAGAATTGCATACCAGCTGCTGAGGTTCTTCTTCAGCTAGGGGCTGATCCCCAAAAAATTGACTCTGACGGTATAAAGCGGGCATTATCGACTCGCAAAGAATTAGCAGCTCTTTTAAATGAAGTGAAAATCTGGTCAGAAGAAGAGAGGCAAGCATGGAAGAAGAGCTTTTTAAAACAGGAGCACGAAGCCAGGAAAGCATCATATAAGGCGGCAATAGAGGCAGCCAGTAGTTTACTAGATGCCGTCACACTACAAAATGTAAAGCTCGTACAGAAATTCTTGCAAAGTGAAGAACCAACGCAAGAGATACTGTCGTATGCGCTTTATAAAGCTGCACATCCACCAAAAAATCTTGATGAGAAGCAAAAAAGTAGATATTTAGCGAACACAGCCAATATTCTCTTTGAGCTTGTTGGTAAAAAACTAGGCTTACTTTTAGTGAAAGGGTCTGATGGACGAACACCTTTGTATGATGCAGTTGGTTTGCGTAGCCTCGAAATTGTCGAGCAGTTACTTAATTTAGCTACTGTTGACCCTAACTATTTCCTTGACGAAGATAATGGTGGTCATAGTGTAATTAGTTACGCTAGCCTGCTTGGGTGTGAAGACATTGCTTCGTTACTTCAAAAAAGATACGGTGAGCTCAAGCAACTGGCTGAGCGTTATGCAGTTGTTCGCATAGCTCAGCCGGGGCATCGAGAACCTGTTGTGGTTTATCTCAATAGAGTGGAGACTCTTGAGGAAGCTCTGCGACCTTTGTTCGCTCCACAAGCAGTAAGGCCTGAGGTCCCCGCAGCCCCACCAGCTCATCAAGCGCAGCCTATTCACCTAAATAACGTCGATGCTTTTGAGCAGCTTATGCGACCTTTGGTAGCTCCGCAGCAAGCCCTGCAACAGAATGCAATACGGCGGGCTGTGCCTGGAGAACTAATTAGAGAACTTTTTGCTTCGATCGAAGCGAACAATTATGACAGAATAAAAGCCCTCGCGCAGAGGATGTCTTTTTTTGTTAGGAATGAAAGAGGCGATAATCCGTTGCATCATGCTGTTATTTATTGGAGGGATGAAGAAGAGTATAATAGAATAATTGGGCTTCTCCTGCAAGTCTGTCCTCGACTTGTCACTGAAAAAAACCAAGATGGTTTTACACCCGTTAAGTTAGCAATTGTGCACAACAAATTTCGACTTCTTGATTTATTTGTTGCCTTGGGCGTCCAGAGACAATAGTTTGAATTCTTTTGCAGAGAGAGCATTTTTAGCTCAAGATCTTGTGTGTAGGTTGGATACTCGGCAATGGATTTTTTATTTGAATCTTGATAATTTTGTCGCTCAATTTTAATGCAACCTTATTAATTTGTATCGCTTATGGGACCGCTCTCATACAGCGAAGAAGAAAGTATTCTGGTTTGTGGTAAGTGCAGCCAACTTTTTAATACGTGTGATCAATGCGCAATTCAAGGCCTTGTTTTAACGAGTGCAATTTTATAGTACATTCTTTTTGCGAGACATTTATCATAAGGTATGGTTTATGAAGTGACGAGCTATGCTCGATCTTTGGGATATGATGAGATTGCCCATTTGCTTGAATCTCATTTGCACCGTAGTATAGAAGAACAACAGTCGAGAGCTGCAGCCTACCGGCAAGGTGAATCGGCGCGTGTTCAGTCCACCGAATAAATATTGACTCCTAAAAACTTAAAATAATTGACAAAAAAGATTAAAGTGTTAAATTTAATCTTAGATTAATTAAGTAAAAAGTAATGCAATTTTTCTTGGGGGAGTTTTACATGAAACAACTATACACAATAATCATAATGGGCCTTGTAGGCTTTCATCTTTCTCTGGGCGCAATGCAGCAGAATAATGCACATCTCTCATTGTATGATGCGCCAGTTATTCAGAGATGTGTACTCATGGCAAAACATGTTAAAAATCAGTGGAACGCTTCCTTTCTTATTGACGCGGCAGCAGAAGGTGATCTTGAACAGGTTAGAGCTCGATTGACTGAGGGAATAGACGTCAATACACGCACATGGTTGCGAGGGTATACGCCACTTATGAGCGCTGCCTATAATGGACACCTTGAAATGATAAGGCATTTGCTTGCAACTCCTGGCATTGACGTAAATGCTCAAAATGCGGGTGGCCGAACTGCTCTTATGACGGCTGCTCGGTGGAACAGAGTAGAGGTAGTAAGATACTTTCTTTCCGTCAAAGAATGTAATGTTAACATCCGAGATAAAAAAGGGTGGACTGCTCTTATGTGGGCATGTTATCACGGTCATAGTGAAGTAGTAAGGCTATTTCTTGCTGGCAAACGCACTCCTATAAATACTGTGGCCAAAGATGGAGGAACTGCTCTAGCGATTGCTATCACCCATTCTCGTGATCCAGAAATCGTCCGCTTATTGTTATCTGTTCCTGGAATAGATGTGAATTTAACTGATGAAAAGGGCTTAACAGCTCTCCATGCTGCAGCAGCTTTTGGCAACACAGAGATTTTACACATGCTCTTGCGCGTAGAACACCTCGCATTAAATCCACGAGATAGGGATAATTTTGTTCCCCTAAATTACGCCATTTGGAACAATAGGGTAGAAGCAGTAAAAGCGCTTCTTTCTCAACCTGGCATTGATATTCATGCACGAGCTACCAATTCGAGTTGGAATGTCATTCATGAAGCATCTCTTCCTAGTAAGCTCGGAATACTTAAGCTCCTTGTGAGGATTCCAGGCATTGATCTCAATGCGCAAGATAATAAGGGTGAAACTCCCCTTATGAAAGCAATAAAATATTATGAGCCAAGTGATAGAATTCAGCCAGGATACTTAGAGGTAGTGAGGGTGCTCCTTGCTGCTCCCGGAATTAATGTAAATTCCACAGATCATCAAGGAAATACTGCTCTCATGCATGCCGCAGCACAAGCAAAGCCTCAAATAGTGCGAGAGCTGCTTGCTGCGAATGGCATCAATATTCATACAAAAAATGATGATGGATGGACAGCTCTTATGTGGGTTGCATCGAAGTACGGCTTAGACGATAGACACGAGGAAGTGCTCCCGTTGCTATTAGATGTTTTGCTGCGGCAAACCCCACAGACTGGGTTCAATGAAACACTCTTACAACGTGTGCCGGCTGAGGTTTTTAGACAAATACATATGTTTGTGCTGCTTCAACAACTGAATGATGCTTTATCTCTTTGTGAAAATGCACAAACCATAGTTCCGCAGGTTCTTAAAGAACAGAAAGAGTCTATTGTAAAACGGTACATAGAGTCACGTGAGCAAGAATCAAAGAAATAAAGGGAATAATACTGTGAACATAATACTCAATAATCATAATGAGGGGTAAAGATGAAGATAGTTACTAGTTTGATTTTAACAGTGCTTGTGAGCACACAGTTTGCACTTTTTAGTATGCAAAACAACAGGGCTACGCAGACAACTCCATTTTTCGCAAAGCTGTGGCAATCAGCGAAGTTGATGAAAAAGTCAGTCGATGCGGCAGTTCTTTTTGCTGGAGCAGAAGATGGCAATATTGAGTACATAAATAAAACCTTAGGCGAGGGTGTAGATGTCAACACATGCACATGGTGGCGTGGATATACACCGCTCATGACGGCTGCATTTAAGGGACAAGTGCAAGCGGTAAGAGTTCTGCTTTCAAAGCCTGGTATTGACGTGAATGTTCAAAATAGGGGTGGACGTACAGCTCTTATGATTGCGGCCCGTTGGAACCGTTTAGACGTGGTAAGGGAACTTCTTTCAGTGTCTGCGTGTAATAAGAACTTACGTGATGAAAAAGGATGGACAGCTCTTATGTGGGCATGTGCTCAGGGACATAATGAAATAGTAAGACTACTCCTTGCAACAAAAGGTACCAATATAAATACTGTCGCTAAAGAAGGAGGAACTGCACTTACACTTGCAATATCACATAATCGTGAACCAGAGTTGATACGGCTGTTACTTTCCGTTCCTGACATTGATGTAAGTTTGACTGATGGAAATGGCTGGACAGCTTTACATGCTGCTGCGGCTCGTGGTGATAGAGCTATTTTAGAGTTACTGTGTCGAATTGATCGTATCACAATAAATGCACGAACAAACTTGAATCTCACGCCTCTTCATATAGCTATTTCGGAAAATAGGATTGAAGGGGTACGATTTCTTCTTTCGTGTCCGGGCATCGATGTCAATGCACATGATGGTTCAGGAACAATAATTCATCATGTAGGACCGAACAGGATTGAAATACTGAGGCTGCTAGTTATGGCCCCAGGAATTGATCTCAATGCACGCAATAGTACGGGCGAAACCCCTGTTATGCAAGCAATAAAGTATCATAACCCTCTGGAGTTTTTTTCACTCCCGGGCTGGATAGATGTAATGAGAATTCTTCTTGCAGCTCCTGGATGTGATGTAAATGCTACGGATGGTTGCGGAAATACTGCTCTTATGCGTGCAGCAGAAGCATCTCATCCTGATTTGGTGAGAGAACTTCTTGCTACACGTGGCGTTAAAATATTTGCAAGAAATGATAAAGGAGAGACAGCGCTTATGAAAGCACTATTACCATTTTGCGATATGCAGAGTGCCCGGTATGGCAATCTCGAGGTTGTGCAGGAGTTATTGTCAGCTTTTGAATCTCTTAAAAATCGGCCCAAGAGCGACTTTTCAAATACGTACTTAACGCGTCTGCCAGAAGAGCTTTTTAGACAGGTACAGATGTTCCGTCTCCTTGGCCAGATCCAAGAGGCTCATTCCTTCTGCGAAGCACATCGATGCGAATTTATGGCTCAGCTGCTCGGGAAATGCAAAGAAGAACTACTTAAGCAGTATGCAAAAAAACAAGAACAGACGGGCTAAATTCTCAAAACTATGACATTCTATAATTATTGACAAAAATGATTAATATTGTTAAACTTTTAATGTTATTAAAATAAAGCAAAAGTAAGTATAATTTCAAGGAGAATTTCTGATGAGCCGTATACTCAAGCAATCATTTATAGCTGTTTTAGCCTTTACAGGCTTTTTGAACGCTGTAACTCCAGGGACAGAACGTCTTTTTGTTATAGCAGACGTACCTCTGAGCGTACGATTTGATAAAGCGCAAACCTATGCAAAAAATGCAATCGATTCGTGTTTGCGGCCGGGAGCTTTTAGCCCATCACTTCAACATTTAACGCTTCTCCAAATAGGAGATGTGCCTTTTGGTCTTGTTACTCCTGTAGAACAGGCAGTTGCCAAAGTGGTTAACAACTTTTTCAATACCTATGGCCGCAATGGTCTTATAAACTTCTGGGTACGACCGCGAGCTCACTTTTTAGGCAAGAATGCTATTGTGATGGACGTAGAAGCACCCCAAGCTGCTCATGCACTTGCAAATGCCTTATATAATGAAGTACTTCCCATTTTCACACCAGAATTTAACGTGTGGATACCTCATATAACCCTTGGCTATGTTCCTCTTACTGATATAGGCGCTCCTTGTCTACCAGGAATTTTCAATAGCATCTATTCACCCGAAGGGGCACGGGGTGCGGGTGATACGTTTTCTCTTGATTCGATACTTATTTGTAAGAAAATAAAAGGTGGCTATCAAACATTGCGTGAATTCAAGGCTCCTGCACCGGTTATACAGCCAGTTGTTCCTCAGGCGCCACGGCCAGTAATAGTTCCACCTGCTCCACAACCAGCAATCCCAGTTGCTGCAAAGCCTGTACGGCCAGTTGCGCGACCGGTGAGCCCAAAGAAGGTGCAACCTAAGCTTGCAATACGGCCAGTTGCAAAGCCAGTTCAGCCAGTTGTACGAGTGGTAGGTCCAAAGAAGGTACAAGCTAAACCTGCAATACGACCAGCTCTTAAACCGGCGCAGCCGCTACGACCTGCACAAAAGCGGGTACAGCCTGTAAAAGGAAAGCCGGCTGCAAAAAAGCTAGCTAAGGCAGCTCAAAAAATTGCTCCCAAAGCAAAGGCAAAGGCTGCGGCATTTATAAAAGTGCAGAACCGTGCAAAACAAGCACTTCCCGCAAAAAGGCCTCAAGTGAATCAAAAAAATAGAAAAAACAAATCAATATTTTAAGTTAAGGGGAGCCTTTCTGGCTCCCTTCATTTTCGGAGAACAACATGACTATTATTAAGCAGATCAGTATGGCCCTTCTCGTGCTTTCGTCAACTTTTTTGTGTGCAGTGAATCCTTCATTAGAAGATTCATTACAGGGAGCAGTACTCGGCTCTGCGCTGGGTGACGCACTTGGTCGGGTAACTGAATTTATAGAAAGTCCTCGTAACATAGAAAAAAAATATGGGTCAAAACTTTCCTCATTTGAGCAATTTAAGAACTCAGATTGGTACGATGGGTATGCTCCATATACCGATGATACTGTTATGGCAAAGATTGTCCTTGAAGAGTGTATTAAACAGCGTTTTGAAAAAAGAGACACATCGTTAACGTTGATGGTCTTGGCAGAGCGATTTATGAAACTTTTCGGAGATCACGAATATACTGTTGATCCGCTTTGCGATCTGCGAGCTCATGGACCAACAAGTATTCGAGCATGCAAAAAAATAGCTGCTATGAATCGATCATGGTATTCGGATACATTGGCTCTTACTGATCCTGAAAATTACCCTCCCTATGCATGGTGGTCCAGAAGCCCTATAAATGATCAACAGGCTGATACAGATATAGCACGCGAGGGTGGCTGTGGTTCAGTCATGCGCGTGTGGCCTATTGGACTTGTGTTCTCAGACGACTTAGAAACAGTGAGAAAGCTCGCTGAAGAACAATCAAAGATAACGCACCGCCATCCCATGGCGAGGGCAGCATGCGTTGCAATGGCAGTGGGAACTGCTCATGCAGTCCAGTCGCAACTAACCCCCGAAAAGATTGTCGACCAGATGATATCCGCAGCTTGTGAGTTTGATGCGGCTGAAAGGCTTTATAAGCCTCTTTCGAAAGATGGCTCTCATATAAAGAATTCAATAATGAATAGTTCCCTTTTAACGAGTGAAATGATCAGCTATGCGCAGCGTATGGCAAAAGAGGGCGCAGTTCCTGAGAAGGTCTTGGGTACGCATAACATAAAAAATGATAAAATGCGCTCAACAGGAGGCTTTCTTTTAGGATGGGCCGCTGATGAAGCTGTTGCCGCGGCAGTATATATCTTTTTAAGATATCCTGAAAATTTGTTTGCGGCACTCGTTGAAGCGGTTAATACCCCAGGGGACAGCGATAGTATCGCCTGTCTTGCAGGCGCATTAGTTGGTGCGCATATTGGCTGGGAACGCGCTGAAACTCAGCTGAGAACGAATAATTTCAGGAACTACGACCTGCTTGAAAATTACCAATCACTTGCAAGCCTAGCTCAATCGGCTGCTCATTGTCAGGAAAGCCAAACAAAGCGTAAGCCGCGAGCGACGAAGCCGGCACTTAAAAAGCAATATCGTGGAATTCTTCGTAGCAAAGGTGGACAGATGGGTAAAGCTCAATTAACCGATGCACAGCGTAGTAAAAAGTTGGCAAAAATCTTACGAATGGGTGGCCTCAAAGTCAGTCGACCAGCAAGATCGAGCTCAATTTCTCGGTTTAAAAAAGGTAACAGTAAAGTTACCTATTCCAAAAAATAAGCGGAATAATGCTCTCATCATCCAAAAAGTTTTGTTTAAAAATTGACAATTATGTAAAAATTGATAAAATTAAAGCATAATCAATTAAATTAAATAAACAAAACTAAGGAATTTTATGTTTAATAAAATCATGGTGGGAGCATTGTCTTTTGCTTTAGCGTGTACTGCTTCACTTTCCGCAAATCAACTGGTCGTTGTTGCATTTGTACCAAATGAAATAAACGTAGGGGCTCTCAAAGAGAGAACAAAAAAACGTTTTGCTGATCATAATGTAGGTTTTGAGGCTGAGGGACTTTCATTAAATCCATTGATAAGAATACTCTCTATGCAAGTAAAAAATGAAAACGATCAGCAAGGGTTTGGTAAAGCTTTAATGAAGGGCTTGATTGAGTTTTTTGTAAAACAAGGCGAGCAGGGCGTGCAAAAGCTTTTTGCAGAAACGGCCTGTTTGCATGAAAATGGCTTCGTTAATGAAACTACATCTTATGTGGAACTCCCTGTTAGTTTGCCGCAAGTTCACTTTGAATTTGCACAAACATTAAGCAATGCTGTAACGGATACTTTTCGTGAACCGGTTTCCGTTTTTAATAATACGGGAATTCCTTTTGTAATACTGGGAAGAATTCCAAGGTTTGCCGGTGCCGGTTACGCAGAGTTTCTACGGCAAGGCGGTAGTTTATCAAACATTTTCCCACAAGCATCTGCATGGAGATTCACGGCCAACTCATTTGGTATTTTCGGTGAATCTGCTAATAGTAGCTGGCAAATTGGTCATATTACTATAAAAGAAAATGGACTTGATCTGGTAATGGGGCGATCATCGCTGTCATTAAGATTCTAATTAAAAATATGAATTAAACACACATAAACAAAACGAAGGAATTTTATGTTTAATAAAATCATGGTGGGAGCGCTATTTTTCGCCGTAGCAAGTACTGCTTCACTTTCTGCAAACCAACTAGTCCTTGCCGCAAATGTGCCAAATGAAATAAACTTGCGTACAGTCCAAGAGACCACAAAAAAACGTTTTGCTGATCATAATGTCGGTTTTGAGGTTGGAGGACTAAATCCCTTGATAAAAATACTCTCTATGCCGGTAAAATACGAAAGCGATAAACAAAGATTTAGTGAAGCCTTATGGATGGGCTTGATTAATTTTTTTGCAAAACAAGGCTGGCACGGCTTGCGAAATCTTTTTGCTGAAACTGTTTCTTTGCAAGAAAATGGCTTCATTGATGGTTCTACATCCGATGTAGAACTCTTTGTTAATTTTACTCAACGTTCGCTTTGAATTTATACAAACATTGTATAATGCGGTACGAGAAGCTTTTTTTCGAACGCATACTATTTTTAACAATACGGGAATCCCGTTTGTGATACTTGGAAGAATTCCAAGTTTTTCTGCTTATAACGAGTTTCTACAGCGAGGCGGTCTATCGAACATTTTCCCAGAAGCATCCACATTAAGATTCAAGGCCAATTCATTCGGTATTTTCGAAGAATCTGATGATGGTGGATGCCGCCGGCAAATTGGTCACGTTACTATAGAAGAAAATGGAATAGAGATGGTAATGGGACATTCAAAGCTATCACTAAAAATTAATTAAAAATACTGAACTAAACACACATAAACAAAACGAAGGAGTTTTATGTTTAATAAAACAATGGTGGGAGTCTTATCTTTCGCCTTAATATGCACGGCTTCACTTTCAGCACAGCGACTGCTTGTTGTTGCTGATTTACCAGAAATACTGGGTAAAAGAGTGCAAGAAACCACAAAGCAGCGCATCAAAAACGTATTTGGTGATGCAAAAACTGTTTTTGAAACTGAAAAAAATACGCCTCCATTTGTTACGCTTCTTTCCATGTATGAGCGATGCAGACATGATGGTGAAAGGCTCCGCGATGCCATATTGAAAGGGTTAACCGAATTTATGAGCAAGCAGGGCAAGAATAATATGCAAAAAGCTTTTGCAGAAAAAGCTTCTTTGCAAGCTGATGGCAAGATTCTTCAGCCACTCATAACGGGAAATCGTCATGATGTAGTGTTATATGTTGACCTTCCTCAATTGGCTTCAGAATTCGCGAACACAATATATGAAACTGTCGCAAAGGCTTTCAATGTTGTGTATTATGACCCACAATCAACGTGGAGACCATACGTGACGCTCGGAAGTTTCCCGCGCTTACTTAATCCTGAAGGTTTAGAAGGCCACTTGAAGAACATTAATCCCCAAGGTCAACCATGTGCCTTTGGTATTAACTCAGTTCGCATTCTTTCTGAAGCATGTGATGGGACTGTATACAGCCAAGGTGCAATTTCCTTGCAAGAGAATGATTGTACCTGGACTATTACTGTTACTTGGGAAAAGGTGACGACGAAGTATATCGTAAAGTTTGACGGAACAAAGGCTACCCTTGAACTAAAAGAAGGTCAGCCTGTAAAGCCTGCTAAGGCACGAGCAAATAAGCCTGCTGCTAAATCAGCTGACGCTGATGAGCAAGCAGACTCTGATGATAAAAAGCCTACTAATTCGAAAGCTACAAAGCCAATATCAGAGAAGGTGAGGGCAGCAAAAGCTCGAATGAAAAATAATAAAATCAAGGCTCGCTACGGTATTAAACCGCTCGAGGTGCGCAAAGTTACATTTGCTCGGCACGGACTACTCAGAACACCGCCTGCACCAACGGCAGAGCAACTCACTGTGAAGAAGAACAGAAAATTAGCAGCTTTCTTTCGTAGGAAGAATAATAAAGTTCCTAAAGTAATAGCAGATTCACTTAAGAAGTCTTCAAAAGCAAAGGACATAAAGACTGATATAAAAAGCCGGCTAAGGCTCAGCAGTCGTAAAAGAGAACAATCAATAATACAAACCCTTATAAGGAGTTTTTATGTTTAATAAAACAATGGCGGGATTTTTATCGTTCGCCTTAGCATGTAGTGCTTCGCTTTCAGCGCAGCGACTGCTCGTTGTCACCAATGTGCCAAAGGAAGTTGATCTGCAGACAGCGCAAGAAAATACAAAACAACTTGTGAAAAGCGTGTTTGGTGACAGAAATGTTGGTTTTGAAACTGGCAAAAGTACGCCAGCGTATATGACAGTACTTTCTATGCCAGCTCGCAATGAAAATGATGCTCTCAAGCTTCGCGATGCGGTAATTAAAGGCCTCCTTCAGTTTGTGGAAGCCCAAGGCAAGCAAGGAATGCAAAAGTTCTTTGAAGAAAAGATTTCTTTGCTACCGGGTGGTGCCATTATACATCCAATCGAAACGGGAAATCGTCATGATGTAGTCTTATATGCTAACCTTCCCCAAGGACACAAAGATTGTGCTTATGCACTCTATAAAGCTGTGGCACAAGACTGCGAAAATTTTCGCAATCTTGAGTCAACGTGGCGACCTTTTGTGATCCTCGGAAGCTTCCCACGCTTAGTCAATCCTGCCGGATTAGAAGGTAATTTGAAGAACCTCTTTCCACAGGCAGCTAATGCAAAGTTTGAGCTTGATTCACTACGTATCCTTTTAGAGGGTGAAGATGGCAGCATGAAGCCGCTTGGTCAAATTTCTCTAGAAAACGACATTGCACAAGACTTGTATATGACCGTTACCTGGGAAAATGCTAGCCAATGGACGAAATTGACGCATAATGGAAAAGCAACATCGGACGACCTCTTAAGGTTCGTCCTTGCGAGTCCACACGGAAAACCAGCGGTTGCAAATCGTCAACCTGCACAACCAAGGGCAAATAAGCCTGCAGCTGCGAAACCAGCTCAGCCTGCAAAAGCAGCTAAAGCTGGACAACCAGCTGATGCTGATGATGAAGTAAAACCTGCTCAAGCAGATGATAAAAAGCCCGCTGTGACTGCTAAAGGCAAACATCACAAGGGTACAATGCACAGAGCTGCTTTTGGTCGCAGAAATGGCAGAAGAGTATCGCTTAATGGTTTAAATCGTGGCCAAAGATTAGGAGCTTTCGTTCGCATGAAGATGATGAATAAAGCTGCTAAACCGGTTGCATCGCGAGCAGCAAAGGCTGCAAAGCCTGCGAGAGCTAACAAATGTCGTTCTTGTAAAGGTGGTTCCTGTAAACGATACAAAAAAACGTCAGTGACTATGAGCTTCGAACCGGCTGAAGAGACGTCGAAGTAAAACGCTAGCATAAAAATCTAGATGAGGATAAGTCCTCTTAGATGGTAGCAAACTTTAGGGAGCCGAAAGGCTCCCTAGCTTTTTAAAAAAGATCATCAACCAGCTTTTCATATCACCTAGGGGGAACAATTTCGCTTTTACTTTATATTTAAAAATTGACAAATATTTATAAATCGCTAAGCTGAAAAGGATAGAAATAAGGCGTATAAACAACATTTATGAGGTTTTTTATGGTTAAGAAAATAGCAGTGGGAGTTTTGGCTTTCACCTTGGGATGCAACGCTTCCCTTTCAGCACATCGATTGCTTGTTGTGACGGATGTGCCAAAGGAAGTTGGTCAGAACGTACAGGAAGTCGCAAAACAACGTATTAAAAGTCTGTTTAATAACAAAAATAGTGGCTTTGAAACCACCAAAAATACGTATTTGACGATACTTGCTATGCCTGCTCGGCACAGAGATGATGGAGTAACTCTTCGCGATGCATTAATCAAGGGTCTGACTAAGTTCATGGTGCGGCAAGGCAAGCAGGGAATGCAAAAGTTCTTTGAAGAAACGATTTCTTTGCAAGCTGATGGTGAGATTCGAGATCCGCTTTTAACGGGAAATCTTCACGAGGTAGTTATATATGTTGACCTGCCTCAAAGGCATCAGAATTGTGTACATGCACTCTACGAATCCGTAGCAAACATTTGTGAAGTATTTCGTAATCCGAGAGCAACCTGGACGCCGTTTGTAACCCTGGGAAGCTTTCCGCGCTTACTGAACCCTGCAGGTTTAGAAGGATATCTGAAGAACCTTTTCCCGCAAGCAGGTAAAGCAGGGTTTGCATGTGACCTTAATTCAATTCGCGTTCTTTTAGAGCTTGATAATGGCACAATAAAGCACCTTGGTGAAATCTGTGTAAAGAGGGTTGAAGCAAATCATGTTTCTCTGATCAGTACCTGGGAAAACGTTACAAAAACGTTTAACATACCACTTGATGACAAGAAGGAAAAGTACCCAATAAAAGGTGGTAAGCGTGCTATGCACCAAAAAAATAAAAAGTCAGCTGTTAAGCCTATAAAGCAGAAAGTAGGGAAACCTGCATCTAAGGAAAATCCTGCTGTCCGATCACATAAAGGTAACAGAGGCAACGATGTAGCACCACGAAATGGACGAAGACACAATGGCAGAAGACCGGCCGTATCATTCGACGGTGTAAATCGAGGCCAAAAATTAGGAGCATTAATTCGTATGAAGACGATGAATGCAGGTAAACCAGCGGTACAGAAGCCAGTTGCTCAAGTACAACCTGCCCCTAACAAGCAGGCTAACGCATCAGCAAAGCTCGACGCTAAGAAACAGGCACTCTTTGTAAAGGCTGCTAAAATAAAGAATTTTAAAAAGAACGATACGCCAGAAGCACAGAAGCCTTTTGCTCAGGTACAACCTGTTCCTAACAAGCCTGTTAACGCTCCAGTAAAGCCAGGAGCTCAGAAGCCGGCACACTTTGCGAAGACTGCTAAATTAGAGCATTTTAAAAAGAACGATGCTCGGGATACAAAGATACATAAACCGGTTACACCAGTGGCACCGAAGCCGGTTGTTCAAGTACAACCTGTTCCTAACAAGCCTGCTAATGCTCCAATAAAAGCTGGTGCTAAGAAGCAGGTACACTTTGCAAAGACCGCTAAGATAAAACATTTTAAAAAGAACGATGAGCCAAAAGACATCTCGCGTGTTAAGACTGAAACAATTCATATTCAGTAAGGTATCTTAAAGAAAAAATAAATGGGAGCCGGAAGGCTCACTAATCTTTGAAAACGTATTATACTGGTATCCCAGAAAAAAGGCTCTCATTACTCAGGAGATAATTATGTACACAAAATTAGTATCTATTGCTATTCTAACTTCTTTATCTGCACCTCTTATGGCTGATCGTTTGAGAGTTGTTGCCGAACTACCGAAAACCGTGGGGATCTCGATGGTACAGGATGAGGCAAAAAAAAGGATTAATGATACCCAGGCAGATGCTTTTCAGTCAAATGATGCATATCTTAATCTATTTTCATTTGAGGGCGTTGCTGAGCAGGATATCAAGACATTTCGCGATGAGCTGTGGGTGATCCTTAAAAATGGCTGTGAACGCCTTGGAAGATCAGTTCTTGATGGTCTTTCAATAAAGAGTGACGGTCGCATGCTCAAAAATAGAGAGGTGGTACTCGATGTAGTTGTTTCGCCAGAGACCCAACGGCTTGTCGAGCTCCTTTCTGGGCATCTTGCAGATACATTCAAACTGGAACATTCAAGCTCCTGGCAGCCCATGATTACCCTTGGGCGCATTAAGAAAAAGACTGCTGTCGCTTCTGATGTCTTAGAAGGCTTATATACGCCGATTAATAAACCATTTGGTATTGTAAGAATCTATATTATACAAGAAACAGATAAGGGCTCTGAAAAGCTCTGGATGTTCACTATCTCAGGGTCACAAGCTACAGTCTACATGAGTAGAGTTCCAGGAAAAATGTCTGGTTTCATACATTACTATAAGACGCCACATGCTGCGAAGCCAAGATTGGTGAGGCGCTTTTTGACACCTAAGCAAAAAATGGTATTAAGAACAGTCAAGAAAAAAGCGAGACGGTATCTCAACGCAAAAACTTCTTAAAGAAACTCTTAATACTGCTTTCTGAAGAATCAGTAGCGGTTCCTATGATTTCCGAATACTGCTTGAGTAGCGTATCTGCTTCTGCTGGCAGTTTTTTGGGGATATCACATTTGACGATGACAACGAGGTTGCCGCGTCCTTTTCCGCGTATCTTTTGAAACCCTTTTCCGGGAACAATGATGCGTTCGCCGACAGGTGTTCCCTTAGATACCTTGATTGTCTCTTTTGTCTGGTCGATATTTTCAACTTCGATTTGACAGCCAAGCACCAATTGGGGATAGGTAAGCATGATACTGCACTCAAGATCATCTTCAACGCGCTTAAACTTTTTATCGGGCATGACGTGGATTCTGACATACAGATCCCCAGGCTCTCCCCCAAAAATTCCTGCATCACCTTTGCCCATGACACGTAATTCGGCGCCATCGAAGACTCCCTTAGGGATGGAAAGACTAATCGTATCGTATTGCTGAATACGGCTTTGGCCTTTACAGCTCTTACAAGGATTATCAATAATATATCCTTCGCCATGGCACGTGGAACAGGTCTGGGTGTACATGAAAAAGCCATGTCGATAGCCCACTTGGCCGGACCCCTGACATTCGGTGCAGGTTTTAGCGCTAGCATTTGCAGGCATACCTTTCCCATCACAGGTCGGACATACAACAAAATGATAAATCTTGAGGTCTTTTGTTGTTCCAAGAAAGGATTCTTCTAACGATAAGGAAAGTTCTTTGGCAAGATCATGACCTCTTTTAGGGGTTGGCCCTGCCTTTTTAGTTCTACGGCGCTGTGTTGTTTGTGTTTGCCCGAAAATGTCACCAAAGATATCTTCAAAGTTTCTGAAGATATCATCCATATTCATCTCTTGCCCAGCATAGCCACCCATAGGACCGGCATGACCAAACTGATCATACTGCTTTCGCTTTTGAGCGTCGGAAATACTTCATATGCCTCAGCGGCTTCTTTAAATTTTTCTTCAGCTTCCTTGTTGCCGGGATTACGGTCAGGGTGATATTTCATTGCAAGCTTACGATAAGCTGCTTTAATCTCATCTTGGCTAGCAGTTTTTGGAACCCCAAGCACCTCGTAAAAGTCTTGTCTTACTCATAGTTTTGCTTCTCAGTTACTTAGGTAAATTTTAGTGTAGTTCTATAAGATTTTCTGAGTATAGTATACCAAAAATTGATTAAAAGAGCCAGCCAGTTTTGGTAGGAACACGCGCTGCTGGCATAAAGCATTCTTTGAGCATCCAGATTTTACGAGATGGGAAGACGAGCATAAGTGGAATTTGGTTGTCACGATTCTTAAGAATGATAAGCGATAGGTAAGATACTCAGGAGCAAGGCGATGATCTTTTGAGAATGTTGAGCTGGAATATCTTTGTAGAGATCTTGAGAATTCTCGCCTCCTTTAAGCTTTCGTATGGCGTGATGGAGAGGAAAATCCCCGATGGCATTCCTTACTTTGAAGGGAATGCGAAGAGCCAGTTTTCTGATGTTCTCATACAATTGTTCATCAATTGCTTTAAAGAGAGCAGCCTTCTCATCCTCAAAACTAAGTATAAGAGAGTGAAGGAAGGGTTTGCTCTCTTTAAAATTTTGCTTCGTTTCATCGGAGACTTTAGTGTAGTCAGCGCCGCAAATGAGAAAAGCATTAACGATAAATCGTTCTTCGGCTTCAGGAGCTTGGAGTCTGGATTGTGACGAGGTAATTTGTGGAGGCTTCGTTACATCTGATTCAGATGTTTTTCCTCTCATACTAATTCCTAACAAAAGTTCTCGAAAAGCTGTTCGGTCCTCAGGTTGATTGGGATGAGCACCAGCATTTAATAATACTTTTGCATATGCACAATGATAATCAAAATATAAAGGATGAAGGAAAAGCATCGCGTAAGAGAGTGCCTTGTCAGGGATCTTATATCCTGCTTTTAAAAGTAATTTTAGTTTTTCAATTTTTTGTGACTTTGATACTTCTCCAAATCCCAATCCCTTGGTTAGATCTAAAATCGCGGATTGCTTGAATCGTGCCCCCTGTTCAATGAAATACTGTAATGTTGATGCAGATACAGAATTGAGTATAAATTCGCTATGCTCCGTTACAAACTCCAGACCATTTTTTTCGTTAACCATTCTCTCTAAACAAATTTCTAAATCCTTATCTTCAGGGTCAATAATTTCAATTTTTTTACGAGCGGGACTGTAAATGCTTGTAACCGTAGAACTAAGCCATGCAAATATTGTTGAGGTCCTAGATTCGGGTCTTTCTTCTTCTTTTGTCATAGCGAAAGTACAATTATAAAGACTGACGCTTACGAATATGCTCATAAGGATCCGAATTCTTCGTTTCAGACTCACAGGGAAAATTATAATCATGGCAAACCTCTAAACCAGGATAGATTATAGCTAAAATGTAGAAGCAACCAAGAAAAAGTGCAAATTTTATTTTCTAATATCCGCTGAAGAAAGATGACAGTGCCATAAATGGTTGCTATACCTTGAGAGAAACAATGGTTCCCTGGGTAATTGTGATGAGATCCATTGGCGTAATTCTGAAGACAGCATGAGGGGTACCCGCTGCAGCCCATAATTCCTTATAGCACATGAGATCTTCGTCGATTAAAGGCTTTGTTTCAAAGGTATAGCCAATAGGAGAAACTCCACCAATGGCAAAACCCGTATGCTTCTCAACAAAGTCTGCATCAGGTCTTTCTATAGGTTCTCCTACGAGATGCTGAATCTTTTTTTCATCAACTCTATTTTTTCCACTTGCGATAACGCAGTAGGGCTTTGATGTTGTTTTGCCTTTGAAGATAAGCGTCTTGATAATTTGTCCAAGCTCACAGCCAATTGTAGTTGCCGCTTCCAGAGAGGTGCGTGTTAATGTTGGGAATTGCACAACTTTTGTATCAAGACCATATTCAGTTAAAATGGTTTGGACACGTTGCGCAGATGCTTTCAAATCGGTTAACATGTGAGCCCTCTCAAATTTTGATTTAAACTGTTTTAAAATAGTAGTTTTCAAGGTATTTTACAACCTGCTACTGCGCTCTGAAAGCTGAGCGATTTTGAGGCATAATCTTAGATTGCGATATAGATCAAAACCAGCTCAAATGAGCGACTGAGCAACGGTTTATTAATATGAGTTATTGTGAATTCTGGGATAGAGATGCTGATTTCACAAGAAGGCTCTTTCCCCTAAATGCGATCCCATAGGCGATAACAGAAGATACATTTTTGGAAAACAAAGCCGATGCATATTTTTTCTCCTTTATTTGATCGAGTGCCCTTTGCGCAGCTGTTTCCAAACTCTCATTTTCAGTCCATACTTTTTTAAATTCGATAACTACTCCCGATTTGCCTGGTACTTTTGGAATGACTGCAATATCATATCTACCTAGGCCCGCTTCCCGGTTTGAAGTAACTTCGTATTGATCTCTAAGCATAACAAGCATACCGAGTATAAAAAGGTGGTAACTTCTTTCTGGCTCTGCATCTGGTATATCGAACGTGCTCATACTATTTAGAACAAAGCTCTGAAGAAGGTTTGAGAAAATTTCGGTCTCGCCCTTAATGATCGCCGAGCGAAGTGCTTGTGCCTCTTCACCTGGGAGAGCTTCGGCAAAAATTTCGGATATGAGATCCTCATATAAAGATGCTATTTCCTGATTAGGAATAATGAGATTACATTGTTTCTTCTTTTCACTAAACTGGCAGGATGTGTATGTTAGGTACCCAGTAAACAGTAGTAAACTCCAAATGAGATCAGAAGGTTTTTCAAGATCTTGAAAGACAATTGATTCTCGAATAGGATGTTGCACTGGCTGACCATTGAGAAGCTGCATCAGATCGTTTTTTGTTGTTGAGGAAGAAGAGCCTATAAGTTTTTTGAGAAAAAAATTATTACTCGTATTTGCCCAATACACATCACGAATACCATTGTGCGATATGCATTTTAGTATTGACCAGGGATTAAAAATCCCACTTATTTCTCCAAAATTATAACCATCATACCACCTTTGGATTTCCTCAGTGACATTTTTACATTCGTAATAATCAAGTAAATCATATGCTTCTGCAGTGGTGAAGCCAAATTTATCTGCCATGCGAGCATGCGTTACATTGTATACATCAAGATTATTAAGACCTGAAAAAATACCTGCTTTTGCGATGGTTAAATTCCCGCTAATTACTCCCTTTTCAAGGAGTTTTTGATCTTTGAAAACGCGCGTCAAAAGTTCTCTAATAAGAGGAAGAAGTTTGTCATAAAATCCGTGCATATAGGCATTTTGCAAAGGGACATCATACTCATCCAGAAGAACAACAACTTTTTTTTTGTGGAATTTATGAAGTATCTCCACCAAAAAATCGAGACTAGTACGCAGATCGACTAACTGTGGCTGGTCAGCGCTAATTCGATTGAATTTATCTTTTTCAAAAACATCGAGAATGTCGCTTTCTAAAAGATAAGAAAACTTTCGAAATGCAGCGCCAATTGTAGCTACAATCACATCAAACATTTCTTCGTAGGTTGGCTGAGAGATATCTTTGAACGTGATAAAAATTACAGGAAATTGTCCTTGTAAATCTCTGTAACGTTCATGTTTCCAGATCTCTGTGTCAGCAAAAAGTTCGCTATTATTACCATCCAATGAGAGATAATAATGAAGCATAGAAAGATTTAAGGTTTTGCCAAAGCGACGAGGACGCGTAACTAAAACTGATATTCCGCTTTCAAAAATATCTTTAATAAGCATGGTTTTGTCTACATAGTAGTAGTTGCCGCTTTTGATTGTTTTAAAATCGGAAATACCTATAGGTACTAATTTTTTCATCGGATCTTTCGGGCTTTGTCGCTTTTGTTAGTATTATAGGTGATCTTAATCCTTGACGCAAGCGCTTTATGCAATAGTGCTGATTTTTCAAAGAATTAACTAAAATACCATCTTTCAAGGTTTTACCTCCTCAATGAAGGACCCACTTGCCGTTTATTATGAAATTGTGTTATTATAATTCATATGTTCTTTTCTCTTAGTGATAAAGATAAACGCATGGTAACTATAAGACGCAAGCCGGATTTTAAGCGGCATATGTACGAAAATGAGGCCTGGGAGCGGTCAGAGGTTGTTTGCGGCATAGATGAAGTGGGGCGCAGTTGTTTTGCTGGTCCCGTCGTCGCTGCAGCAGCAATACTGCGACCCAAAGCCAAACATAAGCTCTTAAAGGACTCAAAGTTGTTAACGGCTGAACAACGCCTTGAAGCCTTTGAATGGCTTGCTAAAAATAGCACTTTTGCTGTTGGCATCACTCATCATCGACTCATTGATTCTCGTAATATCTATCAAGCCACGCTGCTTTCAATGAAGCGAGCATTAGTTCAGTTACTTTCAACTGCTCAGAAGTTACCCACCGTTGTCCTTGTCGATGCGATGCCTGTATCGTTAGATCATCTTGATATTCCAGTCGTACATTTTGCTCATGGAGAAAAACAGTCCAGATCAATAGCTGCAGCCTCAATTATTGCAAAGGTAACCCGTGATCATTTGATGTCTCGTCTTGATGGCATTTTACCCGGATATGCAATTTCTAATAATAAAGGCTATGGCACAAAAGCACATCGTGAAGGTATTGATGAGTACGGAGTCAGCTTTATGCATCGCATGAGCTTCGTGCATTTACAGAATGAAGATGAAATGCTGTCATTATTTGAAGATGATGGTGCTCGGAAAAAGAAGAAGGGTGCTAAAAAAGTAAAAAAGAGCACAAAGAAGAAAAAATCCATTAAAGTAACTGCTGCCAAAAAAGTAGCCTCTCAAAAGAAAACAAAAAAGGCCCGCGCACACGCGCAGGCCCCAGCCTAATGTAGTTAATTTCCTCGTTTTGGTGTTATTGATAATGAAAGATGTGAGCACGCGCATTCCACGCCATCTTTTGATTTCTCATCGATGGTGATCAGACCTTGTTTTTCCCAGTTAATGATCATGAGTGGGTTTGCGATCTTTTCGCAAGCGCCTGATTGATTTGTTTTATAGATCTCAGCGATAACGGTTATTGTGTGCACGTCTTCGCTTATTACATCGAGTATAAAACTTATCGGACCTTCGGTATGCTGGAATTTACGACTTTCAGCCATATCGAAGTTTTTCGTGACGCTATATTGTTCAGCTTTGTTCTCATAATTCACGCTTCGCAAATTCAAACTTACTTCTAGAGTTGTTTTTGTGAAGGGCGAGGTTTGAGTAGCCTCACATGTAAAGAAGAGGGAAACAGAGAGTAAACCCAATATCATTTTTTGCATGATAATATCCTTATATTAAAAGGTTGTTGTTATTGATGATTGGATCCAATCACCGCATAGCCTAACATGCCGGGAGTCGCTCTGTCAAGCTTCTAGTTTTTTGGGGCTTATTGAGATGTGGGTTGTTCGATCTGCTCATTATTTTTAACTATAGAAAGAGCGGCAATTGAATGGGGGGATTATTGCTTCACATTGGGCCGATGGGATATAAAAAGGTAAGGGGTATTATAAGCGGTATTGATGTTTGCGCTCATTCAAATAAAAATTTTATTTAAAAAAACTGTTAGCGGAGAGTTTAAATTTTTTTGGTGTTCGTTTATACTATACAGAGGAGTAACATCATGAAAAAAAATATTATTATCCCTCTTTTTGAATCATCTGTTCCTGCTGGATATCCATCAATTGCTGAAGATTATGTTGATAGAGCTTTAGATCTTAATGAGCTTCTTATTAAGCATCCGGCTGCAACCTTTTTTGTCCGTGTGAAAGGGACTTCTATGATTAATGCAGGAATTCATTCCCATGATATACTTATCGTTGATCGTGCGCTTACACCAACTCACAATAAGATTGTTGTTGCCCGTATAGATGGGGAACTTACAGTAAAACGCATGAATGTGGAAAAGGATAAGATTATTTTAGTGGCTGATAATCCTGAGTATGAGCCAATAGAAATTACTCACACGATGGATTTTGAGGTCTGGGGTGTAGTGACGTGCATTATCCATCAGGTATAAAGCGCTTTTTTCTTGTTGACTGCAACAACTTTTTTGTTTCGTGTGAGCGGGTATTCAATCCAAAACTTATTGGAAAACCCGTAGTGGTGCTTTCAAATAATGATGGTTGTGTTATTTCCCGCTCAAATGAGGCTAAAGCTTTGGGTATCAAGATGGGTGCGGCTGCATTTGAGTGTGAGCCGCTTTTTAAAAAGCATAAAGTACAGGTCTTTTCCTCAAATTTCTCTCTCTATGCAGATATGTCCGCGCGGATTATGCAGACACTCGCGGAGTTTTCTGCTGATATTGAGATTTACTCAATTGATGAAGCTTTTTTATTTGTTCCTACCGAACATCCTACTGGGTATGGTCAGTATTTAAGAAAGTTAGTAAAGCAAAGGACGGGTATTCCTATTTCCGTAGGGATTGGCCCTTCTAAGACGCTTGCAAAGGCTGCTAATAAGCTAGTAAAAAAGCAACCTCGGCACGATGGGGTTCTTGATCTTACTAATCATCCTGAGATAGATAAGCTCTTAGCATCGTTGCCGGTGGAAGATGTGTGGGGCGTAGGCTACCAATATACCAAGCTGCTTACCAGCGCTGGCATTGTTACTGCACGAGATCTGAAATATGCTCCTGATGGATGGGTGCGCAAAAAGATGACCATTGTTGGTCTTAAGACTCTTTTAGAACTGCGCGGAACATCATGTATTGATCTGATAGATCAGGTTCCCGCAAAGCAGTCGATTATGGTCTCTCGTTCATTTGGCAAATTAGTTTCAGAGAAACAACAAGTTCAGGAAGCTATTGCTGCTTATACGATACGCGCAGCACAAAAATTGCGCCGCGATCGATCACTTGCAGGTCAGATAACTGTTTTTGTATCAACGAGCAGATACCATGATCATCAGCACTATTTTAATTCGATCAGTTTTACCTGTCCTATAGCTACTGATTATACTCCTGCTCTCTTAGATGCAGCAACGGCATGCCTTGATGCTATTTTTAGGAAAGGACTTCTCTATAAGCGAGCAGGCGTGTTGCTCAGCAACATTGTTTCAGCGCAAGAAATGCAACTTACTATCTTTAACGCACTTCCCGATGTGCCTAAGCAAAAGGATCTTATGAAAATGTGTGATAAGATCAATGCTCGATTTGGCAGTCATGCTCTTTCCTATGCAGCTGCAGGGATAGATCAGTCATGGAAATCAAAGCGGTTAAAGAAGTCTGCCCATTTTACTACCAATTGGCATGAACTGCTCACCATTAAGATATAAACTCGAAATATTTTTTTTCATCAAAAGGTTTGATTTTCGACCAAAAAATTGAAAAAATTGGTCTGAATTTCGACCAAAAACACTTAAATATTGGTTTGAATTTTGGCCAAATATTTTGATAATGCCGAATGGAACGCCCAATTGATTGTGAGCCCTAGAGGGATCTTCCAAGACAAATTGGTATAATTGCTTTAGCATAGTGCCATAGCTCATATTCGAAATATTTTTTCTGAGAGGTCTGATTTTCGACCAAAAGTCTTTCGAAAAAGGTTTGAATTTTGACCAATTATTTTGATAATGCTAAATTGAACGTCTAATTAATTAAGATATCTTGTAAGAGAAAGTAAGCAGTCGTGAATTGCTGCACAGGCATTTCAGTATTCGCGATCTAGACGGAATGTATGAAATACTCCTTGCTCGAATGCCAATCTAATACAATCCAATATATAGTTCCCGCATCCTGATCAAACGAATTCTTAAAACATATTTTTCGAACGAAACAAGATTTATTTTTTTCGAAGCCCACCATTCGTAACAGAAAACTGTGGAATATTTAATGGGGCAAATGGTATAATTTAATTAAAACTAAATTAATTCAATTAAACAAGGAGTCTTCAATGACTAAATACTTCTTATGCGTTGTTCTTGGTCTAAGTGTTTCGGCTACAGCGATGGATGTAACGATCAAGACTGCCGAGCCAGAACTGAGAATTACGAACAAAAGCGGCCAAGAAATTGCGGTTCGTTATGTAACGTCTGAAAAAGAAACAATTATTCAAATCGAAGACAAAAAAGATGCCATAATACCTTCTGTTGGGTCAATCATCTCATTGCAAGTAGCACCGGCGGTAGTTATTTATGGTGAACCCGTAACGGGCTGGAAGGGGATATCCGATCAGATCGACAGACTACAAAAAGAAATTGCAAAAGATCCAAATAAAAATGTACGCATGACTGTCCGCCTTCAAAAAAATCTTGCACTCCTTTAATCTCTGATATCCTTGCCATCGCTATCGTCCACGGTGCATACTGGAAGATAAAAAGGAGGATACAATGACTGGACGTGCCCTGTGGAAAGGCTCGATTAATTTTGGTTTGGTCTCAATTGGTATTGAATTATACACGGCTGTTCAGCCGCATGTGATTGGCTTTAAACTGCTTCATAGTGTTTGTGATACTCCAATAATCAATAAACGATGGTGTCCTCATTGCGATAGAGAAGTACCGTGGGATGAAGTAGTAAAAGGACTTAAGCTTCCCGATGGTACTTATTTTATAGCTACGCCTGAGGCTATTAAAAAGCTCAAACCTGAAAAGACCGATACTGTCAATATTGTTGAGTTTGTCGAAATGTCGGCAGTTTCGCCTCTCTATTACGACAGCCACTATTATGCAGGCCCAGCTAAAAGTACCGATAAAGCTTATTTTCTGTTCGTTGAGGCACTGAAACGATTTAATCAGGTTGCCGTCGGTCAGTTTGTTATGAGAGATAAAGAGTACGTATGTCTTCTTCAGCCATATCATAATGCCCTTCTTTTAAATACCCTTAATTATGACTATGAGATAAAGAGAGTTTCTCAAATCGAAGATCTTAAGCCTCCTGCGAAGGTAAGTGAAGCAGAACTTAAATTGGCGCAGCTTCTTATGAAAAAGCTCTACAAAAAAGAGTTCGATATTAGTCACTTTAAAGATACCTTTGCCACCAGATTAGCCGAAGCAATAAAACTTAAAGAAAAGGGCAAGGTCATTCCGATTGAAAAAGTAAAGCCTACTGCTGCGGGAGAGCTTTCGTTGATGGAGGCGTTAAAGGCATCACTTGGTAAATATGAAAAGCCCGAAAAAGCCCCAGCTGAACGGCGGGCCCGAAGCAGATGAGGCCACTTATTGCTCCTATGAAGGCGCATATCGGTTCTGAAAAGGATCTCCAGCGCACCAATGTTATTTTCGAGCCAAAGCTCGATGGGATTAGGGCTGTCTGTTATGTAAATAAAGACCTCAAGTTTTTTTCACGAAATGATATCGACATTACTGCTGATTATCCGGAGTTTGATTTTCGCGATGCTATAAAGGCAAAAAGTGCCGTCCTTGACGGAGAGATTATCGTCTTAGACAAGGAATATAGTCCGCGATTTAGCCTGTGGCAACAGGGCTATGCTGCGATATATGTGGTCTTTGATATTCTCATGCTCAATGGAAAATCTCTTCTTGATATGCCACTTCTAGAAAGAAAGAAGCTCCTTGAACGCACAGTGACCGATACCACCCGCTTTGAAAAATGTATATATACTACCAATGGATCAGCCATCTGGCAGGAGATGCTTAAAAGGCATATGGAAGGGGTTGTCGCAAAGGTATCTGACAGTCTTTATTATCCGGGAAGGCGAAGTACCTCCTGGATCAAAATTAAAGCATATAAAACACTTGAAGCGGTAATTACAGGATTTACAGAGGGTAAAAGGACCATTGCATCCTTAGTATTAGGGATTTATGACGACACGGGCACTTTGGTCTTTATTGGAAAAGTAGGGACGGGCTTTACCGAGAGTTTTCTTACAACGTTGCGTGCAAAACTTGATAAAATAGTGGTTCAAAAGCCAATGCTGAAAACAACCGAAAAGGCAGTAGTATGGGTAAAACCCCAACTTGTCTGTGAAATAAAGTATTTAGAATTTACTCCGGCAGGTATTTTGCGATCACCGGTCTTTTTGAGATTACGTCCCGACAAAAATCCCAAGGAAGTAACATTTAAAGAACAAGAAATAAGGGTGGCGTAGCCACCCTCATCGTTAACAATAATATATAACGGTCTTCTTAAACGTCGCCTTTCTGTAAGTCAAAGGCGGGTGAACTAAAGAAATCGTTACAACTCTTGGATAGGTTTTCTTCGAAGGTGACAGTGTACGTTTCTTCAACGGCATCTGTTTTCTAAGGCCAATCTGTAGCATCATAATCATTCCTTAGTTTTAAGAGGTTGAACATATATGTAGTACAGTGTACCGACATTTATAGGTTTGTCAAGAAATATTCTATTATTGAATTTTCAAAGTTGTTTTCGCAGTAAATTGAGAGCCAACCAGAAGCATATCCCTTTAAGGAGATCAGGTCAGCAGGAAGCAAGTGAATGATCTTTATAGGGAGTCTTTCTGCACGCATTAACCGGGAAAGATTCAAGCAGATAAACAATTTCTTTGTGCCCATGCTCCTGGGCTATAATAAAAGCCGTTCTGCCGCGAGCATCCTGTGCATTTATATTTATCCCGGGCAGCTGTAAAAGCCGATCGCATCGTTCAAAATCGCCTTTCTCGGCGGCGTCAAAGAGCTCTTGATGGAGCTTTCCTAATGGAGTAAGGATATTCTGTACTGACGAGCTGGTATGCATCGAGAAAATCGATGTGCCGGTACATGAAATAATAAGAAAAAGAATGATTTTCACGGTCATCCTAATTGTATTTACTAAATATAATACTTATTGTAGCCATTTTTCAAAAGGACGCAACGGGTCCGGACCGAGTTCATGGTCTAAAGATCATCATTTTCTAAAAATCTTCAATTTGCATATTTTTATAAAACCGTTTATTCTGGTGAAAAAATATAACACCATTTCATGAGAACCTTATGATTCGCTTTCTTTTGGTAATCTTTCTTCCTCTTCTTTCTTTATCAGCGATGTTAAAGGAGCAGGCGATCCCTGAGTCCTTAGCACCTTCAACAAAAGATATCATACTCTCTCTTGGCCGTGACGATAAGCAAGAGCAGATATACTGTAAAAATATGATGGATCATATCCGTAGGTTTCGTCTCGATAAAAATGGATCGATCGGATTACCCAAAATCATCGGCCTTCATCACTATACTCCGCGAACAGTTCGCGTCATTGAGAAGGGTACTGTAATCGAGATAAGCAATACTCTTTGGATTTATAGTGAAGAAAATATAGAAGATTTTCATACAGGATACGTCATTCTAGAAGGGGTTGCTTATGATGATCAGCCAAAAGGCTTCTTCCCGACTAAGTGGAGTGTTACAGAGATTGAAAATTATATTAGGTTAGTGGCTAAAGAAGGCAAGCCCGTCTGGCACCCGAAAAATACAGACTTTTGTGAGGTTTCTGCGGTCGTAACAGGCGATCCGCTGCGTTTCGTCATACAAAAATATACGGACCAGTTCGTTTTGAAAACAGTGTATCCAACGCGCGACTATAATGAAGTAAAGAGATCGGTTCTTGATGCTCTTGCCCAAGAGCAAGCAGAAAAATTGAAACAGCTCAAGCGTGAACGACTTGCATGCATGGTGGCACGTGCTCAAAGACAAGCACAAACCCCGAAAAAAATCGAGAACACTGACTGTTCTGAGCTTTTTGAAGTTGTGCAAAAAGGTGATCGAACGAAGCTTGAGGCCTTGGTAAGTGCCGGAATCGATATCAATGTCAAAGATTCTCACTCAAAGACTGCGTTAATGGTTGCAGCAGCTCACGGCAATGCTGATATGGTAGTAGATCTTTTGTCCAGCGGTGCCAATCCAGCTGATCGGGATAAAAATGGAAAATCTGTACTTGAATATGCTCTGAGCTCACTAGAAGAATATGTACTTATTCCTTTGCTAGGCTCTTTGCCAGTTGCCGAAATTAATCAGCACAATAATGAAGGAGTTACTCCGCTCATATCTGTAATCAGGCAGCTTAAAGAAAAGAGGCCTCGAGCGCGGTGGTCAGTGTTTGATATCGTGGATCTATTACTTACCTTTGGAGCGGATCCCCAGATGGCTGATAGAAATGGAATCACACCGCTGATGCATTGTGTACAATTACAACACAATGTAGTTGAAGAAGCAAAGGCAGTTATTTCATTACTCGTTGTACGAGGTACTGATCCGGATGTTCAAAAAGGTGGTACAGGTAAAAGCGCTGGTGCTACTGCTTTGATGTATGCTGTGGAGTATCATCAGCCTCTCCTTGTTGAGCATCTTTTAAAATGTCTTGCCGATTATACTCTTGTTAATAAAAAGAAAAGAACGGCACAGATTATAGCGCACAATAGAGATAAACAGTGTGAGCAGGCGCTTGCTTCATTTATTCAGGCTAAAGAAGCATGGATCAAAGAGCATAATGCCAATGAGCTCATCTATGCTGCCCATAAAAACAATCTTTTACGTGTAAGAAAGCTGCTTCAAACACGGACCTGTCCCGTCAATTACGTCGGGTATAAGGGCGATTCAGCACTTTATTACTCTATTCTCTACGCAAATAACGATATGGTGAAATTATTGCTCGAGGCAGATGCAGATCCACGTATTGAGTGCTCAGGTGGAAAATTGCTTGATTACGCTTTATCGCTCAAAGAGCTTTCTGATGATGTGAAAGAACAACTTACCGACCGTGTTAATGAATTAAATGCGCCGGAGACTGAGCGGGCTCATCAAAGAGATGTGCGTAAACAAAGAGGTATCGAGAAATTTAAAGAGGAACTATCTACGGGAGAGCTTACTCCGAGTACCGTAGAGTTTTTGAAGACATTGAAACCCCGTTTAATCGATGGAGAGTGTCCTCTTCTGCATGCTATTCGCGCTAAAAAAGCAAAAGCGGTTGCGACTTTAGCTAAACACAAAGAATGTTACGAGGATGAAAAGAATGACCTTGTTGAAATTGCTTATCGAGCAGCAACAGAAGCGAATCAACTCGATGTGCTGAAAGCACTAGTATTAAGCAGTGCAGTAAAAGAAGCAGCTCTCCATGCTTTGCTTAAGCGCCATTTACTCACAAAAAAAGGCCTAGATGCCTTACGCTGGCACAAGGCAATTGTTAACCTGCTCAAAGGGATTCCTCATTTTTATTGTGGTTTCTATAAAATGCTCATTCAGGAAAATGCAACTGAATGCACGCATAGGCTCTGCGAATTTGATCCTGAACTATTAACAGCTGATGAAGCTGGTTCTTGTCTTTGTCAAGCCATACAAGCTGGCAGATATGATATGGCACGCCACCTTCTCGAATTGTATCCGCTTGCAAGCCATTATTGCGATGAAGAAGGAAGGACTCCTGTCATGCATGCTGCACAGCAAAGAATGGTCGATCTGTTCGAGGCTCTTTCTCGGAGCGGTTCAGATCTTCATGCTCAAGATCTTAAAAAACGCACCGTCAAAGATTATATTCAGCTCAATACCCCTGTTGGTCAACAGCTCGTAGCCATTTATGATCGTTTCATGAATGAGCCAGATAAAGCACACGAAGAAAGCGGACCTATCCAAAAAGAGTGGACTCAAGCAATGATTGCCGCCTATAAAGAAAATCTCGATGAACTTGCTGCGGCAACAAAAGAAGACATCAATAAACCAGGACCTGAAGGATTGACTCCTTTGCATATCGCTGCTCTTTACAATAAAAATCGATCTTTACAGCAGCTTCTTTCTCGTAAAGATGTTGAACTGAATAGCGCGGATCTACAAGGCAGAACGCCACTTATCTGTGCCGCGCAGAAAAATAATAAAAATGTAGTTGAAAAGCTGTTGCAGAAGGGAGCTTCGGCGCTGCTATTTGATGCGAAGGGGAACACGCTCTACCATTATGTGCGCAAGAAGCATGCTGAGCTGAGAACGCATATTTTACAGTGCATGATTGAAGAAGTTTGTGAAAGTAAGCAGGCTGCGCACTTTGAAAAATTTTGTTCGTTCTTTGATCGCCTCGATCTTGATGCTGATTCTAGAGAATCCATCTGCTACATATTGATTTTGTGCCCTTCTTCTGCACCTATCCTTGAACTGCTTGTGTCCCGTAAAAAAGAACTTATTAAGTCATTAAGAGCATTGCTTGTTCAATTATCGCAGGCTTTGTGTTCAAGCACGCTCATCGCAGTATGTCAGAAATGGGTCTCTTATGTTACAGATCAGAATGTGGTCGCTTCTTTCAGTGTGTTAGGGCAACATTTACAGCCACCTACAGAAATACATAATTATAATCATTGCTTTCTGGATGCGGCATATGAGAAATTCCAAACATTCTTAAAACTTGATATTCTTGATCCTGACGTTCTTTTGTTTGCTGCAATTTCACAAAATCACACCGCACTAATAAACATGTTATTGTATATGTATCCACGCAGGTCATGGGAATTGAAAAATTTTTCTATGCCCAAGTGTTTTGAAGTTATCGCTTTCGCTCCCCATATGAGTTCTTTCAGAAGCTATATAACACGTGGAGGCTCGATCCTGATAACCCCAGTTATATGGGCTTGGCTTCTGGATAACCGTGAGATGCTTGAAATGTTGATGAAAGTGATGCCCCAGGACCTTATAAGGCTTTTGCCTCCAGAGAATATTCCAATTTGGCTCATATTGTATTACTCCTATGAATCTTGTGAGGACATCCTGAGAGCACTTTTTTCTTGGGCAAAAAATTTTCAGGCACGATCAAAAATGGACGTTTATAAGGCGTTACAAACCTGTTACGAGGAACTTTGTCCCGGAGCAATAGTCTACCTCCATACTTCACAAATTAATCTGGATGTGAATGCTGTGCCAGGAGAGCCCATTCTTATGAGAGCACTACAATCATTTACCAGAACCGATAGGCAGAGCTGCTTCTTTTCAGGGGCACCCCAACACATCATTGATGAGGCTCGCCTAAATGTTATTAAGGCTCTTATAAGCTGTGGTGCAGACGTCACGAAATCAGCCAATGGGGTCAGCCCGTTTGCTTTTGCTTTAAGAAACAATTTACAATCTATTGCCTTACAAATTTTCGTTCAGCCCGGATATAATATCCCCATTGGAGTCTTAGATAGTGTTGTTCTGGCAAAGTTCATGCGTGTTGGTGACATTCTTCAGATGATGAAGGCAAAGCCTCACCTGTTTCAGCACGCCACAATCCTTCTTGGAGCTGCCGTAGCTGATAACCACGGTTTAATACAGGTACTTTTGCGTAATGAAGCGGTTACGCCTGACCATGTAGGCAGTGCTTTCTGTTTGATGTGCCGATCTGTAAAAGACAAGAGGCTTATTAAAAAAGAGCTCTTAGCCAGCAGAAAATTCGATCCTAATAAACTCTATACATTTGAACATGCTCCCTCAGGAGTAACATTGCTTATGGCTGCTGCTGACGGGGATGAAGTCGCTGTTACCATGATTCTAAGGCTGCCCGGTATCAATACTCAGACAAAAAATCAAGATGGTCAAACTGCAAGAGATATCGCGGTGCGTCGTAATCAGCAAGCTGTTGTTAAGCTTCTTGATGAGTTTGATCAACAGGGAGTTAAGGCACTTATTCCTTATGAAAAAAAGGTAATAGCGAGTTATTTAAAAGAGGAGCTTCCACAACTTCTTGAAAAAAAACTGCTTTTTGGCAAACACGCGTTAAACGTTATTGAGAAAGCAGTAGACAAATTTGTCGATACCTTTAACGATTCACAGGACTATCTCGAGCAATGGGATAATGGATTGCGATCTTGCATAAGGGAATTATTGAGTAAGGATGCGCGATACATATTCGAAATCTTCCATGATGAATCTACCCGAGTAGATGTAAGAAAAGCCTTTGTATTCTGGCTTTTGGCTGACTTTGAACGACAGAATGTACCTATGCATTGCTCGGCATGCCGTCGTTTGGCAGCACTTTTTGTCGGTGAAAGAAAAAAGCCTCTTTTTAAGAAAAATCCACTCTTAGCACGTACGTATCTTGGGCAATCCAGTCAGCATCTTCAGGGTGATGATTTCGAACAATCGGGATTGCTTTTTGGGACATGCTATCAAGAAGAAGGAAATCATGAAAAAGCGCTTACTCTTTTTATACCCTTATTTAAAAAAGAAGGCTTCATCGGGAATTTTGCAAGGGTTTTGGCGGCGCGTTCATGTCTTTACGGGGATACGACGAGAAACTTGGCTGCAGCTGAACAATATTTATTGCCTCTTGTGAGTCAGACGAGCCCTACAGATATTCGAGCGCAGGCTCTTTATCTGCTTGGAGAAAAAAATCGCATCCAAGGTAATTTTGAAGAGGCGAAAAAATATTACGAGGAAGCATGTGCACTGGGAGATGTGGAAACACGGTCTCTCGTAAGTGCTGCTTTGGCTTCGATAAGCAAGATATAAATAATTTCTTTTGTTTGCGAACAAGTACTGAATCGGACGATACATGTAGGCATAGCCTTCCAGCTTTATTTTTTTTGATTTTTCATGTACTATCAGTACCGAAATTCAAACAAATTTAAAGTAAGTCATTAACAAGATCTATCGGGCTCTCATCTTAAAACTCCGCCTCATGAGACTGTGCGACAATTATCTTGTACCTTTAAAGTAAGAGCTCTTGAAAAATCGCTTTGCCATAATAATGACGTGTTCTTATCTTGATTTCATGCAATCCGATGATAGACTAAAAGATGATAGGCCTGAACATTTTTGTCCTCATTCGTTACATAGAGGTGCACTCATGATTACTTACAAACTTCGTGAGCACGACAGTCTATGGTCAGCCATCTTTTCATACTTCCCATTGCTACAGGTTTTCCTTTTTGTAAATCAAATTTCGGCCATGCAAAACTTAGACAAATTCCATGTTGTCGGTAAATTAACAGAACAGGAAATAGCCAACTTAAGATGGACAGTGGCTCAATATATTTCAAATCAACCTTCTCTCACGATTGTCAGGCCTGCTATTGATATGTCAGAGGCAACGGATCAACCATGTTTCGATAAATTTCTCAACTTCTTGGGCTTGTCTGGTTCTGAATTTAAAGATGCGATGCTTGAGCTTTCACGACGAGGGACTGGAGAACAGTGGGGGGGATCTTCTGTCTCAAAAATGTATCAGGTTGAAAAAGAACGTCGTTGTCTTTTGCAAGAAATACGCAGAGGGACTGCCCATGTACAAGATCCAAGGGTCCAGGAAATGCTAAGGGAAATGCCCTACTGTTGTGCGCCAGAAGTGTTAACATTTTTGATCGATAAGGGCATGGTTTTTGATGAAGATTGTGCACATAAATTAGCAACCGAATATTCGGTGCGTGAGTATTTTTTGCCTAAAAGGTTAGAAAATATAAGAATTCTCATGAAAGCCGGTTATAAAGTGAATATCGAATACTGGTGGCAAAGGCAATTGATTTTCTATTTGTGTAAGTGTCATTCGCAGCTTTCTGGGCGTATGACTTATTTCAAAATGTCGCATCTAAACGACTTTTACACTGATCTGGCAAAGTTGATATTATCCGGTTCCCACCCAAACTGCATTTCAGAAGATTCGTTTAATAAGCAAAATGGGACTACTGTGTTTTTGGCTGTGCTTGACCAATTAGGAAGCATTAAACAGAAAGATGACAATATATTTTGTTTAAATCGCGAAACTTTATTACTGATTAATGTAAAAGCTTTTTTTAATAGAGAAAATCAATATGTTATCATTAACGCATTACTTAGTCTTGGCGCAGATCCTCGTGTTGGCGCAGAGCACCATTATACTTGCGTTAAAAAGGTAACCGGTTCTGATCTTCGGTTTTACTTGGACACTTTTAACTCATTTCCTATAAATAAGGCTGCAATCTTTCAGGCTATTGAAACAAGAAATAGCAAAGCTCTAAAAGCGGTTGCACAGCGTATAACATTTCTTGTAAGAAATGCTGAAGGCGATAATCCCCTTCATTTTGCGGTAAAAAAATCCGTAGAAACGCTGACTGATGCGGAAAAAGAAAAGTTAATAGCTATAATTGGTCTTATTCTGCGTATACTCCCACAGCTTTTGTCTGAAAAGAATACAAAGGAAGGTGTCACGCCTCTTGTACTGATTGTAGGTTCTCATCGATCGCTTCTGCCTTATTTCCAAAGATTATGTGCTACTTCGGGCGAGATTAGGAAACATGCAACAAAATCATCATGCATCACTCAATAATACTTACGTAATGATGCAAATCTAGCAAACCTCTTGTGGGTAAATCTTTTAGTTTTAATTTATCAATAATCGCTGTTTGCATAGAATGTCAACAATCTTCTCCGGTAGGTCGGCGACAATTTCTCTTAAAAACACAGAGCCCGGGCATGTTTATTTGCTCTTCTTTGCAGGAACAGGTTTCTTCGACCATATCTTTTCGCACGTGATTTATCTCCCTGCTTAGTTTTAGACATTTGAGGCCAGTTTCGTTAATGTTATAGTCGATGAATTTTAAAGAATGTAAAATAATTATTTGACAAATGAAAAAATTTGGTGTATAATGAAGCTGTAGCTAATATTATTATAATAATCGAAGGAATTACTTTATGAAACTATATCATTTTATTCTTAGTTCAGTTATGATTGCTTCAAATCTTATCGCGATGAAATCACCTGAAGTGCGATTAACTGAGCCAATTGAGCCGGTTGGCTATGTAAAGACAGTTGAGCCAGCTGCAACTCCTAGAGAAAGAACCATTGTATTTGTTAATGATACGAAGGGTAGGAAAGAGCTTACACTTTTAGGATACGATATATTGGCCTATAAAGGAGAGTTTTATCCACAGCTAGAGAAGGGTGGTCTACTATGGAATCTAATTGTCTGGATGACCTTGCAAGGAATTCTACTAGTTCTACCAGCATCTAAAGGAGTGAGTAAATTTGAATTAAAACCAGGATCTATCACAGTGTTACCTGATTTTATATATCCGCCAAAAAAAGAAGATACAGTAGCAAGAGCACCCAATCTATGGGAACAACATCAGGGAGACCTGTCTTTTTTCCAGGAAACCATTTTAATTGGTGATACAGATATTACCAAAGAAATAACCGATGAAATAACAGGGACCATGAATCCAGTGGATGATTACGTTTTAGTCCGTATAAATGACAAGGGTGTGGACGCGAAGGACATAGCTGTTCATAAAAAGAGTGAAGAAATAGAAGATTTAATTCGTAAACCATATTATCGTATTACAGGCCGAAAAGAGCCACCAACTGCGATTCGACCATTACGAGCGGGAACTTTGCTGTTGCCTAAATGAATTTCTAATTTATACAAAGTGTCATAACCAAGTGTAGATACGGTTATAAATCACTCTGGAGATCTTCAGCTAAAAATCCTAAGATGCATGAGGTCCAGAATAGACGGGATTTTGTTGCAACGATTCTTGGTTGCACTATGTGAAGGTCTTTTGCAAATCTGCAAATGCGGATACAGAGTTATCTTGATCAGCCACTGCCTTAATGGCCTAACTCCAAATATTTAATAAATGAGCTGTTCAACCTTAAGAACGAAAAAGCAAATAAGAAGAAAAAGCCTCAGCTAGCGCATCACATAAATTTACTCCCTGGCAGGATATATTTGGACATAACCGCTTCCTCTTGTGAGAACAACTCTGATGGACATGGGGAACGAAAATTCCTTCATGTTGAATCGTTTTGGGATAGGAGGCAGATCAAAGTTATTGATGTACTCCCCAATATATCTATCAATTTGCTCGCTGCCGGTAGATGTTTTTGTGGGAATTGATTTTATTTTACCTAACTCATCAATAATAATGTGCACATCTATTACCGTATTAATTGCATAATCCATGGTGACTCGAACGGGACGGGTTAAGCGAGCTGCTTTATTGAGGGCACGGTGAATTTTTTCAAGATAGTCGGCAATGCCCCAATCGTCCATTCTTTGTTGAATGTGGTCAGGGATGCTGGAATCCCGGCCAGTTCCGTTACTTCTTCCTCGATAAGCCTGTTCTCGTTCTGCTCGTACTGAATTTCTCAATGCTCCCATAAATGCTTCTCCCGTGATGCCACCACCTGAGGGTTTTGCTTGCTCTTTTTCTTGAGCAACGTATTCTGGGACGTCCGATTTAACGGACACACCTTCCTTGCTTTCAGCTATCGACGCTGGCAAAGAATCCTCGCTGCGAGGTGCTTGTGAACGGACTGGCTTAGGTATACGCGGAGCTTGAGATACCGTCCTTTGTTGTGGGGCAGTAGCACGGGATGGTGGAGATACCGATCCTGGCGGTTGAGAGACTGGCATTGGCGGCAGGGGTAATCCTCTCGTTTGCATAGAAATAGTGGCAGGTTTTAAAGGGGTTACTTTTTCTTCAAATAATGGAGCTTTTCTGAGCGAGAGTGAGAGATAAATGCACAAAAGAATTAAGAGTGCATGGATAAGGATCGACAGAATTAAAGACTGGTACTGTTTTCTTTTATAACTGCTTTCCATTGCCTTGCTTCGGTGATGATTGTAGTTCTAGTATACCCACGGGTGCAAAAAAAAATCCACCTCTTTCATTTTGACGAGAGTAGCCAGATGTGTTACAATGTGAATAATTTGTTAGTAATAAATGGAGATTTCTGCTCGTGACTTTGCCCCGTTCTTTTTATGATCGAGATACTGTTCAGGTGGCTCGTGAGCTCCTAGGAAAAAAACTTATTCGTGTGGTAGGTGATCAGGAGTTAATCGGTATTATAGCTGAAACTGAAGCCTATCGTTCCGATGATCCTGCATGCCATGCTTACCGAGGAAAAACTGAGCGCAATGCGGCCCTCTTTGGGCCGGTAGGGCATATCTATGTTTATTTTACTTACGGGATGCATTTTTGTTGTAACCTGGTATCTCGTGATACAGCAACCACTCCTGCCGGAGGTATCCTTATTAGAGCTATCATTCCTCTTGAAGGACATGATTTTATTAAGACACAGTGGCCGCGAGCAAATAAAATTCTTATTAAGGGACCAGGCAATGTGGCCAAGTCTTTGGTCATCGACCGCCAGGCAAGTAGCTGCGATGTCACATTACCACACTCGCCAATTAGAGTTCTCGAAGGTGTTTCTATTGATGAGGCCGCAATTCTCACGACTGAACGCATTGGTATTTCTGTAGCCCAAGAAAAGCTGTGGCGCTTTCTTATAGACAGTCCCCAGTGTGCGGAAATAGTCGCGCGACTTTCAAAACAATCACCCGCGCATCTTTTACAATTATAACAGTTTCTATTGAAATTTAAAAAATAAATTTGCTAGTATAGAATTAAGCAGAGGTGGGATCCTGCTGTTAGGAGCTGTACTATGAATATGCAAGCTTTAAATAATCTTATTGATGCTTGTAATAAGTGCATTTTGTCCTGCGAAAATTGCATTAGAGTTGCAAGCACCTGCGAGAAAGTATGTGCGAATTTAAGGACCTGTCCTGAAGGGGCACAAGATTTTATTGCCCAATCAAAGGAGACAATTAAGACCTGTGAGGAGTGCATAAAGGTCTGTGACGAAATGATTGTCCAATTTAAAAATGAAGGTCATCAGGAGCATATGAATGCACTCAATACCTGCGTTAAAGTACTTGGTGAATGTGTAAGAATTTGCAGAGCGAGCATTGATAGCTGTTCAGCCTTAAGAAATTGCTCTTCAGCATGCAGCCAAGCGCGCGAGGCATGTGAGCAGGCAGTCATGGCTGCCGATGAATGTATTGAATCATGCGAAAAGCATGTAGTTTTTATTGATCATATTAAAAGGTACTAAAGGCATGAGCGGCTAAGAGGGTACAGATTTTATCCTCGAACTTGCGCTTATAAGCCACCGCGGATTTATTTCCTCTATTGATCATAATAACGAACACCAGGGGTTCCCCTTGCGGTGGAGTGATATATCCTGCAAGACCGGTTATACCGGGAAGATTTCCAGTTTTAGCTTTAATTTTTGATTGAGCAATTCTATTTCTCATGCGCTTACGCAGTGTCCCATCAACCCCTGAGATTGGTAACGAATCAATAAAATAGTCACGGAAAGGCGATTCTTTATATATCCAGGTTAAGAAGGTAGACAGATGTGTCGGTGAGATTCGATTAGTATGAGAGAGACCGCTGCCATCGTTCAGTGCCAATGTATCGATGGGCATCTTAACGACATTGACTAAAAAATGCTCAACAGCTTTTTTACCCTTGGCCCAGGTGCCCGGCGCTCCATAGGCGACAGCGCCGATTTTTTTAAAGAGGGCGTCAGCATAGAGATTATCAGATGGCTTCATCATAAGGCGTACTATTTCACTGACTGGCTCTGAGGTGTGGCGCGCTAAGAGTTTCGCATCAGAAGAGACCATCCCTTTCGAGATCCTTGTTTTACAAATAATCTTGTGCTTTTTCAAAAGAGAAAGCAGCACATGTCCTGCGTACATATCGGGCCGATCAATAGCAATACGATAGTGCTTTTGCTTACTGTTACGTGCTATCTTTCCGGTAACCACGACAGTACCATCTGTTCTATAGAAGACATGAAGAGCATTCTTTTTTGCCTGAAGGACAGTTCGCGCTTTGTTTTCAATCCTGGCAAAAGAAGAGTCAGGGTCAATGGTTACTCGTGGTCTTCCGCCGCCGCGGGATGGCGTCACGCGGACCCTAATGCAGCTATGATTGACCATGAGACCCATAACAGGAGCTTTATCATAAATAAGCCCATCTTTTTTATTCCATCCAGGGCCAATGTTTTGCTGATCAAAAATAGATGCATCTACTATAATATCTCCTTTTATCTCCGATATGGGGGTTTTAATTTGATGGACTAATGACTCGAGATCCTTTGTTGCGAGCGTAGGATCTCCTCCGCCTTTTATATACAGGTGATGTATTTTATGGGGGCCAAGCTGCTTGTCTGTATATAACTGTGTTTCAAATGTAGCTTCTGGACCTAAAATCTTCAGTGCCGCCGCCCCGGTAAATACTTTAGTGGTGCTTGCAGGTATAAGGACCTGATCGGGATTTTTTTGGTAAATAGTTGCGTTGTGCTTGAGTGATGTTACTTTGATACCCAGCGCGGTTTTCTTATCTGCCGTTTTGGCCAGGTTATCAAGTGATTCCTTGAGGAAAAGAAGTTTATTTACTTTTGTTGCGGGAGCTGAATCTGATTCTTTTTTCGTCTCCTGCTTTAATAGAGAGTAGCGAGGAACCTTTGTCGTGGTAATGGCGCGCGAACCCTGTTTTCTTTTTCTAGGGCGTGCATCGAGAGAGAAAACACAAAGGGCCAAAAGCAGTACTAAGACCTTTTTCTTCATCAAATACCCTGATAAGTTAAAGCTTTTTGTAAGCGTATCAAAAAGTTGAGAAAAAGCTATAGCTGCACCCGAGCGTAGAAATGGATATTCGATGGTATCGTAGCGCGATAATTAATTTTACAATTTGCATATTTATTTAAAATTGTATATGATTGAAAAGTATTTAAATCACTCCTGTACGGACTATTATCTGGATTTCCTATGAATAAACTCTTTTTTTCGCTCATACTGTTTTCTCTTTCCCTCAACGCGATGCAGAAGACTAAACCGATTGAGAAAGAAGATTATACTATTACTCTTTCTCGACAAGGAGAGAGTTATACTGTTTCTCTCGCCCGCATTATACCACACATTTTTAGCCACCATGTAGTGGTCGATGCTGAAACTGGTGAAGAGTCGCTTTCTGGCTTTCATGCATATAAAGTATCTGATGACCGCTTAAGGCAGTTTGAAAAAGGCACCATTTGCGAGGTGAGTGATCATTTGTGGATTTATACTGAGCAAGCCCCAGAAGAGTTTCATGAAGGGTATCTTATTTACAATGGGCAGTTCCATCGGGCGCCTAAAACGTTCTTTCCCAAAGGATGGTCGAGCAAGGAGATTTTAGAATATATTGCCTCCCGCCTTGCGCAGGGCGCTTTTTTCTGGACGGAAGAGTCATCCGGTCTTTTCAAAATACTGAAGGCACGAGTTACCATCGAGACTCAGACTCCACTATGTGTTGTTCTCAAAAAATATCCCCATCGCTGTGTATTAAAAACAATTTATCCTGAATGTACAAAGCTACAGACTCTCGATCAGGAACTGCAGTTGAAAAGAGTACTTGAGAAACTCGCCCAGGAACAAGTTAGGCGCCTTGCAGCATTGAGACAACAACGATTGTCTCATATTCTTAGGGATGCGCAACCCACAAAGAGTGTCACAAGTGTTATTGAAAAACAGTCGAATTCATTGATTGCATCAGTCGAAGCTTCTCAAACAGATGCGGTAATGCAGTTGCTACATGATGGCGCCGACGTTCAGGTGAGAGATAATGAAGGAAAGACACCGCTCATGATAGCTGCTGCTCGTGGTGATTTAGAAATATGTGCTGAACTTTTGATGTATGGTGCTCTCCCGACAGATAAAGATAAGAAGGGGAAGACTGTTCTTGACTATGCATTACACTCGTGTGATGAGAACATACTGCTTTCAGTGCTGACTCACGATGTTGCACAAGAACTTAATAATCTTAATGCTGATGGTACAACACCGCTTATTCGAGTTTTTAAATACCTTAATGAGAAAAGGAAAGATCTCAATCCTGTGGTGCTTGTTGACCTTGTAGAGCACCTTCTAAAGGCAGGTGCTGACCCTAATAGAACGGATATCAACAAATTGACTCCCTTGATGCACTGTGTACGTCTTACTGAACCGAAAGAAAGAGAGTTAGAGGTGGCTCAGTTATTGATAGAGCTCTTGCTTTCCTATGGAGCTGATCCAGATATGCAACGGGACGTCCCGGGTAAAGATAAGGGACGTACCGCCCTCATGTATGCAGCTGAATATGGGCATCGCCAATTAGTTTCTCAACTCTTAGATGCACAAGCTGATTCTGAGCTTCTGAATGTTCACGGAAAAAAGAAAAAACGGCTCTTATTATTGCGCAGAATAAGCAGCATAGTGATATAGTCGCCCTTATGCAAAAGCATGCACGTGAAAAAGCACAATGGATTGCCGATAAAAATGTACACGAGCTTACTTATGCAGCGCATAAAAATTGCACGCGAAGAGCGCTCAAACTTCTGGGGCTCATCACATCGGGCAGTCTAAAGTGTGATCTAAATCATCTGGGATATCAAAAAGATTCTGCACTCTATCATGCGGTTCTGCATAATAATGCCGAGGTAGTGCGGGCGCTGCTTGCTCACCAGGCAGATCCGCGGGTCCAATGCCCAACTGGACAGACGATTCTACTCTTCGTGCAAACGACTCCTTCAGTCACTGAAGAGATCAAGGAGTTAATATCTGAACGATCAGAAGAACTTAATGTTGATATAAAAGAAGCTCAGGCGCTCAAAGAAAGAAGAAAAAAGGTCGCCCTCGAAACTTTCATACAAGAGGTTGGCCATGGAGCCTTTACGACTCGTACGATCGATTTTCTAAAAACACTTAAGCCATGTCTCATCGATGGACATTCTCCGGTAGCACACGCTATACGCGCAAAAAAGCCAAAACTTGTCACCCAGTTGTGCCATACAAAAGCCTTTTATGAAGATGAAAAGGATGATCTTGTGATGCTTGCTTATGATACAGATGACGCCGGCATTCTCAAAGTGGTAGTCAAATCTCCTTGTGCAAAGGAAGACCAGCTTAAGAAACTATTAAAGGTAGCTCTGCGACGACATCGTTTTGATATTCTTTCCATGCTCAAAGAAATTCCCCATTTTTATGCGTCTATTTTTAAAAACCTTATACAGGAAGATGATCTAGGATCTGCCACGAACTTGTGTGAGTTTAGTGCCGAGTTACTCACTGATAGGCAAGCAGGGGATTGTACGATTCAAGCGGTGCGATCGGGACGCAGTAAGTTCGCTCAGCTTATGCTGAACTATTACCCCGATGTGACGCAATATGCTGATGAAGAGGGGATGACAGCGCTCATGCATGCCGCACAGCAATCTAATCCTCAGCTTTTTGAAAGCTTGTGTAAAGCTGGTGCCGATCCTAAAGCACGAGATGTACTGCAAAGGTCTGTACAAAGTTTTATTCCTCAGAAAGCTTCTTCTAAAGAACTTTTTGATCTTTATGAACGCGCAGTGAGCAGGCAGTCACCTGCTTCAACTGTGGGCCCCTCAGAGCGAGACACTCTTTTAGCACAAGGATGGACTAAACAGATGATTGATGTTTATCAAGATGATAGGCAGGCATTAGAGCTAAGTTCCACGGACGAGTTAAATAAAAGTGGGTGCAGCGGTCTGAGTCCACTTCATATTGCAGTGATACACAACAAACAAAGATGCTTTGACTATCTCACGAGCAAACCGGCTCTCAATATCAATGCTATTGATAATCAAGCGAAGATAGCACTGATGTATGCTGCCGCGCAGGGAAATAATAGAATGGTACAGAGACTATTAGAGCGCGGGGCTTCGCTCTTGATCTTTGATAGTGACGGCAAATCCGCAACACAGCACATTCCTGAAAGTGAGAAAGGTAAAAAGCTTGCTGGCAAACTCGCGCAAGCGCTCTATGAGGAAATCACAAAAAAAACATTGCTTGGGCAGGTTCAAGATCTTCCTGCGTTATTGCAACGATTGCACGCATCTGAAGATGAACATGATTTTGTGTACTTTAATCTCGTCATCAAAGGATCGGGAGAGAGCCTTGACCGCGTTCTTTCTTCAAGCTCACAAATCAGAGAAGCGATGAAAAAAACGCTGGGTTCTTTTGTTGACCATGTGGTACGGGAAAATATTAGAAGTGCCGCAAATCCAAAAAAAATATTCGAAGTAAATGAATCAGATCATACTAATATTTTAGATGGGGTTAAACAACTTCTCCACCAAATCAAGAAAGACAAATCGCTTAGAGGCGATATGCTCGATAGCGTTATGCAGTTCACCTCAAATGTACTTGTTACAAAACCGGGTGCTGAACCTCTTAATCCTAAAGGTGGGACGGCCAATGACGTTCTTGCTAAATTCTACATAATTGAAGCCGCAGGATGGGTAACTAAACTCGATGATGCACGCCTTGAAGTGCTCTTAAGGCATCAGATTGTTGATTTTCAACGTCTCATGTTCTGTGCGGTAATTTTTGAATGCGAATCGGTCATTCAGTTTATTGTGAAACGATTTCCTCATGAATTTCTGTCATGGGCAGTTAGTGATGTTCAGGCTCAGACAGTCGCCGATATACTGCTTCAGTCGCAAGAGCACACGTGGTACCATACCGCTGCACGCAAAGGAAAAGCTCCCCCGATTACGCCTTCAATCTTAGCGTGGATGCTTAAAAAAAAGGAGTCTTTAAAATACCTTTTTGCCTGCTCAGCGCCCGATCTGATGCGCAATCTTGAGCCGCATGGGTGGCCCACATGGGTATATATCATAAATACCACAGATCTCGCTAAGGATCTTTCTCAAGGAATCATGGCATGGATTGATAGACCAGAGATCAGAAGTAAACTCGCAAACAATTCTCTGCTTAATTTTCTTGCTTCTCAAGGCCATTTAGCAGCAATAATACCTTTGTTGCTCCCTGGTGGGTTTTTAGACTGTAATCAGGCCGATGCAGGCGGTGATACGATTGTGTCTTCATTGCTTCGTGGTATGTGTGACTACAAAAACCACGATTTTTTCTCTTCGCTGAGTCAGGAGAAAATTGAACTGGGGTGTGTTTCACAACTAAAACTATTAAAAAATAACTATAATGCTCATCTTAATGTTCAACTTGATGGAATGTCTGGGGCAGAATATGCATTAAGACGTGGTTTTTTCTGGGTAGCAAATTTTCTTTTGCCTTACTGTGAACCGGGTGGTCTCTCGGGAGAAGCAGTCGATATTTTAGTCAACCGGTATCCCATCCCAGAGCTTCTTCGCGTGATGAGAAATGCACCCGGTATAATTATGCCTGCGACGCTTCTTATGAGAGCGTGTTTTGCCGAGCGCACGGATTTAGTAGAAATTTTAGTAAATACGCCCAATATGGTTGAAGATACGACTGTATTACTGCCAGCACTTGCGCAAGTAGGCTCACAAAATTGTAAAGCGCGAGTTATAAAGGCTCTTATTGGACGGAGAAAGGTGAGTCACCTGGCTGAGTCGCCCTCTGTACAAGGGGTGCTTTCGGCGGCCATTAGCCGCGGAAATACCGGAACAGTCATACTCCTTCTGCAGGCATTTGGCCCAGATGTTCTTAAGAATTATGACAAGTTACCCCAGCATAATGTGGAGATCAATTCATTGGTGGACGCCTTTAGAAGACTGGCAGATTTTTCGCTTGCTCCTCATTCTCCTTATCTGTGGAAAATACTCATTAAAGAAGAACTTGAAGCAACTGCAGATACTCTCATTGCACATCAACCAACGACATTTAAAAAATCACCTGACTTTGCTCGTAAAATAGAGCTCTTTATGAAAGGGCTCGAACGAGAGCTCTCTACCGCCTTGGAAGAATGGCTTACTGAAATTGTTCGCGTAAGAAGAGATAGTAATCGTGTTGCGGCACGCACATTTGATGATTCAATTTTTCGTGAAAAACCAAGTAAAGAGCTGTTTATTATCTTTTGGCTGCATGCGGCACTTTCCGACAATAAGACGGCCTGTGGAGCTTTGGGCAAACTGTATTACACGGGGGATCTCTTTAAAGAAAGACACTTAGAATGTGCTGATTATTGGCTTTCACTTTCTGTGAATCACCTTGATCCTAATGTACAGCGAAGACTAACCGACGCGGAATCCACCTGCTGCTATTGTGCTGCATGGGTTTGTGAACTGACGGGCGATGCAAAAAAAGCATTTTTCTACCATAGCCAGCTTGCTGCAGGTTCAGCGGACGATTTCTTCAGTCGTTTCGGGTATTTTAAAACCGGGTGTGCCGCAAAATATGGTAGAGGGACTTCACAAGATATAGAGCAAGCTAAAAGAAGCTTTTTGAAGGTGATAGATACTACTAATGTGTCAGGTGGTGTCAATGTACGATGTTCCGAAATCATGGCGGAAGCGGCACTATATCTAGGTGAAATAGTTTTGCAAGAAGGCGATGCAGATCTCGCTGAAGGGTATTTTCGGGGCTCAGCAGATCTTGCCATTGATGACCATGTAAAAAAACGGGCACTTGAGGTATTGAGAATTCTTGAAGCAAACAAAAAATCAACGAATACCGAGTAAAACATACTTGCAGCATATTTTGCAAAGAATTGGGATGGGTTTCTGCTTGCGTTCTCGCTTGAAGGATAGAATAAAAAGTTTACGAGACCGTTCTTAGTTTTTAGCCTATACGCAGTCTGAAATGTGAATGACGGGCCCAGGTATTTTTACAATTTGCATTTTTATTCAAAATTGTTTATTATTTCAGTATATAGTTCTACAAAAAAAATCGATACGTGCGTGATCCATGAATAAACTATTTCTCTCGCTTCTCTTTTTTTCGTTTTCCCTTACTGCAATGCAGAAGAATAAATCTATTGAAAGAGACTATACGGTCAATCTTTCAAGACAAAATGAGCAGTATACTGTCTCGCTTGAAACGATTATGCCACATCTCTTGGGATATCAGATTGTTGTTGACGCCGAGACAGGAGAGGAATCTCTTTCAGGCTTTCATGCATATAAAGTAAATCAAGATCAGATAAGGAAATCTGATACCTCTACCATCCTTGAGGTTACGGACTACTTGTGGATCTATACCGAGGAATCACCCAAAGCTTTTCATGAAGGGTATCTTATTTATAAAGGGCAGTATATCAATCTTCCTAAAACATTTTTCCCTTTAGGATGGTCACGCAAAGATATTGTAGAATATATAGCCTCTCGTCTTTCACACGGCACGTTTTCGTGGACTGAGGAACCCTCAGGTCCCTTTAAAATACTCAAAGCAAAAGTTTCGTTCGAGGCACAGACACCTTTGTGTGTCGTTCTTAAGAAATATCAATACAGTTGTGTTCTAAAAACGATCTATCCTGAATGCCGTACAGCACTCACAGTCGATCAAGAACAGCGACTGAAAAAAGTACTTGAAGGATTAGCCCAGGAACAAGCAAAGCGGCTCACGGCATTAAGACAGGAAAGGCTGTCTCGTGCACTCAAGGCAGCACAACCAAAACCTCAAGAAGCTGCTCAACGGCAGGCATCCCACGCCAGTGCCCTTATTGCAGCAGTGGAAAGCTCTGACAATCGCGTGGTAGCAAGGTTATTGAATGATGGCACTGACGTACATGTACGCGATGGTGAGGGGAAAACGCCACTAATGATAGCTGCGGCACAAGGAAACTTGGAACTATGTGCAGATTTGTTGAATTATGGGGCGCATACTGCAGATAAAGACGATAAAGGTAAAAGCGTTCTTGACTATGCACTTAGTGCTTGTGACGACTATATAGTCCGCTCAATACTAACGCCCGACGTCATAAAAGAGTTAAATAGTCTCAATCGGACAGGTACAACACCTCTTATCCGCATCATTAAAACACTGCAGGAAAAACGAAAAGACTTCAATCCTTTAGTCCTTGTTGACTTAGCCGAACAACTTCTGAGTGTTGGGGTGGATCCTAATAAGGCTGATGCTGATAAATTGACTCCTTTAATGCATTGTGTACGGCTTATTAAACCGAAAGAAAAAGAATTAGAGGTCGCTCAGTTATTACTAGAGCTCTTGCTTTCGTATGGAGCTGATCCGGATCTACCGCGAGAGGTCTCGGGGAAAGATAGGGGACGCACTGCCCTCATGTATGCGGCAGAGTATGGGCATGAGCAGTTGGTTGCACAGCTCTTAGAAGCACAAGCTGATTATGAGCTTCATAATGTGCATGGAAAGAAGAAGAAAACGGCCTTGAGCATCGCAGAAAATAAGCGCTATGAAGCCATAGTTGCCCAGATAAAAAAGCATATAAGCGAAAAACAAAAATGGATTACTGAAAAGAATGCAAATGAGCTTATATATGCAGCGTATAAAAATTGTACGCGCAAGGTACTCAAGGTATTAGGCCTGATCGATTCTGGCACTATAAAATGTGACGTCAATCATAGCGGATACGGAAAAGATTCTGCCTTATATCATGCAGTGGCTCATAATAACCGTGACATAGTGCAAGCACTCCTTGCTCGTCAGGCTGATCCGCGTCGAGAATGTCCTTCAGGGCAAACGATTGTGGCCTATGCTCAGACGACCTCTACGGTATCTCAAGAGATAAAAGATTTGGTGACTGAAAGAGCTGAAGAGCTCAATGCAGATATAAAGGAAGCGCAGGCACTGAAAGAGAGAAGGAAAAAACAAGCGGTGGAAACATTTATGCGTGAGCTTGAGGAAGGAACCTTATCTCAACGTACAGTCGATTTTCTTAAAAGTATTAAACCATGCCTCATTGATGGCCATTCTCCGGTAGCTCACGCGCTACGTGCCAGAAGGCCAAAGCTTGTTACCGCCTTATGTCGCCACAAAACACTCTATGAAGATGAGAACGATGATCTGGTGGTGCTAGCATATGATAGTAGAGATCTTGCTCTTTTAAAAGCGGTAATCAAGAGTGAATATGCAAAAGAAAGCCAACTTAAAAAGTTGTGCAGAGTTGCAGTAAGGACCCATCGTTCGGACATTCTTTTTCTGCTTAAGGAAGTCCGCAATTTTTATGCGACTGTTTTTAGGGATCTTATACAAGAAAATGACGCTGCTTCTGCTGAGAAATTGTGTCAGTTTAGTGCAGAGTTACTTACTGATGAGCAAGCGGGGGAGTCCATGATTCAAGCATTGCGATTGGGCAGAAGTGCATTTGCCGAACTTCTCGTGAAACGGTATCCGAGCGTAGTTTTCTATAACGATGAACATCGAATGACAGCTCTTATGTACGCGGCACAGCAATCTAATGTTCAACTTTTTGAAACACTCTGTAGAGCGGGTGCTGATCTTAATGCTCGAGATTCACAAGAACACACAGTACAAAGTTTCATTGCTCAAAATTCCCCCCGCACAAAAGTCTTTTTTGATCTTATTGAGCGTTATTTGAATAATGTGACAGCAGCAGAGCCATCAAGTTCTTCAGAGCGGCGGACTTTGTTAGCCCAGGGTTGGACTGAGGCGATGGTTGCCGTATATCAGGATAACAGGGAAGTGCTTGAAGGATGTTCAATAACAGATCTTAATAAAAGTGGATGTGATGGGATGTGTCCGCTTCATGTTGCAGTCATACATACTAAGAAAAGATGTTTTGATTATCTTGTAGGTAGGGCTGGTATTGCTCTCAACGCGGTTGATAGCAAAGGCAAAACTGCATTGATATATGCAGCAGGAGGTGGCAATAGCAAAATGGTGACAAGACTGCTTGAGCGAGGAGCATCGGTACTTATTTTTGATAATGAGGGCAAAATCGCTTTACATCGTGTTCAAGAGAATGAAAATAGTAAAAAGATAGCATCTCAGATTGCTCGTGTTCTTTTTGAGGAAATTACTCAAAAAGCACTGCTCGGAGAAATTCAAGACCTTCCAGCTCTCTTGCAGCAGTTCAAATTCTCCGACGAAGAATGCATTGGCATCTATTGCTCAATAATCATGCGCTCGTCTGCACATGATCTTGATCGTCTTATTTCTTCAAGCCCTTCATTGAAGGAAGCAATGAAAAAGAGCTTGGGTGAACACCTTAAAATGGCAGTTGCGGAGTATTTTAATTTTAAGATAAAGCGAAAATCTCAAGTGCAGGTTAATTCTGAAGACCGTGATAGATTTTTAGGTGCTGTTAAGAACGTTGCGAAAACGCTTTTTAAAGATCAATTGGCCCAAAGTAACGAATTGATCGATAAAATGATGAATGCCGCAAGCAAGTCGGTTATTTCAAAAAATGATGTGGAACCGACCGATAGCACCGTTCCCGAAGAAATCTTTATGACGAGGTATTATCTTTTTGAAGGCGCACTCTTGCTCATAAAGATTAACGCCGAACGTCTGAATGTGCTTCTAAAACATGAGCTTGTTGATCCACAACGTCTGATGTTTTGGGCAGTAATTTTTGAAGTAAAAGAGGCATTAGATCTTCTTATAAAACGATTTCCTACAGAATGTGTTTCATGGCAGCTCACCGATGTTCCTGCCGAGTTATTAGCCGGCTTTATTCTTGAATCGTCCGATCATGAATGGTATCATCCTAGTGCACGAAAAGGAGTGATTCCGACCGTTACTCCTTCGATTTTGGCATGGATACTCAATAAGAAGCGAGTCTTGAAAGAGCTTTTTCGTTGTTCGGCACCTGATTTGCTCTCGATCGTTGAACCTCGTGGATGGCCAGTGTGGCTCTATATTTTTACTACACCAGAGCGAACACAAGAAAAAACATTTGCCGAGGAAATCCAAACATGGTTCACTTCTGAAGGTAAACATAAAATGATACATTATCCTACGCTTTTACATCTGGCTTCAGAAGGCTTTGCCATGGCACGGCTGTGGAAAGAGGGCGTAGATCTCACAAAAGCGGGCGAGATTATCACTGCTTTTATTCGCGCTTCTGTTGATTATAAAAACCGGGACTACTTGTGCTCACGAACGCAAGACGAGGTTGAATCGCGTTGTATAATGCAATTGCAGCAGTTTAGCGAATATAGACTCCCCTTCAACATGCATGTCGATGGCATGCATGTAGCAGAATATGCGTTGAGACATGGGTTTTTATCATTGGCAATCTTTCTGTTGCCGCATTGCGATCCGGCTACGTTATCTGATGACGCATGTGATCTTTTGCTGCGGAAGGTTCCTTTGCCTGACCTTCTGCGCACAATGAAAAGTGCGTCACTCTGGCCCGCAAAACTATTATGGCCAGCGTGTATTGCTGGAAATACAGATGTGATTGAAATAGTAGTAAATAGCGCGCAGATCAATGATGATGCTATTATGACTACTCTTGCATACGCATGCCACAATAATCTTCAAGCACGGGTTATAAAAGCGCTTATCGGCCGAAGAAAGGTCAGTCATTTAGCTGATTCGCCGTCGGGTAAAAGAGGCGCTTACTGCTGTGATTGAGCTTGGAAATATGAACGTTGTACTTCTGATGCTTGAGGCGTTCGGCCAGAGAGCTCTTGAGAATGTTACAGTATCACCACCCGATGATAACCCGCAGCTGGCTTCATTTTTAAATGAATATAGATTGCACGGGGCTCCTGCGGTTGTACCTCAAGCTCCTTGTTTGCACACTGTGCTCATTATAGAGGAACTTGTAGCAACAGCAGCGGCCTTAAAAGTACATCAACCGGATAAGTTTAATAAAGGAGATCTTGTTTTCAACACAGAGTTTTTTGTAAAAAGTCTTAGAGAAGAAAATCTTGCTTCCTTGGAAGAATGGCTCAGAGAAATTGTACGTCTCAGAAGAGATATAAACCGCGTTGGATCTCGCACATTCGATGTCTCAAGCTTCTTTGTAAAACCAAGCAAAGAAATGGTCATTATCTTATGGCTCCATGCACTGCTTGCTGAAGATAAAACGGCATGCGGAGCTTTGGCAAGAATATACATTATGGGGAAATTGTTAAAAAGAGATGTTTCAAACCATGCATATCATTGGATTGCACTTTCTTTAAAAGATATCGATTTTGCTCAAATGCGACGCACCGTGCCTTTTACTGAAGTGGAACAGTATTGTTGTTACTGGGGAGCAGTTATCAATGAAGTCAAAAGAGATTTCTCAAGAGCATATGCACTATATCAGATAGCTGCGATGCACAATCTGCTTGGCATTGAAGCGCTCTTCAAAATGGGATGTTTTGCAAAAGATGGAGTAGGTACACGCAAGGACTTAGAGATGGCAAAGCGATGTTTTTCCGCACTTGCAAATGGTGAAATTATCTCTGATGCTCATGCAAAAGCATGTATTCATCTTGGCCAGATATTGTCTGAAGAAAAAGCCCTGGCAGTTGCTGAAGGCTATTTTAAAAAAGCGGCAGCTCAGAACATTGATTCGCACTCAAAAAAATTGGCGCTTGCCGCATTGGAAATTTACAGAGAAAAACAGGCCAAAAAATAAAGGCACGGGACAGTGTTCCGTGCCATACGCATTAAAACTTAATCGGTTTAATATCACTATTCTTTATATTGTGTTCTAGGCTATGCCCGGAAGCGGATGTGCCTGAAAGACCCATGTAAGTACCGGTTTGAGGTCGTATGTCCATACTTGAATCAAGCGTTACAAAAATGTCTCTTCCCGGAGTAAATGTCCAGTATTTATTAGGCAGGGGATTGTAAGCGTCTGGGCCCGTCTCCTGATAAACTACCTCAACTGGTCCTGGGTCAGTGAACCAGAGTGCGATGGTAGTTGGCGCTCCCGTATCTGCTTCATATCCGTAAGGGAAGCCCTTTGTATCTTTTGGTTCTCCCGGATATTTGATAACGATATCTTTGGCCAGTTCTGGTGTATATTCCTTCCATCCATTCATAGTAAAGTACTTGTCGTCATTTTTTATAGCAACCCAGACAGGTTTTGACGCTTTATAGAGTATTTCAAGACTAACTCGCTTCTGCTCTACTGCATATGATGTACCGGCAAGGCCAGTCATGGATAACAGCAGAATTGTTATTTTTTTCATGAGTTTCCTCTTATTCAGTGATTGGTTTAATATCATTTGCCGATATATTTCTCTCGAGACTATGCCCAGAAGCAGACTGTCCTGACCAGCCCATGTATGTCCCTGTTTGGGGCCTGATACTGTTACTTGGATCGAGGGTCACATAAATATCTTTTCCTTGAGTGAATGTCCAATATTTATCTGGAGCGGGCACTAAGGAGTCAGGCTTACCAGTTTGTTTGATTACTTTCACAGATTGTGGATCATGCAACCACAGTGCAATCGTAGTCGGAGCTCCAGGAAGTATCTGATAGCCGTAAGGCACACCTTTTGGATCCGCCACTCCTTCATACTTTATGACGATGTCTTTCGAAGGATTGGATTCATATTCCCAATATTCCCAACCATGTTTTGTAAAATATGAGTCGCCATTCTTAAGAACGAGCCAGACGGAGTTGGGGTTTTTGTCGAGTACTTCAAGTGCAACGCGTGAAGTTATTGCATACATGGTCTTTGCCATACATGCCACTACAGCTACTGCCATAACTATTTTTTTCATGGGAGACTTCCTTATATCCTATCTGCGTGGTTAATCATGAATCGGTTTAATATCATTTGCAGATATATTGTTCTTTAAACTATGTCCGGAAGCAGACTGTCCTGACCAACCCGCATAAGTACCTGTTTGAGGCCTGATATTTGCACTTGAGTCGAGGGTTACAAAAATGTCTTTTCCGGGAGTGAATGTCCAGTATTTATCGGGAAATGGCAGTAAGGTATCGGACTTACCTTCTTGTTTAACAACATGCACCGATTTTGGATCATTCAGCCAGAGTGCCATTGTTGTGGTATCTGCCGTGTTTACTTGGTATCCATAAGGGTAGCCTTTAGGGTCGCTCGCTCCTTCATACTTAATGATGATATCTTTATCAAGCTCCGGAGCATATTCTTTCCAACCAGCCTTAGTAAAATATAAGTTACCATTCTTGATGGCGAGCCATACGGGTTTTGGATCTTTGTCGAGGACCTCAAGAGTAACTCGAGGAACTGCTGCATATACTGTTCCTGCCAGGCATGTTAGCAGAGATAGTGTCATCGTTATCGTTTTCATGGTATCTCCTTTATATTTTTAACTACGTTATTTAACCTGCTTAATATCACTTTCACTTATATTATTTTTTAAGCTAAATCCGGAAGCTGAGGTGCCTGAGAGACCTTTAAAAGTACCTGTTTGAGGTCGGATAGCTATAGGCGATTCTGGGGTTGCAAACACCTCAGAATCAAGGGTAACAAAAATGTCTTTTCTTGGAGTGAACGTCCAATACTTATCGGGCGCTGGTACTAATGCAGCAGGTTTTCCTGCTTGTGGAATTTCTTGAACAGATTGTGGATCATTTAACCAGAGGGCAATGGTTGTAGGGTCCTTTGTATCTATTTGATAGCCATAGGTTACACCTTTTGGTTTTAAGTTCCATAGTACACCGGGCTGAATCGGCGCCGGCGCAAATTTTGTGAAAATAGCTTTATCAACATCTGCGGAATAGGGTTTCCATCCATTCTGCGTATAATATACTTCACCATTCTTAATTGCGATCCAGGCCGGTTTTGTGGCTTTATAGAGTATTTCAAGCGTCGGCGCAACCGCATACGTAGGTAAACAAGGGACAATGGATAGTAGAATCATTATTATTTTTTTCATAGGATTTCCTTTTAAAATTTTTTGTATCTTTTTAAATCCTCGCCTAATCCCTAGGAATCGGTTTAATATCGTTTGCGCATATATTATTCTGGAGGCTATATCCGGAAGCAGATTTTCCCAATAATCCCATGAGTACACCTGTTTGAGGCCTAATATCACCACTTGCATCGAGGGTCACAAAAATGTCTTTTTCGGGAGTGAACGTCCAGTATTTATCTGGAGGGGGAACTAAGGAATCGGGCTTACCTTCTGTTGGGATGGCATACACCTTTTTTGATGTCGGATCCTTTAGCCACAATGCAATTGTTGTGCGGTTTTTCGTATCCACCCCCTGATAGGTATGAGGGACTCCTTGAGGGACCCCTTTTAGAACCTGGACTCCTTCATACTTGCTGACGATATCTTGGTCAAGTGAAAATTCTTGCCAGCCGTTCTTGGTAAAATACAAATTACCATTTTTGATGGCGACCCAGACGGGGTTAGGGTTTTTGTCGAGTATTTCAAGGGTGGGTTGTGCGTACATTGTGCTTGCCACGCAAGGTAGCAAAAATAGTATCAAGGTTATTTTTTTCATGGCGAGATATCCTTATTTTGCAAAGTGGTTTGTAGTTGGACTCTTATTGATGAGCTTAATTCCTGTCATAGTATTTTTGCCATATACCGGCTTTTGGCTGAGCATAACATAGGCCTCGATATCAAAGATCGTTGCAGTGAGGCTCTGGGCCGTGAATATCATCATGAGAGTCATACCAGTTTTCATGTAATTGTTTTTACTTCTTTAATGTCTTCTTTTTTCACATTCGACTGCAGACTCAGGTTTGAGTCAGTCTTACTAAAGAGACCAAATAATGGCCCCGTTTCTGGTCGGGGGAAATTATCTTTATCCCAGGTGAGATAGTCGGTTTTGCCTTGAGTAAATGTGTAAATTCGATCAGGCTTCACTGAAAACTCTTTTGCCCCAAAGATGCCGTATTTTTTTTGGATATTTACCTGACCTGGATCAGTAAACCAGACTGCAAGTGATGTTGGCGCATTGATATCAGTTTGCAAACGAATGGTAGTTCTTTTATCCCCAGTCATGCCTTCAACAGGAAACACAGTCCTTCCGGTTATTGGTTGAGTCCACAAGTCTTCACCATTTTTTAAGGCGATCCAGATAGTTTTAGGGCTCTTGTTTACAAGCTCAAAACCGAGTTCACTATTCTGTCCATAGACCTGTGGTTCTTTAAAAACTTCTGATGGGTTCATCTCAAAAACAGTCGCAGAGAGGCTCTGTGCAATGAGAAGGGTGATAATCGTTAAACCTACTTTTTTCATAGGGAACTCCTTTAATCTTTATATGTAATCCTACGTACTTATTGTTGCACATAGAAAAGATTAAAGTCAACGATTTTTGAAAAACATTTCTTGCAGAAACTAGTCGATCTGAATGGAGGCAAGGCCTTTATCCTTAAGGATGTGCCATTTTTTTGTAACCTGATGCTTCTTGTTCTTATTCTTAAGAAAGCGTTCAATTTCATTAAAAAAAGAGCTAGTAGGGGTGAATGTAACCTTTGCGGCACGGAGCCAAGTGAGAATGAGTCGATGATGGAGATAATTGTCGGTTCCAAGGAGAGTTTTTACGTCAACCCACAGAGTTCCCTCCTTTTCCTGCGACATTTCCTGAAATTTTTCTTGGGTCAAACGCTCTAAAAAGGCATCAGTAAAGAGAAGTTCTTCAAGAGTTTGTGCAAACATATCATCGAATCTTTCATCACATGCTTTGAGTGCAGGAAGAACCTGTCTAAAAGCATTGCGTAAAAATGCATCATTATCGTTCGTACTATCGTGTATATATGAAAGATTTTTTGTTTTGAGATATTCAAGAATGTCGGCTTTATGGACCGATAGCAAAGGGCGGACGTAGAGACCATGTTTAGGCCGCATTGATGCAAGACCTGAGATGCTCGCTCCTCGGGTCATTCGGATGAAAAATGTTTCTTGTTGATCATCTTGATGATGGCCAAGGGCAATGGCAGAAGCATTATGTTCTTGAGCAACCGATTCAAGGAAGGTACGACGGAGTATACGTCCCCACTCTTCTTTGGAGCCATTATAGCGCTTTGAGGGCTGAATCTCAGAAGCCTTCAAAGAGATATATGCTATGCCTAATGAGTGGGCATACTCTTTGCAAAAGGCAACATCTTCATGAGAGTTTTCGCGCCACTGGTGATCAAGATGAGCTGCGATAAGTTTCAGGTTATAGGATAATGTCGTAAGGATATGCAAAAGGCAGACTGAATCAGGCCCTCCGGAAAGACCAACAACAACAGTACTTGAGGGCTGAAATAAGTCATGTTTCTTACAAAACTCATGTACCCTGTCGACAAGATCCTTAGGCATGTTAGATATCTAAATTCTTAACGAAGCGACCATTTTCTTCAATGAATTCGCGGCGACCTCGAACGTCGTCACCCATGAGGGTATCAAACCAGGCATCAGCCTCTAAAGCATCACCAATCGATACTTGAATAAGGGTACGGCGTGTTGCATCCATCGCAGTTTCCCACAACTGTTCTGGGTTCATTTCTCCTAACCCTTTGTAGCGCTGGACCGTCATAAATGGCTTACTTATCTTGGTAACAGCTACGGCCAATGCATAGATTCCTTCACCTGATAATGACTTGTCTTTATCTTTAATGCGAAGAATCCACGCCTGATCTGCTCGTGAAAGCTCTTTGGTCAATGCAAGAAGCGTTCGTGCTTCAGGTGAGGTAAAAAAATCTTCACTTACCAGCCACTCATTATTCAGTATCTTAAATCCAATGAAGGCTTTTGCTACAGCATCTTCTGTTGCCTCAGGACGTCTTAATTGCAACCTCATACTGAGGGAAATAGACCTGGAGCTCATGAACCAGAGCTTCAAGGCCATGTACTTCCTGCCACGTCATGGAATTGAGGAACCCAGTAAGCTCATAACAGTTTTGGTAAGAGAGCTTAAACTTTTGTGAGGCATCATCGAGTGAGCTGAGATAGACGAGAAGTTTATCAAGCATTCCTTGCCATGTACTTTGATCAACTTCAGACTCTTCAACCATAAGTACCGTATGTTCACGTGCCCAATCAAAGACAAACTTTTTAAATGATCGCTCATCTTTGAGGTATTCTTCTTTTTTACCGATTTTAGCTTTATAGAGTGGTGGCTGGGCAATATATAAATACCCATGCTCTATGAGTGGCTTCATGTATCTAAAGAAGAATGTAAGAAGCAGGGTGCGAATGTGAGCACCGTCGACGTCAGCATCAGTCATAAGAATAATCTTATGATACCGCGCCTTATCAATGTTAAAATCTGTATCACCCACTCCTGAGCCAATTGCCGTAATAAGAGATCTAATTTCTTGGTTTGAAAGAATCTTATCAAAGCGGGCCTTTTCTACATTCAAAATCTTACCACGAATAGGCAGGATCGCCTGAGTAAATCTGTCACGTGCTCCTTTTGCCGATCCTCCTGCAGAGTCCCCCTCAACGATGAAGAGTTCTGATTCAGCTGGGGACTCATTTGAGCAGTCTGCTAATTTACCTGGAAGAACAACCGTTTCAAGAGCTGTTTTTCGTCGGGTTAGTTCACGAGCCTTACGAGCAGCTTCACGTGCTTGCAATGCCACATAAGCCTTCTGTAAAATTTTCTTGGCAATATTAGGATGTTCTTCAAAGTAGCCGTCAATGGAAGCGAATGCCCAGGACTCTACAATACCCTTCACTTCACTATTACCGAGCTTTGTTTTTGTTTGGCCTTCAAACTGTGCTTCTGCAACCTTGATATTAAGAACACAAACGAGTCCTTCTCGCACATCATCACTTGAAAGACTCTCGGATTCTTTCAAAATCCCATATTCGTGTGCTCGTTTATTGCATGCCTTCGTAAGTGCTCCTTTAAACCCAGCTACATGGGTTCCTCCTTCAACAGTATTAATATTATTAACAAAGGAGAAAAGCTGCTCACCGTAGCTATCGTTATATTGCAGTGCGCATTCAAGAACGTATGACACCTCATCTTTATGGGCATAGATAACATCATCAAACAGAGGAGTTTTCTTTGCATTAATATGCTCTACAAAGGAGATGATTCCTCCTTCAAAGAAGAAGTCATGACTTTTGTTTGCACGTTCATCTTCAATAATGATACGAAGACCCTTATTTAAGAACGCAAGTTCTCGTAGCCGCGCGGAAAGGGTATCAAAGTTAAAATCTATGGTTTCCTTAAAAATTTCAGTATCAGGAAGGAATCGTATATAAGTACCGCGTTTCTGTGTCTTGCCCGTTACATGTAACGGTTCAAGAGGTTTTCCCCGTTCATAGTGCTGGACGTGGGTTTCGCCATTTTGATAAATTTCGAGGTAGAGTCTTTCAGAAAGGGCATTAACGACCGATACACCGACACCATGCAACCCACCTGAGAATTTATAGGAGGCCTTGTCGAACTTACCACCGGCATGAAGCTTCGTAAGTGCAACTTCAGCAGCTGAGATGCCTTCGGTAGGGTGGATACCCGTAGGAATACCCCGGCCATTATCTTCTACTGAGCAGCTTCCATCATTGTGCAAAATGACGTTGATCTTATTACAATAGCCGGCAAGGGCCTCGTCGACTGAGTTATCAACGATTTCATAGACAAGGTGATGTAGCCCAGAAGGTCCCGTTGAGCCAATGTACATGGCAGGCCTTTTTCTGACCGCCTCAAGCCCCTCAATGACCTTAATGGCTTCGGCGCCATACTCGCCTAGCTGTTCTGGATTTGGAATATCTTTTTTTAGATCGTCTGACATGTATTCTCCGTTTGCTTAAAGTATACATATAGTATACACCAAAAACGCGATTTATCCAAGTTCAAAAAATCGCTTGGGTTCGTCGAAACCGATAACTCAAGTAAGTGGAATTGACTTGGTTTTTTTAGACTACTGAAAAGGCTTGTTGAGATAGCCTGATTCTGCGTTATTTTGCTTTTTGCCATAAGGCTTCTTTATTGCCTGGGCTGCTGGTAGAAGAGGCTATCCTTAACGAGTTATCAACGTATCACACCTTTTTAGCCCTATTTGTAAAAAGAAATTCACTGGTTGCAAGAACAAATGAATATTTTAAATAAATAGATGTTGCAATATCGCTTTACAATGCTTATTTTCATGCTATGCTTTAGCAAAAAGAGGTACAACATGCAAAGAATTGCCATGGCTTTTCTTAATAAGTGGATTACTGACAATGATCGTAAGCCTCTTCTGTTACAGGGCGCGCGTATGGTCGGTAAAACTTGGCTTGTTCGCAAGTTTGCAATGGAACAGGGCCTTGATCTCATCGAGTTGAATTTTAAATATGAGCCTCGCGTGTTCAGTTTTTTTGAATCACACGATCCAAACGAGATACTGCGCAACCTAGGCTATAGGAGAGATGGTAAATTAAAAGATCTGAAAAAAAGCCTCCTATTCTTGGACGATATTCAGGTGTGTCCTGAAATACTTACAAAATTGAGATTGTTTGCAAAAAACACTCCCGAATTACCCGTTATTGCATCTGGCGTACTTCTAGGACTTGTTTTTGAGCGGTGCACATTCAGCATGTCTGCAACTGACATTAATTATCTGCATTTAGAGCCATTTTCATTTGAAGAATTTTTGCTTGCAATCAATAGAGAAGAGTTTATTGAATGCCTGAAAGTTTATCAATTACATACTCCTTTTTCATACGACGTCCATAAAAATCTGATGAATTTATTTAAAAACTATATTCTTGTTGGTGGGATGCCAAATGCCATTTCTGAATGGATCACTTATCAGTCATTAGATAAATCACGTGAATGGCTCCATAATTTTATCTACAGCTATATATGGGGTTTAAGTGCATTCACAGATCATAAGGATGTTGAGTGACTTCGAAGAATGATGACGCTCGTAGTAAGGAGAGTTGGTAATAAGTTTATATATGAGACGGCAGATCCATTGAGCGAAAAAATAGATTTAGAGCTACTTCTCAAAGGGCAGGTCTGTAACAGAGTTATGCGGACATCTGCAAATGGAATCCCTTTACGTGATGAATTGCAAAGTGGAAAATGGAAAATTTTGCATTTGGATGTTGGTTTGTGCTCTGATGCTCTGGGATTATCGATTGATTGCATCAAAAACGTTCCAGCAATTGAAACAAATCCTAGCGGTATCTCAAAACAGATAGCAGGACAGTCGTTAAGAACACTTGGTCCTTTCCATGACGAGCCAGCATTATATTATTGGGAAAGCAGTGAAGTTACGCCTGCTTCAATCGATTATATCGTACAAAGTGGCGATAAGCTTATTCCTCTCGAAGTTAAAAGTGGAAACCCACATACCTTAAAATCCCTGCATTGTATTATGGAACTCAAAAGGTTGCCACTTGCGGTCAGAATCAATTCGGATCTGCCGAACGTTACCAAAGTGGATGTCAAAGGATATAAGGGTCGCGTTACTTATGTGCTGGTTTCATTGCCTTTTTACTTAATAGGTGAGTTTCACAGATTGTTGGATAGCGTTAACTGATGCAACCTTTATTGCCGCGTTCAGACTGAACCAAGGAGAATGAAATGCAAAGATCTGCAACGTTTTATTTGAAGGATTGGTTTAATGATAGCTCTCGTAAGCCTCTGGTAATACGCGGAGCTCGACAAACTGGAAAAACATGGCTTGTTCGTAATTTTGCTGTAGAACAAGGCTTAGTTCTTATTGAACTTAATTTCGAATCTAATCCTCGACTCTCTGTTTGTTTTGAATCTAATAATCCTAAAGAAATACTTCTTAAAATTAGCGTGGTTCTGAGCATAGAATCGATAGATCCTAAAAAATGCTTACTGTTTCTTGATGAAATACAAGCTTTTCCAGAGATGATTGCAAAGTTAAGATGGTTTGCAGAAAATATGCCTGAGCTGCCGGTTATTGCCGCCGGGTCACTTTATCAATTTGCATTTGAGTGGTCCACGTTTAAGGTGCCCGTGGGCCGCATAGACTATATGTATCTTGAGCCATTTTCTTTTGAAGAATTTATGCTTGCAAGTCATAGAAAAGAACTTGTGGATTATCTTAAAAGCCATCGATTGAATAATACTTTACCCCTTCGTATCCATGAAGATTTTATGAGGCTATTTAAAGAATATATTATTGTTGGTGGCATGCCAGCGGCAGTTGCTGAATGGATTCAAAAACATTCTTTTCAGCCCGTTCGGCATGTGCATGAATTTATTGTTGCTGCTTATCGAGAAGATTTCAATCGCTATAAAACTCGCATTGATGTCGCATTACTTGATCAAATAATGATGCTTATACCAAATAGACTTGGTCAAAAATTTATCTATAGCAAGGTTGACCCTGCACTTCAGACTGTAAGCATAAAAAGAGCTTTAGATTTACTTGTCAAGGCGGGAATCTGCAGCAAGATAAGAGGGACAGCAGCAAATGATGTTACCAGTGGTCATGAGATTGGACGTAATAATGTGAAAGTCATATTTGTCGATATTGGCTTAAGCAGTTCAGAGCTAGGTTTGCCGCTTAATCAAATCATAAATACGCCTGAAGTTGATCTCATAAATTCTGGAGGTATTGCAGAACAAGCGGTAGGCCAACTTTTGAGAACTATTTTTCCTTTCTATCATGAGCCTGATTTGTATTACTGGCAGAGCGAAAAAGGCGGTAACGCCGAAATAGATTATGTTGTGAACCATCGCAATAAAATAATACCTATCGAAGTTAACCCAGGAAGCCCCGGTAGTTTAAAATCGCTCCATTTGTTTATGGAACTTAAAAAACTTCCTCTCGCTGTAAGAATCAATTCTTCCTCACCACAGGTAACGCAAGTACAGGTAAGAGGAATGAAACGGCAGTCAGTTGACTATACTCTTGTCTCTCTGCCTTTTTATTTAATAGGTGAATTGCATCGATTGTTGAAAGAATATGCTGTCAATGCAGAAAAGTCTACAGTGGCTCACCCAGCAAAGGCTCATTTGGATTCCTTTTTTTAATCATACCATCTTCGATTTCGAGTATGGTATCTGCGAACTCAAGGATGCGAGGATCGTGGCTTACAATAATTAAGGTACATTGATTTTCAATCTTGATCTGGTGAAGGAGTTCCATGATCTTTTTTCCCCGTTCACGGTCTAAAAAGCTTGTAGGCTCATCACAGAGAATGATTTTTGGCTTCATTATAGTGGCTCGTCCAATAGCAACCCGTTGTTGTTCACCACCAGAAAGCTCGTTGGGAAAGCGGAACCGTTGCTCATCAAGACCAAGGGTGAATAAAAAATCGGAAGCTTTAGTAAGAGCATCTTCTCTCTTGTCCCCAGCGAGTAAAAGAGGAATCGAGACATTTTCTATGCAGGTGAGTGTCGGAACAAGATCAAAATTTTGGAACATGAAACCAATATTTTTACCGCGAAAGGCCGTTTTTTCTGCTTCGGGAAGACTATTGATTGGCTTACCAAGAACGATGACCTCTCCGGAATCTTGCTTAAGAATACCTCCGATGATCGAGATGAGGGTGGTCTTTCCCGAGCCAGAAGGTCCCATAAGCATAATGAGCTCATTTTCATGGGCGACAAGATTTATACCTCGCAGAGTAAGAACTTCCTTGCCTGGTATTCCAAACTTTTTCGTGACATCTTTGCATACAATAGTAACCTGATTCATCGTCCAAATATCGTAGTTGCGAGGTCAATCTGATAGATACGCCGAATGCTTATTAATGATGCAATTATACACATAGTGAGCATCAGAATAAGTGTTCCCAAAAGCAGTCGCAAAGGGAGATAGAAACTGAGTTCTGTATTAAAGGTAAGGAGTGATATACAGGCAGCTATACCGCTTCCTATAGCCCATCCAAATACACCGATCCATACTGCTTGCAGGAGCGTCATGCGCGCCAGAAGGCCCCGAGATGCGCCCATGACCGAAAATATAGCCAAATACTTAAGGTTTTCTGAAGTAAAGTTATAAAATATTTGTCCCGTTATAATCGCGCCAACCAATATTCCAAACAGAACTGCGAGGCCAAAATTGATAGGTAAACCAGTGTTTTTAAGATAGTACCACATTGTAAGTACTTCCAATTCACGATTGGTAAGCGCCATAAAATTTGTTCGAGCGTGGATTCTATTGCAAAGATCTTTTAGTGCTATTCCCTTTTTTGCTTTTACTAAGATAAATGAGAGCAACTTTCTGGTAAAAGGAGCGATAGTTATGGCTCTTTGGTAGGTCATGTAGACAATTGGTTCTGAAAAGAGGGTTTTTTGCACCTCACAAATTCCGACGACAAAACATCGGTTGTCATTGAGCTCAAGCACATCTCCCACGCGTAAGGGAATTTTTGGCTTGCCCGGCCCTTGATTGCGAGCAAGTTTAGTATGCGCCCCGTAGCTATCGACAATGATTGCATCAGGACCCCTCAAGTCCTCTATCCGTCCTTCGAGCATTTTTGGTGGAGCACCAATGAACGTTGCATTATCAATTCCAAATACGGTGCAGGTTTGAAACTGGCCGTTTGAAAGGCGTGCAAGGATCGACTCTTTAAAAAAAGGCTCTGCCCACTCGACGCCTTCAATCGAGCGCACTCTAAAAAGATCAATTTGACGCAAGGGATTAACATCATCAACATATTGAACATTAGGATCCATTACCCAGATATCAGCTTGTGAGGTCGTTGTAACCGTGCTGTAGGTACGTTTCAGGACGCCCAAGAAAATAGCACATTGCTGCGTAATAATGATTGCTGAAAACGTAAGGCTTAATATCATGCCAATATATTTGGCACGATCCTCAATAAGCATTTTTAAAGCGATCCAGTACATTCGTCCCACCCTCCGCCTAATGCTTTGTAAAGAACGACAACCGCAGCACTAAATGACTGCTCTGTATCGGTAAGCTGCCATTCTATATCTAAACAGTCTTTCTCGGTCGTTAAATAGTCAATTTGACTCGCAAGCCCACTTTCGTACAGTGCTTTTGTTAAATCTCGCCCCTTTTGTGCAGCGGCAAATTCTTTCTCAATGATCCCAACGCGTTCGCGCTCATTAAAATATGCAACTAAGGCATTTTCAACGTCGCCCAATACCCGCTTTACCGTTTGTGCATAGGCAAGAAGGGCCTGTCTGCATATAGATTTTTTTGCTTCCACATTGAAAGTGATTCTGCCAAAGGTTATGAGAGGCCAGCTAATTGAAGGTCCAAATGTCCACGCAAGAGCTCCAGGAGCAAATATATTGTTAATGCAGTTTGATTGGAAGCTTACATTGTTGCCAAACAATGAAAAACTTGGAAAATAATCGGCTATCGCCCCGCCAATGCGTTCCGTAGCAGCTGCTAGCGTTCGTTCTGCTTCTCTAATATCCGGCCTTCTTCGCAAAAGGTCTGAAGGAATTCCTAAGCTAATTTCTTTTTTGGGCACGGGTACCTGCTGTGGCCCCTCGCAGAAGGTAAAGCCTTCAGGATTATCGCCCAATAGTATCGCAAGTCCGTTTACCGCTTGGACCAGCATTGTTTTCATAATAATTACCGTACTTTCAGATTCATCTAATGCTTGTCGTTGCTGTTCGACAACAATATCGCTCGCTACGCCTGAGGCAAAAAGATCTTTTTGTAAGCAAAGGAGCTGCTTATTAACATCTACTTGGCGCTGTCTTACGTCAATCTTTTTCTGAAGTGACCGAATATCGATATACGAATTAGCTACTTCTGCAAGCACTATGATATAGACATCGCGCATATCCTCAATTTGCGCTTGCAATTCGTCATAGAGCGCATTTGCTTCTCTGCGGATGCGTCCCCAAAAATCCAATTCCCAGGCCGTTTGGAAACCAATATCCAGGAAACTCAGCCGTGATGTAGTAAGAAAGCTGTATTGTAAGAGCTGTTTACTATATTGAGTACGACTAAACGCATCGATATTATCTATCTCAGGAAATAAGAGCGCCTTTTGTACTCCATAGAGCGCTCTCTTTTCATTGATTTTTTCTATGGCGATCAAGAAATCATAGTTATTCCTGGCAGCTTTTTCTATGAGCTCCGTTAAGCACGGATCATCAAAGAAAGTCCACCAGAGACAGAGATTTAATGGGCCTTGTGAGTCCCTTTGTTGACTGTATTTTGTTGGCATAGTCAAACAAGGCTGGTGATAATTGGGTCCTACCATCACGCATCCGGGTAAGGAAAAAAGCAGTACACACATGATCACCCGTTTCATTGCTAGTCCTCTTTTGCTGCAAGGAATACGTCAAGGAGTTGTCCAGTGTAGACGGGGAACTTTGTCTTTGAAAAGCGATATACCACTTGCAAAACGCGTGTATCGACGCGTTCTGTATCTGAACCTGTAAGTTGCACTTTGGCTACAATAAAAGGCTCTGTATAGACATACTCTAAGGGAATCGTAAGAGCGGCATTTCCACGCACGAAAGCAGTTGCAGCACTTGCCGTCTCATAACGCCACTCATCTTCTTCGTCAATATCAATGCGCAGATGGTAATAGTCGGTATCGCCAAAAATGATAAGGGGAACTTCATCAACAGGGTTGACGTTTGCAAAGGCACCGGGGCGCGCATTTAGCTGCAATACTTCTCCATCGATGGGAGCGCGGACAGTACTTCTTTCTATATCCATTTTAATGACATTGACAGCAGCAATAGTTTGATCAACCGTTTCTTTGGCAAGTTGCATAGCATAAAGTGCAGAAGTATACGCCTGTTCACTTGTCGCTGTTTTATCTTTCAGCCGCTCATAAAATGAGAATTGCGTCTTTTTTTCTTCATAGTAGGTTTTAGCAAGATCAAGATCCTTAAGAGCCTCAGCAAGCATCGCTTCAAATTGCCGTACATCAGTCCTAAAAAGCGGATCTCTTTTTTTGACTATATCGCCAACCTTTACATAGATGTCTGTAATGATATCAGCAAATGATGAACCGATGGATATATTCTTGTAGATCGATTCGATGGTGCCTTCTGCAGCTATATAGTGAGGATAGGGACTTATCGGCGGTGGAAATAAAACAGGTGCCGGAGGAGCTTTTCTTGATTCGTAATAGACGATGAAGAGGGCAAATGAAAGGCCGATGATTGCCAGAATCGGGATGCCTACTTTTCGAAATTCCATTGTCTTGCCTTAGTGGAGCTAACTCTACTTCATTTTTTTCATCACTCCAGTTTAGAAAAATGGAAAAATTAATGATACAGTTTGCTCATCTGAGTGTGATGGTGCATACAATCGATAGAAAAGAGGGATTTGATAGAAAGAGGATTTCTCGCACGAAAATAAAGACTATTGGCCGACTTGGAGCACTTTTGTTCAGGTTTTAATTTTCTATAGGTTTTCAAAAATTTCTAGATCATTTGTTCAACCAAAGATACTCGATATCGAAACTTGTGCAGATGCAGTCTGATGAGCTATCGAGTTAAACCCAAAATATCCTATTTATGTCTTAAATAACTCAAGCCAAAAATGAACGTGAGCTTATTATAATCATTTGCTTATGGAAGTAATCGCGAGAACGGGCCTACCAGTTGCAGGTATAAAACAGTGGTTAAGCATCCAAAATCTATTTGCTCCCAGTGTCAGTTCGATTGGATTTTTTCCTGCACCATTTTTTAAAGCAGCCAGCAGTCTCAGGATTCTAAGAAGTAGTATAACAATCGGCTTGGATTTCTGAGCTTCTTCATTAAGCTGTCCATCATTAACAATGGCCCCTGGCAATGTGAGAACAGCATGATGTAAAGGATAATTTCTGTCAGCATTCTTAACTTTGAAGGGTAGCCGTTGAGATAACTGTTTAATAGCATCATAATCTCTTGCTTGTATTGCGGAAAAAAGGGCAGCTTTGTCCGTTTCAAAACTTGCTATGAGAGCTAGAATGTAAGGTTTTCTTGTCCTAAGTCTTTCCAGAGCTTCGGTATCTATTTTATTAGCCCCGCACGCAAGGAAGACTTTAACCATCGATTTTTCTTTATCTTCAGGATATGATTTTAACCGCATCATATCCCATATAAACCTCTCAAAGGGCGACTCATTGTTGGCCAGAAAATTCGGATCTGCGCCGGCACCTAATAGCATTTTTGCATATTCACAATGATAATCAAAGGATCGATCCTTTCTATCGGATATATGAGTCCCAAAAATAATGGACAGCATTGTGTGTTTCTCATAAACGCTATTAATGTCGATGTTTCCGGTTTTTAGAAGTAGTTTTAATTTTTCAATTTTTTGAGTTTCTGGACCATAAAGGGGGCTACTCAACTCACAAATGATCCTGAGTTTCCATTGTGCACCATGCTCAATAAAAAACCGAACTGTAGCGGGGGTGCAGTAAAATAAAACTTCTTGGAGCAAATTTGGATCATAATTTACATTAGTTGTCTCTCCTCTTAAAACTTCTCGTAAACGTCGCGCATGATAGTTACTGTAAGGCCTAAGATCAGTAAATCCAAACTCTCGTTCCACATACATTCTGTAAAGCTCATAAGCACTGGAATTTAACCAGTTTATAACTGAGGAAAAATAACTGGGATGTGGTGTTTGTTCTTTGGTAGCCGTGGTCATGGCGGTGATAGAAATAGGTGAGCTAAGACTCAAAAATAAGGTCAAAATAAGATAGATAGCTGGGCTATTGTAATACGATGAGTTCAAATTTCGAATTATTCTGACCATTTTCTTACCTAAAACCAAAATCCTATTTGAAGTCTAAATCGGATCCTAGGAAACTGCAAACTTTATAATAAAGCTATGGCCGAGCAGCTATTTCTAATGATTTTGCCCGTCTGAGTATGATGGTGTATACGATCGATAGAAAAGAGGAATTTTGCTAGAAAAAGTGAGCTCTAACAGAAAAATAAAGACTTTTTGCTGCTGCAGCGCTTTTGTTCAGCTTTTAATTTTCTATGAGCTTTCAAAAATTGCTGATCTGTTCAACCAAAGATACTCGATCTTTTGCAGATGCAGTCTGATGAGCTATCGAATTAACGTCCAAAACCTATTTATGTCTTAAATGGGTCAATCCAAAAATGGACGTGAGCTATTATAGTCATTTGCTTATGGAAGTAGTGCCCAGAACGGGCCTACCAGTTGCAGGTATAAAACAGTGATTAAGCATCCAAAATCTATTTGCTCCCCGTGTCAGTTCGATAGGATTTTTTCCTTCACCATTTTTTAAAGCAGCCAGCAGTCTCAGGATTCTAAGAAGTAGTATAACAATCGGCTTGGATTTCTGAGCTTCTTCATTAAGCTGTCCATTATTAAAAACGGCTCCTGGCAATGTGAGAACAGCATGATGTAAAGGATAATTTCTTTCAGCATTCTTAACTTTGAAAGGTAGTCGTTGAGATAACTGTTTAATTGCAACATAATCTCTTGCTTGTATTGCGGAAAAAAGAGCAGCTTTATCTGTTTCAAAACTTTCTATGAAAGTAGCAATATGCGGTCTTTCCCGTTCTAGACAATTTTTTATGTCAGGACTTAGCGCAGCCCCACAAGCAAGAAATACATTAAACATCAATTTTTTTTTATCTTCAGGAAATAATTTTAGCCGCATGATATCCCCTATAAATCTCTCAAAGGGCATTAATTTGTTTTGGTGTAGAAAATTTGGATCTGCACCGGCACCTAACAATATTTTTGCATATTCACAGTGATAATCAAAGCATTGATCCTTTCTGTCAGAACTCAAAGTTCCAAAAACAGTGGACAGCATAGTTTCTTTCCCACTAACCCCATTAACGTCGATGTTTCCGGTTTTTAGAAGTAGTTTTAATTTTTCAATTTTTTTAGTTTCCGGACCATATCTGGGGCTACTCAACTCACAAATGAACGCGGGTTTCCACTGTGCACCATGCTCAATAAAAAACCGAACTGTTGCGGGGGTTCCGTAAAATAAAACTGCTTCGAGTAACTCTAGATCATAATTTACATTAGTCTCTCCTCTTAGAACTGTTCGTAAACGTTGCGTAAGAGAGTCACAGTGAGGGATAAGAACAGTAAATCCAAACTCTCGTTCTATATACATTCTGTAAAGCTCATAAGCGCTTGAATTTAACCAGCTCACAACTGAGGAAAAATAGCTAGCATGTGGTGTAATTTGTTCTTTGGTGGCTGCGGTCATGGCGGTGATAGAAATAGGTGAGCTGAGACTCAAAAATAAGGTCAAAATAAGATAGATAGCTAGGCTATTGTAATACGATTGGTTCAAATTTCGAATTATTTTGACCATTTTCTTACCTAAAACCAAAACCCTATTTTGAAGTCTAAAGCAGATCCCGGGAAACTGCAAACTTTATGATAAAACTATGGCCGACAACCAATCATTTCTAATAGAAATACTATATTATTTTATAATAGCTTGACTTGCGGTATGATTTTTTGTATTTTTAAATATAGAAATAGTAGGGATTACAAAAATAGCTAGAAGGAAAATCATGATTCATAAAATTTTTATTGTCAGCATAAGCTGTTTCTTTATTGCAACTGCAATGCAGCCGCAAGGAACTCAAATCTCTGGATTACAACCTCCCACAGAAACAATATCACAACCCGCGGCGACAGCCTCACAACCTGCTGCTCAAAATGAGCCGCATGCGTTCTTTGAGGTGCGGGATATGTATATTATAAACAGAACGGATTGGAAATTAGTCCTCCAATATGTTCGAAAAAATCTTAATGGTCCAACTGAGCCTCCATTGGAAAAAACAATTGTTCCACAAGGTTTTTTTGTTTTCAGAAACTATAAAGAGGATGACTATGAATTTATAAAAATTCTACCTAGTGGAAAGTATTGGGGAAAAACTCAACACACTGCGCCAACAAATCTTGTAAATATCATAAGTAAAGCGATTCAAGCAAAGATAGTCGAGAATCTTTTATCGAAGAAAAACGAAGTTATGGATGGCCAAGTTCTTATTACGACTTCTAAGCGATTTGCTGACTCTATTATGCCTTATGTCGGAACATTTGTATCTGGGCTGGTTGGAAGGTTCGAAGAAATAATCGAATCGTTCAAATATGAGGTACTATTTGATAAAAATTTGCAAAGGCCACTGATGCCAAACAGACTTTTTATTAATCAGGCCTTCCCAGGGATAGAGTATGATGTTGCAAAAGGCCTACAAGTCAAGCTGAGACATTATCTTGGTGTTCCGGAACATGCATCTGTCAGATCTATCGATAAGGCTTATGAAGAGTTGGTATTCGAATGGCAAAAAGAAAAAGAGAAAAGGCCTGAACAAATGGAGTTTATAGATAAAGTCCTTTCATTGCTAAAGCGTGCTCATGATGCCTTAAGAGAGGGCACGGAATTGAAAGATTATATGTTAACTGATATAGAAGGTATGAAGGAACGAGAAAAAGAGCAAAGACAGCATTGATTCATCGTTGGTTTATTTTTTGGCTTGTTTGCTAGCATGAACATCAGACACCGCTTTTGCAGTATTTCCTTCACGATTTACAAGATTGGGTTGTATTCGTTTGTCAGCAAGCAGAAGTGTAACGATTTCAACTTGCGGTCCACGTGCAGCACAGTGTAAGGGGGTATCACCAAAGATTGTTTGTTTGTTGATTTCCAAATCATGAACCTGCAACAAAACTCTTACAAGATCTATATTGCCGCGTGCAGCTGCCCAATGGAGCGGTGTGTATCCAAGGGCATCCTGGACATTGATATGTCTCAGAAGTTTTGGGGAATGGAGTAACTGTTCCAGAGTCAAAGGTTCGAAGTATTGATCACTCCCAAACAGCGCATGATCAAAACATGTTCTCATCATGATAAACTCATCGGAGTCTTCTCGATCATTTTCGTCGATTAAAAAATGAGTCCATAGCAAGAGTCTAACGCGTAACCATCGATCTGAATTTGTTACCGTTAGATCAGGAAGTGATTGAGCACCCAGGGCAACGAGCAGCGCTGCTTTTCCTACAAAATATTTTTTTTGCTCGTCATCAGCTGTTTCGTTTATAAGTTTCCATATAAATTCTAGCGCGGTTCCTTTGCAAATGACGTTCTGCTTATCGCGAACAACATTCCTATCCCATATTTCTTCTCTATCTATACCGCTATCAATTAATTTATGTATTTCTTCAAATGTTTGATCTTTGAGTGCTTTAAAGAAAGGTGGAGCCTCATATACACTTTCGGCCCACCTGCCGAGAGTCCGTTTAGTTTTCTGGGCAGCACTGATATTCTGACTGCTTGGATGAGCGGAGCTTTTTGAAGACTCGGCTGCCATTCCGTAGAGACCTATCTCGGTTAGTATTAAAGCACTGTAGACGGTGATGAGGATTCTTATCACAATTATCCTTTACGATATTGATATTTTATTGTTTTCCATGAGTCTATTTTAATGTGCTGTGAAAAGTTGTCCAATTATTCTTTCGCCTCAATTTATTACACTAGCATCCCCGGAGATCCAGGGTTAAGGAGTCGCTGTTCAGCGGGCATCTGAAATTATATCTTTGCTGATGCTGCATTCGTGCGGAGTGCAATTTGTTAAGGTACTGAGCCAGGAACTGAATTTGCACTACTGTCCGTTTTAAGGTAGTCTTGTTAACTAAATGGATTCTATACGTTTTGTATAAAAAAATCACAAAACTCTTTACTTCGCTTTTCTCTTTAATCTAAAATTGCCCTGAGGGTTTACCGTTTTATTTAAAATGTAAGGAGAACGCGTATGCATACACCTCCATATATACCAAGAGAGCGTGTCATAGACTATTGTGGACCGCTCATGTATCAGTTGGGCAAGGAGTTCTTGCGAGACAACTCATTTTATGTGTATTATCGAGAATGGATGATGCTTAAAGGAATTTGTGAAGGAGCATCGAGCCCAAGCTATTGTGTACGCATCCTTTTTGATGAAAAAGGGATCGCCAATTCGTGCTGTACATGTTATACCAATCGAGTTGTTCCCTGTAAGCACATAGCGGCCCTCTTACTCCTTTGGCAAGAAAATCCAGAAGCGGTTCCTGAACGGGCGCAATGGGTCGATAAATTAAAAGAGGTCGGTAAAAACGAGTTGATATCACTGATCGAAAAAATGGTTGATCTGTATCCTGATAGTTTTTTGGGATGTGATCCCTGTGTGGTGGAATCTTGAAAGAAAGAGAGGTGCGAGATGTCTTTTTTATGGAAAAGGCGTTAGCACTTGCTCGGAAAGCATATAAAGCTGATGAAATCCCTATCGGAGCGCTTGTGGTAGGACCAGATGACCACATACTCGGAAGAGGGTATAATAGGACGGAAAAAAGTCACTCACAAAGCAGACATGCTGAAGTGGTTGCAATTGAAAATGCCGGTAAAAAGCTCAAAGATTGGCGCTTAGAAGGGTGCACCGTGTATGTCACATTGCAGCCCTGTCTAATGTGCATGAGTTTAATTTCTTTGAGCCGTATTGAGCGTGTTGTGTATGGAGCCGAATCACCTCTTTTTGGGTATCATCTTGACAAAGAGGTCCTTCCTTGTCTATACAGAAAACATATCAGGGGAATAACCGCCGGCGTGTTAGCGAAAGAATCACGATCGTTAGTAGAACGATTTTTTACCTATAAGAGGAAAAAAGGTGAGCAATTTAGAAACGATTAAAAAGCAGCTGCATAAGCGAAAGCAAGAATTAGAAGAAGCGATGGCTCTGCTTTATAAAGAAAAAGTAAGCGATGATCAGGTGCAAGATACCGGTGATCAGGCGCTTTCTTCCTCTTTAGAAGAAATTAAAATTTCACTTCATAATAATGAGCTTGATGAGTATCAGATGATTATGAAGGCCCTTGAAATGATTGACAATGGGTCCTATGGTGTCTGCACAGAATGTAATAATCCCATTTCTGAACGACGTCTTGTGCTCTTTCCCAATGCTACACGCTGTCTTGCCTGCCAAGAAGCATTAGAAGAAGGACGCTCATAATATTTCTCTTTTCTAGGACATGCATTATTTCACCTCTATGTTATTCTATTCTTTATAAGTGAAAGGTAACACATGAAAAATAGTGCAAACATGGTAATAGTCATATCACTTTTGTTTTGCGTATATAGTTTTGCCAATGCCATGCAAAATAAAAGTGTGGATTCAGCAAAACCTGTAAAGACTCTATCTGATAATGAGCGTATATGGACGGCAATCGAAGGTTTGAGAAAGACAATGCAAGATCATATAGCCTTGTCAGATCAGCAATATAAAATGCTTATAATGAGGATGCAGGCTCTCGAAGCGAGTGTGAGAAGAATTTCTCTTGAGCAACGCAAAGCAGCAAACGGCATGGTTGCGCCGGTTCCAGCGCACGCACCACATTCATTTACACATTATTACCAGAGAAAAACGACACCGCCACGGCCATCTGCACCTAATCCGCTTTGTGAACAAACAGGATCAGTAAATCAACAACCATCTGTTTCTAATCCACTCTATGAATCAAAGGGAAATCATCAGCCATCTGCTCAGGCAGCAGCACCAGCAAGTACTAAAATTTCTGAGTCGCAACAAGATGACGGTGGCTGGTATGGAGCGAGACCTTCAACCTCCGACGATGATGGTATGAATGTGGAGAAATCAGAGTAGGTGGTTTAAGTGCTTGAGAGCGAATTGCTTCTCACGCAGAAATGTCAGGTAAAATTCTGGCTTTTTTTGTGATTTGTGGTATACTTTTTAAGTAATTTTTGCGTGAAAACGCGCCGATGTAGCTCAGCTGGTAGAGCAACTGATTCGTAATCAGTAGGTCGTCGGTTCAAATCCGATCATCGGCTCCAGGTAGTTTATGAGAACAGTGCTTAATACAGAGGTTTATTCGTATGGCAAAAAAAGAAACAGCAAAAAAGGAAGTAAAACACGAAGAGGTAGCAGTTAAGGCTGCATCAGCAAAAGCTCCTCTTTCTCACGGCGTAGGTCGCCGTAAATCCGCGGTTGCTCGCGTCTGGTTACGTCGCGGTAAAGGCGGCTTACAGGTCAATGAAAAAAATTATGCACACTATTTTGATACTGAAATAACACGAAAAGCAGCAACTCTTCCTTTTGCTGTCTACGCTCACGCATCAAAATATGACGTTGAAGCGAATGTATCAGGTGGTGGCCTTAGTGCACAAGCTGATGCAGTAAAGTTGGGAATAGCACGTGCATTACTAGAAATTAATCCAGAAATACGTCCTTTATTACGACAACATGGTCTTCTCACCGTTGATGCTCGTGTGAAAGAGCGAAAAAAATATGGACAAAAAGCAGCTCGTCGTAAATTCCAGTTTGTAAAACGTTAATATATTCGTTGGGGATACGCTATGTGCAGCGTTGTGGGGTATGTTGGCAAGAATTTTAGTCGTTCCTTTGTTATGGAAGGACTTTCTCGCCTTGAATATCGTGGCTACGATTCTGCGGGCTTTGCGTGCCTCCATCCACAAGACCATCGCGTAATTTATACGAAATCTCAAGGTGGCGTTTCAAATCTTTTGAAGAACTTTGAAAAGTCGCCCATTGACGGCCATGTAGGAATGGGTCATACGCGCTGGTCTACGCATGGTGTTATCTCAACTGAAAATGCACATCCCCATTTTGATTGTCATAAAACGATTTCTATTGTACACAATGGCATCATAGAAAATCATCATGAACTCAGACGTCAGTTGCTCACGACAGGGCATGTGTTTCAATCTCAGACTGATACGGAAACAGTTGCGCATCTGTTTGAATCATTACTGGCAACTCACAAAGATATTAAATCTGCGGTTGTCGATCTTGTTAACAGACTTGAAGGTGCCTATGCATTTGCAATTTTGATGACGCAGTATCCTGATATGTTACTCGTGGTAAGAAAGCGGTCTCCGCTCTGCATTGGAAGTGGTGAAGATGAGATGTTTATTGCATCAGATCTTTTAGCCTTTGCAGGAAAAACAAATAAGATGCTCTTTTTACCAGATGAAAGCTTCGCATTCGTAAAAAAAAACCACGCTGAACTCTATGACTTCAAAGGAAACCAGCTTCCGTTAAATTTTCAGATTATTGATATTCCCTGGACGTCCGATTTAAAACAGGGATACGAGCACTTCATGCTCAAGGAAATTTATGAGCAAAAGAAAGTCATACAAGATACGGTATACAAGTATCGATCTTTCGCTGCACATGTCTGGCAGCAGATGGGTCTAACAGCTCAACAGGTACGAGATCTGCAGCGCATTCGATTAGCGGGATGTGGTACGTCATGGCATGCGGCTCGCGTGGCGCAATTTTTCTTTGAATCGATTGCCCATGTTCATGCTGACGTTGGTCTTGCATCAGAAATGAGATACACGACCTTTTTGCCTGAGAAACATAGTATTGCTCTTGCCATAAGCCAGTCGGGTGAAACAGCGGATACTCTTGAAGCCGTTCGCTATTTAAATGGTAATGGCATGCATACCGTCGCTCTTGTCAACGTACTTTCAAGTACTATGGTTCGTGAAACAAAAGGGCACCTCCCTATTTATGCGGGGCCTGAAGTCGCTGTAGCATCGACCAAAGCGTTTTCAGCTCAGGTAGCAGTTCTTTATTGGCTTGCCCATAAAATTGCTCTGGAAAAGGGTCTTATTACTGAACGGGCACTTCATACAGCTGAAGATGAATTGCTTGTTGCTGCTGAAGTTCTTGAAAACTCTATTGAGCAGTATAAAAGGGAAATTATTCAAAAGCATGCTCCTTATTATGCTCAATTTAAGCATGCACTCTTTTTAGGACGCCATATAAGTTACCCGTTTGCTTTAGAGGCCTCACTCAAACTCAAAGAAATTTCTTACATTTTCACTGATTGCTATCCAGCAGGTGAACTCAAGCACGGCCCTCTTGCTCTCGTAGATGCTCAGATGCCTATCTTTATATTCTCAGTGCTTGACCCATTGATGTATCAAAAACTGCTTTCGAATGTGCAGGAAGTGAAGGCGCGCTTCGGTCACGTAGTAGCTTTTGCCTTTGAAGGGCAAAAAGAGCTCATTGAAATTTCTGATACCGCTTTTGTTATACCTCGCGTCAATCCACTCCTTGGGCCGCTTGCTATGACAGGCCTCATGCAGTTCTTTGTCTATCATATCGCCAAAGTGCTTGATAGACCTATCGATAAACCTCGTAATTTGGCTAAGTCGCTTACGGTGGAATAACTACAAAATATTTGGCTCGAGAGAAGAAGGGATCACAAACTGCCTTTGTAGCCATGTGAGCGCTTTATCATGTGAGCTTACCTCCTGCGGACAGGTTTCCTGGGCAAGAGCAGTAAGTAGCACAAGATTGCAAGCACACTGAAGTTGATAGTCTTTCTTCACTGCTGACAGCATTCGTGATTGGCTGTCATTACTCTTTGCTTTGTGTCTTTTATTCTTTTGATGTTCTTTTATATGGATTTTTTCAAGATTCTTGAGATCCTCTTGCTGCGGATACTTCTGCTTTACTATAAAATCTGGTGTAATTCCTTTATTTTGGATTGAACTATTATCCGGAAGGTAATAGAGGGCAGTAGTAAGTTTAAGGGCGCAATCGTTGCCTATAGGCTTAACTTCTTGTACTGATCCTTTGCCATATGTTTTTGTTCCTATGATAAATATGTGGGGTGATAGTGTTTTCTTAAAATGGCCCTTTTTTGCATGTACTTTTAGTGCTTGGACAAGAATTTCTGCCGCAGATGCGGTATAGTTATTAACAAGCATGACAAGAGGAATATCTTTGGCAACAGGAAAACGTGTTGTGCGCAACTGTTCTAAAAGTTTTCCTGAGCGGTCTTTTGTCGACACTACTAATGAGTCAGTTGGCAAGAAAAGACCACCGCACTCTATCGCTCCATTAAGCACGCCTCCGACATTATCTCTCAGATCAAGTATCATTCCTTTTGTTTTCTTAGAGATTCCTTTGAGGAGAATCTTTTCAAGTTGATCTGCAGTGCGATGTGAAAATGAGGCTATTGTACAATAGAGAATGCTCTGCTGAGCAAGCGTACAGCCCCAACAGGTCTCTTCTGGAATACGATCTCGTTTTATGGTGATGGTAAATGTTTTGCCCGCTCTCATGACACTAAGCTCAAGAGGAGCATAACGCGTTTCACTCTTTAATTTCTGAATACTTTCTTGCAGAGTCAGTGTGGAGACGGAGACACCCTCAATCGCAACTATTTTGTCATACCTGATGAGCCCTTCTTTCTCAGCAGGGCTTCCTGGCTTGACGTGGAGGATCAAAAGAAAGTCATCATCATCTTTTTTCGGAGCGAGCTCTACTCCAATACCATAATAGGTCCCGGATGTGGTATTTTTAAGCTCCTTGTAATCATCTGGTCCAAGAAATTGGGAGTTTTCATCAATTTGTTGGACATAGGCATCGAGAGCCTTGATTAATGCCGGTTTGAAACTCACAGGAAAGTAAGCTTCGGAATTCACCGTCTGAAGGACATCAACTATCGTAGATGACCAGCTGCTCACGCTCTCATCTGCGTAAAGACCGTGGCTGAGTAACAGTAAAATCAGTATACATTTTTTCATGAAGGCTCCCTTTTTAAAAGGATACAAAAGAAGTGTGTGCAAAGTGTAGATTTTGATTGCTAATTGACAGAGAGCGATTTTTATGGTATTTAAAAGAAGTAGATAGTTTCAAATAATCAGAAAGGATTCTTATGAAAAAACTAACTCTCGTAATTTTTTTATTGAGCATGAGTTCTCTCAATGCATTTCGTATAAAAAATGAGCTTTCCGAACCATTGCGCGTTACCATTGGATCGGATCCCGTGGCAAAAATAATCGAACCAAATGACGAGGCAGATTTTTCGCTTGTGCCAGACAGTGTGATGGTTTACATTATCACAAAAAAAACTGACCTCATACCGCAATTGCCCATGGGAAGGGGCTTCGAATCTGAAATAATAGGTGACGATTTTCATGTGTGGGGCACGATGCATCCGGATGATTCGCTCACTGTAGGTCATGTTAAATCTGTCGGTGAATACCTCACATGGGATATAGTGCGAGTCCTTGGATTAACTAATTAAAGCCTTCTCAGCTCTCTTATATTAAATGGTTAATCTGAAAGGGATTTTATGAAAAAGATAGCGTTGATATTATCGTTATTTGCCGCATTTTCTCTTGATGCATTGCATATAAAAAATGATCTAAAGCAACCCATCTATGTAAGTGTAGGATTTGATCCAGATACAGAAGTTATCGATGGGGAAGATGAAAGAGATTTTTCACATTTGCCTGAAATAGTAAGCATTCACATTTTTACTGATTTTGTCGGCTACAAACGATATGAGCCCCAAGTCGATGGCAACTTTTATTCTGAAATAAGTGGAAATCTTTGCCATTTTTATGGCACTGTAGATCCTGATGCTCAATTGGAGACTTTTTTAGTTTTTCCAGGAGCAATCAAACTGCATGTCAGTCACCGTGTCACCCAGACTAGAAATTTTAAAACACCTTTTAATTATTAACCGTTCTCTTGTGCTAGAACCTCAATGGTAACTTTAAACGAAGGATTTATATGAAAATACTTGCATTATTATTGCTAGCGCTCAGTACATATTCTCTTAATGCCTTTTCTATAAAAAACAAACTTCCCGAAACATTATATGTTACGATCGGATCACATCCTGAATGTACAAAAATTGAATGGTTTGAAGAGAAATATTTTCCTTCTTTTGATGGAGATGACAGGGTTACCATACGCATTGTTACTAAAAAAATATATAATAATAACGTACTGATTTTGGGGCCCACTACTGAAAACGATTTTTCGTATGAAGTAATCGATGGATTTTACCACATTGGATGGACAGTGCTTCCGGATGCTCATCTTACAGTTGATTGGATGTGCGGGGAGTGTTATCAGTTGGCGGGCGAAGTGCTTAATGGGATCAATTGACGTTTTTAAAGTAAGATTTTTTAGTTAAGGGTTTTAATAATCAGAAAGAATAAACCATGAAAAAAACAGCTCTGGCACTGCTCATCCTCACTGTCTATTCTCTCAATGCCTTATCCATAAAAAACGAATATCCAGAACCGCTCTATGTAATGGTTGGCTCGCATCCAGAAATAATAGTTATTGGTGCCTATGGCGAAAAATCCTTTTCTCTTTTTGCTGTGGATTCCAGGGCGACAATACGTATCACTACTAAAAAAGTAGCCCATAACACTACATTGATTTTAGAGCCAGATAGTGAAAACGATTTTACCTCCGAGCAACATGATGGATATTTTCACATCACGTGGACGGTAAGTCCTGACGCTCACTTAACAGTAAGTTCTCTCTACTCCACTTGAGATCTTTGTGATCCGACGATGCTTTCTCCACTTCTGAGAGTCTTTCTTGTCTCTCGTGAGTAATTTCTATAGACTGACAGTAAAGATACAATCATGAGAGAAAATGGATGAAAGAAATTAAACGAGCATCATTACGCGTTGTGCTAGCAGCAGAGATTTTGCTAGTTACCTTTTTTTACCTCTGTGGCACTGGGGGCCTTCAGGCACTCAAGCACGCAGATGTTCTCAATATTACTTTGTTCGATGAAATTAAGAAATTAGAATCAGAAGTTACCGGGTTATCCCAAGAGCTTGGTGAGCGCACGTCTAATCCTTTTTATAAAGAAAGCATTGCACGCAAAGAGCTCCAGATGGCGTACCCTGATGAAATTATTTACATGTTACCCAAAGGATGAGTATGTTTAAACTTCCACCACTTCCCTATGCGTACGATGCACTTGAGCCCTATATTGATACAAGGACCATGGAGCTGCATCATGATAAGCACCATCAAGCATATGTTGATGGTCTCAATACAGCTATCAAGAACTATCCAGACTTGCAGACAAAAACTGTTGAGGAGTTGTTAACTAATCTTAATGCGCTGCCAGCAGATGTGCGTACAGCAATAAGGAATAATGGTGGTGGTCACTATAACCATTCTCTATTTTGGGAATATATGCATAAGGCGGGCGGTAAACCACAAGGCAAGGTACTCGATGCCATAGTCAAAAAATTTTCAAGCTTTGATGCCTTTAAAGAGCAATTTTCACAAGCTGCAAAGACGAGATTTGGAAGCGGGTGGGCATGGCTGTCGTTCGATAAGGCAGGAAATTTGAGTATCAGCTCTTCAGCAGATCAGGATGCTCCCATTTCTGAAGGAATGGAACCAGTGCTTGGTTTGGATGTATGGGAACACGCATATTACCTTAAATACCAAAACAGACGTGTCGACTATATTGAAGCATGGTGGCACGTGGTCAATTGGGAAAAAGTGGAAGAAATGTATCGATCCTTACACGGCTAGACTATTTTTATAAAAAAATGGTGAATGAATAGGAGGATCTGTACCCCCCTCAAATTGGTCTATTTTTTGAAAGAAACTGTCTATTTTTTTATCGAAATTCATCCCCCTCAAAATATCGATTCTGACGATATAACTGAATACTTAATTTAGTCAAAAAAAATGCTTGCTGGAACCCCTAATCTGTTCTATGATAAATAAGCAGAATCTTACAAGTGTCATGTTGCTAAGAAGGGGAAAACATGAAACTCAGTATCCTTGGATCTTTATCCATTACTTTAATTGTTGGCGTTTGTTTTGCGTTAACAGAAATCACAAAAAAGAAGCCCGAAGAGAGAACAGAATCTAAGGGCATTATCTATACGTTGCCGCCATTACCATATACTTACAATGCGCTAGAGCCGTACATCGATGCACGAACGATGGAAATTCATTATACGAAGCATCATCAAAAATATGTCGATGAGCTCAATAAAGCTCTGAAAGAAGCACCATTAAAGGTCAGACAAACGCCGCTTGAAGAGTTATTAAAGAATTTGGAGTTAGTACCGGCCCACATTCGCATGGCAGTAAGAAATAATGGTGGTGGCCATTATAACCATTCTTTTTTCTGGAAAATAATGACTCCTAAGAGTACAAAAAAGACGCTTGGCAAGGTAAAGTGCCTTATCGACGCAACTTTTAAGAGCTTTGATACCTTTAAAGAAAAGTTTGATCAAGCTGCAGCGAAGGAGTTCGGTAGCGGATGGGCTTGGCTCTGCGTCGATAAAGGAAATAATCTCGTTATAATGACAACAAATAATCAGGATTGTCCTCTAACCGTTGGTCTCATTCCAATACTTGGTCTTGATGTATGGGAGCACGCTTATTATCTTAAATATCAAAATCGGCGTCCCGATTATGTAGGTGCCTGGTGGAATGTCGTCAATTGGCAGCAAGTAGAGGATAATTACAAGGCAGCAGTTGAAACACATGCTGCCGAGAATGCACGCATGACTCCTGCTAAAGCATGCGCTGCACTATAAAAAAAACATATGAGTATACTTATTTTATCTTTTAGCATACTTCTGAATACTGCTCTCTGTGGTATGGAAAAAGATTGTACCATTGCTGTACCAAACAGTGCAGCAGTTACCTCGCAATCTCTTATTCACGCTGTTAATAAAAGAGATTTAAAACAAGTCCAAGTGCTTTTACAAAATCCCGCAATTAATTTCAATGGTCAAGATGAGTTCGGTTTTACGACTCTCATATATGCCTCACGCTATGGTTATAAAGAAATCATAGAGCAGCTTCTTAATAAACCTGACATCGATGTCAACGCCAAGGATAACGATAACATGACAGCTCTTATGTGGGCTGCTTGGCAAGGCAAAACAGAGAGTGTGCGATTACTTCTTAATCATCCGCGCATCAACATTAATGCACAAACAGGCAGAGAGAGTACCGCTTTGACTCTTGCAGCTCATAGGGATTTTAGAGAAATAATAGAACTCCTTTTGGCGCGACCTGAAATCGATGTTATGTCTGGAAAACCACTTATATTTCCTGCATGTAGGTTTGTCGAAACGGTTCAATTACTTCTGAAGAGCTCTGGCATTGATATTAATGCTACAAATGGGTGGGGCTTTACAGCTCTTATGCATGCGGCTTCTGGTGGCTATAAAGAGACTGTTAAACTGCTTATTGATAGGCCTGAAATTAATCTCAATGCCAAAAATAATGGGGGCCTGACAGCAGTCATGCTTGCTGCGGTTTATGGCCAAAAAGAAATTGTTGAGCTTCTTCTTGCTAAGGATGGTATTGAAATAAATGCTCATGATAAACGAGGGATGACAGCGCTGATGTGGGCTTCATTTGAAGGTCGAAATAAAGAAACTGTTCAAGTGCTTCTTAACTTTACTGCTATCGCCATCAATGCACAAACCATATTCGGTCATACTGCCCTTATGTGTGCAGCAGAAAAGGGTCATCAAGAGATTGTTAAACTTCTTCTTGGTCAGCAAGGCCTTGTTGTTACCATTCCGGATCGGTGGGGCCATACCGCTCTCTTTTTTGCTGCCACGAATCATCATGAAGAAATTGTTCAACTGCTTACCGGGGCGGCTGAATGAAGCCCTGGATTACGCGGCCTTGCACCGCGATATGGAGAAACAGAATGCATATTCTTATTTTATCTTTTAGCTTACTTCTTAATACCGCTCTCTTTGCTATGGAAAAAAATTGTACGGTTGCTGTAACAACCACAGCAGTTACCGGACATTCTCTTATTGAAGCCGCTAAGTATGGTGAACGAGAACGATGTAAAGTACTTTTACAGAGCCCTGAAATTAATGTTAATACTCGCGATGAAAAATTTGGGGCGACAGCGCTCATGTATGCGGCATTTTATGGCCATAGAGATATCGTAGATCAGCTTCTTGATAAACTCGATATCGAAGTCAACGCCAAAACTGTAGGGGGCAAGACAGCGCTCATGTGGGCTGCTTGGCGAGGTAGAAGTGATTGTGTTCGATTACTCATTAATCACCATCAGGCCAACATTAATGCTCAAGACATCACTGGAAATACGGCATTGCAGCTTGCCGCTGAGAGGAATCGCACAGATATAGTCCGATTGCTTTTAGCACGTCCTGAAATTGACGTAAAAAGTGGACAACCACTTTTATTTCCTGCGTCTGAAGGATTTGTTGAAATAGTTCGATTACTTCTTTGTAAACCTAACATTGCTATTAACGATGCGGATGAATTAGGATGGACAGCTCTCATGAATGCTGCTTCGGGTGGCCATAAAGAAATTGTGAAACTGCTTATTGACAGACCTGAGATTGATCTCAATGTCAAAAATAATGGAGGCATGACAGCGCTTATGCTTGCGGCGATCTTTGGGCAGAAAGAAGTTGTTAAACTGCTTGCTGCTAAAGAGGGCGTTGATATTAATGCCCAAAATACACGCGGTATGACAGCCCTGATGTGGGCTGCATTTGAAGGTCGGAATAAAGAAACTGTTCAAGCACTTCTCAACTGCGCTGATATCGCTATCAATGCGCAAACTAAATTTGGTCATACTGCTCTTATGTGTGCAGCAGAAAATGGTCATCTAGAGATTGTTAAACTTCTTCTTGCTCAGCAAGGCATTATTATCAATATTCCAGATCGGTCTGGCAAAACAGCTCTTTCTTTTGCCGTGACTTATCGTCACGGAGAAATTGTTCGACTGCTTACCGCTGCCGCTGCCGCGCACTGAAAAAAGTAAATTAGTGCTTTATCTCAATAATTTCTGAAAAAAACAGTAGGATGCCTTTTCCTGCGCCGAATCAGCTCGATTCTGATAATTCTACATTGCTCGACCAATGTAAAAACGCTTGCAAAATTTATCCTGATTTCTGAGTGCTTGCCGTTCTCGATTGATCTATCTCAAATACGGCATTTTTCAAGTTATGTTTTTAAAATATATCGATGCCAAGGGCTTTTTAACTTCTGTCAGATTTTTACATGTATATTTTGAATGAGCCTCATCATTTGATTTTTCTCAGAAATTATCGTAAATTTTTTGCTATATATCTTATTAGATTCAACCATAAGGGTTAACCAGCATGAACTTGCGAAATTTCTTTTTAATTTCTATTTTATGTATAACCAATTCTGTTATGCCTGGTGCCTCAGAAATGGACCTTATATTGGCGGTTCAGAAGGGCGATGTAGTTGGTGTCGCAAAATTACTTGCACTATCAAATATCGATGTGAATACTCAAACTAATGAAGGCTTTAATGCTCTCATGTATGCCGCTCAAGATAATCATGTTGAAATAGTTGAATTACTGCTTAATAAACGTAGTATTGCTATCAATGCTCAAAATCAACAGGGCGTAACAGCTCTCATACTTGCGGCTTATTTCGGTCGTACAAGAGTTGTTCAACTGATTCTTAGTAATCCAAATGCTAATATTAATATGCACGCTCACAATGGGGCCACCGCTCTCGCTGCAGCTGCCGAAAATGGACATACAGAAATAGTCAAACTGTTACTTGCTCGACCTGATATTAACATTAATAAACGTTTAAATAATGGCTCAACGGCTCTCCTAAGCGCAGCTCAAAACGGACACACAGAAATCATTAGATTTCTTCTTGATAAACCTGACATTGATATCAATGCGCCACATGAAAATGGTGGAACTCCTCTTATGGCTGCAGCTCAGGGTGGTCATAAGGAAATCGTTCAATTATTACTAAATAAAGCGGGAATTAACGTCAACGCTAGAAATAATGCAGGCTTGACGGCACTTATATTTGCCGCGGGCAATGGTCGTAAAGAATGCATCGCATTATTGCTCGCTCAACCTGATATTGACTTTAATGCCCAAAATCAAAGTGGAGAGACAGCACTTATTCTTGCCGCATTCAAGGGCTTCACCGAAATCGTTCAGTTCTTACTTAACAAACCCGGTATCAACGTTAACGTCAAGACTAACGCAGGCTCAACTCCACTTATGGCTGCTGCTCAAAACGGACATAAAGAAATCGTCCAATTTTTGCTTGCTCATCTAAATATTGATGTAAATGAGCGTAATGAATATGGTTGGACTGCTCTCATGATCGCTGCAGAGCATGGTCAGAAAGAGATAGTTCGCTTGCTTGCAAATCATCGTCTTATTGCTATCAATGCTCAAAATATATATGGGTCAACAGCTCTGATTGTTGCCGCAAGAAAAGGGCATGAAGAAATAGTGCAAATACTTCTGGAAAACCCAACCATTGATAGTGAGATTCAAAATCAAAATGGGCAAACAGCTCGCTCACTAGCGCTAGCAGGCAACCATGAGCATATTTTACAGTTGCTTACAAGTACAAAGTAACCGTCGCGGCACCAAAAATTAACTAATAATAAAATTGAGAAAAGTATATTCATTGTAAAAATTAGCACCTACTGAAAATAATTCAGGCGTTCATTATCGAGAAGTTGCTTGACCCTTACTGCTATTGCAAACTGAGTGAAAAAATGGCATTAGCGCTATGTATCAAATTATTTCTGCCGAAATAAGCGGCTTGTTCACAAAAAACAGCTTCTAAGCCTAATTAATTAAAGGTCATCAGTGGCAATGTCTTTGAGTTTCTATATGATATCCTGACCCATCACTTCCCGTGATAATGTAAACGACATCACAATCTACTACTTCTTCCCCATAAAACCATTGACCAGCATAAGCGTCATTTTGTTTCTGAGCACCTTTCCTATTCAGCTTTTGGGCCTCAATCCTAATACTTTCACGAAAAGTTAAGCCATCATTATTCCAAGTATCTCCGGGCCCAAGTCTGTCATTTGTCCATCTCCCGCTACCATCCTTAGGCAGCACTACCTTGAAAGGCGCTGATGAATGATTGATAACTTTTACCCTATAACCATATATCTGATTTACTGAAAATAAGATAACAGCAGCTAAGAGATATTTTTTAAACATAGAGTTATCCTTTCTGGGTAACAATATTCAATTGCGATATATCCAAATCAAGTGATGTTGTTAATCACATTCAAAAAGTAGTTTTCTTCCCCAAGATTTCAATCGATTTTACATCAAATTTAAAAATCAGCTTCTTATATATAAAATTCATCAATAAAGTGAGGGATGTGAGCACAGTACGGCTGTGTTACAATATAATAGCCAAATATATTTTCTTTTATTATGTAAAGAACGTGACAGTTTATCACTTGCTGTCCAGTAATTGAGATGCCGGAGGTGAAGTTTTGAGCCTCAATTGAAATGCTATAATCAAAGCTTAATTCTCCGTCTGCACCCCAAGTATCGTGGGAATAAAGCACGGTTTTAACCCATCGTCCACTATAATCCTTAAGCAACTCTATGTGGAAAGATGCGGATGTATCATTAAGAACTTTTACCTTATAACTATATAACTGATTTGCTGAAAACAAGATAATAGCAGCGAAGAGATAATTTTTATTTAGCATAGAGCACCCTTCGAATGAAACTTGCTAACATGTTTTTTGCGCCAATAACAATATTGAGCGGCTATTTTTTTATGCTCTCAACGAAGCTAACACAAGCAAAAAATTTAGTCGAATAATAAAGGGCTTCTTTTTTTTGCTTGCCATTTATGATTCGAAAGAAAGCGGCCTCAATTTTGAGAAAGACTCTGTGAAATTATTATAACTTAAAAATTCATAAGCCCCAGGTCCTATAACCAGCCCATTAAGGGTTTATTGTTCGCGAAATTAGCGCAACCTGTTATAGATCTTTTTGTCGCACAGATGCAAGCCCAGTTTCAACTTAAGTTCTTTTTTACTCTGTCGAGCTGACATTTCGGCTTTATCTATTCACCGATTAACATCTAATTTGGAGCATGAATTCTATACAGGCTTCAGTGCTACGGGACATGACGCTGGCTTATAAGACCAAATATTTTTTTGGTCCACGTAAAATATACAGCCGTTAGGTGCCCATGCAATGGAACGTCCCAAGATAGGCGGTGCACCAGGAACATTTGGTTGGGGACTTATTGGAAAAAGACCAAGTTCTAAGCCTATAAAACAATTAGAAGTATCAAGCGTAAATGTAGCAAATGATCCGTTTCCATTGCTAGAAGCGAAAAAGTCTGACTCTGCAAGTACAGCAAAGCAATACAAACCGGGTGAAACGGGGATTGGGTTAAAGGCGATCTGAGTGGCAGAGCGATATGCACTAGCACCCACAAATATGTTTATTCGACAATCGTTTACACAAAAGCTATAAATCATGCCAGAGTAGCTGTCTATCACGAGTAAGCATTTGCCATCGGGCGACCATGTAGCGCTTGATATCATGCTTGATGCATTGTAAAATGGTATTGCAAACTTAGAAAGCGGCTTGCAGGTGAGCGAACAATCAGTTATACCAAATGTGTAAATAAAACCATTGTCAACAACTGCTAAACAGGTACATTGAGGGGTTACCGCAAATAGCGGTGATTGGAAAATAGTTTTGACGTCTGATTTTTTAGGTTTTGCTTCACAATTTCTAACATCGAAAAGGCTTGGCGCAGAATTTGGTTGACCTATAAACAAACAGTTGTCACAGAATGCAAATCCCGTTGGAAATTTGACTTGGAAAGTATTTCCTTTTCTCTCCAAACAACAATCACAATCGACCTTAAAAAGTGTTACTTTGCAGGTGTCTGAAACAGCTAAGCAGGTTCCATCTGGGGAATAAGCTATATTTGTATTTCCCGGTTTTATTGCGAATGGCACAGTGCAGCACGGCATCAAACAGCAGTCACTTCCAAGAGGCTGTTGTTCCATTTGATTGTGCAATTGATAAGCAATTATTCGAAAGAGCTATCGCACGAGATACCGGATCACTGCTCAGCGGCACTGGAGGGCAGGCCGGCACAGGACAACAGATCGGCTCGAATGCTATACTTTCCATATTCGTAATAATAAGCGCAAGATATAGTATTTTTTTTATACCGCGTGTCATGCGAAACTCCTTTTAAATGGTTCAGATTATCTTGTTCCTTGAGAAGAGGTTATTCTCTTAACTTCTAGTTAAGAATATCGCAGTATGCAAAGTCAATTTCTCCGCTATCTTTTTTATCCCGCTTATTAAAATCAAAAAAGGCGTTCCTATGGTTAGCAAAAGAGGAAATTATCATTGCCACACTATCCTCGTTTTTCTTTCAGTTCACTGTTAGCTCAATTTGCGGTACACTTAAAATAACTATCACTTCTTACCTGATTGAACGATGACAATAAAAAAAGACGAAGAATTACTCCATGCCCTTGAAGGCGGTGCTGACGAGTCTGAAGAGCACCGTATCCGTGTAGAAAAAGTAGAAAAGCTACGTAAGCGTGGCATTGAGCCCTGGCCTGATACACAGCCTGTAACTGCACATTGTTCTGATGTCATTTCTGAGTTTAAAGATGGCGAGAAAGAACGTACTTATTCGCTTGCAGGAAGGTTAATGACCATCCGCCTGCATGGCAAAACTGCATTTGCTCACCTTCAAGATGTCACGGGCAAGTTGCAGCTCTATTTCCGCGCAGACGCATTAGGAGAGTCCTTTAAGGAATTTGAAGAGGATATTGACATAGGTGATATTGTCTGGGTCCACGGTAGTTCCTTTAGAACAAAAACAGGCGAAATAACTCTCAAAGTAGACCAATTCATACTTTTGAGTAAGTGTTTATTCCCCTTACCTGAAAAGTTTCATGGGCTGCATGATATTGAGATTAAGTACAGGCAACGTTATCTTGACCTCATTACCAGTGAAGCGACTAAAGAGCGCTTTATTAAGCGGACCCATATTATAAGTGAAATAAGAACCTATTTAAACAACAAAGGGTATCTAGAAGTTGAAACACCTATGCTTCATCCGATTCCAGGGGGAGCGGCAGCAAAACCATTCATTACCCACTATAATGCTTTACACTCAGATTTTTATTTGAGGATAGCACCTGAGCTCTATTTAAAGAGATTATTGGTAGGTGGTCTTGAAAGAGTCTACGAAATAAATAGAAATTTTCGTAATGAAGGGATATCAACAAAGCATAATCCTGAATTTACGATGCTAGAGTTCTATACCGCATATAAAGATTATCATTTTGCCATGGACTTTGTTGAAGATTTATTGCGAACTGTTGCTCACAAAGTTTGCGGAACGGTAACATTTCCTTATGCTGATCATACCATTGAATTTGGGGCTCCTTTTAAGCGCATTGCAATGTTTGATTCAGTCGTACAATATGCTCAGATTCCAGCCGAAGAATTGACTGAGAAAACAATTGATGCGACGCTGTCAAAGCACAAAGTTAAAGTGGAATCTCATGCTTCTCATGGCGAAAAAATCTACGCACTATTTGACGCATTAGTTGAGCCAAAACTTATACAGCCGACATTTATTATAGGGTTTCCTCTTGAAGTTTCTCCGCTTACTAAAAAAGACAGCAAAAATCCAACAATAGCTCCTCGCTATGAGCTTTTTATCGCAGGAATGGAATTTGCTAATAGTTACAATGAACTTAATGATCCTTTCGATCAAGCACAACGCTTTCTTGAACAACTGAAAGCACATGCTGCGGGTAATGAAGAGGCACATCAGTTTGATGCGGATTATATACGTGCTCTTGAGTATGGTATGCCGCCCGCTGTCGGTGTTGGAATCGGGATCGATCGTCTGGTCATGGTACTCACTAATACTCCCTCAATTAAAGAAGTTATTCTCTTTCCTACTCTTAAAAAGAAGAGCTGAGGTGTCTTGCCCTTTCTCTGAGCACTTTTATACACTAGGGTTAAGGAGAGAGCGGTGAGAAAAAACTTCATTCTTTTATTATGCGCGTTCACTCTTTCGTTGCGTGCGAAAGTAGATATTTCAGAACGTCCTTTTATTCCTAAAACTGCCCCGAAATGCGCAGAAGGAATTAAACAGACGGGCAGATGTTTTTCCTGCTCGCTCGATCAGTGGGCCAAAAGAATTATGACGCTCAAAGAGCGTCCCGCGGAGTTTTCTACACTTCCTTCAAAAAAAGATTATCAGGCGAATATTCTTACATTAGATGAATATCTGGATGTTTTTGAAAAGGCGGCACAGGCGCTAAAAAAAGATTTGAGTCCAGACGCTCTATGGCTTAAGAAAAAATCATTGGTGACGCTGTATCCTGACCTCTTTAACCTTACGCGGCCCTCGACGATGCCTTTGGAAACGATAAGCAATTTTATCTATAGGCCTTATGCACAAAAGCTTGCTCTTCCTCAAGGCAGCCAGATTGCAATCTGCGCAGATTTTCATGGGTCGATACATTCCCTTATTCGTAATCTCGAAAAGCTGCGAGATCTCGGTTTTATTGATAATAAGTTTAAAATCCTCAAAGACAATTTTTATATGCTCTTTCTTGGCGACTACATGGGTCGTGGTATCTATGGAGTGGAAGTTACCTACACTGTTGCTCGTCTGCTGATTGCAAACCCTGAGCGGGTTATCCTCATGAGAGGAAACCACGAAGACTATGCTCTTGAGCTTGATTTTAGAAATAAGCATTTGAGTGAAAAAGCGATGCTCAATATTCCGAGCTTTATTGATGAGCTTTACTTCAAATTTGATCTCACTCCACGCGATGAGGTTACTATATTCAGGCTCTTCGATCTGTTTCCCGTCGTGTGCTACCTTGGCTGTTCGCAGGCAAAAAAGATTGAATATATGTGTTGCTGCCATGGAGGCCTAGAAATTGGTTATAATCCATATAACTTTCTCAATGCACCGTTGTCGGTACATTATGAATTCATAGATAAACTCTGGCGAAGAAAATATTTTAATGAAAAGTTGAGCAAGGTTTCTCAAGACGCTATTAAATTAGCCTTTGGTCTTGATGTCCTTTGTAATGACATTCAGGATTTTGTACCAACAGGAGTATTGACGCTGATCGGTGATCATCTTACTCACTCAGGATTTATGTGGAGTGGCTTTAACGTAAATCCGCGCATCGCAATCAAACAGAGAAAGAAAACCTTTACTGGATGGGTAATGGGTCAGAAACTCACCGAGGAAATACTCAAATGGGGCGATTCACCAAAAGCCGCGATTCGAGGGTTGTTCAGAGCTCATGACCATAATAATGAAACAGGTGGACCGCTGCTTAATCATCTCTGCTGCTCAAAAGGCTACACACTTCTCTGGGATAAAGTATTTACGTTGCTTTCTGCTCCAGATTCTCGCTTAGATGAGGAAGAAGGAGAAGCATGTTTTACTTATGACTCATTTATTGTTGTTACGCTAGAAAAAGACTTTGATCATTGGCAGATCAAGCACTATTGGGAAGACAGCGGAAATGAGCAACTCGTGTGGAATGTTACCAATGAGAAAAAACCGAAAGCGTGTGCTGATACATTGAAGTTCCCTGCACATAAGAGGATACAGCCAACGATCAATTGAGTTTTCCTGCTCACATCCCGTAGAAATTTTCCGCTCACTTTTCTCGATTCTCAGTTTTCAATTTGCATATTTTTTAAAAATTGGTATAGTGTATCATTATTAAATAAGGTCTCTTATAGAGTGATTATCACATGAATAGATGCTTTCTTTTCTTTGCTCTCATTATTCCTCTGTGCACCACTTATGCGATGAAGGTGGAAGTCAAAGAACAAAAAGAAACTGATAAACAGCTTCTAGCTTTATCTTATGGAAGCCAAAAGGTAGAAATTCACCTTGCGTCCGCGCTCTGCCACATTTTTAGTTACCAGAAAATCGTGAATCCTCATACCGAGGAAACAAAGATATCAGGGCTGCATGCCTACGTGCCGAAAACTGTCCGAGCATATCAAACGGGAAGAGTTCTTGAGTTGAGCGATGGCGTTTGGATCTACACAGAAGATGATCACCTTGGTTTTCACTCGGGTCATATCATTTATCATGGCAAAGCCTACGATCAGGATAAAACATTCTTTCCCTGCGGTTGGTCGCAAGAGCAGGTACTAGAGTATATACTCCAGGTTCAGCATACAGATATTACATGGAAAGAAAAGTCTGATGGTGCTTTACATATAGTAGAGGCATCTGCAAAATGCCCTGAAAGCCGACTTGCGTTCATCTTTCGATCCTACAATAAGCAACTGCTCTTTAAAACGGTCTATCCTGAATGTGATACAAAACAAATTAAGAGATTAATTTTGGATGCTTTAGAACTGGAACAGAGAGAACGGTTGAAAAAGGTGCGAGAAGAACGACTCGCGGCATTGCTTGCTGCCGCGAAATCTGGGGTGACCGAAGTCAAAGAGTTAGAGACTACTGAGCTTATAAAGGCAATAAAAAATAATGAGCGAGAGAAGCTTCTTGCTCTTTTGAAAGCAGGTGCTGATGTTAATGATCAGGACAAGCAAGGCATGACACCACTGATGGTTGCAGTTCAACACGCTCACTATGAATTGATTAATGATGTCATTGAACAGGGAGCTCGTACTGATATAAAGGATAAAAAAGGAAGAACTGTATTTGATTATGCTGCCCATTCTTTGAGTGAATGGTGCCTGCTTTCTTTTTTATCTACGACGAACAGTAAACTGCTCAATGACACTAATCAAGAAGGGGTGACGCCTCTTATCTCAATTATTAGACGATTTTCAGAACAAGATTTACCTGAAGAAAAACTATTCAGTGCAGTTGAGTGTGTAGATATCTTACTCAATTTTGGTGCAGATCCTCAAAAGGCTGATAAAGATGGATTTACTCCTCTTATGCACTGTGCACGAATAATGCATCCTTCAAAACCGGCTCAGCGGGTGCTTTCAATGATTGCGGCACTTTTGCTTGATGCTGGTGCCGATGTTGATACGCAAAGAATTGCTGGAGGGAAACGAACAGGGACTGCATTAATGTACGCTGCGGAGCGAAATCATAATTTCCTCGTAACTCAACTTCTTGAAGCACAAGCTGACTACATCCTTACCAATGAAAAAAACAGAACAGCGCGCATCATAGCACACAATAAGGGGTTTAGCACACTTGTGCAGCTCATTGACTCACATATAAAGGAAAAAGATGACTGGATGAAAGCGCATAGTGCGCATGAGCTTATACATGCCGCCTATAAAAATAGTACTGCTCGCGTCCGAAAACTCTTGGCTCTGAACCCGAACGATGTTAATAAACTGAGCATGGCAAAAGATAGCGCTCTCTATTATGCCGTAGGGCATAGCAATCTTCCTATGGTTCGCATCTTACTTGATGCTGGTGCAGATCCGCGTCTGAAATGTCCGACTGAAGGGACCATTCTTCAGTTTGCTCAGTCATTGAAACATAAATCATCTGTCTCAGAAGAAATAGAACAGTTATTAACTGACACGGCTGAAGAATTAGATGTGCCCTCAAAACAGTCAGCGGAGCAGCGTGAAATTCGCAAGAAGCGTGCCATTGAAGATTTTAAAAATGAGCTTACGCGGGGTCAAGTAACTGATCGGACGCTGGATATTATTAAAACACTAGATCCTTGCGCTATAGATGGAGAATCCCCTCTGGTATGCGCTATTAAAGTGCGCAAGCCGAGAGTTGTTACTCAGCTGTGTAAAAAGAAGGATTTTTACAAAGATGGGCGAAGTGATCCTGTAGATAGCGCTTATGAGCTAGAAGATCTTGAGATTTTAAGAATTGTGCTCAAATCCGAATGTGCACGAGAGGAACGATTATTAGCGATCCTCGAACATGCTTTAAGGAAAAAAAAGTACGACGTCTTAGATATATTAAAGGAGGGAGCTCATTTTTTTTACAGCGCTTTCAAAAAAGCAGTTACCGAGGGAAAAGCAGAAACTATCGAGAAACTGTGTGCCTATGACACCGATCTATTGACACCTGAACAGGCAGGAGGATGTTTGATAGAGGCGATTATTGCTGGCCGACAAACCATTTCTAACTCTATAATAGAAACCTATCCTCAGGTGATACGCTACGTAAACGAGAAAGGGATGACTCCTGTTATGCATGCTGCCCAGCAGGGTATGGTTGAGGTGTGCAGAAAACTTCTTCAAGCGGGCGCTGATAGCACTTTCGTCGATAGCCAAGGTCGCAATGCACATAGTTTTGTTTCACCGAAATCTGGTGCAGCTCAAGAATTATATGCGCTCTTTAAAGAATTTACAAGTAAACGAGAGGGAATTTCGGGCAAAACAGAGCCTTCCGCAATGTCAGGGTCCTCACAAAGTGCTGTTACAAGAGCAGACTGCCCTAAAAACTGGACAGAAGCCATGCAAGCGGTATTTTCAGACAATATCAGAGAGCTGCGTAACATTTCAAGAACTGATCTTACTATAGCCGGTCCAGAAGGACTCACTCCTCTTCATGTAGCAGCGATCCATGGCAAAAGAAAAATGCTTGCAGAGCTTAGTAACCGAAAAGGTATCGACATTAATGCGCAAGATGAGCAAGGACGTACACCGCTCTATCATTGTGTCGAGCGCAATGATGAACAAGGGGTTATGAAGCTTTTGGAAAAAAAGGCACGCGTTTTTGTATTGGATAGGGAGCATAACTCATTATTTTCGGTTATTAAAAATGATGCTCGAGGAGCTCGTATACAAGAATGCTGTAAAAATGCTCTCCTTGAAGAAATCGGCCAAGACCATATAGCTGCGTCCTGTGAAATATTATATAGTTTGCTTGAGAAGTTACAGTATACGCCGCCGCAGTGGCTCATTATTTGTGAACGGATGTTGTATTCCTCCAGTCTCGTGACTCTTAATCACGTGCTTACCCAAAGCGAAATATGGCGTAATAAGCTTCGAAAGCTTTTTGTGCTCGATGCTTCATCTCCCTACCTTGAAGATGTAACAAATATCTTTCGAAACTCATCTAATGTGAAAAATCAGGTTGGTCGACAGTATCTACGTTTGACACAGTTATTTTTAGAACTCAATGAAATTCCACGAGCGGAAATTCTTTTACATCATGGTCTAATGAGAGATCCACATACGCTTTTTAGAGCACTCTTAGCTGATCGCACAAACATACTTCCTCTGCTTATTGATACATTACGCGATGACATGTCCCAATGGACAGCTTTCGATGCGCTTAAGTATGTCCCTGGCAGTTTTTTGCAAGGCTTGCAAAAGATACGTGACACACTCAATCAGCGTGAGTTCACCTGGTGCCGATTTGAAAAGGGACCACCAACTCTTACACCACTGGTGTGGGCATGCATTCATAAGAAAAGGGAAGCTGTTAAAGCATTTATTGTGCAGGGATCTCCAGAACTCCATCGCCGTATCGAACCCATGAAAATACCCGCATGGTTTATTGTAGCTAATGTCTATTTTGATGATAAAGAAATTATGTCTCTTCTTGCCATGTGGGCTGATACCAATGAACAGGCAAAAAAAGAAAGAACAACATCTCGCGAACTTCTAACGCTCGCTGCGGCGCGACCACATGTTCCTGCACTTAGTTTTTTAGCTGCACGACCTGATGTTGATCTTAATGTACCAGACGTTAATGGTGATACTCTTTTATTTTCGTTTTTAAAAGCAAAAGTAAATACCATGAGCATTCAACAAGCAGAGACAGTCTATCTTCCTCTTTGCAAAATGCTTATAGAGGCAGGCGGAAGTAGAGTTGATATCAATAAACCTGATAAGTCAGACGTCACACCATTTGAATATGCGGTGAATCATCACCTGGTAAATACAGCAATGTACTTTGCTTCTTTACCACATTTTGATGGGACTTCTGCCGAGGCACTGAAACGAATGAATACTGCTCTACAAAGAATTGTAAAAGAATGGTCTACGCAGGAGATCGTAATGTTGATGTGCCAAAGACCTGATGTTTTTCCTCCGCGATCGCTGTGTCTGGCAGCGCTTGATGAAGGGAAGACTGAACTTGTTGCATTCTTTCTTCAAAGTCCAGTTGTAACAGTTTTAACAGACCTAGACTTAAGAGCTCTTCCTGTTATTTTAAGTCTAATGGGTGCTTCCCGTGCAATTAAATTACTATTTCGTTTGAAACCTACTATTGAGGTCAATAAGCTTTTTAAAAGTGATGATGCCACTCGTCCTTTTTTCGGGACACCGCTCATGGCAGCAGCATCTGAGGGCGCTATTGACTGCAGTTGCCATTTTGCTGAAAATTCCGGGTATTAATATACAGGTAAAAAAACCTGATGGCACCACTGCACGTGATCTGGCACAAAAGGCGGGACACAACGAAATTGTGCGGCTATTTGACTCTTTTGAAAGAGACGGACAGTCAGCACTAGTCTTTTATGAAAATCAGCAAGCAAAATCAGAGATATGCGATGAACTTCTTAACCTTGTCAATTACGTGGTAGAGAAAAAAGCGGGCGAAAAATCGTGGGAAATCCCTGCTATGATACGACGAGACATTTATGAATTCGTTGATAGTTTGACCTATAAGACGATCCTGGATCTTGAAATATGCAGAGCAAAATTAATTCAGTATAGAAAAGAGCTCTCTGGACGCGAATTCGAACTATGGTTTCATGTGCTGCTCTCTCCTGTGACCTTCACCACTTTAATTGACAGTTGGCTCTGTGCCACACTCGAAACCAAATATCCGGAGGTTCAGGCTGTTGCCCGTTGTCAATTAGCTCGATGCCATTTTGAGAATGCCTTTTTTAAAGAAAATACTGAACGTATGCACGCATGGATAGCACCATTGTGCTCACAATATTCTCCTGAAAAAATAGATCACCCTTGGCAAGCATATGCTAATTTTTATAGGGGCATTTATTGCTTAATGCAATCGGATACAGCTAAAAGCAGGAAGAATGCACTTCCTTACTTTATACCATTGACCACTTACGTACATGAAGATTTTGATCGGAAATTGCAGTTTGCGGCTCTTTATTTTGTTAATATATCTTATATGTTGGCGCAGAACTATGATCTCATACCTCAAGCCTCTCAAGTTGCCGAGTTGCAAGCATTTTTAAAAAAGGCGCTAGACAACGAAGATTCACCTGATTTTGTAAAAGATGATGCACAAAGCAGATTGAGGACATTACAGCACATCATAGGGAAAAAATAATGAAGCTCTTGCTCCATCGCATGCTTTTTTCTGCTCACTTGCTCAATTCAGTAGAGCTACTTAACCAAAAAATCTGGAATTCCTCTTCAGACTGAAGCATCCTTCGCAATTTTCTCGCAGTTACCGCACAAATTTTGAGTTTTCAATTTGCATATTTTTAAAAAAGTGGTAGAATGGTATCATTATTAAATAACCTCTCATACATAGTGATTATCCCATGAACAAATACTTTCTTTTCTTTGCTCTTATTATTTCTACGTGCACCGCTTATGCGATGAAAGTAGGTATCAAAGAACAAAATGAAGCTGATAAACAGCTTGTAGTCTTATCCTATGGAAGCCAAAAGGTAGAAATTCACCTTACGTCCGTGCTCCGCCACATTTTTAGTTACCAGAAGATTGTGGATCCTCATACAGAGGAAACAAAAATATCAGGGCTGCATGCCTACGTGCCAAAAAGAGTTAGACCCTATCAAACGGGGAGGGTTCTTGAACTGAGCGATGGTCTTTGGATCTACACGGAAGACGATCACCTTGGTTTTCACTCCGGTTATATCATTTACCATGGCAAAGCCTACGATCAACTCAAAACGTTCTTTCCCAGCAGTTGGTCGCAAGAGCAGGTACTAGCGTGTATACAGCAAGCCCAGCATGCATATATTGCATGGAAAGAAAAGTCTGATGGCACTTTGCGTATAGTAGAGGCATCTGCGACGTGCAGTGAAAGTCGACTGACGTTTATCTTTCAATCCTACAATAAGCAGCTGCTCTTTAAAACGGTCTATCCCGAATGCAAAGCAATACCACTTAAGAGATCGACATTGGATGCTTTAGAACTGGAACAGAGAGAACGATTGAAAAAGGTGCGAGAAGAGCGTCTCGCAGCATTACTTGCTGCTGCGAAATCGGGCGTGACCGAAATCAAAGAAATTGAGACTACTGAGCTTGTGAAGGCAATAAAAAATAATGAGCCAGAGAAACTTCTTGCTCTTCTGAAAGCTGGTGCTGATGTTAATGATCAGGACAAGCAAGGAATAACCCTATTAATGGCTGCTGCCAATCAGACAAATTATGAATTGATCAATGATCTTCTTGAATATGGAGCTCGTACTGATGTAAAGGATAAAAAAGGAAGAACAGTTTTTGACTATGCACTTCACACGCTCAATGCATGGTGCTTGCTTTCTTTTTTGCGCCCAAGCGAGAGTATGCGCCTCAATGATTATAATCAGGAAGGGCTAACTCCTCTTATCTCTATTATTAAGCGATTTTCAGAGCAAGACTTACCTGAAGAAAAACTCTTTAGTGCGGTCGAGTGTGTCGACATTTTACTCAATTTTGGTGCAGATCCTCAAAAAGCTGACAAAGATGGTTTTACACCGCTTATGCACTGTGCGCGAATAATGCATCCTTCAAAACCAGCTCAGCAGGTATTGTCGACGATAGTTGCTCTATTACTTGATGGTGGTGCAGATGTTGATACGCAAAGAATTGCTGCAGGGAAACGAACCGGGACTGCATTACTGTACGCTGCGGAGCGAAATCATAATTTCCTCGTAACTCAACTTCTTGAAGCACAAGCTGACTACATGCTTACCAATGAAAAAAACAGAACAGCGCGCGTCATAGCACACAATAAGGGATTTAGCACACTTGTGCAGCTCATTGACTCACATATAAAGGAAAAAGATGACTGGATGAAAGCGCATAGTGCGCATGAGCTCATACATGCCGCCTATAAAAATAGTACTGCTCGCGTCCGAAAACTCTTGGCTCTGAACCCGAACGATGTTAATAAACTGAGCATGGCAAAAGATAGCGCTCTCTATTATGCCGTAGGGCATAGCAATCTTCCTATGGTTCGCATCTTACTTGATGCTGGTGCAGATCCGCGTCTGAAATGTCCGACTGAAGGGACCATTCTTCAGTTTGCTCAGTCATTGAAAAATAAATCATCTGTCTCAGAAGAAATAGGACAGTTATTAACTGACAGGGCTGAAGAATTAGACGTGCCCACAAAACAGTCAGCAGAACAGCGTGAAATTCGCAAAAAGCGTGCCATTGAAGATTTTAAAAATGAGCTTACGCGGGGACAGGTAACTGATAGGACACTCGATATTATTAAAACACTAGATCCGTGTGCCATAGATGGAGAATCCCCTCTGGTATGCGCTATTAAAGTGCGCAAGCCGAGGGTTGTTGCTCAGCTGTGTAAAAAAGGAAAAGACTTTTACAAAGATGGGCGGAATGATCCCGTAACCATCGCTTATGAACTAGAAGATCTTGAAATTTTAAGGATTGTGCTCAAATCTGAATGTGCACGAGAAGAACGATTGTTAGCACTCCTTGAGCTTGCTTTAAGGAAAAAAAAGTATGACGTCTTAGATATATTAAAGGAGGGAGCTCATTTTTATTATAGTGCTTTCAAAAAAGCAATTATCGAAGGAAAAACAGAGACCATTGAGAGACTATGCACGTATGATACTGATCTTTTAACGCTTGAACAGGCAGGCATGTGCTTGGTGGAAGCAATTATTGCTGGCAGACACAAGATTTCTGAGCTGATCATAAACTGCTACCCTCAGGTAATACGATACGCAGATGGTAAAGGCACGACTCCTCTTATGCATGCCGTCCAACAGGGTATGATTGAGATATGTAGAAAGCTACTTCAGGCAGGCGCTGATAGCACTGTTGTTGATAGCCAAGGTCGCAGCGCTCATAGTTTTATTTCCCCTAAATCAGGTTCTGCTCACGAATTATATGCGCTCTTTAAAGAATGTGCGAGCAAAAGAGAAGCAATGTCATCGGAGAAATCTGCTCCTTCAGAAACTGAGCAGGCAGCTGTGACAAGAGAAGATTGCCCTAAAACGTGGACACAGGCTATGCAGGCAGTGTTTTCGGATAATATGGTAGAGTTTCGTAAATTCTCAAGAACAGATCTTATTAGAGCTTGTCCAGAAGGACTCACTCCTCTTCATGTAGCAGCGATTCATGGTAAAAGAAAAATGCTTGCAGAACTTATTCACCGCAAGGGAATCAATCTTAATCCACAGGATAAGCAAGGCCGCACACCATTATATCATTGTGTCGAGCGCAACGATGAACATGGGGTTATGAAGTTTTTAGAAAAAAAGGCGCGCATTTTTGTATTAGATAGGGCTCATAACTCATTATTTTCGGCAATTAAAAATGATGCTCAAGGAGAGCGGATAAAAGAATGCTGTAAAAATGCCCTCCTTGAAGAAATTGGTCAAGATCATACAGCTGCTTCATGTGAAATATTATATAATCTGCTTGAGGAGTTACAATATACGCCAGTTCAGTGGCTTACTGTTTGTGAGCGGATGCTATGTTCTTCCAGTCTAACGACTCTTAACCATGTGCTTACACAAAGCGAAAGATGGCGAAATAAGCTGCGCAAGATTTTTCTGCCTGATGGTTCCTGTCCCTATTTTGATCAGATAAAAAGTATCATTGATAACCCAGATGCAAAAACTAATCCTGTTGGCTACAAGTATCTATGTCTGGTACAGTCAATTATAGATTTGAAAGATATCTCACGAGCAGAAGTTCTCTTAAACCATGGGTTTCTGCGAGAACCACGTGCATTTTTCGGAGCTCTCATAGCTGAGCGCGCAAACATACTGCCCCTACTTATCGACAAACTGCGCGATGACATGACAGAATGGACCATTTGCGATGCGCTCGCGCACATTCCTGGCAGTTTTTTCCAAAACGCGCAAAACATACGTGCTTTACTCGATCAACCTGCCTTTGAATGGTACCGCTTACTTGAACAAGGCCTACCAACTCTTACGCCACTTATTTGGGCATGTCTCTATAACAAAAAGGACGTAGTCAAGTTATTTATAACGAAACGATCCCCAGAACTCAATCGTAGGATCGAACCGATGAATGCACCAGCATGGTTTTTTGTAAGACAAACATATCATGAAGATAACGAGATTTCATCTGTTTTAGCGGCTTGGGCAGATACCGACGAGCAAGCAAAAAAGGAAAGAACTGAGTCCGATCGACTCGTCTTGCTTGCTTTGAGAAAACCTTATCTTCCCGTACTCTATTTTTTGGCGGGACGACCGGATGTTGATCTTAATAAGGTTGATGCTGATGGCAATAGTATCTTTTTTTCACTCTTAAAGGCTCACGGTAAGGCGAAAGCCAAGGTCAATGGATGGAACCGCATTTTTGAAACCGAAGTGGCTGTTCTTCATATATTAAAATGCCTCATCAAATCTGCTGGGGGCAGAGTTAATGTTAATCAACCTGATAAAACAGGAATCACTCCTTTTGAATATGCTGTAGTCCAGCATATGCCAAATATAGCATGCTATATCGCTTCACTCATGAATTTCAACACTTCGGCACCAGCATTTGTGCGTATGCAAAAGATTGTCGGTATTATAATGAAAACATGGGCACCAGCTGAAATTTTATCGTTAATTCTCGAAAGACCGGATGTTTTTCCCGTTGTTGCAATTGCTGGTATGGCTCTTGAGGTGGGCAACATCGAATTTGTCAGAATGCTGTTACAAAGCAAAGTTGTGTCTGATTCTGATTTGCAAAAAGTTCTTACTACTTCGGCCGGCAGAGGATTATCGCGTGGGATTAAACATTTGCTGCAGCTAAATCCTAATGTTATGGTGAATGAACTTGTACCATTGCAGGGATATCCATTTATCGGGACACCACTTATGGCTGCAGTAAGGGGTGGAAACATTGACACAGTCGCATTTATCTTAAAAGTTCCAGGGATCAATATTCATGTCAAAGATCGCGATGGTTGTGAAGCACGTGATTTAGCAAGAAAAGCCGGTCGTACCGATATAGTTCAACTTTTCGATTCTTTTGAAAGAGAAGGCCAATCAGTACTTGTTTTCCATGAACTTCAGCACGCAAAATCTGAGATACGTGATGAACTTCTTTATCTGGTGAATTTTATGGTCGAGAGTGTATCGGGTGAAAAATCTTGGCTAGTCCCCCAAACTATAAAGGATGATATCGATGAGTTCGTTGACAGTTTGACTTTAACGACTGTCGCAGAAATGGAAGCATTCAGGCAAAAATTAATACACTATAGAAAAGAACTTGTTGGGCGAGCTTTTTACCATGGATACGATGTTTTGCGGGCTCCTGTAACATTTACTATTCTGATAGATTGCTGGCTCTGTGCCAAACTTGAAACTAAATATCCTGAAGTACGGGCTGCAGCACGTTGCTATCTTGCTCAAAGCTATTTGGAAGGGAAAATTTTAAAAGAAAATAGTGAACGTATGCGAAAATGGATTGCACCATTATGCGAGCATTTTTCTCCTGACAAAATAGATTATCCCTGGCAAGCGTATGCGAGTTTTTACATGGGAATGTATTGGTCCATGCAGTCAGATACAGCAGAAAACAAGGCGAAGGCACTCCGTTACTTTAGGCCATTGATTACTTATACACACAACGATTTTGATCGCAAATTGCATTTCGCCTGTGAGTATTTTGTTACGACCTCCGATTTATTGGCGCTGTTTGATTTCACTCATCAGGCACCAGATTCTGTTGCCCAGTTACAAAGCTTTTTTAAAAATGCGATAGAAAGTGAAAATTCACCTGATTTTGTAAAAGTTGACGCTCGAATAAGATTGAAAAGTATAAATCAATTCATAGAGAAAAAAGAATGAAAATTCTTCATACAACTCATTCTTTTTGATGCTTTCCAATTGCTCAATCCTATGCACTTCAAAATGAAATATGCTGTTCTCCAGAAAGCCGCCGCGCATTCCTCTCTAGACTTTCCTATCCTTTTGTAATTTTCGGATGATAATTACATAGATTTGAGTTTTCAATTTGCATATTTTTTAAAAAGTGCTAGAATTGTATCATTATTAAATAATACCTCATGTATAGCGATATCCTATGAACAAATACATTCTTCTTCTCTCTCTGATTATTCCGACCTCTTCTTATGCCATGAAAGTGCGTAGTGAGAAAGCGCAAGCCGATGCGCAGGTACTGGCCTTACCTTATGGCAACCAAAAGGTTGAGATTCAACTCCTTCCGGCACTTAGACATATTTTGAGCTATCAGAAAGTTGTTGACCCTCGTTCAGATGAAACGAAAATATCAGGGCTCCATGCCTACTCACCACAAACGGTGCGGGCCTATCAAACAGGGAGAGTTCTTGAAATCAATGATGGTCTCTGGATTTACACTGAAGACGACCACCTTGACTTTCACTCCGGGAGTATCATTTATCATGGCAAAGCCTACGATCAGCATAAAACATTTTTTCCCTGTAACTACTCACCAGAGCAGATACTAAGTTACATTCAACAGGCTCAAAATGCCGAAATAGTATGGAAAGAAAACTCTGATGGACCATTACAAATAGTGGAGGCATCAGCTAAGTGTGCTCAAAGTCGTCTCACATTTCTCTTTAGGTCTTACAATAAGCAGTTAACATTTAAAACGTTGTATCCTGAGTGCGACCCAAAACCACTTAAGAGATCGGTTCTTGATTCTTTAGAGCAAGAACAGAGAGAGCGGCTGAAAAACGCCCGAGAAGAGCGGCTTGCAGCGTTATTTGCTGCGGCAAAATCAGGTTCTGCAGAGGCTAAAGAGACAGAGAGTGCTGAGCTTATTAAAGCCGTAAAAGCTAATGAACGAGAGAAGCTTCTCGCTCTTTTGAAAGCAGGTGCTGATATTAATGAGAAGGACAGGCAAGGAATGACGCCATTAATGATTGCTGTTCAGCACAGTAACTACCAAATAATTAACGATCTGATCGATCAGGGAGCTCGTACCGATATAAAAGATAAAAAAGGAAGAACGGTCTTTGATTATGCTCTTCATTCGTTGAGTGAATGGTGCCTGCTTGCTTTTTTATCACCACTCGATAGCGGAATGCTTAATGCATCTAATCAAGAAGGCTTTACGCCTCTTATTTCAGTTATTAGACGATTTTCAGAACAAGACTTACCCGAAGAAAAATTATTTAGTGCAGTTGAATGTGTGGATATCCTGCTCAGTTTTGGGGCTGATCCTCAAAAAGCTGATAAAGATGGATTTACGCCGCTTATGCATTGTGCACGTGTTATGCACCCTTCAAAGCCAGCTCAGCAGGCACTTTCAATGATCATGGCACTTTTACTTGGTGCCGGCGCAGATTGTGACGTGCAAAGAATATTTGAGGGAAAGCGAACCGGTACCGCATTAATGTACGCTGCAGAGCGCAATCATAGTTTCCTTGTAACGCAACTTCTTGAGGCTCAGGCCGATTATACTCTTACCAATGAGAAGAAGAGGACAGCACGCGTTATAGCTCAAAATAAAGGTTTTCAGGTACTTGTACAACTGATTGATTCATTTATATTACAAAAAGAAGGCTGGATGATAGAGCATAGTGCACATGAGCTGATTTATGCCGCTTATAAAAATAATCCCACCCGGGTTCGCAAACTCTTGGCTCTGAGTGCCGCCGATATCAATAAGCTAAGCATGAAAAAGGACAGTGCTCTCTATTATGCGGTCGAGCACCATAATCTTTCTATGGTCCACGACTTACTTAATGCCGGTGCAGATCCACGTCTCAAGTGCCCCTTTGAATGTACTATTCTGCAGTATGCTCAATCATTAAAAGAGAGAAAGCCGCCACTATCAGGTGAAATCGAAGAGTTATTGGCTGATAAGGTTGAAGAATTGGATGTACCTACAAAACAGCTGGCTGAACAGCGTGAAATTCGTAAAAGAAGGGCTGTTGAGCAGTTTAAGAGCGAATTAAAGCACGGTCAGGTGACTGGCCGGACGCTCGATATTATCAAAACGATTGATCCCTGTGTTATTGACGGTGAATCTCCTCTTGTATGCTCTATTAAAGGATGCAAACCACGAGCTGTTGCTCAGTTGTGTAAAGATAAAGCTTTTTATAAGGATGGACGAGCTGATCCGGTAGAAGTTGCATATGAGCAAGGCGACCCCGAGATTTTGAGGACTGTGTTGAAGTCTGAATGTGCACGAGAAGAAAGGCTGTTCACTGTTCTTGATCACGCTCTGAGGAAGAAAAGATATGACGTCTTAGATATTTTAAAAGCGGTATCCAATTTTTATTATAGTGTCTTCAAAAAAGCAATTATTGAAGGAAAGACCGAGACAATTGAAAAATTATGTACTTATGATGCAGATCTTTTGACTTATGAACAGGCAGGGGTCTGTTTGCTAGAGGCGATTACAGCTGGCAGACATAAAATTTCTGAACTCATAATACACTGCTATCCTCATGTAACACGGTACGTAGATGGTAAAGGCATGACTGCCCTTATGCATGCTGCCCATCAGGGGATGGTTGATATATGTAGAAAACTTTTTCAGGCAGGGGCTGATAGCGCTGTTCTTGATAGTCAGGGGCGAGGCGCTCATAGTTTCATTTCAGCAAAATCAGGCGCAGGTCAAGAGTTATATGCTCTCTTTAAAGAATATGCGAGTACAAAAGATGCTATACCACGATCAGCGCCGGCTGCAATGCCGCAGCAGGCAAATGACACTATAACGCAAGAAGATTGTCCGGCAGACTGGACGCCAGCCATGAAAGCGGTTTTTAGGGAAAATGGTGCAGAGATTCGTAAAATTTCACGAGGAGACTTAAATCGAGCCGGACCAGAAGGGCTTACTCCACTCCATATAGCTACAATCCACGGCAAAAAAAGGGTGCTTTCAGAGCTTATTAACCGTAAGGGCATCGATCTTAACGCCCAGGATGCCCAAGGACGTACTGCATTATATCATTGTGTGGAGCGTAATGATGAACAAGGTGTTATGAAGCTTTTGGAAAAGAAAGCGCGTGTTTTTGTAGTAGATAAAGATGGTAAATCATTATTTTCGGTTATTGGAAATGATGCTCAAGGTGAACGGATAAAGGAAAGCTGTAAGCAGGTTCTTCTTGAAGAAGTTGGCCAGGACCATACTGCTGCCTCATGTGAGGTGTTATATGATCTCCTTGAGCACTTTCAGTATAAGCTAGATACCTGGCTTACTATCAGCGCAACTCTCGTGTTTCGTTCGACTCTTGCAACGCTTATTCATGTACTTACGCAGAGCGAAAGATGGCGGAACCAGCTTCGGAAGATATTTATTCTTGATCGTTCGTCACCCTATATTTCAGATATACAGAATCTTTTTCTTAACGTTGCTGAGGGGAAAATTAATCCCATAGCGATGCAGTTTATGCGACTCGCACAGTCTTTTTTAGAGTTAGATGATCAGGCGAGAGTTGAGATTCTCTTGCAGCACGGTTTTATGCGAGATCCACATACACTTTTTGGAGCAATCGTATCTGATCGTGCGAAGGTAGTCCCTGTACTCATTGATAAACTACGTGTTGATATGGGTGGATGGACTGCATATGATGCTATCACGTCAGTTCCCGGTAGTTTTGTGCAGACCACACAAAGGATACGTACCATGCTCTCACAACCTGAGTTTGAGTGGCATTGTAGATTAGAAAAAGAGCCCCCTACTCTCACGCCGCTTATCTGGGCATGTTTTCACAGAAAAAGGGAAGTAGTTAAACTTTTCATACAAAAAAGATCCCCTGAGCTGCATCGCGTGATTGAACCTACAAACCTGCCAGCATGGTGTTTTCTGGTAAATTCCTATTATCATCGAGATAAGGAAATAATGTCTCTGCTCGAGGCATGGGCAGACACAGAAGAGCAAGCAAAAAAAGAGTTTGACTCTCTTCTTGAACGTGCTGGAAGAAGACCCTATGTTCCCTTAATTTGTTTTTTAGCGGCAAGAAAGGACGTCAATTTAAATAGAGTTGACCAACAGGGTGATACCATTTTACTTTCACTGTTAAAAGCTCAAGGTTCAACGAGAGGCAAATTGAGAGACACTCGGCTTAGGGAAACAAGTGATGCTATGTGTCTTGATCTTGTGAAAAAACTGGTTGAACGTTCTGGAGGGAGACTTGATGTTAATAAACCCGACAAAACTGGAGTGACGCCTTTTGGATATGCAGTTGATAAACACATGGTGAGCATCGCAGTCCACATTGCTTCCTTACCAAGCTTTGATGGGACCTCTCCTCAAGCATTAAAACGTTCGAATATTACCATGCCAGTCCTCATAAGACAATGGACGCCTGCGGAAATTCTATTACTGATGCACAAGAGACCCGATGCTTTTCCTCCACGAGCACTTATGAGTCTAGCTCTTGATGAAGGTAACAGTGATTTTGTAAGGATAATTCTGCATAGCAAACTTGTGTCTGATAATGAACTTATAATTTTACTTTCAATCTTGTGTGCGAGCGGATCTGCTCCTCAAATTAAGCGGCTGTTACGTTTGAAAGAAGATATAAGAGTGAATGGGCTGGTAAAACGCCTGGGCGAGGACTCGATACCGCTTACTCCGCTTATGGTTGCTTCGCGTGCCGGGCATTGTGATACTGTTGCACTTTTATTAAAAATTAATGGAATAAACATTCATGTAAAAAATGTACATGGCCATGAGGCACGGGATTTGGCGAAGGAAGCAGGGCAGGAGGAAGTGGTACAACTGTTAGACGCGTTCGAAAAAAATGGCAAGCCGGCGCTCTTTTTTTATGAGTGTCAGCAGGCAAAATCAGAATTGTGTGACGGCCTTTTGGATCTTGTAAACTACGCAGTGGAAAAATTAGGGGTTGAAAAATCATGGGTAATTCCTTCTACAATACGTGATGACATTTTGGAATTTGTTGATAGTTTGGCTTATCAAAGCGTAAGTGATCTTGAAGAGCTCATACAGAAATTAGCACAGTATAAAAAAGAACTTGATCAACGTCGTAAGTTTACCTGTTGGTTTGAGGTATTGAAAGCTCCTGCAACATTTACAAGCCTACTTGACTGTTGGCTCTGTGCTCATCTCGAAACCAAATATCCTGAAGTACAGGCGGTTGCACGATGTCACATAGCTCGTTGTTATTTCGAGGGCAAACTTTTTAGACCGAGTACCGAAAAAATTGGTAAATATGTAGTGTCATTATGCACGCGCTTTTCACCAGACAAAATAGATCATCCGTGGAAAGCGTACGCTAGCTTTTATATGGCGATATTTTGCTCACTGCATCCAAGTCCTGAAACCAGAGCCAAAGCGCATCGTTATTTTGGACCGTTGACAACCTATGAGCACGTAGATTTTAATCCCGCCTTACAAGTAGCTGCATGCTACTATGTCGGGGTAAGTTTCTTGCTCAGTCATAATAATCCGCAAAACGCACAAGCAGCTTTTGCGGCCGCAGAGTCATTTTTGCAAAAGACTCTCGCAGCTGAAGATGTGCCCGAATTCGTTAAAGAAGACGCCCAAGTAAAATTGAAATTTTTGAAAGAAATGAGGGAGAAAAAAGAATGATAAAGCTTTTTTCCCTTCTCGCTCTTTCATTGATGCCTGTTCATGGGATGCATCAAAAAACGATTGTTAAGCAAGAAGAACAGACCATTACTGTTAATCTTGATAAAGAAGAATGCACGTTTTCGTTAGACCGGGTTATGCCTCATCTGACACGATACAAAATTATCCCCGACAGTCAGACAGGGGAAGAGACAGTGTCAGGCCTTCATCTTTATACAGTCAATCCCACTAGCATTCGTGATCACCAAGGAGGAAAGGTAATTGAGATCAACAATGACCTGTGGATCTATGCGACAGGTGTGCTTACTGATTTTCACAGTGGCGTTCTGATATATAAAGGGCAGGTAATGGCCCCTAAAACATTTTTCCCTGTGGGCTGGTCTGAGACCGATCTTTACAAATGCATTAAAGCACGCATTGAGCGAGGAGTTCCACTCTGGCGTACTGAGGATGCATCTCCTTTTAAGATTCACAAGATAACACTCTTAGCGGACAATAAGCCAGCTGTAGTCCTCGTTATTAAGAAATTTGCTAACAAGTGCATAGTAAAGACGATCTTTCCAGAATCTGAAACGCCAAAGATTGCCACAAAGCTACTTGAGAATCTTGCTCAAGAGCAGGCTCATAAAAGTGCAGCACTCAGAAAAGAACGATTACAACGGCTCATTGAAGCATCAAAACAGCATCAAAAAAAGGAACTCGCTGAAGAAAATGGTACTATTTCACAGCTTTGGGACGAAGTTTCAAAAAAGCACCCAGACCGTGAACGGGTGATGCAGCTTTTACAGGCGGGTGAGAGTGTCAATTGCAAAGATTCTCAGGGAAAAACTCCCTTGATGATTGCTTCTTCGGCAGGAAACTTAGATCTTATAAGTGATCTGATGGAGTATGGGGCCTCAGCTACTGAAAGAGATGCAAAAGGACGGACTCTTTTAGAATACGGGCTAGGGTCATGCAATGAATATGTCGTTCTTGCTTTACTCACACCAGAAGTTGTGCGAGGCCTAAATGAGAAAAATGCAGAAGGTCTTACTCCTCTTTTACGTTCTCTCACGTATCTTCATGAAAAAAAAGAAAAAGTTAACTACGCGGGACTTATAGACGTCGTAGAGCTCCTTCTCCTTTATGGTGCAGATCCAGGGGCCGCTGATAAAAATGGTATCACTGCGTTGATGTCATGTATGCGCTTAATAGCGCCTTCACAGGAAGAACTGCAAACGGCCCAGATGCTGACTGCTTTATTACTTGAGTACGGTGCCGATCCCGATGTATTAAGAATCACCCAAGGAAGAGATAAAGGCCATACAGCTCTTATGTATGCTGTGGAACATGGACATTTGCCTCTTGTTGAGCAGCTTCTGATAGTTGAATCAGATTATGAGTCCACAAATAACAAAGGCAGAACTGCTCTCGTTATCGCACAAAATAAGAAATGGGATGAGATTATTAAAGCTATTGAGGCTCATATAAGGCAAAAAAAGCAGTGGATGGATGATCAAGGAGCACATGAACTTGCTTATGCCTGCTATAAAAACCGTACACGGCGAGCTTTGAAGCTCCTTGCCAGCAACACCTATGACGTAAAGGCCCTTGGTTACAAAAAAGATTCTGCGCTGTATCACGCAGTTGCTCACAATAATCCTGTTCTTGTGAGAGCTCTTTTAGATGCCCACGCTGATCCGCGGCTTCAGTGCCCGGAAGGAATTACGATAACAGCTTTCGCCCAATCATCGGTGCTAGTAGGTCAAGATATTAAAGAGATCATTAGTGAGAGGTGTGAGGAGCTGAATGTACCAGCGAAAGAGGCAGCAGCTCTCAAAGAGGAAAGAAAACAACGAGCTCTTAAAATGTTTAAAGAGGAAGTCAAGCAAGGTATATTAAGCAACCGTACGATCGACTTTTTAAAGACGCTCAAGCCGTGCCTGGTGGATGGGGAATCGCCGATGGCGCACGCCATACGATGTAAACAACCAAAGGCAATTACACAGTTGAGTAAGCATAAATGCTGCTTTGAAGATGAAAAAAATGACTTGGTGATGCTTGCGCACACTATGGAAGATCCTGAAGTTTTGAAGTCTCTAGTAAAAAGTGGCTGTGCCAAAGAAGATGGCTTGCTTAAATTAGTACGGATTGCGCTGAGAACGCAGCGATCAGATATATGCCATTTACTTAAAGGCGTGCAGAATTTTTATTTTTCACTTATGAGACATGTTGTACAAGATGGTGATGATGAGCTCCTTCAAAAACTGTGTACTTATGATGCGGATCTTCTCACAGCTGAACAAGCTGGAGAGTGCATTCTAGAAGCAGTGCTGAGAGGAAGGCAACCATGTGCATTGACGCTTCTTAAATGGTATCCGCAGGTTAAAAATTTTGCTGATAAGAATGGTACGACACTCCTTATGCACGCGGCACAACAGTGTTTGGCGGCACTATTTAGAGCCTTATGTCAACTTGGGGCGTCTTTTGATCTGCGCAATCAGCGCGATCAGACTGTGGAAGCCTTTGTTCCTCGTACAGCTCCTGCGGGTAGGGAAATTGTACGATTATATGATGAGCATCGAGCAGCATCGAAACGTGTACAGGCTGATCAAACTACCGTTCAATCACGAGATAAATCTAAAGAAGAAAAAGCTGAGCTTATAAGAAAGGGATGGACACCTGCAATGGTGGCAGTTTATATGCAAGACTATGATGAACTGTCGCGACTTACGCTCGATCAACGGCATGCAGCGAACAAGGAAGGGATTACTGCTCTGCATATCGCTGCACTTCACAACAGAACGAAAGCCGTAACGCTGTTGCTTAAAGATTCATCCTGTGATCACAATAGAAAGGATAACAGAGGTCGTACGCCGTGGATGTATGCGGCTGAAAGAGGGTATGAAAAAGTAGTCACTCGTCTTATAGATCATGGAGCCCAGATTATTTGTTTTGATAAAGACGGAAAATATATTCCCGTTAACACAATAGTAAAAAGCAATCGAGAAAAGGTGCTTGAGGTACTAAGAACAGCATTTTTAGTGCAGATGAGTTGTATCACACAAGAGCAGATTGTGAAATATAATGGCAAGTTGCTGGATATAATTAAAAGCTTTGAGCTTGATAAAGAGAAAAAGTTAATACTTTATACATCGTTTCTTATCCGCGGTGATTCGATTCTGGAAGCACTTATTGAAAGTGATAAAACATTTGTGAAAAAACTTCGCAAAAGAGCTTTTTTGATTATGAAGCAAACAGCTTTGCGAGCACTCAATGAAGAAAGAACGGGCGAAGATAGTGACGTTATTGATAGGTATTGGAACGCACTCAAGCAAGGAAACATCCCTCTCGCATCTTACATAAAATATACTCTCGTTAATCCGGATATTCTTTTGTTTGGTGCAATAGCGGAGGATGCACATTCACTCACTGCCGCGCTTATTATGCTGTTAAAAGATCAAAATTTAGAAGACCTGGAAGTACCACTTGAAGAAGAAGGGGACTTAACGATGTTTGACGCCTGTTGGGGTGCTCTGAGACGTAAATGTCAGAAGATGCCTGCATATTCTTGGTACACAGAACCAAGTGTACCAAGATTAACGCCTCTTATGTGGGCTTGGCTCATAGGAAAAGGGTCAGTCGTTGAGCTCTTTTGTAAATTGACAAATGATACGTATACTGAAATGACATGTATTGTTGAACCACTGGGAATACCCGTCTGGATGTTTCATTTTCTTAACAGCTGCTATGGTGCGGATCACCGTCTCTTTGACTATCTAAAACGATGGGTAGCACGGCAGCCTAAAAATGAGGCCCTTTTTAATACTATAGTATTTCGAGCGTGTGACAGGAATCAATTGAACATAATTTTTACCATTCTCAATGTGAAATTGTGTAATCCTCAGGCTCGCGATAATCAAGGAAATACGTTTCTCTTGCGTTATGCAAAAAATATAAATACCGATAATTCAAAAGAAAAAGATCACTCGCTCAAAACATTATGTGAATCATTTGTGGAGAAGGGAGTTCCGCTTCATGCGGCTAATAACGCTCAAGAGACTGTCTTTTCCTCGGCTTTGGTGCACAACTGTGCTGAAACAGCGCGTTGGATTCTTTCATCGCCGACATTTGATGCTTCAACGCACGTTCCTCTAGAAGAAATGGTTAAGGTAATGAGTCTTGGTGATATTCTCTCTCTTATGAGAATGAGGCCCGATGTTATTAAGCCGCAAGAATTACTTGTCGCCGCGGGCCGTGCAAAGAGAGATGATTTGTTTGCAATTTTGACGAGCTCACGCAGCGATTTATCATCAGCACAATGCATGGATTGTCTCCACACATTTATCGAAAAAGATGAGCTGGACTATGTTGAGGTACTTATTGAACGTAAGGTTCTTGATATCAATTCGCTCCATAAGGATCGAACGCCATTGATGGTAGCTGCTGAGCACGGATCCTTAAGATGTATGGCGCTCTTATTATCGTTGCCCCAAATCAATCTAGCTGTGGCGAACACATCTGGCAAAGATGCGCGTGCATGCGTGTCATTATGTAAGGATGCTCTACTGCAAAGTAAGGTCGCACAATTACTAACTGATTTTGAAGCGCGAGGTGGCGCTGCTTTAGAACCTGTTTTATTAGAACCTCTGCGTGACAAATTATTTACCGCCCTTAACGAGTTTGTGGACTCAGCTTGTAGAGAAAAACAGGTATTTGCTGCCGACAAAACAACAATAAACCACGATATAAAGCTCTGTATTGAATTTATTCCTCCTTTAGTTTCCGACTTCAGACTCTATTTAAAAACAATTAAAAACTTACGACGATCGCCGCTGAGCGATGCTTCTTTCTGGGGCATTGGCAGTGATCCAACAAACTCGATAGTTTCCATTGAGCAGTTTCTCATCTCGTGGTTATATGCGCATTGTGCTCTAGATGAAAATTTAAAAAATATTCAAACGCTGCGTCTTGTATTTAGAATCACGCAAGACAAATGTACGCCTATCGGCGGGTTTAAAATAGTCATTCCGTTATTGAATCGTATATTAAAAAATGTCGATTTTGAAGCGCAGACCCGCCTTACTGAGGCGCAAAGTTGGGCATGCTGGATACTTGCAAGCATGCATCGTAAGGGACAGGGTGTTCCGGTTGACCAACAAAAGACATTTAAACTGTTAGAACGTGGTTCTCTAGGTCTCAAAAACAAGCCGGCTTTTCTTAATGCATTTAACTTAGGGGACTGTTATTTGCGCGGCTTTGGGATGCCGAAGAATGTAGAAAAAGCAGCAGCAATTTTTCGTTCGCTTGTAGCTCTTGATAATCCGGAGTTTAAATTTAAATCATTGCTTTATTTGGGTTGCGCGCTCCAGGAGAAATATGAAAAGAGTCAGGATGAACATCATAAAAATGAAGCGATTGCCTGTTATAAATCATGCTTAAGCAACTTTACTAGACCGGAGATAATTAAAGACATTTTGGAAAGGTTACAAAAATTAGATCCTCATTATTTCAGAGTTCCAATGGATAGCTCGGCCGCATCTTCTTCTGTACAACAAGATTTAGCAGAACATGATTTGTTATCTCGATCGCTAGTGCCGAGTGATAGCAGTTTTAATGATAGCGGTGTTAAGGATGAGCGTACCGGTTCTACTGCTAAGTGACGGTAACTTTTGTCCAATCAGGCTTAGAAGGTAAGAAATAACTATGAAGAGACTATTTTTACTTAACATTCTTTTTTCCGTGACAATTTCTCAAGCGATGCAGGAAAAAGTAATTCTCAGAGAAAGTGGAGAGGCTGTTAAGATTACCCTTGATAAAGAGTCGTTTACTGTTTCGTTAGCTAAGATTATGCCTCATCTGACGCACTACAAAATTGTCCCTGATAAGGAGACTGGTGAAGAAACAGTTTCGGGTCTTCATCTTTATACTTCCCCTCATAAGATTCGTAATCACAAAGGAGGGAAGATAGTGGAGATTAACGACGATCTGTGGATATACACAACAGATGCTCTTACAGGATTTCACAGCGGTATTCTGATATATAAGGGTCAAGTAATGGCGACCCCTAAAACATTTTTTCCGATGGGCTGGTCTGAAACTGATCTTTATAAGTGCATTAAAACACGCATCGAGCAGGGAATTCCTCTCTGGAAAGTCGAGGATTCGGCTCCGTTCACAATTTATAGGATAAGCCTCTTAGCAGACCGTCAACCACCTCTCATCTTGGTGATGAGAAAATTTGCTAACACGTGCATTTTAAAAACCGTATTTCCAGAGTGTACTCCACCGAAGGTTGTAACAAAATTGCTTGAGGAGCTTGCTCAGGAGCAAGTTCAAAGAAGAGCTGTTCTGAGAAAAGAACGATTAAATCGGGTTCTTGAAGCGTCAAAAAAACATCAACAAAAAAAACCTATTGAGGAAAGCATTCTTTCAGGTCTCATGGAAGAGGTCTCAAAAAAACAAGCGAATCGTGAAAAAGTCTTACAGTTTTTAGAAGCTGGAGAACCAGTTGATTGTAAGGATTCTCAGGGAAGAACTCCGTTAATGATTGTCGCTGCCGCAGGCAATGGCGATCTCATTGCTGATCTATTAGAATATGGTGCAAGTGCTCTTGAAAGAGATTTGCGAGGAAGGACTGTTTTGGAATATGGGTTAAGCTCATTGAACGAATCGGTTGTCCTTTCACTGCTAACTTCCGAAGTTATAAAAAGCCTCAATAATAAAAATAGCGACGGTCTCACACCACTATTACAAGTGCTGAGGTCCCTTCATGAGAAGAAACAAAAAATCAACTATGCAGGACTGATAGAGATTGTTGAACTTCTTCTTTTATATGGTGCAGATCCAGGGTGCACTGACAAGAGCGGGATCACCGCATTAATGTCGAGTGTGCGCTTGATAGCGCCTTCAACAGAAGAACTCCGAACGGCTCAGATGCTCGTTGCCTTATTACTTTCTTATGGTGCCGATCCTGATGTATTGAGAGTTACTGAAGGAAGAGATGGAGGCCATACGGCGCTCATGTATGCTATAGAATATGGCTATGTATGTCTTGTTGACGAGCTTCTAGTAGTTGAAGCAGATTATGAGTGCACCGATAAAAAGGGAAGAACGGCACTTGTTATAGCGCGTAATAAAAAGCGCGAAGAAATTACTAAATCCATGGAAGCGCATATACGACAAAAAAAGCAGTGGATCGATGATCAAGGAGTACATGAGCTTACGTATGCCTGCTACAAAAATTGCACAAGACGTGCTCTTAAGCTGTTAGCAAGCATGAAATGTGATGTAAATGCATGTGGTTATAAAAAAGATTCCGCACTGTATCATGCAGTTGCTCACAACAATCTCGTTCTTGTGAGAGCTCTCTTAGCCTCACAAGCCGATCCACGGCTTCAGTGTCCTGCAGGAACTACGATAGCAGCCTTTGCTCAATCATCGACCCATCTTGATGCTGAAATTAAAGAGCTCATTACTGATAGATTTGAAGAACTCAATGTTCCCGCAAAGGAGGCCGCAGCTCTCAAAGAAGAGAGAAAAAGGCGAGCTCTCAAGCTTTTTAAAGACCAGATAGAGCAGGGAGCTCTTACCGATCGAACGATCGATTTTTTGAAGAGCCTTAAACCATGTCTGATTGATGGCGAATCACCTCTTGCATATGCTATACGAGCTAAAAAGCCAAAAGCAGTTATGCACTTGAGTAAACATAAATGCAGTTATGAAGATGAAAAAACTGAGTTAGTGATGCTCGCATATAATACTGAAGATCTTGATGTACTTAAAGCTGTTGTGAAAAGTGGCTGTGCTAAAGAGGATGGCCTCATTAAATTAGTGCGTTTGGCTCTAAGAACACAGCGTTCAGATATATGCCATTTACTTAAAAGTGTCCAGAATTTTTATTTCTCTCTTATAAGACTTCTTGTGCAAGAGGGCGATGATGAGCTCCTTCAGAAATTGTGTATCCATGATGCTGATCTTCTTACACCTGATCAAGCAGGAGAATGTGTTCTTCAAGCCATTCAAACGGGAAGACAGCCCTGTGCAATGACGCTCCTTAAGTATTATTCGCAGGTGAAAAACTTTGCCGACAGGAATGGCATGACGCTTCTTATGCATGCAGCCCAGCAGTCTCTGGTAGCTGTTTTTAGGACCTTGTGTGAGCTCGGTGCTGATTATGAATTGCGCAATAAGCGCGATCAGACAGTAGAAAGTTTTATTTCACTCACAACTGCAGCAGGCCAAGAAATTGGCCGCCTACATGCCGAACGTCAACAAGTACTAAAAAGCACTCAGCCTAGAGAACTCAATACTGCCGAGTTAGCTAATAAGGTAAAAGCTGACCTTATAAAAAAAGGGTGGACTCCCGCGATGGCAGCAGCGTATGTGCAAGATTGTGATGAACTTTCACGCTTTGCCGATGATGACCTACGTGCTACAAATGATGAGGGCGTCACAGCTTTACATATTGCAGCACTTCATAGTAAGTCAAGAGCGTTACATGTATTACTTCAACGTGTGCCTAGTGATGTAAATAGACCAGATAAGAAAGGGCGAACACCATTAATGTGCGCCGTTGAAAAGGGTCATGAAAAAATTATAGAGCGTCTTTTAGAGCATAACGCAGATGTTATGCTTCTTGATCACGAGAAGGGGTCGGCTCCTTTATATGCACGAAACCATAGGGAAAACGTACTTGCTATCTTGCGGAAAGCTTTCTTAGCGCAGATGCGCACCATAACGAAAGAGCGCGTTGTGCGTTGTAATTACCAACTATTGGATCTTATTAAGCATTTTAAACTTAATAAGCAAGAAAAATTAAGTCTTTATACCTCACTTCTTATCAGTGAAGGTACAGTGCTTGAGGCGATTATTGAAAATGACAGACGAATGGTACAAAAGATACACAAATGGGGAATGATGATCTTAAAATGCACCTGTATGCGTGCATTAGAAAACGAAGAATATTCATTTACTAGTGATAGTGAAAAGGAGCCGGACTTACTGCAGACATTTTGGAGGGCTGTGAAAAACCGAAAGCTTCCTTTGCCTGTCTATATTAAACACGGTCTGATGGCTGCAAATACATTGTTATTTTCTGCAATTGCTGCAAATGCACTTGAGCTTGTAACATTTCTTCTAACTTTACGGGGGAAGAATGTAGAACATTTTGTATTGCCAGCGGATTCCGAGTTAACTGAAGCGTGTTTGTCTGCTTTTAAGCGCAAATCTCAGACGCCAGCCTTTGAATGGTATAGACACTCAACTTTGCCACCATTGACACCTCTTATGTGGGCCTGGCTTTTATCACGGGATGCAGTAATTGAGACATTTATTAGGATATCAAACAATTCTTATCCTGAGTTGACGCGTATTTTCGAACCAGCTGGAATACCTGGCTGGCTTTTCCCGTTTTTTAACAGCTCATGGCGAAAAAATGACAAATTATATCATATTTTGGTGCGCTGGCAGGATACGCAACCTAGAAATGAGCCTCTGTATAATAAAGTAGCATTTCGGACGTGTCATACCGACCATTTAAATATTGCACTTTCACTGCTCAATATGAAATTGTGTAATACTCAGGCTCGAGACGATGAGGGCAATACCTTTCTTCTACGTTATATTAAAAATAGCATCGCAGAAGGCGGATCAAAAGAAAAAGATTTAGCACTGAAAGATCTTTGTGCCAGATTTGTTCAGGCTGATGTTCCGCTCCATGTGGCCAATAAGGCACGAGAAACAGTGTTCTCTTGGGCACTTGTTCATAATTTTCCAGAAACTGCCCGATGGATTCTTTCCTCTCCAAGTTTTGATCCGACAACCTACGTTCCTCTAGAAAGCATGGTTAGAACAATGAATCTCGTTGATATTCTCTCTCTTATGAGGATGCGGCCTGATGTTTTTAAGCCCCAAGAATTACTCGTTGCTGCGGGCTGTGAAAAAAGAATCGATTTATTTACCATTTTGAGCAGCTCACGAAGTGATATATCAGAAGAGCAATTATTTAACTGCTTGTGTACATTTGCTCAGAAAAATCAGCATGAGTGCATGGACCTACTTCTTGAACGAAAGAGCATTGATATAAATGCGCTCAACAAAGATAAGACTAAACCGCGGACCCCGTTAATGATAGCAGCTGAGGCAGGTTCACTCAACTCGATGGCAGTACTTCTATCACGGCCTGGAATAAATTTGTCCGTTACTGATTTATACGGTGATAATGTACGGGCATATGCACGTACTGCAGAAACACAAAAATTATTGAAAGAGTTTGAAATGAGAGGACTCGACGCATTAGACGATTTGTTGCTTGATAAGCTCCGGGAAAGGTTGTTCTATGCCTTAGAAGAATTTGTTGAATCGGCTATGCGAGACGCTCCACTTTTCTTTGTCGCTTCTACTCACGTGCGATGGCAAATAGATAGATTTATTCGGGTAATTATTCTTCCTTCTGTTACTGTCTACAAACAGTGTTTAGCCGCACTAAAAGAGATACCAAAAGCACGGTATTTAGCCGCACTAATAGAGATACCAAAAGCAAAGCTTGCGAATGGTGGTCTTTGGGGAATTAACATGGACATGGACCCGCTAGAACCGGTAGATTCTATTCCCAAGCTTATTGTCTGTTGGCTCTTTGCCCACTATGCCACAGGAAGTATCAAAAATTTTCAACTTATTCGTCTTGCAACGCAGCTCATTAACGGAGGAATCGTTCCGAAAAATTACAGTGTAGCATGTGGATTTCTTAATAAGGTTGTACCTGATCAGTTCGATTTTGAGGGAGTTACAGCTCTTTCTGAAGACGCAAGCTGGGCCTATCTTTTGCTAGCAGATAGATATGATAAAGGCGAAGGAGTTCCTCAAGATAGTGAGAAAGCGCTTAAAATGTGCGAGCGTGCTTCTCGTGGGATGAGATATAGGCCTTCTCATCTCGCAGCTTTTTACGTAGGAGATCGCTGCTTAAAAGGACTGCGCGTTCCTCAAAATTTAACAAAGGCGACTACATTCTTTCATTTAGTTGCTACCCACGAAAGTGGTGCTCCGATTCTGAAATTACGATCGGCTTTTTGCTTAGCAAAAACGTTAGAACTGTCCTATAAAGATTCGCATGATGAGCTCGAAAAAAAAGAAGCACTTCATTATTATAAAGTCTGTGCAGAACAAAAAATAGATGCGAATATAGCCCAAATGGCAGAAGCAGAGCTGAAAAGACTAGATTCTCCTAGTGTCCAAGATGAGAAAGTAGCTCCTGATTCACACTAAAGGCATTTCTTGTTGGATTTATAGCGCTGATAAGGCCTGATTTAAAGGCATAATACTATTGACTTTTATTTTTCTATTATGCAATACTATATAATAAGTAAAAAATCATCCCGAAATAGGTACTCATGCAGATAAACAGATCTTTCATGCTATTTCTTTGTATCATTTTGACTGCACTATCTCTCATAACTCAGAAGACTTTCTGCACGGTGATCGCGACAATTGATGGACCTGCTGCAAGTGGTAAGACAACTCTGGGTTCGCTGCTTGCAAAAAAGAAACATGTGTTTTTAATTGACAGTGGAATGCTTATGCGCGCACTTGCCTATAGTGCACTAAAAAACAATGCAATTGACCACTTAGGGCATCTTTCAGAAGATGACATTACTCAACTATTTTTGGATGACCTTACCTATGGCTACTCACCAGATAAAGGTCCAGTTGTTTTTTATGGCTCAGAAGACATTAGTGATCTCATTAAAACACCTCGTTTTGATAAGTTATCAGCGCACATTGCGGCAATTCCCGTAGTCCAACATGCAATTCATGATTACGCAAAAGCGCTTGTAACAGATCAGGACGTTATTCTGAGTGGCCAAGCTACAGCTTCTATCTTTCCAAAGGCATGTTCTAAATTTTATCTGACAAGTTCCATTAAAATCCGGGCAGAACGATGGGTACGACTACAGCGTGCCCTGGGGAAGATCTTTACGTTAAGAGAAGCTGAAAAAATCTTATCAGAACGAGATAAAAGTGACTTACAATGGATGCCAAAGCCAGGCCCCGAGGCCCTTATTTTTGATAATACCACTGTTTCTCTAGAAAATCAGCTCACTACATTTCTCAATTTGTTAGATTACAAGAAGTGTTGATGCTTACATTTTTTCTTAATTCTTCGAGTATCTGTTCGTTATAATTTTCCTCACTATTTGATTGCAATTTTATGCACGTTTGTTATTCTAATAGTATTCTTAGTAATAAAAGTTAATTTTTTTATTAAAATTATTCTGGAGTAACATGTCACTCATAAGATTGTATCTCGTCGGGATTGCCGTACTGTTCTGCACAAACATCATCGCTATGAATCAAACTATTGTTCGGAATAAACCCGAAATGGTTCCGCTCTTAAGAGAGCATTTCAAATTACTTTGTTTTGAAGATGTGCAGAGTGAAACTGCGAGAAAACGTACCGGAGAGGTGTACAATCAGTGGACGGTCATAGAAAATGTCGCAAGAGAGCTCAAAATGCAAGAGCTCTCTGTAACTAATCCGCGAGCAGCTTTTCTTGCGTTGACAGACATTGCTCACTGGGCAGTGACAAAAAAACAAGAAACCGCTCACTATGCAGAAGATGCAAAAAAACTGTGTGAACTTTTTTTAGAAGATAGACCGGTTTTTTGTATTCGCACGAGTGATGAAAGTTTAGGCTTGACTATGGCTCCCGAAGTAGCTGATTTTATCCCCTTTTTAAGTGCGGGACGGCGGTTTAATCAGTTCAAATTAGTCATGTCTTGTACAAATTCATCGCTTATTGTTTTACATCAACTTGCATATCTGCTTTATCACTATAATAAGCAATATGAGTATTCGAAATGGGGTCAATTGGAATGCCGGTACAGCTTGCAGCCAGCATTTGAAGAAAATAATGAGCAACTTATTGAGTCTTTAGTCCGCCTCTTAGAGTATATCAATACTTTTGACCATCTTAGTATGGTTGATCTTATGGAATGTGCCCAACTATATGAATTGCCGGTTCTTGCACAGAGCCTAGTTCGATTTATACAAAAAAATAGACCGAATGATGCTATCAACTGTTTCACAACAATTCCTTTTGCTTATCTGTTAGCCAGATTTATAAAAAATGTAAAAAATGCGCCATTCTTGTTTAAGATTATACTTGTTCGCCTCCACGAAATTGAAGAATCTCAGCGGGAGGGAGCAATTCAAATAGCATCTTCTTATATTGCAACGGCATTACCGCTTCTCTTTAAGAAGGTTAATTTTCTTAACAAATATGTTCCTAAATTCTCTTATGGCGAAATAGATTATTGGACTAAAAATCAACAATTTGATCCTCAAAGGGCATTTATCGAACTCTTTTTTTCTCCAGAGCACATTGAACGGATAAAAAAGTTTACACATTCGCCGACGGAATTGAGCCAAGAAGAAACGATCCAAGAAGAGTATCAAAAACCTCTTGTAAACGTATTTCATGGTCTCTTAGTAAGTTTTTACGATAATCCCCCGTTGGAGGCGTTGAAAAACAAAGTTATTACATTAGTAAGAGATCGATTTTTAGAGCTCCATCAGTTACCGATGCCTGCATTTAGTAAGTTCTTCGGCGACCCTCGCGACCGTGGAACCACCGAAGTGCGCATTTTATCGAATCATCGTGTGCTTTTCATTAATAATATTTTCAAATTCTGGGCAATATATAATGACATGACCGCTCACCGCATATGTAGCAGAATTGCAGGAGATGGGTGGCCCCGGCGTTGTCTTGTGACTGCTTTGGAGGAACCATTAGTTGCTTGCGTCCAAAATTGTGATGAAGTTGAAATCATTGATACGACTCAAGGTCAGGTCGTCGAAACCAGTTTTACTGTACCTGACATAGTCGCTTTAGATTCATGGGCTGCGAAGACTTTTGTTGTCGCTAAAAAGAAGACTATTGAGATGGTGGATAGGGAAAGCCATAAAGGGATACCGCTTGCTTGTGCGACCGACGAAACTGCTCACATCGATGGCTTACGAGTAGATGGGCCCGTTATTATTGCATGGTATAGTAATGGTACTGTCAAAGTATGGGATGCCGCAACGCGGCGTTTTCTGAACTATTTTAAATCTCCCTGCACTAGTACAACGAGCCGTGAACTCTACTTAGATGAATCCTTTGGCCATAATCGTCCTCTGACACACGTAACTGCGTGCGCTTTCATTCCCGGAAGAACACTGCTTTGTGGTTACTATGATGGAACAGTCTGTCAATGGGATATTAAAAGCGGCAGACTTTGTTCAAAATTTTTTTTGCCTGAAGAAAAAGAATATGCGCAATGTTTTTACTATATGCCAAAACCCGGTGCACATATTATTGGTTGCTCAAATGGCAACATTCGTATGAATTCAAAAAGCCTGAGAGGGGTAAAGCTTGGTAATGACGACCGTATCCCCCTTACTATCTGGCCCACAGTAACAGAAGGATTTTTTAACGTTTATAACAGTGATCAGAGTTTAGAGCAGTGGTCGATTTATGATTTTCTGCCATCACTTAATACATTAAGAGAATGGCTTAATGAAAGAAGTCAGCTGTAATTTGACTTTTGAAGCGGGTGTTATTGGTATTTTAGATAATAGATGTAGCTTTTCTCGAATATAAGGAACGATATGTTAGTTAAGAAAATTTGTTTATTGATTGGTGCGACCTTATGCTGTATTCAAACAAGTACTGCTATGTATCAGGCCACTGCTATCAACCTGAAGCCCCTTTTTGAGCATCATGCTAGACTTCTCTGTTTTGAGAATATGGGTCCTGGGTATGGCAGAGGAGAAGCATACGTTGTCTGGCCTTTCATAGAGGCGGTAGCACTCGAGCTTAACGTGGCAGATCTCAGTGAACAAGCAGCATTTCTTGCAATAACCGACATTGCACATTGGGCAGTAACCAAAAAGAGTGAAATAGTTCGCTATAAAAGGGATGGAAAAAAGCCTAGCGAACCTTTTTTAGGACGAGGAATACAGTACTGTCTGCAAAATCCAGACAAAAAAAGTGTCTTCATAGCTCCTGAAGTAGCCGATTTTATGCCTTTTATGAGCAATGCGCGGCGTTTGAATCCCGATAGGCTGCTTTTACCCTACAAATTCAGCACACTCGTAGCGATCCGTCAAGTTTCATATATGCTCTATCACTACAATAGACAGCACGAGTACAACTCTGGTAATGGTAATTATCTGGAATGTAGGTATGGCGTTCAACCGGCATTTAATGAAAGAAATAAGCAAGTTACTGAACGTATAACTCAGCTTTTAGAATATATCGATTCTTTGGAGGCCATAGATGTACATGAGCTTATGGATTGCGCGAGGTTGTGGAATCTGCCAGTGCTAACCCAAGGTCTTATAACTTTTATAGAAAAAAATCGATCTGATGAGGCACAAACCATTATTTACGGACTTCCTCTTGAATATCTGCTTTCTCGATTTGCATGCAATAGCAAGAATCTGCCATTTTTATTCACCTTTATTATTGCTCGTTTACGTGACACTGAAAAGGCTCAACAAAATGAATCAATTGATCTAGTAGCACGTGAAATTGCATCTGGTTTGCCAATGATTTTTAGAAGGGTCGATTTTCTTGGGCCCTTTAATCCTAATCTGCGAGAGAGGAACACAAGGAGGGTGAGGATCCTCAAAAAGAATTTATTGAGCTCTTTTTTTCTCCCATAGAGATCAGTGAGTTGAAAGCTCAAACCGAAACTTTATCTAATATGCAGTTGGAGAGCAGATTGCGTGGAGAGCAGAGTAGGATGAGTGGGATAAATGCTTCTGTTTTTGATTTTAAAAGTGATCCACAATTAGAAGATATGCTAAAAAGAGTTATTTCACTAGTAAGGAAGCATTTTTTTGCTGTCTTTAAATTTGGTTCGCCCGCTACTTTTTTTATGTTTAGAGTCAAAGACTTTACCTGCGCGAGCACGGCTGACCCGCTACCGAATTTCCGAATGCTCATTATTGATAAATTTCATCAATGGGGCGTTTACAATTTTGCTTCAAATAAGTTTGATTATAAATCTCCACCTCGTATGCGCATGAAGCCCTGTCTTGTCACCTTACTCGAAGGATCTTTAGCTGCTTGTGTACAAAAACAAGATTCCGATGATATTGAACTTGTTGATATCGAAAAAGGATGCGTCCTTGAAACGCTTATTTCCGCCCCTGAGATAGTTGCACTTGATAGTGTTAATGAGAGAACAATTGCAGTAGCTAAAAAAAGAGTATTGAGCTTATTGATATCCGGAGCCGTAAAGTGGTCCCACTTGAAATAGCCTGCGAACCCAACGCGGATATTGAAGGAATGCGCATATTATCGTATTTCATCATTGCATGGTATAATACTGGTTTAATAAAAGTATGGGACAGATGTAGTCATAAGTTTAAAACTCGTTTTGAACTGCTCGAGCCAATTTCAGTTAGTCGAACTCTCCATATGGATCCTGTTACTGACGATCGTCCAATTACAACAGTGTCCGCTTGTTGGCCTGTTACCAATATTCATTTTGCCTGTGGTTATTGTGATGGTACTGTTTGTATTTGGGATCCAGTTACAGGTACTCTCTCTCAGGAAGATATCATTCCGATTAAAAAAATTCAGCTCCCAGAAGATGGAGAACATGCTACATGTTTCTTAACGATGGGACGCTACTTTATCATCGGATGCTCAAATGGGAACATTCGGATTTATGATTCGTCTGGTCTGAGAGGAACAAGGTTTGGTAACAAAAAGAATATTCCTCTGTATATGTATTCCATTGCCGATAGCGCAAATTGTTTCAGAGTTATTAATAGTGATCTGACCGTTTGGACATGGTGTGTTGATGAATTGGTTCCTCGTTCACAACATGATCTGTTACAGGAATGGCTGATAGAGAGAAGAGAGGCTTAGATTTTGTCGACGATATCCAGTAGCGCATCGAGCGCCTCTTGTATTGTCATATTTGATGTATCAAGAATGTAACCATCATCTGCTGGCTTGAGAGGAGCTATGGATCTGCGGGTATCTCTCTGATCACGTTCATGAAGGATTTTCTCAGCTTCTTCAAGCGTAAAAACTCTTCCCTGTATGTGCTGGTCATGTTGCCATCGAGCTGCGCGAACTTGTAATGAGGCAGTTACAAAGAATTTAAATTCTGCATCAGGAAAAATGACCGTCCCACAGTCTCGACCATCAGCAACAACATCACGATCGCGTGCAAGGCTCCTTTGATATTCCAAAATAGCCTGCCGTACCAAAGGCAGTGTAGCGATTTGTGACGCGACTTTATCAATCGATGCGGTTTTTAAAAGATGGGTAATTTCCGTGGTTCCATACAAGATAACTGGTCCGCTTTCTTCAGAGCGATAGCTAATGCAGTTAGTAAAAAGATCTACAAGCTCATGCTCAGTGTAGGTGTTCAGATGATCAACGATATTTTTTTTAAGAGCAGTATATGAAAGCGCTCGAAAAAGAAGCCCTGAGTTTATGTAAAAGAAGCCTTTTTCTTGTGCGAGCAACCAGGCGAGGGTGGATTTGCCGCTTGCTGTTGGCCCATCAATAGTAATAATCATAGCGCCACATCCAGGCCATGAAGTTCAAATGATACTCGTCCATTAAAATGATTTTCTGATGCTTGCACTGCAAGAGACACCGGCTCATCTTTTCGTTGAGAGAGCACTTCATAAACATCAGGCCTATTGAAAAATATTACCGGTTTAATAACACCATCAGCAAATACCATGCACTTAGCATGAGCATCTTTTAAGAGCTGTGGCTCCTCAATGAGACTTACATTTTTAAGGTGAAAGACTGGCTGGATATTTTCATTGCCGAAGGGCTCAAGATGAGCCATATCTGACATAAGTTTTTGGTTCACTTCAGCAAGGGTGATATCAGCATCGAGACTGAGGTGGGGTTTGACCTCAACTGTGGGCATCTGTTCAGAAAGCATCTTTTCAAGCCGCTCTTTTAAAAGAGGTAAACGATCGGCAGGAAGAGAAAGACCTGCAGCTTGTGCATGACCACCAAACGTAGTTAAAAGATCTTTATGCGCTTGCAGCGCCTCAAATATATTAAAGCCTGGTATAGATCGACAAGAGCCCTTTGCTACCGATTGGCTGGTGATAGAAAAAAGGAGGACAGGGCGATTGTACGCACTTACGAGCCGTGAGGCAACAAGTCCAATGACTCCTGGTTGCCATTGATGAGATGATGAAAGAATGATGCGCTCTTTTGATAAATCGATTTTTTGCGCTTGTATATCTGCATCAACATCGTTATAAACTGCTTTTTCAAGGGAGCGTCGTGCTTCATTAAGTTCACGAAGGACAACGCCAATATGCTCAACTCTTTTTACATCTGAACCAATAAGAAAGGATACGCCCTCACGGGCATCTTCAAGCCGGCCTAATGCATTAAGCTGTGGTGTTAAGCAAAAACCGATATCCATACTTGAAAGCGCAGGTTTTGAAAGACGCGCATTCTGCTTTAACACACGCATAGCAAGGCTTTCTTCATTGTTTAAAAGTTGTAGCCCATGACGCACCCAGAATCGATTTTCCCCGGTTAAGGGAACAACATCGGCAATGGTGCCTAACATGAGCAGCTCATAGACTTTTGGTGGTAATTTTCTTTGTAATCGCTCATAAAGAAGTGAAATAATTTTAAACGTAACTCCTACTCCAGCAAGCTTTTTGTAAGGATAGGGACAGGCAGCTTGGTGTGGATTGATAATTGCGTATGCTTCAGGAAGCTCGTCATAAGGCCTATGATGATCAGTAATAATAAGATCGATTCCTGCTTTTTTTGCTTCTAATGCAGCATCAAAGGCAGTAATACCGTTATCAACGGTGATGAGAACTTTATACGTATTGTGCGCAGCACGTTGTACTATTTTAGAGGAGAGCCCATACCCATCGCGCACGCGGTGAGGTAAAAAGAAATTAACCTCTGCTGACAATGGAAGAAGGCATGTCATCATCATTGCTGATGAGGTAATACCATCCACATCATAGTCTCCACAGATAAGAATTTTTTCTTTATTTTTTATAGCGCTCAGAATGCGATCGACAGCTTTCTCAGCATCTTTAAGGAGTCCTGGGTGGGCAACATCTCGTTCATACGTGCTAAAAAGAAATCTATCGAGCTCTTCCTTAGAAGTTAGCCCCCGTGTCACTAATGTGTGCATAAGGGGCACCGACAAATTGTAGGAGAGAGCCAAATCTAAAACTGCCTGAGATGAGGGCTCAGGCAGTTTCCAGATATATTTTGCACCGTGAAGAAACGAAGGTGCCACGTGTTCTCCTTAGAGAGTAAGTTTATTTATTTGTTAGGCAACGTATCATCAAGCTCTTCTTCGTCCAATTCTTCTTTGTCAGAAGTTACCTTTGTCACAGGAGGAGCCGCATTTGTTGGTGCTTCTTCGTATTCTTCCTCTTCTGCAACTTCTGTAGTTACTGGAGCAGAGGCGACTTGGGTCGGTGCAGCTTCATTTACGACTATAGTGGTGGACTCAGAAGGGGTATGGCATGTTGTTGGACAACATTTGCCTCTTCCTCCGCCACATGAAGGTATGAGTAAAAGTAAACTGCAGAGCGGAAGTAATGAAGGATACTTCATAATAAAAACTCCTTAAAAAAACTAAGCCATATATGTAGGGCTTAGTCTAAATCAAAAAAGGCTATTTAGGCAAGCGCATTTTCTCATTCATCCGATATTATTTTTTAAAAATCTATTGAATGATAATACTAAAATAGCCTGATAAAGCGTATTTTGAAGCTGAATGCTTCCTGACTCAGGAAAAGTGCAGCTGTCTCTCAAGTTTTAACTCACTAAAGGGGACATTTCTAGTGTTAGCAGAAGAGGACATTATCATTGCAACCTCTGCTGCGGAGACCCCTTGCTTGAGCGATGGGGAGGAAGCACCTTTTTTTAATTTAACAAACATATCAAATAATGATATAGTTTGCGTATTATAGAAAGAACAATAATAGTAGAACTAAATGTTACTTGTGAACAGCCAGCTGCATTGAGCGAGACACTCAGAGAGCATACTGAGTGCTTTAATTTCAATGCAAAGGTTGGTTTTGAATCAAAATGCAGTAACAGTGTTGAACTGCATAAAAAAACGTATCGTCATTTGCGAAGTCAGTATAATTTACCTTCCCAGCTTCAGATTGCCGCTCGAGTCAAAGCTGCCGAAGCTGTTAAAAGTGCACTTACCTGGGAAATGAAACAGGCTTTATATATAGAACGGGCAAAAAAGAATGGAAAGCCACTGCCAACACCTATTACTGCGCCATATTCTAAGTGTGCTCCCATTCGTTATGATAAACGGTCATATTGGGTTAATTGGGACTCAATGACAGCCAGTCTCTTAACAGTAAATGGGCGCATTAAGGTTCCCTTTACAGCCAATAAGCATGCTGCTCAATATATTGGTTATGAAACCAGATCTGCGGATCTTTGCTTTCGCAATGGTCACTTCTATTTACATATTGTTGTATCTATACCAGCTCCTGTTGTTGAACCAACTCAGGAGGTGATAGGCGGAAGCTCGTGGTATCAAAGTTGTAAAGGTTGACCCGCGACATACCAGTCAGAAATGTTCGCGATGCGGACATACAGAACGAGCTAATCGAAAATCTCAAAGTCTATTTCTTTGCAAGAAATGTGGGTACTGTCTCAATGCTGATTTAAATGCATCAAAAAATATTCGAGACAGGTATATATCGTCTCTCGCCGACCTTGGTATATCCTCGGTCGGTGCCAGATCACACGGGCTATCGTCTCAACATGAGTTAGAGACAAGCCCCTTGAATTTATTCATGGGGTATGTGACCTGTTATTGCATACGGAATTGGCTTTAAGGGCAAGACCCTAGCCGTGAAGTCTTTAAATCTTTCCAGGGATCGGCATTAGTTTGCATAAGACTACAATTGATAGAGAAGCGCTTCTTAATCGTATTGAGATCATCTCAGACTGTATGTGCCAAACCTGTAATTAGAGGGACTTACGCGCCTCCTTAAGAATTGATCCCGAAATCTAAGAGGTAAGCCAAGAAAGGTCAAAAAAATAAGCAGGCCCGTAATGAGCCTGCTTTATTTTAATTCAAGAGTAATTACTGCTGCGGTGTCGCTTTTTGTTGAGCGAGCTGTTCACTTTTTATAGCAGTTTGGACATTGTCCGAAGACTTACGCAATGTATCTTGTGCAGCATTAAGTTGTGGAGTATATTGATTCACCACTTGTTGTACTGCTGCCGGACCTTGCTGCTGTGCGGCATAATAGGCATTAGTATAAGAAGTCTGTAGTGACGCCCAGTTTTGATACGCCTTATTATATTGATCTTGAGCTGCGGCAACTGCTGCGTGAGCCTGTTGTATTGCCTGTTGCGCTAAATTAACATATCCCTGCGCTACTGCGGCTGTTTGTTGAATTGCTTGTGAGCCCGTTTGAAGGGCTGCATTCGCTTTTTGAAGTCCAGAGGTAAGAGTTCCAAGGAATCCTCCACCGTCCGCGTAAAGACTTACAGGAACCACCAGTGTCGCAACAACAAATAATAACTTTTTCATAGGTCATCCTTTCATATAAATTTAGTTTTTTGTTAGATATCTTGGGATGGTACTGTAAAGATATCTGTCTCCTATTTATATTCAGAGTAGCAGGATAACATTTCAATTTGCAACAATTTTTAAAAAATATTTTTACCTCAAAATCGGATTCGATCTTATAGAATTTAATAAAGAAAAAGCCCTTTCCGCAGAAAGGGCTTAAGTGAAATGGTTATCGACTCTTTGTCCTCGTAGAAGTCCGGTTTACGGGATCCTTTTTATTTTTATTATTATTCTCAGGTGCCTTGAATGGGTTATTGGCAAGAGCCTGTGAAAGAACCTGATCCATATCACTGACGAAAACGATGTCAAGGTGATTGCTTTGGCCGATTTCCTTCATGACTTCTCTCACATCATCCTTATTTTCTTCAGGCACGAGAACGGTTTTAATACCATGTTGGCGTGCAGCAAGAATCTTTTCTTTCAGTCCCCCAACACCAAAGACTCGGCCACGAAGGGTGATTTCACCAGTCATAGCAACATCTGCTCGCGTAGGATTTTTTGTCAGAGCTGAAACGAGGGCAGTACACATAGTAATACCTGCAGAAGGTCCATCCTTGGGAGTAGCTCCTTCAGGGATATGTACGTGAATGTCCTTAGAAGCATAGAATCCTTCTTTAAGGCCAAGTGTTTCTGCTCGGGAACGTATATAGCTCAATGCTGCATGTGCAGATTCTTGCATAACGTCACCAAGCTGCCCGGTAAGGGTAAGTCCCCCTTTACCTGGAAGTACCGTGACCTCAATTTCAAGGATGTCTCCACCGACCTCTGTCCAGGCAAGACCTGTTGCGAGACCAATCCGCTCGCCTGTGGCAAGAACTGTCTTTTTATAGCGCGGGTGTCCGAGCCATTCTTGTAATAACTCTTCAGTTATTGTGACACTTTTTTCAGGTCCTTTTAACAGAAGCTGAATTGTTTTACGCATAAGCTTTGCTAAAATACGTTCAAGCTGACGGACACCGGCTTCTTTTGTATATTCACTGATGATCCTTTTCAAAATTGGCTCCGGAAGCTTAAACTGCTTTGGCTTGAGCCCATATTCTCCGAGATTCTTCGGTATAAGGAATGAGTTTGCAATCTCAGCCTTTTCATCGTCGGTATATCCCGAGAGAACAATACGTTCCATACGGTCAAACAACGGATAGGGGATTCCTTCAGTATGGTTTGCCGTTGCAATGAACATAACTTTTGAAAGATCATATTCTATTTCTAAAAAGTGATCGACAAAGGAACGGTTTTGTTCAGGATCGAGCACTTCAAGAAGCGCTGCTGCCGGATCTCCATGAAAGTCGCTCGACATCTTATCGATTTCATCAAGAAGGATGACCGGGTTAGAGGTCTTTGCCTTTTTCATGGATTGAATGATCTTGCCTGGAAGTGCTCCAATGTAGGTCCTTCTATGACCACGGATTTCGGCTTCGTCCTTAATACCCCCGAGTGATATACGCACAAATTCTCGTCCTAAGCTCTCAGCAATAGAGTGACCAAGCGAGGTCTTACCTACACCCGGCGGCCCAATTAAACAAATAATGGGTGATCGCTCAAAGGACTTGGAGAACTTCTTTGCTGCCAAGAACTCGATAATACGCTCTTTTGCCTTTTTAAGACCAGCATGGTTCTTATTAAGGATATCTTCAGCTTGTTCTAAACTGATTGAATCCTTCGATACTTTATTCCACGGAAGGGACATGATCCAGTCGATATAGTTTCGACTGACTACAGCTTCAGATGACATAGGAGGCATCTGCTCAAGCCGTCTTAATTCCTTTTCAACTTTTTCAGCCGCTTCAGCACTGAGGCCAAGAGTCCGTATCTTTGCACGGATCTGAGAAACGTCCGTTTGATTATCGTCTCGTCCAAGCTCTTTTTGAATAGCCTTCATCTGCTCGGTTAAGTAATATTCACGCTGATTTTTCTCAACCTGCTTTTGAATATTGCCTCGGATACGTTCTTCTGTTTCTAAGATATCAATTTCCCGTTGCAAAAAGCCGCAGAGCTTTGCAATTCTCTCATGAAGATCAGGAACTTCTAAGATCTCTTGCCGTTCTTCAAATGAAAGGTTCAAATGTACTGCAAGGGTATCGACAATATTGTCCATATCCTCAGGGCTTTTTACGGTGAGCATCAAATCAGGTGGTACCTTAGTATTTAGTTGGGCATAACCGGTATACAGACCCTTTAGCTGACGCCAAAGAGCTTCTAGCTCTATTGTTTTATCAAGGGAAGTCGTAGGAAGATCTTCACACTCGACTGTTATAAATGTTTCGGTCGACACTGTTTTGAGCATACGCGAACGGCAAAGTCCCTCGACAAGGATCTTGAGGGTTCCTTTTGGCATCCTCATAACCTGAAGAATGGTTGAACGTGTACCATGGGTATAAACATCAGTGTCAACTGGATGTTCAACATCAGGATGCTTCTGGGCCGTGATAAATATTGATTTGTTATGCTTTAATGAATATTCAACCGCAGCAATCGATGACGCACGGCCAACAATAATCGGTATAATACTTTTTGGTAAAATAACGACATTCTTGAGAGGCAGCAGCGCCATCACTGATAGGTCTACTGTTTCTTGTTCTATCATAATTTTTCCTATCGCCTAATTACTATATTATCCTAAATCTATAAAAAATGACTAATATAATTTTAGCATAAGTGACTCAACTTGTATAGTCATTTTATTAGGGTCCTGCCATCGGCTTTTCCTTGTTTTCAAGCGAAAAAAGGGACCATAGAGGCAATCCTATGAAATTCCCTGATACTTTGTCAAAAGTTTCCTTTTTTTAAAAAAGGCCGGAAATCTAGTCGTGAAAACCTGCCTTTCTCGGTCAGGTGCAGCAAATGAAAAAATTCTACTGATCGGCCAGAGAAAAGTAGCACTCTTTTTTAAACATGCTATACTGTCGTTGACCTTATTCGATTCATAAGGCGGAGAACGCGTAATGAACCCGAGAAAGGAAACAGTCTAAACGCATGGGAGCGAGTATAAGGGCCTTCGTCTCAGGGTCCTTTTTACTAGAGGTGGAACAGATTTTACATTCAAACCTAAGGATTGCTGTATGTTAAGATTGGCGCGCGATTTTCTGCATTATGTGTTTGGAGATTTTGAACCTGAAGAGCTAAAAAAATTTTTACTCTTAGGACTAATTTTTGCTCTCATTATCGGCATCTATTGGACTCTGCGTCCTATGAAGGATGCCCTTTTTCAAGATATAGTCGGCTCGACCTACCAACCCCGTGCAAAATGGCTTTCTTTGGCGGTCGTTTTCCCGCTCGTTATCATCTATAGTAAATTGGTCGAAAAGCTGCCTCGACAGGCTCTCTTTTATGTATTGAGTCTTGCCTATGGCATCATGACACTTATTTTGACCTATTTCATGTTTGATCCACAGATCGGTCTTCAAAATGTTCATGCTGATCCTTCCCGTATTCTCGGCTGGGTATGGTATGTGTTTGTAGAAAGCTTTGGTTCACTAATCATCGCACTCTTCTGGGCTTTTGCTACAGATATTACGAGTGCTGAATCTGCTAAAAAAGGTTTTTTTCTTGTGGTGATGATTGGCCAGATAGGTGGGATCGTTGGGCCCGGCATTCTTACTAAATTACCTAAATGGTATGCAATAAGTAATGCCTGGGTTGTCCTCATTTGTGGACTTCTCATGTTCCTTATTATCCCACTTGTGAAGCTCTTTTTAAAGAAAGTGTCAAAGGAACAGATGGTCGGTTTTGTGGAAAAGGGTCATGAAGTTGCAGAAGCTGAACCAGGCTTTTTAGAAGGGCTTCAGTTGATGGTTTCGAAGCCATATCTTCTCGGTATTTTGGCGATCATTACGTTCTATGAAATGATCGTGACAGTCTTTGACTACTACTTTAAAGTCATGGCCGATGCCCAGATTCTCGATAAGGCGGAAAAAGCCTACTATCTGGGACACTATGCCATGTTCGCAAATCTTGCAACATTCTTATGTCTTCTGTTCGGTATTAGTAACATACAAAGAAAGCTCGGTTTGACAACTTCGTTGGCACTTATGCCTATAATTATTGCCTGTGCTGTACTTATCTTTAGGTTCTATACAGCACTGCAACCGCTCTTCTGGTTAATGGTAGCTTCCAAGGCAATTAATTATGCTCTTAATAGTCCTTCACAAAAGCAGCTCTATATTCCGACAACTAATGATGTTCGTTATAAATCGCAAGCATGGATTGAAAGTTTTGGTTCGCGTGGCTCAAAAGCTGCAGGGTCAGCAATTAATGATTATCATAAGTCAGCTCTTCTTTCTAATGGACCTGAATGGTCCAATGGGCATTACGCTCGTACAAATATGTTCGGGCCGGGAGATAAGGGTTCTTTCTGGCATATTGCGCTCAGTAGTTACCTGTTCTTTGGCATCATCGCTATTTGGTTCTTTGTAGCCCTCTACTTGGGCAGAACCTATCAAAAAGCAGTGGAGGAAAAACGAGTGGTTTGCTGATGCTTGCTGGATTTAAATAAGATATGAAGGGGTCTTTTCACGAAAGTGAAGAGGCCTCTTTTCGCTAACGTTATGCTGGTGGGGGGTGTGCAATGAGTTCTAAGCTTACGAAACTATTCAAGTTTCTTCTCGATGTTCAGCGGCAGGAGCTGCTTAAGGTTATATTGCTGACGATGACGTTTTTCCTTCTTGTCGGTGGTTATACCGTCACAAGAGAGCTCAAGGATGCAGTATTTACCACAATTATAGGCTCAAATCGTCTGGCGCTTGCCTATGCCAAAATTTTATCAATGTTAGTTCTAATTCCTGCTATATTTTTTCACTCACGTCTTGTAGACCTGGTACGCCGCCATTCACTCCTTTATATTTATTCCATAGCCTACGCCCTCATAGGCTTTATATTTGTCATTTTTCTTGGTCACCCCACAATAGGACTCACCAATACGCTCAGTAGTCCCTATCGTATTTTCGGGTGGCTTTTTTATTTTTTTATTGAAGGGTATGCACCACTTGTTATAGGAACTTTTTGGGCGTTCTCAAATTCAATTACTTCTCCTGCATCAGCGATGAATAATTACCCGATTATGGTCGCCGGATCGAAGTTAGGAGGTATTGTCTGCGCATTTAGTGCATGGTATATGCTTTCGATGTTCACCTTTAAAGATGTATTTAATATACAGATTCTCCTTGCAGTATCTTCGGCACTTTTGTTCATTGTGCCTTTTTTAATTTTCGCGCTCATTACGAAAGTACCGCATAAAGAACTCCATGGGTATGAAGCCGCTTATAAACTCGAAAAAGAACGGATTAAGGCAATCAAGGAAGAGGGCAATGTATCCTTTTTTGATAGTATGATTTCTGGCCTTGTCATGATTTTTAAGTATCCCTATGTCATGGGTATCTTTGGCATGAGTTTCTTTTTCGAACTCATTAGCCAGGCCTTAAAAGTAGAAAATCTTATTTTCGGCAAAAATGCGACGAACACACTTTCTGAACTTACAGCTTTCCTCCTCTGGCAGGCACTTCTTGTACACGTTGTAGCATTCCTTGTCGTTGTTCTTGGTACGCGACCGCTTATTAATGCTTTGGGCGAACGACGCTCACTCATTGTCGTTCCTGCTGCAACAGGCCTTTCCATGATAGGGTTTGTATTAAAGCCATCGTACGCCACGGCAATTTTTGCTTTTGTTGTTACTCGTTCCGTAAATTATGCCTTTGCTCAAACACTGCGTGAGAGTCTCTATATTCCGACGATCAAGGAAGTCCAATTTAAATCTAAATCCTGGATTGACGGGGTCGGGGTGAAGTTTGCAAAGACGTGCGCCGGATCGTTTAATGCATCCATCGACGGTCTTGTAGGCCAGGTACTCTTAACCGCTCAAGCGAGCTTTTTTGGGCTCGTGATTTTCTTGTGGCTTGCAACGGCCTGGGCACTTGGATGGAGATGGGAAAGAGCGGTTAAAAATAATGAAGTTATTGGAGCTTCTGAGGTACCGACGCTCACCTGATTACGCTTGAGGAACCGTATGATGTATCACATGATTCCTCAAACAGAATCAGTGTAGTGGTTTGTCAAAAGAATTGAGTAGCAAGAAGGGTTGAAATGCTTCATTTACCCTTTTTTATAGCCACTGATATCCCTTCATTTGACCGTGCGCTTTCATCGTAAAAAGATAGTTGCTTAAAAATCAATGGTTTTTAGCATAATGCTTGTCTTTGGTTCAATAGGACGTGGTGCCAAATTCTGTTTTTATTCACTAGTATGTTGTATTATGCCATAACACGTGGGATCTTTAATTTCTTTCTCCACCAAACTTCTAAACGCTTGTTCAAATTTCTCGCCTTGCGTCAATCTGTTATAGGCGCAGTTAACAAAAGTAAGAACATCACGGGCTAAAGTTACGATTTGTTTATTGCGATCATGAGTTTGCAGCTGCCACTCGTTAACGTAGTTCTGGTAAGCTTGATCAATTTGGTTATGAGCGGCTTCTTCTCCAAGCCCAAGAAAATAATGAGGCTTCATTCTTCTCATTATTTCCTGAACGTTTTTTTCAATGGCTCTCTCTTTCCTTTCCCTTGTTGCATGATTGTCATTTGGAGCTGGGTCTATAATTGAGTATTCATTAATGAGTTTTCTAGCTTGAGGAAATATATCCCAAAGTCGCGTAGGTGATTTTGAGCGATACCCTTCATTAATTTTAATCACATAAGGTAAGAAACTGCCTAGCCATGTCTGTACATTAATAGTGACAGTAAATTTATCTGTATTTGGTTTCTGGCGAAGAATTTTGTCAATGTCTTTTAATACGTCAGGTGCTAGATTTTTGGATCTCTTATTTTGACTTGAACCAATATAGAGCTCCTGCAAGGTATTAGCGCTACCAATTTTAACGCTTTCATCCCATTCTAGAACATTGTAATCCTCCCTGCCATTGTTTCTCCAGTACATAAACAATTTGCTTGAAATCAAATTTTCAACAAAAATTGATATGATTTCTGAGGGTCGCTTTTCTTCACTTGATTGCGACATTGGGGCCGACGACAGATATGGTGAGGGCTGTGCGGCAGGTGGAGTTGTCTGAGATGCTGGGATTCCTGGCAGTGGATCTTTCTTTTGCATTGCAAATGATGCAAAAGAAATGTTTATGCTTAATAAAGCAAACAGAATTCTAGTTATCATGTTATTCCTTAGTTTAGCTACATTTATCATTAGTACGTTTCCTCAGCATAAATCAGATTAAATTTTAAGTCAAATGTTTAAGTAAATATTTCTCTATTTGAATTTTTAAACATTGAAGGGGGCTCGAACAAAAGTTTCAAATGAGCTTTAGGCTGGAAAAATAGCCGTGTGACGAAATCAATGAACAGACGCGATAGTTGATAAAAATATTTTACTCGAAATAAATTAGAAATCCACTTATTATTTTCTGTTGATATAGCGCCAGATTCATACTAAACTTCTTATGATTCTTGCATCTTGGCAGAAGGGCACGGTAATGATTTTATATACTTTGATGAAAAATGGCAGTAATTATCCTCTCTTAGCTTTCAAACGCGCTTTGCCTTTAATTGTCTTTTTTTCATATCAGACCTCGGCTATGCAAAGAATTGTTGATCCGCCGTTGCCTCCTATCGATATGAGTCTAATAACACCAGGATGGGGTAATAATATATGCAATTTTTGGAGATATTATTTTGGTAGCGATAAGAGTTCTGAGACCCTTACTTTACTCAGGCAGGTGGTAAGCGGTGTGAAAACTGTTCAAGACCCAGTATGCCGTGATAAATTGGAGCCTGTGTATAACAAATGTGCCCCAGAAGTTCTGATATTTTTGCTTAACAAAGGTATGGTTTTCAAAGATAATTGTGCACATTTGCTGGCTATGGGCATAGGAAGTCGAGTTTATTGCTTACCTAACAGATTAGAAAATTTAAAAATTCTCATGAAAGCAGGGTACCAGCTAGATGTCAAATATGATTGGCAAAAGAAAATCATCCTTTATCTTTGCGCTTGTTATTCAAAGGATGATTGTGCTGCTACACGTCGCGAGGAAGAAGCTATAACATTGATGTATCAGGTTTTAGCTGCAGCAGTGCTGAGATTTCCTGGCCCAACTAGTCAGGATTCTATGTGCACACCGTTATGTGTGGTAATTAATTTCCCATGGGACGGTAGGTTCTTTGAATCTCATTTGAAAGAAAGGATCATTTTTTTGTTAAAGGCGTTGTGGGCTTGTGGGGCTGATACGAATATACCTGAAGAGACAAGAAGAGCGGCCCAAAAGAATAACGTGACTTGTCTGCTAACAATAGTTGATTCCCTTGAAACAAATAGAGCAGCAATATTTCATGCAATTGAACAAAGAGATATCCCAACATTAAAAAAAATCGCGCAATGTATACCCTTTTTAGTCAAAAATGCTGCGGGTGACAATCCCTTGCATATTGCGATAAAATCGGCTTCAAATCTTCCTGGATTAGAAGGTGCACAGTCAATAGAAATAATAGGTATTATTTTGCGTGTTCTGCCTCAGCTGCTTTCTGAAACTAATACTGCGAAATGCACACCATTGATGTTAGTTGTAGGTATGGGCGATAAGCGATTTCTTCTTGATTGTTTTAAAAGATTACTTAACGCCATAAAAGATCCGAAATCAGCACCAGTTGTGGCAAGCTAGTTACTTTGAGCTCAGGTTATCATTCTCAAAAAAATGACGCCAAAAAATGATAAGACTTTCAAGCTCTTCTTATGTTTTAACAAGTGTTCGTCGATAAAAGATTTCAGAGTCAGGATTTCCAAGACTTTGATATTTTAAGCCTTCTTTATATCATAGATACCAGGGTTGAAAATTTCGATACCAGGGTTGAAAATTTCAGCCAAGACCATCGCGCTGAGTGAATTCTTATTGATTTTTCTACCCCACGTTAGGCACTGGTATGCACCGTTAATAAATTTAAGAGCTTTCTGCGTTAAGTCCTGCATTTGAGCATCGCCGCCACAGGCTTCTAATTGCCATTCTTCAGTCAAAGCTCTAAAAGCTCGATCGATTTGAGCGTGAGATACACCTTCTGGAAGATCCAGAAAATAACGTGGTTCCAAATTTTTCAGTATTCGTAGATCTTTCGCAATTTTCTGTGCAGTAATCGATTTGCCTTCACCAGGAATAGGGAATTCAATCTGATTTGCATCAATAAATTCCTTGACCCGTGGAAAAGCATCCCATAGACGTACGATGGATTTGTTGGGCGTTCCCTTCCTAACCTTAACTACATACGGTAGGAATTGCCCGAGATAACTGTTCCACCAGTACTTATTCTGTAATTCAACGGTAACTATAAACGTACTACTATCTCCTTGCTCGCGCCGAATCCTCTCCACCTCGCCACGGATACGACTTACCAAATTTTCAGGTTTCAAGAAGCCTAATGTTAGGACCTCTGCTCCTAATAATCCTTTAATGCGGCCATAAGGAGTAATGTCAAGCTCCTGTAGCAACTCAAGATTATCGATCTTCTTGCTATGGTTTTTCACTAAAGATCTCGAATCTTCTTGGTTATCTTTTACCCAACGGACTAATACCTTGTCAGGGACTAAATTTTCAATAAAGATTGTGGTAGTCTGCAATTGTGAAGACTGGGTCGGTCGTGCCTTCGCCAGTGGCATGAGTTTGGACTGTGCAGCTGGACTATCCTGAAATCTAACTCTCTTTTGCATAGCATGTGATACAAAAAAGAAGTTGATGCTTATTAAAGCGAAAAGAGTTTTGTGAATCATGTTATACCTCTTGCTATGTCGTTTTTTACTGCAATTATGTTTTTTAGTATAATGCAAATTGATTTTATGTCAACGTATTTTTTATATACAAAATTTTCTATTAGAAATAATCAGCTATGGCCATATGTAACTTTTAATCGATTAATTGCCTTATACCGGATTCTAGTGAGAGACAGATAGCCTTCCAGAGCGATATGTATTCACCTTGAAATTAACGATGATTTTGCTATGCTGATATCAGACATCTTTGTTGCATTATGAAGACTTTCTATTCAATTTTAAATTCCTTTTAGTGGAGAAATTTCATGATCCTATCTAAATTAATTAAATTAGCTTTTGCTCTGTTTTGTTTTGTAACGTTGTCGAGTGAAATACAATCGCATAAAAGAATTGTATATCTTGTCGCCACTACCAGGTCGGCAATGGTCGAGACTCTGAGAATGATGGGAGAGCGTGGTGACTTCAAAATTATGCACATACCCGCTAATTGGGCGTTCTGCCACGTCAATAATTTTACGCATCTTACCAAAGGGTGGTATCGCGATGATGCACCAACAACCTATGCCAAGGCAAAAGAAGATATTTTAAAGGAGGCAGAAAAAGCTGATGTCTTCGTTGGTGAAAATAGTCACACTGCGGTAGAGTTTCTAGAGCAAAATAAGGATTTTATGAAAGATCCACGAGTACAGTTTGTTTTTTTGGTACGCGATCCTCATTGTGTGACCATCTCATACTATGATAGAAAAAAGGATTATTTTGAAAAATTGACGACCGAAGAATTTTCTGAATCCATTGGCTTTAAGCGCATGCACCTTCTTTTGGATGAATTAAAGCAGTGTGGGAAAAAGCCACTTATTATAGACTCTAAAGATCTGTATTATAAGACTAAGGAAACCGTTCAAGAGCTTTGCAGCTACCTTTCAATCCCTTTTATTGAGCGCTCTCTTCAATGGAAAGATATAAGCGAGAACTTTAATTCATTCGAGGGATGGTACACTATTGAACTTACGGATTGTGCTAAACATTGGCATATGGATGCGATTCGCAGCACTGGATTTACAAAACCGGTGCAATATGCTATTGACGAAAAAGGAAATCCAACGTTTGAAGAGATTGCTAACCCACAACACAGACAAACGTGTATAAAGATCTATAAAGAGAATTTGTCCTATTACAAGCTTTTAAGTCCCAGCTAACATTTCAAGAGTTCTTGCCTGTCCATGGTTTGGGGGGTACTCGTAGATTTTAGGTTTTTGCCTATTGTATTCCTAGTAAAAACTGAATGTTGCAAATGACTAACAGCCCTGTTAATAATCTAAGCACAATTAGTCGAGATGAGCTTTACAGACTGGGCATTGCTTAGATTGTAGTTTCCACTTGTCTATGCAGACCTGGTGCACGGCATGGCCGCAATATTCTGATCTACCATCGGAAACGTCCTCAAGACAAATGGAACACTGCTTTGGTTGATGAAATTCTCTCTTATGATTTTCCCAGTCGGCTCGTTGATGATCAACTGAACAATAATAAGCCTGCTTACATAGACTACAGTATTTAGTACAATCTAGTTTCTTACAGTGAGCACATTTTTTCTTCTCCTTGTCCATAAGTATGCGACATTTCATAGCCTCGTAGACCTGACCGAAAGTATATTTTCCTGAAGGAGGAGCAAATCTTTTATTCTGATCGGGACGCATTTCATCTCGTTGGGGAACGGTTACCTCTTCATTCTTAATAAAATCCAAAACACTAGGCTCTGCCTCAGTAAAAATAACGTGCAAATCGGCTGCAGTCCAACTAGCTCCCTTAGCGCGTACATACTTTACGTAATCCACTCCTGCTTCTGCGGCGAAAGCAACAGCTGAAAATCCCTGTGGATTAGTTAGATTTATGTTAGTGCCCGGTACGCAAAGTAAGGTATCAAGCATAATGAAAATCTCCTGAGGAGTTCGTTTTTTGTCTTTTGCGGTATGAAGCACATACATGAAAGGTGTGCACGACGTCAGTTCCCTTTTGTAAAAGGCATTTGGTCTAAATGTAGGAGAGGATGTTACCCTCTGTAAAAGTGTCATGTCAAACTCTGTAATTGCGTAAAATATTGCTGCATCCGAGTTTTTAATCAGATAATCATAGAGTTCAGGCTGTTTCTCTTTTGCGCGAATAAAGATATCAAGACGAGGCTGTGCTCCTCGTTCGATAAGCGGCTTTATGAATTCTATCGAGAGAGGCGCATAGTCAATTTCTGATTGTTCTTGATTCTCACCGGTAAGATCAATTGTCGGAAGGGCAAGTAAAGAAAAAAATATAAATCGGAGCATTTCTATAGAAATCGGAAAGTAGTCTTGATTTACAGACAAGAGTAACTCAAGGGGAGTCTGTCCGCCACTGTCTCTCATATTTGGGTTTAAACCAGGTAAACTTAGCAAGATGGTGAGAGCCTCCTTAATAAATTGAGGATTATGTTTTACAATTTGAAGTCGATCTGTGTGGAGTTGATGAATGAGCACGTGAAGCAATGTCGCACCTCCCCACCTTACATTTGGATCAAAGCCCGTAGCAGTAACGATTTTTTTAAACCTGGCTAAATCTCCTTTCATAAGCGCAATGTGTGCCGGATTTTGCAAGTCTGCAGGCTCAGCCTCAGCTGAAAGTCCAATTGTCGGAAGAAGAGCACGAGCACGTAAAGAAGAAAGCATAAATCCCTTCAAATCGACCGGGAGTTGCGCTTTTTCAGGCCCTTCAACGAGAAATTGAAGTGCGGTCTGTCCCATATTGTCTCTCATATTTGGGTTTAAACGTGGTAAGCCCAGCAAGAGGGTAAATGCTTCCTTAATAAATTCGGGATTGCATCTTTTGATTTGAAGCTGACTTATTTTAAGTGCGTATAGCAGAAAATGAAGTAGTGGTTTACCTGACCATGTGACATTTGGGTCAAAGCCTTCTGAGCTAACGATCTGTTTAAACTCAGCTAAGTCTTCTCTCATAACCGCATTATGCGCTCGACTTGGAGCTTCTTCCTGACCCGATGCCACTTTCATGGCAATTGCATTATACGTGAAAAGTACTATACAAATGCTTACAACATTTCGATACATTGATTTCTCCTTGGAACAATTGAGTTATTAACTTTAGGATAAGTATTATGTTAACACAGTCCAACTATTTGTCAATTTTGCACAAAAAATTGAGGAATGATTTTTCTAATTGGACCATTAAAAGTGGAGCAGCTAGCGACTGTTCCAAGGCAGGGTTCTTTCCGGCCTATTTTGTCTCCCATGGATCAATAGTTATACATAGCCATTCCAGTAACGCTTTTCAAAGGCTGACGCATCGCATATTTTTAGTGGAAATACACGTGTAAGCTTTTTGGCAGGCGAGAAAGGTCGGGAGGATTTAGAGGTTGAGCGAGTACATCTGTTGTATTTAAAAAAAGGATTGTGTTGTTATGCTTCTTGGTTTTTTCAATATAAGCCAGGAGAGCAGCAAATGATTTTGCAGTATAGGGTGTAAAATCACTTTGCTCATTTTCCTTAATCATTTTTTGCAAGGCAATAGCTTCTGCTCCATAATCGGGGCTATTCAAACCGGTTATAGATTCAAAATCCGCCTGTATAAAATCGACGTGAGGAAAGGAACTATCGGCTTTTTGTAATAACGTATTGAGCGACGGTAGTGCCTTCATTATGAACTCCACTAAAACTCCCGGCTCGTCGTTGAGTTCAAGTTGTATAGTTAACAAGTGACTTTTCCATTTAACAGCCTTTATTCCTAAATAAAGACCTGTTGCGATATCACCGTGAGTAGACACTATAATGTCGGGCTCTGGCATTTCACCAGCTTTGACCTGTTCATTCAATTCAAAAATTAAATTAACTGAACCAATACGAGCTAAAGGACACGAACCGCCTGCAGGGATGAGATACGGATATATGCCATCAGTCTCCTTAGCACATTGAAATTCCTCGGCTGCGGTTACTCGATGTGCTTCCTTTGTCTCAGACACTCCGCTCACTTTTGCATTTGTGTCCAGAACTAATTCTAGACAGCGCCGAACAGCCGCTGCATCATGTTTTGGCTCATCTGGGAAAGCCTTGTAAACGCAAATTGCTTGCATTCCTAATGACTGAGCATAAGAAGCCGCTTCTACCACATAATCAGAACCAAGCCCGCCAAAGACGATTATTTTTTTTCTTTGATGCGCATAAGCTTCGGCAAGAAGGAAATCTAGTTTTCTCATCTCCTTACTCCCAAGCTTAATGTAAAGATTATGCAAAGCAGGAACGCATTTCGTTCTTATGAGAGCAGTAGGGTATTTTGTGCGTGCAGTAAATGGAATTTTATGCTGCATTGCTGGATATGCACTAAATAACGGTGGAATGGCGCCCAGCCGCAAGCGAAGTGAGGACACTTCTTCTCTAGCCGCACCACTTTTTAGGGCTGCAATAAGTTCTCGCTTCAATTGTTTATTCGTATATCCGTCCAACAAATCAACTAATTGCCGCTCATAACTTTCGGCCTTTGCTTCTGATACCTCAGCAGTCTTCTGCATAGCATAGCTATCATTTGAACCGACAAATACTACGCACATAATGACAAGATGTGGATAATTTTTCAATCTACCTTCCCAATAATAAAATTTTTTTTGATTGATCTTATTAGAATCGACACGAAAAACTCCCGAGTAGTTCAATTCGCAACAAAACGTACCGGCTTGGCTGCCGAGCTTTTATTTCTGCAGCCCTGTTTTTGTGAAAATATTAGCACAGGTATCTCCTTTAAAAACGTTAAAGTATGTACTTCTAGATTTCAGTATTGTGCCGTTCAATTGGCGTAAAGGGCCAGTACAATAATTATTTTACAGATACTTTTTTTAAGATTATACGCGCAGTGCGCTCACCAGATTCAACGGCTGCTTCCATAGTTCCGCATGCATCCATAAGACAAGTTGCATGCTCACCCGCAAAAAATAAACAGTCTATAGGAGCAAAGAGTGAGCGTACGCTTTCATCCAAGTATACTTCCACTGATCTCATTATGCCATCTTGGCCGGGCGCTATGCTGGAATAGGATCCCTTAGAATAAGGGTCTAGGGGCCAACAGTGGCCTACGGGACCAAAATAGCAGCAATGTAATTCATCTTTCGCCATGACACACGCTTCGTAATCGTAGAGTGAGAAAGCCATTTTTAATAATGGAAGGTCGTTTTTAAGCGTATTTTCAATAGAGGATTTATCAAAAAAGCCATTATTACCAATATAATATCCGTTGATCGTATGAAAATTATTTTGATAATAAGCGACCATGCGGCCATTAGTATAAGCACCTTGATCTTCTTTAAAGTAAATGGGAATTAAAATTTTTGAATTAGTTCCATAAGATACGTTTTTTATAGCGATTAATCTATCTGAGGGTATAACATCATCGCTCACCTTAATATCCCTATATACAGAACAAGGAATTGCTAGCACTAAAATATCAGCTACTACTTGTTTTCCTGTATTAAAAGTAAGTAAATAGGAGTTTGACGAAGTTCTAGATACGGCTTTTAAAGCTGAATTAAAATTAATAGGCAGTGAAAGCGATTCCGCCATCCTTTGGACGATAAGCGCATTGCCTCCCTTTACCGTGCAATGGGTAATGAAAGCTTTTTCTTTACAAACATTATCGCTCGGATGAGCTGTAGAAAGGCCACCCAAGAGCATATGATAAAGGGTTTCTCTATAATATGTCGAAAGATTTTCAGGTATCGCACCTTCATAAGCAGCTAATAAGGTATAAAAATATCGATAAAGGATCTCATTGTCGATAAAGAGCGCTTGTAAAACATCATTCATGGAATAGGCCGACTTGCAAATGGCATCGAGCCTTTCGCTGAGTGATGTTTTAGTAAATTTATAAGGTTCTAAAAAAGGATCTGCCTTCATGAGTTTTTTGCCGTCAAAATAATCCATATTGAGCACATGTTGTGATTGTTCGGTTTCTAAACCGAGCTCATTAATTAAATTATGAATATTAGAGGCAGCGCCACCATCCAAAATATTTTGGGCACCTAATTCGGCTATGTGATCGCATACATTTATCGTAAACACTCTACCGCCTACTCTATTTCTCGCCTCATAAATTTCAGTTTTAATGCCATGTTTATGCAATCTAAAAGCGGTTGTCAGGCCAGCAAGGCCCGCTCCAATGATTACTATTTTGGGATGTTGATTTTTTGGAGACGTTAATGCAATTTTGTTGTTAGCACTTAGTGATAAAGGAATAATAAAGATGAAGCAAGAGGCCAAATATTTTTTATCAATATAAAAAAACATACTTATATCCTACTCATTAATCATAGAATCAATATACCAACTTGATCTAATATCTAATATAGCGTAAATCATACTGCTATATTGGTTGAATATACAATTTACCCGCCGGTGCGCTAAGAAAATCATGTGAGCGCTTTTTTGGACATCAACGTGTCATACATGGCTGATTTCGTTTAGGAATTTGCTAATCTTCATAAAGATAACGTGCTTGTGATATTTTATCTATGAAAATAGATGGAAGAACAAGCCGCATTGCAAAAAAGCTGCTGCTTTTTCAAAAATTGTAGAGAGGGCAATCTTGTTAAAAAAATGCTATGCGAGTATGATGAGGCTATCAATATGAAAAAAAGAATTTTGATTACAGGAGCCGGCTCAGGCTTTGGTGAAGGGGCGGCGCTCGGGCTTGCTCAAGAAGGGTATGATGTGATTGCTAGTGTGCACATGTGGCCACAGGCAACCAGAATGCGAAAAAAGGCAAAATCGCTTGGTCTTAATAACTTGCGTGTTGAGAAGCTTGATATCCTTAATTGTTACGATGTTGAAAACGCGTTGAAATGGGAAATAGATATTCTTGTTAGTAATGCTGCAATTGGGTATAGCGGGCCTCTTTCGGAAGTACCCTTGGAACTTGTTCGCGCTACATTTGAGACTAACATTTTTGCTAATCTTAATTTGGTTCAGAAGTTTATCCGCAAATTTGTCGAAGAGAAGCGTGCGGGAAAAATAGTATTTATAAGCTCTGTGGCGGGGCTTCATTCCGCGCCAGGTTTTGGTGCTTATAGTGCATCCAAACATGCCTTAGAGTGCATTGCTGAAACATTGCAGAGCGAGTTAAAATCCTACAATATCCAGGTGCAAACAATCAATCCTGCTGCCTATCTTACAGGATTTAATGATACGATGGCTGAGACCGCGTTTCATTGGATGGATGATTGCAAGAATTTCAACAAAAAAATCGATGTTCAGAAACTGTTTGATAGGATTTTGGAGAACCAGAGGGATCCAAAAGAAGTGATCGAGGCAATGATGTCAATTATCCCTGAAGATACCGGGAAATTTCGAAATGTTGTACCTACAGCAGCTGAGGATTTTATCAAAAAAGGGCAAGCTGGTGCTTGGGAAAATAAGATTTAGCGTTTTTAATGCTATTCGCAGTCAATTTTGAGTTAGGTCTAAATGGACATGTTAAAGGTCTCTTTATCAGATTATGCAAAAAAAGTCCATTGCTCTTTAGCTCCTGAAGAATTAATTCATCAGATTAAGAGAATTGGCGGCTACGAAGGTCACTTTGTTCAAAAGTGTTTAAACATCAACTAAGTTAAAAATGGTATTTCATTATTGTCTGAATATGAGATCGCAAAGCTCATTTTTCTATGAAATATGAGCTTTTATCTAACAAATTTCAAATTTTTTCTTGCAAAAACCTTATTTTTTTGAGAATATGAGATTGATTGTCTCATATTTTATCGAAAAGTGAGCTCATGTTTCACAGATTATTAAAATTGCCCCTAGATTCACAAAGTAGTATTTTTTTATTCGGACCCAGAGGAACCGGCAAGACCTCTTGGCTCAAAGAGCATCTGCCTCAAGCGCTTTATTTCGATTTGCTTGACTTTAACACCTATAGTTTATTTATAGCTAATCCTTCTCGGCTCCAAGCAGCTATTCCTCGCGGTTATAAAGATTGGATAATTATTGATGAAGTGCAACGAATTCCTGAACTGCTTAATGAAGTTCATCGACTTATCGAGAGTGAACGATATAGGTTTATTCTTACTGGATCTAGCGCAAGAAGCTTAAGGAGGAAGGGTGTAAACTTATTGGCTGGGAGGGCGCTCAAATACGAAATGCATCCATTGGTGGCGCAAGAAATTGGTCCTACATTTGATTTTCAGCATGCCCTGAAATATGGTTTATTGCCTACAGCGGTTACTCATAAGGACCCAAAAAATTATTTGGAAAGCTATGTTCATACATATTTGAGAGAAGAAGTGTTGCAAGAAGGACTCACAAGAAATATTGGAGCTTTCACTAGTTTTCTAGAGGTTGCAAGTTTCTCGCAAGGGGCCGTGTTAACAATGACAGAAATTGGCCGTGAACTTGGAATAAGCAGGTTTACGCTGGCAAATTATTTTGCGATTCTTGATGATTTGCTCTTAAGTGTTCGCATACCTCCGTTTACGTTACGCGCTAAGCGTGCAACGGTTGCTCATAACAAATTTTATTTTTTTGACGCAGGCATTTATAGAGCATTAAGACCTATGGGTGTGCTCGATAAGCAGGATGAATTAGAAGGCGCCTCTTTAGAGACTCTTTTTTTGCAATCAGTTCAAGCTCTCAATGACTATATGAGATTTGGCTATCGAATCTATTTTTGGAAGCTTATGTCTGGTACTGAGGTGGACTTTGTGCTTTATGGGCCTCAGGGATTTTATGCTTTTGAAATTAAACGATCGTCGCAGGTAAGACTTGAAGATTTACGAGGACTAAAGTCATTTGCAAAGGATTACCCTGAAGCAACGCTCTATTTGCTCCATATGGGTAAACATAAGCTTTATTACGGGAACATTACGGTTTTGCCCTTTGAGCAAGCATTGATCGAACTACCTGAATTATTGCAGCATAAAAAACTAAAAGTGCAATAATTCAGAGATTTAGTTAGAAAACCATAAATTTTTTGACTCATAAAGCGCCTGATTTCATTTCATTGAGGAGCTAAAGCAGAAGTTAACAGAACGCCAGGAAACTGCCTAAAACCATAATTATCGCACAATAGTTCTATTAAAATTCATGCAGATTTTTAGTCTTAGTTTGCTACTACAGAATGAGGATATAACCTTCAATTTTTTTAAGATCTGTGTTATGCTTAATTCGTTTAGTTTAAAGGAGCGGCTTATGATTAGCGCAACTATAATAGAAGAAGTAAAAAATAGACTCATTAAAACATACGACCCTCTCGAAATCTATATCTTTGGATCCTATGCATGGGGTGCCCCAACGGATGATAGTGATCTAGACGTGCTTATTGTTGTAGATCGCTATAAAAAAAATCCTCACTATACTATTGCAGAGGGCTACGGTGCGCTTGTAGGCTTAGGTATTGCTAAAGATCTCCTCGTGGTTACAAAGAATGAATTTGATGAATTTGCAAAAGACCCTATTGATTTTTTTAATGAAATAAAAGCAAAAGGGATTAGAATTTATGCAAAGGCATGAAAAGTGGTTACTGTTTGCATACAATGATTTAAGGGCGGCGCAAAAGCTTCTTAGCAGCCCCGAAGATGCTTATATTTGTCCTTCAATGGTGCTGGCTCAGCAGTCTGCAGAAAAAGCATTAAAAGGCTATCTCTTTTTTAAAGCAATTAAACCGCAAAAGACGCACGATCTTACGAAATTGATAGAGGATTGCATGCTGCTTGATGGTGAATTTGAGATGCTGATTTCACATGCGCGAGATCTCAATCCTCACATAAGTATAAGTCGTTATCCGGATGATAGATTTATGATACCTGATTTAGGAGCTGCTCAGATTCTTGTTCAGAAATCTGAGGCGCTGTACCGATTTGTAAAGGATAAAATCGATAATTCGCTTTAATCATTTTATGGTGAAGTTCAGGTGTTTCGTTTCAATTATCACTTCCAATCAGTCCGCAATTTTTGAGCTTATTTTGCAAAATTTTCCCTCTTTTTGTATACTTAATAAGCATCTTTGATGCGTAGTACTTGTCACTTATTTTCCCTATCGGGGTGGTTGATGATTTTTACAAATCAAGCCGGAAAATAATTGTTGTAACCCCGCGAAAGAGTTTTAACATGATTGATTTACGTTTATTAATTAAGAATGGTGTTCATTTTGGTCATCAGACATCACGCTGGTCTCCTAAGATGGAGCCGTACATCTGGGGCTATAAAAATGACATTTATTTGATTGATGTCTCAAAAACAGCATACCAGCTTGAGCAAGCCGCTAAATTTCTTGAAACAACTGCAGCTGAAAGTCGGTCCATTTTGCTTGTAGGCACGAAAAAGGCTGCACAAGAGATTATTGAGCGAACGGCCATTGAGCTCGGATTGCCTTATGTTGCACATCGATGGGTGGGAGGCACCTTTAGTAATTATCGTCAGGTGCGCAAATCTATTGCTAACCTCCTTCATTATGAAGATATTTTAGCCAAGTCAGAGCAGTTTCCTTATAACAAGAAGGAACTCAATACCTTAAAAAAGCGTGTTTTCCGATTAAATAATATTGTTGGTGGTATTCGTAAGCTCTCATGGCCTGTAGGAGCGGTTGTTATCGTTGATGTTAAAAAGGAACACGTGGCGGTGAAAGAGGCGCAAGCGATGGGCATTCCTATCGTTGCCGTGGTTGATACCAATAGTGATCCATCGGGCATTGATTATGTGATTCCTGCAAACGATGATGCACCTCGCTCCATTGCTGTTTTGATAGAATATCTAGAACAGGCTATACGTCGTGGGCAAGCAGTTGCTGCAGCTAAGCCTCAAGAAGAATTGCCTATGACTGAGACATTTGAGACATTGCTTGACGTTACTCTTGAGCCTGAAGAAGATGAAGAGAAGAAACGTGCTGCTGCTGCACGTCGTCCTAAAAAAGCTCCAACTAAGCTGTTGAAGACAAAACGTCCAGAGAAGGCACCTGAAGAAGAAGGCCTAGAAAAGGTCCGCACAAAAAAAGCTAAAGAGGCTGAAGAGCCATCTGAACAGGCAGCGCCTGAACAAGCAGCACCTATACAGGCGGCAGCTGAGAAGGCAGCGCCTGAGACTGTTAGTGAAGAGTGAGGAGAGGTGTCTGAGAGGCCGAAAGAGCGTGATTGGAAATCGCGTATATCCCGAAAGGGGTATCGAGGGTTCGAATCCCTCCCTCTCCACCAGGATATAAAAGCTGGAAGCTTATAAGGAGCTCGTTGCAGAATCTGTCAGGTCCGAAAGGAAGCAGCAGGGGTAGCGTACTCTTGTATAGGCTTCCTTTAATAAGGGCGCGGGTTCTCATGGAAAAAAGTTCACACCTCAATCTTGCACGTAAATGGAGATCACGCCAGTTTGATGAGATTGTTGGACAATCGCTGGTTGTACGACTCGTAAAAAATAGCCTCTATAGGGATCTTATATTTCCTGTGTATTTATTATCTGGAACCCGTGGATGTGGTAAAACGAGCATAGCACGGATTTTTGCTGCAGCATTAAACTGTGAGCTCCTTCCTGCATTTCAGAAAAGTCCTCAAGAGCAGAAATTGCCCTGTTTAACGTGCACTTCCTGTCTAGCAATGCTTGCGATGAGATCATCCTGACTTTATTGAGATAGATGCAGCATCTCATACAGGTGTTGATAATGTTCGTCAGATTATTGATACCGCATCATTTGTTCCCGCCTTAGGAAGAAAGAAGGTGTATCTTATTAGACGAAGCCCATATGCTGAGCAAGGCTGCATTTAATGCCTTCTTAAAAATTTTAGAAGAACCGCCAGCGACGGTGGTTTTTATGTTAGCAACGACTGATCCTCATAAAATCATTGAGACCGTTTCTTCTCGCTGCTTTCACCTGTTTTTTGATCCGATTAAGAATGATGATATCGTACAGCACCTTGAATTCATCTGTGCTGAAGAATCGCTCACGTATGAACGTGATGCTTTGAGTCTTATAGCATATGAAACCGGTGGATCGATGCGTGATGCACTTAATTTGGTTGAGCGGTTACGCATAGCATATACTCACATTACAAAACAAGCGGTGATAGAGCTGTTAGGAAGCATCGATGAAGATCGGTTGTGTGAACTATTAGAGATTGTATTGCAGGGAGATCCAGAACAGATTCTTGCTGCCTGCTCTCGTCTTGAATTAGCAAAATATAGTCCACAGATTGTATGGAAAAAGCTTGTTGAGCTGACACGACTTTCTTTATGGGCTAAGCATGCAGTGTCACCGGATGATAGTGCAGTTTCAGCACACTTAAAAACGCTTGTATTACCTGTTTCGTATAAGCAGCTTATTGTTCTTCTAGAGCATTGGTATTCTTATGAGCCGTTATTTGCTAAGACAGCCATTCCGAGCACTATGCTGGAAATGATGCTCTTAAGTGTACCTACCATATCACCTTCTGGGCCGCACATAGAAAAGACATTTAAAGGAGCCACGCCTTCAAAGACTGTTCCTCAGCAACCAGCGCCTGAAAAGGCAGTAGTAGCTAAAAAGATTGAAGTACAACAGCCAAGAGAAAGTTCTTCGACTCCTGAGCCAGCGCCAGATCCAGCACAAAAAGAACCTGAGCCCGCCATGCTTCCGGATCCAACACCAGAATCACCCTGGGAGTTCTGCTTACGTGAAATTGAAAAAATGAGTGAACCTCTTGTCGTATCTATTTTTAAGCAAGGGAGCGATGAAAAGTACGATCCCACGAGTAACAAGCTCGAAATCGTATTTCCCAAAGAGTTAGTCTTTTTCAAAGATTGGCTTTCTAATACCCAGCGTATTTGGCAACCGCTCATTGAGCAGTTCTTTGCGCCAGGTACAGAACTCGTTCCCCATTTTACTGGACAAACTGTTAAAGAGCGGCCGCTTGTTAAGGTTGCTCCCGTTGCATTAGTAACTACAGAGCAGGCACAGAATCCTCAACCACCAGCAAAAGTAAGTACACCGGTACGAACTCCTCGAGCTGTGAATAACAGATCGGCTTTGCCTAAGGTGCCGACAGGAAGGACTGTAACGACAGTTCCAGAGTCCTGGGAAAAATCCCACATGATTCTGCGTACATTTCCAGGGACTATTACGGTAGTTCATGAGGAAGAGGGTGGTACATGACTGCCAAAGGAAATATCGTAATAGTCGGCAGAATGAATGTAGGAAAATCAACGCTCTTTAATCGTCTTTCACGCACCGTAAAAAGTATTGTCCTTGATTACGAGGGAGTAACTCGAGACTTTATTAAGGAAGAAGTCGAGTGGAAAGGTGCGCGGTTTAATCTTATTGATAGCGGCGGTATTCACTTAAGAAAATCTCAAGATCCTTTATTTGAAAAGGTACGAATAAAAGTTCTTGATTTAGTTGAGAATGCTGACGTTATTATCTTCGTAGTTGATGCAACCGTTGGCGTTCTTACGGAAGATCGAGAAATTTCGACATTCTTACATAAATCAAAAAAGCCTACTATTCTTGCTATCAATAAATCTGAAAGTAAGCTAGGGCAAGAGCATTTATATGAATTTGAGCGGCTGGGGTTTGAGCATTCGGTCATTACCTCGGCAGAGCATGGAAAGGGAGTTGATGAACTCTTTGATCTAGCAGTATCATTGCTTCCTAAAAAAGGAGTGAAGGCTGAAGAGAGACCAACATTTAAGGTCCTTCTTTTGGGCAAACCGAACGTAGGCAAATCGTCGTTAATGAATGCGCTGCTTAAAGAGGAGCGCTCATTAGTCTCAGAAATTCCTGGAACAACGCGGGAAGCATTCTCAGAAAGTATTATGTTTTATAAAGAAGTGATTCAACTTACCGATACTCCCGGCATACGCAGAAAACGTTCTATTTCAGGAGAACTCGAACCACTCATGGTTACAAGCGCTTTCGATGCACTTAAAAAGTCAGATATTATTCTGCTTTTAATTGACGGAGCTTCTCACACCCTTGTCGATCAGGAGCTAAAATTAGCATTTTATGCATTTGCGGACAAATATAAAGCGCTTATTTTGCTTATAAATAAGCAGGATCTTATGACAGAGGTAAGCACACAGGATCTGGAAAGAAGTTTTGATTACTATACATTTTTTATTAAAAAGATCCCGGTGCTCCACATCTCGTGCAAGACAGGGAAGAATGTAGGGCGGGTGCTGCCGCTCATTCAAAAAGTGTGGGAACGATTTAGTCAGCGGTTTGACGATGCACAGCTTACTCAGCTGTTTATTAGTTCGCTTACAAAAAAACCGCTCTATCATACACAGCAATTATTGAGACTTTATAAGGTGCGCCAAATACGTACCGCACCAATTACAATAGAACTTTCAGTAAACGAACCAGATTGGTTTGGACCTTCTCAACTCACTTTTTTTGAAAATCGTTTGCGTTCAGAGTATGACATGGTAGGGGCGCCAGTTAAATTCATTGTTAAAAAAGCCAAAGATTGATAAGAACAGTACATGCAAGAGCGCATAGTGTTGAGGTGAAAGGTAGTCATCAGTGGCTGAGAAGTTCACTAATAAGCATCTTGAGAAGATTAAAAAACTTTTAGAAAATGAGCGGAAATCACGATTACTTTTGTAATTCTTCACGCAGGGTCTCTGCCACAATGGAATGCATTCCATATAAAACATATAAAAAAATGGATTGCGATCCATACGCTCTATTTTTACTTTATCGGCGAGGGCATTCTTGGGACCCGGTAACTCAGCAATTTTTTCTGGCTAATTATTTCACCTGCGCTATTTGAATCGGAACCAATTGTAAGAGGCGTAAATCGAGTGCGCTAGGAACTTCTTCTTGATAGAAAATTTTTTATTGCATGAGCTGTATGTTGTGCCAATATCTATAAAAAGAAGCTGATGGTAGTTTTTTGTAGTTTTTTGTGTCTCTTTCTTTTGAGGTTCTATAAAGGCCATCAAATATAGACAGCATCGATTGTATTGGAACTTACAGTAGTTGAACCTGATTGGTTTGGATCTTCTCAACTGACTTTTTTTGAAAATCTTTTGCATTCAGAGTATGATATGGGAGGTGTGCTTGTTAAATTCATTGTTAAGGCCAAAGATTAGGAAGGAGAGATACATGCAAAAGCGCATAGTGTTTAGGGGAATGGAAAGTTCGCCAGTACTTGAGGAGTTTGCAAATAAGCACCTTGAGAAGATTGAGAAACTCCTAGAAAATGAACGAACTCCTATTATTATTGATCTCGTTTTAGAAGCTTCGCATGTACATGCTCATAATAAAGTCGAACTCTTGGTGAAGACACCTAATTATGATCTTGTTGCACATCATGAAGGGCCCGAGATGTATCAGGAGATTGACCGGGTTACCGACAAAATGATTCAAGAGATCAGACGAGCCAAAGAACGGCGCGTTGTCGATGATAAGAAAAAGGATAGCTTCAAAAGCGCATGAGTAGTACTCATTCTTATTCAGCAAGCTGAGCAACTTTTGCTAATTCCTGCACAATTCCATCGATGCTTAATTCATCGATTTCTGTGCTCCATTTTTTGATTACTTTCTCCGTATAAGGGTTGATGACGAGATACGTTGGGAACCCCTCAATTGATGATCCGTAAAGAGACTTTATCTGATCATAAGCAACTGTTTGAATATCGGCAAGAATCTTAAGCGGCACAAAAGCAGCGAGCGCCTCAAGAATTTCTTCATCCGTAAAAATCTTTTTATCAAGAGCGATGCATGAGCTGCAGTAAGTGGCACCAATGTCAATAAAGAGCGGTTTTCGTAGACTGCGTGCTCGAGTCAGTGCCTCATTGTAATCGGTGAGCCACACAGATGATTTTGGAGCAGGATAAATATGATCATAGACTGCTTTGGCTCCTTGCAATGCCATGTAACAGCCCACAATTACACACAGCGTACCCATAATGTTTTTATAGCGGCGTAACCATATCTTGTCATGGGGATGTACTGAGGAAAAGTAATAAATACCGAGTGCAAAAAAGGTGACAACGACAACCCAGGCAAAGAGATACCAGGGGAACAATCGTTCAAGATATGATAGCTGATAAAGAGCCATACCGATAAGCATTATGCCGACTATTTTTTTAATCTCTACCATCCATTGGCCTGCGCGAGGCAGAACGCTGAGTGACCCCGAAAAAGTCCCAATGATAAGCAGTGGTAAACTTGAACCGATCCCAAAAAGAAACAGAAGAAGAAATCCTTCAAGGTACCCCATAACTGATCCATGACTGACCTGTGATACATAGTGCAAAATAAGAATCAATCCCGGAGACAAGCACGGTGACGCTACCGTTCCGCTTATTGCCCCAAAAAGATAGGCAGAAAGCGCCGAGCCACCTTTTACTTTGCCTGACTTTGGTTGTAACCAGCTTGGAATATACATGTGAACGACATCAAACATCGTGAGCGCAAAGTAAATAAGTATAATTACAAGCGGGATAACGAAAAAGGGACTTCCTTGCAGTTCACCAAATACAGAACTTCCCAGTGCAGCCAGGAAGCCAAAGAGAGCGAATGTTGTTGATATGCCGAGTGTATAGCACAATGCTAAGAGAAAGTTTCTGAAAGCCGAAGATGTACCGCTAGCTTGAAGAATCCCGACGGTGATAGGAATCATGGGATAAATACATGGCGTAAGACTGAGTAGAATGCCTAAAATCAGTGCAGCTAAGGCACGTATGATGCGTGATCCAGTGTGAGTAAAGAGGCCGGTAACGGTCTCTTTTGTTGTGCTTACCGTGACATGCACTGAGTTAATAATTTTCTGGACAAGCGTACCAAACAGAGAAGGCTGCATTGCCTCAACAGGCGTAGGCTGTATAGGAGATGCTGAACTAGCTACAGCATTAGCTGAAGAAGAAGCTTGAGGTGACGCGACAGGGACTGCCTTCTGAAACTGTAAGGGTATGGTTACGCTCTGAGGCTTCCTCGTTGCACTCGTCATATATTGTGCATGTATATCGGCGCTACTAATTTCTTTAGAGGGATCCTGCGCCGGGACTTTCTGTGCGGTAAATGAGAAGCTTACCGTTCCTTTGTATCCTTCCTTTTGTGTCTTAAGCTGCTCATCAAAAAATGACACTGCAGGTGATGAAGGGCGCGGTTCGGTCAGTGTTACCAATGGACTATTAACTGTTATGACCAGACTTTCTTTGTAGAGATACTCCTTCGGTTTTAATTGAAACGTAAGAGTAACCTCTTGGTGTTGTGCATCGATCTTCTTGACCGATTGAGAGACATCAACAGCACAGAGCATGCTGCTGAGTAAAGAGGCTACTAATACGATTAATTTCATGGTATCCTTACAGTATTACCTTGTGGGGTTGTAGCTCAGCTGGCAGAGCGCATGGATGGCATTCATGAGGTCACGGGTTCGACTCCCGTCAACTCCACCATAATGTTAGTACTCTTTAAGGGAAATAGATCCTTTTGCAGCCTCAAGAGTAATTGGTGCACCCCCGCCACTTAATGTACCATCAATATCCTTTTTCATTTTTTCCCACGCATCCTTGTTAAGCTTTGTCGTTTGCGCTGAAAGTGTGACTGGATGTTCACTTGTTATCGTTCCCGAGGCTTTTGCATGTAATAACCCTCTTGTCTCAAGAGGGAGATGCAGTGTAATATTTCCACGCTGCGATTCTAAGAAAATGCTACATGCGTCATCAAATCTTTTTTGCTGCACTTCTATAACACCAGAACCCGTTTTTGCAGAGACTCGTTTTACTGAATCTATAATGTCGATCGCTCCTTCTGCAAGAGATACATCAATTGAGCCTGAAACTCCTTTTATTTTTACCGATCCTTTGTTCTGGGTGATATCAAGAGAGGCCTCTTCAGGTACCATTAAAATATAATCGACTGTCGCAGCTGGTATCTGCTCATTTTTTGCATGGGTTCTTATAACCGCTTCTTGATCTTCAACTTTACACGTAATAGTAGTGTCTTTCAGTTCATCAACAGTGCCTTTTTTTGTTGCGGTAATTTTAATTTTATCTTGATTCCACGGTTTTATGGTGTATGAGCCATTGATATTTGAAAGCTTAATAAGAGAACGAGAGGGTACAGGATATTCTTCGATAATTTGTTCCTGCTCAGTTTTTTGCCAAAAGCTTCCGAGGCTAATTGCTGACAAATAATTATCGCTTCCAATCAATGCTAGGGTGAAAATAAGACTTTTTTTGTTCATGGGTTCCTTTCGCTGTTCTCCTAACAGACGAGTCTACACAAAATTGTAGAACTTGTCTTAACTATTCAAGTTGTAGAGAGAGTTACATTTGCTAAAAAATGATCTAGTTTTTAGATTTTTCTGGTCTGGAAAAATGTCTCTTTCCCAAATGGCTTCTCAATGAGCGGGAAGAATAAAACGAAAGAGAAATGAATTGCACAAAAAGTGAGTTAGGCCGTTAAAATAATCACTTGTTTAAAGAGATTTATTCGTTAGTCGCCTCGACTTTTACCTTCACAGTATTTTGTGCCACTGGCGGGTGATGCAAAAAAGTTTTCAATGCTTCTGGAAGATAATCAAAATAAGTTTTTCCCTGTGCATCAGTCTCTGCTTTATTAGCCCCGCTTACGGCTAACTGGTTAAGGATTGGAACCTGGCCATTTTTTGCAGCAAGCATGAGGGGTGTCTGACCGAGCTTATTTTTAAAGTTGACATCAGCTCCGGCTCTTATGAGATGAAGAGAAATATCGACAAGTCCACGGTCGATTGCTGCGTGCAATGGTGCATTGCCATTATGATCACAAAAATTGATACAGGCACCTTTTTCCAGCAACTCTCTCACAAGAGGAAAATCACCTTGAGTAATAGCAAAAAGAAGAGGGGTTACTACGGCATTTGGATCTCGTCCTGGAAACATTCTATTTAGCAAAAATTCTGTTGAGAGATCGACAGGGTCGTGCCCAGGTGCGGCAACCGCTTGCTCAAGAATCTCACGTGAATGAGAAATTCCATTGCCAGCCACAGGTATAATGACACCGGCTTGTTTTAAGCTATCTAATATTTTCATGTTGCATGTTCGGTTTGCATAATCGATTGCATACTGTGTACCGCTACCAGCGCTGATAAGTAACCACACAATATCTATGTGCCCTTGCTCTGCCGCATAACAAAGAGCAGATGAGCCATTATTCGCCTGCACATTGATAGTAATTTCTGGTCGAGCCAGAAGTGATTGAGCTACTTCTTTGTGGCCATGGTGAGCTGCCGACATAAGCGCAGTAACGCCATCCTTACTCGGTACATTGACAGAAATTCCTTGTTGGGCAAGAAACAATTGCACCACTTCTTTATGACCCTTGTAGGCAGCAAACATAAGAGCAGTCCAGCCATCTTTAGTCTGCGCATTGATGGCAATTCCCTGTTGAGCGAGGAGCAATTGAACTAATTCTGAGTGCCCATGCTGCGCAGCATGCATAAGAGCGGTCCAGCCTTTATTAGTCTGAGCATTGATAGCAATTTCTTGTTGAGCAAGGAGCAATTGAACTACTTCTTTGTGGCCATGCTGCGCAGCAATTATAAGTGCCGTCGAGCCATCTTTGTTCTGAGTATTGATAGCGATTCCCTGATGGGCAAGGAGTAATTGAACTATTTCTTTGTGCCCATAGTGCGCAGCAATTATAAGAGCGGTCGAGCCGTTATTATTCTGAGCATTGATAGCAACTCCCTCGTGAGCGAGGAGCAATTGAACTACTTCTTTATGCTCATGCTGCGCAGCAATTATAAGTGCCGTCCAGCCATCTTTGATCTGAGTATTGATAGCGATTCCCTGATGGCCAAGGAGCAATTGAACTATTTCTTTGTGCCCATACTGCGCAGCAATTATAAGTGCCGTCCAGCGATCTTTGTTCTGAGTATTGATAGCGATTCCCTGATGGGCAAGGAGCAATTGAACTACTTCTTTATGGCCACGCCCCGCAGCACACGTAAGAGCTGTCCAGCCTTCATTTGTCTGAGCATTGATAGCGATTTCTGCCTGGGCAAGAAGTAATTGAACTACTTCTTTGTGACCCCCGTCGGCAGCATACATAAGAGCCGTCGTGCCATTTTTAGTATGCGCATTGATATCAACTTCTTGTTGAGCAAGGAACAATTGAACTACTTCTGTGTCCCCTTTTTTAGCTGCCAACATAAGGGCGGTAAAGCCTTTCTTACTCGGCACATTGACAGCAATTTCTTGCTGCGCGAGGAGCAATTGAACTATTTCTTTGTAACCATTCATCGCAGCGATCATAAGAGCACTGAGGTCAAATTTATCCTGAGCATTGATAGCGACTCCTTGCTGCGCAAGAAGCAGTTTTACCAGTTCTTTGTGTGCGTGCTTTGTGGCAAACATAAGAGCCGTCGCGCCATACTCAGTCTGTGCATTGATAGCAATTTCTTTTTGGGCCAGGAGTAATTGAGCAACTCCTTTGAGCCCATGGCTGGCTGCATACATAAGAGCCGTCCAGCCCATCGAATCTTGAGCATTGCAATTTATCCCCGGTGTTTGTAAGAGTTGTGAAATTTGCTCTAGGTCGCCTTTTTTGGCAGCATCTATAAGCTGTTGTTCTCCTGAACTTAGAATAGAGATAGCATGAGAGTCTACGGGTAGTTGGCAATTTTGCATCGCTAGTGATGATCCTGAGACAGCATTCATATTACCATTAGATTGCGGAGGAAGTTCCATAGATTCGAGTTTTATAGTTTCAATTTCTGCACCATTATCGTCAGTGAGAGCAGTATTTGTTTGTACTAAGCGAGCTTTTTTAGAGGGATTTAGGTTGGAAATGGCATCTTGGTGATTTCTCTTTTCCATAGTAAAGAGAGAACCACTTACAAGTATAAGAGCGATTAAAAGAAAAATTTTAGGCTCCATTTTATTCCATATTTCGGTTTAAGGTTCTAGTTTTTATTCTACATTAGTATATATAAATTTAAAAAATGTGCAAATTTGGAAGGTTGTATCAGTGCATTTTCGCATTTTGAACTATTTGTTAATAGTCGATTTTGAGCTTTTGGAAAGTAGCAGGTAAAAAAGACTAGATTACAAGTTGCCTGCCGGGGAGAGAGAAAAAACGCTAAGTAGATTGCCAAAATAGGGAACGTACAATTTTTTGTGCATACTCCCGCCAATGGTAGGCGTTGGAAACAACCAGGGTGCAACTGATGTGCAAGGATGGACTTACAGGGATTATCTTCCAGAGTCATTAAAAGCACTTATACAGTTAGCTTCACAAAGTGGTCAGAGTAAAAGTCGAGCTGCTAACGCGTAAATGCATCCCTAAAGAAACTGGAAAATAAATCATAGAGGCGCTGTTTTTGCCTTTTGATAAATTTGATTACTCTCATCCTAATGCTGCATTCAATTTTTTTAATTAGTGCAACGAAAAGTCCCTTTTTTATCTATCTTTAACTCGCTGCTTTGTTAATCTCAATCCTCATTTAATCATGTTTTAGATGCAGCTTTGTTCAATGGTGCGAGACTAGGTATTAACTATTGAAATTGCTATACTAACGTACAAGATTGCTTCGTCATTAAGGGAGGATACTATGTCAGGTTTATTAGAAGGATTAAAAATCGCTATTTTGGTTACCACCGGCTTTGAGCAGATTGAGATGATTCAACCACGTAAAGCCTTGGAGGATGCCGGTGCCCAGGTCCACCTCATTGCTCCTGAGCGGGGACAGGTACGAGGGTGGCATTGGGAAACGTTGCAGGAGGGCGATTATTTTGCTGTTGATGTAATGCTTGAAGTTGCGGATGCTCGAGAATATGATGCATTGCTTCTTCCTGGTGGCATAAGCAGTCCCGATGATTTGCGTTTAAATGAGAAGGCGATTGCTTTTATCAAAGGATTTGCAAGAAAGCCAATTGCCGCTATTTGTCACGGGGTACAGCCATTAATCGATGCTGGACTTGTAAGCTTAAAAACGCTTACCTCATGGCCCTCAATTAAGAATGATCTCATAAATGGTGGCGCTCACTGGATTGACGAGGCCGTAGTGACTGATGGCAGTCTCGTTACCAGCCGTATGCCCTCGGATATTCCGCTCTTTAATAAAGCGATGATAGAACTCTTTGCACGAGCGGCCGAAAAAAAGAAGAAGGCATATACAGTAGTAGCAATTATAGAAGCAATCCCAGAAAAGGAAACGGAATTAAAACAGCTGCTTCAGGCTGTGGTCGAACCAAGCAGGAATGAAACGACGTGTATCGAATATCATCTGCACCAAGATGCGAACAATCCTGCCGTTTTTATACTCTATGAGCAGTGGAAAAATAAAGAAGCTCACGCACAACAGTTTACTAAGCCGTATATTGTTGATCTTTGTAAGAACTTTGAAGATTTACTTGCTCAGCCATATAAAGTCTTTTTTGCTTACGAGATATAAATGTGATTTCTCAATTTATAGAACGTGGTCTTTCAAAACTCTTAGAAGCTCATACGCTTATCAACCCTGTTATAAAGGCCATCTATGAGCGCTCAGGAAAAGCATATCTTGTCGGTGGGGCTGTGCGAGATCTTGTACTTGGATTGCACACTAAAGATTTGGATATTGAAGTGCACGGCCTCAATCTTGATGAGCTTTCGCAGATTCTCAGCACTGTGGGTACAGTACTTTATGTAGGCAAATCGTTTGGGGTACTCAAACTTGAAGGGGTACCGATTGACTGGTCTCTCCCCCGTACAGATACTTCTGGTCGTAAGCCTCAGGTCTTTATCGATCCTAAAATGAGCATTGTTGAAGCGCTACGACGACGGGATTTAACGATGAATGCTATGGCTATCGAGCTTAGCACCCATGAATTTATCGATCCATTTCATGGCCTTAATGATATTCATCATAAGATTTTACGTGCACCTGATATCGCCTTTTTTTCAGAAGATCCGTTACGATTTTATCGAGTTATGCAATTTATTGGTCGCTTTGAAATGCTTCCTGATCCCATCTTACAAAAAACCTGTAAAACTATGGATATTTCGACGGTCTCTATTGAACGGATTGAGGATGAGTTTGAAAAGCTCATCTTAAAAAGCAAGAGTCCCTCTTTAGGCATCCGCTGGCTCGCAGATATCGGTCGTTTAGCCCAGATACTTCCGGAGTTAGCTGACTTAGAAAGAGTACCGCAAGATAAGTATTGGCATCCAGAAGGCACTGTTTTTGAGCACAGTATGGAAGCATTTGATGCAGCAGAACATATTGAGGTTTCCTCCGAGGAAGACAAATTGATACTCTGTTACGCAGCTTTGTGTCACGATTTAGGAAAAGTCTCAACAACCTTTGAAATAGATGGTCGCATACATTCTCCAGGCCATGCTGAGGTTGGTGCAAAATTAGCACGCTCTCTTTTAAAAAGAATTACTCGCAAAGTTAAAATTATTAATACTGTTTGCTTACTCATTAAATACCACATGCAGCCGATACAATTTATTAAACTTGATGCAAAACCCGCAGCTTATCGGCGGTTGGCACTTAAGTTAGCAAAATATACAACAATTGATATGCTCGGAAAATTAGCGCTCGCTGACTACCGCGGACGCAATCCCCATGGACATAAGCCGCTTACAAAAAATTTTCCTGACCTTGAAGAATTTTTAAGAAGAGCACACGATGCACAAGTGCTCCATAAACCCGAACCACAGATTCTTCATGGTAAAGATATCATCGATCTTGTCAAACCTGGTCCAGAAATGGGCCGCCTATTAAAGTTTGCTTATGAGCTACAACTCGAACACGGAATACGCGATAAAGAGCTTTTACGAGCAAAAGTTATCGAAAAACTAGAGCACAAAGACAAATAATATACCCCGAGATTGTTGAATGATTTCGTGGTTCTCGGATATGGAGAATGAATTTCTCCTTTAATAAAATATCATCTACCGAAAAAAGCAAACTTCGGCGTATCTATACTCTCTCTGCGTTTGGCCTATCAGTCGCTTGCAAACTAAGTCTTGGAAGATAGTCAAGGTAAGTTTTTCGCTCAACATCAGTCAAAATTGTTTCGGCACCTTTTTCAAGCAATAGGTCGAGGATCGGACGCAGGTTCTCTTTTTTAGCAGCAAGCATGAGTGGTGTCTGGCCAAGCATGTTTTGAAAATTGATATTAGCGCCAGAGTGTATAAGATGCAGCGCAACATCAGTTTGATCATACATGATCGCCAGGTGCAAAGGCGTATTGAGACAATGATCATAAATGTTGATATTCGCCCGTCTTTCTAAAAGCCGTTTTACAATGGCAAGATTGCCAGATTTGGCAGCAAAAAGAAGAGGGGATATCCGGATTGTTATGATGTTTGGATCGAAGCTCTCCAAAGTATCAGAATGTGTATCGAAAAAAGTCCTCAGATGAGTTTCTAAATTTTCGCTTACTTGTTGAGCAGCTTGTGGAAGAGCGACTTCCGACACTAGAGCAACTCTTGATGTAGGTGCTGGAAGGGGAGCGATTTGCATGTGCCTTGCGGGCTCAAAATGCTGTAAAGTTGGGTTTGGTTGCTGAGCAACCGGCGGTGGCACTTCAGCAGCCTGAAACGCAAGGGTAGCCAGTTTCTGTTGAGCTTCTAATTTTTGTAGAGAAGCTTTTTGCGCTTGAGCAGTTAGCAGAACTGACGCTTGCGCATCTGTCGGAGCAGCTGGTGCCGGCGCAGAAAGAACGGTGATTTGTGCTTGTCTTAGCATCTCTGTTATTCTTTGCCCATCCAGTGGGCAAGATGCTGCAGAAACAAAATTGATAGCTTGTTGTACGTTAGCACCGGCCCCTATGAGCATTTGAACCGCATTACGTTTTCCTGAGAGAGCAGCAATGCTGAGTGCACTCGCGCCATTTGGATCTTGAGCATTGACGTTGATACCTGGCTTAGCAAGAAGCAGTCCTAACATTTCTTCTTCCAGCTCTACAGAAGATGGGTTTACTGCAAACATGAGAGGAGTCCCGCCGTAAAGAGTTTGAGCATTTACGTCGATGTTTGGCTCACTGAGAAACATTCTAATGATTTCTGTTTGACAAGACAAAAATGCCCCATATAAGGCTGTGCAGCCTTTTTTATTTTGAACATTGATAGCTATGTTGGGCTTACTAAGAAGCATGTGTACGATTTCTTTGTGGCCGTAACGTGCAGCCACAATAAGCGCTGCGTCGCCGTCATTATCTTGAGCATTAACATCTATGTCATGTCTTGCGATCAGCAGTTCTGCAATTTTGATGTGACCTTTCAGGATAGCGCACAAAAGAGCAGTTAATCCTTTTGTGCCTTTGGTATTGGGGTCAATGGTGGGTTGTGCAAGCAGCATCTGAACGATCTCTTTATGCCCATTTTGGGCAGCTAACATAAGTGCTGATTTTCCTTGAGATAGCATATTAATGTTGATGTATGGGGTTTTGAGAAGCATTTCGACAATTTTTTGATACCCTTTGTTGGCGGCAAGAACCAGAGGAACGGGTTTACGATAGGGATGGTCATTGATAGGAAAACCAGGTCTTTCTAGAAGAAGTCTAACGATTTCTACTTGCTTATGTTCAATAGCACTATTCAGGGCTTTTACTACAAAATCCCGTTCATAGTCATTGATATGAAAACCAGGTCTTTCTAGAAGAAGTCTAACGATTTCTACTTGGTTATATTCAATAGCACTATTCAGGGCTTTAACTACAAAATCCCGTTCATGATTATTCTTGAGTTCTGAGTCTTGTAATAAGCGTCTGGCTTGTTCTGTCTGCCTCGTTGCAATAGCGAGGAAAAGCTCCTGTTCGGCTCTCACTAGAGGACCGGGAGGTGGGGTGCTTGCTACGGTGTTAGGAATGTTGCTTATAGCATAATCAGCTGGAGATTCTTGAGGCTCAGGCTTTACAGATTCAAAAGTAGGATAATCATCATTATTTTCCTGTTTAATTATTACATCTTCACCGCGGGTTCTTTTTTGCATAGAGGCTTGTGAAGTGGGGTGCTCAATTCTTTTTTCCATGGTGAAGAGTGAGGTGCTTGTAAGTAAGCAGCAAGTGAGTGCAAAAATGATGAGTTTCATCTCAAATCCAATTGGTGTAAAGTAAACATTATTTTTCAAAGGTATCCTTCGGTTTTATGTTCTATTTTTGTTCATTTCTAGGGTTTTATTAATCTCGAAAATAGTCTTGGTACGTTTTTCCTTCTAAGTCTTGTAGCATTTGATTTGCTCCTTTAGCAATCAAAATAGTAGGGACATGCGTATCTCCCTTTTTTGCAGCGAGCATGAGAGGAGTTTGACCTAGGTTGTTTTGCAGATTAATATTGGCTCCTGATGCGATTAAGTAAAGAGCAATAGGAGTATCTCCTTGTAAGATTGCAAGATGCAGTGCTGTATTTCCATGATAATCACGAATACTGCTATCTGCTCCTTTTGCTAAAAGCTGTCTTAAAAGCGGAAAATCACTGAATTTGACTGCAAGCAGAAGTGGTGTAATGATAGTGTTTGGATCAAGGAACTCTAACAGTCCAGGTTTGCCGAAGAGAGCTTTTAGACGTTTTTGAAAATCGGCCATCTTTTCTTGCCGCGTAAGTTCTTGCAAGTGCGCAACCTCCGCTAATTTCTTGGCTTCTACCGCAGATAAAGGACTTTGTAATGGTTGTTCATTATTCATTAGTGCCGCGGGCGGGATGACATGCTGCGCTCGCGCCAGCAGCGATGAGCACGTGAAGGGCATTTATATTTTTATATTCTGCTGCCACGCTAAGAGCATTTTCTCCGTTTGAATTTTGAAGTGAAAGATTGATACCAGGTTTGGCAAGCAGAAGCTGTATAATTGTTTTGCGCTCTTCGCCTCGTAATTTTGCGGCAAACATGAGAGCAGTCCAGCCAAGTCGCGTTTGAGCATTGATGTTAATATTTGGATAATTAAGAAGGGTCTGAAATATTTCTTCATGTTCAAGTTTTTTAAGAGTAATTCCGTGTTGTTGGTCTAGATTAATTCCTTCAAGTACCTTTTCTTCTATGATAGGAAGCATGAGAGCAGTTATGCCATCTTCATTTTGAGCATTGACGTCTATTCCACCACGTGCAAGCAGCATTTGGACCATAAGCTTGTCACCATTTCTGGCAGCAAACATGAGAGCATTCCAGCCTCTGTGATCTTGATGGTTCTGCATTACTTCAGGTTTAGCAAGAAGCATTCGTACAATGTCCGTCTGACCATGCTCGGCTGCGTGGATGAGTGAAGTCTTGCCTTTATCATCCTGCTCATCAATATCAATGCCAGGAGTATACATAAGTGATTCAGCTATGCCTTGTCTGTTAAAACTAATAGCGCGCTTCAGTGCTTTCTGCTGAACAGTTATAGTGATGCATGGTTTTTTTCGGTTGATAAGGATTTTAAACAACTCCCAATTACCATGCTCAACTGCATTCAGAAAAATCTCTACTTGTAGCTCATCGGAAAGATCTGCACGATCAAGAAGCATCTTGGTTGTTTCTATTTTCTCCTTGATTACCCAGCCAGCAATTAAGCGATTATGTTCCCGATTATTCAAAATAATAATCTCTGGCCTATCAAGCAGTAATTTTACGATCGCTGAGCGACCCGCAGCAGCAGCAACAGCAAGAGCAGTCCAGCCGCGTTCATTTGATGTGTTGATTAAGATCCTCGGCCTGCTTAACAGGGATTGTAAAATTTCAATGCGTCCTGCCATGGCTGCAAGCATGAGCGCTGTATTACCTTCGCTATCCTGAGCATTAAGATTTATGTCAGGTCTCGCAATAAGCACGTTAACCATCGCTGCTCGTCCCTTCATTACGGCTGCCATAAGCGCATTTCGTTTTTTTGTCCCTGCTTGAAGATTAGGAGCGATCTTTGTTTGACCAAGCAACAATTGAACAACTCCTTCATGGCCATTTTGCGCGGCGACTATGAGTGCCGAATTTCCCCGGCAAACCACATTACTATCAACTCCAGGTTTTTTAAGAAGCATCTCGACAATTTCAGAATAACCATGCTGAGCAGCAATGATAAGAGGCGCTTTTCCTCCGCATTCTCGAAGAGAAATGTCAGCTCTCGTTAAAAGAAGTCTTACAATATCCGCATAGCCATTTTGAATAGCAATAATAAGGGGATTTAGGCCACCGTCAAGCTGAAAGTTAACAGTGATATCCCCCCTTTGTAAAAATTGTCTTACTGTTTCTATTTCACCCATCTCGATTGCATTCACAAGGTGGTTTTCTGCATTCATACCTCTATTTGGTAAAGAGGTGGCCGATGCAAGATTCTGATAGCAAAAACAATTGACTGCACACCCGCCTGGAAGGTCCGCGGGCCTTTTTTTTACTTCAATTTCGGAATCATCCTCTTCTATTTCACCCATCTCGATCGCATTCATAAGGTTGTTTTCCGCACTCACATCTCTATTTGGTAAATAGTTGGCAGATGCTACATTCTGATAACTACTGACGGCACATGCGACTGGAACATCCATGGGCTCTTTTTTTATTTCAATTTCGCAATCATCCTCTTCTTGTTTAATCACGACTGGTGGGCCATGATTACGAGGTTTTTTTGACAGATGAGTTACCTGTTGATCCATTGTTAAAATGCTGGAGCTTAGGAGCAAGGAGGAAGTTAGCGCAAAAATGATATAGTTCATCGTGTTCCAATCGGTTTAGCTCGATAGTTTTAGAAACAATTATTTTGATTGCCTCAATTTTTATGTTTGACTTTGATTCGACTCAGAAAGGTAATCCCTGTACGTTTTTCCCTGGGCATCCGTGAAGGATTGAATTGCCCCTTTCCCAACTAGACCGGAACAGATGGCCATATTTCCCCGTTTTCCAGCGAGTATAAGTGGGGTCTGACCAAGCTTATTTTGAAGATTAACATTGACGCCCGATTCGATTAAATGAAGAGCGACGTCAGTATGACCTTCTATAATTGCGAGATGCAGCGGCGTATTTCCATGATAATCACAAATGGCGCTATCTGCCCGCCTTTCTAAAAGACTTTTTACCGCCGCAAGGTTGCCATATTTGGCAGCTAAAAGAAGCGGGGCTATCATCATATTTGGTTCGATTCTCTCTAAAAAATCTCGCCTATCTAAAAGAGATTTAAGGTAATTTTCAAACTCATGAACAGTTGGATTTTCCTCCACAATCGGTGTTGGTTGAGCAACATGTGCTAAACTTGGCAGCACTCGTGCTGCGCGAATATCCGCTGCCGCCTCCCGCAAAGTTTCCAATATGTTTTTATTACGTGTGTTTGCTGCAAAGCGATGAGCATATTCTATGTTAGCACCAGCCCTAATGAGCATTTGAGCAATATGGAAGTTTCTATGATCAGCAGCGATGATGAGCGCAGTTTCCCCTTTTAAATTTTGAGCTTCAAGATTAATGCCAGATTTAGCAAGAAGAAGTCGTACAATTTCTGTCTGTTCTTGCCAAGAAACTGCATATATGTGGGTTCTGGCTCCTGCTGCAAGCATGAGCGCCGTCCACCGCTCACGATTTTGAGCGTTGATGTTAATGTTTGGATAATTAAGAAGCATCCGAATTATTTCTCTATGACCGCCTAGTTCCGTTGCATGTTTTTTTCCATCGACGATCATATTTTCCAAGAATGGCAACATAAGAGCAGTAAAACCCCCTTGATCTTGAGCATTGATTTCTATTTCTGGTTTAGCAAGAAGCATCTGAACAAATGCTGAATTGTGATTTTTCACAGCACACATGAGAGCGCTGAACCCTTGATGATCTTGAACGTTAATTGCGACCTCAGCTTTATCAAGAAGTATTTTTATGATTTCTTGGCTGGCATTGACCCGACTTTCACAATCACGATACACTCTCTCTGCTTCCGCATTGAAGTTAGCGGCAAGAATGAGGGCTGTCATGCCATGTTCATCTTGCGCATTAACATTGATTCCTGGTATTTGAAGTAATAATTGAACTATTTCTTTTTCGCTCCTCTGGCATGCAATTCTCAGTGCTTTTTCTTTAGCTTGTGTACTAGCCTGGAGAGGACTTAGCAGAATAGTTACGAATTCCTTATTACCACATTCAGCAGCGGTTACAAGAGCTGCTTCTCGCATGGAAAGATCTGCCTGTTCGAGCAAAGATTTAGCGATCTCTGTTCTATCGTTTTCGATAGCCATACGAAGTGCAGACTTACCGAAATTGTTTAAAACGCTCACATTGATAGTAGACTTACTGAGAAGCATTTTAACAATTCCTATGTGCCCTATGTCAACTGCAAACATGAGTGCGGTGCAGCCGTCAAAATCATCCCGAACATTGAGATGAACGTCAGGTCGGTTGATAAATAATGTAACAATGTTTCCGTGCCCGTACTTAGCGGCGTCCATGAGCGCAGTTGTTCCTCCGGATATGACATTGGGAGCGATGGTGGGATGAGCAAGCAACATTCGAGTGACTTCTTCATGACCATTTTGTGCCGCGCACTTAAGTGCGGTCGTTCCTCTCCCTTTGATATTAACATTAATGCGAGGATTATCTAAAAGCATCTTGACGATCTCGATATAGTTTTTGGAAGCAGCTGTGATGAGAGGGGCAGTTCTTTTGCCACCAGGCTGGTCATTAACATCGATATCTGGTCTATCGAGAAGAAGTCCCACAATATCTCTATTACGATTTAAAATAGCGAATTCAAGCGCAGTTCTTCCTTTATTCCGAAAATTAACGTTGATACCCTGATTTTGTAAAAGTTCTCTGACTCTTTCCAATTGATCGTTTTTCGCAGCCTCGATAAGATCACACTCTGATCCGATTACGAGATCAGGCGATGCGTTTTGCACAGCCGATGTTTGAGTACTGTTCGCCGCTGGTGTCACAGGAAGAGTTATTTCTTCCTTTTTAATAGTCTCTACTTCACAATCATTTTCTTCTTGTTTAATCTCTACTTTTGGGCCGTTACCCCGCGCCTTTTTTTGTATATGAATTACCGTTCTTTGTTCCATTGTTAAAAGGGGAGAGCTTACGATCATGCATGAAGTGAGCAGAAAAATATTAAGTTTCATGTTCTTAAAATCCTCTATCGATGTGTTAGTTTTACATTACTGTACTTTGCGAGCCATTCAATTGCTGGCTTCTTGCTGATTGAGAAAGATAATCTTTATACGTTTTTCCTTGAGAATCCCGTGCTAGTTGATCAGCTCCTTTAGCGAGGAGACTGTTTTGGATATCCACATTGCCAAATTTTGCTGCGAGCATGAGTGGAGTTTGCCCGAGATTATTTTGCAGATTTACAGCGACAGTTGATTCGATGAGACTGAGAGCGACAGTGGTATGTCCTTGGATGATGGCGAGATGAAGTCCGGTATTTCCGTGATGATCTCGAATTGCGCTATCTGCATGTCTTTCTAAAAGCCGCTTTACAAGTGCAAGGTCCCCGCATTTAGCAGCTAAAAGCAGAGGAGATATTATAGTATTTGGATCGAGGTGCTCTAACAGTTCAGGTTTATCTAAAAAAGCTTTAACAAAATTTTCAAAAGATTGTGGAACTGGATTTGCTTGCGCCGGTTGAGCGATTGGCATCCGTACTGAACTTGGAACAGGAATGGCTGCTTGGGCCCTGTGTAAGTCTAACATCACCTGGTTTGTTTGTCCAGCTGTATATCCAGGAAGAGCGCGGGCTATGCTAGCACCAGCCATAATGAGCATTCGAGTAATACCAACGTTTTTATGAGCCATAGCAAGGGTAAGTGCTGTTTCTCCTTTAAAATTTTGTGTCTCAAGATCAATACTAGGTTTAGCAAGAAGAAGTTGTACAATTTCTGCAAGTTTATGAGCTCCTGCATCGTTATAAAGATCTTTTTTTGCAGCAAGCATGAGCGCAGTACATCCATCACGATTTTGGGCATTAATTGTAATGTTCGGTTGACCGACAAGCATCTGGATTATTTCTTTATGACCGGTTCCAAAGTGCTCACGGACGTCTCTGAATGTGATCATACTGGTTTCATCTCTAACAGGAAGCATAAGGGCAGTAAACCCGTCTCTATTTTGGGCATTGATATCTAGACCCGGTTTAGCAAGGAGCATTTGCACTATTTTTTCATGACCATTTTTTGCTGCAACCATAAGTGCAGTCCATCCGTGGTGATCTTGAATATTCACAGCTATCTCAGGCCTTTCAAGGAGCAGTTTAACGATTTCGTGAAAGCCGTTACAGGCAGCATTCATCAGTGCCGTACCACCTTGCTTATCTCGGGCATTAATATTAATGGAACCTAGATGAAGTATTATTTCTATTATTTCTTTTTGACCAGCAATAGAGGCAGTTCTGAAAGCTTCTTCTTGAGCAGGATTGTCACTTTGAAGACCCTCAAGAAGCGTCGTAACTATTTCGTTACGACCATGTTGAGCTGCATCGGCGAGAGCACGTGCTCGTTGATTACTCGAAAGATCTCGCCGCTCGAGCAGCATTCGAACGATCTCAATTCTATTTGTTAAACTAAGGGCAGTTTCAAAACGCGTATTTTGAATATTGACTTTAGTGGTAGGTTTACTGAGAAGCATTTTAACAATTTCATCGTGCCCATGTTCTGCAGCAAGCATGAGCGCCGTTTTGCCATGGTCATCTTGCATGTTTTCATCAATGTCAGATTCTTCAAGAAGTAATTTGACGATGGAGGTGCGACCTTTTATAACAGCACACATGAGCGCAGTTGTGTGCGCTCTCCCTTGCGCATTTATAGCGATGGTAGGGCGCGAAAGCAGTAGGCGAACGATTTCATCGTGACCATGGTGCGCCGCTAACATAAGTGGTGTTTTCGCACTCGCTTGGATGTTGACATCGATGCCCGGTTTTGCAAGAAGCATTTTAACTATTTCTACATCAGGAAGTGCTATGGCAGCGGTAAGGGCAGCTTTCTTCTTGCCCGAAGATTGGTAGTTGACATCGATGTTTGTTTCATCCAAAAGCAACTGAACAATGTCTCTGCGGCGATTTTGAATGGCAGCATAGAGCGCATGTGCCCCCTGTTCAGTATTAAAATTGATATTCGGTTTTTGTAAAAGTTCTCTGACCTTATTTATATTACAATCCCTGCAAGCAGAGAAAAGCGCATTTTGGACATCCATAACCAGATTAGGTAAGCCTTGGGCATCTGAGCTTTGAGCGCATGGTATAGGTATATCCTCGGATTCTATTTTTATAGCTTCTACTTCATAGTCATTTTCTTCCTGTTTTATTACGACAGGCTGCACAATACGTGCTCTTTTTTGTCTGTGAGTTAGGTTTACGCTCTGCTCCATTGTTAAAAGAGGAAAGCTTACGAGCAAGCATGAGGTGAGTAGTAGAATAATAAGTTTCATGTTTTTCCCTATCATTTAGCTGGCCAGTAAAATGCTATTAATCATCTTTATAGAGATTCATCATACTTGTGGCCCATTCATCTGGATTTGGTTTCTTTCTGATTTAAAAAGATAATCGTGATATGTTTTTCCTTCGGCATCTTGTACCAGCGGATCTGCTCCTTTAGCGAGTAAACTATCAACAACACTCATGTTTCCATATTGTGTGGCGAGCATGAGTGGAGTCTTTCCAAGCTTATTTAGAGGATTTACATTACAACCTGATTCAATTAAGTGCAAAGCAATAAGAGTATGTTCTTGCATGATTGCAAGATGAAGTGGAGTATTTCCATTGTGATCGCGAATATCACTATCTGCATGTCTTTCTAAAAGGCGCTTCACCAGGGGAAGATTCCCCAAGTGAGCAGCCAACAGAAGAGGAGCTAGGATGATATTTGGATCGACACCTTCTACAAATTCGGGCATTGCTAAAAAAGACTTAATACAATTTTCAAAATTTTGAAAAACTGGTGTTTCTTGAGCACCAGGCGCTGGCTGAGCAACTCTCTCAACTTGCACTGCCGCTACCGGCATTGCAGACAGCGCTTGAGAATCCCGTAAAGTTTCTAATATTGTTTGTCCATTATTGTCTCTTGCTGCAAACTGCTCGGCATATTCTCTGTTAGCGCCAGCTCTAATAAGCGCTTGAGTAATACGGACGTTTTTATGAGCCGCAGCAAGGATGAGCGCAGTCTCTCCTTTTGAATTTTGAACCTCAAGATTAATGCCTGGTTTAGCAAGAAGAAGCTCTACCATTTCTACTCGTTCTTGAGAACCCGATTTCGTAGATGCACGGGTCTTTGCGGCAAGCATGAGTGCTGTCCATCCTTCTGCCTTCCACGAGTAAATCTGGGCTTTGTTTGTTTGCACATTGATGTTGATGTTTGGATGATTAAGTAGCATCCGAACTATTTCTCTATGATCGACTTCTTCACGTGAATATTCTTCTTGATTTGCCCCCCATACTTGTACCCTGAATGGGACCATAAGAGCAGTATAACCTATTCAAGTATTTGCTGCATTTATGTCTATCTCCTGGTTTATCAAGAAGCATTTGGACAATTTCTTTGTCGCTGCATTTTACTGCATACATAAGAGCAGTCCATCCTTCATGATCTTGAATATTAATAGCTATCTCAGGTCTATTAAGCAACATTTTTACTATTTCTTTTCGAGCATTTGACTGCTTACGCTCAAAGACTGATGGCTCAATTGCCTCCATAAGACCTGTCTTGCCCTGTGCAGTAAGCGAATTAATGTTGATTCCGGGTAAATTAAGCAATAATCGTACTATTTCTGCATGAGCATATAGACAAGCTGCTTGGAAAGCTTTTTCTTGAGCATCTGTGCTGGTAGGGCAGTGGGCTAGAAGAATAGTAACTAATTCCCTATTTTCACATCTTGCTGCGGTTACGAGAGCTGCTTCTTTCGTGCTAATTGTAAGATCATCGCGCTCAAGGAGTGTTTCAATAATCTTTCTTCGATTTTTGGCAATAGCGGTACAAAGTGCAGAACGGCCAGTTATACTTGGGCTATTAACCTTGATCTGAGGATTGCTAAGTAATATTTGAACAACATCATTATGGCCTTTTTCAATGGCTAATATGAGTGCTGTGGTAATGTATCCATTTTGAATATTAATATCTATGTTAGGTCTTTCAAGAAGTAACCTAACGACATTACTATGCCCTTTCATAGAGGCATACATGAGCGCAGTTAATCCCGCTCTGCCTTGTTCATTTACCGTGATGTTGCCGTCCGAAAGCAATAGTCGAACGATCTCTTCATAGCCATTTTCTGCAGCATACATGAGAGCGGTTTTTGCATTAGATTTGATATTAACATTGATATCAGGTTTACCAAGAAGCATTCTCACAATTTCTACATTGCCAACTGCTGCGGCAGTTGTGAGAAAAAAAGCTTGTTTGCGAGCAGGAAGTTGGTGATTGATGTCGATTTCTGGTCTCGTAACAAGAAGAAGCCGAACAACATTTTCATGGCCATTTTCAATAGCTGAATGGAGAGAACGGTGAAGAATGTTTCTATGATAATTTTCAATACCCCATCTTTGTAAAAGTTCTCTAATTAGCTCCACATTGCCATTTTGAGAAGCGGCGAAAAGATCACTGTCAGCGTTGATACTCCTCTCGGGTACTGGGTCTTGAGCTAGTATCCCTTGAGAACTACTTGCAGCACATGCAACAGGCGCATCCACGCGTTCTTTTTTTATAGTCTCAACTTCGAAATCATCATTGTTTTCTTGTTTAATTATAACCGCTGTGCCGTTACCACGCGCCTTTTTTTGTATATGAATTACCGTTCTTTGTTCCATTGTTAAAAGAGGAGAGCTTATGAGCAAGCATGAAGTGAGCATAAGAATAATGAATTTCATTATAGTTCCAGTCGTTTTTATGTACGTTATTTTTTTATCCTTATCATATTTCTTCCGCAATTGATCCGTTTTGTAATGATTCGGGAAGGTAGTCCCGGTAAGTCTTCCCCTCTGAATCAGTTGCTAGCTTATCAGCTTTTTCAAGCAAGAGCTTAAAAATTGGAAACATACTCTCTGTTTTAGCAGCGTAAGCGGCAAGCATCAGAGGAGTCTGACCAATGTTATTTTGAAGATTAATATTTATGCCTGACTCAATTAAATCAAGAGCCACAGGAGCATGTTCCTGTAGAATGGCCAGATGTAAAGCCGTATTTCCCTGGTGATCACGAACGGCACTATCGGCATCTCTTTTTAACAGTTTTTTTACAGCGTCGAGATCGCCGAATTTAGCTGCTAACAGAATTGGGACTATTATCGTATTCGGATCGAGTTGCAGGAGACAATTATCCAGAATGGATTTAACATGTTTTTCAAATGCATGCTGGGCCGAGCTTTCTTGGCTCCGCGTTGGTTGAACGGCGATAGGAAAAGTTGTTACCGCAGGTATAAGGGCTTCTGTGCCTCGCTGAGTATGTCCCATCACGGGCATTTGAGGCGCCGGAAGAATAAGGGCTTGTTCATTTCTTATGTTTTCGGGTATCGTTTGTCTATTATGGGCTGTCCCAAACTGCTGGGCATGGTGTCTGTTAGCACCAGCCCTAATAAGCATGTTAGCAATAGTGGTGTTTTTATGTGCCACGGCAAGGGTAAGCGCGGTTTCTCCTTTTGAATTTTGAGCCTCAAGGTTAATACCAGGTTTAGCAAGAAGAAGCTGCACCATGTCTGTGCGTTCTCGAGGACCTGGTGGAAATGCACGAACTTTTGCTGCAAACATGAGAGCAGTCCATCCTTCATCATTTTGGGCATTGATGTTAATGTTTGGGTGATAAAGAAGCATCCGAACTATTTCTCTATGACTGACGTGTTCCTGTGCATAGAATTCTCCAACATTTCCTATGAGTGGGAGCATAAGAGCAGTATACCCATTCGACGTTCGCGCATTTATGTCTATTCCTGCTTTAGCAAGAAGCATCTGGACAATTTCTTTGTGGCCACTTTTTACTGCATACATGAGGGCAGTCCTCCTAGTTTCATGATCTTGAGCATTAATAGCTAGCTCAGGTCTATTAAGCAACATTTTTACTATCTTTTTTGGAGCATCATTTGACTGAACTTGACGGTTGAAGCCTGGCGTAATTGCATACATTATGCCCGTTTTGCCTTGTTCATCCTGCGAGTTAATATTGATTCCGGGAAGATTAAGCAATAATCGAACTAATTCTTCGCAAGCATGTCGGCACGCTTTTCGGAAAGCTTCATTTATGTTGGTGTGTAGGTGCTCTAGAAGCGTAGTAACTAATTCCTTATTTTCACATCTGCCTGCGGTTACGAGAGCAGCTTCTTTCGCTTTTGTGGTAAGGTCCGGTCGCTCAATGAGCACTCTAGCTATCTCAGTTCGATTGTGGCGTATAGCAAAACAAAGCGCAGAATCACCGGCATCATTAAGAATGTTGAGGTCGGTTTTACCCCGAAGTAACATTTGAATAATATCATAATGCCCAGCTTGAATGGCGAACATAAGTGCTGTGTTTCCTCTATTACTTTGAATGTTGACATCGATATCAGGTCTTTCAAGAAGTAGTTTAACGATCGTACTATGGCAATTTCTAATCGCACAGGTGAGCGCAGTTAATCGATTATTGTTATATTCATTTACCGCGATGGCGTGGTGCGAAAGCAACAGTCGAACAACATTTTCATGGCCATTTTCTGCAGCGTAGATGAGCGCTGTTGTTGCATTGGATTTAATGTTAACATCGATGTCAGGTCTATTAAGAAGCATTCTCACAATTTCTACATTACCCTTGGCTGCGGCAGTGGTGAGAGGAGCTGTCATTTTACGGTCAGGTTGGTCATTAACAGAAATATCTGGTCTTGCAAGAAGAAGTCGAACAACATTTTCATGGCCGTTTTCAATAGCACTGTGGAGCATATGTTGAATAACAATTTTAGGAATATTGTCAATACTAGCTGAATGTGTCTCATGTGATCTAGCTTTACAAGTACGTATAGCGATATCCCATCTAGGTAAAAGTTCTCTCACATGCTCTACTGAACCGTTTTGAGAAGCAATGACAAGATTGTGCTCCAAATCGAAAACATTGTCAGACATTGTGTTTTGAACTGATGTGCTTTGATCACTGCTCGCCGCACATGCAACAGGTGCCTCCACATCCTCTGTTTTTATCTCCACCTCAGCATAATTATCATCTTCTTGTTTGATTTCGACAATTGGGCCAGTAAACCGAGCTTTTTTTTGCATGTGAGTTACTTGTTTGTCTTGTTCCATTGTGTAAAGGGAAAAGCTTGCGAATGAGCACGAAATGAACATAAGAATGATGAATTTCATAGGATTCCAATCTTTTAAGTAGTTATTTTTTTATCTTATTACATTTGTACCGCAACAGTGTTTTTTAATGATTCTGGGAGATAATCTCGGTAGGTTCTTCCTTCTGAATCAGTTGCCAGTTTATCAGCTTTTTCAAGCAGGAGCTTAAAGATCGGAATCATTCTTTCTGTTTTAGCAGCATGGGCAGCCCGCATGAGTGGTGTCTGGCCAAAATTATTTTTATGATTGATGTCACCTCCGGATAGTATAAGGTGCTGAGCAATTTCATAATGCTCCTGAGTGATAGCGAGGTGTAAAGGTGTGTTACCATTATGATCACAAATATCGATACGAGCTTGTCTTTCTAGAAGTCTTTTTACAAGGGCTAATTGCCCATATTGAGCAGCAAAAAGCAAAGGGGACATGATAGAATGCGGATCTATCTGCTCAAAAAAGGCAGGTCGATCATACACAAATTTTATAATTGTTTCCAAAGGGTTTTGTTCAGTAGCAGGGCGATTTTGTGGAGCACTATGATTTTGTGCAGGCTGTGAATTGCTTGCTCGTACGTTGGGAGATAAAAGTTGCTGAGCTTGTGTTATGCTAGTTATTATTCTTTGATCGCTTCTGTCTTGCGCATAGGCTATTGCATGTTGAGCGTCAGCACCTGCTTGTATAAGCGCTCTGACAACGTCGATATGACCACCTATTGCCGCATGTATTAGTGCAGTGCAATGCTGGATATCTTTTTGATTAATATCAAAGCCGGGTTTATCAAGAAACAGTTGAACTAGATCTTTTTTACCTGTTGAGGCAGCTTCTTCGAAAGCAGCCATCGCGTGTCGTTTGTGAAGACCATTAGCTAAGTTGTATTTCTCAAGAAGTATTTTGACAGTGCGTGTATGGTCTCTTCTAACTGCCAACGAGAGAGCAGGCGTATCTATGCTAACTGTAGGACTAATTTGGATTCCTGGTTGCTCAAGTAGTAACTGAACTGTTTCATAGTGACCCCTATCAGCGGCCAATAGAAGAGCAGTCCAGCCATGGGAACGATCTCGGTGATTGATGTCGTACCGCGGAATCAAACATTGCACAATTTCCTTGTTCCCAATGGCGCAAGCAAGCATGAGGGGAGTCCAACCAATGTTATTTGTCACATTGACATGGATGTGAGGATGAGCAAGCAGAAGTTTTACTATTTCTTTATGACTAAATCTTATTGCATAGAAAAGCGCATTCAAGTTTTTGTTGTCTTTCACATTAACGTCAATATTTGGTTTGCCAAGGAGCACCTGTACTATTTCTGTGTTATTTTTTTCAATTGCATGCATGAGAGCGGTCCTACCAACATTGTCTTTGAAATTGACATAGGTATCAGTTTTATTAAGAAGCAGTTCGACGATTTCTTTATGGCCAAACATCGCAGCGCGCATAAGAGCAGTGCGGCCCTCGAACGGTTGCGGGCCGACACCCAAAGGAGGTTTGTCAAGCGAAAGCCGAATGTCTCGCTTATCAACGAGCAATCGAGCAATTTCTATATGGCCATGATGTGCAGCAATAATAAGCGCCGCCACTCCGAGTTGGGCATTAAATCTTGTGTCTTCTAAACACTCTCTAACGCGCTCTGTGCTCCCCTCACGAGCAGCATGAAAAAGCGCTTCTCCGATGCCGGAGGTACTCATAGTCACTGATCCGCTCTGGGCGACTGACTCAGGATCTGCAGGTTCAGGTTTTATTGTTTCTATCAAATAATCATCATCTACTGTCTTTGCTTTTTTTTGTATCTGTTCTTCTGTCGTATCAAGATTCCTTCTTTTTTCCATTGCGAAAAGATGGCTGCTGGTAAGCAAACAGAACGAGAGAAAAAAATTGCTATATTTCATTGTTGTTCCAATCTACGCTGAGATTTTTTATTCTTAACTGTTCTATTGCATCATTCTTTGCAATGCACTAGTTTCTTGCATTGTTCTTTGCATAGCTTCTGTCACATAATCTTGGTAGGTTTTTCCTTGAGTATCTACCGCCGACTGATTTGCATTCTTAGAAACAAGATGGCGGTATACCTGAATATCTCTGTGCTTCGCCGCAAGCATGAGAGGGGTCTGTCCAAGCTTATTTTGAAGTTGGATGTTGGCGCCTGCTTGAATCAAATAAAGCGCTATGTGACTTTGTCCCGTAGTGATTGCGATATGTAATGGTGTATCTCCCAGATGGTTAGGTATATTAATGCAGTTCGGCGCTTTTTCTAATATGCGCTGTGCCAGCTCAATGTTACCGTACTGCGCGGCAAAAAGAAGGGGAGTAACTATGCTATTCGGGTCAAAGTTCTCAAATAATTCTGGCCTTTCAAGGAAAAATCTTGTGACAGATTCTAATATATTTTCTTCAGATACTGGGTGCGGAAGTTGGGCAATAGGTTGCTCAGCAACCTGACGCGGGGCGGCGATCTGCACTGTTTGCTGTGCGGCTGGAATAGCTACTTGCACAGATCTAATCGCATTAATTATATCTTGAAATCTAAGCGTTATATCTGGAGATGCAGTCGCAAAAGCTGGATATTGATTATTTCTTGCAAAGTTCAATGCGTATTCGGTGTTGGCCCCAGCGTCAATGAGCATTCGCACGATTTCGATTTTTTTGTAAGCGGCAGCTATAACAAGAGCAGTTTCTCCTCTACCATTCTCAACATTAACGTTAATATTTGGTATAGCAAGAAGAAGACGCACAATTTCTTTACAACTATCACTATCAGAACCTGCTACTGCGTATATGAGTGCTGTGCAACCTTCGCGGTCCTGATCATTTACATTAATGTCTGGTATGCACAAAAATCGCTGCACAATGTCTGCGTAACCTTGCTTGCAAGCAAGCAAGAAGGCGTGGGTTCTTTTATTTCTTGATAACGTATTAATACTTTCTGGTCTCGTGCGAAACATTTCATTAACGACACCCTTATGATTTTCTTGTAATGCTACCGCGAGAGCAGTCCAGCCGTCTTTTGAGACGGCGTTCATATCTGCTCCTTTTTCGAGTAACTGGTGAACTATCTCCTCATGACCTGCCTTTGCAGCGCACATGAGTGCAGTCCATCCCTTGCTATTTTGAGCATTAATAGCGATATTGTGGCTCTTGAGAAGGTGGCGAACGACTTCTTTAGCCCCGTGGGTAGAAGCAAGCATGAGCGCAGTATCGCCAGTATTGGTTTGCTTATTAATATCAATGGAAGGTACTTCGAGTAGAAGTTGAACAATAGTGGTACGTCGCAATGAAGCAGCGATCATCAAAGCAGTTTCTCCTCTATTTTGTGCCACCACTTCTTTTTTTCGTTTTTTCTTTCGCTCAGTCGAATTTAAAGGCCTTGCTGCGTGACATTGATGATTGATAGTGTTAACGCAAGGGTACCAGGCAAGCAGTTTTTTAACCGTATCTGCGTGACCATACCGAACTGCGAGCTGGAGAGCAGTTTGTCCCTCGCTATCCTCAGCTTCGAGTAGGGTGCCCGGCTGAGTGAGAAGCAGTTCAAGGACGTCATTATGACCGTTCTTTGCTGCAAACATGAGCGCAGTTAACCCTTTTTGCTCTCTTTGATTGACTTCGATTATGAATTGTGAAAGTAAGGCACGAACAATTTCTACATGTCCATATTGTGCGGCCAACAAAAATGCCTTTTTTCCATGTAATTCACGAGCGATATCAATACCTGGCTTTTTAAGAAGCAATTTTACAATTTCTGTAAGACCTCTCATTGTAGCTATGGTAAGAGGATTGCCACCGTTGGAGCTTGTTGACTCATTAATATTGATATCTGGTCTTTCAAGAAGAAGTTGGACCACGTCTGCATGATTATTTTCAACTGCTCGTGTAAGAGCATTTCCTTTACCCATGTTAGCGTTAATGTTAATCCCGGGTTTTTGTAAGAGTTGTCTTACTCTGTCTAGTTTGCCGGTTTCCGCAGCGTCGATAAGCTCGTATTCTGCATCAACTGTAAGAGCCGGCAACTGACTTTGCTGGTGCGCGATTCTTGCAGAATGAGCGCTGCTTACTGCACTGGCTACAGGCGTCTCTTGCTTTATAATAGTTTCAATGGCAGCCTCTTCTTGTTTCACAGGCTGGTATAGGCGTGCCTTTTTGGTCAGTGGTTGTTCCATTGTGAACACTGCACTGCTCGTAAGTAAACAGCAGGCAAGAAAAAAAGTGATTCGATGCATAATAGTTCTCGGTGTTTTTAATGATTTTGCAAGATAGTCTAAGTACATTGAAGTATCTCTCGGGTATTGATTACATGCCCACCAACAAACAAATTCAACTATAAGGGGACTTGTACCTTCTCTGTGTTTCGTATCGGCCCTGTCCTTACATTTTCTCGGATATAGTTCTGCCAAGTTCTTCCTTGTAGATCAACAAGTGTTTGATCAGCTCCCTTTGTAACCAGGTGGTCATAAACGGTGCGCATGCCTTGTTGTGCGGCGAGCATGAGAGGGGTTTGGCCAAGCTTATTTTGAAAATTAATGTTAGCACCGGCATCTATTAAGGTTAGAGCAGCTTGGTGCTGGTAACATTTGATTGCACAATGCAAAGGTGTATCTCCATTGTGATCAGGAACAGAGGGTTGAGCTTGTCTTTCTAAAAGACGCCTTAACAGATTAGCATGGCAATATTGAGCGGCAAAGTGAAGAGGAGTTATTATGCTATTTGCATCGAACCGTTCAAACAAATCAGGTCTCTCTAAAATTGATCTTACAATAGCCTCTAATGGATCTTGTTGAGGCACATGTGATGCACTGGGTGGAAGTAGAGGTCCTTGTCTTTGCGCAAGAGCGGCAGATTGTGCCTGTCTTACTCTCTCTAATGTCCTTTGGTAATTTGCAACAGCTTTTAATGGATTTGGCTGAGGAACTTGTGATGCAGTGATTGGAGAATGTAAAAGAAGTACTTGCCCATGTACAAATACAGCAGATGCCGAGAGGCATCCAGTTAAACAATTTAGTAATCTTTCGTTACTTGTTCTTCGCGCCAAATTGATCGCATATTCGGTACTTGCGCCGGCTGCAATAAGCTGGTGGACGACATCTACTTTACTATGCCAAGCAGCGAGAATAAGAGCAGTTTCTCCCTTTTCATTTTGCAGATTGACGTTGATACCTGCTTTACCAAGGAGAAGTTGTGTGATTTCTCGTGCCAAAAGCTGATCAAGATATCTTGTCTCAGCAGCAAACATAAGCGCGGTACATCCATTACAATCTTGAGCATTCACATCAATGTTCGGTTTGCTCAGAAGGAGTGCAACTATATCCTTGTACCCTGATTTCACAGCAGCCATAAGTGGTGTTAATTTCTCTCGAGGTGTCTGGGTATTGAGCAGGATGTCCGGTCTTTCAAGCAATATTTGGACGACATCCGGATGGTGAAGTCTTGCAGCACACATAAGAACAGTCTCATGTTCATTTGCTGCGTTAATGTTGGCACCTTTTGCAATAAGAGCCTTAACAATTTCGCTGTTGCCACGGTTTGCAGCTTCCATAAGGGGAGTCCATCCTCTCTTAGTTACTGTATTAACTGCGATGTCTTCTTGTGCGAGTAAGAGCTGAGCTATTTCAGTAGAGTTTGACTTTGAATCGATCGCATCCATGAGCGCCGTGCTGCCGTCATTATCTTGAGCGTTAACGGAAACCCCGGGCCTTTCAAGGAGCGCTTCGACAATTTCGGTATGTCCCTCACGTGCGGCTAACATGAGCGCAGTCTTGCCATAACGTGTTTGCGCATTTAGCGCAATTGAAGGACGAGCAAGTAAGAGATGAACAATTTTAATGTTGCCTGAAAGAACGGCTGCTATCAGAGCTGCATTATCGATTTGAATGCCCTGCTGAGCCAAGAGCAGTTTCACAACTTCAAAATGATTATCTTCTATGGCATGCATGAGTGCTGTTTTTCCATCATTATCGGCTAGATTAATATTGATCTCAGCTTCAGCAAGGAGCGCTTTTACACTTTTTTTGTGTTCCCTCATGGAAGCGTATATGAGTGCGGTTGATCCGGTTTCATCTTGAGCATTAACATTGATGCTAGGTTGGGCGAGCAGCATTTCAAGAATTTCTTGATATGCCTTACATGCGGCGTACATAAGGGCATTTTTTCCACGAGCCGCATTGAGATCAATACCTTGCCTTTTAATGAGCAATTCGACGATTTCTTGATATCCACCCTGGGCGGCTTTTACAAGAGCTGTTTGTCCCACTTCATTCTGCGCATTGATGGCAATATTGGGGCACTCAAGAAGTAATTCAACGATTTCTTTACGACCATGCTGAGCGGCAACTATCAATGCACCTGATTTATTTCTACCGAGCGGGGCATTAACCATGATTCCCGGTTTTTGTAAAAGTTGTCGTGCGCTCGCTATTTTTCCACTTATAGTGTCTTGTATGAGCTGCATCTCATCAGTGATAGCCATGGATGGAGTTGACGAGAGATCTCGATTTGCTGCGGCTCCAAGTGGAACAGTGTGTTGAGTGCTGCTCTGTCCTGCTGCAACAAGAGCGCTTTGAGGTTCACTCTTTATTTCAATAGCAGGTTCATCGTCATCAGGCTCTTGCTTAATAATTGTTTGCTGTTGATTATGTAAACGCGCTCTTTTTTGTCGAGAGCTTTGTCCATTTAAAGAATCGCTAGCTCTTTTTTCCATGGAAAATAAATTCATGCTTACCAGTAAGCATGTTGCAAGTAGATAACTGGTGAATTTCATGTTAAGTTCCTTATTATGAGGATGCTTTCTTTTAAGTTATATATTCTACGTTTTTTAATGCCTGTCAATCGGCTCAATTTTTTACTGTGGCTGCTTTTTGTCGCTGTGCCTGAGATCGACGAGAATTCGTAGTTTCTACTATGGTGTTGGCATTGACCTTATTGGTTCTCCTCCGGTAACGTACCTCATGTTCCATCAGCAGTTCTGTGATATCACTGTGATTACCGAACTCAGCAAGTCGAAAGGCTGTCAGGCCATCAACGGTTTCGTCCTGTATATTTATGTTGGGTTTGGCAAGTAGTAACTCAACTATTTCTTTGTGACCGTAAGCCGCAGCTAGGATGAGGGCTGTGTAACCAAATTCATCCGCGACATTACTATTGTTGCCAGGTATATCAAGCAATGCTCGAACAATATTTGTGTGACCTTTATAAGCCGCGCACATGAGAGCGGTCCAGTCTGCTTGGTTTCTTGCATTTATGTTTATCCCAGGCATTTGTAAAAGTTGCTTGACGCGATCGATTTGATTGTTTTCAGCAGCAGCAATAAGCATTTGTCCGATAATAAAGGAAGAAGCAAGCTGCGAACTTGAAGAGAATGCTGCCTGGCTAGGGATAGTCGCGACAGCTAATGGCGGAGTATTGCTCAGCGCAGGTGACTCGTGGTCTTTATGCCCAAAGGAATCATTATCAAGTTCGGATTTTATTTTTTCAATATAATAGACCTCATCATTTTCCGTTTTAATTGTTGGTCGAGCTGGGCGAGCTTTTTTTGTTTTCCGATGAGATCTTTCTAACGGATACGTTCTTTTTTGCATCGCCTCTAAATTTATACCGCTAACTAAAGATGAAGCCAGCAGATAGATGATGAATTTCATGTGATACCTTTGTTATTTTTATCATTATATTCAATAATTTTTATTGCCTATTTATCGCTTCAACTTTTACTGTTTGGGGCGCGTTCCGTAAAAGAGTTTTTACTGAGTCAGCAAGATAATCGTGATATGTTCTTCCCGCCAGATCAGTAATTGTTTGATTGGCTCCTTTTATGCCCAACTCAATAAAGATTGGAAAAAGCCTTTCATGAGTTCCAGCAAGCATGAGAGGAGTCTGCCCCAGCTTATTTTGTGCATTGATATTGGCTCCTAATCTAATAAGATGTAGAGCAACGTCAACTTGCTGGCCTCCGGATCCGATTGCATGCATGATTGCTAAATGCAATGCAGTGTTTCCATCATGATCACACATGTTGATTTGAGCCTGTCTTTCTAAAAGACGTTTGACGACCGAAAGCATGCCATATTTAGCTGCAAAAAGCAGAGGACATATGAGAGTATTTGGATCAAGTCTTTCTATTAAATCGGCTCTATTGAAAAAGGGAACAATAGTGGTTTCCAATTGAAATAGTGTCGTGACCTCACCAGGTCTGGTTACGTGCGTAAGTCCAATGGCTTGGGAATGTGCTGCTGAAGCAATTGCTGAAGGGTTACCACCAGGTACCTGTCTCATAGGCACCAAGGGCTCCAGAGCTGGGATGGGTTGCTGGTCAACCTGTCTGGGCTCTGCGATGTGAGGATGTAGCGCTGTTGTGGGAATAACTTGTGCCACTCTGAGGGTTTCTATTATTCCTTGTCCATTTCCATTGGGGCTTGTCCGCGATGCAAAATTTATAGCGTGTTGTACGTTCGCACCAGCTCTTACAAGCATTTGAACGGCATCGGCTTTTCCTAACCCAGCGGCAATCGAGAGTGCAGTTTCTCCACCCTTAGTAGTGATATTCACATCAATACCGGGCTTAGCGAGAAGAAACTCTATAATTTCTTTACGCTCTTCTTCATGGGATAATTTTGCTGCAAACATGAGAGCAGTCCATCCATTATTGTTCTGAGCATTTATGCCAATATTTTGTTTATTAAGAAGCATTACACAAATTTCTTTGGCGTTTTCTGGAAGACGATTTACAATGCCTGTCGAAGGGTATCCTCCTCTAGGCTCCTCAGTTGCAAGAACGAGCATAAGAGCAGTCATACCGTTCATAGTTCTAGCACTAAGATCTATCCCAGGATGATCAAGCAATAATTTCACGGCTTCTTTACGGCCGTTCATAACGGCACGCATGAGAGCAGTCAATCCTTCTCTTGTTTGAGCATTTACGTAGATGTGGGGGTTTGCAAGTAACATTTGAGTGTGCAGCCGATTACCTGCGGCTGCTATGAGAGCAGTTTCATTATCTCTGCCTTGAGCATTAATGTTGATCTCAGGCCTTTCCAGGAGCTTAGCATAGCAGCGTGATAACCATGGAATTTGGCTAGCTACGATGAGAGCGGTTTCTTGGTTTTCATTGGGTACATTAACGTCAACTCCAGGTTTTGCGAGTACCATTTCAAGGATTGGTTCGTTATCGTACCTGGCAGCTTCGATGATGACTGTTGCGAAATCATGAATACTGATTCCGGGCCTTGACAGAAACCTTTCAACAATTGAACGACAATCATTCTCAATAGCTATCTTCATAAGTTGCCGGCCTTCTTGATTTTGGTAATTGATAGTGACGTCTGGGCGATCGAGAAGTATATTAACCAGTTCATAATGACGACGTTTGACTGCAGCAATAAGCGCTTCTTGAACATTGCCAGCAAAGTTTGGTCGACCAAGGAGCATTTTAGCCATGTCTGTGGCATGATATGAAATGGCAAACATGAGAGCATTTTGACCTGGAGCTGGCACTTCAATATCAATGCCTGGTGCCTCAAGAAGCATTTTAGTGATTTCTCTGTTCTGAGAACAAATAGAGCGATGCAAAGCCGTGAAACCTCTTTTATTTTTAACATTGAGAGCGATATGAGGCATATTGAGAAGCATTCTAACGATGCCTTTGCGACCTTTTTCGGAGGCCACAATAAGGGCTGTGTCACCTTCATTATCTTGCGCATTAATATCAATACCCTGTTTGCCAACAAGTAGCTCTACAGTTGTGTTGTGGTTATTTTTAGTAGCACATAACAGAGCAGTTACTCCTTTTCTACCTTTGTCATTGAAAGCGATCCCAGGGTGAGCAAGCAATATTCGGACTGTTTCTGCATGGCCATAGTTAGCAGCAAGCATGAGTGCTGATTTTCCTTGAGACTGAACATTACTATTGATACCAGGCGCTTTGAGAAGCATTTCAACGATTTCGTGGTATCCTTTTTGGGCAGCTACAAGCAGCGGAATACTGATCGTACGATTCCAAGCAGAATTGATAGTAATACTAGGTTTACTTAGTAGAAGTCGTACAATGTCTACGTAGTTGTTTTCAACAGCAATCAGGAGGATGCTTTTTGACTCAACGTTCTTGCTGTTCACATCAATTCCAGGTCTTTCTAACAGTTGTCTGACTTGTTCTACTTGTCCGCTCTCGACAGCTTTTATGAGATCTCGTTCATAATTATAATTCGGTATCCGACCAACAGGCGGCATTTCGATTGCGGCATTTGATGTGCTGCTCATTGCTGCGGCTACAGATTCTTGTGGTTCGTGTTTTATTGTTTCTACGCAAGGGAAATCATCATTTTCCTGTTTAATTGTAATACGCTCTATGCGCGCTCTTTTTTGCGATGAAGATGCAGCGACGGGATGCTCAATTCTTTTTTCCATGGTAAAGAGTGAAGTACTTGCAAGTAAGCAAGAAGCGAGAAAAAAAATCGAGAATTTCATGTAAAACCCCAAGATGGTAGAGAAGCTTTTTTTATTCTTAATAGATTGCATAATTAATACTATAAAATTTTAAAAAAATGTCAAATTAAGCAAGGATTCGGCGTGAGTATATTTTTGATTTTATGCATCACTAGGTGATTCTTGGTTACATGATGAAATGCTATCAGGAATAATAACGCCTGATTGTCGTAAGCTCTCTACGATTTTTTGATTGTCTCTCCTTAATGCATAACTAAGTGCATATTCCACGTCTCCACCTGTATTAATAAGCATCCACACGATTGCGATATGGCCGTAAGTCGCTGCAAAGGTCAGAGCTGTCCCACCATTTCGTGTTCGAGTATTAATGGAGATGTCAGGTTTATTTAAAAGCATTTCTACACTATCTGTCTGCCCGTGCCTGGCAGCAAACACAAGTGCAGTCCAGCCTCTATTATCTTGTGCATTGCAAGCAATGTTAGTCCTATTGAGCAACAGTTGCACGATGTCTTTGTGACCATAGGCGGCGGCTGCCATAAGAGCAGTCCATCCTTCTTGGCTTTGTTTATTGATATCGATGGCTGGCACATCAAGCAACAATTGTGCAATTTCAGTATACCCTTTTTGTGCTGCAAACATGAGAGCGGTGCATTGTTTATGCGATTGGAGATTGATAGCGATGCCAGATGCAGCGAGGAGCTGTTGAACAATATCTGTATAACCATTGTTGACAGCTGTTATGAGTGCGGTCCAGCCTTTTTTGTTTTGAAGATTGAATGCACTATCGGGTTTAGCAAGAAGAGCTTGAACGATTTCTCTATGACCATTTCTAGCCGCGGCCATGAGAGCGGTCGAACCTAATTCATCTTGGGCATTGATATCAATGTCGGGCATGTTGAGCAATAAATGCACAATATTTTTATGGCCACTTTGAGCAGCAAATATAAGAGCGGTTGATCCCTTTCGATCTTGGACATTGATCATGATAGTCGGTTTGCTCAAAAGCATCCGAACGATTTTACTATGACCATGAAAGGCAGCCGCCATGAGAGCCGTAGTACCGTCACGAGTTCGAGCGTTGATATTTGTCTGAGTTTTATCGATGAATAATTGTACTATGTCTTTACGCCCCTTGAGAGCTGCAAACATACATGCTGTAGCGCCCTCAGAATTGCAGGCATTGATAGCGATGTTTGGTTGCACTAGAAGCAGGTCCACTATTTCTTTGTGACCATGAAAGGCCGCCAACATGAGGGCTGTTCTTTTTTTTGCATTGTAAGCATTGCAGTCTACCAGCGTCGTTTGTAATAATTCTGTGAAACGGTCTATTTGTCCTTTCTCTGCAGCATGAAGAAATTCGTCCTCTTCTTTAAAGAGCGAAAGAATATGTCGCAGTGCAGATTCTCGAGGAAAGCTGACTGTAGGTGCTTCATGTTTGCTTGCTGCTTGCATAGGAAATTCTTCGGGGCTGTGCTCACGAGAACAATTGCTGTCATCGCTTAAATGCTTTTTAAGCTGACTTTGAGGTTGTGAGCTCTCTATGTACTTTCTCTTGTGCATCGAAAAGAGACAAGTGCTGAAAAACAAGCAGTAAGCAAAAATAAAGGTAGTAGGTTTCATTACCATCTCATAGTTCAATGCCACAAGAAGAAGGCTCAATTATTTTCATGTAGGTACTTTCTCAGTTGTTCTCTGCACAGCTATTTGACTAGAAGCTCTCAAGTGTTCAGGTAAATATTCTTTGAAAGTTCTTCCTTGAGCGTCCGTTATTTTTTGATCAGCTCCACTGGCTATCAGTTGATTGCAGATAGTAAAATTACCATTTTGTGCAGCAAGCATGAGCGGTGTGTGGCTAAGCTTATTTTGTATATTAAGCGACGCTCCTGCCCCTATCAAATGAAGCGCTATCGCCTCATGTCCATACATGATTGCTACATGTAAAGGAGTATTTCCATTATGGTCAGGAATAAAGCTCAAGGCATGTCGTTCTAAAAGACGTCTTGTAGCAGGCAGATTGCCGAATTTAGCGGCCATGAGAAGAGGAGTTGTTATACAATTGGGCTCAAACATTTCCAAAAATTCAGGCAGTCGATCAAGAATACCTTCTGCATGACCTTCTAAGTGGACTTGTTGTAAAACTTGTGGTTGGGCAACAGGCAATTGTTCAGCTGCTGGTGTAAACATATTCAACATAGTTAGCACCCAATTTATATTTTCTTTGACTGCTCTGTTATTTGTTCTTTGTCCGAAAGCTGTTGCACCTTGAAGGTTAGCGCCGGCGACGGCAAGCATTCGAGCTACAACTATTCTGGAATTGGCTGCCGCAATGATGAAAGCTGTTTCTCCTTTGGCATTTTCAACATCGATTAGAATGCCTGGTTTATTAAGAAGAAGTCGCACGATTTCTTGAAGAGCTATGTCACTTATAGTACCGAAGGCGGCATACATGAGCGCAGTACATCCTTCGCAATCTGTAGCATTTATGTCAATGTTGGGTCGATTAAGAAAGATTTGAACAATTTCCTCGTGGCCATATTGAATAGCAAGCATGAGTAGCGTTTTTCCTTCGGCCGTCTTGTTGTTGAAAATAATACCTTCTTTTGCAAGAAGCATACGTACAATGTGTGTATGACCCTGAATGACTGCGTGAGCAAGAGCGCTACCTCCTTGTTCATCTATAGTATTAATAGTGTCGTCTTTTGCAAGAAGGGCGCTTACGATTTCATTACAACCGGATAAAGCGGCAAACATAAGAGCCGTCCATCCGCTTTTATCTTGCGTGTTGATAGAGATGTTTGGTTGCGCAAGCAGAAGTTGAACAATTTCATTGGATCTCATCATCACAGCGTAAATAAGAGCTGTTGTTCCCGCGCTATCTTGCGCATTAATATCGATGTTAGGACGAGCGAGCAAAAGCTCAACTATTTTTGTGTGACCTTCACGGACAGCATACATCAGTGCAGTATTTCCTCCGGTACTAGGTGTTGTGTGAAATCTACCGTGATCTTGCATATTAATTTCTGTATCGAGTGTACACAGTCGTCTCACAATGTCATATCGGTTGTACATCCCAGCAAGCATCAATGCGGTTTGCCCGCCGTTATTTTGGATATTGACTTTGATGCTCGAATTACTAAGTAACAACGTGGCGCAAGTCCCATGCCCCCTGTAGATAGCATGCATAAGTGCAGTGAATCCATCTTCATCTTGAGCATTTAAATCGATGTCCTTTCGTGCCTTCAATATCTTAATGATTTCTCTGCGCCCTATCCTTGCAGCATACATGAGCACGGTTTTTCGTCAGAGGTACGCGCATTGACATTAATACCGGTTTTTTTAAGAAGGATTTCTAGGATATCTCTATACCCTTTTCCATGGACCGCAAAAAAAAGTGCTGTTTCTCCTAACTCATTGCATGCATTGACGTCGATACATGGGTGATTAAGAAGGAGCTCAATGATGCCTCTGCTGTTTTTTTGAGTGGCCATTATCAGAGCGGTTACTTTTCTGTGTCTCTGCTGTTGAAAGTTGACGTTGATCCCTGGTTTTTGTAAAAGTGCCATTACTTGATTTTTGTCTCCCGCTTCAACCGCTGCGATAAGGAGGTGTTCATAACCATCACAACTTCCAGTCGCAAGTGAGAGAGGAACTGCAGATGAGCTCGAGGTTGACGCTGCTACTGGAGCCCTTTGCTGAGTACCGCTCATTACGGCTGCTTCAAGCACATCTTGATGTTCGGTTTTTATTTCACCAATAGGTTGATCATCATCTTCTCGCTTAACTCTCACGGTTTTTTGGTTGTCCTGACGAGCGATTTTTTGTCCATTTTCTGGTTGATCCGTATCGTGAGGCCTTTTTTCCATGGTAAAAAGAGAGGTGCCGCTCAGTAAGCATGAAGTGAGAAGAAAGATAATGAGTTTCATTTAATGCCGATCGAATATGCGTTTTAATTCTTATTGACTGCATAATTAATGTATTTTAATTTTAAAAAATGTCAAATTAATCAATCATACTCGCATGCTGGCACTACGACGGAGAAGTATAGTGACCTAAAAACCATATGTATACGCAAATGTTTTTGTTATTCTATTTAAAAAAAGATAAAGTTGTTTGGCTGAGTAATTGAACTTGAACTTGTGAGGTATCATGAGGGTAGCAGCGTTATTTTTACTTCTTTTCTTTTGCATTCAAACATATGTGGTGGCAAAAGTGGATGATGTGACCATACTTCTCTTTGGGGCCTCTGGGGACTTAGCTAAACGAAGTCTTATTCCAGCTCTCTACCAACTGTTTGCTCAGAAAAAAATAACAAAGTTTGCTCTCATCGGCACTGCAAGAACTAAGCTTACAGCTGCCGAAATGCTCGAGCGCGGAAAGAAGTTTATTCCTAACCTTAATCCTGATCTCTGGCAGAATTTTAGTAGAAATGCTTTTTACTACTCAATGGATGCTTCTAAGCCAGAAGATTTTTCTTCGTTAAAGAATTTTATTGAGGAAGTAGAACAAAAAAAGCGGTTATCAGGAAATCGACTCGTGTACTGCTCAACTGCTTCAACTACCTTTGAGGAAATTACTGAAAACTGTTTGAAAGCTGGCATTATTCACAGGCCTGAAAAAGGTAAAGGATGGTGCAGGGTTGCCTATGAAAAGCCCTTAGGTACTAATCTTCACACTGCTCAAAATATAGCGAATTATATTAAAAAGAGACTTGATCCTTCACAGATTTATTTGGTTGATCACTATCTTGGAAAAGAACTTGTCCAAAATATTCCTTATATCCGCGCAACTAATCCCATCATTGAGGCCTTGTGGAATAATAAGTATATCGAGAGTGTAACGATCCTGCTCAATGAAGAGCGAGGGATAGAAAATAGAGGAAGTTTTTATGACTCGATGGGAGCTATTACTGATGTCGTGCAAAACCATCTCTTTCAGTTATTTACGTTAGTTGCTTTAGATCTTCCTCACACATTTACTTTTTCGTCTTTAGCTGACGCTAAAATCGCTGTGCTTAAAAAAGTACAATTTGTTAATGGTGCACTTGGTCAATATCAGGGATACAGAAAGGAAGACGGAGTAAGTCCGACTTCATCTCGAGAAACATTCGCAGCATTAGTCTTTAAAGTAGATAATGAGCGGTGGAAGGGTGTTCCCTTTCTTTTACAAACGGGCAAATGGTTAACAAAAAAAGATACACGAGTGATTATCAAATATAAGCCTGCTGCAGCGGCTGTGATTAGAGAGCATGACGGAGAAGCTAATATGCTGCAGTTTCAGATAGATCCATTTCATCCACCGCATTCTGGGATAAATATGACGCTCAATATAAAAGGTCCGGGATTAAAGACTAACGTGAGCCCTCATCAGCTTGTGTTTTGCTACCCATGTACCTGGCCTAACACGCCATTACCATATGCTGCACTTCTTGAACACATGATACGAGGCAGTCAAGCATTATCGGTACATCTTGATGAAATCACTGCCGCATGGAAAATTATTGATCAGGTAAAAAAGGCTCATTTACCTCTTTATGTCTATGAAAAGGGGACCGACGGGCCAGCAGCTGCTTCTGCTCTTTTACAAAAACCTCCAAAGAAAATCGCTGCTTACCAAAGAAAAGCAAAGCAGCGGTGTGCATTTTATCCTAACGAGTTATTGCCCTAAATATCATACCCGATAGGTACCCGACTTTATTGCTGGCTTTCCAATCTTCACAATGTTTTGTACACTTAAGAATGCACAGTGTACTAATAATGTGAGGAAAATTATGAATGTAGGTCTTTGGCAGATAATTAGTTCAACTGATCTGATAAGTAAGGGAGTTCTTTTTGTCCTCCTTGGTATGTCAATTGGCTCTTGGGCGCTCGCTTTTTATAAAAGGGTGGTCATCAGAGCAAAGATAAAATCTTTAAAGAATGCTCAGGCGCTTTTTCAAAATACCAAAAGTATGGATGACTTTTTAGCCCGCTTATCAGTCATACAAACCTCTTTCGCAGGAGAGTTAGTATCGGGTTTTCTTGTAGATTTTAAAAAACTGTTACGTGTATATGAAACGGGAACTTCTTCGGACAAAGATTGGTATTTATTACAGACAAATGTTCAGCAACGTGTCGATGATGTATTAGCAAAAGAAGAGTATCTTATTCCTGTGCTATCAACCAATGCACAAGCAGCTCCCTTAATTGGTCTTTTCGGGACAGTGTGGGGACTTATTCATGCTTTTATGGCCATAGCAGAGCAGCGAAGTGCAGATATTGCAGCAGTAGCACCTGGCATTGCAGAAGCATTGATAACGACCCTAGGAGGTCTTGTGGTCGCGATTCCCGCTCTTGTAATGTACAACTACCTCGTTGGCCAGGTTAAAAAGTTTGAGGCGGAAGTAATTGAACTTGCAGATACGTGTCTCTGGATTATGCGCGGTGTGCTTACCTCAGATGCCATTATCAAGACACCTATGGTTGGTAAGTCAACTCAACCTATTCAGGAGACATTATGAATAGTGCACGCAGACGAAGAAAAAGAATCCACTCGATGCCAGAAATTTCTTTAACACCACTCATAGATACTGCTCTCGTATTATTAGTGATTTTTATGATAGCGACGCCCATTATGAATAATTCACTCAATATTGATTTGCCTAAGGGACAGATGAAAGAAGATGCGACTGAATCGTCGCATGCGGTGCTTATAGAAATTGATGCTCAAGAGCGAATGATGGTGCAAAAGGAAAGGTATACTCTTGATAAACTGCTTGAAGAACTACCGCGTATGATGAAATCATCGAAAGAAAAAAAAGTATACGTACGGTGCGATGAAAAAGTAAAATCAGGCACCTTAGTAAGCACTATAGATGCTATAAAATTTGTCTCAGGGGTGGAGCATGTTGTCCTCATCACAGAAAACGCTCGGGGCAAAAAAGCTGCTCGTTAAGCTCATAATTTTTTCCTGTTTTTTACACCTAATGATCCTTCTTGGGCTCTTCTTTTCAGAACGGTATTTTGCTGTGGATGTTCTCACATTTAGCACAAAACAGTTAGGAGCTCCTGTAAGCATGTTCATGGGAACAACTTCACATCAAGCGTCTATACCAGCTGCACCGGCAGCAGTTGCACCAAGTCAGAAAGCGGCTGCCATCCCTGAAGTAAAAGTTTCTGAAGCACCGAAGCCTGAAAAGAAAGTTGAGAAAGCTGCTGTAAAACAAGATGCTCCCAAGAAAGAAATCAAACCGAAAGCGGCCCCTGCTATTGAAAAGATACCTAAAAGCGGCAAACCTGAAGAAAAAAAGAAACAGGCGATAAAAAAAGAGCCAGTTTATTCAGAGCTCAAGAAAGAGTACACGACACTCAAAAAAGAAAAAGAAAAGCCTGAAAAGGTCGAAGAAAAGAAACAAGAAAAATCAGGAGCAGAATCAAAAATAATTGATGTAAAGCCTGCACCAAGCACCGCAGCTCAGCCACATTCTGGAAGCACTAATGCCCAAAGCAGTGCTGCGGCTGTCGAGAAAATTGAGTTTGATGCCGAAGTTGCTGCCTGGTCGAATAATGATTCTGTGCGAGAATTTGGGCGTCATTTTACCTTGCCGCCTGGTTTTGAGGAGCATGATCCGCTCACCGTTACCTTTGAAGTTCACGAAGGAAAAGTAGTTTCTATGAGTCCGCGCGGAAGTGAGCCACTTGTTATTTATGCAGCAATAAAAGATGCTCTTTTTAGAATGAAATGGCCTGTTACAAAGCATATAAAGAAAATACAGTTTATAATCAAATAGGTGCTCTTATGAAGAGGATAGTCCTTCTTACCTTGTTTCATGTAATGTGTTATGCCGATCCCATTGAGATGAGCGGACGACAGCTTTTTGATCTTGCACGACGTGAAGCAATGCCATTACTGCTCGCGATAACTCCCGATACTGACAGCGAGCTAAAGAAAATAGCAGAAATACTTGCAAGCGATTTGCAGAGATCCGGTCAATTTAAAGTGAAGATCACGTCATTTGAAATGCCATATACGCAAACTGAACTTGTTCAGCTGTTAGATAAAGCATATCCTCTGGAAATTTTCCTTGCGCATGCTGATAATAATGCCGCGATTGAATGGCGGCTCTATGATGTCCATGATGGAACATTAATTAAGGGCATGAAGTATTATAAGCGCGGAAAAATGATACATGGATTTGCGGATAATCTTGCGGACATGTTATGGCCGGTGCTCACTAAACAATCAAGCTCATTTTCATCAAAGCTTGCTTACGTAAAGCGAAAAAAGACGACTACTAAAAGGCAACGCTCTGTCATCTGTGTTTCTCATACCGATGGATCGCGAGAGCAAGAAATTATCAGAAAGCCGGGCACGTACGTAAGTCTTTATTGGCACCATGATACTAATTTCCCGTGCCTTTTTTGTTCAGAGTTTACTCGATTTAACGTGCGACTTATTCGCGTCAATTTAAAGGGTAAGAAGAATGTTGTACTTAATCTACCTGGTACCTGTGTGGGTATCTCATTAACTCATGATAACAACAAGGCGGTCTACTGTCGTTCTGGTACAATCTGGAGTTATGCATATGATGGAGTACAAAAAAAAGGAATTCATAAACCGCTTATTAAAAATGATGGCAAAAATGTGTCACCTACGCTCCTTGAAAATGGTGATATAATTTTCTGCTCCGACTCAAAGAAACTACGCCAAGTATATCCAAAAGCCTCTGGGCCACAAATCTGCCGCTATCATGCCGCAACAAATTCCATAGCATTGCTTACGCAAGAAGGATACTGTGTAGGGCCGAGTTACTGTCCTCAGAATCACAAAGTAGCATATTCAAAAAGAGTTAACGGAACGATGCAACTATTTGTCTATGACTGTCGAACGAAAGAACAGCAGCAAGTAACGTTTGATAAAGGTAATAAGATTGATTGCTGTTGGTCGCCCTGTGGGAACTTTATTGTCTACTGCTATCAAATTGATGCTGAAAGCCGCATTGCTATGATGCATGTGGTTATGCGTAAAAGATCGTTTATTACCCCTGAAAATGAATACTGCACGTGTCCATCCTGGTCACCGGTTTACAAGACGGTCCCAACGATCGGGTAATGTCAGTTGGCTTTTTTGAGGTGAGCGGTTGCATTCAAATATTGAGTTTCCCATGGTATATTGATTAGTCTAAAGTATATGAGTAGGGGTTGTAGTATGAGTCGATTATTACTTTTATGCATTTTTCTCGAGTGTTGCATCAGGTATCTTAGCGATGCAGCCAAATTCTGCCGGATTTCACGCAATACCTCCTGTGCATCAGACTGCTCCAACGGCGTGTCGCCCTTCACAAGAAGAAATAGATGCCTTCGTCAATAGCGCGCTAATGGGTAATAGAACAGGGATAGAGGCATTTGTCGCTCAGCATAGATCTTTTATTAATGAACGTAATCGAACGGGCAAGCCGGCTCTTTTTGCTGCTATGGACGGTTATTTTGGGGGGAAAAAGAGTGCCTCCAAATCTTCGAAGACTTACTTAATCATGATGCTGATGCAACAATCCTCTGCGAAAAAAAAGGTATACAGTATGATATTGATGAGTATAACTCTGAACTTTTTGAGGAGCTGATTTATGCAGGAGATCCAAGCGGAGCTCTAAAGCGCTCAATGAAGATAGCAGATACTTTGCAAAGGCTAAGAGGTCCTTCAGCACCTCGCCCTCCGCAAGCAGCTGTTTCCAAGCCTGTACCAGTGATGGCGACGAGCAGTTCACCAGCAGTAGTTCAAGCGCAAAAACGTCCATTCGAAGCGGCTGCAGAGGCGGCTGTAAGCCCTGCGCAAAAGCCTAAGTGGCCAACTACACCATTTGCAGAAAGACACAATCCTGCTGTCTCTACACCTGCGCATCTTATTACGAAGCTGGAAACCGCGGCAAGCAGTACGCCTGAAGGGGATCATGTACCGCACAGAGCATCAACAGAAACAGTAGTAAGTGCTCCAACGTCTTCATCTTCTGATCAAGAACTGATACCGCCATCGACAAACGTACTTAATTCATCACGATTTATAAGGCCGTTCAAGCCTCAGCAAAAACCCTCAGCAGTACAAAGCTCTCATCAAGAACCGGTTCGACATGCAATATTACAATCAACCGCATTACCGCGGAGACAACTCCCTCTTGAACATGAACCTCTAAATGTAACTCCAGGCGGAGATGGGTTGCCGCCTCGACCGGCACCCGCAGCACCACCAGGGAGGCTCCCTCAACAAATCCCGGTTGTACCGCCTACCCGCCGAGAGGTACCGGTTACGACTCAGAGACCAATACATGTATCACAGCCACCTACTTCGGTGCCACTACCTCAAAATATACAAGCAGGATCCACTGCCGCACCTCAAGTGAGAAGTTCACTACCAAGTTTCCTTGTTATCGCTGGTATTGCTGCTGTTGCTGGAATACTGTGGTATAAATTCAGAGAACAGAAAGAAAGACAAATTAGTCGGTAGAGATTGCTTTCCTACGTTCCTTTTTCTTTGCACTCTGCTTACGCTTTGAAAAAAGACGAATGAATTTGGATGCTGCAGTAGGAGCGGTAGGTACTCGTTTCTTTTTTGGTTTGAGACTTTTTTTGATCAGGGTAATGAGTTTTTGTTCGGCTTTAACACGATTGAGATGTTGCTGACGTTCAGAGCTTTCAGTAATATGCAAATTACCTTCATGGTCAATCTTGTTGTGTAATGAGCTCATTAAAAGAGCTTTTGTAGCAGGATCAAGGACCTGTGATTCGGGAATATTGAGTACGAGTTCTACTTTTGTTTCGAGCTTATTAACATTTTGTCCACCTTTTCCGCTGCTGCGAGAAAAGTGGACTTTCGCTTCTTTAAGAAGATGCTCATAATCGAGAGGTTTCATAATTGTATACCCAGGTAAGGAGTCGTGCCTTATCAATGAGTATGAGATATTTAGAGCACAAAAGAAACGGTTGTTTACTTAGACTGGACAATGTACAGAAAGTTACCGTAAAGGTCCGTGCACACTACGCTTCTTCCCCACGGTTGATCTTCAGGTGTTCCCATGAATTGAACGCCTCTGGCCTTAAGATCTTGATAATCCTTATCTATATTATCTGAAGCAAAACAGAGGAGCACCTCTGATGCACCTTGTTTACCTACCATTGCCATATTTTCAGGCTTGTCTGCTAGATAGAGAACAATCTCAAAATTCTTCTGTCCACGAGCATTGATCGTTAACCACCGCATGGAATCGAACATCACATCAGTGTGCACTTCAAATCCAAGCTTTTCTATATAAAATGAAAGAGCCTCATCTTGGTTTTTAACAAAGAGAGTAAAGTGAGTTACATGAGTAATCATGAGGTATCCTTTCATAGAAAAGTTGAACAGGTCTTATTAGGATACATTTTTTAAAATTTGCTGCAATTAAAATGGCCAAACCCATATAATGAGTTTGGCCACAAGAGGTAGAGGCGTAAGTTATTATAAATCATTCAGTACTGTTATTATGCTTAATCTCTGTTCATCATTTTTACAATGATCAAGAAGTGCCATAAGTCGTGATACATCTTTTCTTTCAATAGCTTGCTTAATATTGAGCTCAAGATTATTTTCTACTGGAGTATCCATACGGCTTGATGAAGAAACGGATGATGCCGGAGCAGGTGTGTTGGCTTGGATAGCAGGTCGCTGATGAACAGGCGCTTGTGGTTGTGCGCGATGAGGAGCTACCGCTACTTTACCTACACTCGGTGTCGGCTCGTGAGCTTGTAGTTTAAAAACGGTTATAGCAGTGTTCATTTTTTCATAGTAAGGCATTCCCTTAACACGATACGCTCGTTCACCAGGTCCGAACGCGTAAAATGAGGCAAACGCCGCTAATGTTAAATACTTTTGTTCATCATTGAGCGGTGTCTTTCCTTCAATAACCTGGTCTAATACTGGAGTTAAGATATCCCGCAACTCTTCTGTTATTTCAAGGCGTGTGGCAGCACTGACGCATTGATTAACTAATTCAAACGAACCATCCATAATTGCTTGACTCAGCATTATAATGAATGTATCTATATCAATTGGAGTCTCATCTTCCTGTATGTCCTGAAGATTTGAGGTTGTTGTCCCTGAGCTGAGCATGCACATCACAGTGGAACTATATGTAAGTGGCGCTGCAAGAAAAAGGAGAGATAAAAAGTGTTTAGTATTCATGATGTTTCCTTTTATGTTGTAAATGATGACTTTTATATCCTACCAGAATTTTTCAATCTGTCAATAAAAAATACGCAAAATTTTAGAGGTTTTAGAAGCGATCATTTTTTGAGCTGATGATACCGGATTTTTGCTAGTACGTAGATTTCTAGTAGAGTTCAGCAGCGAAACGAAAGATGAGTGATAAAATAGACATAAATCTCCTTTAAATGATTTATTTATCATAGTTTTTATTTTATCATTATTTCAAAGTTTGTCAATAAAATGGGGAGCTTCTGCGGGCTCATTTTGCTGTAGAGTGGCATTGCGAGCATTTCAAAAGTAGGCTATTCTTTGGGAGTAGACCTTGAGAGGAGCCTATGAAAAAAAATATTGGAACTCAGGACCGCATCCTTAGGGCTGTGATGGGTGTTATATTTTTAACACTCGCATTGTGGTTTCGTAGCTGGATTTTAGGTGGTTTTGCCTTATTTTGCTTTTTCGAGGCAGCTGTAAGTTGGTGTCTGATGTATCAGCTTCTTGGCAAAAATAGCTGTCCTGTCGACTAAATCTCTTTTATAGTCTTTAACAGACTACAAAATGATATATCAGGTGCTTAGTATGAATCAAATTAAAAATATTTCATATGCGTGCTTGATCATTCTCGTAATGAGCGTGTTCACACTGTCTTGTATGACAAAGGAAAGAGCGAGTCATGATGGGAGTTTCATAAATCGATCTGTTCAGGTAATTTCATATGCAATTAATGGCGATCCTGAAAAGAAAAGTAAGGAATCTGCATTCGAACGAGCCAAAATCATCGCTTATGAATTTTGGGTCGATTTACAGCATGCCACTGAAAATAGAGATGAACCAAACATAAAAATTTTTTTGCAGGGTTTTGAGCAGTCGATAAAGCAGGCTCAAGAGTTTTATTGGATATACCTTTCACATGACAGCTCAAATGAATTCGCTATCAATAAGAAAATGAACGAAGTTTTCAATAAAATCAGGTATGTTTGGGCATTGGAGGCTGCGGAATTCTTTTGGAAGCTGCTGAGAAAATATCCTTGTTCATCCTATACTTCAGTAGCTCATTATTATTGTTGTTACTTCGAAAAAATGCGTTTAGCAAAGAAGTATTATATCGAATGGTTAAGGAAAGATCATCTGAGACCTGAACTATTAGAAGAACGTGCAGACCAAGAACTTCACATGTTTGGAAAACGACTAATTGCTGAAACAAAAGTCTATTATCTCGATTTTATTAAAGCATTTGCTCCAATGCTGAGCTCAAGTGAGATGAAAGCTGAAGTTGCCCGTCTTATAAAATTAATAAAGGCACATAAGGAGAAGGCTGCGACGAATATAAAAGTAGCAGCTAGGTCTGAAGTGATTAAATCACAGAAGCGTTAGTCCTTCCTTCTAGCAAATTTCTGAAGGAGGCGCAAAATTTCCACATAGAGCCATATTAATGTTACAAGCACCGTAAATCCAGCGTACCATTCCATATATTTTGGAAGTCCGACTTCGACACTTTCTTCAATGAGAGCAAAGTCTAGCAACAGGTTTAAGGCCGCAATGCCAACAACGAAGAGACTGAAAACGATACTTTGGATGCTTGAGCTCTCAAAAAAGCCAGCAGTCTTGACACCAAATAGACCAAGAAGAAGGACAAAACCATATGTCAGTGCTATTCCTGCAGTCGCAGATAAGAGCAGTGCTTTGAATTTGTCATTAACTCGTATGATTTCTAAGCGATAAAGAAGGAGCATGCCAATCGCGGTTGCCAGTGTAAGAGCAATTGCAATCGCCGCAATTCCCGGAAATCGTAATTCAGCAAAAGCCGAAACAAGTCCCAGTGTTATTCCTTGGCACAAGGCGTAAGGAAGTGCCGTATACATAGTAACTCGTGGCCAAAAGACAGAAATCATTCCAAGTACAATTCCGCCAATCGGAGCAGCGAGTAAAAAAGGGCGTAATAAATGACCCTCTGCCGAAACGCTCATCCAGCCAATACAGCCTGCAGAGAGTGCAGTCAATAAAAGCACAGCAAGTTTTGTGAGGGTGCCCTCAAGCGTCATAGGGAGCTCATAACTGTGCGTTTCTACTCTTTCAAAGACTCTTTTTACTGGTTCAAAAGCCATGGTACCTTCTCCTTACAATAGAGTTTCATTCTTTATTAGCATACTGCATTATTTAAAAAATGAATACTGGTGTCTCCTCGTTCAGTTAACGACAAAAGAGCTTACCAACTGTGAGTGAACTCTCTGTTAAACAATAAAGCTCGTGAAGTCGTTAAAAAAACGTTTTAAAACCTTGTCCAAAATAAATAACCAAGCCACCCAAGCAAAGATATTCCGCCAATTGCAAGGAAAAGCCTAGGAGCCGTGTTGTCCGTTTCAAAATTATTTGAAGATTGCTCTAGTTGCTCTAGTCGCTGTAATGTCTCTTGACACCCCCTCCTTAGTCTTTCTTCTCTTCGTGTCAAACAAGCTCGATAACCTTCAAGAGCCAGAGCAGCCTGTTCAAGGTTGGTCTGTTGAGCTTCTAACAGAACAAAGACTGCAGTTGGGACGCCCACCACTGCAGGTGGCTGCGGGTGTATGACAGCAAAAAGCAACGATTGACTGAATAAACATAAGAAAAATACTAAATACTTGATCATGGCGATTTTCTTATTAAATTTAATATTTTGTTTCTATATCTATTAGAAAAATTAGCAGAAAAGCCATGTCACTGCAACAGGTTAAAAAAGAGGCCGACCGGCTCCGATGAGCTCCTTAAAAAAAGTTCTTTATACATTATGCAATAGATGCCTGTTTCAGACTATCTAGATTTCACATATTGCCAAAGGAAATTTATTACCAGTCCAGCTAAATCACTTAGTTACGACTTACCTAACCTTATCAAGTTGTCTTGTCTGAACTAGTCCTTTTGATTTTCTTATCATATTCTTTAAGTATCTTTTCTAATACAGCTACTTTTTTGTATCTTGAAAAAGACTCCTAGGTCTGGGGCGCTAAACTTAGGAAAGTCAGCAGGAACCTGTCCACTCAATCGATCAAAAGATCGGCAATGAACTTAGGACCTGCTACTATATATAGGTATAACTCGAACAATCGTGTGACGTAGATCCCGTATACAAATGTGAGGTTCTATGTGAATAGCGCATCAGAAATTTTTGTAGGTATCGATATCGCCAAAGATTTTTTAGACATTCACTTATATCCATATCGGGATACTGCATTATTTGGAAAATGAATACTGGGTGTCTCTTCGTTCAGTTAACGACAAAAGAGCTCCGCAACTGTGAGTGAACTCTCCGACAAATAATAAAGTTCGTGAAGTCGTTAAAAAACGTTTTAAAACTTTGTCCAAAATAAATAACCAAGCCACCCAAGCAAAGATATTCCGCCAATTGCAAGGTAAAGCCTAGGAGAATTGTTCTCCATTTCCAAATTGTCTAAAGATCGCTCTACTCGTTGCTGTAATACGTCTAGAGGCTCCCTCCTTAGTCTTTCCTCTAGAGGCTGCCTCCTTAGTCTTTCCTCTGCAGCTCTTTCTCGATGCCGTTGAAGATCCTGGGCAGCCTGAGCGGCCCGTTCTTGATGACCTGCAAGAGCCTGCTCAAGTTGGGCATGTGCAGCATTTAGGCTTGTTTCTAACTGAACCAAGACTGCAGTTGGGACACCCACTACTGCAGGTAGCTGCGGGTGTACACCGAAAAGCAGCGATTGGCCGAATAAACATGAGAAAAATACTAAATACTTGATCATGGCGATTTCCTTATTAAATTAAATATTTTGTTTCTATATATTACGAAAACTATCAGAAAAACCATCTCAATGCAAAAGGTTGTCCTGGTGCAGTACATATGGAAAATTTTCCATAAATATTATGCCGGTTTTATCGCGGCGTAATCGCGCTCCAGAATATCGAGGTAGCTTTTAAATCTAAATAATTTACCTCGTTTCTGCTGGGTATCTTTTACGAGAAAACCAAATTTCATAAAATTTTTTATGATACGATTCGCGGTATTATAAGACACATCCAGTTGAGCACTTAATTGACCCACACTGATAATAGGGTAATAAAAAAGAATAGAGAGTGCATGAAGCCGCATATCGCGCATACTCATGTTAAATTTCTTCTCGTGGATGATGAGGTTATTTAGATCCTCGCCAAGAGCCTCGATGTCTTTTGCCCTTTTATGGGCATCTATAGCACTTGCTTTCATGGCTTTAAGATAATAGGTTACCCAGCCTTCAAAATCTCCTTTTGTCCGTACTGCGTCGAGTCGCTCATAATATTCAGCATGGTGCCTTTTAAAATAATAGGAAAGATAGAGAATTGGTTCTGAAAGTATTCCGCTGTCAACCAACATAACGATAATAAGCAGTCTTCCGATACGTCCATTACCATCAAGAAATGGATGTATCTCCTCAAATTGCACATGAGCAAGACCAGCTTTTATAAGAGGTGGCAAGGAATCTAATGAGTTTATAAACTTTTCAAGATCTGCCATAAGTTCAGGCACATACTGTGCAGGAGGAGGAATAAGATTTCCTACTTTCACTGACTGTTTGCGATAGTTTCCTGGATTGGATTTATCTCCATCTCCTGTCTGCATAAGTGATTCATGAGCTTTTAAAAGTACCCGGGTTGTAACCGGTAATCCCTCTTTTCTAATCATTGTTAAAGCAACACCGAGTGCTTTCGTATAGTTCATAACAAGCTGGGTATTTTTGCTTGGTTTTGATTCTAAAAGGGGCTGCGTAAAGACGTCGAGCATTGATGTATGGATTCCCTCAATTGCTGAAGAAAGAAGTGCTTCTTTTAAAATATATGCTTTAATAAAGCGCTCAATATTGGGCAATCTATTAGCCATCTCAGTGAGTTTGCCAAGCTCAAGCATAGCTTCTCCGTAGAGAATCATAGTCTCATTATCAAGAAGCAAGGGTGGCTGCCCGGGAGGTAATGGATCAGGGATAAAATATTTTGTATTTCCGAGCGTTTCATAACGCCCTGTATTGCGCATACGATTCCTTATTTCAAAATCCTATCAAATTTTGAAATAATAATACTATGAAACATTTCTTATTTCAAGAATAAAAGACTTAGAGAGTTTTTGCGGTACATTGATGAGATATATAACCTAGCTAAAAAAAATGAATTTTCTGAAAAAGATGTAAGAAAAATTCACCATCTTTTTTATTATCGAATTGATGAAGGCGCGGCTGGTGTTTATCGTACTGTCCCTGCATTCATTACAGGATCAAAACACCCTTTGCCTTTGCCTGAGGAAATTCCCCAGCTTATGCACAACTTTATCAACGACGCATGTCACTTAAAAAAAGAAGTACATCCAGTTATTGCAGCTGCTCAAATACATAAACAATTTGTTTTTATACATCCGTTTATTGATGGTAATGGAAGGGTGGGGCGTCTGCTTATGAATCTTAGTCTCCTACAGTCAGGGTTTACTATCGCTCTCATTCCTCCAATCATGAGAAAAGAGTATATTTCAAGTCTAGAAAAAGCTCATCAAAATGATACAAATTTTCTAATTTTTATAGCCCAAATGGTCAAAGAAACCCAGAGAGATTATGTAGGCTTATTTGTAAGTTGAAACTTTTTCAAAAAATAGCCCACTTTGTTATTTCCTAAATAATCAATTCATCAGATGGTTTTAAAAAATACTCGTGTACTATGCTGCAATAAAGATTCTTAGTGAGGGCGGCGTGAATAAAAAAGCGATAAACTCTCTTCATTGGTAAGATTCGTTCTTTTAACCGCTGGAGCAATCGATTGCGCATATATGTCGACCGAATCACTTTTTGCGCTCTCTCGTTCAGGTTTTTAATCTTGCTGTCTTAAGTAATATCTTAGAAGCGGGTGTGTTTTTTTGCCTTTTTGAATATTTTTATCTATAATAGAAAACAATATCTTAAGAATCAGTAATCTTGTATGCGAAAGAAAAATAACATGTTGTCCTATCTGCTTTCCATAGCGTTCACTGCGCTTTCTTTATTAACTTTCCCAATGTACGGTGCCATGATGAGTCATCCTCGTGAAATCATGAGCGCGACTCCTTCATTAGCTCCGGTCGTATCTGATGAGAAACTGGGAAAGATTCAAGCATGCATCAACCGCATGGATATTTCCGATGCGGCACAAGCAACATGTCTTCTTAATGCACTCTATGCTGCGAGAGCGATGCGCACGGATATGGGTGTTGAGCCGATGTTAGAACATTTTGAGTTAGGCACAATGAAATTTTTGCTCGAGGCACTCGCTCTCTGCTGTGATGATGCTTTGGGAAAGAAACTTATGCAGCAAGCTCTAAAACAGTACATTGTTCTTGCAGCCGGCAATAAGATTGATCTCAACACATTGGATGTGATGCAAGAACATAAAATGTTTCTTAACAAATATTATTTTCTGACGCACGGCAAATTTCTTACAGATGAGAGTTTTCATAGAGGCATCTCAATTGCAGATCTTTTGGCAAGTCCACGTTTTAGTGAGCGAGTAAAACAAAGTCTGCACTTTTTTGGAGCTATTGCTGGGCAATACCCCCCCGAGTTAAGAACTGTTTGCAAAGATAGTGAGCGGGTCCTCGTATTACCTGATTTGTTTCTTACAAATTTTGACGGAATTGATGAGCTTCTAGCAAGATTTGGTATAACGAAGGCAGCAATTGTGCTTATTGATGTGCGCAATAACCGATTTAAAAATATGGACTTCCTTGCAGGATTTAATCATATTAAAGCGTTATGTGCAATAGGAAATATGTTTCATATAGACGACTTAAAACAGTTAAGGATAAAATGTCCCCAATTGCAAGCAACTGATTTGATGCTCCAAGACCCAAATGCTAATTCTAACGGTAGTGACCCAAATGCTAATTCCAACAGTAGTGACCCAAATGCTAATTCTAACAGTAGTTTTATACGAAGCATCCTTGATAATCACTATGTACGGGTGATAGGGCTTTGCTTGCTTGTAACAGGAGTTGTTGTAGTTGCTGTTTACGTTGTGCCTAGTCTCGCCACACCATTAGTTGTTGGGCGAGTTTTATTTATTCTCTAATAATATATTTACAGATTTACAACTTAGAAGTTATGATGATTAAGCGCGCCCTATCTCTTTCGCTCCTTATTTTTTCCCTTCATGGCATGCAAAAAAATGTCTCTCTCGTTATCGACGCAGACAAGCCTCGTGCAGCCACGTTCTTAGCTGCCGACATTCAGCGAGAGCAAACAGCTCTGTCGCTGACTTTAAAGCGGCAGAATGAGCTAATACAGCTCGAGCTTGATGGAGCATTACAGCATCTCTGCTGCTATCAACGGATAATCGACTCAGTAACATTTCAAGAAAAGATTTCTGGTCTTCATTATTATACTAAACAAGGAAAAAAAATAAGGAACTACAAGGCAGGAACGGTTATAGAACTCAATGACTCTCTTTGGATTTATACTGAACAAGACAGTGATAGCATGCACTCGGGATACTTCATTTATCAAGGAAGAGCTCTTACTGATGTGCCCAAGACATTTTTTCCTTGCGCCTGGTCAAAAGAAGAACTTATCAATAACATTAAACGTGCAGCTGAGTTGGAAAAAACCGTCTGGAAGGAAGAAAATTGTGGTGCTTTTAAGATCCTGCGCGCAACAATCTATCATGAAGATATTCCTCTTACATTGGTTATTAAGGAGTATTCTCATAAGCGGAGTTTGATGACGATCTATCCAGAAATTGAAATAAAGCCTGTAAAAGAGTCGGTTCTTGAAGAACTGGCTCAAGAACAGTCAAGTGTACTAAGGACATTACGACATTCAAGATTTACCTTGATGGCTGAACAAGCAAGGCGAAAAAATAATGACAGCGCCGCCAAGCCTGAGCTCTTAGTCGCGATCGAAGATGCCTTGAGCACTGATAAAGATCAAAACGATCGATATAATACAATTATGGAATGCTTAAAAGCCGGAGCAAATCCTAATGTGACCGATGATCAGGGAAAAACTGGACTCATGCTTGCTGCTCAGCATGCTGATTTCATACTCATAACTGAATTATTAGAGTCTGGTGCATCAAAGGATAGCAGAGATAGAAAGGGAAAAACTGTTCTTGAGTATGCCCTGAGTTCTTGTCAACCATATGCTGTTCTGCCGTTTCTTAACGCAGCACATCCTCAAGAAGTGAATCATCTATCAAATAGCGGCGTTACGCCTTTAATATATGCAATTGATAAATTTTCTGTGGAATTAGTTGAGCTTCTTTTGGAATATGGTGCCGATCCTAGTATGGTTGACTCATTAGGATACACTCCACTTATGCATGCAGTAAAGCTTATTCACCCCTCAGAAGAACAACTACAAAATGCATTAGCAATTATTAAGTTGTTGTTAGCAAAGGGTGCAGATATTGATTTTCAAAGGAGAGATTTACGAGCAGATCATTCTAAGCCAATATCGCGAGAAGTAGAACCTGAAGGAGCTGGTGAAACGGCGCTTATGCATGCAGTTATCTATGGTAATGAGCGGGTGGTAAAAGCTCTTTTAGATGCTCAAGCAGACTATGCGATTAGCAATGAAAAGAAACAAACAGCCCTTAAAATTGCACAAAATAAGGGATTTCCTAAGGTCGAATCCGTTCTTAGTGTATTCATCAAGGAAAAAGAAGACTGGATAAGAGAGCAAAAAGCTGATGACCTCATCCATGCTGTTTTTAAAAATAACACAAGGCGTGTGCGCAAGATAATCGATCTGATCGTCCGAAATAAGAGCAGTTGTCGCATTAATGGTAATGGATGCAAAAACACCGCCCTTTTCTTTGCCGTTGATAATAATAATCTTGACCTTGTAATCGATCTTTTACACGCCGGAGCAGATCCTCGATTACGGTGTTCTTCAGAATGTACTATTTTGGAGTATGCGCAAGCAGCACACATAAGTTCTGATATAAAAAGACTTTTACAAGATAAAGTTAATGAGCTTAATGCGCCAAAGAAGCTCGCACAAGAGCGAACTGCACAGCGAAGGAAGATGGCAATTGAGCAATTTAAGGTTGAAGTAGACCGGGATCAAGTGACGCCTCATACACTTGAAATTATTAAGGATATTGATCCCTGCCTCATTGATGGCAAGTCACCTTTGTTCTATGCGATTGAAAAAGGAAAAACTCAGACTGTTGAGAAGTTGAGTAAGCTAAAATTCTGCTACAAAGATGCACGGGATCTCCTGTTTCTCACTCAGACAAAGAGCGAAAAAGAGATTCTAAAAATCCTTTTACGCAATGGCTGCGCACAGGAAAGAGATTTAGAAAGACTAGTAAAGACTGCTCTCAAGAATGAGCGTCGCGATGTTCTGGATCTGTTGCGCATGGTCCAAAATTTCTATTTCAATCTTATAAAAGGATCTATTGAAAAAGCAGATCAGGAACTTATTGCGGCAATCTTGCGATTTGATACTAATGTACTTACATTTGAGCAAGCGGCTTCATGTTTATTATTGGCTATTAATCGAGGAAGACGTGCCATGGCAGTACTTTTGGCAGAACAGTATCCGCTTGTAGCAGCATCCTATAGAGATGAACATGAAATGACGCCCCTTATGCATGCTGGGCACCAATGTATGGAAGACCTGTGTAAAAAATTACTTGAGTTTGGTGCTGACTTGTACGCCCAGGATGCTCAAGGCAGGTCAGTCATTGATCTTACACCGCAAAAGACGATCGAAGGAAAAAAACTGAGAGAGTTTTTTGAAAAGAGAAAAAAAGAACATAAAGCCACTGAAAAGGCGGCATCTACCAAGGTAGATTACGATGTCAAAGAATTTTTGAGTAAGGGTTGGACACAAGTAATGGCAGCTGCATATCGTGATGACTGTGCGCTATTAGCAAGCTATTCGAAGGAAGATATCAATAAAAGTGGTCCCGAGGGTGTTACTCCCTTACACGTGGCAGTTATTCATAGAAAGCACAAAGCGCTTGGCGCGCTTTTGCAAAGATCAGATGTTGATGTTGCTTTACAAGATGCGACCGGGTCAACCCCTTTGCATCATGCAGTGAGACTTGGTAATGAAAAAGCAGTGGAAAGACTGCTCGCAAAAGACGCACCAGTTCTTTTATGTGACGCGTCAGGCCGATCAGTATTTTCAGTAAGCAAGTCAAACGCTCGAACAGTTCGAATAAGGGAATTATTGCAGGCCGCGCTTATAAAGAAAGTTGCTAAAAGTAATAGCGCGACAGTACATCAAGAGCTTCGACTGGTGCTTAGCCACTTGAAAAGTGAAGATAGAACTGCTTTTTATCAGGACTTGTTTGTTGCCGACCTACCCATAGCACTGCTTGAAGGCATTCTTAAAGATGTCGCGGAAATGCGAGATGAAATATCGCGCCTTGTAACAACCTACTGCATTTCATGTGGGTTAACAGGTAAGGCTGATTCAGATCAAAGGGCACGAGCCTTTATTGAGGCTCTTGATCAATCTAAGGCCGAGCTACTCGTAAATCATAATCTTGTAGAACCTCGATTACTCATGTATGCCGCTATTGTCATTGAACAGAGGCCCCTTTTGTATTATCTATGTGATGCATATAGAGATATGCCGAAACCTTGGGGACTTCATTTTGTTGAAAAGGCCCAACTTGCCGCTCACCTAAAGCAGCTTTGTCGCGAGCCAGAGTTTATGTCGTTTGAGCCACTCATTGCCTATAAGACAGAAGTTCCAGAAATCAGTCCTGTTATCTGGGCATGGATGCTCAAGAAAAAAGGTACCCTCAAAGTATTTTTTGAAAAAAAGTCACCAGAGCTTTCACGTGAGATTCTCCCGTATCATGTTCCCGCTTGGATCTTTGTATTGTGTTCATATCATAAAGATGCAGAGCTTGGCAAATTATTAAGAGAGTGGATGAATACTCACGAGGTGCAAAGGCTCTTAAGTGATGGAGAAGCGGTAGGCCATCTTGCCAGAGAAAATTTTTGGCCTGCTCTACGACTTTTACTAGAGGAAAAGAAAATTAACGGAAATCTTCCAGATTCAAATGGTAATACGCTTATAATGAATGCTTTGCAGGGTTACCGCCGCGTGCATTGTGCAAGCCGAACTGAGCTTGATAAGATGGAGCCAGTATTACTTACTTTTATTAAGGACCTTGTCGAACGATTTCATGTCGACTGTAATCAGGTAAATAACCAGGGAGCGGGTCCGTATGAGGTTGTTGTTCGATCGTATAATTATCCATTGATCGTCTATTTTCTATGTTCGTCGTGCTGTAAATGCTTATCTCGGGTTTCGCTTCCTCAAAACTTTTACCGATATCTCATACAGAACGAATCCGTTCCGCGGTTGTGCGCCTTAATAAGTACTCGACCTGCATTACTTGAACCAATTGCGATTGCAGCAGTCCAGGAGAAAAATACCACCATCTTGGCTATAGCGCTAACTCGCCTTACCGAGCGGTCCCTTGATAATGTCGTTTCTTGCGCGTGCAACGAGGGTGATGAACGGGTCGTCAAGCTGCTCATTGAAAAAGGCAAATTACACAGTAACAAGATATATCGCTCAGTACCGTCAGAAACCTCTGCAGAATGCGTGACAGGTACTCCCTTGATGATTGCTCTACAGAGAGGAAATGAGCCCTTATTTGTTCAATTGCTTAAGATTCAGGATACTAATTTATCTGTTGAGCATCCTGAGACGCATCTTACCGTATCGGCTATGGCGCAAGGAAATGGCCGACTTTGCGCAGTATTGGAAGCATTTAAGCAGTCCAAAGATATCGAAGGTGCATATATAGCACATATACTTTTAAGCTTATTCTCGAGGAGTTTTAATCAGGCGGCAGCTGAATTAAGCGCTCTACCAAACGGCGTAGCGGAAAATGTAAGAGCGGCGCTTATTGATTATGTGAGGCCTTTAGCAGTTCGGCACATTGCTTTACCGGAAGCCTTGACATTGAATTGTCCAACGAAAGGATATCCTGTTAAAGCAATTGCAATGTCCGGGTCGGTTGTTGCATTTTGTCTATCCAATGGCTTAATTGGTTGTTGGTATGGCCATGGCGACAAGAAGATTGACTATAGACTTGTTCAGGATCCGGTAAAACCACGAACTGTTACCTCATTTGAAATAAGTCCAAATGGCAAATATCTTGTAGCCGGCTTTGAAAACGGTCAACTTATAACTGTCGATCTAGAAAATTGGCTTACTTTCTCTGCTCAGGTTGTTGAAGAGCCGATTATAGCTTTAGCTTTTAATGATGAAAACGAAATGTCGTTTCTCTTTGTTACAAAAAGTGGGCACATTAAGCAGTCACAAATTGTGGGAACCCCACAAAAAGCTGTTACAAATCAGTTAGCACAATGCCCAGAGCCAATACTACAGGTACGACCTGTGGGAAACAAGGGACTGTTGGCTGTAATGCAAGATGGCATTACTTTGAAGAGTTTGTCTTTAGATAGTGACGACTGTCAGATACTTAAGTTTACAAAGCCGATCAATGCCATGGTACAATCTAATGACCCAAACACGGTTTTCGTGATATCTGGAAATCAACTTCTAGCGGGTCATTTGTCAGATAAAACAGCTTTGTGCTTGCAAGAAGAGAATAATGAGCCCATCACTAATATAGCAAGGAGTAAGGATGGCGAGTGGATGTTGAGCTCTACTACACGGGCCTTAATGTTGTTTTGGAATCTGAGACATGTAAAGGAACGTCGATTCTCTCAAATGAATTTCGGTCATCATCCCATTGAGCCAATCCGGTGCGTCGCTCTTAGTGAAAATGGCACTTACGCTGCTGTAGGGTGTGATAATGGTGTCGTTCGAATGATCACTTTGAGAATGATTGATAAAGTAAATGATACTTTACAGATACTTTTCGCGGGTCGCTGCCTGATTGATGGACCAAAGCTTCTTGAGAACGAATTTGCTCGTAGGGTGATGGATCATCTTCCTAAACGGCTGAAGGATGGGCTCTTAAAATTTTGCAATATAAATGAATCGTAAGAAAAGAGAATATATGATCACACGAATAATAATTTTTTCACTGGTAACTTTTGCAGCTCATGGGATGCAGAAGAGCGTATCTGCTTCTACTGAGTCTGCCATACCAGCGGCAATGGCTTCGGACTTGGCTGTTCAACGAGAGCCAGCTCCTCTTAGCCTCTTATTGCAAAAGGATAATCTGCCAATAGCACTAAGTCTTGCCACGACTTTGAACCATATTTATGGCTATCAGAGGATAATCGATCCGCTGACATCTCAAGAAAAAATTACTGGTCTTCATCATTATACTGATTCTCGAAAGAAAATAAGAAAATACGGTGCCGGAGTTGTTGTAGAGTTTAATGACTCTCTGTGGATGTATACAGAAGGCGACAGAAATGATTTCCATGCCGGATATCTGGTGTATCAGGGAAGAGTGATTTCTGATCAACCTAAAACATTTTTCCCGTGTACATGGTCAGAAGAGCTGCTCATAAGTAATCTTCAACAGGCTGCAAAATCAGAAAAAATTCTCTGGCATGAAGACTGTATTGCCACGTTTAAAACAGTGTGCGCGACGATATACCATGAGAATGTTCCCTTAAAGCTGGTTATAAAGCACTATCCTCATATGCGCATTTTAAGAACCATCTATCCAGAAATAGAAATTAAACCTGTAAAGGAATCGATTCTAGAAGAACTTGCTCAAGAACAATCTCGATTATTAAAAGGAATACGTCAATCGAGACTTACTTTGATGACAGATCACGCACGAAGACATACTGAAAAAAGTGAGGAAAGCTCACGCAAACCAGAACTCATAATTTCAGTTGAATGCGCTTTGAATAAACGAGCAGACCAACAGTATTGGTACAACGAGATTTGTGAATGTTTGAAAGCCGGAGCAAATCCTAATGTGTCCGATGATCAAGGGAAAACCGCGCTCATGCTTGCAGCTCAGCATGGTGATGCAGCGCTCATGACTGAGTTATTGGAGTCAGGCGCGTCCAAGGGGCATAAAGATAGGAAAGGACGAACTGTTCTTGAATACGCTTTAAATTCTTGTCAGTATTACGCCGTGCTCCCTTTTCTCAATGCTGAGCAGGCAAACCGTCTTTTAAGTAGCGGAGCCACACCTTTAACCTATGCTATAGATCAGTTTTCTATTGAATTAGTCGAGCTTCTTCTTGAATATGACGCTGACCCCAATATGCCCGACTCATGGGGGTTTACTCCGCTTATGCGCGCGGCAACGCTTCTTCATCGATCAAAAGAACAGCTTGAAAGCGCACTAGTCATTATCAAACTATTGCTTGAAAGTGGGGCAGATATTGATGCTCAAAAAAAGAATCCTCGTGTGGTGCATGTTAAGCCAATTTCACGAGAGGATGATTCTGAAGGAGGCGAAACTGCACTTATGCTTGCCATTAGGTATGGCAATGAGAGAATAGTAAAGGCGTTCTTAGAGGCTCAGGCAGACTATACCCTCGTTAATGAAAAGCAACAAACAGCTCTCAGACTTGCACAAAATAGAAGATTACCTAATGTTGAATCAGTAATCAGTACATTTATCACAGAAAAAGAGGGCTGGATAAAAACAAAGAATGCGGATGAACTGACTTATGCTGCCTTTAAAAATAATATAAGGCGAGTGCGAAAACTTTTGAATCATAAAAATTGCCGGGTTAATGGTCATGGAAGCAGAGATACCGCCTTATACCATGCTGTGACTCATAATAATGAAGAGCTTGTAATTGATCTTCTGCGTGTCGGAGCAGATCCGCGGCTTCTTTGTCCTTTCGAATGTTCGATTTTACAGTATGCTCTGCAAACACAAGAGGTAGGTACCGGTATAAGAGAGCGTCTTCAGGACAAGGCCCGTGAGCTTGATGTACCAAAAGATCAAGCAAAAGAACGTGCTGCTCAACGACGAAAACAGGCAGTAGAGCAGTTTAAAGTCGAAGTAGACCAGGATAAGATAACATCTAAGACCCTCGAAACAATAAAAGAAATTGATCCATGCTTAATTGACGGTGAGTCGCCATTATTATATGCGGTTAAAAAAAGAAAAGCGCGAGCGGTAGAGTATCTAAGCAAGGATAAGGCCTGTTACAAAGATGAAAAACAAAACCTCTTGTTTTTTCCGCAAACCAAGACTGAAAAAGAGATCGTGAAAATTCTTTTGCGTAATAACTGTGCACGCGAAAGAGAGCTGGAAAAACTCTTAAAAGATGCGCTTAAGAAAGAGCGACGCGATGTACTGGGCTTGTTAAATCGGATCCCCAATTTCTATTTCAATCTCATAAAAGGATTTATTGAAAAAGGAGATCATGAAGAACTCATCATTTCGCTGTGTCGTTTGGACGCGGAAATAATAAGTTTTGATCAAGCCGGGTATTGTTTGATGGTAGCGATTAGTAAGGGAAGAAGCACCATGGCAAAGGCTTTGGCCCAAAGCTATCCATTGGCCGCTGTTGCCTACAGAGATGATAATGAAATGACTGTGCTTATGCATGCGGCGAGTCAGTGTATGGGCGATCTTTGTAAACAATTAATTGATTTTGGGGCAGATTTGGAGGCATGTGATGCCCAAGGCAGATCAGTCATGGATCATACCCCACAAAGATCGGCTGAAGCGAAGAAATTGAGAGAATTGTTTGAAACGAGAAAAAAGGAATGTGATGCCGTAGAACAAACGCTCGCTGAAAAAAGTGATTACGACACCAAAGAACTTGTAAGCAGGGGATGGACACCTGCCATGGCTGCTGTTTATCATAATGATGCCGCCGCAGTGGCGGGCTTTACCAAAGATGAGATTAATACTGCCGGTACTGAAGGACTTACCCCATTACATATCGCTGTTATATACAAAAAAAATAAGGCACTCGCTGCACTTTTGCAAAGGCATGATATTGAAGTTTCTTTACAAGATGCTGCAGGATTAACCGCCTTGCATCATGCGGTGAAACACGATAATGAGACGGTTGTTGAAAAGCTTCTTGCAAAAAAAGCACCGGTTCTTTTGTGCGATAAATCTGGATGTTCTCTATTTTCAGTAAATAAATCAAATGTTCGTGCAGTGCGAATAAGAGGACTGTTAAAAAATGCCCTTGTTGAAGAAATTGCTAGGAATGCGAGCCTAACAGTGCCTGAAGATCTTCGATTAGTGCTTAGTCACTTGGATAAGGAAGAAAGAAATGATCTTTTCTTTGATCTGTGTTGTGCAGCCGAGGAAATGGGAACTCTTGATCAGGTGCTTAAAAGAAATAAGGAAATGCGAGAGGAGTTTTCGCGGTGCCTCACTTCGGCCTGCCGCCAAGTAATTTCTTTTGGCTATTCTGAAGCACATCTAAAGGCGATGGCTTACATTGTAGCCCATCAGGGTGCCGATATTGAACTTATTTTAAGATACCAGATCGTGGAACCTCGTTTACTGATGTATACCGCTATTTTCCTCGATCATATCCCTCTTCTCACTTATTTGTGTGATACATTTCGCGATCAGATGAAACTCTGGAAATTCGATTTTTTTGATAAAAAATTATTAATGAATCATTTAAGACACCACTGTCAAGAACCCGAATTTACCTTCTTGACTTATGAACAGCTTATTCCTGAAATGAATACTGTATTATGGGCTTGGATGCTCAAGAAAAAATCAGTCCTCAAACTATTTTTTGAAAAAAAATCGCCGGAACTATCTCGTAAAATAGAACCATTACATATGCCTTCATGGATCTTTGTTATGTGTTCATATAATAATGATGCTGAACTTGGTAAGCTGATAAGAGAATGGATGGAGACTGATGAATCAGCGCGCCAATTTTTACAAGACAGGGAAGCGGTGAGCAATCTGGCTAGCCGCGGTTGTTGGAATGCGGTGCGCATCTTATTAGAAGAGAAGAAGATCGCGGCAAATCAAAGAGACTCAAATGGCGATACTCTTATTACCAATATCTTACAAGAGTATGTTCACATGAATCCATCTGGTGGTCTCATTGACATGAAAATTGAATCGTTGATATTGGCGGCGGTAAAAGACCTTGTTGAAAGATTTGAGGTTGATTCCAATCACGTAAATAATCAAGGTATAAGTCTATTTGAGTTTGTTATTCGTAACAATCTTTACGCTGTTATGAATTACCTTATCTTTTCGCCATTGTGTTCATGCACAACGAGAGTGCCTCTTCCTAGTGGTTGTTACAGATCTCTCGTATATAACACGGTTCCCGCTCTGTGCTCATTGCTGAAAAATAAGGCAAGCGTTGTTAATCTGGACGAGCTTGCATTTGCTGCAGCGGAGGCGAAAAATGATGTTTTATTAGCCATACTATTGAGCCGACTTAACGAGGCATCTGTTGAAAATATTGTTGCTTACGCATGCCAAGAGGCAAACTTAAAAATCCTCAAACTGCTTATCGAAAAAGGAAAGGTAAATACGAACAAAGTATATCAACCAACACGAGCAGGATTGCTGACTGGAACGCCTTTAATGATTGCTACGCAGAAAGGCCACGAGGTTGTGGTCGTGTTATTGTTTAATGTCAAAGGGGATACTGATCTATCTATTAGACATCCAGTAACTCATCTTACAGCACCTGAAATGGCACCTGACCGTAGCGAACTTCGTTTCTTTTTTGACCAAATGCAGAATCCGACAGAAAAGAATCTTCTGAGACTCAAATTGAGATATTTCCTTTCACTAAACTTAAATCAAGCAGCTGACATAATTCAGACTTTACCAAGCGATGAAATTGAACAACTGAGAAAATCAGTATTTGATTACTCGAGTCCAGAAGAGCTTAGTAATCTCGGAGCGCCTGAAAATACCGTACAAACCATTGTGCGACACCATGTATTATTTGACGCATTTACTGACTTCCAGGAAGGTAAAGATGTTGCTCACCATTTACGGTTTATAGAGATGATAACAGGTGATTTTAGTCGGGCAGCGGCAGCAATGCGGCGTTTGTCAGGCTTAAATGAGGCTAAGCATGTAAGAGAGCTGCTTATTGAACGTTTTAGACCTCTCGCAATAGGGCAACTAGCTTTATCTGATTCTGTTGTCATTCAGAGTCCAATTTCAACATGTCCAGTCAAAGCAGTTGCAATGCAGGGATCGAAAATTGTACTTGCTTTATCTAATGGCGCGATTTACCTAACTGAACTTCAGAATGCAAGTACGCATCGGACTTTCCACCGTATTCATTCGTCAGGATCGAGCGGAATTACCGCACTTGAAATAAGTTCAGATGGTAAATATCTTGCGGCCGGTTTTGATACAGGGCTCATTTGCATTACTGATCTAGAAAAAAAGATGCCGGTCATAGAAGCACAAGTTTGCAATGAGCCTATCATGGCGTTAGCATTTGATGGGGCATATGAGAACTGTTTATTTGCACCAAAAAACGGAACTGTTCAAAAATTTAAATTTATGGTCGACGTAAAACCAGAATTAGAAGGACAACAAACAACCGTCTTCGCTTCGGTCCTATCAAGATGCCCAGTTCCCATACGATGTGGAAGGCTTCTGGGGGACAGGAAATTTTGTGCCGTTGGTGAAGATGGGTCAAGTTTACATTGCTGTCCGCTGAGTGGGCAAACAAGCAATAATATTATTTCTCGATCGACTCGAAGAACAACGCCCCTGAGTTCAATCGCGCTATCTGAGGATGGAGATACTATTTTTACCGCTGAAGGAAATAAATTATTCCTCGCAAAATTGTCGGACGGAAGCGGTCAGTGTTTGAATGAAAAAAGAAATGAGGAGCATATTAATGATCTGGTAATAAGCAGAAACAATCAATGGATACTTCACTGTACCTCTCAGTATTTAACGCTAACGGATTTAAGAAAATATGATAAAACGCGTGATACTCCTATCTCTAATATCAATTTTGCACGCCCGATTAAGCAAATTCACAGCATCGCATTAAGTGACGATACGCATTATGCCCTTGTAGGCCTCGATAATGGTGCTATTCAATTGATTGATCTGAAAATATTAGAAGGAGTGCAGGATATTTTACATATACTCTTTATAGGTCGTTTCTTGGCTGAAGGAGAAAAGCTTCTTGAGAATGAAACAGCACGTCAATTGATGGCCACACTCCCTAAGAGAATCTCAGGAGCCCTGCTTAAATACCAATCTAAACAGCAATCATAAGTGTGTGCGATTATAGACACCCGATGATCAAAACATGTGCAAAAGAAACAGGTTTTGTTAGCTTCCTTAGAAAGAAAAACTGCTCTAGACATTTTTTAAAAATTATGTAAAATAGAAAATACTTTGAAACCAATTTTTTCTTTAACAAACCATGAATGAAACTGCATATGTTTAAACGAATAGCTCTTATTTCACTTTGTTTTTTTTCTCTCCACGGTATGCAAAAGAGTGCGCAGGTTACGAGGACAGACGAAACCCGGGCTGCAGTTGCTTCGAATGAGGCTATTCAGCATCAGTCTCCTGATTTTATGCTGTGTTTAAAATGGAATAATCAGCAAGTAAGGCTAAGACTCGATGTCGCACTGCATCACATCTGCGGTTATCAACAGATAATCGATCCTGTGACGTATCAGGAAAAGATATCTGGCCTTCATTATTATAGCGGGCACGGTAAGAAAATAAAATCATGGGGATCAGGATCGGTCATAGAGCTGAGTGACTCTTTGTGGATATATACTGAAGGCGATAGAACTACTTTCCATGTCGGTTATCTTATTTATCAGGGGAGAGTACTTATTGATCAACCTAAGTCGTTCTTTCCCTGCACCTGGTCTCAAGAGGAGCTTGTCACTCATATTAAAGAGGCGGCAAGATCAGATAAAATCACCTGGGAAGAGGAGCAAAAAACTGCCTCTAAAATATTCCGTGCAACTGTATATTTTCAAAACACCTCTCTAAAGTTAGTCATCAAACAATATCCGCAGAGGTCTGTCTTACTAACGGTCTACCCCGACATTGAAATAAAGCCAGTAAAAGAGTCAATTTTGGAAGAGCTTGCGCAGGAACAGCTACGCTTATTGAGAGCTATTCGTCAATCGCGATTAACGTCGATAACTGAGCAAGCAAAAAGACGTGCTACAAAGCAAGAAGAAGTCTCTCCAAAGCCAGAGCTTTTCAGGGCAATTGAATGGGCCTTACGCGAAGATGCCGATAAAAATTTCTGGTACAACGAGATAACCGCATGTTTAAAAGCTGGAGCAGATCCTCATGTGACCGATGATGAGGGTAGAACTGGACTCATGCTTGCAGCCCAGTATGCCGATCAGATGCTTATAACTGAATTATTAGAAGCAGGAGCATCGAAGGATCAAAAAGACAGAAAGGGGCGAACCGTTCTTGAATATGCATTAAGTTCTTGCCAGTATAGCGCAGTATTGCCCTTTCTGAGCGTCCCTGATCAGCTTAATCGTTTTTTAAGCAGCGGCGTTACGCCATTAATATATGCTATAGATAGGTTTTCTGTTGAATTAGTGGAACTTCTCCTTGATTATGGCGCTGACGCAAATATGCTAGATTCATTGGGATTTACTCCTCTTATGCATGTCGTGCGTCATGCGCATCTCTCGGAAGAGGCCGTGCAGAATTCTTTACTGATCATTAACTTATTACTTGAAAAGGGTGCAGATATTGATGCTCAAAGGAGAGATCTTCGCACAGCTCGATCCATTAAATTAATAACCCGAGAGGAAGAGCATGAAGAGGCTGGTGATACTGCCCTTATGCATGCAGTTATTTCTGGCAATGAAAGTGCGGTAAAAGTTCTCTTGGAAGCTCAGGCAGATTATACAATTCTTAATGAAAAGAAACAGACAGCCCTTAAAATTGCACAAAATAAAGGGTTTCCTAAAGTTGAAGCGAAAATCACTGAATTTATAAAGAAAAAAGAAGAGTGGATAGCGGCGCAAAAAGCTGATGAGCTGATCTATGCCGCTTATAAAGACAACAGTACTCGTGTGCGCAAACTGCTGCGCCTTATGGATCAAAAAAAGATTGATTGCAAGATTAATGGTACTGGTTGCAAAGATACTGGTTTATATTATGCCGTAGATCATAATAATCTACACCTTGTAAATGATCTGTTGCGAGCGGGAGCCGACCCACGGCTTCGTTGTTCTACTGAATGTACTATTGTAGAGTATGCTCAAGCAGCACACATAAGTTCTGATATAAAAGAAGTACTTCAGGAGAGAGCACGTGAGCTTAACGCTCCAAAAAAGCAGGCCCAGCAGCGAGCTGAACAGCGAAAGAAACAAGCTATAGAGCAATTTAAGAAAGAGGTCGACCAAGACCAGGTAACGCTTCGTACCCTTGAGATAATAAAAGAGATTAATCCGTGCCTCGTTGATGGCCATTCACCCTTAGTCTATGCACTTAAAAAGGGAAAAATTCGAGCAATAGACGTGTTAAGCAAGCACAAGTTCTGCTATCAAGATGAAAAAGGTGATCTTTTATTTTTTCCTGAGTCAAAGAATGAAAAAGAGATATTGAAAGTCCTGCTGCGTAATGGTTGTGCGCAAGAAAAGGAGCAGGTAAGGTTCTTAAAAAGTGCTCTCAAAAAGGAGCGCCGGGATGTACTTGTCTTGTTAGGTTCAATCCCACATTTCTTTTTTAATCATTTAAAGACATTTCTAGAAAAAGGTGAACAAGAAGAGCTTATTGCTGAAATATGTCGATGTGATAATGTTCTTACGTTTGAGCAAGCAGCGGCCTGTTTACTGTTAGCTATCAATAAGGGGCGACATGCTACTGCTCAGCTGTTGGCCCAGTACTATTCATTAACTGCTACTTCTTACAGAGATGAGCATGGTATGACGCCACTTATGCACGCAGCTGGACAGTGCATGACTGAGCTCTGTAAACAGTTAGTTGATCTGGGTGCTGATTTCGAGGCATGTGACAGTGAAGGTAGGTCTGTTATGGATTATGTGCCCCAAAAATCCACGGAAGGCAAGAAACTGAGAGAATTTTTTGAAAAGAGGAAAAAAGAGCTTGAAGTCGCTGAGCACGTGGAACAAGAAAAGGATGATTATGATGCTAAACAGCTTGTAAGCAAGGGATGGACTCCTGCGATGGTTGCAGCATATCGCAATGATGTTCCTGCATTGGCGACGTTTACGAAAGACGAGATTAATAAAACAAATGCTGATGGGCTTACTCCATTACATACTGCCGTTATGTACAAAAGAGACAGAGCTGTTACTGCACTTTTAAAAAGGTCAGATATTGAGATTTCTGCACAAGATGCTGCGGGACTAACTCCATTACATCATGCGGTGAAACATGATAATGAGGCAGCAGTTGAAAAGCTTCTTTCAAAAGAAGCACCAGTCCTTTTAAGCGACAAATCAGGATCTTCTGTATTTTTAGTAAACAAATCAAATCCTCGTGCGGTTCGGATAAGAGAGAAGTTGAAAAGTGCGCTTATAAGAGAGATTTCTAAAAATATGAGTTCAACTATGTCTTCAGAACTTCTCCTGCTGCTGAGTCATTTTAAAAATGAAGAACGAGAAAAATTTTATCGTGAACTATGGGCAAGTGGTATAGCAGGTGTGCCGCTTTCTAACATTCTTAAGGAACATCAGGAACTGCGACAGCCGCTTGCTCACCATATAACAAACGCTTGCAACTTGATAATTTTCAGTTTATCAAAAGAAACTGAAGATGTTCGCAAAGCACAAGTGATTATTAAGGGGCTCAGCGTAAATCAGGCAGAAGCACTTATAATGTTTGACCTGACGACACCTATCTTGCTTATGTACGCGGCTATTGCCGTTGAACATATATCACTCCTTTCATATCTTTGTGATACCTTTCGTAATCAGATGAAAACATGGAGGCTCGATGATCGACTCATGGCGCAAGAAACATCCGTTAAAGAAATAAGTCCCGTCATGTGGGCCTGGCTGCTGCGGAAAAGAAATGCCCTCAAGATATTCTTTGAAAAAAATGCTTTGGAACTGACGCGCGAAATTATGCCTCATCGCATTCCTGCATGGCTCTTTATTGTGTTTACGTTTTACTCCGATCCTGAACTGAGCAATCTGATAAGTGAATGGTTGGAAGTACCTAAAATACGACAGTTTCTAAGTAATGGCGATGCAGTACACCATATCTGTAGGCAACATTTTTGGGATCCGATACTGCTTTTATTAACGGAAAAAAAGATCAATCCTCATCTGAGAGATTCGAATGGCAATACCCTTGTTATGAGTGCTCTGGAGAGTGAATTTAACGAAAGTTTTGAAAATCGCGGCGAGAAAGACAAACCACAAGCGATGGTTTCATTAGCTGAATTTTTGAGGGATCTTATCGGACGATGTAGAGTTGATTGCAATCAAGTTAATAATCAAGGCATCAGTCCATTTGAGTTTGTCATTCGTAAAGGTCAAGTAGATGCGATGATTTTTTTTCTTACATTACCAGCATGTGAGTGCGTAACAAGAGTTCCACTGCCACAAGCCTATTATCTTCATATGGTACGTTTCTTTCCTATCCCCATAATATGCTCTCACTTGAAGGATAGGTCAAACATAATAAATACAGAACAACTTGCAGTTATCGCGGTACGGGAGAAAAATGTTCCCTTATTAGCAATCCTGTTATCTCGTCTTAATGAAACAGCCACTGACAACCTAGTAACCTATGCACTCCACCTTGGTGATGAGGCGATTGTTCAGCTCCTTATCGACAGAGGAAAATTGCGTGTTAACAAAATATATAAGCCCGTGTGGCCAGGAGCGGTGGAAGGAAGCGATACATATGTGACAGGCACTCCCTTGATGATAGCTATCTTCACAAAAAATCTTCCTCTCGTTGCTCAATTACTTAAGCAAAAAGATATAGATTTATCTTTAGAAGATCAGGAAACGCATAGATCTGCGTTAACAATGGCACGGGGACACTCTGCGCTTAATCTTATGTTTGAGGCATATAAACGTGGCAAGGATCCTGAACAAACCTATGTGGATTTAGTCTATATAAGCTTATTAAGCCGTGATTTTAGTCAGGCCGTGGCAGAATTAAAGATTTTACCACCTGGAATAGCACAGCGCGTAAAAGTTCTTCTTATTGAGCGTTTTAAGCCTCTTGAGTTTAAGCACATTACTTTACCTCACGCGTTGGTGCTCAATTGTCCGGTAAAGGGATTTCCAGTTAAGCGGGTTAGAATCCAGGGATCAGGCATTAATTTTTGCTTATCCAATGGTTTAATCGCTTGTTGGCAGTGTCGTGATCAAAATAAAAAGATTTCCTATTACCCTCTTCTCGAATCTTCAAGTCCCATAACTTCATTTGAAATGAGCCATGATGGACGCTATCTCCTTACTGCACATGAGAATGGTTCAATTATAACTATTAATCTAGAAAAACTAGGAGGAGTGACAATTTCTCAAATTACGAGTGAGCCGATTTTGTGGGCTTCGTTTACGAATGCCACTGACTTAGAATGTCTCTTTGTCACAAAAAGTGGACAGATCAGGAGAATGAAAGTTGAGAAAAAAGGAGAGGAACATACAGCAATTACAGATAAAATAGCGCAATGTCCTGATCCTTTGCTCAAAGCACATGTGGAAAATGAGCGACTCTTGGGTGTTGCTGCAGATGGCTATACTCTCAATTCATATTCATTAACTGGTGAATCTAAGGCATTAAAATTCACTCAGCCCATCAATGCGGTGGTGCAATCTCAAGATCCCAACACTGTTTTCGTCGCTGCAGGGAATAAACTTATCGCAGCCCGCTTGTCGGAAGCAACGAGTGTTTGCATGACGGAGGAGCATAACGAAAATATCACTCATCTGACCTTAAGTGGTGATGGCGAATGGCTGCTCAGTTCTACTTCGCGGGATTTAACCTTATGGGCCGTGGGAAATAATGCTATAAAAGAAGGCAAGTTCCTTCGCATGAATGTTGGTCATTTTGCTCCTCTTGCACCAATTCATAGTATCGCACTTAATGAGGATGGATCTCACGCTGTTGTAGGGTCTGATGATGGTGTTATCCGATTGATTGGTCTAAAACTTATTGAAAAGCTATCTGAAACGGTCCACATACTTCTCGTTGGTCGCTACTTACACGAAGGCAAAAAACTTCTAGAAAATGAAACTGCCCGACAAGTCTTTGATACACTCCCTAAGGGAACAAAGGACGCATTGTCAAAATATTCGCCATAAATGGGAGTAAGAGAAAATAGATGATCATGAATAAGTGGTGGTAAGCATCCATTTAACGTAAGTAGTCTATTTCACCAGACTGGCCGCATTTCGCATAAATGGTTATGAGAGATTAGTCGAGCCCAGAAATCTTAGGTTGATAAAGAAAAAAATTATAGGAGAATACGCCGAAAAGTAAAAATCGCGCTAGACAATTTTAATATTTTATGTAAAATAGAAAATAATTAAATTTCGAAAAACCGGTTGGGTCATGATCAAACATATCGCTATCTTTTCATTAGGCATTTATGCTCTGCAGGGTATGCAACAGACAACCAGGCCGGTTTCCGTTGCCAGTCCTCCTGCGGCATCTGCTTCTGGCATCCAACGAGAGCCAGCTCCTCTGACGCTTACTTTAAAGAGAGATAATCAATCAATAACAATGAGTCTCGAAGCTGCTTTGACCCATATTTGTGGGTATCAGAGGGTACTCGATCCCGTTACGTACCAACAAAAGATTGCGGGCCTTCATCACTATACTGATCGAGGAAAAAAAATAAGGAACTGTGGATCTGGAACTGTTATAGAACTGAATGATTACCTATGGATATATACTGAAGGCGATAGAAAAGGGTTTCATGGTGGATACCTGATTTATAAAGGACAAGCCTTACTTGACCAATCTAAAACATTTTTCCCGTGCACCTGGTCCAAGGAACAGCTGGTTACTGCTCTTAAACGAGCTGCAGAATCAGAAAAAATTTCTTGGCATGAACAATGTACCGGCACGTTAAAAACGGTCTGTGCGACAATTCGGTGTGAGAATGTACCCATCAAATGTGTGATAAAACAGTATCCTCATGGGCGGGTCCTAAGAACGATGTATCCTGAAATTGAAATGAAGTCTCTTGATGCTTCAAAGGAAGCGACTTTGGAAGAGCTTGCGCGAGAGCAAGCACGCTTATTAGAGGTAATGCAGCGGTCAAGATTTACCTTAATGGTTGAGCAAGCGAAAAGAAGAGAGAAAAGTGAGGAGCCTGATATTCAGCCAGAACTGTTGCGTGTTGTTGAAGCAACCTTATGCATCAAAGATCGAGATAAGCCATATAACGATGTAGTCGCATGCTTAAAGGCAGGTGCTCATCCTAATGTGTCTGATGACCGCGGAAAAACGCCACTAATGCTTGCAGCCCACTATGGAGATCAGGTGCTCATAAACGAGCTTTTGGAAGCAGGCGCATCCAAGGACATGCGAGACAGGAAAAACCGATCTGTTCTTGAATATGCGTTAAGCTCGTGCCACTATTATGCAGTACTCCCATTTCTGAATGATGCACAAGAGAACAATGGTCTTTTAAGTACTGGTGTTACGCCTTTAATATATGCTATAGATAAATTATCAGTCGAACTTGTCGAACTATTACTTGAATATGGCGCAGATTCTAACATGCGAGATTCATTGGGATATACTCCTCTTATGCATGCGGTCCGGATTACTCATCCATCAGAAGAACAGCTGCAAAATGCATTAATTATTATTAAACTGCTGCTCGAAAAGGGCGCTGACACCGATGCTCAAAGAAAAAGTCTTCGTATAGTGCCTGTTAAGCAGCCAACCTCACGCGAGGAAGATACTGAAAGTGGCGAAACTGCGCTTATCTATGCAGTCAGGTATAATAATGAGAAACTAGTACAAGTACTCTTAGAAGCACTGGCAGATTACACGCTTTTCAATGAAAAGAAACAGACAGCTCTCAAAATTGGACAAAATAAAAAATTTTCTAAGGTTGAGTCTGTAATCAAGGAAGCTATCAGGGAAAAAGAGTCATGGATAAAAGAAAAAAATGCTGATGAACTTACCTATGCCGCCTTTAAAAATAACGTAAGGCGCGCACGAAAACTTCTGGGGCTTATTCAACGCAAAAGCATTAATTGCCAGATTAATGGTCACGGAAGTAGCGATACAGCCTTATATCACGCAGTGACGCATAATAATGAAGAGCTGGTGATAGATCTTCTCCTTGCGGGAGCAGATCCACGGCTTCGTTGTCCTTTCGAATGTACAATAGTACAGTATGCTCTTCAGGCTCAAGGAGTAAGTTCTGACATAAAAGAACGTCTCCAAGAGAGAGCTTGTGAGCTTGATGCACCAAAAGAGCTGGCCAAAGAGCGCGCTGCTCAACGAATAAAACGAGCAATAGAGCAGTTTAAAATCGAGATAGACCAAGATCGTGTAACTCCTCAGACGCTTGAAATAATAAAAGAGATTGACCCGTGTTTGATTGATGGTCAGTCGCCATTGTTATACGCGATAAAAAAAGGAAGAGCCCGAGCAGTAGAGTTCGTAAGCAAGCATAAAGTGTGCTATAAAGACGAAAAACACGATCTGTTGTTCCTGCCTGAGTCAAAGAATGAAAAAGAAATACTGAAGATTCTTTTACGCAATAACTGTGCATCAGAAAAGCAGTTAGTGAAACTTTTAAAAAATGCTCTTAAAAAAGAACGTCGCGATGTCCTGCTTTTGTTGGGCATAATCCAAAATTTCTATTTTAATCACATAAAAGCCTGTATAAAAAATGGGGAACAAGAAATTATTGCTGGACTCTGTCGATTCGATACGAGCATCCTCACCTTTGAGCAAGCTGCTGTGTGCTTAATTTTGGCTATTAGTCAAGGGAGATACCCGATAGCGCTTCTCTTGGCTGAAGCATATCCGTATACTGTCACTTATAAGGATGAAAAAGGGATGACGCCTCTTATGCATGCGGCGAGCCAGGGTATGACTGATCTTTGTAAAAAATTGGTCGACTTAGGTGCTGATGTAGATTCTCAGGACGCTCAAGGCAGATCAGTTGTAAATCATGTGACGCAAAAATCAGCGGAAGGGAAGAAGCTTTTAGACTTCTTTGAGCAAAGGAAAAAACAAAATCAACAGTCAGGCCCAGAACAAACCCATCACAATGCCAAAGAACTTTTTAGTAAGGGCTGGACGCCGGCGATGGTCTCAGTGTATTGCAATGAGAGCGCATCATTAGCGAGTTATAGCAAAGATGATATTAATAAAAAAGGGCCTGATGGTCTGACCCCTTTGCACGTGGCCGTTAAGTATAGAAAGGATAAATTAGTTAATGCACTTTTGCAGAGAGATGATGTTGAAATTTCTGCACAAGATGCGACAGGATCAACTCCCTTGCATTATGCGGTAAAACAGGACTATGAAAAAGCCGTTAAAAAGCTGCTCACAAAGGGAGCACACGTCCTTTTATGTGACAGATCAGGTCGGTCTGTGTTTTCAGTACATAAATCAAATGAACGCGCTGCAGAAATAAGAAAATTACTTATTTCTGCCCTTATAAAAAAGATAGTCAGAGAAAACGGGCCTATGGGTCATGAAGCACTACGCGTGGTCCTTAATCATATGAATAAAGCCGATAGAGGTAGTTTTTATGACACTTTATTTAAAGAGGAAGACGTAGTAAGCCTCGAGCATCTTCTTAAGGAAAATGAACAACTGCGTGAGGAGCTTTCTTCTCACATAACTTCTTACTGCCGTCACGTAATCTCTCTGGCTCTCTCTCCTACAACAGATCAAAATGCGCGAGCGTTCATTACTGGTCTGGACATAGCTAAAACTGAACTCCTTTTACGACATAAGGTTGCGGATCCTCTCTTGCTTCTCTATGCAGCAATTGTGTGTGAACATGAACCAGTTCTTGCCTTTATGATTGATACATTTCGTACTGAGATGAGCAGCTGGAAATTGACTACATTTACAGATGAGGATCTTATTGCATATCTTGACCATGCTTGTGGTGAATCTGAATTTTTTGCTTGGTATCATCCTGTTGTCGTTCACCGTGAAGTAAGTGAAACTGTTCCTGAACTGACTCCTATTATATGGGCATGGTTGCTCAAAAAAAAGAAAGCGCTCACGGTGTTTTTTGAAAAAAATTCACCAGAATTGTATCGTAAAATCGAATTCTGCAATGTGCCAACGTGGATTTTTGCTCTGTGCTCGTATAGTAAAGATCCTCAGCTTGGTAAAATAATTAACGAATGGATCGAAACAAGTGAACAGACCAAGCAGTATTTGCGCGATGGGGAAGCAATCGGAGATCTGTGCCGTCAAAATTTTTGGGAAGCTCTTCGGCTTTTATTAGTGAATAAAAAAATTGATGGAAATCTCAAAGATAGCAAGGGCAACACGCTCATCTTGAGCGCTTTAGATAATCTTCATGATCCCGATAATGACCTCGAATCGTATGTATGCGCTCTCGTTAAAGAGTTTGTTGAGCGCTTCGCTATTGATTGCAATCAAGCAAACAGTTACGGTTTAACTCCTTTTGAGTTAGCTCTTAATGAACATTTTTATCTTGTTGCGCGCTATTTTTTCTTGTCCCGGTACTGTGCATGTACCACGAAAAATCCGCTTCCACAAGACTTTTATAACTATCTTGTACGCACAAGTTCGCTTCCAGATTTGTGTCTTGTGCTCAAACATCGAGCATCTGTACCTGCCATAGAGGAGCGGCTTGCATTAGCGGCAATACATGAAAAAAAAGAACCTCTCTTGACGATAGTGTTACCTCGTCTTAGTGAACAGGCCATTGAGCGTGTAGTAGTCTATGCCTGTCACACGGCAGACGAAAGTATAATCAAGCTGCTCATAGAAAAAGGAAAATTAGATCCCAACAAAATATACCGGCCTCTGCCGGGTAGTCCAAACGGTACTCCCTTAATGATGGTGATAAAAAGAGAAAGAAATATACCGTTAGTTCTTCGTCTGCTTAAGATGAAAGATATTAATGTATCAATTGAGCATCCAGATACGCATCTTACGGTCGCAGCAATGACAGATAACGAAACACTGAAAAGGATGTTTGCCGAGATCCAGAAGAGCGGTAATGACGAAGTCGATAAACTCTATGAATGCATGGTGTATTCAAATCTTCTCAAGGAGCAGTTCAATTCTGCGGTGAATGAATTTTTGACATTATCCTATGATTCTGCCCAACGAATACGAAACATGCTGCTGACGGCCTTTAGCGAGAAAATAATTGAGCAGCTTGCCTTATCACACGCTATGAAACTCGAATGTCCGACTAAAGGGTTTCCGGTCGTGGCAGTTTCGATAAATGGGCCGACCATCACATTCTGCTTATCAAACGGTCTCATTGGTTGCTGGTACATGCTTGATCAATCAGCGCATGGAAGTCCGGAGGCTCTCTATGAGCTCATCTGTCCAAAACAGGCTAAGCCTGTGACCGTTACCGCATTTCACGTAAGTTCTAACAACAAATACATCGCTGCAGGCTTTGATAATGGTTCAATGTGCCTCATCTATGTTAATAAAAAATTATCAAATACCATTCAGATTACCAATGAGCCGATTGTATCGGTTACCATTAATGAGAAAGATGAAGAATGTATGTTTGTAACAAAGAGTGGCTACGTTAATAAATGGAAAATTGATCACCAGTTTGATTCAAAGAAAGAATATACAGGTATTGCTCAGGCAATTGGTAGATGTCCAGATCCAGTACAATCGGCCCGCTTTATGGGAGAGACAAGACTGGTTTCTGTGTCAGCAGATAGATGCACTCTCAGGCTCATGCCATTAAATGGAGAAAAATGGCAAAAAAGCATGCGTTTTTCAGACCCTATTAATTCAGTCTTGCCCGCAGATGACAATGCGTTTTTCACAACTACTGGTAATAGACTTGTACTATGTAATGCGGGATCATCAACTACATTATTAAAAGAAGAGCAAACACCGATTTCCGATATAAAAATGAGCGGCGATCGAAACTGGATGCTTCACTGCACGGAACGTGTTCTTAGACTGTGGGATTTACGGCTGCTGTCTCTTGGAATTGAGGATAATCTCCATAGAATTAAGTGTATCGATTTTGAAGAGTACGACATCGGGCCGATCCGTTGTATCGCCATAAATGAAAATGGTAAGTATGCTGTAGTAGGGTCAGATAATGGCGTGGTTCGCCTCATTGATCTAAAGATATTGGAAAACCGGGCAAATCCTTTACATATACTCTTAGTATGTCGCTTTCTCACTGAAGGAACAGGACTGCTCGAAAGCAGTGAATATGCTCGACAGGCTTGGAACGTACTACCTGACCATCTTGTTACTACACTTTTGCAACGTGAAAAAGCCCATTTAAGTTCACAGCAAGACGTATTAAGGCAGGAACACGCAGGGTTAGCCCACGAGAATGATCGTTTGAAAAAAGAATCAGCAGCGAAATCTGCGAAAAAATAATCCAGGATTGACTTATCTAGACCTGATTGTCTACCTTTAAAAAAAGTGAAGGGAATGTATGAGCGAGCAAAAAGCTCTTTTTGCCGGTGGCTGCTTTTGGTGTATTCAAGCAGCATTTGATGGTTTACCAGGAATAATAAGCGCTATTTCGGGGTATACCGGAGGAACGGCTCCTCACGCTACATACCGGAAAGTTTCGACAGGAACGACCGGCCATGTAGAGGTGGTCGAGGTAACCTATGATCCTGAAAAAATATCCTATGATCAGCTGTTAGATATTTTCTGGAAACAGATTGATCCAACCGACCCAGGCGGCCAGTTTGCTGATAGGGGTAGCCAGTATAAGACAGCTATTTATTACTTTACTGATGAACAAAAAAGGATAGCGGAGGAATCAAAGCGCAGGCTTGATCAGAGTGGCCGATTTGCCAAGGCGGTAGTAACACCAATATTAAAGGCCACTGAATTTTACCCTGCAGAACAGTATCATCAAGAGTATTCTCAGAAAAACCCTGAACACTATGCACAGTATCATAGAGCTTCAGGGAGAGAAACATTTATCGAAGAACATTGGCCGAAGCAGTCCTGTAGACTAAAGCCTTCCCAAGAGGAGTTGAAACAGCTCCTTACACCGCTTCAGTATACTGTAACGCAAAAAGGAGGCACGGAGCGAGCCTTTGATAATCCCTATTGGGATAACCATCGTGAAGGTATTTATGTTGATATTATCTCGGGAGAGCCCCTCTTTAGTTCAAAAGATAAATTTGATTCAGGAACAGGCTGGCCAAGTTTCACGAAGCCTTTAGAGTCTTCGAATCTTGTGGAAAAGGTCGATACTTCTCAGGGTATGACCCGTACTGAGATACTAAGTAAATGTGCCCAGTCACATCTCGGGCACCTATTTAATGATGGTCCACAACCAACAGGGCTTAGATATTGTATGAACTCAGCTGCGTTTAGATTTATTCCATACGAAGATCTTGAAAAAGAGGGATATGGCCAGTATAAAAAACTCTTTGAAAAATGAATCCTTAATGTGATCTTACGAGTATATTTTTATTCTCGATTGTGACAGCAACGTTAGGGAGGCCTCTTTTTTCGTCAAGGACCCTAAGCAACTGCGGCAAATTTGAAATAAAGGCTGGATTAAGCAAGAAGTCATTATGGCTTGGATCAGCGCCCTCTATAAAGATCTGTGCCTGAGCTAGGTGAGGATGCTGATCAAAGCGCCTCTGCGAGAAAACAGGCCATCCCCAATTAAATCCCTGAGGAGCTAAGACCTGGGCTAAATCACCTCCAGAAAAGAGATGATAGATATTTCTAATACAGGGTAATCCAATAAGTCCAGCTGTTTGTTTTTGTACCGGACAGGCAATAAGGATGAGATCGTCGATTACAAATGAGGTATTATGTTCCTCCAGCGCACGTTGTGCCGCGAGGAGCGCAATGATTGCTCCATAACTGTGGCCAATGATGGTAAGTCGACAGTTGTGAAACTGTTTCAAGCTGGCATAGAGCTCAAGGGCCGCATCAATCCGCGCCTGCTCTTTTAGTTTTCCACACCAGCCGAATAAATAGAACGAGTCGAGCGGGAACTGTTCAGGTGCCGCTTTGGAAAGAATACGAGCCATTTTTCCTAGCGAGAGAGAATCAGGCTGCTCTTGCGCCTTTGTCAAACCGGGAGGGCAATCCATGCCGTGTATATAATAAGAAATAAACGTAAAAAGTGTGCCATGAATGAGAATCGTAACTGGTTGCTGATGGGAGTCCATCCCAGAACACAACGGTGCGATGAGTACCATACTGAGAATAAGCAATAAACGTCTCATTTTTTCTCCTACATTTACAGTAATTAATTATACTAGATTTCTACATGATTTGTCGAAAGTACCCTGGTTTTGTACTTTTCCTCTAGACAATTTTATAAATTTATGTAAAATAGAAAATACTTAGATAGTAATTTTTTATTTAACAAGCCATGAATACGAAACTGCATATGATAAAACGAATAGCTCTTATTTCACTTTGCTTTTTTTCTCTTTATGGCATGCAAAAGAGTTTACCGGTTATTAAACCTGAGCAATCTCTAGCTGCCGTGACCTTAAAAAGAGGTGAGAACACTCTGCATTTGAACCTTGAGTCGGCTCTAACGCATATTTGCGGGTACCAAAGGGTGCTCGATCCGATCACATCTCAAGAAAAAATCGCTGGTCTTCACCATTATCATGGGCTTATTAAAAGATTGAGGACCTGTGGCTTGGGAACGGTCGTGGAGCTCAGTGACTCTCTGTGGATATATATTGACGGCGATAGAAATTCTTTCCATGCCGGGTATTTGATTTATCAGGGGCGAGTTCTGCTTGACCAGCCGAAAACCTTCTTCCCCTGCACGTGGTCCAAAGAGCGGCTTATTACTGCTATTCAACAGGCAGCACATTCAGAAAAAATCGTTTGGCACGAACAATGTACTGGTTCCTTTAAAACAGTATGCGCAACGGGACAGTATGAGAATGTTTCTATTAAATTTGTCATAAAACAGTATCCCCACAAGCGGATTTTAAGAACAATTTACCCAGAAATTTCGGTAAAACAGGTAAAAGAGTCTGTTTTAGAAGAGCTTGCACAAGAGCAGGCAGCTCTGTTAAGAACAGTTCGCCATTCACGATTTAGTTTGATGGCTGAACATGCAAAAAGACATCTTGAAAAGAATCAAGAAAATCTTGAAAAGCCCGAGTTATTGACCGCAGTTGAATGGGCTTTGAATCCAGAAGCAGATCCAGCCTACTGGTACGATGAAATTAGTGAGTGTTTAAGATCGGGTGCCAATCCAAATGTGTCTGATGCCCAAGGCAGAACGCCACTCATGCTTGCTGCTCAGCATGCTGATCAAATGCTCATAACTGCACTATCTGAGGCGGGCGCATCGCACGAGCATAAAGATAAAAACGGGCGAACTATGCTTGAATATGCTTTACATTCTTACAAGGAATCTGCGGTGCTTCCTTTTCTTAATGCCTCAAACCCTCAGGCACTTAATCGCCTATTAAGTACAGGGGTTACACCCTTAATATATGCCATAGATAAATTTTCTATTGAATTAGTCGACCTTTTGCTTGAGTATGGTGCCGATCCGAATATGCCCGACTCATTAGGGTTTACTCCCCTTATGCACGCAGTACGCCGTTCTCTTCTTTCAGAAGAGGCGATACTGAGTACACTGGCCATTATTAAAATATTGCTTGAACGAGGTGCGGATATAGATTTCCAGAGGAGAGATCTTCGCACAATCAATGTTCGGCCAGTATCTCGAGAGGCAGATGATACTGAAGAGGCTGGTGACACTGCGCTCATGCATGCGGTTATGTACGGTAATGAAAGAGTGGTAAAGACGCTCTTAGATGCTCAGGCAGACTATACGATTCTTAATGAAAAGAGACAAAATGCTCTCAAAATCGCGCATAATAAGAAAGTTCATAATGTTATTGCTGTTCTTGAAAAGTTTATTAAGGAAAAAGAAGACTGGATAAGAGCACAAGGAGCTGATGAGTTGATATATGCTGCCTATCAAAACAACGTCACTCGAGTACGTAAAATTTTGCAGCTTATTCGCCACAATAAAATTAATTGTCGCATTAACGGTAATGGCTGCAAAGATACCGCGCTTTACTATGTGGTAGATCATAATACTGTAGACCTCGTAATCGATCTTCTTCGTGCAGGAGCTGATCCACGGCTTTCATGTTCTCATAACTGTACTATTTTACAGTATGCTCAGGCACGAGAAGTAAGTGCCGATATAGTTGTGCTTTTAGAGGAAAGAGCACATGAGCTGAATGCACCAAAAAATCAGGCACAAAAGCGAGCTGAAGAGCGGAGAAAACAGGCAATTGAGCAGTTTAAAGCGGAGGTAGAGCAGGATCAGGTAACAGCCCGCACTCTCGAAGCTATTAAGGAGATACCTCACTGTCTCGTTGATGGTCAGTCGCCCTTATTATATGCGATTAAAAAAGGAAAAATTCAGACTATTGAAAAGCTGGCTAAGTTAAAACTGCGCTCTGATAATGAAAATCTCCTTTTTCTTCCTGAGAATAAGAATGAAAAAGAGATACTTAAAATTATTTTGCGCAATGGTTGTGCAGACGAAAAGCATCAGATGAAGCTTTTAAGAGAGGCTCTTAAGAAAGAGCGCCGTGACGTACTGAGTCTATTTAGTACAATCCAAAATTTCTATGTTGGTCAGTTTAAGACAGCGATAGAAAATGGTGATCAGGACCTTGTTACAGCAATTTGTCGATTTGATACCGTTCTTACTTTCGAACAAGCAGCTGGATGTTTGGTGTTAGCCATTAATCGAGGAAGGCACGCCATAGCTGAAGTTTTGGCTGAACAGTATCCTCTTGTCGTCTCATCCTATAAAGATTCTGAAACGGGGATGACGCCTCTTATGTCTGCTGCAGCCCAGTCTATGGTTGAACTTTGCAAAAAGTTGATCAACTTAGGTGCCGATATGGATGCTCGGGATGCTCGAGAGCGCTCGGTCATGGATCATGTGCCTCAGAAATCTGCCGAAGGAAAGAAACTTAGAGAGGTTTTTGAAAAGAGAAAAAAAGAAGCTGAAACTGCTACTGAGCGTGATTCAGCTGAACAGCCAGATAGAAAAAATTTAATCAGTAAAGGGTGGACACCCGCAATGGCTGCCGCTTATTATGGTGATTCCGCTGTATTAGCCACCTGTACAAAAGTAGAGATTAATAAGGGAGGCCCCGAGGGACTTACTCCTTTACACATTGCGGTTATTCACAAGAAAAATGGTTCACTTGCAGAACTTTTACAAAGGTCAGACGTTGATATTTGTTCAAAAGATGCTGCGGGCTTAACTCCTTTACAACATGCAGTACGGCATGATAATGAAACAGCGGTGAGACTGCTTCTTGCGAAGAAGGCGTCTATCTTTTCTTTCGATAATTCTGGCAAGCACGTGTTTTCGGAAAAAAGACCAAATACTAAGGCCAGTAGAATAAGAGACACATTAAGGGCTGCGCTCATCAAAGAGGCTGTTAATGATACTCGACCTGAGATGCCTCATGAGATGCGCGTAATGTTGAACGGGATGGCTCCTGAGGAAAGAAACCTCTCTTATGAGATTTTATTTTCGACAGCCGAAGCATCGGAAATTGAGCGTCTCGTTCAAAAAAGCGAAATAATCCGACTGGAGCTTTCAATGCTCATCGGTCGCTATTGCAGAGAGATCATTACCCTAGGAATATCTGGAGAGGGAGATACCGATCGAAAAGCAAGAGCCTTTTTTGAAGCGCTTGATGCTGCTAAAATTGAACTTATCATTAAGAACGGACTCGAAAAACCTTCACTTCTTATATATCCGGCTATTGTTCTTGAGCATGGGGTACTTCTCAATTACCTCTTTACTACCTGTGGCGATCAGATGAAGAGTTGGAAGCTAGATCTTTTTAAGAAAGAGGTGCTTCTGGAAACCATGAAAAAAATTTCTAATGAAAATCCCGAACTAAATTGGTATGAACCACTCATTGATTACGAGTCGCTCGTTGTAGAGTTAAGTCCAGCTATATGGGCGTGGTTGCTGAAGAAAAAAGCGGCTTTAAGGTTGTTCTTTGAGAAAACGTCATCTGAATTACATCGGGAAATTGAACCATGTCGTGTACCTGCATGGGTTTTTCTCCTGAGCTCATATCATGCAGACGCCGAGCTTGGTGAACTTATAACTGCATGGCTTCAGACAGATGAACAGGCAAGGCGTTTCTTACAAGATCGCACTGCTACGAGTCATCTTGCTCGTCAAAATTTTTGGCATGCATTGGGACTCTTGTTAACTGAAAAAAAGATCGATGCACATATCCGTGATTCCGGGGACAATACGCTTATAATGAATGCTCTCGAAGGATATCGAAACATGACGAAGGCCGACAGTAATGCTGAAGCTTGGCTCCATATTTTTGTTACCGATTTGATAGAAAAATTCCAGGTCGACTGTAATCGGGCTAATAAACAAGGGATGAGTCCTTTTGAGTGTGCTTTGCGACAAAATCTTTACGATCTTGTGTGCTATCTCATTCTCTTGCCACACTGTACCTGTCAAACAACGGTGCCGCTGCCAGCGCAAGTTTACTGGCAGCTTGTACGGGACCTACCAGTTTGGAAATTGTGTGCCTTGCTCAAGCAAAGACCTGACCTACTGCGTGAAGAAGACCTTGCACTTGCCGCCGTTGTAGAAAGAAATATAGATTTATTAAGCGTACTCCTTAATCGTCTTAGCGACACGGCTCTTGAAACTATCGTTGCCTCTGCATGCCAGCGAGGAGATGACAAAATCGTTAAACTCCTCATTGATAAGGGAAAGATACAGCCAAATAAAATATACCGGCCTTCACGATTGGCTTCTAGAGGCGGGACTCCTTTAATGATGGCAACTGTAATGACCAGGAGGGACGTTGCTCTTCAACTACTCAAAGTTGCAGGTACTGACACTTCGATTCAACATCCAGAATTACATCAGACGGCTGCTCAAATGACCGCAGATCCTGTCCTTCGAAAGATATTTGAGACGCATAAGAATGGTGCTGCCCCGCAAGAAGTTGATAAAGCTTATGAAGAAGCCTTTTTTAATAACCTCATGACGCAGGATTTCACTCAGGCAGAGGTTGAATTAAGGAATGCGCCAAGCACCACAGTTGAAGCAGTACGGCAGATGCTTATGAGCCGCTATAAATTTTTAGTAGTTAAGCATCTTGCTTTACCCACTTCTCTAGTACTGCACTGTCCTCAGACAGCAGGATTTCCAATTAAAGCACTTTCTATGCATAAAGAGACAGTACTCTACTGTTTGCCCAATGGCATAGTTGGTCGATGGGATGTTGGTTCTCGTTCACAAAAAGGGGTGGAGATTAACTTTGAGCGTCTTCGTGACCGGCAAGATACACCATGTACGGTTACGGCATTTGAAGTAAGTTCTGACGGTAAATACATCGTTACCGGATTTGATAATGGTTCAATTGTTATAACATACACTGATAGTAAACTCTCTAATAGAATTCAGGTTGTGTCTGAACAAATTATGTCACTTGCGTTTACCAAAGTAGATACTACGACTTTTTGTGTTTTTTTCACAAAAAATGGGAGCATAAATCAGTTCGAGATTGTGGATTTAGCCCAACAAAATAAGAAAAAATTTACAACAACGGCTGTTGGGCTTGGTTATTGTCCGGAGCAAAACAACTGGGCAAAACTTATGGGAAATAAAAGGCTCTTGGCTGTGGGGCAAGATGGACATACGCTCAAAGTATATTCATTAAGCCAGCCAGGGCACCACGGTATGAAAATTCCCTTTCCTATTAACGCAGTTGTGCAGTGGGGTGATAGCAACAATCTTGCGATAGCTGCTGGCAACAAACTTATGCTTGGTAATGTGTTTCAGGAACAGGTACGCTATCTGAAAGAAGAGAAAGCGCCGATTACTCACCTAGCGTTGAGTAAAGATGGAAAAACGATGCTTCATTGTACAGCAGAGCAAATTCTGACGTTATGGAATTTCGCGGGTCTTGGTATGTCAAACGATTTCAAGATGGATGGAAAAAGTCGCATAGAGTCACTTGATTTAGCACCGTATCCACTTGGAGCTATTCGTTGCATGGCATTAAGTGATGATGGTAAACATGTTGCCCTTGGTTTTGACAATGGTATCATTCAATTAATTGATTTGAAAATCTTAGAAACCTTAGACCCTCTATATGCCCTTTTTGTCTGCCGTTATTTAACCGAGGGACAAGATCTTCTTAAGAATACAACTGCTCAAAATGTGTTGAATTCGCTTCCACCTCACTTTAAAGAGGGACTCTTAAAACATACTAAGATGCATTCATCGCCTCCACGCTCATGACAGAGTACCGCCGAACATATAATCAAGACTAATTATAAGAAGTGAATATTACGAAACAGTATCACTTTTTTAGTCTCCAGTACTGAGTAGCCGAAATAAAGGCTAGATTGAGCGCAAAGACATTATAACCTGAATTATGTTCTTTCCATGAATCAATCCGTCCTCATCTCTCTTTTACCTTGCTATAGATAATATTCTCAGAGATTGACATTTTTTTATTAATAAATTATCGTGACCTAAATGTTTGATTTTTTCCAACCTTTAGGTCACGATATGAGTAAAAATATATTAGACACAATATTACGTTCTTCAAGAACCGTCTTTTCATTTAAAGAGCTGATTTTGCTTGGCAAAAATATTAAAGCAAAAAGCCTCAGATGGAGACTTAATTATTATGTTAAAAAAGGCAAGCTCTATCATATACGCCGTGGATTATATGCTAAGGATAAGGATTACGACCGCTTAGAGGCCGGTACTAAAATTATGACTCCTTCTTATATAAGTTTTGAAACAGTGCTCGTAAAGGCAGGCATTATTTTTCAATATTACGAAAGCATTTTTATTGCATCCACGCATTCACGAACGATAGTAGCTGATCGCCAAGAATATGTGTTTAGAAAAATTAAAAGATTAATCCTTACGAACTCAAAAGGGGTTGAAATACGTGAGGCATATAGTATTGCTACGCCTGAGAGAGCATTTTTGGACCTTATTTACCTCAATAACGATTATTATCTTGATAATCCTCATGGATTAAATTGGGATCTAGTGTTTGATATTTTGCCGATTTACGTGAGCAAAAAAATGAATAAAACCGTCCATGCACATTACTCAGAAATTAAGCATAGGTGAAAGTATGGCACTTAATTATTTGGTTCATAGAGAAATCCTTATAGCAATACTGGCGGACATTTTTAAAGATGAGACTCTGGGCCCTCTTGTCGGTTTTAAGGGAGGGACAGCGGCGATGCTTTTTTATGGTCTTGATCGCTTTTCTGTTGATTTAGATTTCGATCTACTTGCTGAGGATGAAGATTTTGTGTGCGAAAAAATTAGGCACATACTTGAATTGTATGGCACTATAAGGCATGAAAGAAAAAGCCTTTGTCTCTTCTTTTTGCTTGCTTACACGGGAAAAAAGTTGAAAGACCAAAATATTAAAGTAGAGGTGAGCAGGAAAAGGTTTGGTTCCCAATATGAGATGAAACTTTATATGGGCATAGCGATGAATGTTATGATTCAAGAAGATATGGCAGCACATGAATTAGTAGCCATGTATGAAAGATTTAACAAGACCGCCAGGGATATATATGATGTTTGGTTCTTTTTTAAGCATCAATGGCCCGTGAACAAAAAAATTGTCGAAAAGAGAACAGGGATGAGCTATAAAAGTTTTTTAAAAGCATGCATTGAACATTTAGAAAAAATGGATGATCGATTTATGCTGTTCGGTTTGGGTGAACTTCTTACGCCTCAACAGAAGTCCTGGGCACGGCAAAACCTTCGTAAAGAAACGATCTTTCTTCTCCAACTCGCCTATAAGACTGAGGAAGAACAAGTACAATAATTAAATTTGCTATTCGCAGCATTATACGCTATTTAAGTAGATTTGATTGTGCTGGTCGAAGATTCTGAAAAAGACGGTATGAGCACTACAAAAAAAGGTTTTCTGAAAAAATGAACTTTATGACAATGTGCTTATACTGAATCGATATTAAGAGTCGTCATTGTTTTCTCGAAAAAAAAGGAGAGATGTAATTTCTTCTAAATATTGACAAAAGCTGTTCCAAATCGTTAGCGTAAAAGCGTCGAAAAACAAACAATGAGACGTTTATGAACCGTGTTAACAAATTTAGACTTCTTTATATCGTTTTATGGTTATTTCAGTTTGCTGTATATGCGAGCATGCCGGATGCCAATTTATCTGCATTTATCCAAACTAAATATTGCATTGGTAAGAGGGTAAGGCAGGCACAAAAAGAACTTATAGGCACTCCCATATTCCAATCAGATATTCCACTCACGATCAATAGGGAAGGTCGGTTTTTTCTTGCGGAAGATATCGTTGTTAATGCAGCCGTTTTGAAGGCAAGTGTCTATGGACCCATAGGAATTGGCATAAATGCCCCCAATGTTGATCTTGATTTAAATAACCACACTATATTTATAACGGGCGTAAATGTTAATGGAATTGTCACGCTTGCTGATGCTCTACACACACGTATTCATAATGGAACAATACGCGGCACTGGAAAGACGACAGATTTTGGCAATCACGGGATAATAGCGGCTACAGACGATATTACAATAAGTAATATACAGTTTATCGCAATTGCAGGAGGTCCTGGGACCTATTTTCAGTCAGCTGGTGTTTTGATTACGGGACTTTTTATTCCTACGATCACCTATTCTACTGCAGCTACGGACCCACTTCATGGAGTAACTGTTGAAAACTGCAGCTTTACTGACAATTATACAGGTGTCTCTATATACAATTTTGGAAGTGATATTACAATCCGAGATTGCAATTTTGATGGCAATCTTCTTGCGATTACTGAACCAGAGCGAGGAGACTACTCATACAATGTCTTAATAGACAATTGTGGCATTTCTAATTGTGGATTGCACGGCATTTACATTACGTATAATCAGGCAAACTGGACTATCAAAAAGACAAACATAACCAATAGTTTTCTTGATGGTATGATTTTGGTCGGCTTTCAAAATCTTAAGGTATCGGATTGCCAAATTTTTAATAGTGGTTCCTACGGAATTATTGCTGCAATTAGGCAAAGTCAAAATGTTGAAATCACCGATTGTAAGATTTTTAACTCGCAAAATTCTGCACTGCGGATTGATAATATAGGCAATCTTATCGTCGAAGGGTGCCAGCTAACGAACTATGCCGCAACGACCTTGCCTATTATGAAAGTACAAGACGTCTTTAATGGGGTTATCCGCAACTGTCAGTTAAATAGTACGGCAGGCACAAGCGATGGCCTTTTTGTTCGAACGTGCCAAGGTATCTCAGTTGATAACTGCAATGTAAATATTTTCTGCAATCAGCCGCGGACAAGCTGTCCCGTAGGGATCAATTTTCATGGAAGTGTACAGTCAGGTACTATACGCAACTGTATCGTATCAGGAAACCCATCCGCCGGTATCGCTATTGTCCAGGATACACCAAATAACACCAATGGTGGCAATTCTGGAATCACTGTTCAAAACTGCACAGTGCAGGGTGCAGTAAGCCAAGGCATACTGCTTTCCAATACTTCAAGTAGCTCAATACTTGCTTCACAAGTGTTTGATGGTTCTGGTGACGGAATCGTCATAGATTCTGCGACACTCAATTGTTCTATACGAGATAACACCGTGACCAATAACGCAGGTATAGGAATTAACAATATGGGAACAAACAGTAGCATTTTTCATAATTTTGCTAAATCTAATGGAACGAACTATGCAGGAGTATCCTTGGTGGTAGCTCCGGCCCCAGGGGTGGGCGTTCTTGAAAATATAAGTGGATAGGGAGATGTTTATGGTACCGCCAATAATGGTTATTGCGATCCTTCTTTTTCTGAGTGAGTCTCTGCTTTTTGCTGGATTACAGGTTGCCAATTATACCCATGCAGGGAGTAAAAGATTTCAGAGGGCGAAGCCTACAGGAGAGCAGCCTCGGGTACCAAAACCGGTTGCGGGGATAAAGCGTGAAGTAATGCCAGTGAAAGCGACTACCCGAGAAATCATGGGATATGATGCAGACGTGCGGCCATCTTATAATCCGTTCTATCAGGCGAACGCCTTACCTGGTCAAGTTCCAGGGATTCCGACTATTTTAAAAACATTTCTCGGTGCTTATTATCAGGACACAGGCCAATATGGTCCGAGTGCAGATGGGTCTGTCGGTTCTACACAGTTTATAGTTGGTTCAAAAGGGCGTATTCGCAGCTTTAACAAATTCACTGGTCAAATTGATGGTGTGCTTAATATTGCACATGACCGGTTCTTTAGCTCAATCAGCAACGGAGGATTTACAGCCGATCCGAATATTCTCTTTGATCAGCTCAGCAATCGATGGTTTCTTTTCTGTGATGGAAATACGAATTTCTTACTCGCCATGAGCGACGGAGATCCGATTACGCCGAGTACTGTCTGGAGTTTTATTACCGTAGACACAGTAACCGATCCACATTTTCAAGCAAAGCAACCTTTTTTTGATTATTCGACGCTTGCTGCTGATGCAAACGCAGTTCTCTGCGCAGGGGATGTCTATGATTTGACGCTCACAGACTATTTTAGCTCTGCGGTATATGCCATTACTAAAGCGTCGCTGCTGAGTGGCGGGCCTATTGTCATATACAGCTTTAGAAACCTTGTTGATCAGGCCAATTTCTTTGGTCCAGCAAGTATTCAAGGTGCTCAAAACTTCGATCCCGTACAACCCTTAAGTTATTTTATAGGTATCAATGCAAATGATTTCATAAATGGTGTTGGAACCAAATTTATCATTAATAAAGTGACATATACAAGTACGAGTGCTAGCCTTTCAGCGCCTCTCGTACTCACGTTACACCCTTTTGCCAATGCGATACCATCTCCTGTTCTTGGCACGCCCACCTTTCACCTTGTCAATGATATTACTACGCTCAGGCCGAGCGTCGCTCACATACGCTATGGTATGCTGTGGACATCTTTTGATTTGGGTGTTAATAATACGGGAGCAAGTGGACCGTCAGTCATGCTCACAAGAAATGGTTCACGGTTTTTAGGTATCACTATACCGGGTCTCACCATTGCGACACAGGGTACATTGTTTGCTGCCACGCCAACCAATGATTACAATCAGCGCCATTTTCTTACCTCATCGGTTATGACGAACAGCCTCAATCAGGTTCTTATAGGAGCGACTACCTGCGGAAGAAACGAACGCCTTAATGCCAGTGTAACTCAAATTGTCAATGGCGTAGCACAAACACCCGTGCTTTATACGACGAGTGTTACCAATTATCTTGCCCAAGAAGATTGGGAGTTCACTCCCTACGCTCGCTGGGGCGATCATACCCGTCTTTCACCCAATCCGGGTGATAGTACTATTTGGGCATTTCAGCAGTGGTGTTCAGACACGAATACGTGGGGTTTGCAAGCTGCGCAAGTACAGTTGAATTAAATCTGTTGACGTACTCCACATCAATAAATTGAGTGGATTCTTTCTTGCAACTCCAAGCTTCTCGCTCTTCATTGTTGCAAGCTACATATCATATGAGCATTATATCTCATTGATAAGGGAGACGCCATAACTCCAGCTACGTGGCTTTCACCACGATACTTTTTCCAGATATTAATTGCACCAACGCCATCTCGATGATATTTGAATCCACATTCACAAGAATAATTTCTGTTTCTTGGCTTATTTCTTTTGCCACAGACGATGCATTCTTGTGATGTATATGCTTCATTTTCTAGGACTACACGCATACCATAACCTTCAGCTTTATAACTAAGCATGTGTCTAATGATACCATGGGGCATTTGGTGTATTTTCTGGTTATTTTTTTTGCCGAGATTGTTATCCAATCGTATATCACGTATATCGCCAATAACAATTACCTGCACCCCGCTTTCATAGAAGATGGAGATCGTTTTGCTTGTTTGCTTACGCGCAATATCCAGGAGTTGATTATCCAGGGGCTTAAGTTGTTTTCTTTTTGATTGTGTTAATTTGTTATACCTCCTTGATCCTTTCGTTGTTCTGCTTAAAAGTGAAGATAGCTCACCAATTATCTTATTTCTGAAACGTCTTTTTGATCTTGCCTCCCTGCCATTAACAATGATAACTTTTTCTCCATCATAGATTACCATAGGATGGACTTCTCCTAAATCAATTGCTGCAACTTTATTTCCTTTCGGCTGCGAATGAGGTTCAACTTTGTATATTGCACGCAACTCATACTGCTCCCCATCAAATCCTATCTCGACTAGGATAGGAGCCGACCATCGCCAAGGGATCCTAAGCTCCTTGTTTCCTCTGCCATTTGAAAGAATAAGCAGGCCATCAACAACTTTTATAGCACTTTTTTTCCACTGAATCTTGTAAAATTTACGCCTTCTCTTCGGTGGCTTTGCAGAAGGATCTATTTTGCGACGAGTATTATATGATTTAAAATTAGCATAAAATGATTGAACCACCGCGTCAGCACTATGCGCATGTAACTCTTTAGAGTTTTTTAATCGCATCATGCTTGAGTCTTTTAAAAAAATTCCTTTCCTTCGAACCGTACGCCAAAAAAAAGTAAGCACTTCAGAATACAACCGACCACTGCTTATTGCCAATTGGTCGAGCTCACCGGAGTTTCCTAATTTTAACTTTCTGGCGTAATACATTTTTTTGGTTCCTAATATGTTGTTTAATTATCTCTAAAGGTGCAGCGCCAAGAGTGCTATAAAAGAGCTAGTGGTCCATAAAGCTGGCAGCCTCCTCAGCTCAGGAAAACTGTTTCTCATTATTCATGATGATCTTTCCTTTTTAAGCTTGATTACTTTCCTAACTCCGTATTGAGGATCAATCTCGATTAGAGCATGAAAGTGATCTGGCATCACTTCAAGTTCTATAAGTGAGAACTTGCTTTCTCCGGTGACTTGATAAAGAATTTCTTTTACTTTTTGATCGATAGTTGGTAACAAAAAAGCCTTGCGGTATTTTGTACACAAACCACCATGATATTTGCACGAATAGACAGTGTTATTATTTGCTTTAAAGCTACTCATTATTTTCATATGCGCAGCTTAGCATTAATTTTTATTTAAAACAAGCATGATGGCTGCTTTACCCCATATTTGAAAAAAGGGGCCTGCAGCAGCCATATCTGGTCACTCTTTTTTGAGCTTCTCATTCTGAGTAGCTTTTTTTACGCTTTTTTATAAAATTGTTCGCTTACTGGATTTTAACTATTGAAAATGTTATATTTAAAAGTGTTTTGAAGCTGTGAGAAAAATGCGATTACAATTGGGGAATTTCATGGCGTCTAGGGGTGGTTTGCAATGGAGGCTTTTGTATTCTATTGTGCTAATATTTTCTAATCTAGCGGCAATGAAGATGACGGTTCCATCTATTCTTTCTGCTCGCAGTGGGCCTCTCATCTCTCCTCGAAGGATGCCTCTTATATCGCCTCGAAATATTCAGCCCGTCTCTGAAGTGCAACAAAGATTAGAAAAATTTCTCGGTTCAAAAAAAGAGTGGCCTCTTAAGATAGATTTAGAGATTGTGCAATTATCACAAAGCTCATTGGCTACAAGTACCCTTGCTACAGATGGTTTAAAAAGTGACGGTGCTTATCAATTTAAAATACTCACTCTTTTAAAAGAAAGTAAAGAAGCCGATATTACCGTCAAAGAAGAGCTCTCTGAGATTTTAGGCCCTTATGAAACTGGTGTAAAACAGTTACCATTAGATAATATTGATTATTTTAAGATTTCTTGTGTCGTAAATTATTATAACAAAGTAGTAAATTACTACGGGATTGATCCTACATCCCCTTTGATTGCATGGTTGAATGAGCTAAATGTTACCGCACCCTTAGAACCTATACAGCAACTATGTGCTTGCATAACAAATAAACTGGAAGAAACGGCAGTATCTGATAAGGAACATTCACCAAGAAGTTCGCATTCAGCGACTGCGAGCGAGTCACATTCTCGTGCGCTTACTCCAGCCCCCGCAGCTTCTTCTCAATCATCGTCTATGACGCTTTCTTTGGCTGGATCCCCTATGCTTATTTCTACTCAGAAAAGAGATGAGAATATAACCAGAGAAGCACCTGCTGCACCTCCTCCTGTTGATCAAGATCCAGCTTTACAATCAGTGCTGCCTGCACAACATACTGTCATGCCTGCCGCACTTCCTCCTGTTTCTCCAGATCAAGCTTTACAATCAGCACCTCCACCCCGCGCTGTCGTGGCTGCTCCGCCTCCTCGCATTGATCAAAACCCCGTGTCACATCCAGTAGCACCTGCAGTAGCACCTGAACTGGTTGTCACGCGTGCTGCTCCTCCTGTTGTTACAACATCAGTACAAAAATCGGCAGAAATCCAATTAACCCAACCGAACAGAAGTAGCGGTATCTCTCAAGTTCTTGTCTTTGCAGCGGGTATTCTTGCAGGATATATCATCGCAAAAGGTATTGAGTACAGAAAAAATAACGAGACAGCTCGGTCCTAGTTTGCTTGGTTCCCACAAATTAACTAATCTGAGGAATAAAAAGGTTTTGTCTCATGAATGGGTTCCAAAAGAGAGTTTTTCTCACTCTCAGTGTCACACTAGGGGCGCTGTTGATTTTTTATGGTGTTAGTAGATATAAAGCTCAAGCGGCTCTCAAAAGTGCTTATACCGCGGTTCTAAACAATTCCCCTTCAGACTTAGCACTCTCTCTTAATCCTTCGATCGTAAATTACTATATCACTCTTAAAAACAATACCCAGACAACGCTTCTTATTCAAGCTATTATACAAAAGCCAGATGATCCTCAAGCTCATGAAATAGTTCGCATGCTCATTGCCACACCGGGTATTGATCTCAATAAGCCTAAGACAGAATACCAAAAGGGTGGATTGATCAATGGTCGCAGTCCCATACACTGGGCGGTTCAAAGAGGAAATCTTGAAGCTGTCAAGTTACTCGTGCAAGCAGGCGCGGATCTGACGGCAATTGATCCGCTTACTAAAATGACACCGCTTGCTTTTGTGCAAAGTGAGCATAATCCTGAACTAAGAAAAGAATGGCATCTTGATGAAATCGAATCAGCGCTTACAAAAAAGAGGAGACCCCTTTAGAGGGGTCCCTTCATCGTAGTGGCTCACAACGGAGCTTGGCTTGGTTTCTTTAATTAATGGTAACGTATTTGCGTTCCCTATTTCAATCGAAGTTTTTTTAAAAGCTCATCTATATTTTCTTCGGCCGTCAGTCTAATTTTATTTTTAGCGTCCTCAATGGCCTTAATCGTTTCGGCACTCATTGTATGACTGCATGGACAGCATTTCTGTTCAGCCTTCTCAGACTCTTCAATCTGTTCCAATAAAATCTGGCGTATCGTTTTGCCCGACAAAGCTGCTCGAGCTTTTAATTTCTTGTGTATATCAAGAGGCACATCGATAGAGATTCGTGCCAGTTTTTTGTCACTCATGAATACCTCAACAAAGAGTAGTATTACACATTTAAACAAAGATGTAAATGTTTAAATGTGGAAATGTTGAAAATTGTTAATAATAACCCATGGATCGATATATTCAGAAGCCTACAAAGTCACGAAACCAAAAAACTTTATGAATTTTGAACAAATGTGGGTGATGTTCTTCTTTTTTAAAAAGGAAGATTTTGGCCTTTCGGAAATTCTATTTGTATTGTGGAATTGACTGTAATGTTGAATATTATGCAAATAAATTATTATCATGGGAAGGTAAGGACAATGCAGGAGGCACATCGATGAACCATGCTTACTTTTTTGTAGTATATGCATTGTTGACAATGGTAGCGACCCGTTTTGATGAGCAGATAAAGCATAGTAACATAATAAGGTACTGTACGGCTTTTCTCTGCACAGAAACGCGTAAAACAGAGACTTTATCATCGAAAGAGATTCAATCACAGCCGCGGGCTGCTCTTAGGCTTAAAAAGTCTTTGAGCTCTGCTGCGCAAAAAATTGGGCTCCTTTTCACGGCAGCAGCTATAGATGAGGTAAGAGAACTTTTTCGTTGGACACAACCTAACTGCAATGGGGCGGTTGGTCCGAAGCAGTATGTACTTATAACCAATCAGCAAATCCGCAGTTTTGATAAATCGACAGGTAAGCCTGACAATATTCTTGATACTGATGCAACGAGCTTTTTTGGAATGCCTGCGTGGGATGTCCGTATTTGTTATGATATTTTTTCAAAAATGTGGTTGCTTTCGTGCGAGGCGAACGATTTTACTGATAGCGAGATATACAATCTTGTGTTAGCGGTAAGTATTGACAGTATTATCACAAAAGACACCAAATGGGTATTTTTTACTTTGACTAACGCACTCGTCAATCCTTTGTATCCACGGGGCAGCACCGATTATCAGCAATTAGCTTTTGATGCACATGCAGTATATATATGCGTGAGCACCTACAATGAAGACCCAGAACCGCTTGATATCGGCACATCAGCACTTGTGATAGAAAAGCGTTCTCTCCTTGCAGGCTCACCCTTGATCACCGTTTTTCCAGGATTATTACCCGGTGGTCTCAAGGGAGTCTATGGCGAATATATACCCGCTGCAGACAATTTTGATAGCGATCCCGCCTATGGATATATGGTAAGCTCAAAATGTTCTTTCTACGGGTCTGGAAAAACGTATAATGAGTTCTTTTTATACAGGATTAAGAAACCGTGGAGTGGTAATCCAGAGTTAGGACCTGTAATCAAGGTTCCGACGCCTGATTACGCCGAACCTGGATTTGCGCCGCATAAAGGGAATATTTATGGCGCAGCTGGTTACTTGCAAACATTCCTTGGAGCATTTGCAGCGCCCCATATCCGAAACCGACAACTGTATGTGGTAAAAGATTCGCGCATGGATCGCACAGGAAAAGGGACACCTCATGGTGACCGCATTGGTATTCAATGGGCTCAGTATGATCTTACCGGCGATCTTTCTGGAAGAGGGCGTGGAAAAGAAACACCTACCACAGTGCCCGTGCTTGTGCAAGCGGGTACAATTTTTGATCCTGGGGTTACTGATCCGAAGTGGTTCTTTTCTCCTTCCATTATGACTAATAAGAAGGGCGATCTCGTTATTTCGGGAACGGTCGCTGGAAGAAATACATACATTGATGTGTTTTATGCAGGACGAAAGGCAAAAGATCCCGCAAATACTCTGCGTGAGCCTGTTTTCGTCACCCATAACCGAGCGAGCTATAATTATGGTGCTCACTCTGTTTTTTATACGGGTGCCTTGGTTACGAGGTGGGGTGATCTAGGATCGCTCAGCTTAGATCCTACAAGTGATGATATCTGGCTAACAAATGAATCTGTTGATGCCAAAGATAAATGGGGAGTAACGGTTGCTCAACTGCAACCAACGGTGTAAGGGCGCGCCTATGCACGCCATTTTTCAGCGCGTTAATTCTTATTTGCATACACGATACAAAGCCACATCAAAGAGTGCAGAATTTTCGTCGGAGCCTGTCACGAGAAGCCATTTTCCGTTATCGCTAAATGCACCTGAAAAGAAAGGAGCTGAAAGGTGTGTCCTTTCCTCGAGCTCAAGGTGCGTCTTATGTTTTTTAAAGAGGTTAAAAAAGCTAGGTTGTCCATCAAGTGCTTGTTGGTTGACAAGAACCAGAGAGCTCAGTGGGTAAAAGACAGGAGAATAGGTGGTAATTCCTGTGCTTTGTGCAGTTTGTAACTCGAGATTCGAGCCATCAAACGTGTAAAACCTCAGTTCTCGATTGTCAGTATTAATAAACGATGATGTTGGGGACACAAAAAGAGATTCTTCTGGTGCAATAACCGCCAGATTTGTGCCAATGCCAATGAGTGCTTGCTCACCGCACATAGAGACAGTAGGTCCACTGAGTGAAGCCTGTGGCAAGAACGCAGTATCTACGAGATTGAGCGTACTGCCTACGAGTTCAAATACATACAAAAGTGAGGGCGCCGTAGCAGTTGGATCTCCAAAAGCGAAGGTAAAGTTTTCAAACGAAGTAAGCGTAATAAATGTTCTTTTAGTACCATTTTTATTGAGGCTAAAGAAAAAAGGGCCATTGGAGCCACCATCGAAGGGGATTGAGGCAACCGTAGACAGATCGATTGTGCTTAATACATGTAAAATTGATTGTTGTGGGGTTACGGTTGAATCCGTTAAATAGGACATCGCAACCAGGGTCCCGTCATCAGAAAACGTCCCTCCGGCACCAGAGTAAGCAGGACTTGCAGGCGCATTAGGTCCTGGATCAAAGTTGTCAAAAGTGCGCGAAATCGCGCTTGAGAATATTGGATCGAATAGTCGTATGCGAATTTGAGCGGGAGTAGTTCCTGATGAACTAGTATCATCAATTAACGAGAACTGCGTAAAATCTTGATTTGCAAATCCATCATCAATGCTGTCAAAATTTGAGGTGGCATCAGCAGACACTTGGATCAGAGATTGCAGCGTTCCATTATTATTCATAAAGAGCTCAGCTGCCAGCGTGGTAGATGGAGTAACATCAATTTCATATACTAAGTATGCCAAAGAGCCATTTGGTGAAATTGATGGATCTATCGGAAATCCCGTAGAAGTTCGATTAAGAGTATCAGTAAGATTTAGCGTTATACTAAGTATGAAAGTGGCGTGAGCGAGTGCCATACATAAAGCGATGGCGCGAGTACTCTTTTTATAATTCATAAATTCTCCTTAAAAAAATTGTTTGGTATTTTTTTTATAGCACCTTTTATAACCTCTTTTCAATAGTAAAGACGCTAACTATACTTTGCATAAAATTCATTCATGAAAAAAAGTGTTGGATCATACTTTCTCTTAAGATCAAAGAATGTATTAATTGAAGGGTACGCCCTTTTGAGCTGCTTTTTGGTAAAATAAAGTTGGTATGGCAAAAAGAAGGTGCCCTTAAAGGAAAGGGTGAGATTTATGAGCGCACGCGTTAATTCTTTCATCTCTTCGAGTGCCTGTGGTGTAACTTTCTGATTTATATACAGAACGAGAGCAAACATATCTTGTGGCGCATAATTGAGCATGATTAACTCTTTTTTAATAACACGCACTGAAGCATTTAAAACAACTGCTTTGCGTTTTTTGAGGAGCTCTGCTACCTTCCGGATATAAGGGACAAAGTGCTCTTGCGGAATAAAGTATTCGTGAAGAATATCAGTCTCATCGCTGATGATATTTTCAAGGTATTCAACAGAATCGTGCATGACCTGATTGCGTGAAATAAGCGTATCTGAGTTAAGTGGCTGTATAAGATAGGGATCGATATATTTTTCAGCTACCCATTTTACGATTTGCGCATAGAAACGGATCTTTGAAAGATTCAGTAAGAACCTTCGTACGGTAATCAGACTTACTTTATGGAGCTCGGGGAAGGGGCCCGTAAAGCTATCTACTTTTCTGTATCCATATACGATAAGCTCTTTAAAAAATGAGAAGGGTGAGGTGGAAAGATGGGCATATAACAGTTCATATTCCTGCTGATGCGTTTTAAAAAACTCAGGAAATGCAGTAAATGGCATTGCTGTTAAATCAAGCGCATACATCACATTATCTCGCACCTCAAATGCTATCTCAAGAATCACTCCAAAAAGGCCATAGCCTCCTATAACGATATTAAAAAGGGGATGGTCGGGTGTCACTTGTTTAATAGAGCCATCGGCGAGCATGAGCGTAAATGATTTTATTGTTGGAGCCATGCTTCCGACAGTATGATCCATTCCATGGGCATTTACTGAAAGCGATCCTCCTACGGTAAATATATCAGTTGATTGCATTGCTTTAACCGCTAAGTTTTTTGGATTAAGAAATAGTTGAATATCGTGCCAAGTTGCTCCGCTCTGTACGGTAATAATATTGTGAGCCTCATCAAGTGAAATAATTTTATTAAACTTTGTCATATCAAGCACGAGTGCATCTTTATAAAAAGCCTGGCCACCCATACTATGGCGTTTACCTGCAAGGGAGATATGCAAGTTTTTTTCATGGGCATCAGATAGAGCTTTTCGAATATCTTCAACTGTTGTTACGCTTATAATATCGTAGACACGGGTTATATTTAAACAGCTTGCGTCATTAATTGCTTTGAATATATGCCCAGGAAAAGACTTATCTTCAAAAGAAATATGATCGCTTAGTCGAATGGGACAATATTCTTGAGAGGGTGGTGAAGCTGAGTAATACACGAAGATGCCGAGCGCATAAGCACCAAAGATAGCTATAAGAATGAGGAAAATTTTTTTAGACATGGAAGGTTCTTTTCTGGTTATACTATGAAACTACCAAATACTTTTGCAGAAAAGTAAGTCCCTGAGGGTTTTCTATAATGGTTGTATAGTTTTCATGAGCTGGTGCAACTTGACAAATTAAATTGTTTTGCTAAATTATTAATTGTAAAAAAAATACTTGAGGAAAATATGAAAAAAATAGTTTTGAGCTTCTTGCTTCTCATGTTTTATTCCCCGCTTTTTTGTATGGTTCAAACCCCAAATATACACCTTACTGCCGAAGATGAGCAGACCATTGCTGATGAGACCATTGCGGATGATGTCACAAGCGTTCTTGTTGATTACGATTTTGAATGTATGCAAGAAGATGATGAAATGCTGCAGCCTGGAATGTTAGTTCCTGATGTATATAACATTGACAGTGATGAATCGATCCATGGCGGTGAAACTCGAAAGAGAGCATGGAGTGAGGAAGATAGAGAATGGTCTCCTGATGATCAGGATGAAGAGCCCGATGATGAGTTCGCAGAGGCCGATGATGAATACATAGAAGAGCGTTTATCTGATACTGAGTATGTTCCGCTGCAACGAAAAAAAAAGAGAAATACAGGCCCAAAACTTCATTTGCGACGCGCTATTAGAGAAAATAAAATTCACATAGTTTCGAGTTTATTGGAAACGGTAGATCCGAGCATACCATATCACGGCGTCTCACTCATGCACCACGCAATAAGATCTGGACATGTACGAATGGTTGAGACGTTGCTTGAGCGAGGTATAACTTGTTGCGAAATGAAGAATAAAGCGGGTCTTACTCCCTTGTTCTATGCAATTGCTCGCACTGCTCGTATGACTGGAACGAAGGGGAAACAGAAAGAAACCCTCGCGATGATTGAGCACCTTATTAAGTACGGAGTTGATTATCTTTCAAAAGCAGATGATATTGCGCTAACGCCCTGTGATTTTGCGATTGAGAAAAAAGCATGGGATGCGGCATTATTATTAATGGCCTATGGCGCTGGCGCTCACTCTGAAAAAGAGCCAACGAAAGTGGAAATTAAAAAAATACCTGCAGCTCAGATTTTTATGTTCTTCAAAAAAAATAAGCAAGTAAAAATATGTTCTCCACTATCATGTAGTAAAGGCTGCGAAAATCTTGGTTTCGACGTTCATCCTTTCTATTTTAGGCGATCTGATGATATAGCTGCTTTGCTTAATACCGGTCTGAGAAATGCAGTTAAAAATGGTAATATGTCGTACGCTAAACTTTTTTTTGCGTGTGGAGGGAGCCTCGAAGCAAGTGATGAGCACGGAAAAAATGCGCTTACGTATGCCCAAGAAAAGAATTGGCGATGCATGATTACATTGCTTGCCACATTTAAAAAAATGGCTGAATCACGAGAACGACATCCTGCAGTAATGGCTTTGTCCCAAAGGACACCAATGGTTTTTGTGAATGAATATGCATCGGTATCACCTGTAATGGGTCCCAACTTAGGGCGAATGCATATACCTGTCGCAGCTAATAATGTTCCAGCTCGTCCGGTACCACCAATCGCTCCTTCAGGAGAACTGTCCTCTGTCGCTCAATCTGCAATTAAGCCAGCCGCTCTTGCGGCACCAGTGATGAAACCTGCGCCACGAAAGCAGCAGCTCGATTTATTAAGAGCAGCTGCAGAGGGTAACATAGAAAAATTACAAGAATATATTCGCAGTGGTAAAAACCCTGCACGGCTTTTTTATACACCAGTAGGCGTTGCTCTTGCCAATAGAAATACAGAAATCATTCCGGCTTTGATTAAAAGAGGTGCCTCTGTCGATGCGATGAATAAGAATGAAACATTGCTTCATTTAGCACTTCGTCAGGACAAAACGAATGATGTTCTTTTGCTTATACAAATGGGTGCTTCTTTAAATCTTAAAAATAACCAGGGTAAAACACCGCTTATGATGGCGTCTGCAAAAAATAACATTCATGTATTGAATGCTTTGCTTTTGCGTGGAGCTAAAAGGGATATAGTCTGCAATGGAAAAACGTTCATTGATTTTCTGGATGAGGACTTAAAAGCGTTTGTTTTGAATAAACACGAAGATTCTCAAGATGTACAAGAGATTGAACTTAATGGTACGGCGGCTGGTAAAAAACGAGCTCTTCAAGTCGTACAGCTTCTTTCAGCCGCAGCATCAGGCGATATTGAGAAAGTACGCAGCTTATTAAAAAATCGTGCGTCTATGGTAGTGTGCCCACTGTTACTTGCCTCATGTACTGGGAACTTGACAACAATGAAATTGTTACTCGATAAAGGAGCACACGTTGATACAAGTTACCCTGAGCACGCCGGACCGCTCTCTCAGGCAATTGCTTCTGGCAATACCTCAGCCGCTCTTTTGTTAATTGAAAGAGGAGCTGATTGCAATGCGCTGGGTAAGGGGATGACTCCTCTTATGCTTGCTGCTCGTGAGGGTGATTTTAAAGTGCTAAATGCTTTGCGAGCAAAAGGTGCTCGAGAGGATCTTAAAAATTCTGAAGGAAAAACCTTCCACGACTGTTTTGAACCAATTTTTAAGCGGTTCTTTGATCTCCTTGCTCAGAAAACACCGGCACAAAAAGTTGTGATTGAGCTATAACGATCTTGATCTCTAAGCTTACAAAAAAGCAGTCAGAGAAAATTGAAATATCAGGTAAGGAAAAATATTATGAAGAATATAATTACATTCTCAATAATTCTGCTGAGTTTTTGTAATTCAGCGATAAGTATGGAACAAAGAGCAAAACCCGCTGCGATCGAAGTACCACTTTTGAAAGCAGCAGCTCCTCAGGAACAGGCTGCAAAACCGGCAGCACCAGTCGCAATAAAAGCAGCAGCTATCCCTGCAGTATCTGCGCTAAAAAGCGCTGCATTACCCCCAACACTATCACCATGCACGTCGCCCACAGTGCCTTTCCCTCAGTGCGAGCTTGCAATGTTAGGATACTGCGTATCAGCAAACTCTCTCGTCGCGAAACAGCTTCCCGTAGCCAATTATGATACCTTTAAAAAGGGAGCTGAGTGCGCATTACAGTCTTTAAAAAACGACTCGAAATATACCATGACTGCTGTTTGCATGCGTTATGGACGAGTTGCTGCTCACGTCCCTGACAACATGGCATATGTTTTTGAAGAAGGATACAAAACGGTGTGTTCTTTTTTTGGATATGGTCCGCTTATGCAGGAATTGAATAATCCACGACCCAATCAAGTAGCAAGTTCACCATCTGCCGCTCCAGCACAGCTACCAAATGTGCCTTTACAGAAGCCGAGTGGCGTGACTGCTGTTACTCAGCCGGTTGAGCTTCATTCGACATCTGTAGTTCCCGCAGCGCAGCCATCACAACCAGCGCAAAAACCTGCTGCTTCAGCAGTGCCTGCTAAACCCATAGCTCGTCCTATTCAGAATCCTGAAGCAGTTCGAGTTATAGAATTTTTAGAGGCTATAGCTAACGGAGAAAATGAGAAATCCCTTAGTATGATTAAATCTGGAATAAGCGCCCAATATACGCTATCTCTTTTGCATATGGCTGCTATGAACGGCCAGAATGAGGTAATTGAGCTCCTCTTAAACAATAAAGCAACTCTTGATGAAGTTGATCATGAAGGTAACACGGCGCTACATCTTGCATTACGCCATGGATACCAGCAAACTGCGCTGCTTTTAATTACAAAATCTACAGAAGAGATGCTCAATATACAAAATTTACAGCAACAAACTCCTTTGATATTGGCTGCACAAAAGGGTTTTATGGACGCGGTAAATGAACTCCTTAGAAGAAATGCTCGTGTTGATCTTAAGGATGATAAAGACCAGAATTATTTTGCTTATTTGCCGGCTCAATATAAAACGTTCTGGCAATTGCATTCTCAGGCTCGAAATCAGCCTCAAGCGCAAGCTAATAATCAGCATTAAGGTTTAATTCCAAATGTGAAGTGAGTGGTGTTTATCGCACAATAATAGATTGTGAAGCGCCAAAGAAGGTCTCTCTCTGCATTTATTCCAAGGTTGTTTTATACACAAGAAGATAAAGGAACCAGCTCGCAATCAAGCCAAGCACGCTTTCTTTGAGCCCATTGGTACATCAGTCGCTGTGAGACTAAGGTCGCCCTTTTGTTACAGACACAGTTTTAATATAAAATCGTCGGCAAGCAGACGAGAGATTTAGCATTTACATGATTGCAAATGCACCCTTTGCACCTGATAATTTTGACCGGATATGGCTGCTGCAGGCCCCTTTTTTCAAATATGGGGTAAAGCAGCCATCATGCTTGTTTTAAATAAAAATTAATGCTAAGCTGCGCATATGAAAATAATGAATAGCTATAGAGCAAATAAGAACACTTTCTATTCGTGCAAATATCACATCATTTGGTATACAAAATACCGCAAGGCTCTTTTGGTCCCGCCCATCGATCAAAAAGTAAAAGAAATTCTTTATCGAGTCGCCGAAAAAACCAAGTCTTCACTCATTCAACTTGAAGTGATGCCAGATCATATCTATGTTCCAATCGAAATTGATCCCCAATATGGAGTTAACAAAGTAATCAAACTTATGAGGGGGAAGATCTTCATGGATCATGAGAAACAGTTTTCCTGAGCTGAGGAGGCTGCCAGCTTTATGGACCACTAGCTCTTTTATAGCACTCTTGGCGCTGCACCTTTAGAGATAATTAAACAACATATTAGGAACCAAAAAAATGTATTACGCCAGAAAGTTAAAATTAGGAAACTCCGGTGAGCTCGACCAATTGGCAATAAGCAGTGGTCGGTTGTATTCTGAAGTGCTTACTTTTTTTTGGCGCACGGTTCGAAGGAAAGGAATTTTTTTAAAAGACTCAAGCATGATGCGATTAAAAAACTCTAAAGAGTTACATGCGCATAGTGCTGACGCGGTGGTTCAATCATTTTATGCTAATTTTAAATCATATAATACTCGTCGCAAAATAGATCCTTCTGCAAAGCCACCGAAGAGAAGGCGTAAATTTTACAAGATTCAGTGGAAAAAAAGTGCTATAAAAGTTGTTGATGGCCTGCTTATTCTTTCAAATGGCAGAGGAAACAAGGAGCTTAGGATCCCTTGGCGATGGTCGGCTCCTATCCTAGTCGAGATAGGATTTGATGGGGAGCAGTATGAGTTGCGTGCAATATACAAAGTTGAACCTCATTCGCAGCCGAAAGGAAATAAAGTTGCAGCAATTGATTTAGGAGAAGTCCATCCTATGGTAATCTATGATGGAGAAAAAGTTATCATTGTTAATGGCAGGGAGGCAAGATCAAAAAGACGTTTCAGAAATAAGATAATTGGTGAGCTTTCTTCACTTTTAAGCAGAACAACGAAAGGATCAAGGAGGTATAACAAATTAACACAATCAAAAAGAAAACAACTTAAGCCCCTGGATAATCAACTCCTGGATATTGCGCGTAAGCAAACAAGCAAAACGATCTCCATCCTCTATGAAAGCGGGGTGCAGGTAGTTGTTATTGGCGATTTGCGTGATATAAGACTAGATAACGATTTAGGAAAAAAGATAAACCAGAAAATACACCAAATGCCCCACGGTATCATTAGACACATGGTTAATTATAAAGCTGAAGGTTATGGTATGCGGGTAGTCTTAGAAAATGAAGCATACACATCACAAGAATGTATCGCCTGTGGCAAAAGAAACAAGCCAAGAAACAGAAATTATTCTTGTGAATGTGGATTCAAATATCATCGAGATGGCGTTGGTGCAATTAATATCTGGAAAAAGTATCGTGGTGAAAGCCGCGTAGTCGGGGTTATGGCGTCCCCCATATCAATGAGATATAATGCTCATATGGTATGTAGCTTGTGACAATGAAGAGCGAAGAGCTTGGAGTTGCAAGAAAGAATCCACTCAATTCAATTGATGTGGAGTACGTCAAAATTTTGTCGAGACAATGATACTTATAAAATAGATAAGTCGAAAGTGCAAAGGACGGTCATGAAAATAAAAAATGAATATCTACTCTATATCATGGATAAGTTACAACCCCATGGCCCGATTAATGCTCGTGCAATGTTTGGTGGTTACGGAATTTATTATAATGATATAATGTTTGCCTGCATTGTGGAAAATCAACTGTACTTTAGAATTGACGAAGAGACGCAGAAAAATTTTGAGCACTATGGATCAAAACCTTTCATCTATAATGGTATGAAGAAGCCAGTTAGGATGCCTTATTTTACATTACCTGAAGAAATTCTTGAAAATAGCAATGAGCTGCCTCAATGGATTGAGACTTCTTATCTAACTGCTCTCAAACACAAGAAGCCAAAAAGAAAAAAAGTCGCGAATAAACAACAAGAGCTATGAGCGAGTATCTTTTGTTATTTATAAAATTTGTGAAAGATGCTGTCTTTATTATATAATCCATAAAATTAATAGTGTGAACATGGTATGCTTTGACACTAAGCAAGGTAGGGTTAAAATGTTCAAAAACATCGTAAGAATTTCAGGCTATCTCATGTTCGCATGGTCTGCTCAGGGTATGGCGCCGACAAAGATAATCACGCATATTGATGCAAGTAAAGGACCAATACATATTGATTTTCGTGACTGCTCTCCTCAAGATCAGGCTTTAAAAAACAGGGCTGAGCTCATTTTCGCACGGCATAGAAGCTTTTATTATCGAGCATTGAATACCCGTGATACGAGGGAAAAAGTCAAATTATTAGATCATGCAATACGAGCTCTCCTCGAAATAGAACTAGTAATCCAACAAAGCCCTACACTCCATGTGAATATAGATACTCATCTTGTTGGCTTATATTTGAGAAAATATAAAGCAGTTACCTGTCTCGCCCAAAAAGTAGCATGTTTAGGGCAAGCCTCAACCCGATCTATGGAGGCTATTTCGCGAAGTCAAGATGATGAGCACCTTGGGGAAAATTACTTATTACTTTCCTCAATTTATGCACATAAAAGTGAGGTAACAGCAGATGCTCAAGAAAAATGCACCTTTGTTGAACAGGGTCATGAATATTTAAGGAAATCTGCTGAGAAAGGTCACGTTGACGCTCAGTTTATAATGGCAGCCGATTATATTCAGAAAAAGGAAGATGCGGATAATCTTGAAGAACAAGTGAAGTGCTTGAAACATGCTATTGAGTGGTATGAGAAAGCAGCTCGCCAAGGCCATAGAAATGCACAAAACTGCTTAGGAGGCTTGCTCTGTGAAAAAGCCAACCTACTGAGCGATCCTCAAGAAAGAGAACGGATTATAATTGACGCGCTTTACTGGTTTGCTTTAGCAGCCCGTGGCGGTCATCTCGAAGCACAAGCGAATGTGCGAATACTCACGCGAAAGTACAATCTCTACGTCGAGCAAAGCGGCAGTATTTTGACTGTTAAAAAGCGCCAAAATAATGGTAAACGTCAAAATACCTAGGACGCGCATAATTGAACTTTTATGGAGATGCCACTTGAAGATATTGCATTGTTAAATAAGCAACGCGAAAGACAGCACGTGCTCAAAAAATTACTAGGACTTACGATGTGTCTCAAAGCGGTATTTGCTGCTCAGGGTATGACATCGCATGCGCTAACTATTGAAGCAAAACCTATAAAATTTGACTCAGGCGCCTATACATCTGAAGCGAAGGCGGTAATGAAAAAAATTGAGCCGCTTTTAGAAAGACACAACGATCTAATATGTCAACAATATGCCAGTAAAGAAGAAAGAGTCCGCTTATTAGAAGGCGCTATACAAGTTCTCTTAGAAGCACAGCGTATCATCAGCTCGACTAAATTGCTTACTATCGCTTTACATATTTATATCGCTATCTTATATATAAAAAAATGTAATGCATATACTGATCCTGTGCTTCAGGAGCGCTGCTTGGATGAGGCAAATACCCAATGTGTTTTCGCTCTGGGGCGAGAAGATCAGCACCTGCAAACATATGCCTTATTGGCATCAATTTATGAAAAAAAGAGTGAACTTGCAGAGGATCCTTGCATGAAGGAAACGTACAGGGAATGGGCATCGAATTGGGTTTTATCTGCAGATGTTACAAAAGATTCGCACGTCATGCCGGAGCAGTGAGTGTTTCAAGCGTCCTCATTTAAAAGATGCCATTTCAAAAATTCTCAAAAGAATGCTAACTTAACTACATTAGTTCACCTTATAGAGCAGAGGCTTAGAATGATAAAAAGAACGGGAGTTCTTTGTGGGCTCACAATGATGTTTGCGATTGATGGCATGTCTTATGAAAAAGTAGTAAGCAGCGAACAAAATAAATCTTTGTCTGCAGACTATCAGAGCCTCTTAGAAAAAATAGCACCATTTTTGGATGACCATATAACCCTGTTCAACCAAAGTTTTGATGCTGACAATCCACAAAAAGGAAAAATTTTCTTTGATCGGGCAATAGAATGCTTAGAAGAAATTCAGAAGATCATATATAGCGGTACTCATGAGCAACTGAAGATTGATTTGAGAGCTCACCTTGGCTGGGTGTATTTCAAATTCGCACGGTCAACCTCTGATCGTGTGCTAAAGGAAACCTATGTTGACTATGCTGGCATGTTAAGCGTGCAAACGATAAAGGAAACACTGATCAAAGAACTATTGGCATGCCCAAACAAAGCAGCAGCTGATAAGGGGCATTTAGAGGCTTAATATGATAAAACGAATGGGAGCTCTTTGCGGGCTCACAGTGATATTTGCGATTCATGGTATGTCTTGCGAAAAGCTAGTAAGCAGCCAACAAAATAAATCTTTATCTGCAGACTATCTGAGACTCTTACAAAAAGTAGTACCATTACTGGATGACCATATAACTCTGTTCAACCAAAGTATGGACGCTGACAATCAGCAAAAGGGAAAAGTATTCTTTGATCACGCAATAGAATGCTTAGAAGAAGTTCAGAAGATCATATATACCGATACTCATGAGCAACTGAATATTGATTTGAGTGCTCACCTTGCCTGGGTATATTTCAAAGGAGCACAGTCAACCTCTGATCACGTGCTAAAGGAAAAGTATGTTGACTATGCAGAAATGTTAAGCTCGCATGCGCTAAAGAAAAAGAAGACTCGGCATGCTGATACGTATTATTTATTGGCGAAGATTTACGCAATGAAAAGCACGATTGTAACGGATGTTCAGCTCAAGGAAGCACTGATCAAAGAGTCATTGGAATACACAAAAAAAGCATCAGCTGGTGATGTAGAGGCTTGATATGATAAAAAGAATGGCCGCTCTTTGTGGGCTCACATTGATATTTGCGATTCATGGCATGTCTTGCGAAAAAGTAGTAAGCGGCGAACAAAATAAATCTTTGTCTTCAGACTATCTCAGACTCCTAGAAAAAGTAGCACCATTATTGGACGGCCATATAACCCTGTTTAACCAAAGTATGGATGCTGACAATCCACAAAAGGGAAAAGTATTCTTTGATCAGGCAATAGAATGTTTGGAAGAAATTCAGAAGATCATATATACCGATACTGATGAACGCCTGAAGATTGATTTGAATGCTCACCTTGCCTGGGTGTATTTCAAAGGGGCACAGTCAACCTCTGATCATGTGCTAAAGGAAACGTATGTTGACTATGCAGGCATGTTAAGCTTGCAAGCGATAAAGAAGGCTCGGCATGCTGATACGTATTATTTATTGGCACAGATTTATGCAATGAAGAGCGAGCTCGTAAAAGATGTTCAGCACAAGGAAGCACTAACCAAAGAATCATTAGTATGCGCAAAAAAAGCAGCGGCTGAGAAGGGTGATGTTGAGGCGCAGTTTGATGTTGGCGCGTTTTATCTACAAAAATGTAAACAGTCAGATGATAGGCAGGAAAAAAAAGCATCTTGGGCTAAGGCTATTGCGTGGCTTAAGAAAGCTGCAAAACGAAACAATAGTAAAGCTCAAAATATGCTTGGCTGCCTCATGTACGAAAAAGCTGAGAGCTTGCCCGAAAACAGTCGTCCAAAGAAGGGACGGCTGATCATCGAAGCGGTTCATTGGCTTTATGAAGCAAGTAGACAAGGTCATTCCTTAGCGAAGAATAATCTTGATATGCTCTGCGAAAAGCACCCAGTTGAGATATCAGAATGTGAAGATCGTTTGCGAGTGAAATTGTTACTTCCAGCAATTGAGCCGCGGGCGTGAGTTTTAGCACATTTATTTCTTGACTTGGTTTTTTCTATTACAGGTTTAGGCTTGATCTTTTATTACCACGCAAATCGTAACAATTTCCCTATATAGGCTGATTTCAAATTCTTGCTTTAAAGTGATGGCGGTTATTGTATAACGTCCTTCATAGACAAGCTGCAAGGCAGGTATATACGATGAAACATCGAATCATTATTGAAATGGCCGCCCCAAGTAGATAGTTGTCTTTATTTTTTACCTTTACCCATGAGAGTTTCTAGCAGCTGATTAGCAGATTTTCCATTTTTATTTACGATGGCTGCGTCTATGTTCTTGTAAGCTTTTAAAAGCTCAATAACTGCTGAATGAGCACCACGAGTAGCACAATGTAATGCGGTGTCGCCAAATATGTTTTGCTTATTGATTTCTAGATCATCTACCGTAAGCAAAGCTTTTACCATTTCCGCATTGCCGCGAGCAGCTGCCCAATGCAAAGGCGTATAACCAAGTATATCTTGGACGTTAATGTGCTTGCAGTGCTGTGGAGATTTGAGTAACTTTTCCATGTTCATGGGCTCAGTGACGCATAAATCTGTATTAAACATCGCTAAATCAAAACAGGTCAGCGCCATGATAAAGGCGTCAGTTGCAATTCCCGGCTTATGTTTATCAATAAGTGGTCTAAATAGCCAAAGCTTTAGAGTAGTCCACGAAAGAGACGATGTTTTTCTTGCCCCAGGCGCTTTACATCCTAGTGCTAAAAGGAGCATTATTTTACCTTTGAGCTCGTTATCTTTTTTTTCTCTTTCTGAAATTCTAGCGCGCATTATTTGAATATTTTGTTGAGAAAATTCTCCTTTTGGAGACCACATGAGTGCTGTCATGCGCTTTTCATCTACTACATTCACATAATTGCCTTGTTCGGAAAAGATCCCAGGCGAAATTGAAAGCATCTTGATTTTCGTAGACATAGGTGTGTCTTCCACGATGAATTGTTCTATTCCACACCTCATTGAGATTGATGCCAGTATCTACAAATTCATGAATCTGGTCGGCAGTTTTGTTAAGCAAAGCGCCGAACAAGGGTGGAGCCTGTTGAATTTCTTGAAGACCTAAAGTTTCGCCCCAACCGTTGTCTTGACGTGACATAGCCTCCGTAGAAGTCGAAATCGATTTCTCTGCGGCCATTCCATAGAGATGAACATGTGATAGCAGTAGAGCGCCATACATAAAAAAGCGAACTGAAATCATCGTCTGATCCTTTCATTTTGAAATATTTAAGGTTATTGTATAATTTCTTTTTAATTTAGTTGGTGTAGCAAATTTGTCAATTATCATTTTTTTAATCATTACTCCAAAAATCAATTAAGCCAATTACAGCTCTCAAGAGAAAATTACTCTCTTGCTTGCCCTATTCTCTTACTATTGAGAATCAAGAGCTCGTTTTTCTGGCTCCTGAGGTGAGCATGCATCTGCTACCTGTTGAGCAGTATTTCCATTGAAATTTATTACAAGCGGTTGCATCCTCCGGTCAGCAAGCAAAAGGGTAAAAATTTCTCGATGTTGTGCGCGCGCAGCACAGTGCAAAGGGGTGTCTCCAAAAATTGTTTGCTTATTGATTTCAAGATTCTTCACGGTTAATAAGGCTTTTAGAAGCGCACAATTACCACGTGCTGCTGCCCAATGTAGCGGGGTGTATCCGAGCGTATCTTGAACGTTGATATGTGCAAGGAGTTTTGGGCAATGTAGTAACTCTTCAAGACTCAAAGGCTTTATGGTTTGGTCACAACCAAACACTGCGTGATAAAAACACGTTTTTGCCATAAGAAGAGCATCAGACTCAACTTCGATGTTCTTTTCAGCAAGGAATGTGAGCCACAGAAAGAATTTGACACGCAACCATACATCCGCGTTTGTTACGGTCTGATCGGGAATTTTGAGAGCACCCATACCGATTAGGAGCGCAGCTTTTCCAGCAAAATGAAGTCTTTCATCTACATTTGATGTTTCATTTATGCGTTTCCAAACGTATGCTAAAGCCGTTTGTCCTCGATAAATGACATTTTTGTTTCCCCGAATAACAGTCCTATCCCATGTTTCTTCCCTATCAATACCGCAATCAATAAATTCATGCATCTCTTCAGGCGATAGTTTTTCGAGTGCTCTAAACAGCGGAGGTGCTTCATCTATGTTTTCCGTCCATCTGCCGAGTTTCTTAGTCTGGTGATTTTTTTGAGGAGAAGAGCTTGTTGCGTAGTCCGCAGCCATTCCGAAGAGATCAAGTGTGCCGAGGGTCATGCATACAATAAAGAGGATCGTGATCATAATGTATCCTTTTAAGATAAGACATTAATGCTTCACCGTTTCCATAAGTTTATTTTAGTGCGCTGAGAAAAGTTGTCTACTTATTATTTTAGGGCCTCCAGGCAAAAGCAGTGACTGAGCTATCAACTCTCGCCAGAAGCGCATTTTTGACAAAAGGAATCACTGTGTTACCCTACCTTTAGTGAAGCTCATTTTCATGTTACATCTTAAGGAGATCTTATGGATTTTGTTTGCTTATCACAGACCACGTATTTGGCCATAGCTGCCTCAACTATCATATTCTTTTTATTGGGCTCTTTGTGGTTTTCAGCACTTTTTGGCTCACTATGGAGCGAAGAACTCAAACGAAATAACGTCGTTATTGAAAAGCCGTCACAGAACGTTCTCTATACAAAAATGGCTCTTACGTTTGCATGCAATCTTTTGATTTCTATAGTACTTGCGTGCTTGGTCTATATGACCGGATCGACGACATTGCTGTCTGGATTAATCTTGGGACTTAAAGTTGCTCTCGGCATCGTTCTTCCCGTGGTGGGCATGGTATTTATCTGGGAAAACAAATCATGGAGACTTTTTTTGATTGATGCCGGATATCCAGCAGTTGGTATAGTCATCGGGACGATCTTACTTTCGCTGTGGCGATAATAGGAGATTTTTCTCCATTAAGCTCATATAACACTTTTAACAGATTCTTTACATCACTTTTTTGCACGCTTTTAAAAATTGAACCGTGAGTTAATAGATTTTTAACTTACGGTTCAATTTTAATTGTTCTGATAGTGAATAAGCAGGAACAGCTGTTTCACTTTTTAAGTGATTCTTGCTTTAAACTCCCCTGGATTGGTATCTTCATGAAAACATACCACCATGAAGGGGAAGAACATGAATTTTACTGCCATTGTGCGTTTTCTTATCGCAGCACTGCCATTCTTTACACTCCAGGCATCGAGCTCAGATCTTTTACGTTGTGCCAAACCAGTTGGGGAGGTAAAACTTCAAGAATTTTTTGTGCCCTGCGAGACAGCTTTTCCTGATTACGCTTCTCGTGTGCTAAGAGTCCTCTGTAAAGAGCGCGCTCATTATGACGGCAATCTAAATATTTCTGGCATCGAAACAAAAGTAAAAGTGGAGCCGGGCAATACTTACTGTGTAACTGCAATAGGGAAACTCTGTAGCCAGAGCGCGGGAGCAGACGTCAAAATATTTGTTAAGCAGGGGAATACTATAATATCTAGCGCAGAGCCTATGACAACGGATTACAGAATTCTGACACTCACATTTGAGGCTAGTGCAAGCGAGGTAGTCATTGGTTTAGGCGCACAATCGAATAGCCCCTGTGGTTCATTTGAAGCGCATAAATTTACCTTGGATCTTTGTAATGGCTGCTCACCCAAACGGCTCAATATTGTCTTAACCAATGATGATGGCTATAACGACGTAAATATGGGCATACAAACTCTTGCAGGCGTTTTAAGCCCTTACCACAATGTGTATGTTGTTGCTCCTTATGATCGAGTAGATGCCTGTTCTTTTGCGATTAATACGCCAGATAATACTATACCAGATGCTAACTCACCTTTTGCTCTCATTGAGCCGCAAAACCCGGCTGCACCGGGGGTTCTCGGTACCTGGTCAGTCAGGCAGGCCATTTTTGATCCAGAAACAGACACATTTACTCCTGGCGAAACTGTCTTCCCCGTAGGTGCTATAACACAATTTCCCGTTGTTGTTCCTGTTACACCGGATCTGATTATAGCTGGTATTAATAGTGAAGGTACTAATACAGGACAAGCCACACTCAATTCAGGAACGGTAGCAAATGCCGCTACCGTAATGTCTCGTGCATTTGCTAATTTTCTTGCTGTCCCATCGATTTCGGTAAGTGGGCCAGGAGTAAATGCTCTTAACACAGACATCGCCAATTTTGTGTTAAATCTTGTCACCCAATTGCAATGTTCAAAATTTTATCAAGAATCTGGCCAGCTCTTACCAGAGTTTACAACTCTTAATATTAACTATCCAGATACAACAGTAATGCCTTTGCTGGGCGTGCGTATAACTCGACAAGGTCTTGTAACTGAATATATTGATGGGATTCCCGTGGGAGCAGCATATACTCAGTTCGCTCCCCCAACCCCAGAGGGGGCAATAATTACAGTGCTTGGTCTCGCCCCTATGCCACCATCTGAGCAGAATGATATACCGGATTCTGATTCGTTAGCAAATGCGCAAGGCTACATTACGATCACGCCATTGAGCCCTTTCTTGACCGCAGATCCTTGTCAAACGCGGCAAGTAATCGATGCACTAGCACAACTGCAACCAGCATTTGGTACGTATCTGCCGGCAAATATTGAAATACCATTCTCTGCTTGTAATAAGCGGTGATAAGGGAGGAATGACGGTGTATGGACATTACCGTTTATACAATTGGCCATTCTACGCATCCAATTGAGGAATTTATTGAGATTTTGCATGCTTATGGTATTAAAAAGATTGTCGATATTCGCACGATACCAAAATCACGTCACAATCCTCAATTTAACAGTGATGTGTTGAAAGAATCGTTGCATAAGAATCACATTGGATATGTGCATATGTCTGGGCTTGGAGGACTACGTCACACCACGAAAGAGTCCATCAATACGGCATGGAAAAATGCATCGTTTCGTGGATTTGCTGACTATATGCAGACTGAGGAATTTGCTCAGAGTCTTGAAAAGCTTATACATGAAGCATCGAAAGAAAAAGTAGCTATCATGTGCGCAGAGGCTGTTCCATGGCGTTGTCATCGCTCACTGATAGGCGATGCCTTGTTGGCGCACAAGGTGCACGTTAGCGATATTTTTAGTAAAACAGAAAGCAAATCCCATACCCTCACGCCATGGGCACACGTGGAAGGAACACAGGTAACGTATCCAGCGAAAAGTTGATTTTTTTGTGTGGCAATGAACCAGGACACAACTATTTACAAGATTACCAAGGCTTAATCAATTGATGATGAGTAGGCGCAGATCTTGCATTTCATAGTAACGAAAGACTACTCATAGATAAGTGATTGAAAGGAAATGCTTATGAAATGTACAACGCTTTTCATTGTGCTTGCTCTGAGAGGTATCGTTGACGCAGAGAGCTGTGGATATCTTCCAATTACTGTGGATGATTTTAGTTCTGGTAATTTTGAAAATTTTGCTCCCGTCTATGCAGGCAGTTCATCAAACTGGATGAAATCAACTTTCGCAATTAGTACCGCAAACTCATTAAGCCCGTATTGTTTACAATGGAATGCAAATAATATCGCAAACAAATGGTTTGTGATTAGTAATGCATTTTCTTTAGTAAAGCCATACATGGTATCGATCGATATTCAATTAACCACTGAATTTTTTTCAGGATCTGCTACAGTGGAGGTAGGGTTGATTGGTGCCATTGAAAAATACTCTCGTACCTTGTCGAAGACATTTTCCTCAAAACTCGATGCACTGCGCTTACAGCGCAAAGTGAGCAAGAGTACAGATATATACACGGTTCTCCTCAGTACGAATAGTAATTCTTCAAACTGGTCAGAAGGAACGACCGTACAAAAAGAGTTTGTTTTTAAACCGAATCAGGCCTATACCTTGTCTATGGCTTATTCCAGTAATAGTGGAGTGACAGCACAGGTCCTTGATAAAAAATCTGGCACGTCAGTTACGCTTACAAGCGCAAGCAAAGTCCAAGCTCAAAGTATGGGCGGCTTTATAGATATTCCGGCTACTTCAACAGGGAATGTTGCTTTTGCTCAAGTAAAGGTAATTCCAGCACCGTATGCAGTGCCTGAAAGAACATGGGTCCGTGCTCCTCACTTTCTTATAATACCGCGAACTCCCGAATTGCAAGAAAACCAGGGTTTTTGGGTAGGAGCGGCTACCGGATTTTATGATAAAACTGATGGCATCTATAAAATGTGGTACAGAATTCGTGACCCAGAAAAGCGTGGTATAGGATATGGCTACGCATACAGCATCGATTGCGTTAACTGGAAGAAACATATGGATCATAATGGCAAGGTAGTTCCCGTATTTAATCCCAAGGGCGGTGAGAGTGTTGAAAAGATCTGCGTGCGCAAAGTAACTGACTCTGGCACAACCCTCTATAAGGCCTGGTACGCTTTCAATACAAACGGGGATAACTGGGTAATAGCTTATGCTACAAGCACCGATGGTATTCATTGGACAGATCATGGCATGATTCTCTCTGGTGAATACTACAAGGACCCTGAGGTGCTTATAGTCAACGGAACCTATTACATGTATGTCATCCTCAGACCTGATGGAAGGAATTGTAACACTGCAGTCTATACCTCCCAAGACGGAAAAAACTGGGTATTTAGGAATAATGTAGTATATAACTATCATTCTCATCCTGGGGCCCATTATGCGAAAGATACTAAGACCTTTTGGTTCTATAGTGACTATCCTACGCTCTCAGAAGCTAGTTCGACAGACGGAATCAATTTTGGAGGTTTCAGTACTGCGCTTAATCCTGCAAATGCAGGACTTGATGATGCTCATAACGGGCAGGTAAGCAATGGCGTAAATTACGCCTTCTTTATGGGTGATGAGCATGGCCATGTCGATTCTGCCTATGATCTCCCACTTTTCTATCAAGCACGGCACGAATATTCTAATAATTCAACATCCTGGAACTATTCGGAAGATGGCAAGATTGTAATGGCAGGGCGATTTGTGAGTCATTTTGTAAACGTTCCGACACAGATTGACATTGATGGAACAAAGACGTACTCTGCATTTCCTCTGAACTGTACACGTGTTAAAGGATTCATTGCAGTTCCCGAAACAGGAACTATTATACTTACGATACTTTCATGGGATCTATCATCTTCTACAGGGACATGGACAGTCACGCCGAGTACCGAAGCGGCAGTGCAATTTCAATTTACTGCGCTCAGTCCATCCAAATCTTACACGATCATTAAAAATGGTGAACCCTTAAAACATTTTTCTGCAGATGCGGCGGGAGCATTCTTGTTAATTGATACAATCAGTTCAACAACTCACTACTCTATTCAAAAAGGCTAAGCTTTTTTTATCGACTGGAGTAGTGCAAGAAACTGTTCATTAAACTGAGGAATATCTGCTGGTTTCCTACTTGTTACGAGGTTGCCATCTACAACGACTATACTATCTTCCCAGAGAGCACCGGCATTTTTAAGATCGATTGAAAGAGAAGGCCATGAAGTCATTTTACGACCTTTGACTGCCTCGGCATTTATCAGTGTCCAGGGACCATGACATATCGCGGCAATCGGCTTTTTTGCATCGACAAATTTCTTAATAAATTCAATTGCACCTGGTGTGATTCGCAAAGTATCTGGATTTATAACGCCACCAGGCAAAAGCAACGCATCATACTCTTCTGCTCGTGCGTCTTTTAAAGGTACATCAACAGCAAAACTATCTGCCCATTGACCATGTTTCCACGCCTTTACCTTGCCTTCAGTAGGGGAGATTAAGAACGTCTTGACTCCTGCTTCGTCCAATGCTTTACGTGGTTCTGTCATTTCACTTTGTTCAAAGCCATTTGCCACCAGAATGGCAACTTTGATTCCATTTAACTTTTCCATATTTCCTCCTGCTTGTTGTCCCTGTTCTTGTGAAAATAACCGATCAGCTGCGTAAAATTGAACTATAGAGGTTATTATCATAAGAGTTATTAAAGAAGGCTTCATAGTTTTTCCTATTATTGAATTATCATATAAAATTATACCATGAAATATTTTCAAATTGCAATGATTGTCGTAATTGTTCAATTATGCTGATGCTATTTGATCGTCCAAAAATGCATAATAATGACGAGAAAAAGATGGGTTCATGCCTTCTAGACTTTTTGATAGTACTTTATGGAAAAGTCATGCCTTTTCGATAAAGTACTAAGGTTTAGTCATTTTTAGTAATCACGACTATCTCGGAGAAAACCAAAAGAGAATTCTGATATCGGTGATTTGATCGCGCCAAATAATTTCGACCAAAATATAACAAATTCTTGAAAAGTCAAAACTATTATATAATGCCCTTTTGTTTAGTCGAGGACAATTATAAAGAAATCGCTGGTATTGCATAGCTAAATAATGCAAGGTCAAAAAATACATTCAAATATTGGAAGCTCTTTTCATTGTTTTTAGAATAACACCTTACTCGAGAAACATAGCTCTAAGTCTCCTTAAAGAGCCCAAAATATATTTTTTTGATACAGGCTTGGTAAAGGGTGACGAAGGAAAGATTTTTGAAAACCACGTGGCCGTTAGCTTGCTCAAGGATATCTATGCGAAAGCTGATTATTTTGGAGAAGAGCGAACATTACACTATCTTAAAACAAAAGAAGTTTATGAAGTAGATTTTGCAATTGCGCGCGATGAGAACATTGAAAAAATAATTGAGATAAAACTCTCAGATGGATCAATTAGCCAACGGCTTTCTTATTTCAGCCAAAAATATGGTTTTCCTGCGATCCAGTTAGTAAGATATTTGCGCAATGAAACTCAATATAATGGTATACAAGTCCTCAAAGCAGAGAATTTTCTTTCGGATCTTTTTCTGTAAAATGCTTACTCTTTTTAATATCTATTGGCCGTTGTTTTGGAGAAAGAAAAATTTTTTTTCAAAAAAAGAGTTGACATTGATTTTGATTTGGTGTAACTCTATTTACAAGTAGGTTACATTATTCTTATTTTCGGGAGGAGTAATGCTCATGAACTACAACATCAATGTCGTCAGCCGACACGGCGTATCCTGTCCTTTGGAAACTCTTGCAAAGGCATGGATAGGCGTCAAAATCGTTTCGTGATTTTCCCCCTTTAATTCTACATTGTCGTTATATATCGTTTTTGCGCGTAAAAATATTTACGCATCACAGCTAACCATTATGCAGAAAGGGCTGCTCTATGAAAACAATATTTAATGCGATTAAAAAAGTAATTAAATCATTTTTTACGAAACTAAAGAGGTGGATCATGAACAATAAAGTGGCTGCATTCAAAGCATGTGCAACTGTTATCTTTGTGGCATCAATCGCTTATTCAATGGTATATGCACGAGCAATTGGGGTTATTGAAGCCCAAATAAAATCAGTCATGAATGGACCACAAATAGGTGATACTGCTCCATCGTTCAGTGCAGAAAGCACAAAAGGAAAAGTGCGATTTCCGGAACAATATGTTGGAAAATGGGTGATTATTCTCAGCCATCCGACAGATTTTGCACCGGTGTGCGAAAGTGAGTTCACGAAAATCGCAGACATGTATGCAGATTTTGAAAAACTCAACTGCAAATTCATTGCATTATCGGGTGATTCAAAACAAATGCATCAACGATGGGTGAACGCTTTAGAAAAGGAAAATAAACTCGCTGATAAGTTGAACTTTCCTATCGTAAGCGATCCAAACATGACTATTGCACAAAAATATAACATGGTTCATCCAAAGGAAAGCTTGAGCCAAACGGTCCGTTCAGTATACTTCATTGATCCAAAAGGAGTAATACGCGCTATCTTGCACTATCCAATTGCAAATGGCAGAAACTTTTCCGAAATTAAGAGAATTTTGGAAGCAGTCCAAATGAGCGACAGGCAAAAGGTTGCTACATTGACTGACTGGAGCGGAGGAAATGGTAAGACAGTTCCCGTGGAAAAAGAATCACGTGAAATTAGATCACACTAGCATGTGACATATTCGGGAATGCTCTTCATTAATCGGAGTGCTAGCCCTTATAAGCAGTAACACAGATTAATGAAGGGCAACCGCAAATAGCCTTCCCTTCGGGCATCTGCGGGCCCAGATCAAACGTGCAAAGATAAAGGCTAAAAGTACGCAAGATAATTACATGAGCAAAGGATGTATCATGAACAAACTCCAAGTAGCAGTATTCAAAGCATGCATAAAAGTTGTGGTTGCAGTATCGTTAGCTTATTCATTGGTCACCGCACGACCACTTGGTGTTATTGAATCTCAAATCAAATCACTCGTAAATGGTCCACAAATTGGCGACAGTGCACCAGAATTCAAGGCTGAAAGCACGAAAGGAAAAATACGATTTCCAGAAACCTATTGTGGCAAATGGGTTATTTTACTTAGCTATCCCGGCGATTTTGGATCGGTTGATGAAAGTGAGTTTGCAAAAATAGCAAGTATGTATGCTGATTTTGAAAAGCTCAACTGTAAACTAATTGCTTTGTCGGGCGATTCGGAGCAAGTACATCAGCGATGGCTTAATGTTTTGGCAAAAGATCATAAAATAACCGATAAGATGAATTTGCCCATAATAAGCGATGAAAGCTTGCACATTGCCCAAAAGTATAACATGGTTCATCCAAAAGAAAGTTTAAGCCAAGCAGTGCGTTCAGTGTACTTCGTTGATCCTAAGGGCACAGTACGCGTTATTTTGCATTATCCACTAGCTAATGCAAGAAACTTTGCCGAAATTAAACGAATTTTGGAAGCCCTTCAAATGACTGATAAGCAAAGAGTTGCAACGCTTGCCGACTGGAAGGGAGGAACTGATCAAACGGTTACCTTGGAAAAGGAATCACGTGAGATTGAATCACAGTGAGTGAGGTTGTGACTCAGCCCGGAAGGTCCCTCATTAATCAGAATACTAATGCTCGTAAGCAGTAAGAAAGATTAATGGGGGACAACACCGGTTCAATCCTTCAACCTTTACGGAGATATCATGATACTTAAAGAATTTAAGGGGTTCCTTCAACAACGTAGTTTAATCGATATGGCTTCTGCCATAGTATTGGGCAATGCATTTAGCGCCGTAATAACATCGTTAATAAAAGAGGTGCTTACGCCATTGTGCGTTGTTTTAGCCGGTCGACCAAACCTTGAAAGTTTTGCAATACGTTTAGGTGATGTTTTAGTACTCTATGGTAATTTCATTCAAACCTGCTTGAACTTTCTGTTTATCTCATTTGTTTTTTTCATCATTGTGAGAAGTGCTCAACCCCTTGGAAAAGCTTTAGAAAAGAATGTAATTGATCCATTTGATGAAAAAATCATTGATCCCGTCGAGAGACAAATACGCGGCGCTGAAAAAGAGAAAAAAAAGCCAATCCCTCCTTTGCCAACAAAAGAAGCCGTGCAAGAACAAGTTCAGTGTGAGCTGAAAAAGTAAGAGTTTTATAGTTTTCCCTGCAAAATCTTCTCGCGCAATATTTTCTGGAGAGCTTAAAAATAATAAATGAATCCTACAAAGTGTGCATGAGCGATGGCACGGCAGGCGAAATAGGAATCTCAATTACTGTAGGCTTAGATTTCGTCCAGGCGGCAGCTGCAGCTTTCTTGATAGCATCAAGATCATCAAGACGTACAGCTTCGCAGCCATAGCCCTTTGCAAGAGAGACAATATCAATATCCGGAAGATCAAGTCCGGGGACTCCAGGAGTATCTTCAAATTTCGCAAATGATTTAAGAATCGCATATTCCTTGTTGCGCATAACGACAATCAATAGAGGCAAATTATGCTGTGAAGCAGTCCATAGAGACTGAATCGAATATTGCAATGATCCATCACCGATTATTAATGTAACGGGTCGGTTACGACCGTTGTCACGCTCAGCAAGTGCGATGCCCACGGCAGCAGGAAGGTTCCAACCAAGTATCCCGCTTGCGAAGGTGAAGAATGAGCCTGGTTTGGTAATCAACCAATGCTTATAAGATCGCCGCTATTGGATGGAGATTCTTCTAGTAAAATGGCATTTGGAGGACGAATCTCATTAAGAGCTTTGAAAACTTCTTCAGCGGTAAGAAGGCCATCGTTAGATACTTTTACCGAATTTGATCTATGAGATGTACTAACATTTACAGCAATTTTTCGAGTCTTGATATTCATCCCTTTCAATAAATCCTTAAGAGCTGCAAGAGACAGAACAGCATCACCCAATAAACTATCGCCCACAGGTGCGCGTGAGGTTTCTGCTGGATCATCTGAAATATGCAGCAGGGTTGTTCCATTTGGCAAATAGGTGCCAGCTACATAGGGATAATAACGAAATACCGGAGCTCCTACTATTAGCACTACGTCATATCCTTCAAGTTTTTTGCTGAGCGGTTGTTTAGCAAAGGGCAGCCTGCCAGCATAGAGAGGGTGGTTTTCTGGAAATGACACGCGCTCTGATAGCGGTGCCCCCCAGACTGGTGCATTGATCATTTCTGCAAACGCAATACCTTCTGCCCATCCATTGCCGCGATCAATAGCAGCACCATAGATTAAAAGAGGTGATCGTGCCTCAGATAAGATTTTTCCAAATTTCTCCAAACGGACAGGATCTGGAGCAACACGGTGACTTACCGTTCGCACAACAGCTGAACCAACATAGGGCTTATCCCAATCATCTAATGGAAGAGAGAGAAAAACAGGACCTCTGGGAGGCTGAAGTGCGGTTGCAATGGCACGCATGAAAGCGGCGGGTACATCTTCGGCGCGCACAGGCTCATAAGACCATTTTACGCGAGGTCGCGGCATTTCAATAGCTTCGACATTCATCAGCCAAGGTTCCATCAGTAACATTTCGCGCGTTTGCTGGCCCGCAGTCACGATGAGAGGAGTTTTGTTCTGAAAAGCCGTAGTTAGATTGCCCATCGCATTACCCAATCCCCCGCTGGTATGGACATTAACTAAGGCTGGATGGCCGGTAACTTGAGCAAAACCGTCTGCTATCGCAATCGCTGAGGCTTCTTGTAGAGCGAGCACATATCGAAAGTCAGAGGGAAAATTCTTCAGAAAATGCTCTTCAGTCGAGCCAGGATTACCAAAGAAAGTATTTATGCCATATTCCCGCAGAAGTTGATATGTGGCATCCCGTACTGTATTTGTTTTACTACCCATTTTATTTACCTCAAAAAATCAAAACTCGCTACCTCCTATTTATTAAAGTCCAAATCTTGAATCTAAGTCAATAAATCATTTCTCAACGCGCTCATACAATTTGCAAAAGATGATACAAGCATTTTGGATTTTGGTTTTTACCAACAGTACATGTAACTATGAGATTAAGTTAGCGATAATGAGAGAACCTAATAGCATCATGCACAGTCGTATAACATTTGAAGAAGTTCCTATCCCATTTGAGCAATCTTTATTTACGTATACCTTTTCAAATTCGTCCATTAAAGGCACGGATAAGTGCGATGGCATCTGTAATTTTAACTTTTGATCCGCTAAACGCGATATGCATTGGCACACTGTTTGGCTTAAATTTTTTCCAAAATTGCTGGCGATGGTTCAGCTTAAATAGCCTGCGAGCAATTTTATAAAGTGACTGCACAAACTTCTTAGAAATGAACCCCATACCGTCCATGCCTCCCAAGTGTGTCGAGGGGATAAGGCCTATAGATAAATGCTCGCATCCTTCATTTTTTAGAATATCTAACAGTTCTAAAATCATAAATTCTGAAAGATAGCGCGGCGCTTGTGCGCTCATCATTGCAATGTTGAGTACCCATCCTTGCCGAATTTTATTAAGTACGATCAGACCGGCAATAGTATTTTTATATTCAGCGTAAAACCAGCGTTTGTGGAGGCGATTTTCAAAGAGATTTATGTGCTGTTGAAATATTTGTGGTCCCTTCCGATTTTGTATCCATTCTAAGCTTATTTGTTCCAGGGCGGATTCCAGTAAGATGTCATGGCCTTTATATTCTTTGATAGTTACTGCTTCACGCACCGCTTGATTGTATTTGTTTCTCAACCGGCGGGCATCTGGGCCGGTCTGTTCTTTAATATTGATCGTTGGATCAAGAATTATTTCGTCACCAACCTGCAAGGAGCATGCAGGGTGATGAGATTTAATGTATTTTAAAAATTGAGAAGAGATTGCGACGAAAATTGCATTTTTACCATAATCCCTGCAGTAATGAAAAAAATCTCCTGCAATCAATGGCATATCATCAGCTGCACAAACCGGTTCACCGAAAACAACAAGCGTGTTTGATATGCTTCGGTATCCCAGAAGGCCATCAACCGAAGGTGTATTAAAAAGGTTGGTTTTTGGATCAAACAACGCTATCGAAAATGCGTTTCCCCATTGTTGTACCATATCAGAAAGATGGGTGTCATTCCCCTTCATTATTGTGCCCCTTGTTGTCCCTTATTTTCACATTATCATTCTGCCAGGAAGGAAATCAATACTATTAAATAAAGGTGATTTTTGTATAGAAATTATTTTCTGTTGCCTAAAAAATGTGCTTATGCCATCTGCCAATGGTTGCTAATTGCGCTAAATTTAAAAGATCCCTTTAAAGAAACGTCCAAGAAAAAAATTTTAACAAAGGCTGAGTTTTTAGTATGTGGCTTTGTAATGAATAGATAAGAGTAAGCATAAACATATAATGAGTAAGATACCTATAACAAAGCCTTTCGATTTATAACACTCACAGAACTCCTTCGCATATGTCAGCTCCTGCGATACAATTTTAACTTTGGACTCTGCGAGCATTCTTTTCTTTGCGTCAAAGATTAATAGGGCCATGCATTTCTTTGCAAAGAATTAACCTCGGGGGTTGATACTTGATACGTACCACATATCATGTTATTGTTAGGATAAAACGTGATAATAACAATTAAATGTAAAGAAATAGAGCTTATATGGCCGGGTAGGTAAATCAAAAAATCCCTAAACAAGATCATATGAACGGAAAAACTGAAATCCCGTTATCTTAAATATTGCTTTTCAGCAAATTGTATGCGCAAATGATTAAATACCTTTATCGGATAGACTGGTAAGTTCTGCTAGAACCGATCAAGCTATGTTCATTTTCTGGCCGAACTGCCCTTCTAAAATTCACTTTTTTTGCTTTTTTGTTAGTATTTATATTAATTATGGCAATAAAAATAAAGGATAATTCTATGCTTAACATGAAAACACTGCTTATTTGTCTTGCTTGTAGTCTAGCTTGCAATATGCAGGCAATGATAGTAACTAAGTCACTTATACAGTCGGTAAAAGGACCGGTATTTGTTCTTGCGACGGTGCACAAACCGTCAAATCAAGAAATTGCCGAGCAGTCAGCTAAGCAGCTTGTTGATAGTTTGCAACCTTTGGTGAGTGAAACTCCGATTGTTATAGAAATTCGGGCGCATGAACTTAAAAAAAATCCACCAGAAATAGCAGCAACTGACGTATTTATAAAAAGCCTTGCTCTTGAGGTATGTGCCCGCAGAAAGGCAAAAACAACACCACTTTTTCTAGTTTCTTGCGACGAAAGGACCTCAGTTTCTACGCAGCTTTCAAGTGCGATTGCAGCTCTAGGGTCTCTCTATGATAAGAATAACAATCAATCAGTGCCCAGAGATGAGTTAGAAAAGATCAGAATGTTATACGTCATAGCATGTCAGCGCGCTGGTATAAGTTCAAATTCTGTGGGCCAGTTTTTTGGCCAAATAGATACTAATTACGAGGCACTGCAGAAGTTCTTGAGTAGTAATCCAAAACTGTCTTTTCTTGACGAAGATCTGAAAAAATATGCTGCAGCTACACAGTGTTGTAAGCGATGGCTACAACGAGCTAATCCACAGGAAGATATTGGACTCGCTTTCTTAAGACTTATGAGCGCAAGCGAATTAGTAAACCAGTTTGCTTTCTTTAAAGAGCTCTTTAACGCATGGATTGCCGTTGATGCTTTATTTGTTGATTTTACCTTGCTCAAAAGAGTTTTAGAGTGCCTTGAATTACATCAAGGAGCTCTTGTTGTATCTGGACATGCGCATGCATTTAAATTTTTGGAGAATGCAGATCAGCTTGGTATGAGAATTTTAGATAACAAAAGTGCATATGAAGGACCAGAACAGTCGATGCTCGAACTTGTTGAAAGGGCGTTGAATCTGCAAGCTTCGATATTGGAATCGGCAGAAAAATTTGTAGCTCTTAAAAAATCGCAGTTCCCAATAGCAAGCGCTCAACCTGCAGAAGAAAAGCTTTGTGCTGTGTGCAATAAAGCAGCAACTAAATCATGCTCACAATGCAAAATCATGAGATACTGCAGTAGAGACTGTCAGGCTGTGCATTGGCCTACTCATAAGCTCACGTGTAAAAAGCATGAAATTGATGCAAAAATATCATAAGACGGGTGTGGTAATAATCACTAATAAGATCTGAGGATTTTCATGTCTAAATTTGATTTTCGCTATTGTTCAGCTTTTATTGACCAAAAAAATATTAATATAGGGCAAAGTCAAATCAATTGAATTTCTAACTGCGAGAATAGATTTCAACCAAAGGGCGGTTTTTATTACTGTATCGGAGCCTTAAGTCTATTTACACGAGCAATAAAGATATCTTGAAATTCCCCATTTTTAAGTTCATCATGATGTCTACCTAATTACAGGCATCTTTAGTAGACATGGTAGAAAGCATATACCTCATAATATTGCTGGAAGTAAGCATTTAAATGCCAGTATTTTCTTTAGAAACGGCGCCATCGCGAGCGGGCGGCAAATGAATATGGCATCTCTCCCGTTTGCGCAAAAGAAATCGGACTATTATCAGTAGGTATGTTAACAATAATGTGATCTTTGTTTTCTGCCTGCTGATCGAGAAAAGCAATAAGTGATGGCAATTTTTTAAGAAATGGTGAACAGAAAAAATCGAGGTGGCTTGGGCTTCGGTAATTCACCAGGACGCGTGCCTGAATTACATGAGGAGCGTCGGGAAATACTCGCTTAGAGTGTGTTAATATCTTACGCGATCTCTTGCCTGTGCGTTTTGTGATACGCTCAGGAGCAATAATTTGCCATAGGTCTGCACTTGAGTAAAGTGAGTAGATTTTTTTAAAGACAGGTGAGTTCACCAGATATGCCGTTTGCTCCTGAACAGGCGGTGCAAGCAAAATAAGTCTATCAACTTTTAAACTAGTATTAGCGGAGAGCATGCACAGCTCAGCTAGATAGAGGGCTATACTACAACCATGGCTATGAGCAATAATGGTAAGCGGTCCTTGATGACCGCAGAGTACATCATAGAGGTATTGTGCCGCTTTTTTGCGCTCACGAATGTTAAAATTTCCCGGCCAGCGAAAAACATAAAATGAGTTATAAGGAAACATACTTGGACAGGCTTGAGAAAGAACTCTGCCCGTATTTAAAATCCACTCATCGATAATGCTTCCAAAAAGGAACTCTATGCCAGGAATCACATTGGTAGTGCCATGAATAAAAATCGTTGCAGTGCCTTTTTTTAGAGTGTGGTCAGAACCCAGCGAATGGAGATACATTTCTCGCAAACGACGAGCAAAGAGGGGAGCCGCAGATAAGCAAACGAACAAAAAAAGTATTTTTTGAGTAAACTTCACGATTACCTAGATTTTTATAACATTTGATTCTAATAGTAGGAGTTTAACACAAAATTTACTAAAACTAAAAAGCTATATAAGCATATAATTTACAGTTAGAATTGCTTGAATAAACTGCTTCTCCAAAGTGCCTGGTAGCACAAGTACATTCATAAGTAACAAGAGTATGATTGCAAAGGAGTTTGTATTACCTCCCAAATGTCCCGAGCTCAATGACGGTGTAGAATGAGCTAACGAAACGCTAGACATGAATTCTTTGGTTTCTATTGCAAGAAAATCTAAATAGATCTACTATAAAATCGTCATCTGATCATAAGTAGCTGTGGTTTGGATGATCGGTTAGCGAGATCTGATTGAGATGCCAACAAATTTTCATGAAAATCAATCCACTAAAGGCCATGAAAATCGATCAGCGAGCTCTATGAAAATCAATCAATGCTGATTTCCAGTTAGTCCCGTACATGGACCATTATTCTGATCCGCAAAAGTCGTTTTGATTTTAAATGCCTTAAATTACTTATTCATCTAAAGTACAAAAAAATCCAAGTTATCTGGCCAGTACCTTCTTAACCTTATTTCCCATTCCTTCGAGCCTTTCTTCGGGTTCATTTGCAAAAACAAATCGTAGGTATTTTGCCGCTCGTTCTCCCCAGCCAGTCATGGGCGTTGCTGCAATTTTTGCTTCTTTGAGCAGCCTCTCGGCTGCTTCAGATGGGGTGATATTTAATAAAGTTGTGTCCATAAGCAAAGACCAACCGCCATGAGGAGGAATGAACGGTAATCCTTGCAGCTCTTGCAAAAGTTTATCACGACGTGCTTGCCATGTTTTTACTGCCACCTTTACATCGTCATCTGAATGAGCAAGTGCGGCGGCGACCCCGGGCATACTTATTCCAACCTGGCACACAGTATTTGAAATATCGACAAGGCCTACATCATTTACTACCTCTTCTGGCCCAACTACCCAACCAACACGCCAGCCTATCATACGCAATTCCTTTGAGGCACTACCAACTGTAATTGTTCGATCATACATACCGGGCAAGGATGCTGGATGCGTAACATGGCGTCCATCATAGAGAATGCGCTCTAGAGCTGCGTCATAAAGGAGCCATGCATCTGTCTTTGAACAAAGTTCAGCTATTGCTGCCCATTCGGCATGATCGAGCACGTGTCCTGTGGGCATTGAAGGGTTTGCTATAACGACTATTCGCGTTCGAGTTGTTGCTGCTTGCGCAAGCGCTTTTACATCAAGTCTCCATCCTTCTGGTGAAGGTATCAATGGGACAAACTTTGTAATTCCTCCTGCAATCCGAATGCGATTGATTATGCCGGCATAAATAGGATCGGTGAGAATAACTTCGTCACCTGGGTCAAGCAATGATAAAAAGCAGTTCAGAATGCCAGACATTCCTCCGGCGGTGATAACACACTGGCGCTGCCAGTCGTAGTTCATGCCGCTCATTCGTGAAACATGTAATGCTGCTGCTTTACGTAGTTCATTTGAGCCCAGAAAAGGCAAATAGCTATTAGCCTCATCGAGTCCTATCGCATTTCTAGTAGCTTCAAGTGCCGCAGGAGACGGCAATATGTCAGTATCCATATTTTCGAGGCGCAGTATTTCAGGATCATGTGCTGCATCAGCCGCATTACCCATCTTGTCAACACCAATTCCTGGCACATCTTTAAGTCGCAAAGCTCTTTTTTTCATGGCGGTTAACTCCACTAATATGTATTTTCAAAATAACGTTTAATCGCTGCATCCAGTCTAAATCGAATTAAAATTTTATAACAATTTTCAGAAATATACAATTGTGCTGAAAGCGAATTTTTTTGCATTGTAAGAAACATTCTGTTACTATTATAAAGTTATTTGTTGCATAATTAAAATAATAAATTAGAGAAAGTACAAGAGGATTCATATGTTTAAGAGCCACATACTCATAATATTTGGTAGTTTTCTAATTATGTCGATAAACATGCAAGCCATGATAGTCTCTCAGCTTCTGGTTGAGATTCCACAAGGTCATCCATTCGTAATTGGTTTTGTACATGCTAACGATAGCAATGACCGCTCAACACTTGTAGAGCGCATTATTCGGCCGTTTCGTTCTACAAATCAAAATCCCCAAACTCCTTTCGTTGTCGAAGCACTTGCGGCTGACTTTGACAAGAAACCAGAAGAGATGCTCATGAGTGATGCTCTTATGAGCAGAGTTGTTGCAACTGTATTTGCCCTAATGAAAGAGAAGAAAATTGATCTCTTTCTTGTCGAGGGTGAGCTGCGAAAGCAACGAACATCTGGTGCGCTTCAATCATTCTTCCAATCATTAGGGCTTTTTCTGGAATTTTCTGTTAACAGGCCGATGACTGCTGCAACTTATAAACAAATGGTTACTGCTTACCTGGCAAAATGTCCCAAAGGAGCATCCGTTGCAGATTATCTTCATGAACTAGATACTCATTATGGAATAATGAAGAGAATAATGAGCAGCGATGCTGTGATAGGTCCTTTTCTTGAGAAAAATTTGCGCGCCTATGCTGCGGCTCACGAGCGCTGTAAGATTCTATTTAAGGGGATAAATCCTCAGGCAGATTTAGGAGCAGCTCTCACAGATATCGTTATTTTGCCAAATGCAACGTTTGAGGAACTGTTTACTCGCGTTAATGATATAAATCGGCTACTCGTTAAGGATATTGATTCTCAGTTTGGTAATTTTGTGTTGGTGGAAAAAGTATTTGGTTCCTTAAAAACGCACCACCGTGTAATATGTCTTACCGGTCAATTTCATGCGCATTTTTTCACTAAGTTATTTGAGCAGCTTAATGCGAAAATTCTTCATAGGCATAGTATTTTTTATGGGGATGTAAATGATCTTGCTCATAATCCTGCTCAGGTAAAGAATTTAGATGATGCTAATGAAATTGCAAGGATACTTGAATCGTTAGATGAAGCGTCCAAACGGTTTGTAGCATTGACAGCGCAAGTAGCTAGGACTCAAGAAGTTACAACAGTTGTCGAGAAAAAGTGCGCAAAATGTTCTAAGCCCGCTGATAAAATTTGTGGTGGCTGCAGAAAAACGAATTACTGCAGTAGGGAATGTCAAGTTGAAGACCGTCCAAGGCATAAGCCTCATTGCCAGAGTATAGATGGAAAGTAGAATAGTAACTTCTTTGATACAAGGTACAAAATGTTCAAGAAATTAATAGGCATTTACTTTTGCTACCGCTGTCTTCCCAGCTTAGGCATTATGTCATCAATGCCTTAAATGGCTCCTGTACGTTAGAAATAATTATTAGAAGAGGAATGATTGCCTTAGATTTACGGGGGCTCTTATCCGTTTGATAAATTGTTTTATTTCTTTGTCATTTGGATCGCTCAAAGCGAGTGATCCCCCGGTGGCCAATTATTAACCAGCGCATTTTCAGAACCTCTATATTGTAGTAGATTGAAAACTTATTGAGTAGTCATCAACTAGGACCAATAAGATGCAACGTGCTCGAAGTATGCGTTTTCTTACTTTTCTTGCGCTCGCGCAGATCTTCTTTGCCCCTCTTTTGGGTATAAGCATGGTCTACAACTACCGCATCTCACAAATTACGGGAGTCCTCAAAGAAAATCCGTATAGGCATATCTTTATCGCACTTCCCTTTGCTCAATTTCGCGAGAAATATGATGCAATTCATCAAGATTTTATAGGCAGTCTTGGTTCCTATATCTATCATCATAGTGATTATTATTTTCGTGTCGACGGCGCTTTCTCACATATCAAAGAAAAGAGTTGTGCAGGAATAACTACCTTTTCTGGCACAGAACTGGATGATCTTCTTTTTACGGTTGGCAAAAAGATTCTCAACCACGGCTGTTTATCGATGACATTTGGTGGATTGTTTGGTATACCGACACATCGCATATATAGATTGCAGCACGAAGACTTTGGCTACAGTCAAGTTGGCCTCGGTCTTCAATTAGATGGTTCTTATGAGCTCGATGAGAAGCAAGACCTGGTCTGTGGGGGGCGATATATTTATTTTGTGCCGCGAAACGCCCTTGATAATGAGTGCGAAAAACATAGAATAACGATTGGAAACGTGGGCGACCTCCTTTTTGCATATAAAAATAACTTGACTGAAAAGCATGGCGTCGAAGCAGGCTATGCTTTTCGTGCACGTTTCGGCGCTAAGGCATGCCCTTTTGTAGAAGATTTTACTATCAAAACAAACTACATTCGCAGCAGTTTTTATGCTGTGTATAAATATACATTTTACATTCGCAATGTTGCGAACAGAATAATGTTTGATATTGGATACGGCTTTGATCATAGTCCCAAAATATTTGGCAACAAATACATTGTTATGCTCTGGGTATCATGGAATGTGAGTTTTTGATGTCTCCTTCACTATCAATACTAGTGTAAACAAACGTTTTGCTAGTGAGCGATATAAGGCGATCCTAAAGAAATCGCAACACAAAAAAAGGCGAACAGTGATAATTCTAAGAGTGATTGAATATAAGGTTTTGAAACTTGAAAAGTTTAAAAAAGATGCTACGCTTAGATTATCATATTGGAATTAATGCCACTCTCACCTCTTTGATGAAAGGTAAAAAATGTTCAAAAAACTAATAGGCATTTATATGTGCGTCACTGCAGTGTCTTCAGCTCAAGGTATGTCAGCGGCTGCTGAAGTTGCAGCTCCTGTAACCGCAACTTCCACAGCTTCAGCTCCTGAGCTAATTACAAGGCTAACCATAATGCCCAGGTTTAGAGTTTTGGCCCAAGCTTCAACGCCTGAAGAACAGGCTTTTATAGCGCAGCAAACCTCCCTTTCGGTGCGAGCAAATAGTCTTATTAGGCAAGCTTTGCAAACTGGCAATCGAGACAGAAGAGCTGAATTATTAGATCAAGCTATAGAAACCAGCTTAGAAGTAGAGAAGAACTGCCAGTCAAATCCGAGTCCAAAGTTTGGTTGTGAACAAAACTCTTTTCTTGCCGACTTATATTTGCAAAAATGTATCGCACTCTCTGATCCGAAGCAAATGGATGCGTGTTTGGGGCAAGCAATGATGCGATGCGCACTATCTATCGCACAAAATAATTTAACTGGGGTAGCTTATCATCAATTATATATGATTAATGCAAAAAAAAGTGAAATTGCCCAGGATCCTCAACAACGACAAACATTTATGCAAAACGCACTAGAATGTTTATCGAAGGCAGCCGAGCATGGCTTCACAGAAGCCCAATACCAGGTAGCTGCTATGTACCTATACAAAAGAAATCAAGTAAGCAGTTCTGAAGAAAAATCAGATTTGATGGAAAAGGCGCTCGTGTTGCTCCAGAAAGCAGGAACCAATTCTAACGCACAAAATCGTCTAGCGCTATTATTGTGTGAGAAGGCCGATTCTATCGGCTGATTGCAATAGCAATCAAAAAGAAGGTTTTATACTTGATGCAATCCGTTGGTTTTATGAAGCCAAACGAAGAGGCCATCAAGAAGCTCAGACAAATTTAGCTAAAGCAATGGCGAAATATGAAATTCACGACATATTTGAAAGCGCTGGAGGTTTGTATATGTATGTTGGCCATAATCCAGTCGCACACGTGTTTCTCTTGACAACAGTTTCTTGATTAAATCAGAGAGTCGCACTTTTTGCTAAAAGTTCTTATAAGAGATCTGCTTGTCAGGCCTCTTTTTATTTTGGCGCCATGACGGATCTGTAGGGTGAAAATCCTAAGCAGGCATAACCGGAGCTGCCAGCAAGGTATCAATTAATCGTTTTTGGGAGTTATAAATGGTTATACATGGTTACCACTAAATGCATCACCATTTTGTCTCTTACGCTATCACTCATTTGCAAATTATTTTAAAATGGTACTGCTTGAAGGGAAGCAAAAAATAATGAAACTCTATTTAGAGATGATAGAGATTAGCTTGTGCAAATTGGAGTATGTATGTTAAATAAATGCCTTCAATTCAGAGAAAAAAACGGTATTCGATATATAAGCCTTATACTTTGGTTAATTCAGATTTCATTGAGCGTCTCTGCGATGGAGCAAACAAAATCTGCAGATGAAAAAAGTCATCAAGAAAAACGCGCACGCTTACATAATGAAAATGATACGGTACAAAGTAAGGCGCTTGGACAGAATCAAATACCTGTAGAAATGGAAACTGAACGAATGGCGACACTCATTGCTTATTTGCAAAGCATTGGAAAGTCAACGGTCTTAGAGACTATCGATACACCGGATTTTAATGTAGACCAGCCTATAACCGGTTCAAGCGATACTTTGCTGCATATAGCTGCATATTATGGGGTCCATTGGCTGGCTAAGAAACTCATAGAAAAACATGCTTCTATAAATCGAAAAAATAAATCTAATTATACGCCCTTATATGTTGCCGCTCAAAGTGGACAAACTGCCCTGGTACAATTATTACTGGAGCATGGAGCCGATATCACTATTCGAGGGGGACGACACGATTTTACACCATGTCAGATAGCACACGATAGAGGTCATACTGAAGCAGCATATCTGCTTGAAAAATATGCTAACGCTCAAGGTGAGCAGGGTGTTGAAGATTTTGAAGAGCCTCAATCTTTCTTAGAGCCCACTCCAAAAGAATGCGAACGTAACCTGATTGCATTTTTAAATGAACGTGGTCTGGAAAAAATTTTAGAAATAATAGGTAAACCAGAATTTAACGTGCATCAAAATCTTACTGGCTTACGGGATACCTTACTGCATATAGCAGCGGCTTTCGGCGTTTTACCGTTAGTGCAGAGATTGGTATTTCAAAAAGGTGCCACAATCGATGCAAGAAATAGCACCGGATATACTCCTCTCTGTTTAGCGGTAAAAAATGGATTTCTTGAGGTTACAAGATTTTTACTTGAATTCCATGCTAATCACGACTTTCCAGCAGACCGCTATAACTATACCCCTCTCCATTTTGCATGCAAGCTTGGTCACGTTGAAATTGTACGGCTGTTACTCCAACATAATGCGGACGTGCGAGCTAAAGACAAACGAGGACTGACTCCTCTCCATTTTGCCTGTAAGCTGGGAAACACGTCAATTGTAAGATTACTAGTTGCGCATAACGCAGATTGCACGGCTAAAGACGTGGCGGGGCTTACACCGATTGATTATGCAAAACAATGGGGAAACCGGCTAATGTCTATTTTACAAGAAGTGGCATCCAATCGGCAAAAGAGGAAAAAGACCGGCACAATGACGAGTCATGACAGTGTGCCCAGCGAGTCATTTTTTGAACTATCTGATGAAGATAGTGAGCGTAATGAAGAAAGCACTATTCACTGTGATGAAAAACCAAAGGTAAAGGTCAATGAGCTCATCAAAAGAAAGCAACGGCCAATAACTGAGTTGATGAGGCTTAAAGAATCCTTACATAACATTTGTATTTCGGGTAACGAAAAGGACTTTGATGACATTGTCAAATTGCTTCAAAGAGTTCATAGAAAAATAGATACCCGTGGAAGGACGCCATTACATATAGCTGCCATACATGACAATATAGCTGTTGCTCGATTTCTGATAGAAAAACAGAAGCAATTAGATCATTTTCCCGATCCTGATACACGCTTTGGTGATCCTTTAGTCGAAGACAAATTAGGTCGTCCTCCGCTTTATTACGCGAAGTCCGACGAGATGAGAACAGTTCTCAAAAATGCAGAGGATATACATGACTATGAGCGACGAGCCATGGTCGCTCATCGGACAAGAGCCCAGGCATTTCAGATGATTGAGCCTGGAAATAGACAAGAATCAACGTCAGTACAAAGATCAATGTCTGTGTATCGATTATTAAATTAACGACTTTCGATAGATTAGTACCATACAACAAAACATAAAGTTTATACTTTAAGAAAACGGCCATGAATCTTTTCAAAATTGTTCTTTCAGCTTTTTTATTTTCTTTCTCGTTCGCTATACAATCAATGGATTCATCTATTGTGAACACGGTGGAAATCAAGCAAAAGAAACTGTATGCAGAAGATTTTAAGCTGTTAGGGGTTAATTATCTTGACCACTTAGTTTATATATGGGATGTGGACAACTCAGAAAATAAGGCTGAAGGAAATTCTGAGGCTCGGGAATATCATTTTCTGCGGGAATATTATTTAAGTTATAGTAAAAGTATCTCCGAGCTGCACTGGATTCAGGAAGCAAATTTAAAATATAGTGAGCTTATTAAGCAGAGATCTCGTCCCAAATTATATTTGCAGTTTATCAGTGAGGAAGTAGGGTATGGAGTATTTGCTGATGAGGATATTGATGAAGGGCAATTTATCCAAGAATACACAGGTCTTGTACTTGGTAATAGGGATTTAGGAAAAAATGATAGGTTCAAATCAGATTATTTATTGCATCTCTGCGGCAGAGATTACAATCAACTTACTATAGATGCTGAGAAATCCGGAAATTTTACACGTTTTATTAATCACAGCTATAAACCCAATGTTGTGACCTTAGAGTGTACAGTAGACGGAGCGCTTCGTATTATTGTAACAGCGAATCAGCACATTAAAAGGGGACAACAATTAAAACTAAATTATGAATTTGCCTATTGGTGGGTCAGAAATATTGTGCCAATAGATCTCTAACTGGATCGCTTGCCCAATTCGTTAAATTGTCAAACGCAAAGTTGGCCAAAACCCTGAATGCAAATTTTATTGCACTTTTTTTGGCGCCGCGTGTGGCTGGCTATTATTTTCAGTGGCCATAATTTTAGCCAACGTTTTTATGGTAGGGTTTTTGTAGCGCAAGCTGTTGTAGAGCGTCGAGCGGGAAAGGTGTGCTTTTTGGGCAATTTTTACACGATTTACTGTTTTTAAGTAAACAGCAACAATCTCCATAACGCCTTGGGGGTCATTATTTCTTAAGCAATCCAGTATGGCCTTGCCAATTAAATCACCTTGTAATATTTCTTCTGTAGGGCTATAAGGTACTATGCCTGTATCCAATCGAAGCTTAGGTTTCCATGTGTTTTTTGAGGATATTTTTTGCTTTGCTGATGTCTTTATCTTGGCCATTTTTGTTTCCTCCAAGCAGTAATAAAATATTTAATTCCTTTACATGAGCAAAATACAGTCTTCTTCCATTTGGCCATCGTAACTCCCAAATGTAATCACTCACCGGTCTATGGTCACCAAAATAGCCATAAAGTTCAATTTTTGATAAACGCTCAACAATTTGAGCTTGTTCTTTATCAGTCTGGGTGCTAAGCCATGAATTATATTCAGGCGCTTTATGAAGCCGATAGCATTTTCTTAAGAACCTAATCATTCGTGTGACCTTTATTAAGTGTGCAATATATTGAACATAGTGTCAATATATTGATGGTTCAAATTGCAGAAATAAAAAACAATTTTATGGCAAGATATTCCCTTTTTGGGATTATGTAAATAAGAATCCACTCTTAATTTAACCCACAGGTTTGTAATGTTTGCCAGAATTTCTCAGAACATTTTCGAACTTTGTCCTGCCGAAATCTTCACTTAGACGCGATTCGGAGGAAATCCCTCGCCAGTATAGACATCCACGAGGGGTCACTGTAGTTTTAGCTCGTGGGGGCGATCAGTATGGGCTAGCGTAATTGAAACGAGCATTAACCGCTGGATTATTGACGGTCGTCAAATTTGAAAAGCCTATAAAAAAGTTTGTTGCTTCACTTAAACTTTGAAAATTATTGCAGAGGCATACTGCAAAATCTAATTGGGTTTTAACGTGGAGTAACTGTCTGAGCAAGGTCGTTAATTTTTCAAAGCTTTTCTTTACAACGTCAATCCGTGATTCATTATGAGGATATTTTTTTAATAATTCCTCAAACGAATTGAAGGTAAGTTCTCGTTCCGTTCCTTCGCTTTATGAAGCTGATAGCATTTTCTTAAGAACCTAATCATATATGACTTTTATTAAGTGTGCAATTTATTGAACAGAGTATGCAAATCATATCGAGTTGTAAGCTAAGATCAAAAATCTCCCAAAAATCATATTTTATCAATTTCATGAGGGATTATTTTTAATGACCCTGGCACAATCGATATTTTTGTTTTAGAAACATGTAGATCCCTCATAAAATATGTTTTTTTTTGATTTTGTGAGGAGCTTGTGGTATTCTTCAAGAAAGCTTATTCACAATACTAACTATAAAGTGATTATGAAAAAAGTGATTATGAAAACGCCCTTTTACGGAAGAACGGATGAATTGGACAGATTGCGTTTTCTGTTGCGTAAGCAATCTGCAAGCTTGGTGATTATAAAAGGGCGCCGCAGGATTGGCAAAAGTAGATTGATACAAGAATTTAGTGAGGACTTTAAAACAGTCTTTTTTATTGGATTACCTCCTGAGAAAGAGACGACTGCCCAGGATCAACGAGATTATTTTGCGGAGCAAATAAAAATAAACTTATCCATTGATCACATTGATACCGCAGATTGGACAAGTTTGTTATGGACGCTTGCTCATCAGGTCAAAGAGGGGCGTACAATTATTGTACTCGATGAAATCAATTGGATCGGGTCATTAGACCATACTTTTTTGGGCAAGCTTAAGTCGGCCTGGGATCTCCATTTTAAGCGAAACCCGCAGTTATTATTAATTTTAAGCGGCTCTATGTCGGCTTGGATTGATAAAAATATCTTAAGCAGTACCGGCTTTATGGGCCGCAATTCGCTAGAATTAACTTTGGATGAGCTTTCGCTACCGGTATGCAATCTCTTTTGGGGAAAGAAAGCGAAGCTCGTATCTGCTTATGAAAAATTCAAAATTCTTTCGGTTACAGGTGGTGTGCCACGCTATCTAGAAGAAATAGATCCTAATAAATCTGCAGAAGAGAATATCTTTTATCTGGCCTTTAGACGTGGTGGCTTATTACTTGAAGAATTTGGACGTATTTTTTCTGATCTGTTTCTAAAGAGATCGCCGCGCTACAAACAAATAGTTGAAAGACTTGCTGATGGCAGCGCATCACTTGAGCAAATCGCGATCGCCGTTCGGATGGAGAAGGGAGGAACATTAAGTGAATATCTTGATGATCTTGTTGAAACGGGTTACGTTGCAAAAGATTTCGCTTGGAATTTTAATACCGGTAAACGTTCAGCAATCTTCAGGTATCGCTTGAAAGATAATTATCTCCGCTTTTATCTTAAATTTATCGCGCCATATAAAGAACAAATCGAGAAAAACCAGGTTAGAACGCTTCCTCAATGGTCAACTATTATGGGTTTACAATTTGAGAACCTTGTAGATGCTAATTTTCATGCACTTTTTTCGTTACTCGGTATTAACTCGGATGAAATTATTTATGATAGCCCTTATTTTCAGCGCGCAACCATTAATCAACCTGGTTGCCAGATAGACTACCTCATTCAGTCGAAATATAAGACGCTCTACGTGTGCGAAATAAAATTTTCAAAAAAAGAAATCGGTGCGAGCATTATTTCCGGTGTTAAACAAAAAATAAAACGCTTGCCTAAAGCCAGTAAATTCTCCATTAGACCGGTTCTGATTCATGTTAATGGGGTGACAGACGAATTAAGAGAAGCAGACTTTTTTGCTCATATTATTGATTTTGGGCAAATGCTTAATGCTCGTAGAAGCTAGGAAAAAAATTGGAACACGCTTCTTGTTACTAGGTAATGCAGTTATATCGTGCTTTCGACTAAAATGGGTCTAGACAAATGGGAGAAGCAGATGCACGGTGCAAAAAAAGACAAAAAAAACAACGATTCCTATTGAGCCTAATTTTACCTGAGATTCCTTGCCCACCTCCATCTACGGAAAGGAGGGTAATACTAGACAAGTTGTTCAGATTCATCTCTTTTCTTTGAGAGAGGAACCTGAAACTCTAGTTCGAACTTTCGTAATTATTAATGAGCGGCCAGAATGTCCTGAGCGATCTTTTCGGCAATCACATAGACCGTTCCGTTTGGCCAATAAATACTAATAGGAAGGATACTGTTATCGCACACTCGAAGACCTTTGAAACCATATACCTTTCCTTTTTGATCTACAACAGCGAGCGGATCGCTTGCTATTCCCATTTTACATGTTCCTCCAGCATGGTGCCCGCCGACGCTGTTAAGAAGGAATGTTGTGAGTCTATCTTGATTAACCTGGCTCATGTCAGTAAAAGTCGTTTCTCCGGGATTAAGAATATCAGAAGGAGCAGGCCATAGAAGGTTAGTGAAATAGCCAGATGGTCGTAAAGAAAGCATAAGTGGCAATACCGTAGTATTCATAATATCAAGCCAATCTTGCAAATCATTAGGATCTTGGAGATAATTAAAAACAATTTTTGGCGGTGCGGTAGGATCTTTAGAAACAAGCTTGAGATATCCTTCAGTTCTATTATCTTCCTCTTGTTCTATGATCATACCAATAATATTAGCAGGGTTTACTATAATTGGTAGAAAGCAAGGAGGAGTCGAAGGGGTCGGATTCGTGCAATACTGAGTAGGATCCATTAAAATATTGCTAAAATCGTTTCTTACGTAGGATTGATTGACACCCGGTTGGCCTCTCAAGCCGTTCCAAAATAATTGAACAAAAGGATCTGCAGTTTCTAGAGCGTTAGTTATATCCCCGATTGAAATTTGAAAGTTGGGGTAAGGCTGGGAAACCGACGCGGTTGACTTAGCAGTTAAAAAGAGTGCGATTTCTGGATTAAGTGCTTCGGGTGCTGTCTGCCAGAAAGGCAACAGTTCATGATTATCGATTAAATGTTTTCCCACTCCAGGTAAATGCTTCTTAACTTTGATATCAAGTGCTTCGAGGTCATTCTGATCACCCACTCCTGAAAGTAATAAGATCTGTGGCGTATTGTAAACACCTGCGCAAAGAATTATTTCTTTGCGTGCAAATACTTTGCGCAGACCTTTTTCTTTAGCAGCCACACCGTTGAATTTCGCATCGCCGGCAGATCCGCCATATCCAGCTTGTCCTGTATCAGGATTTCGGCCGGTTTGATAAATGTTCCAGCCTTCAAGGTATTCAACACCTTGTGCTTGATCATTGCAAAGAATAATTTTAGTTACTAATACTTCTGATTTAATAGTTAAATTCGGTCTATTCTCAGCAGCATATAAGTAAGTGTTAGCGGCATTTGCTCGTTGGTAAAGCGTTAGGCCTGTAAGACCAAGTCTTGCGAACTCTGGAGGATAATTAAAGCCGCCGTCATGATACGGATTATAGACGTCGTTTATATTAACTGCCGTTGTTTGACCAGGAGGAACAATGGTACTCGCTGGATTCTGATCCGAATCTGTAAAATTATTTAGCGTCAAACCACCTACTGCGGCACCAGGAGGCCAATCAGCATCAACCAAATAGGGTGGATAGAGATCAGGAAAAGTTTCGGCGACCACCTTTTGCAGAAGAGTTACAAATTCACTATAGGGTGGAACCAATGGAACAAAATTGAGATACAACAGGGGAACCTGGCCATTAAAACCGTAGTATGTGCGGTCAAAAGAGCCTAAATAACCTAGAGGAATCTCCGGGTCATAATAAGGCAGCCCATCTAAGAGCCCACTCGTTTGGGAACGATTTTCTGTCAAAAAGTAGAAATCCTTAACGTTATCAAATGACCATTCATCGAGGCCAAGAGCAGCCCATTTGTTCCAATTTTGGGGTGGGTTGCGAATAGTGACAAGTGCATTATGGCTCGTACAACCTCCCCATCCAGCATATCTGCCATAGGTTGTAGAACGGAAGGGGACTGGGCCATTTTCATCTTCTTGTTGATAGAAGCGAAATGCGCCAAATCCTCTATTGGTGAGCGCTCCATTAAATTGAGGAGGGATACCACCTCGTACGTATCTTCCCCATTGATAATCGCCCGGTTGAGGAACATTTGCAGGAGATGCTTCGGGTAAAAGCTCAGGAAGACGAGCATCATCACGACCTGCTTCGAGAACACATACGGTAAATTTACCATTCTCACTCAAACGATTTGCTAACACACATCCAGCATTACCTGCTCCTACAATAACAAAATCAAACTCGCAATCTTTATGTTTTGATTTGTGTTCTTTATTGCTTGCTTTTTCAGCATTTAAAATGCTTAAACCACTGATGGCAATTACAAGACTTAGCGTCCTTCTTAAATATGCATTCATTAAAAACTTTATCATTGCTATCCCTTCACTTGCGATTGATCGTGATAAACCAAAGATGAATATATAAAGATGAATATATATTGGGGCGGTTATTAAAATCAATGATTTTCATTAAATTTGATGGAATCAGGCCTCAGCTTGTTAGGCCTTGACGCAATGAAATCCAGTATAAAGGTCCTTATTGCAAGAGAGCCAGCCTTATGAAGGTGGCCAAAATTAAATTTTTTTTCTGAAGCAGTATGTTTCAACGTATAGTATCATGATTAGCATGCTTACCAGATTTCCCTACAAATTTGAGATATGGTGAAAAACAAATATTCCTTCACAAAACGTGGCGACCATTCACTTTTTTCGTTCTAAAAACGTGGTTGATACCCATTTTTTTCGGTCAAAAAAAGTGATATCTATTAAGTGATATCTATTAAAGGCTTGTCTAACTGAGGCTGAAGCACGATTGAAGTGTTAGCACTTTGCAATTTCGACTATGGTAGCCTGAGGTATTTTTAGTAAATCTTGCGTTTTATATTGAAGAGTATGCATGAAACTTCCAGATCCACCATTGAGATATTCTTTCTCAAATATTTTTTTATCAATAAACGTTTTTAACCCGGGATTATACACCTGAGCTGCGCCTAGACGCGCGAGTTTGCAAAATAAGGTCCTACGAAGCAAACCAATTTATGGACGAATATCCATATTATCGAGTTGCGCATCACGTATGGCATTATTGTTAGTGTTACCGGGGAAACCGGGTAATGTCCAAATACGGATCGGTGTGCCTGCCGGTAATCCAGCACCGGTGTAATTATCTCCTATTCCACCATTTGAACGAGCAATATTTGCAATGTATGCATTATTAGCCGATGGGGATGTTTCATCAAATATCCCCGCTGCGCCATTTCCTTCTATATAATTTTTTTCAATCAAGCCATTGATTGATGGAACTAAAGTAGAAACATCATCTACTACACTCACTTCGTCTTTAAACCAGAATCCATAGGTCTTATTGTAATTGCTGATGCAATTTTTAACTTTTATATTTTCCTGAGAAGCCAAGCGGAAACCGGCGGCTGTTCCATTAGCTGAGGTAACATTTTCAGCTAAGCAAGATTCAAACACATTGCCAGTTCCTAGAAACACTTGATTCTCAATCGGAGTAATCGCGCGCGAAATAATGCCAGGTTTTATAAGAGTTCCAAAGCCATAAGCATCTGCAGTATCAAATGTGCCAGGAGTACCTGAATTACTAATATTGTATGCTGTACAACCACGCCATGTAACTTCACTTCCTAAGAATTCAGTCACAAATCCAGCTGCTGCAATTTGTCCTGATCCGCTAATATTCGATGCAACACAATTTTCGAAAAGAATATTGTATCCACCTGACCTAAATCCACGAGCAAGTCCACTAAAAGGCGTTCCTGAACCAGCACTAATACTATCTGCGACGCAATTTCTTACTACGATGTTTGATCCATATGTTGCAAATCCTTCGCTTTCATCAGCAAGTGAACCAGCAGTAATTCCCATACTTACACAATTTTCAATGATAATATTTGTCGTATTATTTTTTATCTCTGTGGTAGAAGAAACATTTTCACTGATCACAATCAAACCGATAGCAAAGGTGCCTCCTGAGCTATTATTGAAAGTGCTATTAGTTAAAATGATATTTTCTGCAGTAAATTGTGCAGGTATTTGCGATGATGGATAAGGTGCAGCTTCAAATCCTACTGCCGCTGTTCCGAATCCTTGTTCGAATGTTGATCCTTGCGTATTATTACATCCGCAATGATCCATGACGTAATTTTTACAGCCATACGTCGAAACTCCGAGGGCAAAATTTTCGATGAAGTTAGAATAGTATACTTTAATATTTGTTGATACAAGAAGACTCATGCCTCCAGAGCTTACCGTTGCACTCGTACCGCAATTAATAACATTAAGTTTCTCAATTTGAAGAATGTCATTGTTAGGATTTCCAAAAATTCCATAGAGATTAAAATCGCGGATAGTTCCACCTTCAATCGAAACATTTTGCACACCGTTAATAAGAATACCGATGGTGCCTGGTCGTGTATTACCTGGTTTTTGGCGAAGTGTTTTATTACACAAACGTAGCGTAACATTATCAGCATTGATTACAATAGCTGCAGCATTAGGGATTGTAGGATCAAAATCAACATTTTCACCAAGGAAGTAATCACCGGACTTGCTAATCATCAAACCGGCACCTTTTGCGTTAATATCTCTAGCACAAATTCTTGTTGCAACACAGCCGCCTTTTGAAGTTTTTATGGCACAGCTGCTCTCGTCTCAAGACAGTCCAAATCTCTATCAGGCTTTTGTTTACTGACTTTTGATAAAGGCCCACCATATTTATCAATTATTACCGGGACGGGATTTAGGATCTTACTAGCCCATAACTTTTTTTTAAATACTGCCAAATCAGCGCATGATAAATTTTGTAAAATCTGAGTACTGTGAGCACTTGAAGGAAGCAGATCGCCACTCACTCTGCCATTAACTACGGCAACCGAGCTGATGCAGAGAAGCATATGTAATAATCGAAGTTGCATAAGACCCTTTTTAGATATTAACCTGTTTAACCTAATAATACTTGCATTAAAAAAATTAAATCAATAAAAACAGAACAAATTGTGGGGCGCAGAATTTGAGCAATATTCACTATATATGTGCCGTCACCACCAGTCCCTGTTCCTAAAAGTTGTCTTTTATGACCTCCGACTTTAGTCAAATAAGCTTTATTCCCTCAAAAAACGTGGTGGGATTTCACTTTTTTCGTTGGAAAAACGTGTTTTATATTCACCTTTTTTGCTCAAAAAAAGTGGATTTATGAGGAAGAAGTGCCATACGTGCTGAGATAACAGGGTGAATCTGCATAAAAGATAAAGCCCTTGTTGCCAAAATGCTATATAGAGTAAATGGAGAGCGATTGAGATCCAATTTTTAGCCAATGCCCCTAATGTGCAGCTTTGGGATGATCTAGGAGTATTGAGTCCAGATCTGATCAAAGATGCAGTATTTTACAAAATTTACCAAACTGAAATTATATGAAACAAGAAATAAAAACACGTCAATGCGATTTTGAGAAATAAAAAATATGGGTTATTATATTATGGGTTATTATATAATGAAGGTATTATACTAGAAGATTGATTAGTCGATGAGGATTTGATGAATCTAAGAAAAAATAAAATTAGACAACAACGGATAACCTGTAAATTAACAAATGAGCATCTGCCTTTAAGAATATTAAAGGAACTAATAGATCGCAATATGATCCAAGATGAGATTCCTTTTGAACTTCTAGCGGTTGAATATCCGAGCTTACTTGAAGAATGGTATCCTGGTTATCCTGGGTTTCCTCGTGAAATGAACGAAGGAGATCCAATCTGCGCAATGGGGCATCTAAAAAATGGGACTGTTACTTTAGATATTGCTGGTTTAGTAAACAGCCCTATACCTTGTGAAGGAGCTATTGATCTAGAGGGAAAATATAAGATGTGGCTTAAGAAAGAAGGGGATTCCTGGTCAATTTATATTGCTATGCCTGATACAAGCGAAGCTTAATTTCTTTGATTGGTGATTCTACGCATGAAAAGTATTAATCACGAGCTGTGATAGGAATTTAAACGACATAGCAGCCTTTCTTTGCATACTTTTTTTGCTTTGCTGATGTCTCTTGGCCATTTTTGTTTCCTCCAAGCGGTAATAAAATATTTAATTCCATTACATGAGCAAAATATACTCTCCTTCCATTTGGCCATCGTAATTCTCAAATGTAATCGCTCACAGGCACATTTAACAGAGGAGCTTTTTTAGAATTACTTGTAAATGGACAATTAAGTAAATGCTGCAAGAATACCCAATGCCTTGAAGAGGAGAATATTTTTGTTTGCTTATTGTGCACAAGTTACGTTGAGCACTATTACTTTAACTTGTGTATAGTTCTCAATGTATCAACGACGTATGCATTAAGGCTTTTGTTTTGCAGCAGAGCTTTATGTGCAATTTTTTCATGCAAATCAGGAGAGAGCCTTAAGATAAATTTTCCCGAAAATGTTTTTTCGGGCTTTATGCCTTCTTCATCGCACATTTCAAGATAATCCTCGATAGCCTCTTTAAAATTGTGCTCTATTTCTTCCGGAGTAGTGCCTTCAAAAGTAATTACATGTTTTATTCCTATAACATCGCCATGAAATACTTTTAAATCACTATCATAAGATACTTTTCCAACATATTTTTTATATTTTATCATGTCTAATTCCTGCCTCTATTAAAAATTTCCTTACTGCTTCTATAGCGCCCTTAGTTGCTTCGCGACGTGGATGTGGTCTATGAAAAGTTGCCGGAACTTTATTCAGAACGAACCTTATGCGAGAGCCTCTTCCTTCCGTCACTTTTGCTCCTAGGTGGATAAAAAGTATCTCAATATCTTTCCATTTTATATTTGCCTGCGTGGGCAAACTAAATATTAATTTTAAAACATTTTTATGTTTATTGTTCATTACATTCTCTGACTTTAAATGAATAGTATCACATTTAGATACTAAAGGCAAGGGTTTTATGAGTAAGATTCACATTCTTTCTTAATACTGCGGGTCTTTCCAAGGCTTTTCCTTCGGAACCTATAAAGTTTCGAAGAAATCCTGAAAATTTTTGTTGCCTAAGTCAACCTGTAATGCTATCATACAGATCGGAAATTGTAAAAATTATAAAATAATTCTATAACTGAATATTGTTTTGTCTGGCTGTAGAAATAAATATAAAAATTGGCTAATTGCTGCGGTCAGGGCAATTGTGAAGTGACTAACATTCAAACTGTTTTTTAAAGAAAGGCCATGAAAATGGGATATCCAAAAATTAATAGCCTTTGGAAGCGTGCAGATGATCACTCCTTAATCATAGGAGATTATGCTTGTGATGAATTCAAGTCAATCAGTATGTGGCGTGTCGAAGAGAAGATTGATGGTACAAATATCATGATCAAATCCAGTGATGGCTCAGCACAGTTCGGCGGCAGAACAAAGGATTCAATAATGCCTCCACACTTAAAAGAATATCTCGAAAACCATTTTAGGAGCGATCTGCTCAGGTCCATGTTTCCTGAAAACAAATATGTATTACTCTATGGCGAAGGATATGGCCATAAAATTCAAGCCGGTGACTATTATCGTAAGGATGTGGGCTTCATGTTGTTCGATGTCGTTATTGATCGCTGGTGGTTAACGCGGGAGGGAGTCCACAATATCGGCCAACAGCTGAATATTCCAGTTGCGCCAGATTTAGGAATAATGCATGAACAAGAGATTATCGATTTTGTTAAATCTAAACCCGAAAGCCGGTGTAGTATTAAGCCTCATGGCATGGAAGGTGTCATAGTGCGATCTGAGCCTCTCATGCTTTTTCGAAATGGTAAACCGATAGTCTGGAAACTTAAGGTGAGAGATTTTAACTAGGGCCCCAGATAATTCTTAGGCATTTAGATGCGATTCGGAGGAGATCCCTCGCCAGTATAGACATCAACGAGGGGTCACTGTAATTTTAGCTCGTGGGGGATGATCAGTATGGGCTAGTATAATTGAAACGCGCATTAACCGCTGGATTATTGACGTCGTCAAATTTGAAAAGCCGCCATAAAAAAGTTTGTTGCTTCACTTAAACTTTGAAAATTATTGCAGAGGCATACTGCAAAATCTAACTGAGTTTTAACGTGGAGTAACTGTCTGAGCAACGTCGTTACTTTTTCAAGGCTTTTCTTTACAACGTCAATCCGTGATTCATTATGAGGATATTTTTTTAAAAATTCCTCAAGCGAATTGAGGGTAAGTTCTCGTTCCATTCCTTTAACAAATAATAGTGCCGATAGGAATAATTCAATATTACATTTAGTTTTACCAAGTACGTCGAATTCATTGGGATTTAATGTACCTAGCATACCATTGAATTTCATATAGAACTTTGCCAGGGTAAGTCGATCCTGTTTTAAAAAAGCCTCGTAACTCTCTAGCAAAAATTTTGCCACCTTCATGCCTTGTAGGAAGTAATAGTTTTGGTCGTATAATTCGCATGAAACATCTGCTAAGAATGGCTTGTTATTGTAAAAGACTGTTAAGCTCGCAGGAACGAGTCCTTTCAAGAGAAGATAGAAAAAATTCATGCTATTTTTGACGTTGTTAGAAGCCAACAATAAAAATTCTGCAGAATCTCTAGTTTGAACATACTTTGTTATCTCAGCAATACCTTGTTGAAGGACAAAGTTAATTAGAGGTCTGTTACGCGGGCCAATGAGTGTATCAAGATTAATGTTCTTGAGAGCATTTAAGTAAGTTTGATAGTACAATTTATAGTTTTCAAAAGCCTTTTTGTGATGTTCAGATTCTGGGTCGCCTAATAAATCATTAATAAGAGCCTCTTCTACGGGAGATTTATTAGGAAGTAACGTTTCTTCGTTAGCTAGTGCAATAATAATTTTTTTAAATTCCTCTGCTCTCTTTTCGCCTTCTTTTTTGAAGTCATACTCGGTAGAAGATTTCTCAAGAAAAACTGACGTTGTCTGTTTGCCCGGTAGCTGGCGATGGTCAAAGGTTATGTTTTGTTGAGCTCTGGCACCACTCAGAAGTCGAGCTATTTCACGTGTTAATCGCTCTGGCCTTCGAGTATCGAACCATGCTAGAGAAACATCCGTTATTCTAGCCCCTTTTTCTAGCAAAAACGGAATAAGGTGTAATTGCCCGTTCCTGCATGCGCAGCCGAGTGGGCTCAGCTCTCGGCCCCAGGAAATGGCAGTCTGGTGAATGTCCGACCCCCTGTTAATTAACGATGCGGCAAGGTCCTTATTCCCTTCGATGCATGCACAATGGAGTGGGCTTAAGGCTTTTTCATGGCAAGCCGCGAGAGAAGCTCCATGTTCAAGAAGGTACTCGGCAATTTTCCAATTTCCGTGCTCAGCAGCTATACAAAGAGCTGTTTTGTGTTCAGCATTGCAAGCATTAACCTTTGCCCCTTTTTCACATAAAATTTTGACTACATCAAATTGATCATTGCATACCGCAAGATAGAGTAATGTCCCCTGTTCTAAAGGTCTCTCAAGATCTTCCTTCTCATCCATTAATAAGCTAAAAATCGTGGGTTTACCAAACAATATTGAGTAATGTATGAAGCGTTGTCGGTAGTAATTATTTTCAGGTGAATGTTTCAGTTCAGCTAGTGCTATTTTTAACGTGTCTGTCCATTCATGCTTTACCATGTTATCGAATATTTTAGTCCATGGGCATGAAGTCAGGATAAGAAGACTCGCACACGCATCGTGCCGTTTTTCAAATCTGGATGAGAGAAATGATTCCACAAGGCGAGGATCAAAGTATGCAAATGCGTTAGCTGCCTGACCCTCCGCGGGCGGGAATTGTGGCATTGCTTGGGCAATTTGTACTGGAACAGCAGCTACAGGAAATGCTGGTTCAGCTACGCCCACTGCGGCCGGGAGTTGTGGAATTGCTGGGGCAACTTGAACTGGAACAGCAGCTGCAGGAAATGCTGGTTCAGCTAAGCCCACTGCGAGAGGGAATTGTGGAATTGCTGGGGCAGCAGGAACTGGAACAGCAGCTGCAGGAAATGCTGGCTCAGCTACGCCCACTGCGGGAGGGAATTGTGGAATTGCTGGGGCAGCAGGAACTGGTTGCTGACCCGCAGGGATTGCGAAAGCTACTTGAGCTTCTGGAAAAGGGGCCTGAGGCATTTGAAATGCAACCGGATTGGGGATGGCTGGAACAACGGAAGCGCCTGATCGAATCAAAGTCTCCATTGTTTCACGATGGCATCCATAGAAGGCACTTGTTACTGGCGTAAATCCTAGCTGATTAGTGAGATTTTTAAATTGAGGAAAAGAGTCGCAGTATCGTTCGATAAGATGCGTTCTTCCGAAAAGAGCAGCAACATGCAAGGGACTTGTAAAGTAATTTTGTACAAAGTTAAGCGCGGGCAGATCTTCCTCAAATCTTTGTATGGCTCGAGTATCGTTTAGCGCTATTGCGAAGAGAAATTGAAGTTCTTGTGATAATTCGGTAATATCAACACCCGATTTTTTGAGCGCATCAAGAAAATCTTGAATCATCTCGGGAGATGACGCCAATTGCAAAACTTCCTGGATTTCTTGGGTTGAAATATTTTTCAAAAGCTCAAGTACCTTCTTCATGAAATAACTTGTTTGACAGGTAAAAGATTGCTTTAATGGGGAAAGGCGGCAAAATCCACCCGGCAGTGCGTCAGTCCGAATCGCCTCTCCTTCACGGGGCTTTCGACTCCATAATCGATTTGAACATAATAGATCAAACATTTGCTGCTTACCAACGGCATTGTTCAAAAGATAGACTAATTTTTCGCTCGTATCACTTGTACAGGGTGCTAGTATTAGTAGAAATTCTAAGGCTTCGGTATAATTCAAATCAAATGCCAGATCCACTAAGGTTTTATTTGCTATAGACAGGTCTTTATTGTCTTTAAGATAATCAGTTACGGCGTGTATTCTATCGTTTGAAAGAAGCACTATAATTCTTCTAATAAAACATTCACAACCCGAGCATTTGCCAATTTGCGATTGTGTTTTTTCATTTATCGTGAGCTCGATGACCAAAGCCCTTAGACATGCGATTTTATCGTTGGGAGGTCGGTTTGCACAGGTTATATATATTGAAAGAGGTAGCGCAATTTTATTTAGCAATTCGGGAGTTGCTGTAAATTTCCTAAGAATAGTGGTCAGAGCCTCAGATGCATCGTCTGGAATATCTAATATCCTGCAAGCTTCTTCAGAGATTTTTAGATTTCTTAGGAGATCAATGGCTTCTTTGCGCGAACTTATTGGCACATCTTTAAGAAGCTCTGGCATCTGTGGCATGATCTTTGTATTTTGTAAAAAGGCTGGCATATCTTGTTTAAAAAGCAGTTGAGCAATATTGTGCGCAATCATCCTCGTTATTAGATCGACCAGGGATGGGGCTTTTGTATACACAAATTGCTTTTTTTGTTCAATGACGACTTGAGGAACATATTGTCCAAAAATGGACATATTAAGTATTAGCGCAAGGAGCGCACCAGCGAAAGCAGATATTTTCATGAGATAGCCTTTTACGTTTATGTATTTTTCAAGATTCTAGTTTAGCACAAAAACAAATTTTTGTAGAGATCTATGAAAGCTAATAGAACCGACAAACTACAGATTTGGCCGTTTGCATGGGCATAATCTCCTGGTTAATCAAGGCTTAATTACCCTTTTCATGTCCGAAAAGCGCACATTGCAGACATGCATTCCTAAAGCTAGAAACCGGTGCCGCAAATAACTTAATAATATGCTTATTTTTTAATGGCGTACGATATATTAAAAAACTAGAAACTTATACCCCATGCCGCAAATAAGGTAAGAATATACTTATTTGTTAATGGCATATGACTATGATCGAAAGCATACGATATATTAAAAAGGAAGCCTTGTGTCGTATGTTTTGTGTGAAACAAGTATTTATAGACAAAATAGAAACTACTCTCTACTGGAAGTGGAACACGTGTAAGATCATCGAAGGCAGGACAAATGAGCGAACCAAAGGGAAATCGGACTGTGTAGCCGTATTCTATTCCACTGACACGCCATATATGTGAGTGAGCAATCAATAGATCCACGCCCTGTCCTATTGAAAATCGATGTCTATTACATAGTGGATCCAATGCTGTACCTGGGACAAAGTACAAGTAGCGACCACCCGCAATAATGCTATCCAACGCAGAAAATCCATAAATACCATCACATTGGATGCCAAGACCAACCTGTCCAGTCCCAAAATCAACGTGCTGTAAGCTAAAGATTTTATGCGTAGGTATGCCAAATAGGCCTGAAAAAGTTACGTTGGCTCTATCGTTGAAAGTATGCACTTTGCCTGCTGAAAAAAGAATATCGTCCGTTTTTGTTCCGCAAAAAGTTCTGCCAGTTGGTCCGATTTTTTCGTGAATATGTGAGACTGCACCATCTACGCGCCAATAAAAAGAATTTTTATCATAAATAAATGAGGTAAAGCCGCCGACAAAATTTTGGCGTGTTCCATCATGTCGTTCTCGATAATTCTCAAATAGAAGTATGCCTGTATGTCTATTATAATCAGCTTTGAAGAACTGATGTCGTGTAATTTGTGCAATTTTTAAGTTGTATACTATTGAGACAGCATCTAATGGAGTTTTGTATATAATGCAAATCATCAGTATAAGCACTTTTTTATCATAACTTATCAATATCCAGCCTCTGTCCGCAGCGGTACTATAGCGGAATTTATGCTTTTGATGTTGAGATTTTCATCCTTTGCTACTTTGTGAGCATCTTATATAGAAAAATAGACGACATTCATGCCGGGCGAGATGTTTTGCCAGCTGCCTTTGATTCATAATATATAAATTTTACGTAAAAAATTAGCTTAAATCAAATTGGATGGAGCATTGTTGACACGAGTGACCAATTTTGCATATGCAAATATGCTTCGTAAGCCTTGCCCAATGAGGAAATATGCCCGCTAACGACTTTTCCAGCATCCAAGGATATGATCATTTACAAGACCCACGGCTTGCATAAAAGCATATACTATTTTAGGCCCAACAAAACTCATGCCCCTTTTTTTGAGATCTTTTGAAAGCGCGTCGCTCTCTTTAATCGTGGTTGGTATCTGAGAAAGGTTGTGATACCGATGTATAATGGGTTTATTATTCACGAATTTCCACACGTAGGCATCAAAAGAACCAAATTCTTTTTGAATAGACAAGAATATTTTCGCATTTTGCCTTGCGGCTTTTATTTTTAGGCGATTTCTAATGATTTCCTTATTTTCAAGTAATGCTTCTAGAGCCTTATCGCTCATTGCTGCAACTTTAGCTGGATCAAACTGAAAAAAGGCCTTGCGAAAAGCGGGGCGCTTTCTCAAAACAGTATCCCAACTAAGACCAGCCTGCATTCCTTCGAGAATAAGCATCTCAAACAAGTGTTTATCATCATGAGACGGAACGCCCCATTCATGATCGTGATATGCAATTAATTCAGGGTCATTGTCGCCGAAGCAACGCTTTTTCTCAATTATCAATGTAACTCCATCGTACTTCCCCTGCCAATTGCAGTAAGCGGCAAGTGTAATCTCGCCTGCTCTTGATGCAGGTTGCATTTTTTGCAAATCAAAGACAATTATTGCATTTGTTCCTGTTTTCAACCACGAGGCAAGACAATAAAGTTGCGGTTGAGGTTCCATATGCACTATCTTCCTAAATTATGCCATTTAACATACCATCTCTTTCTGGTAATTGCACGTAATAGCAGTTAACATAGTTTCATTGCGCAAGAAAAATCAAATATTTTTTTAAATTTTAACATGCTCGCCGAAATCAATTCCGTCTATATTGCTTCCAGGCCCATGTGGAAATGAATTTTTTGAAATAGCATAAGTGCTTGCGTGAGATAAAAAAATATGTTAAGATTCGCATGCGAAAACTGACGAACCACGAAAACCATTCAATCAATCAGAGGAGTTTAAAAGTATGGCGTACTCAGAACGATTAGAAGATCTTGGCAGAATAAGAGAAAAACTTGAAAGACTTTTCGATGAATCAGAAGCATTAGAGGCTGGTTCTTTACATGATGAAGCTTTTATGGAAAATTACAAAGATATGGATAAATTGGATGACCTTCGCAGATCACTAAGAAGACTATCTGAGAAATTTTCAGAATGCCTCTATTTGGCAAAAGGTGATTTTAAAGAATAGCGTCGATGACCGGAATGGTTGCTGGATGTCTCGTAAAACGACAAATAACTACCTATTTAAAAAAGGCTAATCCTTTTCAGTTAAGCACATGGATTGAAAAGAACGTCCATCATGCATATGATAAACAAATAATAAGCATGCTGTTATTCTCGGGTATCGCATGAACATCAAACAAATTTTTTGCCAAGCCCTTGCAATTATTCTTTCAAGATATAATTAATCATGCTATGATAGGACAAACACCCCAAAAAGTGCGAAATCTAGATACGTATGAAATATCTTCCTATTGATGTAAGCACATTTTCGACGATGATCAACGGTAATTATCTTTACGTTGATAAAACTAAAGAGATACATGATTTATTTGCGGGCGGGAACCGTTATTATTTTTTGTCACGGCCTCGACGTTTTGGTAAATCTCTTCTGATTTCTACATTAAAAGAATATTTTGAGGGCAATAAAGCCCTATTTGAACGATTGTGGGTAAGCACTGCAGATTATCATTGGACAAGATATCCAGTTATTCATCTTGATTTCTCGCTTATTCCTCACAAGACTCCAGAAGAATTTTCAATAAGTCTTTCGTGGACGATAGATTTTATTGCGCAACAACACAACATTGAAACGAAAGATGCCCCTTTTGCCTCTCTAAAACTTAGGCTCTTATTAGAGAATCTTGTTAAGCAATATGGACCAAATAGCGTTGTCATACTTGTTGATGAATATGATAAACCCATGCTCGATCATATAAATAATATTCCACTTGCCACTCAACAACGGGAGGTATTAAAAACCTTTTATGATACATTAAAAGGACTTGATGGTTATCTGAGAGCTATATTTATCACGGGCGTAACTAAGTTTTCAAAGACTTCGATATTTTCTGGTATCAATAATTTAAATGATATCACTCTAGACAGGACTGCAGCATCCTTACTTGGGTATACAGAACAAGAGATAAGCGCTAATTTTGGACCTTACATTGAAATTATAGGTAGAGAACAAAATAGATCAGTTGCTTCTATAAAAGAAGATATTCAAATCTGGTACAACGGCTATCGTTTTTCTGAAGCTGACACGAAAGTTTATAATCCATTTTCCCTGCTGTATTTTTTTTCCAAGAAAAAATTAGCAAATTACTGGTTTCAATCGGGAACGCCGACATTTTTAATTAATCTTTTAAAGAAAGACTATATCTCACTAGAACAAATTGAGGATGCCAAATTGACCGCAGATAGTTTAGGTACTTTTGAACTTGAAAATATACCCCTTTTGCCACTTCTCTTTCAAGCTGGTTATCTTACTATCAAAACGTATGATAAAAAAGATAATAGCTTTATATTGGGCTATCCTAACAAAGAAGTGGAAGAATCTTTTAAAAAATATTTGATCTCATCACTTGCCAATACTAATCCGGCTGTAGTGGATATCAATCTATCAAACGTGGGAGTCGCATTAGAAAATTATGATATGGAGTTGCTTTGCAATGCGTTAACAAACATTTTTTCTCATATACCGTATAATTTACGTATCAATCGAGAGAGTTACTATCATTCATTATTGCAGCTTATACTCACAGTTGTAGGCAAGGATGCAAATTCCGAGGTGCTGACTGACAAAGGTCGAATAGATCTTGTGGTCAAAACAAAAAGATATATCTATATTTTTGAACTCAAGATTGATGAAGATCCTAAGGCAGCGATTATTCAAATTAAGCAAAAAAGGTATTACCAGCGCTTCTTGAATCAGAAGCGACAAGTGATTCTTGTTGGTTTAGGGTTCATGGAAGAAGATGGAATGATACAGTTGTATTGTTCGAGCGAAAGTATTGATTAATTGAAAGTTTCATTCCGAAAAAATTCTAGCCCTTCCCAATAACAACCGTTAGCTGATAATGGGCGCAAAAGTGATTCATCAAGCTTATGGTAAGCAAATAATAAACATGCTGTTATATCATTTTCATCGATTTTTTTTGTATTCACATAAGATTTTTTGTATTCACATAAGATTTGTTCCCTTGTCAGGCCTTCGGCAGGCAGGCTTAAAATATGAGCTGTAATGCAAGTACCCTTACCGGTTTGCCGACCATAATGTCTGGATTAATCTCAATGTGATTAAGAAGAGCTTCATCTTTGTCCATATTTTCCATCCTTCAAACTAAAAATTGAAGACATTTCCGTTATATAAACAATTTGATTTAATCGCAACAATCTGCCTCATTTACTATTTCAAGAGCTCGATTATTTTTTTTTGACGACGGTATTTTGCAATTTCTAAAGCTGTATCATTATCCGAATTTTTTAAATCGGCATTGGCTCCTGCGTTAAGCAAAAGTCGTGTCATATGATACAGGCCCTCGTCAACGACGAACATAAGGGCGGTCCAGCCATCTTCATCCTGCTGATTTAGGTTAGCGGAATGTGCAATCAAGAAGTTAACGATTTCATAATTATTTTCCCAAGCGGCCTGCATAAGGATTGTACCGCCATCTTTATCTGTTTTATTAATATTAGCTCCGAGTTGAAGAAGTAATTTTGCCATTGATAGCTGCGAATTATGTAAAGCAACCTCAAGTGCTGTGAATTCATAATCATCTTGAACCTCAATAGAAGCACCATTTTGGACAAGCAAAGTTGCCATCTCATTATTACCCAAATATGCTGCCTCCATGAGTGCAGTACCGCCATCGGCAGCTTGATCGTTGATTTCGCAACCATTGTTGAGAAGAAGCATAATAATATCCTTATTGCCATCACGCACAGCAGTCGTGAGGAGAGAGTCATGGGTTTTCGAATTTACGTTAGCACCGCGCTCAATCAACAGTTGCATAACATTTAGATCTTCCTTATGGATCGCCATACGTAAAGGTTCAAATCCGCTAAGAAGACCATCGGGTGCGGTACGATCATTAGCTGAGGCACCATTATCAAGCATCAATTGGACCAAGGAAATTGAGCTTGGAGGGCCGACAATAGTGTGTGCAAGCGGACTAAGGCCATTTTCGTCAAAGTCTTTAACATGTGCTCCAGAATCTATTAAAAAACGAGCAATCTCAAATTTACGTAGTGCAGCAGCCGCCATTAAGGGAGTTACGCCTTTATTACAACGCAAATTAACATCTGCTCCTTTACTTACTAAAAGTTTGACGTGATCAAGATCAGCACAAGCAATCGCATAATGTAGAGCAGCTTGATTTCTCTTATCTTGCAAATTTACTTCGGCGCCATTGTCCAATAAAAGTCTGGTACTTTCGTAATCATTCTCGTTTACTGAGCACATCAAAGGCGTTACCAAATCATTGACTCTACCATTCGGGTCTGCTCCATTTTTGAGCAAAAAGGAAATACAATCATAGTTGCTGTGAGCAATCGCTATTACAAGTGTGCTCCAGCCTGCATTCATTCGCATTTCCATATCTGCGCCCAGATGAATTAGGCAATGGGCAGTTGTATTTTGTCCTGATGCTATGGCAGTCATAAGTGGTGTATATCCAATGTTATCGGCCAAATTTATATCAGCGCCTTTTTCTACCAGCAAATGTACTAGATATTCTAAACCCGCGGCTGCAGAACAAATCAATGGAGTTTGACCATCGCTATTTTTTTCGTTCAAGCATTCTCCGGATTCAATGAGATGAAATGCTGCTTCGAAATTCCCTTCTTCCATAAGTTTATGTAAGCTGACGCTATAAAGTAAGGTTTCTGATAAATGTTTAGTTTGTTTTATATCTTCCATGAGTACCTTAAAATAGTGTTATATTCCGCTCTCTATCCAATTTTGTATCGCCACTATCACTTAATGAGTGCATTCCCATCAGTCTTCCCTAAAGACTGGTAAACTACGAATTTTGTTTGAACTTGCTCCTTCAATCCTTTCTAATAGATGCGATTATTTTAGTCCCACCACTTTTTTATATTCTTTTCTAAATGCCGAAAGAGAAACTCGAAATCCGCATGTTTCTTCTTTTCTTCCGTTGCTATCCATCGCCGCCAAGCATTCTTGCAATATTCACATGATAAATCCACGAAATAGCTGAAACCTGTCTCACTTTTCTCATAATCGTGGCTTTTATGCTCAATACTAAAAGTCTCTTCCGGACAGCTACAGTTACCGATCTTTTCAATGGATCTAAGCCTATCGAACAATTCGTCATAGAAATTGCTGAAAGCCATCCGAGCCAACAATTCTTCTGCGATTTTCATTTGGTCAACATGTTTCTCGTACCCTATGTGTATTTTGTTCGCATCAATTGATGTTCGCATCCTAGAAATTTTAAAACGGATGATTTCAAAAAGATAGGCATAGTGCCAATCCTCATCTTTCCATAATACGGGAAACCACGCAATGATGCGTTTGAGTTTTCTGTAGCCATTTGCAAAATAACTCAATGGGACCTCATTTTTCTATGAGAAGTCTTAAAGGGTAATCACTTGGATTCGACAAATAAGCATAGTTTGTTGCGCAAGAAAAATCAAATATTTTTCTTAAACCAACCAGTATAGTTTGCCTTATGTTGTTGATTCTAATTTTCAGATGCAATAATTCCTGTTTGTTAGGTCTTATAAAAAAGATGTATTTTAAAGAAAAAAAATAGTAACATGTCACTGTTTTTAGGGAAGGATAAATTGACGTTCTATGACAGTATGCGTGCTAACCTAAATTGATATTGCCACTACGTGGAGATGCAATCCAACAGTCTGAGAAGTGCAAATCCCGTGAAATGTCTCACAATACTAAAATTTAAGGAAGCGGATCCTTAGAAAATAATGTTGTAGACATGAAACAGAGGAATGCACGTTAAGTGCATCCCTGATTTCTAGACGTGTGGTTGATCAGGACTTTTACACTCTTGCTTATGTTTTGCCCAGTCTTCTGTTTGGCAGTTTACAGAACAATAGGGGACTTTTTTGCAGCGGCCACAAATATTACCTGCTGGTTTAGAGCATTTTGCGCATATTTTTTCAACAGTGACAACATTAGGCTCTGATGTTTTTAAACTCTCGAACTCTTTTGTTGCTGCTTTGACTCTTGCACCAAGATAGTCTGCCAACTGGGCTTTGCGATTCAGCTGCACAATGTATTCAGTATGGGAATCAGATGTACTGTTAATCCTCAGAAAGTTATCATCTGCTGTGAGTTGGAGACTGTGCTCTCTAATAGCGGTGTCAAGATTTTTGCGTGCCCGAGGATGTCCTCCTTTTTCCGCGACAAAAAACCATTTAGTCGCTTTGTGAACCCAATCCCACTTTAGAATAACCTGGCTCTCTGTCTTAGCTTTTTCATAGAATATTTCACCAAGTGCGTTTTGTGCGCTACAGTAATTTTGACATGCTGATTTATCAAGCCATTCAATGGCCTTTTCCAAGAATTTTTCTCTTTCTGCAGGAATAGCAGCTTGTTCAGCTTTGTTCAAATATACCACGCCAGTAAAGAACTGAGCTGATGAATAACCCAATAATGCCGCTGAGGCAACTGATATTTCGATCTCATAGAGTTCGAGAGTTCGCTTTAGGCTTGCCTTTGCTTCTGCGTGACCTTGCCGACTTGCCTCAAAGAAATTATTGACAGCCCGCAACACAAGATCACCTTTTTTTTCATCAGCAACTCTTTCAGATAGTGTATACAGTCCCCTACCAAACTCATATTGCGAATCCGCATGACCCTGAGCCGCCGCTTTCTCGAACCATTTGATAGCTTTGTCCTCTAATTCTAATCTTTCAGCAGGACTTGCATTTGGTCTTTTATTAAAATACTTAACCCCCTCAAAGTACTGCGCAGTGACGTGCCCTTTTTCGGCCGCTTTTAGATTCCACTGTGAGGATTGTCGTTTAAAAAGTCGCCGTTGTCGGGCGTCTCGTTCAAGCTTACTCTTTTGCCTAAAAATCCCTGCCATAAAAAAATAAAAGCTTGCAAGATCCTCATCCTTTGTCTTGTCATTTGCATCCCTGCTCACTACTTGCACTTGCAGTCCTCTTACTAGAGCTTCTTGCAAACATCCTTCTTTTTCTGCAATGTCTGCAGATATCATTAGAGCTTGTTCCAAACATGCTTCTTTTTCTGCGGTGTCTGCACATATTTCATATTTTTCAAAATATAAAAAAGCAAGCATTTCGTCAGTTTCTTTGATATTCAGTTCTTCACTCTCTGTATAAACCTTAATAAGTTGGTCAATAAGTTGGTCTAAGTAAGCAATTCTTTCTGCAGGTGTCTTAAAATTTTCATCCCGATTGGTTGAGCTGGCTATCTCTTGTATTTGTGAAATAGCTCTCTTAGCTTGGTCTATGAAAGATTTTCCTTCCTCAGGATTAATAGCGGCTTTTGCTTGTGTCAGGCAATTTTTGTACTCCTTTAAAAGGAGCTCTATTTTTTCTAGTGCAGCTTTTACCGTGAGTTGATCAGTTTTTGCAGTTTTGTCTTGGGCTGAAGCAGCCGTAGCTGACGGCAGCATGCCTTGAGCGGTACAAACTACCATTAAGAGACAGACGTGTAATGCTATTAATTTACTTAGCATGTTTAGCCTTTCGCGAAGATAACGTTATGAAAAATTGATTTCTAGACGTGTGGTTGATCTGGACTTTTGCACTCCTGCTTATGTTTTGCCCAATCTTCTTTTTGGCAATTTACAGAACAGTAGCGGACTTTTTTGCAACGACTACAAACATTGCCTGCCTGTTTAGAGCATTTTGCGCATATTTTTTCAACAGTAGCATCAACGGGCGCTGCTGTTTTTGAACTCGCTAGCTCTTTTGCTGCTGCCTTGATTCTTTGAAACACGTCTGGCATATGTGGCAACTGTGAATTCAGCGGAATCGTATATTCACCGAGATTGTGTTTAATAATCAGGATATTACCATCTACTTTGAGTTCGAGATGATGTTCTCTAATGGTGGATTCAAGATTTTTGCGTGCCAGAGGATGTCCTTCTTTTTCAGCAAAGAAAAACCATTTTGCTGCCTGATTAACCAAATGCTTTATAGCGGGCTGGCTCTCGGTCTTAGCTTTTTCATACAATATTTCACCAAGTGTATTTTTGGGGAAGTAATTTTGACATGCTGATTTCTCTAGCCATTCAATGGCCTTTTCAAAACACGATTCTCTTTCTTCAGGAGAGGTAGCTTGCTCTGCTTTGTTCAAATATACAACACCCGTAAAGAACTGATCTTGTGGATCACCCAACAATGCTCCTGGCATAACTACTCCTTCGATGTCGTACTTTGAGAGAACATGTTTTAGACGTTCCTTTGCTTCTGCGTGACCTTGGTGACTTGCCTCAAAGAAATTCACGATGGCTTTTAGCACAAGATTTGTGTTTCCATCATTGGTAACCGTTTCAGATTGTTTATAAAATACCCTGCCTAGCTCATATTCTGCACTTGCAAGATCCTGAGCTGCTGCTTTCTCTAGCCACTCGATAGCTTTTTTTTCGTATTCGGATCTTTCATTGGGACTGGCATCCAAACATTTATTCCTATACTGAGCCCCCTCAATGCACTGAGCATTAGCGTGCCCTTTTTCGGCTGCTTTTAGATTCCATTGTGAGAATTGTTGTTTAAAAAGCTGCTTTTGTTCAGCGTCTTGTTCAAGATTACTCTTTTCGTAAAAAATCCGTGCCATTAAAAAATAGAGCTCTGCAAGGTTCTTATCATTTTCCTTGTCACTTGTCATTTTGGAAAATTCCTCTTGAAGCCGCCTAGAAACAATAATAACTTTTTTTTTAGCTGTAGCCATCCCTGGTTCTTGTGGTGCATTTGCGGCTCGCGTTCCTCTTACTAGAGCTTGTTCCAAGCATGCTTTTTTTTCTGCAAGGTCCGTGCATGTTTCATATTTGTCAAAATATAAGAAGGCAAGCTTTCCGTTCGCGTCTTTTGCCAAGAATTCCAGTTGTTCAATTAGTGTATAAAGCTTAATATATTCTTCTAAGAAAACACCATTTTCTGCATATGTATGAAGGGTTTCAGCCTTCTGGTCGAATGAACAAATTATTGCTTCGATTTGCGAAACAACTCTTAGTGCTCGGGCTAAGCTAGCCTTTGCTTCCGCAGGATCATTAGCGCTCAAAGTTCGCGGATGCCAAATTTTGTATTCCTCTAAAAGTAGCCTCACTCTTTGTAGCGCATCTTGCGTATTTATAGTTTTGGTTTGATTAGAATCATCTGTTATCGAAAATGACATGCCTTGAGCCGTATAGACCGTTAAGAGACAAATGTGAAACGCTATTAATTTATTTATCATGGTTAGCCTTTCGCGAAGATATTGTTATAAAAATAAGTTATTTAAAAATAATGGCCTATAAGTTAGTATCTCTCTTTATGAAAAAAAGTTAAGAAAAACGATATACGAAGTGGACATTGGTGGTGGGAGATCGGGAAGCAATAAGCGCTTCCTTCTACCCGGATTCAATGATCTGACTGATTAATTTGAATCGACAATTTCTACTTGCTCGATAAAATCGTTATCTGTTTTTTTATAATGTGCTCGAGAAAGCTTAATTACATCATATAATACGCCATCAGACGGCCTTTGTGCATCTTTCAGAAGAGCAAAACTTAAGGATCCCCCATCTTTCCAAAATGGAGCAACTTTTGGCCCGATTACGATTTTGTACATGAGGCCTAATCCTGGTGTTTTCTCGAGAGGATGTGCCTCATTTAAGGGATGGTTCTTCAATAATACTGGTTTGAAATTGCTTGCATAAAACTGAAGCGTCAAAGGAAATTCATCTTCGGTAAAGGTTATTCTTTTGCCCGCAAAGTTACTGATCTCACTGCAATCAGTTGGAACATGAGCCAGCACATGGGTATTTTTATTCGTTTGAATATGAATCACAAGCGGAAAAGTAAGCTTGTTTAAAATTCTTACTGATGTAGCAACAGGAATATCTTTTACTATATATCCCTGTTGCATAGCACAACCGGTACCTATATACGTACCCGTAGCTAAGCAGACAACTATGAGCCTTTTCATTTTTCAGCCCTTTTATAAAAGTTTTCTTTTTTTTGAATACTATAAATAAATTTATCACACAAAATTTCCTTAGTCAAATCTGTATTCCTGGTTCAATTAAACCACATACAGTGATTTGTTTTTGATAGCGAGTTGTCTCGAGGTTTAGTGCGATATTTACAACACGCTCATTAATATTATGTCTATTATTATACGGCGCCAAATTCATTTCTTAACACTCGTTCTATATTAGTGAAACCGCGGCTTTGAGCTGCACTGAGAAGTGTAGACCTATCGTAGTCCCTATGGATGTAAAAAGGCACCACAGTATCATGCCCCGTCCATGTTCGTGCTGACCATATGTTGTTATCTCTACACCATCTGATTCCAGCAAGAATTAAATTCATGCTTGGCCAATCGGGACTTGTCTCAGCTGATTTTTTGTGTTTTATAAACCAGATAATATCATTGCAAGAGCCGAGTGGGAAATGTACATGAGTCGCCCATACATTCTTGAGGTAACAGATGAGCTGGATATTACCCCGAGGGGCCGTATAGAGTGCATCACAAATACTTATTGCTGAAGGCCCACACTCTAATATAAGCACTCTTAACAGATTTAAGAAACCACTATGCGCAGCCGCTTGAAAAAGAGAGTAATCCTGAAATTCACTCTTCGTGTCATTATTATTAAAATTTCGTGCATTAAAATCTATAAAAACACTCAGCTCGGCTGCTTTTTTGTTAAGTGCCCTAATCTGCTCGATTACCAGTTTCTCCGCGTCTTCTATTGGAGAAAGAATAGAATTTTTGACTTTTGCAAGATCTTTTTTAGCTTGAGCTAAAAATTGTTTTGCCTCTCGTATGCGCTCGTCTTCAACGGTAATTGGAATGGTTTCAACTCTGCCGTTATCCTGGTACTCAATCGTGTCATACATTTCGCTATCGGTAATGATAAGCCTCTTTTTGACGTTAGTCGCAAAGAGGACGCACGCTAAATAATGTGCGAACTCCTTTTTAAAGTAATTTTGCGCCAAAACAAGCACATCATGAAGGCAACCAGAGGGAGGATTACATTCCTCTACTAAAACTCTAAAAAGATTTTCAAATCCATTCCAAGCTGCTGCAGCTAAAAGAGTAATTAAACGGTATTCATCGGCTTTTACATACTCAGAATAAGCATGAATGTTGTTGAAGCGCCTGACATCAAAGAAAATGCCCACTTTTTCGCACTCAAGTTTATAATGTCTGATTGCGCGAATTGCCTCTCTCTCAGCTTCGGCAGTTCCTTTAAAGATTTCAGCTTTTATTCGTGCAAAAATCGGATCGAGGTATCTACGTATTTTGTCACGATCCCAGGGTCCTCCGGCAAGTGGTTCAAGTTCAGCTTGTCCAATGGGGGTGTCACTCTTTAGCTGTTGAGGTACTTCTGGACCATTTTTTCCTCGCGCATATTTAAAAAACTCCATTCCGTGTCGTCCACGAAGATGCACTCTATATAAATGTTGTGTTAAATAGTCTGCTATTTCAAGGTGTCCGCGCGCGTATGCGGTAGTTATGGCATCACGCACCATACGTTCTGGATTAAGATTTGCATGGCATTTGTCTGGAATCTCAAATTCGTACATACCAATAAGTCCCTGCACTAACGAGTAAAGGCCACGCCATGCTGCAGCCCTCAGAACTGAATAATACTTAAATTCAGGCTTAGTATCTTCGTTGAACTGTGGATTTGCATAGGGGTCACAATCATACCTAAAATTAGGCCTGACTTGCCACGGAAATCTGCGACTCGTCGCGAGATATGCTTTCCATAAAGATCTCATCCTGGTTAGCACTTGTTCTTCAACCTGCGCTAATTCTTCGGTTTTTGCGTTGAGAATTGAGTTTTTAATTGAGGCAAGCAAAGAAACAAGAGCTGCACGTAACCGTATTTCAAGAACCAGGCCATCGTCACCCGGTTTCATTGCAAGAGCAACCTCCAAAGCGTCGAGCTCAGGTGAACTGCTTTCACTTTTTGGAGCTTGAGCAGTATCTGTTACCATGGGATATAAAAATCCAACTCCTGCGCACAACGCGCTTATAAATGCTACTTTAAACAATAATTTCATACAAGACTCCGTGTTTGAAGGATTTAGGATCAGCCCGTTAATGGCCCAGTCTAAAGAAACTTTCAATTTCAGCAAGTTCTATTACATTTTTCCGTACCTAAGAAAATTGCCCAGAACTTCCATCAGTTTTGAAGAATGCCAGCTTGTTTTTCGTGATAGTCTAGGTTATGTTAGTGATTGAAGTATCTCACCTGTTCCGCGGGGCGGAACAAAAAAAATTCATGATGAAAGGGAATTAATCATGAAACTCTCACTAAAAACATCGGCTTTTCTTTTTTGCTTAACTGGAACGTCAGCACTTTTTGCTATGGTTAAAGAACAACCTCCTACCTCCACGCCAGCGGCACAGAGCTCAACACCAGTAGCAGCAACGAATTCTACGTTAGTAGCAGCACAGAGTTCAGCGCCGCAAGCAGACGTAACTGAAGTAATTATTGATGTGAATTTTCAAAGTCCACTTTTTGCAGACCCAGCGGTATACCAAGCTGATCTATCATACATATATGGATTTTCTTCAGGAGAGATCATTTTGTCTGCGTTTCAAAATTACCTTGCCGATGAAACTTCAGAGAAAGTAGATGCTGTCAATGTGATATTCGCAGGCCTCATTAGTAAAAGAACTGCATTTAAAACGACAGAACAACGACGTCTTTGTGATAAAGGTTGGTGCGATAGTTTTGGTAGACAGTCACTTGATGAACTTCTTAAGACCGCGAGTAACCATAAAAAAAGAGAGAAAATTTGTGCAGTGTTTACGCGATTAACTACACTCTTGGCAACCGCCAGCCATGCTAGGAATGACATCGAGTTTGAAATCTATATGGGTAAACATATGCCTACCGATCTTTTCGCGGAAGCTGCAGCGCAAAGCTCGGCCGCTAATTCTGGCTGGGGTTGGGGCTGTGTAGTTAGCTAAAATACTAGGGATCATCTTTTCTTAAGAAAAATGATTGGCGAATTTTTCCAAAACTAATATTTTTTATCTTTTTTGAAACTTACAAGCATGTGGTAATTGATTTATGAATCATTAATCCGCATGCTTGTAGCTCTCACATGGGGTATTTATTTCGAATGCTCTTTTCGCTGAAAAATAAGTGATTTAACAAACGGTTTTGATTTCGTGGATGAAATCTTTAAGAATCGCATATTTAGGGAGACAAGTAACCCAAAAGAAATGGCCATTAGGGCTATCGTCTAAACTCATTCTTCATTTGTGCTATGGCAATGAGGCTTATGTTTAGAGCGATCTTCAATTTGGCATTTCCTGCTGCAGTAATGTATTTTTTTGCAGCCGCCACACATTTTATCTGCTGGTTGAAAGCATTTTGCGCATGTCGTTTCAGTATGAGAATTGATATTTTTGTGTATCACATCCAGTACGTTACCATTTACAATGAGTTTAAGATTGTACTCTCTAACGGCCGTTTCGAGATTTTTGTGTGCCCGAGGATGGCCTCCTCTTTCCGCTAAAAAAAACCACTGTACCGAAGCGCGAACTAACCGCTTTTTTTGAAGAAGATTGTTAACGGTCTTAGCCTTTTCATACAATATTTCGCCAAGTGTATTTTGTGCGCTGGGGTAATTTTGATCTGCGGATTTTTCCAACCATTCGAGAGCTTTTTGCCTATGTGCTTCTTTTTCTTTAGGCGCAGCATGTTCCATTTTTACCAAGCATATAGCACCAGTAAGGAACTGAGCGTTACGATTACCCGTTTCTGCGTGTTTCTTAATAGATTGTGCGATATTGCTGTTTAAGAGAACATCCTTAAGATTTGACTTCGCATCAGTATGACCTTGCTGACTTGCTTCAAACAAATAGTAGACTGCATTTGCTACAAGGTCTGCTCTTTCTTCGGCGGTAACTGTGTGAGCTTTTGCATAGAAAGCGACACCAAGTGCATTTTGTGCCTTTGCATTACCTTGGGATGCTGCTTTCTCTAGCCATTTGATAGCCTTGCTCTCATATTCTAGTTTTTCAGTAGGATGTGCGCTCAGTCTTTTTTTTCCCCAGCAGATATCTGCCTCTTTCAACTGAGCAACTGCATGCCCTTTTTCGGCGGCCTTCAAATTCAATTCCAAGTATCGTTGATTAAAAAGTTCTTTTTGTTGGGGGTTTTGCGCAAGAACACTCTTTTCTCTGAAGATTATTGACAATAAAAAATAAGCTTTTGCACGTTCCTCATCATTTTTCTTCTCATCTCTTTCCATGCTCTCAACAGCGTGCATTCCTCTTATGTTGGCTTGTTCCAAATAGGTATTTTTTTCCGCAGGATCTGTAGAACTTTCGTATCTTTTAAAATATAAGAGAGCAAAAAGCCAATCATTTTTTTCGCCGATCTGGACCCCGGTAGAAATGAACATTTCTTCGATCTGCAAAAGAGCTTTAATAGCCTGGTCTAAGAAAGTTTCGGTTTGCGCAGTACCATTCAGTTTGGTTGAACAAACTATCTCTTCGACTTGTAAAATAGCGCTCCTCGCTTGATCTAAGCAAGAGCTTTTTTCTGCTGGACTACTGGTGCGCAATGCTTGTGTAAGGCAATTTTTATACTTCTCTACAAGCAGCCCCATATTTTCTACCGCGGCTGGAACTCTAGAAACGTGCGGTTTTTTTTGAGGGGAATCGCTTGCCGTCGACGACATGCCTTGAGCGATATAGACCGTTAAAAAACAGATAACAAGCGTTATTAATTTCTTTAGCATGTTTACCCTTTCGCGAATCAAGTAATAAACATTCTTTTAGTAATGCAATATGGTAATTTTAGCCTAATACTTTCATGAAATTTTGCAAGTCTCAAAGGAATTGGAAAAATCAAAAGTACCCTGGAAATTATCACCTATACAAAAGCATTTTATAGATTTTAAAAAATCCAAAGATAGGAAAATTCTGAGGCCTGTATCTCAAGTTAACTAATGTTGTTAGGTGATTTACACACAGGTTTATGTTGTGCCCAATGGCTCTTTTGACAGGCCGCAGAGCAATAGAATGATGCTTTACAACGACCACAGACAAATTCTGAGGGCTTGGCGCATGCGACGCATACTGTGGCCTGTGAATCTTTCTGTGGGGCCATGCTAAGAATACGTTCTATCATTGTGACTGCAGGAACCTCATTTCCGCATTTAGTTTGTATTGACGTTTTAAGATCTCGCAATTCTACCAATGCGGCTTCATGGCCGGCAATTATAGCTACCTTAAAAAAACGCAGCATGTTGACTACTTCATCTTCCTTTAAAAGCCTGGAACTAAGTAATTTATACTTAATAAGCTCAGTATAATGTACAGCCATATTATAATTGGCCCCAGCGTGACCTAATGCGGCGGCTTCCTCAAAATACTTGATCGCTTGCTTCTGTAATCTTTCTTTTTTAACTGCATCTGTCTCTTCGTCACGTTGTATATGATAAAGGGAGCCTAAACTAAATGAGCATTCTGAAATAATGTTATTATCAGCTTTATTGTGTTCACGAGCTTGCTCGTAATATACGATCGCTTTTGCTAGCCATTTTTTTCTTTCATGAAGTCGCTTACTTTTCAAATACATCTTATGGCAGGCAAAGGCCGCATTATAATAAGCCCCTACTACACCTGTTTTAATTGCTTTCCTTAAAAAAGGTACAGCTTTGTCTTCCTGTTCTTTATTTATCAGATGCATTCCCATTTGATAGCAAAGCTGATCCAGCCGATCCGGCGCTTTGAGCGTTTGGCGCGAAAGTTCAAGGATTTTTTTCATACAGGATTTTGCTTTTTCAATATAGAGCGCATAATCATCATATGATGACATCTTTAGATAGAGTAATGCGAGCTCAATAAAATCATTTACTTCAGAAATCTCTGCTCTTTCCATCCAAGAAATAGCAATCGCAAAATAGTGCTTTCTTTCTTGTTTGTCATCCTTAGTAGAGCCTTCTTTGGCATAAAATGTTGCTCCTAAATTAAAGCAAGCAATTTTAAGACCACGTTCTGCAGCTTTTTCCAGCCAAAGTTTTGCCTCATCGCGCATTGCTGTTCTCTCGTCACCCTGCTTACTTTCACTAAGCTCCAATAAAAACATCGCTAGATTATTTTGAGCATCAAGCCAGTTGTTTTGAGCAGCCTTTCTGTATGAATCTATCGACTCAATAATTAACTCTTGCCTTCTAGCAGCCGATTCTTCTGTTGCTGATTTTTTTTGACATAAAAGACCATAATTATGCTGTATCTCTGGATCCTCAAATTCAGTCGCAGCTTTTTTAGTCCAGTTTGCTGCCTCTTGCCAGGTATGTTCATTCGGCGTACTTACATATTTATCAATAAAATGATAAGAAAGCAGTTCAATTGCTTCTCTACTACCGATCCGAGCCTTCCGCAACCACTCTTCAACTACCCGTTGTTCTAGGCTATCTTGAATAGCCGCTTCAACACCTTTATTGCCCGCTTTCTCCATTGCTTGGAGAGGAATACTGGCAATGCATAATAAAGTCAGAATCCAAAACATAAATTTCTCCTATAAAAACTTTATGGATATGGATAATTTATATGAAAAAATACTTTTTGTCAATAATAAATTAAAGGATTCGATTTTAAGCTCATATAGGGCTTGAGGATCATGGAAATATTAATTGTCCCTGTTCAAAATAAGAGCGGCATGCATTCAAAAAGTAAAGATTTAGATCTCTATTGAAATGTGAGAAATAGTTAAGATTCGGTCGCTGCAAAAGAATTTGAGAGGGCCCACCTTCTGTCTGTGCGAAGGAGTTGGCAACACAATCAATTTAGAGAAAATACAACTAATGAGGTCTTTCTTAAATCTAATGATTTTTCTCGGCTCTGAAGAAAGAGCTTTATAAAAAAATTTATAAGTCCCAAAGCCAGTAAATATGGCACATTCATTGTTAAACCTCAAGCATTGATTATCTTCAAAAAAAAGAGGTCTTCTAATGAAGACCTCTTAAAAACAAAATTTACGTATTAAGATGCACCTTGGGACTCATCGCGCGATCCGCTTTGATCGTTCACCCTGCGCATCATTTGTATCGACAGATTTTCTCCGTTTCTTTTAATGACGACACCATGTCTTTTGCAAAGAATTGAAAGCTTTTTTTGAGCCAGAGGATGTTTCCTACGACTTGCTTCAAATAGCCAGTGAGCTGCCTCAACTATAAGCGCATACTTTTGTTGGCCATCGGCAAGTGTTAGAGCTTTTTCATAAAGTTGTTCACCAAGTAAATCTTGGGCAAAACAGTGACTTTGTTGCGCCGCCTGCTCAAGGTGCTCTATACCTTTTTGTAGATATTCAGCTTGTTGTTCCGCACCGGTTGTTTGCTTCTTTTTTGTCAGTAATAGGACAGCGGCGATATACTGGGCATTTCGATTATTACATTGCGCAAACTCCATTATGATCTTTTCTATATCATACTTCGTAAGCGCAATCTGCAGATTTTCTTTCGCTTGTGGGTGATCACAGCGACTTGCCTCAAAGAACCAGCGAACAGCGTTGATTAACGGCTCTATCTTTTCTTCAACACTAAGACTTTCGGCTTGGTCCCAAAGTATCCCGCCAAGTACATTTTGAGCGTCAGTATGACACTGGTAGGCTGCTAGCTCAAACCACAGAAGAGCATTTTTTAGACATTCGGCCTTTTCTTCAGGACTGCTTGCTTGATCTCTTTTTAGCATATATCTAACACCCTCATTGTGTTGAGCGCCGGCCTCACCTTTATCGGCTGCTTTACGATTATACTCGTCCCGTTGCTCAGCAAAATGTTTCCTTTGCTCAGAGTCTTGAACAAAATTATAGTGTGCCGCGTACATTCTTGTTGCTAACCAATAAGTTTGAGCAAGATTTTCGTCATCTTTATCACTTACGTTAATTTCTGATACAGCTTGCAAACTCCATTTTCTTGCTTGCTCTAAGTGCGCGGCTTTTTTTGCAGGCTCGCTCTCTTCTTCAAACATATCCATATATATGGCCCCAAGACGTGCACCTGCATTAATATGCAGTTGATGCCCTTTTGCTAGGTTACTAGAACGAAAGATACGATCGACTTCTATAAGAGCTTGTATAGCTAGCTCTCGAAGAATAATTTTTTGCGCTGAATCACCGACGTCTTTCGCCCGCATGAGATAAACTTCATGTTTTTTAATGAGCGGTCTCACTTGCTCCAATACGGCTTCACACTCACGTGAACAGGTCACATGAGGTTTTGTAACCTCTACTGAATCTGAGTCTGCTCTTGTCGAATTCGAAGTCGTCGAAGACATGCCCTGAGCAGCAAAGACAGTTATGAGACATAAATGAATTGCTATTAATTTTTTTAGCATAGTTAGCCTTTCGCGAAAAATGTTAAAACTGATTTCTATATGTTAATTATAAACATAGCAAGATTTTAAAAATTAGCCAACGCATTATCGCCCATTGGCGTGTTGTAGCCAAAGATTCAAATACCTGTATTCAAGCGCGCTAAGCGCTTTTTATGGAATTATATTTACCTTAATCTTCATCCATTGAATAATCCCAAAACCCTATCTATCGAGTTGAATTTGTGGGACTGCCAGGATAACGTTTAATACAATTAAGGGCTCATAATAGAGTTTTTAGTACCACTGTTTCTTTTTCATTACAGCCTTGTCTTTTCGAGCTTTTTGAATTTGCACTTCTTAGCATGAAAATCAATCTGAATCGTATTTTTTATGATATTCTTCTACTTCATTCTTAAGTGCATCTAAGATGTTAATCTCCAAAGCTTTTGCTCTCTCTTTTACTAGAAAATACCATTCAAAGGCTGTTCGATCATTTTCCGCCCAATTACGATATTGAGCATTAAGCACACGTTCGCAACGACATTTTTTCTTTTGCTCGGCCTCGGTGAATGTCATTTTCTTTTGTGTTTCTTGTGTAGCTGCAGGGATGTAAAGATCAGTACCAAGGAGACTTACTGATTCGTAAAGATACCAAGTCTCTCTTTCTCTCACAGATTGCTCTAATGTAACATTTTCAATCGTGACTATGATAGCTGGAAATTCATTGAACTTGTTTTGTGCGAACAATTCTCTCTCAGGTTGCGGTTGATATAACCAGGAGTGGCAGGCTCTATGATCTCTTTTTCTGGCATCCTGAACGCGCGACTCATCCAGTTGAAGATCCACAGGACGTTTCAAGTAATTCAGGCAGTTATCACGTATTTCTCCCATTATGCGCTGTGAAATTCGGCTGATTTGTTCTTGGCAGATCCGCTCGGATCCCTTAATTTCTATATCCCTAATAAACGCGATCTCTTCTGCTGCGATTTCTTTCATAAGAGTGGAAGCGGTTTGATCAGCAAGAATCTGCTCATATTTACTTAGTGCTTTACGTAAAGGTTCCATTCTGAACTCATGATCCATCAACACTCTTTTTTCATCTGCAGCAGCCTTCGCCCTAAAATAAGCGAGAATCGTAGGGACAACCATTGTCTCTAATTCAGTCTTAAATTCTTTCTCCTTCGCCATTTTCCAGTCCTCCATTGCATTGATGTGTGGGAAAACTAGTAATGCAACAGTAAACAAACATTTTAAAATCATAAAAACTCCTTATTATATTATTTAATTTTCATTTATGTCTTTTCGAGCTTTTTGAAGTAGCATATCTCAGCATGAAAGTCAAACTGACTCGTGCTTTTTATGATATTCTTCAACTTCATTCTTAAGTGCGTCTAAGATGTTAATCTCTAAAGCTTTTGCTCTCTCTTTTACTAGAAAATACCATTCAAAGGCTACGTGATATTTTTCTCTCCAGTCACTAAAATACTGCTCACCATAATTTGCATTAAGCACACGTTCGCATCGACATTTTTTCTTTTGCTCTGCCTCTGAGAATGTCATTTTCTTTTGTGTTGCCTGTGTAGCAGAAGGAATGTAAAGATCAGTACCAAGAAACCTTATTGTGCTATAAAGATGCTTAGCTTCGTTTTCTCTAACAGATTGCTCTAATGTAACATTTTCGATCATCGCTATGATGGTTGGAATTCCATTGAATTTGCTTTGTGCAAAGGCCTCTCTCTCATTTTGCGGCTGATATAGCCAGCAACGACTAACTCTTTGATCTTCTTTTTGAGAATCCCGAATGCTTAACTCATTCGGTTGATCAACAGTACGTTTGAAATGATTAAGTCTGTCACGTATTTCAGTCATTATGTACTGTGAAATTTGGCTAATTTGTTCTCGACAGATCAGCTCGGATCCCTTCATTTCTATATCCCTGATAAACGTGATCTCTTCTGCTGCGATTTCTTTCATAAGAGTAGAAGCGGTTTGATCAGCAAGAATCTGCTCGTATTTACTTACTGCTTTACGTAAAGGTTCCATTCTGATCTCATGTTTCATTAACGCTAATTTTTCATCTGCAGCAGCCTTAGCCCTAAAATAATCGAGAATCATAGGAGCCATTGTCTCTAATTCAGAAAGTAATACTTTCTCTGTCACCATTTTCCAGTCCTCCATTGCATTGATGTGTGGGAAAACTAGTAATACAACGGTAAACAAACATTTTAAAATCATAAATACTCCTTATTATATTATTTAATTTATGTCTTTTCGAGCTTTTTGAAGGAGCATATCTCAGCATGAAAGTCAAATTGACTCGTGCTTTTTATGATATTCTTCAACTTCATTCTTAAGTGCATCTAAGATGTTAATCTCCGAAGCTTTTGCTTTCTCTCTGACTAAAAAATACCATTCGAAGGCTGTTCGATCTTTTTCTCCCCAATTACCATATTCAGCATTAAGCACACGTTCATATCGACATTTTTTCTTTTGCTCAGCATCGTTGAATGTCATTTTCTTTGGTGTTTCTTGTGTGTTTGAAGCTATGTAAAGATCAGTACCAAGGAAACTTACTGAGTCGTAAAGACGTTTAGCCTCTCTTTCTCTAACTGATTGCTCTAACGTATTATTTTCAATCATGGCTATGATAGTTGGAAATTGGTCGATTTTTTCTTTCGCGAACGATTCTCTCGCAGGTTGCGGCTGATATAGCCAGCAACGGTTAACTGTTTGATTTCTTTTTCGAGAATCCCGAATGCTTGACTCATTCGGTTGATCGACAACATGTTTGAAATGATTAAGTCTATCACGTATTTCAGACATAATGTACTGTGAAATTCGGCTGATTTGTTCTTGACAGATCCGCTCGGATCCCTTCATTTCTACATCCCTAATAAACGCGATCTCTTCTGCTGTGATTTCTTTCATAAGAGTAGAAGCGGTTTGATCAGCAAGAATCTGCTCGTATTTACTTACTGCTTTACGTAAAGGTTCCATTCTGATCTCATGCTCGATTAACGCCCATTTTTCATCTGCAGCAGCCTTAGCCCTAAAATAGTTGAGGATCATAGGAGTCATTGTCTCTAATTCAGAATGCAATTGTTTCTCTCTCACCACTTTCCAGTCTTCCATCGCATTGATATACGGGGAAACAAGTAATGCAACGGTAAACAAACATTTTAAAATCATAAAAGCTCCTCATTATATTGTTTATTTTTCATTCATGTCTTATTGGTAAGAGCTCTCATACTAAGCTGAAAGTAGTTTAAAAATCTCTTCGAGTGGATATGCCTGAGTTCCAACAATAGCCTTGGCCTTCTCGGTTGTCATAAGGGCTGGTGCATTCATTTTCAGAATCACTACTTCTTGACCATATCTCAACTCTTCACAGGAAATTGGCTGAAAGGTATTTTTGTCTACAACGATAATAAGATCTGGTACGAGAACCAGTACCTCCCTATCCCTTTTACGGAGACAGAGATTTTCGTTTTGGAAGGCAATTTCGACTGCTTCTTTTGCATTATCTACTACGAAGCCGCCTATACTGCAGCCGCCAGATTCTTTTCTACGAACGTTAGTGATTTTTCCAGAAAATACTCTTTCGGCCTTTTTATATTCTGTCGTGGCAAGTACCGCATTGAGTACATCAAGTCTACTTGCAAATGTTTGTCCTTGTGACTGTCTCATGGCCTTACCCATTGCCTGTGCAATTGAAAGAGTTCCCTTAATAGACCACTGTTTTGCTTGCGCGCCTGTCATGGGGAAACAAGCAACACTTACGCTGCCACCCATTTCGACAGCAATCGTGCGTGCCTTATTTCCTAGCGCGAAAAAGCTTTCAGCTTGAACAATCTCACTTCTTTGCCCGTTAGACAGCGTTGTATAATGTTCATCGAATGTTCCATAGATGTTAGCTGTTGACATATGAATGCTTGGAAATGCTCGTCCCATAGTGTCAGCATCTATTACAGGGATTCCCAGGACCGCTGCGACAAAGAGCGGATAGGTCGCATTTGCACCTGCAATTTCACCAAGTAAGAGAGCAGAAACCTTTTTGCCCATCTTTTTTTCGATTTCTGTAATAGCCAGGATTCCTTCTTTAAGGGAAGCGAGTCGTTCAGAAAAAATAGTTGGAGATCCCATTCCACCAAATACTATGACTAGTGCATCGTCAGGTAGATTGTCGAAAGATATCTTTTGGATGATGCCTCCTTGGCGCATCACATTAAGAGCCATAAGGCGACCGAGTTCTGGGCTGCCCCCTCCCCCAGAGCCAAGAAAGGCCGCTCCCCGCGCGATATCATCTATATCAGCAGCGGTCAGTCTCGTCATACCCTCTTGTTGAGCCTGTCTCGCGCCACTTGTAATTTCAAGTGCAGCATCGTAGTAATTTTTTGTTAGCTTGCCCGGTGTGCTTGATTGCGAGTTACTTTGGCTTTGTAATGATTGTGATGTTTCTGAAGTAAATTGATAGTTTCCTGTATCATGTCCCTTTACTTCGACAGTGATATGATTTGGGTCGCCTTTTAGATACGTAAAAGGGATTTCTCTTACTGAAGTAACCTTGATTGTGTCAGGATCAGCGCCCCGGTCAATTGCACACTTTTTTGCCTGTGCAGTTGCTTGAGCAAGTGCGTTATTCCGAGTAACTTTAGAATAATCATAGATACAAGCATTTTCTCCTGGGATAAGACTTAAGGCTGCACCAAGAGCGTTGGCCACATCGGCTGATTCAGGAATGATCACGGAATTAAAGCGGTATGCAGATAATAGTTCATGTAAGCATTGTGTATTAAATAATCGAGCCCCACCTCCCACTAAGACGAGGGTTGAGGGGATGTCTTCAAGAGCATCAAGAACCTGCGTAATTCCTTGGGCTAACTGTGCATGAAGGGCTTTGTCAATTCTTTCAATCAATTCATCGACATTTTGATGCATGAGAATAATTTTTTCTTTTAATGTGTTGCGATCTAGTATTCCAATATTTAATCGTCCTAATAGAACAGCACAATCGGTAACGGTGAAAGTATTACCACCAAAGACGATGGCCTTAGTAGAAAGATCCTTTCCAATCGATTCGGGTCCGATTTCTACGGTTCCGTTATCGCACACGTGAATAATGCTTCCGCCTCCTAAAGCACATGAATGGAGCCGCGCTCTTGAAAAATTACATCGTACTCCTGCAACAGTAAAATGAGCATTCTCGTTTACAGGCTCTCCTCGTTTTAAGATGCCTATGTCAGTGGACGTTCCGCCAACATCAACGGTAACGGCATCTTCAATTTTGGCGAGTAATGCAGCACCTTTTATACTATTAATGGGACCGGAATGAAGCGTGCGCAGTGGTGTTGATGATCCACTACCAAGGAGCGTTTTAGTACCATCACCCTGCGTAAGAAAAACAGTGGCTTTTATTCCAAGGTGATTCACAGCTTCCACAAATGCATTCCTTACCTCAGTGTATTTCTTTGCAAGGCAGGCATTAAGAATAGTTGCATTTTCACGAGCCAGAAGACCGAGATCTCCTAGAGTATGAGAGAGAGATATGGTAAGACGAGGATTGATGCGCTTAAAAATCTCTTTTGCACGCTTTTCTTGTTGAGGATTTACATTAGAAAAAACACCTGTTATTGCGACTGAATCAATGTTTTTATCGATGGTAACTTGAGCAAGGTGGCGAACCGCTTCCTCATCAAGTGGAGCGATTTCGTTGCCAGAGTATTCATATCCGCCCTCGATGACATATATCTCATTAAGTAGGGCTTCTTTGAGAGGCGCGTCCCAATCGAGCGCGGGAGGTACAGCCGTAGCAGCAGGTGCTGACAATCTTACTACGAGAGGCTTGCAAAGACCCGTCGTTTGCAACAATGCGTTTAGAAGATGGGTAGTACCTATATTGACGCTCGTAACACGTTCTTTTAATTGAGGATCTTTTTCAAAAAGAGCCGATAGTGCTGTCATAACACCAGAGGTAATATCAGGCGTTGTGACTGTTTTATGCTTTGCAAGAAGCTGAACATTTTTCAGGAGAACAGCATCTGTATGAGTTCCTCCTACGTCTACCCCAATAACAATCTTTTCTTTAGTTGTATCGCCCTGCATTGCAGAGAGCGTTGAAAAAAGGCATACGCCTATAATGAATGAGTAAGGTATAGTTTTGATGAGCATTATTTTCTCCACTCAAGATTATTGAAAATTTTCACGAACCAGTTGATTACATTCTGAATAAAAATTTTATGTTTATAATCTAATTTACCCCAAATTGGGTTATTTGTAAAGCCAAAATGATCACAAAATGGTCGCTGTGATAACCGTGGAAAATGTGGTATCAGTGTTTAGAACCAAGTATTTCTGGCAAAATTCGTAATGTTTCTTCAAAGGATCTGACAGTAATATTTCCAAAATATCTTGACTGTTTGCCTAAATAGAGTGCATGGAGCGATGCTTCCGGGTAATCCTCACTAAATGATTTAAGTCCTCGTAGTTCCTTGCCGGAAATATGTGTAGTTCTTTTTATTTCAAATGCGTGAAAGCCATGAGGCCCGTATAAGACAAAATCTACCTCATTTCCAGACGTAGTTCGCCAGAAATATATTTTATAACCAAGTTCGAGGTAATCATTTAACGCGCGTACCGACTGAAAAAATAGTGTTTCAAGAGCTGCGCCTTCAGCCTTTTCTTGTAAATCAGCGGGCCCCATTGTTTGCAAGGCCCTGTAAACCCCAGCATCAAAGAAATAAAATTTTTCATGGGCAATCATTTTGCGCTTTGCGCGTTTCGTAAAAGGAGAAATTCTTACAGACAAAAGTAAATCTTCTAATATTGTGAAATAATTTGAGACAACTATTCGATCAATCCCAAGTTCTCTACTGATTGCTGACATATTAAGAACAGAACCCTGTGAAAAACTGGCTGCCTCAAGAAAGCGTGAAAAGGCTCCGATGTTCCTCGTAAGACCTTCTTGAAGGACTTCTTCGCGTACGTAAGTTTGAGCATAACTTTGAAGATATTTCGTCGGGTCCTCATGAGTTACCGCTGTCGGAAGCAGACCATAGTGCGTAGCATGTCTTAAATTAAATACATTACCCATTTCTTGTATCGTAAGGGGATGCATATGATACGTGAGCGCCCTTCCTGCAAGCAAATTTATGCCTTTTTTTCGTAGACTGCGTGCACTTGATCCTGTGAGCAAAAAGCGAAGCTTGCGCCCTTCAATAAGTCTATGCACCTCATTAAGAAGCTCGGGAACTCTTTGAACTTCATCAATAATAATCCAATCTCTGTATTCGGGAGAAAAGTATTCTTCTAATCTATTGGGGTTTGAAAGGAGGGCGCTATAAGTCGCAAAATCAAGAAGATCTATATAAACTGATTGAGGAAGATGAGTCTTAAGCCAAGAGGTTTTGCCAGTTCCACGAGGACCAAACAAAAAAATACTGCTTTTTGAATTAAGTGGTAAAGATAACATTCTGTCAAACATAACATTCAATCCGGTTCCTTTTTGAGGCTGCAAACCTCAAATTCGGTCCATTTTTGAGGTTTGCATCATCAAAAATAGGGTATTTTATTAAAAATGTCAAATTCTGATAGATGTCTTATCAAATTTGCCTCATTTTCGATATTTTCACTATCAAAAATGAGGCAAATTTTTAAAAATCTTATAAGAGGAATCTTAGAAAAAATCAAATTCACATGATTTATTTCGCTAATGCCGCAATAGCATAATTTGGGTATATCCGATAATATGGAATTGCTTATCAAAGCGGGAAGTGACTGGGATATGCAATAGTCGAAAACACAAAAAAGCAATAATCAAAAGACAGTTGAGAATCTTCAAACAGTTGCTGTTGGCATCCTCTTTAAAGCAGTCCTTTGATATGACCCTCAAAGGTCTTTAGGACCTTTGTTGTGTCTCGCGAAAGAATGTCACCCCGGGTATCAACCCTGGACCAATTTGAATGAGAAATTTGATTATTTGTTTCAAATGTGATATATTTAGGGCATTCATAAATCACTAAATAGAATAGGTACGCCATGAAGATCACACCATTTCTCGTTACATGCTGCTTGCTGATGAGCAGTTTCCTTTTCTCAATGGAAAAAAAAGATCACCCTACTGCGCCAGATTCGCGCCCACATGGCGTACTATTCCAGCTTATACCAGAAGAAGCTATGGCTCATTCACAGCTGATTATTGAAGCTGCTGGTAAGGGAGATATAGATCAGGTTCGGCAACTTTTACAGAAGTCAGGAAATGATCAGACATCCGATATCAATAGACCAAATGCACTGGGAACCACTGCTCTTATAAGCGCCGCCAAGGGGGGTCATGAAAAAGTTGTTGAGCTCTTGCTTGCCCAAGCCGGGATCGCTTGTAATGCTCAAGATATGTATGGAGATACTGCTCTCATGTACGCAGCTGATAAAGGCTATTCAGCGATTGTTACAATGCTTCTTGCTCATCATGATAGTGATGTCAATGTCATTGATGATGATGGTTATACTTCCTTATTATTTGCTGTCCAAAACGGTCACACAGAGATAGTTCGATTACTCCTTGCCAAGCAAGGAATCGCTATCAATGGCAAAAATAAAAGTGGCGATACAGCACTCAACCTGGCTGCCAAGAAAGGCCATGAAGAAATCATTCGATTGCTCCTTGCTCATCCTACTATTGATGTCACTATTCCAGATGAAGAGGGCAGGACAGCTTTTATGGTCATTGTTGGTGCAGGACGAACAGCAATCTGTGAACAGGTGCTTACTAAGCACTCAATCGATGTAAATGCGCGCGCTAAAGATGGCATGACGGCTCTTATCATCGCCTGTGAAAAGGGCCATAAGGAAATCGTTAAAATGCTACTTAACCAGCCGGCAATCAATGTCAATCTCGCTGGAGGCACATACAGAACAACAGCTCTCATAGAGGCAATTGTCAGCCGCGGTTGTAGAGAAATTGTGCAATTGCTACTCAGTCGATCCGATGTACATATTAATGCTGCAGATAGTGACGGCTGTACTGCTTTAATCTTTGCTGCTGGCCGTGGTTATGATGAGATTGTTCAATGGCTTTTAAAAAAACCAGGTATACGTATCAATGCTCGAGATGATTTTGATCGCACGGCTCTTAGGTCGGCCGCCTTGAATGGCCATGTAAACAGTGTTCGATTACTACTCGATATGCCTGAGATAGATATCAATGTTCAAGATAAAGATGGTGATACTGCGTGCATCTGGGCTGTGAGAAAGGGACACAAAGAGATAGTTAAATTGCTCGTTAATAGACCAGATCTCTCTATCAATCATAGAAATAAAGTTGGCTGGACCGCTCTGATGTATGCTGCTGATGAAGGTTATGATGACATTGTAGCATTACTTCTTAGCAAACCGGGTATTAAGCTCAATACACAAAATATAGATGGGTATACGCCCTTGATGTGCGCCGCCTACAATGGACACAGAGTAGTAGTTCAACACCTCATTAATAAACAGGGAGTTGATGTCAATGTACGATCTTATTTTGGAACAGCGCTTAGTTTTGCTCTTGAAAATGGTCACACAGAAATCGCTCAAATGCTTATTGCACAGCCGGACATCGCTATAAATGATCAAACTGAATGCGATCAACGTACGCCGCTCATCATTGCTGCTGAAAGGGGCAACACACAAATAGTTCAGCTACTTCTTGACCGCGCGGATGTTGATAGAGATAGGCGCGATAGAAATGGAGCGACAGCGCTTGTGTATGCCACTGAAAGAAGACACCAAGAAATCATTCAAATGTTGCTCAGTAAGCCTGGCACCGATACTAATGCTCAGAAAAAAGAAGCAGGTACAGCTCTGATGTATGCTGCAGTAAATGGCGATATCCAGACCGTTCGGTCGCTCCTCGCGCAAGGTGGAATCAATATTAATGTCCAATCTGGTTTCAATAAAACCGCTTTAATTCTTGCCGCTGAAAAGGGTTATACTGAAATAGTAGAATTACTTCTTGCTTGTCCAGGAATTTTGTTGAATCACCAAGACTTACACGGAAGAACAGCTCTTATCCTTGCGACTGTGAAACGTCATACTGAAATAGTAAAATTACTTCTCAACTCCCCTGGAATTTTATTGAATCTTCAAGATATGTGTGGCATGACAGCTCTTATGTTTGCTGCTGGAGGAGGTTATCGCGAAATAGTAGATTTGCTTCTACTCTGTCCTGAGATTGCTATAAATCGCCAAAATAAATATGGCCACACTGCTCTCATTATTGCTTGTGATCAGGGCCATGTAGAATGTGTTCGACAGCTTCTCCAGAAATCAGATATCGAAGTTAATACCTTAGATAACATTTTAGGTGTTACTGCTCTGATGCGCGCAATTATCAAAGGCAAAAAAGAAATCATGCAGCTGATCCTTGCGCATCCGAATCTGGATATCAATTGCCGATCAAAAAAAGGCGCGACTGCTCTCTTATTGGCTCTCCAAAATCAAAATAAAGAGTTCCTTAAAGATAGTGTTCAATTACTTTTAAGTAAACCTAATATTGATATTAATCTGCAAATAGAAGGTTATTCAATGCTGATGATTGCTGCAATGCAGGGTCAGATAGAAGTTATTCAGTTGCTTCTTAAGCATCCCTATATCGCTGTTGATATTCAAACTCCTCATGGTTGGACAGCACTCATGTTTGCTGCCAATAGTGGACGCTCCGATATTGTAGAATTACTTATCAAAGCCGGAAGTGATAAGGAATATGCAATTGCCCAGGCGCAGAAACTAAATAATCAGACAATAGTGGAGAATATTCGCAAAACAGAAGTTGTCCCTGAGAAAGTACAATCGACATAGAGATTTCTAAGTGCCCAGGTGAATTTCATTTTTTGGACGCCTTAATAAAGTTTTCTAGTCGTTAATACGTTTACCTCGAGCATGGTCTAATCACACACAAATGCTCGCGTGAGGACCCCTTTTCTCTCGTCCACCGCCTTATAATTAGGAACACATTTCATGATTTCTTAGCCCTTTTCTTAAGATACAAAAGGCAATTGAGGTCTTGAAAAAGAGTCTTTTGATTTTGTAGCTTTGAAAAGAAAGGTCTATATGAAGAATCAAAAACTTATTTCACTCAATCCTGCAAAGAATTACGAAGAGGTCGGTCAGATTTCTATCTCTACTCGTTCAGAAATAGATCAAAAAATTGCTGCTGCGCGTGCAGCACGAGAATCATGGGCCGCTCTTGGTGTTAAAGGACGCTGTGAGCTGCTTGAAAAGCTCTATCAGGAGTTCGTTCGAAACCAAGATGAAATTGGCTTATTAGCGACAAAAGAGATGGGAATCCCCGCATCGGTACGAAAAGCCGTAGACATTGGCAGTGGATTACAGTATATGCGAGGCTATTTGGATTTCGCTGAACAGTGGCTTGCTCCACAAGTAGTTTTTGAAGATGATAAAGAAAAGCATTTTCTCTTTTTTGAGCCACATGGAGTAGCAGGAGTAAGCATACCGTGGAACTTTCCGTTCTGTAATTTTGTCTGGGGAGTCATTCAGAACTTAGTCGTGGGCAATACAGTGGTTTTTAAACATTCAGAAGAGTGTCCACTTACTGGCAAGCTTCTTGAAGAGATTGTAGATTCTGTAAAACTACCAAAGGGAGTTTTTAACGAGGTATACGGCGATGGCGGTGATGTAGGCGAGTATCTCATGAATACCGCTATAGATATTATGTATTTTACAGGCAGTACTCGGGTAGGAAAACATCTTTATCAGGTGGCTGCTCAAAAATTTATTCCAGCAATCTTAGAGCTTGGTGGCTCTGGACCAGGCATTGTGTTTCCTGATGCTGATCTTTCATTAACCACTGAGGCAATTTATTTTTTCCGCTTTGCAAACAGCGGACAAACGTGTGATGCACTAAAACGTCTTATAGTACACAGAAGTATCTTTGACGAGGTAGTTGAAAGATTAAAAAATCTGCTTTTGACCAAGAAGATAGGTGATCCAGAAGCACCGGCAACTGATGTAGGACCACTTGTTGCAGAAAGACAGCTCATTGGTCTTGAAGATCAAGTTGCCGATGCAGTGAAAAAAGGTGCAAAAGTTATCACAGGCGGCCGCCGTCCTCCGGGCTTGCTTGGTGCGTATTATGAGCCTACACTTCTTACGAACATTTCTTTTGATATGCGTGTTTGGAAGGAAGAGGTTTTTGGACCGGTCTTACCTATTGTTCCTTTTGAATCTGAAGAAGAAGCAATAAGGCTTGCCAATGACACCATATATGGCCTGGGTGGCTACATATACACAGCTGATAATAAACGAGCATTGCATATCGCGGCCAAGATAAAAACGGGCAATATCAGTGTCAACGGAACAAACTACTGTATTCCTCAAGACGCCTTTGGTGGTTACAAAAATTCAGGTTTAGGACGCGAGCATGGAAAAACTGGCCTCCATGAGTTTTGTACAAAAAAAATAGTTGCTTTGAAAAAGTAAGTATCATTAGTCTTGTTCAGCCGCTTTATATACTTTTTAAGCTCGTTGATTCTTACCTGTGCAAGGCCGTGATGCACTGTATGCATAGCATACACCTTTGAAGAACCTATTGAAGGCTGCCATCCATAAGTACTCGTTTTAGACCCGATAAAGCGCTGGTATGTTATTTTGCCAATAAAGCAGACGATTTTGGGCTTATAGCGTTTGATAGCGTTAAGTATCTTTTCACGACCAGGAAGCTCTTCACCTCTTTTCAATTCCGATACTGATATTGTTGGCCGATTAATAAGCCCAATTATACCAAAGTGATACACCTGATTAAATTTGTGCTGATACATTTTTTTGAGAAGTTTATCATCGCGAAGGATTTCACGAGGCTCATCTATAAGGCCGGCATCACTTAATAAATACCAAAACATCTTATTGTTTGAATAAGGAATTCCGCGTGCAGCAGATCCTGGATGGGGATTTATTCCAACAAAAAGGATCTTCATGCCATAGGAAAGGTGATATTTAATCATGCTGATGCTCGTAAATTATCTACAGTTATTTTTAGTTTAGAAATCAAAGACTAAGCAAAACAATATTTTTAACATGAAAGAAAAAACATGTTGCTGAAACCACCCTACTTTGTTTAGTTCTTTAAGTTCATTAGCATAGCGGTTATTTGGTTGCGCAAACTGCATAACGATCTCTACAGTATACTCTGCAAGCTCGATCAGAAGATACGCTTTCAGCTGGGGTGCTTATTATGACTCCGGTTCGAAGCACAGGCGAGCCGAGTTAAGGTTTCGTTATCGATCCGATAAAAACGTATACAAGAAATAGCCAATGAGGAGTGCACTATGAATGAGCAAAAAAGTAAGTACCAGAGAGATCACTGACAAGAAAAAAATGCTGACGATGCCATAGTGCATTTCTTTTTCAAGTATTACGAGATACCCGATGCCAAAGGGAATAATGAGCAAAATCGAAGAAATGGTGCCGGGAAGAACTTTTCTATGCCACAAAGATGAGCAAACATGCTGGAATCCATTGATTAGAAAAGCCAGCACTACGATTGTTGTCATTAAGTCTAACGTTATACTTCCAGTAAGATAATACCAAACCCCAACGAGAGTTACTATTGCTTGTATAATGAGCAGTGCGTACAAAAAAACCTGTCTGTGGTGAAAACGTTTATCAATGAAAAATGGCGATGTCTTTTTGAATTCATCAAATGACGCATATTCCTCAGCGCCATGAAAGAAAATAACGATTGGCAGAAGTAGTCCAAGAAATTGAGTATTCATATTCGCCACTTTCCTGAATTTTGAAGATCTCCCCATCTTATGGCACTCTCAATAAAAAATCAAAATCGAGAATTCCAATCAAACAGTCAAGCACTTAAGCAGTAACCTGACCACATTTGCTATTGCTTTCTTGTAACGCTCGGAGTATACTCCGACTAAATAGCTAAAGTCTCGGAGTATATTCCGAGCCATGAAAGAAAAATATGTTTAAAGACGTTCTAATCGAGCAAAACATTCATTGGTTTGGCGAATTATATGACGCCGGTATTGAGCGAGATTATTTTTCACAAATACTCAGGTACATGTCAACCGGCATGATCCTCTCTATCATGGGTGTGCGCCGTGCTGGGAAAAGCACGTTGCTCAGACAAACGATAAATTACCTGATTACCCACGAAAAAGTACCTCCAAAAAACATTCTTTTTTTAAACCTGGAACATCCTTATTTCGCTGCATTTTCAAAAGAAGTCGGCTATTTGCAAAAAATATATGAGGAGTATATTAAGCTGCACCATCCTGATGGGAAAATATATATTTTACTTGACGAGATCCAATTTTTTAACGAATGGCCCATTTTTGTAAAATCGCATTATGAACGAAAAAGGGTACAGTTCCTTCTCACCGGTTCTAACTCAGCGCTCCTTTCGGCTGATTTTATAACAGCTCTGTCAGGCAGAACCTTATCGATAGAGGTGTTTCCGCTTTCATTTCAAGAGGTAGCGAAAGCACGTGCTATTGATATTACTAGTCCACTCAATATCTCAAAAAACCGGTTGAAGCTTTTGAGTCTCATTGATCAATTTATTAAATTTGGAGGCTTTCCCGAAGTTGCACTGCACCTGAATCCTACGGTAGCTTATGATATTCTCAATGAGTATGTGAAAACGATTATTTATCAGGATGTTGCACCCCGCCTTCAAATTCGCAAATCAGTTGAACTGGAAAGACTCTTTGTTTATTTGATATCAAATGTTGGAAAGCCTTTTTCTTATAAAAATTTATCAGAGCTTTTTGATTTAAGTGATAAGATCATTAAGGAGTATATTGGAGCATTCTCAGACTCGTATCTGCTGTTTGAGCTTGAAGAATTTAATTTTTCTCTCAAGAAACAGATACGGCAGCCGAAAAAGATCTATTCTATCGATCCAGGGCAGGTCAATGCTGTTGCATTTCTGTTCCTTAGTAATTTTGGCAGATTGCTAGAAAATCTCGTCTTTCTTGAATTGCGCCGCCTTGGGCTCGAAATATATTATTACAAGACGCAAAACAAATTAGAAGTCGACTTCGTTGCAAAACAACGTTTGAGAATGTCCCTTGTTCAAGTTTCTTGGAACATCGATGCTGAGGATACCTACAAGTGTGAAAAAACCGCCCTATTAGAAGCTCTTGAAGAATTAAAACTGCCTCGTGGGCTTATTTTAACAGAAGATAGACAAGAAGAGCTCGTGGAAGATGGAAAAATCTTAGTTATTTTGCCAGCGTATATGTTTTTTTGTTTATCTCCTGCACAGAAGCTGCAACTCTTACAGCTGGGCTGACCATCGCGTATTTCTTTTCAAGCAGCCTTGTTCAGAAGAGATTTTCGCACTTGCTGACAACTGGGCTTAGCCATTTCCTCTCTTTTTTTCAAATCTCTCGCTGGCTTTAATAAAATAATTCTCCTTATCAGAGAAAAAGCTGGAAACAGTGGGCCTTATTTTTTCCCCTCATCAACCAGTACGATCGAGGACACTGGTCCAAGGGTTTCGCTTGTGGCCGTTTGAAACTTTACGCGGGACAATCTAATAACACTCAACGTTTTCTTATCGAGATTGATGGTGCCATCTTTTAAGAGGGCCACGGCAAGAATTGACTCACGTGTGCCATTCTCAAGAAAACGGTGCTGTATCCATTCGGATACATTTTCTGCTGCTATACGTAATTGATAATCAATGTGAGGGGCAACCTTATCCGACTTGGCGGTAGAATTTGAAGTATGTTCGCGTATCATTATTTGATTTCTATCTTTGGTAAAGAAATTAAAAAAGATAGGGAAGTCCGCTTCAATGAAACTTTGCGTTCCATTTTTCGTCCGATATCTCAGTTCTGTCACCTCGTCATTAACCTCGCTACAATAAGATTTTCCTCTTTTGTTGATCATAATGGAGATTGGTTCACCAGTCAGATTGAGAATTCGTATCGCATCGATTTTGATCTCATTTTTGGTATTTAGAGAGATTCTACGTGCACTTTTGTCCGTTTGTGGGGTCACCATTGCTGATATCCCCTGGGTAACGGTCATAAAAGCCGCACCTATAAGTAATATTCTTTTCATATTCAGGTCCTTTTTTGTAAGTATTTGCTCTATTGTGTTATAATCATACCAAAATAATGCTTTTTGTCAAATTTTACGGCGAGTAAATCCAAAAAATAGGCCCACCAAATTGGAGGAATTTTGATAATTTTTTGATCGGTGATATATTTTATTAGGATAAGTCATAGAAAACTAAATGCACTGGATTTTCAATGAACATTATGGCACTCACTTCTTTTTTTTGCCTTCTGACTGGCAGTGCTCTTTTTTCAATGGAAAAGAGAGATCGCACTGACGAGGCTGCTCAAGAACCTCAACAAAAAAAATGTCGTTTGAGCAATGAACCTATGGAGCAAACGAGTGAAGATGAAAGCAGTACCGAAAAGACAGAGCCCGAACACACCGGGCATGCAGTAGCTAATTTAAATGATTCAGTTGCTCATTTTACATTACTCAAAGAAAAGCTCTCTCTTGCGGCTTTAGCTGACTTTTGCGAGGCGCGGGTGATGCTCACAGTTGCTGCCCGTAACGGGAATATAGAAAGAGTCCGACAGCTTTTACAACAGCTGCAAGAGAATGCCAGGTTGATCGACCTCGCAACCGCCGCCAATATAACCGTAATGGGTACTACGCCACTTATAGAAGCTGCCGATAGTGGTCATGAACACATTGTTGAGCTCTTGCTTGGCCAAACAGGCATCGCCATTAATGCTCGAGATGAAGGCGGGTACACGGCTCTTATGTCTGCCGCTGGGAAGGGCCACTCCGGAGTTGTGAGTGGGAAGGGCCACGCCGGAGTTGTGAGAATGCTTCTTGCTCACCCTGATATTGACGTCAATGCTCAAAATAAAATAAGTGAGTCAGCTCTCATCTCAGCCGTGGACCGCGGCCATACCGAAATAGTTCAATTACTTCTTGCCCATCCTGACATCGATTGTAATATTAAAGACGAGATACAAGGCTGGACGGCACTTTTGAGTGCGGCAAGTAAAGGGTATGCAGGGATCGTTCGAATGTTGCTTAATAAGCCTGGCATTGATGTAAATGCCCACGATAAAAAATTTACTACTGCACTTATGTTAGCCTGTCAACATGGACGCAAAGAAATTGTTGCGCTCTTAGTTAACCATACCGGAATTGAACTCAACGCCACAAACGAGTTCGGCGGAACAGCGCTCATGATTGCCTGCCAAGAAGGCCACAAAGAAATCGTTAAACTTCTTCTTGCTCGACCCGGAACTCTCATTAATTTACAATCTAAAAGGGGTTCCACCCCTCTTATATTTGCTGCCCAGTCTGGTCACGGAGACATCGTCCAAATGCTGCTTGATCAATCGAACATCAATTTAAATGCTCGAAATCTAGACAATGAAACGGCTCTTATCTTTGCTGCCAACAATGGGCACAAAGAAGTAGTTCAATTGCTGCTTAATAGACCTGGAATAGACGTTAATGTGCGAGATATATATAGTGAAACTGCGCTCATGTATGCTGTTAGAAATAATCAAAGAACAATAGTAGAGGAGCTTCTTGATAAAGAAGATATTGCTGTCAATCACCAGAATAAAGATGGCGATACTGCCCTTATGATAGCTGCTCGGAGAGGGTTTAAAGAAATCGTAGAGATGCTTCTTAAAAAAGTTCTCTGTGCTACTCATGTCCAAAATCAGCTAGGTGACACTGCTCTTATATGTGCTGCTGGAAAAGGCTTTGTTGAAATTGTGCAACTCCTTGCAGTCCACCCCGGTATCGGCCTTCAAAATAAAACAGGCTGGACGGCTCTTATGTATGCAGCAGTAGCAGTAGATGGTAATGCAAGAATGGTTGAAATTCTGTGTGCCCAGCCTGGCAACAATACCAATGCGCTCCATAAAACAGGCTGGACCGCTCTTATGCTTGCAGCTTACAATAACCATGAAGAAATTGTAAAATTGCTTCTTGCTCAGCGTGATATCGATATTAATGCTCGTACCAAGGAAGGTATGACAGCTCTCATGGCTGCTGTTCTCAATGGTCATACGGAAATTGTTTACCTGCTCATTGATAACCCTACTATTGATACGGAAGTTGTTGCACTAGTCCCCTCTCATACCCCTGATTACAGAAAGAGGGACATTGAGGTTCTAGAGCCAATGACTCCTGCTATGATTGCCGCTAGGGATGGTCGGAAGGATATCGTTGAACTTCTTGCTCATCTAGGAATTGCCGGGAGTAGTTCTCGTACTAAATCGTGCTGGACAGCTCTTATGTATGCGACTGAAAATGGGCATCAAGAAGTCGTTAAATTACTTCTGAGCAGGTTTTGTAGTCCGCTCAATGCCCAAGACCAGGATGGTTATACAGCTCTCATAATCGCAGCCCGGAACGGCCATAAAGAGATAGTACGATTGTTATTGAGTCAAAGGGGGATCGATGTCAATAAGCAGTCATATTTTGGGACAGCGCTTACTTTCGCTATTGAAAATGACTACATGGAGATCGCTCAATTACTTATTGCACAACCGAGCATTGATATCAATGCACAAACTGAAATTGAACAACGTACTGCGCTCATGCTTGCTGTAGAAAAAAGTAACGGTGTACTCGTACAATTGCTTCTTGATCATCCAAGTATTGATGTGAATAAGCGAGATAGAAATGGCGCGACAGCACTCGTCTATGCAGCTGAAAGAAATAACGAAGAAATCGTGCGCATGCTCCTGAGAAAACCAGGCATTGATAGCAATGCGCAAAAAAAAGAGACAGGCTCAGCTCTCATACACGCTGCTAGCAGTGGCGCTCTGGAAATAGTCCGGTCTCTTCTTGCCCAGCCGGGAATCGAAATAAATACGCAGAATAAAATTGGCCGTACCGCTCTTATGAGTGCGTCTATAAAAGGGCACGAAAAAATTGTTCAGGTGCTTCTTTCCCGTCCAGGAATTTTGTTGAATGTTCAAAATATGCATGGCAATACGGCTCTTATGAATGCTGCTACAAAAGGTCACAAAGAAATTGTGAAATTGCTTCTTACCAAGCCTGAGATTGCTCTTAATCTACAAAATGGAACGGGCTTGAGTGCTCTTATGGTTGCTGTGCGGTGTGGGCATGCAGATATTGTGCGACTGCTGCTTGATCAGCCAGCTATTGAAATTAATGCAACACAAGACAGCCGGGGGATTACGCCGCTCATATCGGCTTCTCGAAAAGGCGATATAGAAATTGTTCGAGTGCTTCTCGCTAGCTCTAACATCGATATTAATGCTCAACAGCAAGATGGGTTAACAGCTCTCATGCTTGCCGCTCAAAAAAGTCATAAAGAAATCGTCCGATTACTCCTGGCACATCCCAAAGTAAATGTTAATTGTCGGACGAAAAAAGGTTCTACAGCCCTTTTATTTGCTATCCTAAATACTGATAAAGAACTTGTTAAAGACACTGTTCAACTGCTTCTTGAAAAACCTGATATCGATATTAATGCACAGGACCAGAGTGGTTACACAGCTCTTATCGTGGCTACGGCTACCGGTCACACAGAAGTTGTTCAATTGTTGCTCAAATATCCTCACCTTGCTATCGATGCTAAAAATAAAGACTGGACTGCACTTATGTATGCGGCCGATAATGGACATACAGATATTGTACGACTACTTATAGAAGCAGGAAGCGATAAGGAATATGCGATTAACCAGGCGCAGAAAATAAATAATCAAAGAATACTTGAGAGCCTTCGGCTAACGGGTTCTGTCCCTGAAAAAGTAGAGCTATAACAAGACTGGCTCTAAATGTGCATTAGCAATGATAGAAGGAGCTCGCATCGTGGCCAACGATGAGTATTTTCTTGGCTGGGTTTGAATAAGCCGATCCTATCTTGTAAACAACGGGTCTTATTTCTAAAATGAGCGTTTTGCTTGGCTCGTATAAGGCTGGGCGTACTTATGCTAATGGCTGATCGGAATCATTTTTTGGCAAAGGGCTACCGGTTTCTTTAGTGATTTTGCTTGTGTCAACGCGTGCGGCTCCTGTACGTTCATCTTCGTTCTGCAATGTATGCAGATGCTCTATTCTCTTGACCAAATGAGGATGCGTAGAACAGATTTCTGCAAGCCAGAAAGCAAAGCCTCTTTCATTTTGTGCAGTTGAGAGCATATCCTCGACGTTTACTTTTTTATGTAATTCTTTACCTGCAGCTAATATGAGAATTCCCATCTCAGCCCCTTCGTGTGCCAGATTATATCCTATAGTATCAGAGGTATATTCACAGCCTCGTGAATAAGCCCAATTTAAAAAGGGAACTAATTTTGCTGGAGCGATAAGGACAGATTTAAGGAATCCAAGGTGATTGCCTCTTATATGGCCCAGTTCATGTCCTAATATAAACTTTACGGCAGGTAGCCCCTGCTTATAAGCCTCTTCAAAGATGTCTGAATAGAGAACGACATGATTTTTCCCATTGAAGCGAGTTGCCATGGCGTTTAAGATACCACCGCCCTGCAACAACCACAATGTTGGGGTATGCTGAATTCCCAGTTTTTGCGACTCAGTCTTGAGAATTTCGAATACCTCAGGAAATTGTTGTTTACTCACTTTAATAGCATTTCCTCTCAGATACCCGATAAAATATGCTTTCATGAGTGCGAAAAAAGCAATAAGCATTAGCGCATAGATACCGTAGACCACAAGTAAATAACTCGGATCAAATACTATCTTATAAATCACTAAGGCATACACGGGCAAGCTTATAATGCTCATGATCGCGAAATAGAGACGTTCTTTATAATGGATCTTAATGGTCATGAGAGACCCTTTCATCTGTAAACGTTGAATATACTATCCTTTTAGGATAGCATATTGAGAGTTAATGTGAAGAAAGATATAACTCGAATCCTTAACTGAGTGAAAAAAAGGCCTTTATAAATTCACGCTTATCAAACCGTTCGTATGCATGAACAATATCTTTAAACGGCAATTTCTCGAGGCCAAATGGTGAAACAAAAGTGCCATTTTTTGTAAGGTCCAAAAGCAGCGGAAAGTATGCACGATGGTTGCAGTTTCCTGCTCGTACGGTGAGATTTTTGCCCATAGCATAGCCGACAGGAAAGATCCACATACGCTCATTATAGACGCCAATAATTGAGAATATTCCCGCCTTGGCAATTGAGGCGATAGCCCATTCAGATACTTGTGATGGTGCACTTCCGGGATTCCAATTACCTGCATGAGGATTTCTTTGAGGCGCGACCTCATGTACTTCTTGTACGTAACGATCTTTTTGTGCCTGGCTTAATGTGATAAATGTAGCCCCGCAGCAATGGGGATGATCTGCGTCTATTCCTACAGCGTCTATGACTTTTTCAGGACCATTTCCCTTGGTAATGGTTTTGAGCTCACGTACTGGATCTTTTTCATCAAAATTAATTACGTAAGCACCTTGGGCCTCTGCCGCCTTGAGCCGCTCAGGTATAAAGTCTATGGCATAAATTTCTTTAATGCCCCGAATTTTTAAAGAGGCAATGATCAACTGCCCTACCGGTCCACATCCGAACACAGCCACCCTATCACTCGGCTGAGGCTCAATATAGTCGACCGCTTGATAGGCAGTTGGAAGAATGTCAGAAAGGAGGATAGCCTGTTCATCACTAACCTCATCAGGAAGCTTAACGAGATTTGTATCAGCAAAAGGAACACGAGCATACTCAGCTTGCAGCCCATTAAAGGGACCACTGAGTCCTGGGCCACCATAGAAAGCGGTCATTACATGATGGGGGTTAGCATTATCACATTGAGAGAAGAGTCCCCTTTTACAGTATGGGCAGTAGCCGCAGCCAATAGTTGAAGGAATGATGACGCGGTCATCTTTTTTAATATCTTTTACTTCGGCGCCTACCTGCTCTACTACCCCCACTCCTTCATGGCCCAAAACTGTGCCAGGTAGCATGTTTCCAATCGTGCCGCGCACCATATGAAGATCGGTCCCGCAGATAGTGGTTGCAGTGATGCGTACGATAGCATCTTTGGGATGCTGAATTGTTGGCTCAGGGACTTCTTCAAATGCAATTTCACCGACATTTTTAAATACAAGAGCTTTCATATCCTTTTCTTTCACTTTTATGAACAGTTTCTTTGCTTAGTCGTTTAGAAAAAAAGCGAATTATTGTTTGAGCTATAAAAGGATACCCTTCTTCCAAAGCAAAGTGGCCTGTATCAAGAAGATGGATTTCGTAATCTTTTAGATCTCTTTTGTAGGCATAGGCACCCTCGATAGCAAAAGCAGGATCATTTTTCCCCCATACGACTAATGTTGGAGGTTGGTATTTTCTGAAATATTTTTGCCAGTGAGGATAACGCTCCAGATTAGTCCGGTAATCATAAAAGAGAGCAAGCTGTATCTCCTTGTTTCCTGGTCGATCTAAAAGAGACTGATCGAGATTCCAATTATCGGGACTTATATTCTCTTTATTTTTTACGCCATCAAGGTACTGAGATTTTGTTGCTTTAAGGGAGAGGAATTCTTGCAATGGCTTTGCCGTCTCATAATTCTTGTTTTTCCAATAAGCGCGAAATGGCTTCCAGAAATCAGTTAAGCCTGTGTCATAAGCATTGCCGTTTTGTACAATAAGACCTAAGACCCGTTCAGGATATTTTGTTGCTAGGCGCAACCCTACCGGTGCCCCATAATCCATAACATAGAGCAGATAGCTTTTTACATTTATGCGTTCAAGAAACGCATCCATAACCTGTGCCAGGTTATCAAATGTATACTCAAAATCGCTCACGAGAGGCATTGAGCTATTTCCAAACCCAGGATAATCAGGAGCCACGAGGTGAAAGTGCTTACTTAGAGCAGGAATAAGATTGCGATACATGTGCGAAGATGTCGGGAAACCGTGAAATAGCACAATCGTCGGATGAACTCTCGATCCGGCTTCTCTATAAGCAATATCGAGGCCATTAATCTTCTCTGTTCGGTATTTTGTAAGCTCATGGGAGGTCCCTTCAAGAGTGCTTACAGAGAACGCAAGAGTACTGAAAATCAGCAAGAATTTTGACATATAACCCTTCAGGTATGGCAAAGAATAATCTATGGTCTATGTGTAGCATATTTATTTTTTGCCATTCAAGGGATTGAGTGAATGGAGAAGAATGGAGGTCTATCAGTATCTCAATTTTTTTCTTGAGGGTCTGTGTTTGTAGGTTGATTCGGAGTAACCTGATTATTTGTGGTGTGATTTGGAGTGACCTGATTGTTTAAACGCGCAGAGAGCGGCCTCAATCGTCTTGGTGAGTCAGCATTAATCGCAGTGGCAGTTGCTAAAGCAAGTTGTGCACGAAGATCCCCTCGTGGTGAACTTGCTGTCCTTTCTCTTGTTAAGATATCCTTTCGTGGCGTTTCAGCTCGTGCTTGGGAATTAGATGGACTTGTGGAGTGCTGCATTTCTGGAGCAGCGAGCTTTAAAACGGGGCCTCGTGTAGGAGTCTCTGACCTGCTATGGTGAGATGCTTCACTGCACGCGGCTGTTTGTGTTACTTGCGGACTTGCTGGGGCTGGTGTTAGATCTGCCTCCACTGGTACCGGAGCGGGATCTTTTTCAGATAAAGATCTGAGAGAAGTTTTGTCATATGATTCCGGTTCAATGGTTACCGTTGTTGGCGGTGTTTTATTGTCCTGCGCGAGTTTAAAAAGAGCTTTTAAAGTATCTTCATCGCTTATGCAGCTGAGTGCCTTGGAAAACTCATTTATTATCTGATTATTATGTTGAGCAGTATCCATTGCTACCTTAAATACCTCAGTCCTTTTCTTATTAGAGAGATGTTCAAACGCATCACTGAATTCTTGCACTGCTGGAGTATCACATTGATTAAGTCTGATTTTAAAAATTGCGTTATTTGCTTGTAATTCCCAATTAATGCTTTTCTCCATGCAAAAGGACTGTCCAGTTAGGAAAATAAAGCCTAAGCAGACTGCCTTGATTGTATTGTTCATTGTATGACTTCCTGTTAAATCCGGGTAAAATAATTACTTATAAGAAATAATTTAGCAAAAAATGAGAATAATGCAAGATAAACATTGCTTCCCACAAAAAATGTCAAGAATCCTCGTAATAATTCCCCGTTTTGATATAGTTAGTGCTCTGCATATATACAACAACTCAAAACAAATAAGCGATTGGGAGCGGCTTATGAAATCATGTATTTTTTTCGCTATAATATCTTTGGTAAGTCAAACTATACGGGCAAGCCATTGTGCTCAAACGGCGATGAGACCTCAAGTAGAATCTCCCGCAAAACGTAATCGTATTGATCCAGCTGTGAAAGCGGCTCATCAGTTATTTGATGCAGTAAAAAATCGAAATGAATCAGCTGTATCACAGTTTCTAAAATTAAACTCTCTGAATGTTTCAGTAAGGCTGGAAGAGCTTAAGAACATAAAGCAAAGAGAGGAGTTTAGATCAGATTGTGTATGGCCTGATGATTGGACCTGCCTTCATTTTGCCGCAAAAAATGGATTCATCGAAATATTTGGGCTGCTTGCTCCACGATCTGATCTTAAAGCAAAAGATTTTCTGGGAAGGACCGCATTTGATATAGCTGTTGAGAGTGGACATAGTGAGCTTGTAAGACGAGTTTTTACACCACAGTATATCGGTTGGTTAAAAGTTCATGAGCTCGGATTTGCCGGAGATGTGGAGACTCTTAAAAGAGAGCATACAGCTGACCTGCTTAGCAAGGATAGGCGTGGCCGCACGGTACTTCATTGGGCAGTCCTTGGTCGTCATCTTGAAACAGTTCGTTGGTTATTAGCGGTGAAGCAATTGAAAACTATGAATGATAACAAGGAAAGAGGTCCACTTCACTACGCCGTTGCTACAGGTAATATCCCAGTAGTAAAGCTACTTTTAGAACATGACATGCCATGTCATAAGCCAGATAGTGAAGGATGTACTCCCCTCTTTTTTACGACCTTTGCAGGACATCCTGAGCTGTTTGATAAATTGTGGGCAAGTAGCGATGAAAAAGCAACGCGCACTTGGCTTAAAAGTAGTGAGTTCTCAATTCCATCACCCAATCATCTTGTTCTCTTTGACCTCCTTATGGCAAAGAGAGCAGAGTGCCCGCCAGAGCTGCTAAAATTTGCAATCTTTGAAGGCAATACTGAACTCATTAAAAAAATTGAAACAGCGTGTAAAGCAGAAGAGTTCGATGATGATATGAACTGGACCCCACTTCATTATGCTTCTCATAGTGATAATGCGGAGATAGTAAAAATGTTCATTTCGTCTGGCTCTCAGAAAGAAGCGAAAACTGAAGACGGGTTAACTCCTTTGCATGTAGCAGTGGCTGCCGATGCTCTTAATGCTGGGAGTACTCTATTAACAAATGGTGTTGACCCTAATTCACGAGATGGTGAAGGATGGACCCCACTCCATCGTGCTGCTGCTTTTGGTAATCCTGAATTTGTTCGCTTGCTTCTCAAGCATAAGGCAAATAGTGCGCTTACAACCGGTAAAAGAGGCGGTAAAACTGCTCTTCAATTAGCAGGCGAGTATGCTGTTCGTCCCGTGCACGAGGGCACCGCGAGATTTAATGACATAATACACCTATTAGAAAGTGCTACAAAATAAACATATGTGACAATGAGCGAATACCAGAAGCTAATTTCTTGCGCAGGTAAAAATTAAATAGTTCCCATAATTATCACATTCTCGTTAGCCAATTGATTAGTAAGGGCAAAGCGCGACGAGCGTGGCTTTTGGAAATAAAATCCTTTTTTAACTTAGTAGAAGTATTTTGTTCATGACCAATGGCAAAATAATTTGACATTTTTTAACATTTAAATACATTTAATAATAATTTAATAAAAGTTTTTATTTAATTGAAAGAGGCAATCTCGCGATAAGACATGATCACAATTGGATTTACGATTTAGAAAATAGCTGCACAATAATAACCAAACTAAGATTGGAAACCCTATGAATCAAAAATTTATTCTCTTTACTCTATGCTTACTTACCTTCAATATTCTTTTCTCAATGGAACAGAGTCGGTCAGAGCAAGCTGCGCATAAGCGCAAACAATCTCACCTTGCAACACAAAGTGTGCCAGAACAGAACCCTGTTTTTGAGAAGATAAAAAAAGAGCGTCAGGATGATTATGTTTTTGAAAGAATAAAAGAAGAAAACGTTGATGCTCAGCCCGAACAAACGAGCGGCGTTGCAGCTACAGCCGTACAGGTAAGAAATGGGCCTGGCCAGGCAGAACCTGTCGTTCAACTAAATGTCGTACAACTAAACATTGATGAATTAGCATTGCTTAGTTCTGCACAACGCGGGCAATTAGAGAATGTAAGAGAGCTTCTCAAAAGAGGGGTGAATCTAAATGTTACAAATGAACTTGGTGATACTGCCCTTATATGTGCAGTAAGGGGGCACCACACGGAAACTGCTAAGCTGCTCCTTGAACAACCCGGAATTAGCGTCAATAATCAACAGGTAATTGCGGGCATTTCTGCTCTTATGTGGGCTGTAATCCATGGCAATGGGGAAATAGTTCGATTACTTTTGGCTCATCCTACTATCAATATAAATCTGGAAAAATCGGGAGGTCACACAGCTTTTATGATTGCCATTGAACAAAGCGATATGGAAATTATTGGGATGTTTCGTAGACTCCACTTTCTTGATATTAATCATAAATCTAAAAGCGGTATGACAACTCTTATGTCAGCATCCGGACGTGGAGACAAAAAAGTTGTTGAATTTTTTCTTAAGGAATTTCCAACTATTACGGCTGTCAACGCCCAAAATCAGCAGGGCATGACTGCGCTGCTGTTTGCTATCATGCAAGGAAATGCAGAGGTTGTCGAACTGCTTCTTCAGTTCCCTAGAATTGATATTAACCTCCAGTCAAAGGAAGGATTGACCGCTTTAATGTGCGCGGCCAAGCACAACGCGGCTCTGAGAATTGTACAATTACTTCTTGCTGAAAACGTGGATATTAATGCTCAAAATCCCGTTTGTGGTCGTACAGCTCTCATATACGCTGTTGAAAGCAATAATAAGGGGATCGTGCAACTGCTTCTTGCACAGCGTGGTATCAATCTTGAAGCGAAGACTAAAGATGGATTTACTGCCCTTGCGCGAGCGGCAGAGATGAATAATCTTGTCGATGTTACTAAGCTGCTTATTTGGGCTGGATCTTATGTTTCATATGCAATTAATTTTGCAGAGAATAGCAAAAACCAAAGAATTCTCGCGGGCTTACGAGAGGTGGGAGTTGCACTTCCTCAAGAACGTGCACAACAACGTGCTCAAATACAACAAGCCACTGCAGAACCCGAGCAATCATTCTTCCAAGCTTTTGAAAGATATAGGGCAGCGAGACCAGGACTTTTCTTGGAGAGAACCGACGGCGTAACTCCCCTTCGTCTTGCTGTAGAACTAGGTCAGACTTCTTTAATAAAATATCTCCTAGGATCGCAAGCCAGTTTAAATATGCCTGACTGTTATGGAAATACACCATTGCATGTCGCGATTCTGCGCGGGCATACTGAAGTTGCACGCAATCTCATAGAATCAGGCGCCGATTGCAATGTGCAAAATAAGCACGGCCAAACACCACTCATGCTTGCTGCAAAAAAAGAAAATATTGAGATGTGTAATCTCTTGCGTGAAAAAAATGCAAGACAAGATCTTAAAGATGTTGAAGGCAAGGCATATTATGACTATATGCCGCAAAAGTTAAAAGACTTTTTATCTGAGGTTGCGAAAGCAAAATAAGCAGCAGTAATTATGATAAGCTTAACGAAAGTGAAGATTCATATGAAAAAAATACTCTTAGGTGCTTGTTTACTCACAAGTACTTTTGCTTTTGCGATGCAAAAACCATCATCAGATTATCCTGAAAATCGATACAAAAGGGCTGATCATTAAACAAGAAGATGAAGAGTATGCTATTGAAACTATAAAAACCGAGCAGGTGGAAGCTCCTGTGCAGAGCGCATCACTCTATGATACATCGTTAGTGGAGGATGTATCTCAGCAGCTTATTGATGACTGCAGGCAGAGGTGATCTGGAGCTTTGCAGAAATCTTGTGCAAAATGGTGCGAAGGTTAATGCACAAAATGATGAAGGAATGACGCCGCTTATCTTAGCTGCTCGACAAGGTCACACTAACATTGTGCACTTACTCTTGAATGCGTTAGGTGTTGAAATCAATAGAGCTGACTTTTCTGGAGAAACCCCTCTCATGTATGCAGCAGCAGGCAATCATAAAGACATTGTGCGTTTGCTCCTTGGACAGCTGCATATCTCTCTTGTGCCTAAAAATGATACTCGATGGACTGCTCTTACCCGTGCGGTGCATGCAGGCAACGCGGAAATTGTTGAGATGTTATTGAGTCACCCCGGTATCGAAAAATGTATTAATGGCCAAACTTTAAAGGGACATAGTGCACTTACGCTTGCGGTTGAGAAAGGACATCAAAGAATCGCTCAATTGCTTCTTAGGCATCCATTTACAGACATCAATTCTACAACGCGAAAAAAACAAAGCGTCCTTCTGCTTGCGGTTATTGGAGGTCATAAAGAGATAGTTCGAATGCTTATTGCTAAGAAATCTCTGGCTATCAATTACTGGTCTAATTGTAGATGTACGGCTCTCACAGTCGCCGCCGAAAGTGGAGCTCACGAAATAGTCGAGCTGTTACTTGCCCATCCTGAGATTCTTATTGAACTTCCGAATCATGATGGTTGTACGCCACTCATACTCGCGGCGCAGAAAGGACATAAAGAAGTCGTTCAGCTACTTCTTGATAGACAAAACATAGATATTAATCGGTGCAATAAGCAGGGCATGAGTGCTCTTATGGTAGCAGCGAAAAATGGTCACACTCAGATCATAGAGCTATTGCTTCAAAGACAAGATATCGCAATAAATGCACGAAGCGAAGGCGTGGGTCTCACCGCGCTTATGTGGGCTACGATGAATAATCATAAAGACGCTGTCTGACTGTTGCTTGCTCATCCATTGCTTTATAGCACGATTGTAACATCAGAGGGACATAGCCCACTTATTCTTGCTGTAGACAGAAAGCATTTCGATATTATAAAAATGCTTGTAGAGGCTGGCCACAACTGGCCTCAAGCGGAGGAATTTGCGCGGAGAACACGAAATCAAAGAATGCTAGAATGCATAGCAGAGGTAGAACACTTTGCAGAGCAGGGGATTATCCGACTTCCGAATCCTCGAGCGCAACAACCTCTGGTATCTGAGCAAAGACAAGTAGGTGCTGTGAATGCTGAGCAAAGACGAGTAGATGGCCATTCTTTTGAGGCTTTAATAAGACACCTTTCTGCTCACCCTGAACTATTTGAGACGGTAGATCCAAACATGAAACTCTCTCTGCTTCTGGTTGCCGCTGCACACGGGTTACTTGCCCAGGTACAAAATCTTCTTGCACGAGGTGCTTCCGTTACTTTTACCGATCATAACGGAAATACACCATTACATGTAGCTATTATTAATAAGCATAAGGATGTTGCGATTCACTTGATACATTCCGGATCAAATATTAATCTTCCAAATAAGCTTGGCCAAACGCCACTCATGCTTGCCGCAGGCCTTTGCGATGGTCACATACCCCATGAATAAATTCAAGGGGCTTGTCTCTAACTCATGTTGAGACGATAGCCCGTGTGATCTGCGGGCCACCGACCGAGGATATACCAAGGTCGGCGAGAGACGATATATACCTGTCTCGAATATTTTTTGATGCATTTAAATCAGCATTGAGACAGTACCCACATTTCTTGCAAAGAAATAGACTTTGAGATTTTCGATTAGCTCGTTCTGTATGTCCGCATCGCGAACACTTCTGGCTCGTATGTCGCGGGTCAACCTTTACAACTTTGATACCACGAGCTTCCGCCTTGTATTCAGTAAATCTGTAAAGTTGGTTATAGCTCCAAGAGTGCAACTGGCGCTTACCCTTACCTTTTTTACGGCTCGCATTTCCACGAATACCAGCAATATCTTCAAAGACGATTGTACCTCCTGGGGAGGCACTTTGACTCAATCTTTTGCTAAGAACATGGTCGTCATTCTCTCTTTTCCGAAACAGTTTCCCCCTCAACTTATTGAAGATGTCTTTTAGCAGAGAGGGTGCCTTTGGCTTGTAGTTTGCGACGAAGTCTAAATATACGTTGTTCACCTTCTTTCGTTTTACGTTCACCCAAGAAAAAATAATTTGATGTAACCGCTGGACGCGTAATGCCAAGATCAACACCGATTACTTCCTGAGTTGGTTCAACAACAGGAGCTGGTATAGATACAACAATATGTAAATAGAAGCGACCATTGCGAAAGCAAAGATCAGCAGATCTAGTTTCATAACCAATATATTGAGCAGCATGCTTATTGGCTGTAAAGGTAACCTTAATGCGCCCATTTACTGTTAAGAGACTGGCTGTCATTGAGTCCCAATTAACCCAATATGACCGTTGATCATAACGAATGGGAGCACACTTAGAATATGGCGCAGTAATAGGTTTTGGTAGAGGCTTTCCATTCTTTTTTGCCCGTTCTATATATAAAGCCTGTTTCATTTCCCAGGTAAGTGCACTTTTAACAGCTTCGGCAGCTTTGACTCGAGCTGCAATCTGAAGCTGAGAAGGTAAATTATACTGACTCCGCAAATGACGATACGTTTTTTTATGCAGTTCAACACTGTTGCTGCATTTTGATTCAAAACCAACCTTTGCATTGAAATTAAAGCACTCAGTATGTTCTCTGAGTGTCTCGCTCAATGCAGCTGGCTGTTCACTAGTAACATTTAGTTCTACTATTATTGTTCTTTCCATAATACGCAAACTATATCATTATTTGATATGTTTGTTAAATTAAAAAAAGCTGCTTCCTCCCCATCGCTCAAGCAAGGGGTCTCCGCAGCAGAGGTTGCGATGAACGATTGATGGAAGTTCTCAATTGTTTAATCGGTAAGGGAGCTCAGCAAGAGGTAAGAGATAGTCGCGGAAAAACGTATAGAGACTATATATCGAATGCTTTAAAAGAGTTTCCTCAGCGTGTAACTCAATCACTAAGTTAAAGGCCGCTTCTGAAAGATGATCTTCTAATGTGCTTACTGGTGACTTTCTAAATAAGTCGCAAGATCACGATGGTTGTGCTCTTTTGCTATGCTGATAGCAGTTTTTCCTTGGATATTTTTTACTGTTGTCAGAGCATGCAACTCTTCTACTAAAAATTTTGCCAGATACATGAGACCGCGCTCCGCTGCTGCCATGAGCAAAGATTCAAGTTCGCGATTGCGATGATTAATAACGTAATGATTATCTATGAAACAGGGAATAACATGAGACCAGGTGTTATGATCATGAGACCACCTAATGCCAGCAATGAGCGCTGCCATGTCAGGATGGAATTCATTACGGCATTCCATGATCGTCGTAATTTGAGCGGCAAGGTCCCCTACAGGCAAATAGGTATATGTTGCCCATACATTTTTCATATAGCGAATTGTATTTTCATCTTTTGCTGCATAGCGAGCATTACAGAGGCTTATGACTGTTGGAGAACATTCAATAATGAGCACACGCAACAGATCTATAAGACCAGTTGAAGCGGCTGCTTGAAAGAGAGAATAATTTAGAAACTCACCCTTAGTCTCATTGTTCCAGTAGTTTTTTGTATTGAAATCCCAGTACATACCCAACGCGTCTGCAGCTTTCTTAATCGCACGAATATGGGAGATTGCTTGCTGCTCGGTTTCTTTTGTAGGATGTGCAAGAATGTCATTTTTTACGGATGCAAGTTCAGCTTTAGTCTGAGCCCGGAACTGTCGTGCAGGTTCAAGTCGTGGACTATCTATGAGATCAAATGTTTCGACTTTTTTCCCATCTTCAAAAATAACTTCGTCGTATACCTCTTTATCGGTAATCACCAGTATTGTTTTAGCATCTCGTGCTACTACGGCTCGTGCCAAATATTCTGCTATCTCTTTTTTGCCAAAATTCTGGGCATGTCTCAAAGCATCTTTGAGTGCATAATAGGGAGGATTACATTCCTCTACTAAAAATTTCACGAGGTCACTAAAACCGCACCATGCGGCAGCAGCACTTAGCAAGGTATAATGTTTATAGGTATCAGTGACCGTCTCAATGGTATTATTCGTTTCACTCGGAAGGGAACGACCATCAAAATGCGTTCCTGCGCTCTCTAATGCTCTCACTTCATTAATTTTCCGAATAACCGTCCTGTTTATGGTTTTCAGATAGTGGCTGACATCGTTGTAAAAGGAAAACTCAAAAAAGCCACCTACTCGTTCAAGCTCACTCTTATAGTGTCTAAGTCTGCGCAGAGCCTCTTGTTCCATTTCTGGAGTTACGTTATCCAGGATCTGCGCTTTCAGGCGCAAAAATCTCGGAACAAAGTACGTCACTAACTCGTCCCTTGTCCAAGGGCCATTGCCTAACGGCATAAGAAATTCTTCTACGACAGGAAGCTTATTACATTTGCCTACCGGGTCTCCTGCTACAATACAAGCACATGCATTCCATAGAGAGCCCAAGCGGGTAAGCTGTGTTGCTTGATGCAAATATTCTGCGAGTTTCGTATGCCCACAAGCTTGGGCTACAGTAAGAGCTTCGCGCAGGCGAACTTCTTGAGACTCGCATTTTTCTACGAGTGCTTTTACGAGTTCTTCAAGATTCAACCAGGCTGCCGCTTTAAGAACAGAAAAGTACCTATACTCATGCTTAACAACTCCAATACACTGACAATAGTGCTCAGGATCACATGCAATGGCAAAGTCCCGCTTAAAATCTAAAGATACATTGCCCTCGCACACCATTTTATATGCCTGTTCGAGAGCACTCAGATTAGTGAGCGCCTGCTCTTCAGCCTGCTTTAATTCTTCAGGTTTCGCATTGAGAATACTAGTTTTAATTGAGCCACACGCGTGAGCGAGTACATTTCGCACTCGTTCTTCCGCACTTGTTTGGGTTTCATTCGGCTGTGGTCGTAAGGCTGACTCGAACGCAACCAATTCGAGACTTGGTGATACTTCAGGCTTTTGTGTGGGTTCTGCAGTTTGCTGCCGGGTTGCTACCATTGCCGGCAGTTGCATCGGTACTGAAAGAACGCTTGCTATGAAAGTAATGTTGAGCGTGAGGTGCATTGAAAGACTCCTTGAAATTGTACGATATATGTTACTTAAATTACTTAGTGAAAGATTTCTTTCGAATAACTATGCTCTTAGATTATCAAAAAAAACAAAGGTGTACGAGCTCACCGTCGTCGAGTCCATACTGAGCGGTTTTCTACTTAATAAGGAGCGAAGGGATTTTTGGAAATTGTTAAGAGTCGTTGAATCTATTCCATCCTGCTTGCTTTGGTTAAGAGAATCCGCTATCTTAGATAGTCGTTTCATTCATAATAAAACATATAATGCTTAAAAGGTAATCTATGAAGTTTTCGCTAAAAATTTATATGGTATTTTTTTGTCTGAATGGAACTTCAGCCGCGTTAGCTATGGTTGCCAATGCAAGTTCTCCGAGTGTTCAACTAAAGAGCGTAGATACATTTTTGGGTCAGACCTGGCTTCCTTATTTTCAGGCTCTTTTTGAAGCTCTGGCGCAAGGAGATACAGATGAAGCTCTGCACATGAAAGCCCAGATAAGAGAGAGTAATGTTCAAACTGAGCTTATGCAAGACCTCGAGCAGGCCGAACCATTTAGTGATCAAGAGCGATCATTATTTTCACAATTAAAAAGATTTTTTACAGGTCAACTTACTGCCCTAAAACAAGTAGACACTGAAACTATAATACGTGACTCACTGCTCAGATGGTTCTCAAAAAGGCCAAGAAACTGCAGAAGCAATTCGTAACATGAAAAGAGATCTTGAGGACTCTATTGCTGAACCTCTGTTATGCAATACCTATAGTGAATGGTCGATATGTACGAGGCCGACGCCTCTTATCGCTTTCGCTGATCAGAAGTCGTCCAAATTGTATGAAGGTGAAATTGAAACTGATTATCACTACTCGGCAGGAGTTTCATGCGGCAATTTAATTATCGCAAGTTATAAGATTTACGTCGAGCGTGAAGCTATGCTGCTTAAAGATCTAAGAAAAAAGCAATGCGATATTCTCGGACATTTGTCCACACGGCAAAATGCAACTGCTGAAGAATTGATGTTTTACAAAGGATTGTGTAATAATTATGCCGCGTCGGATCTTTTTTTTGTGATACGTGGCCAACGAGCTCAATTACTCTATCAGGTCCATGCTCTTGCAAGGCGGCTCCTCAGAAATGTCATATTTGCAACTAATGAAGAGGATCGGACCGTTTTCAAAATAAAAGCATTGAATGTCTTAACGCGTCTTGATGAAAGCATCGTGTTAAAAAGGCCGCTTATACACAAAAAGGACGTAGATTATTTTGCTGAAGGAAAGAAACAAGGAGAACTCTACACTGAAATCGTGAAAGCAGATCTGGAAATGGATCAACAATCCTTACAGAGACTGTATGCAGAAGTAACGACGCATCCGGTATTAATTGAGCTTCAAACAAAACTCGCTGGGCATGAACGCACAGAGCCTGAACTTTTTCAAAAGTTTCAACTTTTTAATAAAGGTTGCCTCCACGCTTTACAATGTTTTGATTTGGACACCCTCCTTGGCGCATGTCAAGGTGATGCAAGGCGTAAAGCCAGGGAGCTCTATGCGACGAATGTTAATGTAGTATCCTTGACGTTGGCATGTACCAATTTTGCCCAGGTACAACAAATCTTTAAGGGCGAAATAGATAAGCAATTGAGCACTCTTCCAGATGTTCGTATAGACATAACCTATCAAAGTCCGCTCTTTGTTGATGTGCAAGCTATGAAATCCAATGCTAGCTATAAATTGGGTTATGAATCTGGCAAAGAACAAGTGCGGGCTTATAGTCAGTATCTTGATGATGAAACAGAAGAGAATGCAGCCCTTGTATTGGCTTTTGCACGTGTTATACGTAAGCGAGGAGCACTACCGACAAATGACGAACAGCGATTTTTTGATAAAGGCTGGTCAGATAGTTTTGAAGAGACTTCGCTTGAAGAACTCTTAAAAAGGGCTAACAACCGGCAAAAAAAAGACAACATTCGTGAGGCATTCAACAAATTAGCAACGTTACTTAAAACTGCGACGCATGCCAGAGACTATAATGAGTTTAGGACTTACATGGCTAAATATGTCCTTCCCATCCTTACATCTGCTGGCGTGGCATCAGAAAGCTCAAAATCTCGGGGTTTATGCATAGTGAGTTAGAAGTGCAGCTAGAAAGACAATTTTATGCTAACTTTGACAAATATTTTCATATTGCTATTATTAATTGTAAAAATCTCAGAATAATTAACCGATTAAAGGAATTTCTATGTCACGTTATTTTTTAGGCATTGCTACGATCTTTTTTACGTGTAGTAGCACTGTGGCTATGCAAAAAGTAAGCATGGATATCGTAAAAAATGCTGCACATGAGGCGATTCTGAGAACTGATTTGGCGGAGTTTAAAAAGATTGCTGCTTCTCCAGGCTTTGATCCAAACGTAACGTTCGAAGGTGATACGCTCTTCCACGCACTTCTCACTCTCAAAGCATGTACCACTGAGTTTATTAAGGAAATCGGATCCATCTTAGTTAAGTTCGCTACATTCAGACCGAATATTAAAAACGATTCTGGGTTGACACCACTTATGCTGCTCTTTATTCGAGATAAAGAGCAATCACTCGGAAACGATTGTTTAAAATTTCTCTTTACTTCTTTACTGGCTCTCCCTAAGTTAGATCTTAAGGTTGAGACTGAAGAAATGATGACGGCAATTGACTTTGCACCACTATCACTTGAGTTTATAAAACCCCTCGTTGAGCGAGGCGCTCAGCCCGATGTGGATACTTTTTCTCAAGCAAAAAAACATCTAGAAGTGTATGACTACCTCATTAGAAACTCCGACTCAGCTGTATTTTATGCGATTATTACATTTGACCTAGCACTTTTAAGAAGAGTCATCTCATTATCATCATTTAAGCCACATAGTCTGTACAAAAATAACTGGACGCCTGTCATGTTTGCTATCCACGTTGCAAAAACTGCGCAGCGTAACTCTGAAGATATTTTTTTGCTCTGTGATCTCTTACTTGGTGTGCGAGGAACTGATATTAACTTTTGTGTTAATGGGTACACAGCATTTGCTCATGCTGCGCTTGCCGGAGTCCCTTATGTAGCATATGTCGTGGCTCGAAAGATACGAGTGATCATGCCTCGGGATTATTACTGGGCTGAGAAAGAGGGAGCCCCAGGTGTGTTCGATTTTATCAAAAAACAAGAAGCTGGCATGCATCCTAATTCAAACGATCCACATTGGCAATGGGGCAAAAGATTTGTACTCCCTCCTGGAAAGTATACCTATGAGGAATCAATGAAAGCCTTTAAAGATCGTGAGCATATGGATGCAGAAAAGAAAAAATGCGCCCATTGTAATAAGCCTGATTGCAGTAAACGCTGTAGCTGGTGTAAGCAGTCCTATTATTGTTCGGAGGCTCATCAGCGTGCAGACTGGGACAATCATAAGAAAAATTTTCATCAGCCAAAGCCGTGCTCAATTTGTCTTGAAGATGTTCAAGATGGCAAATCAGAAGCCTGTGGGCATGCCCTGCATGAGAACTGTTTAGCACAGCTGAAAAAAAATGCTAACCAACACAATCAACCGCTCATCTGCCCCGAATGTAAGTATTTTCTGGAATAAAGGCTCATACTGAACCAGAACTCATTCGCCTTTTCTTTTGTGCTACAATAATTTAGCCAATTACGGTATTTTAAAAATGAACAATTAGGGGGCTACATGTTTCATAGATTCGTTATTCTATGTGCAATGGTACTTGCATCCTCTCTCTATGCCATGGAACATGTTTGCGAAATGCCACATTTTATTAAAGAACTTCGCAATGAAACTAAAGCTATCGTTGAAATTCAGATTTATTTTCTGCCATTTGAAGTCTGCTCGACACTTGCGCCTAGTGAAATAAGTGAATACATAAAAAGATTTAAAGCATGGTTGAGACCTGATGAAAGTGTATTTTTTCCTGATATTCCTCTTTCTCGAGAAATAGTAATAATAATTGAGATTAATGGTAGAGACACATTTCTGCAGCGCATTATTCATATCAATACACGAATCAGAATTACCCAAAGAAATGGTGTTATACTAGATTCAATCCGTCCCCCTATTGCGCATGAAAAAGATCAAAGGCGCGAAAAATCTGCAATCATTTCGCCTCGCGGCGATGCATAGCTAATGTCAAAATGAGTCTCAAAATGACATTTGCGATGTCATTTTGCGTTTTATTATTAATTAACTCGTCTAAATCAACAAAATGAAACCTGCAATTTTCCAAGATATAGTTAATTTAAAAAATATGGATGGTTAATAATAAAGATCTATACGAATGTTTGAGATTTTCTTGCAAAATGACATTGAAAATGTCATAATGAGACTCAAAATGACAAAATGAGGTACTTATGTCACTACCCTACCGCGAACGATTGTTTATAGAACCTGCTCGGAGCTATTTTCTTTTTGGTCCTAGAGGCACTGGAAAATCAACAATGGTTGCTCATAGACATCCTAGCGCGCTACTCATCGATTTAAGAATCCCTGAAGAACGCTTGCGGTATTCCACTAATCCCGACGCCTTTAAGAATCTGGTATTAAGCCAACCTCGCGGGCATATTATTGTGATAGATGAGATCCAAAAGGTACCTGATCTATTATCACTTGTGCATGTACTTATTGAAAGAAAGCGAGACTGGAAGTTCATACTCACTGGCTCGAGTGCACGTTCACTTAGACGACAAGGCGTAGATCTCTTAGGGGGACGTGCCTTAAAGAAAATTCTCCATCCTTTTATGGCTTGCGAGCTTAAAGATGATTTTAATTTTGAGGAAGCTTTGTCATATGGTCTTTTACCGTTACGTTTCGTTCACAAAGATTCTCTCGAATTTTTAAAAGGGTACATCAGCCTTTATATTGAAGAAGAAGTAAAAGTTGAGGGTTTAGTAAGAAATATTGAACCATTTGCTCGCTTTTTAGAAGCAATGAGCTTTGCTCATGGTGGAATTTTAAATGTCAGCAACATTGCAAAAGAGTGTCAGGTGAAACGAACGACGGTAACAAGTTGGATATCGATAATAGAAGATTTGCTTATGGGCTATCAGATTACTGTGTTTGAACAACGAGCTAAAAGAGAGCTCAGTGCCCATCCGAAATTCTATTTTTTTGATGTTGGAGTTTACAGAGCTTTGCGGCCTCGGTCCTTGTTGGACTCTGACAGTGAGATCAATGGTGCAGGACTAGAAGGCCTGGTGGCTCAACATCTCGTGGCTTGGAGAGATTATAGCGCCGGGAAGCACACTATTAATTTTTGGCGTACACGCTCGGGTACAGAAGTAGATTTTGTCATACACGGTTCTTTAGGGTTCTGGGCGATTGAGGTTAAAAATTCTACCAAAGTTCGGCCAGAAGATATTCGCCCTTTGGTTACCTTTCTTGAAGATTATCCCGAGGCCCGAGCGTTTCTCCTTTATCGCGGTACAGAACGCCAGTTTATAAAAAATATACTCTGTTTGCCTTGCGAGGAATTTCTCAAAGAGATTAGACCTGATGTTCCTCTCGATGAGAGTTTTGTTTATGTATGGCAATAATTTAGTGATGAGTCATAAGCGCTCATGCAACATTATTTGAAGATTCTTGATTAAATGACCAATTGATTGCCAACCTACTGCTCGTGCTTCAGGTAAAGTGAGTGTCTCAGAACCACCATATATGACAAGGCCCCGCTCGGAAGTCTTTGGCGCAATTGATTGCCAATAACCAAACTGTTTAAAAAAATCACTTGCTATCGTTGTGCCTGCCTTAATTTCTAGTGGAATAGTGTATTCTGATTCTTCTATAATGCAATCGATCTCGCGTTCTGAGCCATCTCTCCAAAAGTAAAGAGATGGTTTTTGATCGAGATTATAATATTGCTTAAATAAATCAGAAACAATATATGTTTCAAAAAGATGGCCGCGCATATGATGGCTTATCAATTCTTTAGCTGACTTTATATTTAATAAGGAACATGCTATGCCAGTATCCACAAAATACAATTTTGGAGAACGTATAAGCCTTCTGCCGAAATTTCTATAATAAGGATATAATAAAAAAATTACATAAGTTGCTTCGAGAACCGAAATCCATGATCTGACGGTTTTATGATCAATACCTAAGTCGTCGCCAAGTGTAGATAAATTAAGGATTTGTCCAGTCCTTCCTGCACACAGTTGAAGAAATCGGTTAAATATATTTAAATCACCTATATTTTTTAGCTCTCTTACGTCCCTTTCTATATATGATCTTAAATACCGGGGATAAATTTTTGAAGGGGAAACATCTTCTGAATAAACAACAGGATATGAGCCATTAAAGATTGTATCCTCCATCGTTTTAGGGAGCAAAGAGGATGAATTTAGTTCGCTTATCGATAAGGGATAAAGGTTAAGCAAAGCGATTCTTCCTGCTAAACTTTGTGTTACTTTTTCGTTAACCAATAAATTTTGTGAGCCGGTGATAACAAAGAACCCTTTTTTCTTTTCTCGGTCTACAATTGTTTGTATATATGAAAGGAGTTGAGGAGCATGCTGTATCTCATCTAAAATAATACCGTGCTTATTAGGAAAGTCTTTTAAAAATCTACGAGGATCTGAATTTGCGATGGCACGATAGTCGTAGTCTTCAAGGCTAATATAACTGTGTTTATCAAATAGTTTTTGCACTAATGTAGTTTTACCCGACTGTCGAGGTCCGAGAACACCAATAACAGGAAACTGTCTGGCTGCGTCAAGTAATTGTTCAGTTAACTCACGGAAAATCATATCTGACCTTATTTATTGAGATATTTCTGCAACTTGGGAATCCAATTCCCAAGTTGTCATTATCAATTATTTTACCTGATTTCATAACCTATTTCAAGCATGTTAAGAATTTTAGTGCCCTGACCCATTTCATTTGAATGATGTATCTATTCTTAGGAATCTAGATATTTCTGTAATTTGGGAATTCGATTCCCAAATTGTCATTACTCATCATTTTAATTGATTCTGACGCTCATATCCATCATGTAAGGTTTTTATTTAAAGGGTTGCGTAGATCTGCTTTATCTAAGCTCGTGCATGAAAATTCACTTCATATCGCAGAGCTTTGAATTCGGAATTATGGACATTCAAAGCCATTGGCACTTTTAGGTTAAAAATGATACTCTTAATTGTCGCTCAGATTAAAATATAACAATTAAGAGGTCTTTATGAAAAAGTTTATTCTATCTTTTTTACCCATCTTCTTTTCAGCATGGGGCATGGTTGTTCCAGAAGTCTCTAAAACAACTGCACCAATTGATCTCAGAGAGGCCACTTTTGAACATGCAAATATAAGCCTTCGCGAGTTTTTAATTAATTTTGCGGTCGAATCAAATGATATCTATAACACACGTAAGGCCCCTGTAGAGGTCGCAAGAGAGGTATTTGATATTTCTCCTGAGACGTTTACCCATGGTGTTGTAAGAATTTTGAAGTATAAGGATCAGATTCTTGGCTTTTTTACTCTTAAGATAGACCAAAATGTTACTTCTTGCGAGCTGGGGCTTCTTTTTGTAAAAGCAGGTTTTCAAAAAAGAGGATTAGGAGCACTTCTTTGGAAAGAGGTGCTATCAATTGCGCGCGCACGAGGTTTTAAAGAAATCTTCTTTATAGCTGATCCCGATTCTAAAGATTTTTATCTTAACAAAGGCTGTAAGATAACAGGCTATGACGAAAACCTTCTTAATCCTAAGGTGCCGGTGCCTCTTTTTAAATATATCCTCTAGATAGTAATATTATTGATGCCACGATGCGCAGGCATGCCCCATTCTTTTTGATGCTGTCAACCAACAATAGAAACTTTCTATTTTATAACAGTAGCATTGTCCTCTTCTACTTGCCTTGATTAATGGAATGCGTTATGTTAAACGCCTGAGCTTACTTATCGTGCTGCGGAAAGGAAATAAAAGAGAAAAATTAGAATGAAAGGCGCTTTATGAAGATATCATTAAGAAAATATGCACTCTTGTTCTGCCTGAGCGGCACTTTGCCTCTCTCAGCCATGAAAGCTGGCGATACAAAAGTCACTTCGCTCGTCGATGAGGCGCCAGATCAACGGGCAGACCCGTATTATCAGTCTGTCACTCGTGCATGGATTCCTTTTTTTCGAACTCTCTTCGAAGCAGCGGCAACTGTATATATGAATACAGCGGAAGTTGAGCAGATGAAAAGTCAAATAACAGGGAGTAATAATCAAAAATCGCTCACAGAAGCATTTGAAAAATCAGCGACCGACAGTGATGCAGAACGACAACATTTTTTAGATCTACGTCTTTTTTTTGAAGGCCAGCTTCAAGCAGTCAGAGAGGTGGATGAAGAAAAAATAATTCAAGCTCATTGCGCTAATTCCAAGGTGAAAGCACAAGCAGTGCGTCAGATGAGGAGAACAGTAGAGATGCAAATCAGTGAACCGCTCTTATGCGAAACGCCTCAAGAATTTCGCCTGTACAACACGCCAACACCAGCCGTTGATTTTGCAAGTTTGAATGCAGTAAAGCTGTATCAGGGCGATCTTGAAACTGATTATCACTACGTGGCGGGTGTAACCTGTGGATCGTTAATGCTTGCAAGTTATAAAGCATATGTTGACAATGAAACAATGAAGCTTGGTGCTTTAAGAAAAAGGCTGTCCGAAATTCTTGGTCAACATCTTGTCGAAAGACAATTTTCTAAGTCTGAGGAATTAACATTCTATAGGGGACTTTCTGCCAGTTATGGAACGGCTGATATTTGGGCGATGTTATCAGGGGGACGTGCTCGTACGCTTGTTCCGGTTCATGGAGTTGCAGCACACTTGTTAAAAAAAGTGCTGTACGTATCTAAAGAGGCTGACCGTGAGCTTTTAAAAGCGAAAGTTTTAAATGTTCTGACTAAACTTGATGAAAGCCCCGTTTTTAGGAGAGCTCTGACAAATAAACAGGAAATTGACTATTTTGCTGAAGGAAAGGTGCAGGGAGCTACCCATATTGAGATGATCAGAGCATTTGCCGAAGGCGATAGTGATGGTTTCTTGCGATTACACGCTCATGCGGTGACCAGCCCTGTTTTGATGGAGCTTGAAACAAAATTGGATACTCAAAATCCTCGTACGGAACCGGAACTTTTGCACAAGCTTCAGCTTTTCAATAAAGGTAAACTTTATGTGTTGCAAGGCTTTTGTCTCAACCTGCTTATTAGTACTCATCGTCTCGAACCTAATGGAGTTCTCGGCCAAACCCTTAAAAATCTGTATGAAGCTTATCTCATATTCACACAAAGGCAGTTGGCATGTACAAGCTACAAACAAATCCAAAACATTTATAAAGAACTGCTACAGAAACAAACAGAGGCACTACCAGACATTAAAATTGATCAAAACTATCAATGCCCTCTCTTTGCTAATGTAGAAACGATGAAAGTGATGGCATCATATCAGGCTGGAATGGCCGGTGGAAAATCTCTTGTGAAAGCTTATGGAAATTCTTTGAGAGAAACATCAAATGAGGCTGATGTTGTCATAGTGACTGCCCTAGCGGGAATAATACGTAGTGAATCTGAAATAACGAACAAGGACGAAAAACGGCTTTTTGTAAAAGGATGGTCTGATTGCTTACAAGAGACCTCACTTGATATGCTCCTAGCGGAAGGGAAAACAAAACAAAAAAAAGATAAAATTCGCGAGGCATTCACCACATTGGCGGCAGTGCTTAAAACCGCCACCCATGCTGAAAGTAGTGATGATTTTGCAATGTATTTGGCTAAATATATGCCTGAAGCTCTTATGTGTGTAGGGGGTGATAGTGCAGACCAAAAATCTGCGTGGGGCCGTTACTGTCTCGTCAGTTAAATTGGTCCCTGCAGTCACATACGTCCATTTTTCTAAGGAAAAACTAATGCATAGCTATTCTACGGGCATTTTGGTAATTCTCTGTATGTCTAGTCTGCTCGCAATGAAAGCTCCAGAGGACCGTACCGCCTCAATGATGGCTGAAGCGCAAGAAGCACTTGTGGCAAACGATTTAATTCGTTTCAAAGCAATAATTGCAGCAGAAGATTTTGACCCAACGAAGTGTCCAATAATTTATTACATAATTTTCAATCTCAGTGACTGGAATCCACAGTTTATTTGCGAGGCGATTAACTCACTAATTGCATCACCTAGGTTCAACCCGAATATTACAATAGCTGATCCAACTGTGCGAAGTGATGATAGAAGTGTTACTCCCTTACGAGCACTTTTCCGCTATGTTGGTAGAAGTGCTTCTAGAGATCAAGTAAAATCCCTATTCACTGCATTGCTTGCGCATCAAGCAATCGATGTTACGATTGAGCATAATAAATTTTCAGTTGTTGACGAGGTCCCTTTGTCTCATGACTTTATACAACCTCTCATCGAACGCGGTGCACAACCGGAAATGAGCACCTTTACTCGCGCAAAGAAACAGAATAAAGAAGTATATGAGTATATGATTAAACATTCTGATGCAGCAGTGATCTATGCCATTTTTATGAACAATTTGAATCTATTACGTACGATCATTTCCGCACCTAGGTTTAAACCACAAGCATTGTATAAGAAACGAGATACTCCGCTTATGTTTGCTCTTCATTGTGCAGTTGGCAAACGTCATTCTCAGCAGGAGCTATTAAAAATAATTGAGGCACTAATAACGGTATCAGGTACCGATATTAATTTTACAAACACTCAACAAGAAAGAGCTCTAACGTATGCTCTCGTAGCGGGACTGGACTACGTAAAATATCTCCTGGAACACGGAGCTCTATTACTTTTGCCCGACCATTATTATTTAGCGCAAGCCAATGGTGCTCCTGGAGTTTTTGATTTTATAAGAAATTTACCCGGCACTGTAAAGCCAGGTACAGCTCATCCAGAGTGGGACACACGCAAAGGATGTACACCACCTGGGGGTACCGTTGAACAGTATTTGACGTACTCCACATCAATAAATTGAGTGGATTCTTTCTTGCAACTCCAAGCTTCTCGCTCTTCATTGTTGCAAGCTACATATCATATGAGCATTATATCTCATTGATAAGGGAGACGCCATAACTCCAGCTACGTGGCTTTCACCACGATACTTTTTCCAGATATTAATTGCACCAACGCCATCTCGATGATATTTGAATCCACATTCACAAGAATAATTTCTGTTTCTTGGCTTATTTCTTTTGCCACAGACGATGCATTCTTGTGATGTATATGCTTCATTTTCTAAGACTACATGCATACCATAACCTTCAGCTTTATAACTAAGCATATGTCTAATGATACCATGGGGCATTTGGTGTATTTTCTGGTTATTTTTTTTGCCGAGATTGTTATCCAATCGTATATCACGTATATCGCCAATAACAATTACCTGCACCCCGCTTTCATAGAGGATGGAGATCGTTTTGCTTGTTTGCTTACGCGCAATATCCAGGAGTTGATTATCCAGGAGCTTAAGTTGTTTTCTTTTTGATTGTGTTAATTTATTATACCTCCTTGATCCTTTCGTTGTTCTGCTTAAAAGTGAAGATAGCTCACCAATTATCTTATTTCTTAAACGTCTTTTTGATCTTGCTTCCCTGCCATTAACAATGATAACTTTTTCTCGATCATAGATTACCATAGGATGGACTTCTCCTAAATCAATTGCCGCAACTTTATTTCCTTTCGGTTGCGAATGAGGTTCAACTTTGTATGTGGCTCGCAACTCATACTGCTCCCCATCAAATCCTATCTCGACTAGGACAGGAGTCGACCATCGCCACGGTATTTTTAGCTGCTTATTTCCTCGGCCATTCGAAAGGATAAGCAGACCATCAACAACTTTTATAGCGCTCTTTTTCCATTGAATTTTGTAAAATTTATGCCTTCTCTTCGGAGGCTTTGCAGAAGGATCTATTTTGCGACGAGTATTATATGATTTAAAATTAGCATAAAATGATTGAACCACCGCGTCAGCACTATGCGCATGTAACTCTTTAGAGTTTTTTATACGCATCATGCTTGAGTCTTTTAAAAAAATTCCTTTCCTTCGAACCGTGCGCCAAAAAAAAGTAAGCACTTCAGAATACAATTGCCCACTGATTCTTGTCAATTGATCAAGCTCAACAGAGTTTCCTAATTTTAACTTTCTGGCGTAATACATTTTTTTGGGTCCTAATATATTGTTTAATTATCTCTAAAGGAGCACAGCCAACAGTAGCTATAAAAGAGCTATTGGTCCATAAAGCTGGCAGCCTCCTCAGCTCAGGAAAACTGTTTCTCATTATCCGTGAAGATCTTCCCCTCATAAGCTTGATTACTTTGTTAACTCCATATTGGGGATCAATTTCGATTAGAACATGGATATGATCTGGCATCACTTCAAGTTCAATGAGTGAGGACTTGGTTTCTTCGGCGACTTGATAAAGAATTTCTTTTACTTTTTGATCGATGGCCGGGACCAAAAGAGCCTTGCGGTATTTTGTACACCAAACGATGTGATATTTGCACGAATAGACAGTGTTATTATTTGCTTTAAAGCTACTCATTATTTTCATATGCGCAGCTTAGCATTAATTTTTATTTAAAACAAGCATGATGGCTGCTTTACCCCATATTTGAAAAAAGGGTCCTGCAGCAGCCATATCTGGTCAAAGGGATAGAAGTTCGTGGCGCTGTGATGACTGAAAAGAAAAAATGCGCTTACCTCCAGTGCAAAAAAACCGGATGTATCTTGCATTGTACAATTTGTAAGCAATCCTATTATTGCTCTGAAGAACACCTAAAGGCGGACTCAGAGGCCCATAGCAAAAATTTTCATCGACCAAAACTGTGTTCAATTTGCCTTGAAGACGTTCTTGATGGCAGGTCACAAAGTTGTGGCCATGCACTTCACAAGGAGTGTTTAGAAAAATGGAAAGAGCAATCAAAAACAAATTGCCCGGTTTGCAATGCTTTCCTTTGATATAAACTGCCATTGCAAAGATCGCTGAGAAAGGCATTGTCGGGGCTTGATTCAGGGATTTTCTTGAATTACTTTTTCCAGACCGTTTGATCTCCTCAGATGAGAGGTTGTACCCCTCGTAAAGGCGCATATTGCAACCTAACGGAAGCTCAGACCGTATTGCGCCAGTGAATAGCCAGAGTTTTGCTCAAAAAAGCGAGAGAAGGGAAAATACCTTCTCTCGCTTAAAACGAATACATGATTAGAATTTGTTTTAGCTAGTTATTTATCTCTTGATTTTTTAGCATCCTTCGATCTCAGGTATGCTTCAAGAGCTCCTGAGGTTACCTTATCTAATGGCGTTTGACCAGCATTGTTTGCCGCGTTGATATTGAAATATGTGCCAAGCGATACCAAAAACTTAAGTATTTTTTCAGACTTGGCTTCAGCTGCAACGTGGAAAGGTGTGTTACCGTTATTATCTTTCAGTTGAGCCGCTTTGCCGCCACTGTTTTCCCACGCTACCAGAAGAGCCTGTAGCTTTTCAGAGCTTTCTTTTTTTGCGGCAGAAAGAATTGCTTCAATGAGTTTTACTTGATCTGCAGTAATTTGTAGACGAGATCTCAGTTCAAGAATAGTGCTCGTAGGCACATATTCAGAACCGGTGCGCTGTGCAATTTCTGTCTGAGAAAGATCTTGATATCTTTTTGCCCTGTGTTGTCGAAGATTAGTTTCTATGGACTGATTTTCTAGAAAGATTGCAACATCAAGCGGCGTTTGCTTCCAGTGATTTATCGCATTAATGTCAAAGCTATGTGAAACTAATCTTTTAAGCGCTTCAATAGTATTGCTTTGAACAGCGTAATGAAGAGGCGTATTACCAGCACTATCTTTAAGTGGTGTCAATCCACAGCCTGTATCCTGCCAAAATGCAAGTCCAGTGACCAAATTTTCTGTTTCACGACTCGTTGAGGCTATCAGAACGGTATCGCGTTCTTTTATTTGACTAGCCGTGAGGGCATTATATCGTCTTAGAGTCTCTATCATTTCTTTGTCTTGGCTTTTCAATGCAGAGTCCATCGGCGACTTATCTTGTATGATTTCGTTTACGTCAAGCCCAAGGATTTCTATAAAGTATAGAGCAACATCCTTGCGTCGGTTCTGCACGGCTAAGAAAAGAGGATTAAGTCCTTTATTTGTTTTGTTGTAGGGAACTCTCTTCTCTTCAACAAGATAGCGGACAATAGGCATATGACCCGTCACTATTGCTAGCGCGAACAGTGAATCACCCTGCTTATTTTGACTATTGGAGGATAGGCCTGCCTCACCGGTAAGATAACGGAGCACAGGAAGTTGACCTGATTGGACCGCCAACGTAGTCAATGAATCACCCTTGGCATCACTTGTGTTCAAAGAAAGATTGCCCGATTGAATGACCTGTCTAAGTTGATCGACATCACCTTTTTTTACATATCTCCATGCTTCAACAGCAGCCCGTAATCGCGTTTCATTTCCTTTTTCATTACTAAAAGCGAACTGTTTCATGTCTTCATGCAGGGATGGCGCATAACCTTCACCGTCCGGAACCCCATTTTCAGAAAGCGCATTACCTCTTTTAGCGTCACCTGTTCGAAGTACAGATTCAACTGCTTTAAAATCCCGACTAATGGCAACATCAAGTGCAGTTTGTCCTGCGCGATTTGTGGCGTTAAGGTTAAAGTAATTATTCTCAGTGTATGGCATGAGGATTTTGGCAGTTGCTGCTGCATTATTTGAGGCGGCAGCGTGTAAAGGTGTGTTGCCATCGCTATCAGTGAGTTGAGCGCCAGTATACCCGGCTTTTTCCCAGGCCACAAGCTTGCTTTTCAATTCTTCAGGTGCATTGTTGTTTTTTGCAGCCGAATGGATATCGGCTTTATCTTTGATTTGTTGCGAACTGAGTGCGCCCTTACTTACGAGATACCTTATCGTAATGGCATCATTTCTTTTTTGCGCACAATCTAATAAAGTAAGCCCCTCTATTGTGTATTCATTCACATCAGCTCCAAGGCTTTCTATGAAGTAAGCTGCAGCTTCTTTTTGTCCATTTTGAACTGCTTGGACAACTAATGAGTTATCATCTTTGATTCTCTTCCAATTTACCTTTTTATCCTCAATAAAATATTTGACGCTCTTCATATGACCGCCACTTACTGCGCATCCTGCTAATGAACGGTTATCGTGAGGATGATCTTCTTCAATGAGAAGCTTTTTAACAAGATCTACGTTGTTGTTTTGAATGGCGCTTACTATTTCTCCAGTGTGCGTAGCATTGTAAGATCTAAAAAGATCTATTATACGATTATTTACCGTAATAACCGCAAGATCGTAGGCAGTTTTCCCTTTTTTGTTCAGTATGTGCGGATTTGCCTTATGTCCGAGGAAGATGCGAGCTGCTTCCCATTGATTTCTTAGTACCGCCAACGCAAGAGGCGTATGACCATGGCCATCCTGTGCTTTTTCACTATTAATCACCTCGGTGATAGTATGTCCGCTGTCAGCGAGCTTGCCAAGAAATTTAAGAAGTTTTGTTTCCGGACCTTCCTGAGCGAGTTGTCGCAGCATATCATACTCTTCGCTCGTTAAACCATCTCGTGGGGCTGATGAACGCTTTGAGGACGTTTCATTAAAGGCAACGCGATTTTTATCACCTTTTTTGTCGCTCTTTTTTTCGGTTCTTTTTTCTGATTTTTCTGGCGCATTTCCGTTAGTCTGAGCCGAATCTTTGGGTTGATTACGATCACCGCGCAATAAGCCTAATATGCCTCCTTTAGATTTATTGCCATTCTGGTGGACAGGCCCACTTGTGCTGGTTGGAGTAAGGTTTAAAGCGGTCATTCTTTCTTTAAGATAGCGTACTATACTCTCGTGAGCGCCTGCTGCGGCTATAGCCAAATCTCCCTGCTGACGGAGATCGATACTATAATTTTCAACCAGATATTTAACCATTTTCAAATGTCCAAATCTGGCCGCTTCGGTAAGAGGCAATCTTCCTTTAGCATCAGGCGATGAGAGAAATTTCCAGACTCTATCAGTGCTCAGTTCCGCTATCTCTCTTGCAAATAATTCGACGTTGCCTTTTGTAGCGCACGCTAATAAAATGAATTTTACGGCCATTTCATTAAAAGTGAACGCTTTGTGTTTCTCAAGTAGTTCTACTATTTTCTTAGTTATAGCTCTATCAAGTAATGTACGCCCTTCGCTATCAATAGGGTTTACATTTAACGTTCTAATCTCTGCGTCCATTGCTTGTGGATCGGGTGCAAAATCGTTTAAGAGCATTTCTACAATTTCTTCTTGGGAATTATCAACAGCAACTGTTAATAAGGTGAATTTTTTATTATCAGTTAACGTAAGAAAATCGGGATACGTTGCCGGATCTGATAGATGTTTGTTTTGTAAATAGTGTAATAAAGAACGGAAGCTTACCATTGCTTCCGGGTACTCCCATTCCGGAGGAGTGTCCTTTTCTTCTTTGTAGAGTGCTTTAATTTTTTGTCCAGAATAGTCCATACCCGTTGCTGCATAGTCTTTTAATAAATTGTTTACGTAAACGTCTCTTCCCGTCATTGCATGTTTTGCATTGAAGGTTAAGAGTATCTCATCCGGTGCATCTCTCCCAAGATCATAGATTGAATCACCAGCATCGTTTATTGCATTTATATCGATAGAAGTTTCATCCAAAAGAAAGTTTACGATTGCAATATAGTTGTCTTTGTGCTGATGGCTATTTAAAACAGCAAGTGCGAGTGGGCTGTTGCCTTCTTCATCACGAACAGTTTTTATGTCGAGTAAACCGAGCTTGATTATATTTTCTAGCTCATCTATTCTTCCCTCTCGCGCACAGTTCAAGAGATTACGAGTGAGCAGTTCCTTAAGCTTTAGACTTTTGACCTCAGGAGATTCTTCATTTTCAGTCTCAGAAGACTTTCTGGGGCTCACAGAAGGTACTGGACCAGCCCCTGGAGTTGCCTGTTGCTCATGATAATGTTTAACGGCACCAGCCCTGAATAAAACTCCTTGTATTGCGCTATTTTTTGCATCTATTGCATAATCAAGAGCTCTTCTTGCGTGCATATCAACTACATTTACGTCTACGTGGTACGTTTCAACTAAAAGCGCGACAGATCGCAGCATTTCTCTTTGAACGGCATACATTAATACATTACTTCCCTGTTCATCGCATGAGTCGAGTATCATTTTTAACTCAAAAGGGCTTGTACGGAATTCTGCAGCAGCTTCAGCCAGACGACTACTCAACTGTTCATATGATCCTTTTTTTACATTTTTCACACAGTCGATAATTTCATCTCTTATACGAACTTCGTTGGCAGTTAAAGCCTTATTTTCTCTGAGCAACTTATAAAGATTTGACTGTGGCTCGACAAGATCTAATGCTGTCTTTTTGTCGGCGCTTTTACTGTTGACGTAGACATGAAACTCTTTTATAAGTTTTTCAACAAGTTTATAGGAATTTTCCTTAACCACTGCGCACATAAGTAACGTATTTCCGCGATTGGATATATTAGGAGAGTATTTTTTTAAATCTTTCCGCAGCTTATTGAGTATTTCATCTACTATCTTGGGGGTGAGGTCTTGTTGTAAAAGAACAAAAGGGGCAATTCTTTCTTCATCAGCAATCACATCTCGTGCTCCTACAGCTTTTAATAGACTGGAAACTTGAGAAATTCCCCTTACATAACCAGTTTTTCGGATGCTTTCTGTCTCTTCAAGAGGAGTGTAGCCCCGATTATTAAATGTCATTGGCGACATGCCAGTCGCTAACAAGAGCTTGACTGCTGCCAATCGGTTATTACGAGCAGCCACAGCCAATGCAGTGTTTCCCTCAGTGTTACGTGCTGAATCTAGATCTACAATATCTCCAGTTTGTAAAATTTCCTGCAGTTCACTACATTTACCTGATTCAGCAGCACGCAGCAAATCACTTTTTGCAATACTTTCTTTTTCAATTTTTCTTAGCGCAAGTCTCTTAGCCTCGTCTTTACCAGTATAAGGTGTACCCGAATGAGCAATTTCACGTAATTCTTCAACTTCTTCCGGGCTTATTCCCATATCAGGCTTAAATTCGGCAAGCGCACTAAACATTTTCATTGATTGACGAAAAGCAGATTGGTCCACGCGAATACTTTTGCGAGTTTCTTTTAATAAATCGAAAGCATCGACAACGGCGCCATCCTCATCTGGAGCGGCACTTTTTCCTGCAGCCAGATCACTCAGGGCCTCGATATTTTTTTGATCTTGTAGAGAGTTTTTTTGCGAAGGATCCAAAGCAAGTCTTAAAAGATCCTGGTGTTTACTTCTTCCTTTAAAGTCAGCGATCGTTGTTCGGCATCGTCTTTCTTTTTTGTGCGAAGAAACAGCAGGCAACTCTAAAGGAGAGAAATGGGATCCCGAGGCAGATGATGTTGACGACGATGAAGAGCACATCTCTAATGGTCGTGAATGACCATTGGTTCCATTTGTCTTAGGCTGAGGTGCTGGAATAAATGATGTTACACGCCGTTGATTTGCCACAGCAACAGTATGGCGTCTATTTGGCTCAAGTCCAACTCTTTGCGCTAGATTATCTTGTGCAGGTTGCGATAGTTGTGATTCATTTTTAGTTATTGTCTTTGACTGCTGCATGGCAACTGCAGAGAATGTAAGATATATGAGAACAGATAACAAGGTCATAGAGATTTTGTTCATGAGACACCTCAGAATAATAGGGGTCCTGTAGTCATTTCATATCCTAGATCATCTTATAAAAACACAAAATTCATGTCCCTTTCCAAAAAAATCATTTTTCCAATGGTATAGAGGAATAGTACTATAAAAAAATCCATAATAATATATGTTTCAAAAATAAAGCGCCCTTCTAGTTTATCAATTATTTAGCAGACATTATATTTGGCAAAGAACATGAGGTCCATAAAATACAACTCGGGAAAATGGGTTGATGTAATAAAAAAATTATATAGGCGGCTTTGAGAATGAAATCAAAGACCTGGGGCGGGGTACCTCTTGTTGAATATATCCTCTAAATCGTATTATTGTTGATGCGCCTAGCGCCAATACTGCTCTCAATATTTTTTAATGCTTTACAAATAGAAAATTTTAATGTACAGTTTCTTTATAGTATGAAAATGGGGACCGATTTTTATTGTAATTTTTATAACTTGTGTATAGGATACACGTGATTATATCACCTATAATTTAAGAGGTGCGCCATGCAACAACTATTTCGTCTTTTACTTACCCTTTGTTTTGTTAATTCGATTATAGCCATGGATAGAAGTGTTGCACAACCCCAGAATGGAACAAGCGCAAAACCCCTGAATGGCACTCCTCCCCGACTTCTCGCTGCAGCATACCGAGAACGGCCGGCTACTATTTCAGTACATCCCGCTGTGGCTCCCAGCCCAGTTTCAAATTTTCATCAAAATGGTTCAGAAAATGGATTAGCCGCTCCTGGGTCAAGTCCAAAATCACAGCCACATCAAAATGGCCATAGTAAAGTTTATCAAAAGGATAAGAAACAGCGTGCGACTGTTGCGATAACTGTGCAAGAGCAGCGGCTTTTAAGAGCTGCATTAGGCAGTTCGCAAGTAATTGGGTCGGAAGAAGTTGACCTTACATCACTCTATAGCAACGTTGGCGAAAAGAGATTGCCGGGTAATATAAATGAGGCTACAATGGGTGCCTGTAATTTATTGGAAAACGGAAAAAGTGAGCGTGAGGATCGTAAATCATACCGTAAATCAGCCAAATTTTTTGCTAAAGCCACCCAATATAATAGCACGCGAACTGAAACAAATTTTAGAAGAAGCGTGATGCTTGCGCAACACCAAGCATTCACTGCTCAACTTAATGCACAAAATGCTGCAGAACAAGAAGCCGCAAGAAAGAAACAAGAAGAGGCTGAAAGAAAAAGACTATTAAAGGAAGCAGAAGAGAGAGAAGCAGAAAGATTACTTGAAATATTCGCGACACGCATTGTCTATGCCGGTATCGATGAAAGAGAAAGACATGCAATGAGTGAGTATAAAAAAAGAGAAAAGGCAAAAAGTGATTTTCTCAGGTGTGCTCGATCAGCTAAAATGGGTGCTCTTCAAAGAATTATTGAGGCTGACCTTTTTGGATTGGACACGGCACGAGATATGTTCGGTAATACTGCATTGGCCATTGCTGCGGAGGCTAATCAGCTTGAAGCAGTCAATTTACTCTTGGCAGCACTTATGGAACCAATGACTTTTAATGATCAGGGAGATACGCCAATCGATCGTGCAGAGAGTACTCGTACACATGCAGTTGTAGGATCTGCTTCGGGAATTTCGAGCGTGATTTATCGTTTAAAATATGCTGGTGCTCAACTAAAAAGAGATCGGGACATCACCGGTAGTGACGAGGCTGAAAAAAGAATTCTCTTCGAACTTGTGCAACGGGATTTGACACCGGCCACACGTGACCAAATTCGTACATTGCTCCAGAAATTTTCTGTTAATATGCGTAATGAAAACGGAGAAACACTGCTGGCACTAGCAGTTAAAGCGAAGACGGTCGATGTTGTGAAACTGCTTGTTTTAGAATTTCAGGCGTACGTAAATCATGTAAATAATGACCAATCGATTTTGGATCTTACAAAGCCGAATGATGGACTCCATGGATTTCTTAAAAGATTTGGCGCCTTACCAGCTGAGCACATAAAAGTACGCGATGAAATTACAGAACGGATAGATCGTCTAGAAGATTTGAATGCAGCCAATGGACAGGATGCGGAAGAAATTCCAGAAGAAAAAAAAGAAGATGCAAAAAGGAATGACCAGATTATAGAAGATGCTTTGAAAGATTTGAAAAGTCATTATACAGAGGAACAGTGTAAAGCCTTACTCAACTCCCCTGATAGAAATGGCAACACTGTTTTAGCGCATGTAGTAAACAAAAAATATCTCAGGGAATCGGTTCGGCTGTTAGTTGAAACATTTCAGGTGCAGGTAAACTATATAAATAAGGAAGCGCGCACTGCATTAGATATAGCCTTTGAGCAGAATAATACGCCAGTAATTGAGGTTTTGAAAAAGCATGGTGCCTGCAAATATTATTATGATGGTGCTGAGAATCAATCGAAATTTGAAAAAAGTCTTTTAGAAAGTGCGCGAACTGGTAATAATGATAACATTAGAACAATCTATGAAAACAAGAAATTAGGTGTTGATATTAATGATGTTCGTGACAAACAGGGCAATAGTGCTCTAGCGCTTGCAGTTATGAATAGACAGCTGCAAACTGTGCGGTTTCTTATCCAATGTGGAGCAGATCGTAATGCTGTTAACGATGGGCTCAGATCAATACGAGATCTTGCCAAGGATCTTCCTAAAAATGAAACTACCAAGAACATACGTGCTGAATTAAAAAAGGCCGGAGCGATGCGTGGTAAGGATATCTATTTAAAAAATCTTTTATTTAGTTCTGCTGCCACGGGTAAAACGCATACTGGTGAGGAACTGAGGCAGGTAATTCCTTGGTGGATCGGAGATAATGATGCAACGGTGAGTTTTACTGAGTTGTTACAGAAACTCCAAGAAAAACATAAGGAAAACCCAAAGAAATATTGCGACTTTTTAAACATGACCGACAGCAAGGGCTTTCCGCTTTTGACGACGGCAGTTGTGCACAAACAAGATAAGATCGTTGAAACATTGATCAGAGATTTTGACGCGAATTTGAATCATATTGATGGTGAAGGTCAGACACCTATAGATCGCGCGTACAAAGGAATAAAAAAGACTTTAAAGGAAAAGAAAGCATTTACCTTTTTTGAAATAGAGGACAGAGTTCATCTCTTTGGTTATGCCTTTAAGGGAAATATCGCTGAATTTAAGCGTGAAATCGCAAATATTCGCAGTGCTCATTATGATGAAGATAAGTATCTCAACGTACCTGATGCACAAGGACAAACACCGCTCATTTTGGCCGCAAAAGGCGGACATCTTGAACTCGTGAAGTACATCATTAAAGAACTTCCGGTTAAGCTCGATGAGCAAGGTAAAAAAGCTTATGAAGCTGCGCTTAATAACAAACATCAATCGGTTGCGGAATATATTAAAGCAAAATTGGAACAGCTCTCAAAAGAGTTAGTAGCTGATCTCCCACAGGAAAATCGCGCTGCAAAGAATAGCCCAATGGTTGAAAGATCATCAAATGGTCCGTTAACAAATGGCAGATCTACTCAAGCCGCTGCAGAAAGCAGCTCAAAAGACAAAAAACTGGGAAGCACTGTCACTCGAGGAAGCAGCAAAGACAAGAGAAGATCTTGAAGCAGCAAAAGAAGCTAAGCTTAAGAAAGACATAGATACACTTTTTATGTGCGCGCAAAAAGGCTATTATGATGAACTTATGAAGCTGCTCACGCACTACGAGATAAAGCAGGGAGTGATACCTCTTGGTGAACTTATTCAAACAAAAGATAAGGAAGGCGAAACAGCACTTGCATGGGCAGTTATAAGAAGTAAACATAAATGTGCTGAAGCATTGATTGCTAAGGGAGCGAATCCTAATACCTATAATAATGCTGGTAAATCACCTCTTGATCACACTGAAAGTACCAAAGATCCTGAAATGGTGAGTCTCTTAAGTACTCCGCAGATAACGGCTTATTCGGGTGGTATAATTAAAGCAGTGAAAGATGCAAAGGGCGCCGCCGAAAAAGGCGATTTAGATCAATTAATAAAACTGCTCAAACAGAAAGACTTCCCTGTTACTAAACAAACCAACTCGTTGATTGTTTTAGCAGTTCAATTTGGTAATGTACACATTGTTCAATATCTTATTGAGAAATATAATGTCTCGCATAACGAACGAGATAAGCACGGTCAATCATTAATAGAGCTTGCGATAGTAAAAGGACAGGTCTCTGTTGTAGAATATTTGATAAAAATACTAGAAACCCGTCACGAGTTAACAGATCAAATCGTTCTTGCACTCGTAGTTTTTGCTATCAAAAATAAGCAAATGCGTATTGTCGATTATTTTGTAGACAAGCGCATTTTAAAAGAAATAGAGTTGTGGAGAGTGAATGTACAAAATCAAACGCTGTTAACCTTTGCACAGCAAAATGGCAGCCCAGAGACGGTCGCATATTTAAGAGAAAAAGGTGCTCTTACAGAAGATGCCGTAAAAACAAAACAGAAGATTTTTACTGCTGCTAAAGGAAATAATAAAGCTGAGGTTGAGGCTTTGATGCAAAGATGGCGGGCTGGGCTTTATCGCATCAATCAGCTGAAAGATAAAGATGGCAACACGCCACTTCATTGGGCAGTTGAAGGTGAAGCGTATGAAGTGATAGAATTCCTTTTGAAGCTAAAATCTCACGGTGAAGATGATAATTCTTTGGTTAATGTGCCTAATCAATTAGGTCAGACTCCTCTAGATGTAGCAGACCTCCGTGGTACATATATTGATGTCCGTATTCCGAAACTCCTGCGCGAAAATAGAGCTCAAAATTTTAAAGATTTAACCTGTGAAAATAAAGGCGCAGAAAAGGTTGTGGCAAGCGAAGTTAACCCTAAGCGCTATGCTTTTCAATATGCGCGAATTGGCAATGTGCAAGAACTCAAGAATATTTTACAGAAGAGCCATGTGACTCCTGACGAAACTGATGAAAATGGCGATACGCTTCTTGCTATTGCAGCTCAAGCAGGCAAACGTGATATCGTGATCTTGCTTGTAGATAAATTTCAAACAAAAGTTGCCACGCTTAATAAACAGAAAAAGTCTCCCATTGCTCTTGCTGCAAATGATGATATAAGAAAATATCTTGAAGGTAAGCTCCAAGAGTGCGTCATAGCTGCTATTGTAAGAGGACAGCTCGATATCGTAAAAGATCTCGTAGAAAATCACGTAACGGATGTGAATGTGGTAATTAACAAACAAACATATCTTGATTATGCAATAAAAAATCTACAAGTTGATATCGAATCCTATTTAAGAAGTAAAAACGCCCTTACTGCAGAAATGATAAGCTATAGGAACTTCATTCTCTTGTTAGCGCGCAAAAAGAACATACAAGAGAGTGAAAACGACCGAAATGAGTTTGCCAGAGCTCTTCAAGCATGGCACAATGGCCGCGGTAAACCGGAGCAGCTACGGGATGCCGATGGAAATACACCTTTACATTGCGCTGCAGATGCTAATGCATTTGAAACGCTGAAATTCTTAATTTTCTTGCGCCAGAATAATCAGCAAAAACCTTACTTCAGCCTATTCCAAACAAATAATAGCAACCAAAATGCTTATGATTATATTAAAGATCGTCAGGATCCTAAGTTTGAAACCCTTAAATTGTTTTTAGCAAAGCAACTTACTGCCCGCTAGTACTGTGAGTAGCCGCGAGATTAGAGGAATTTTATTGATAATTAACAGCACTTTTAAGTAGGATAAGACAGAGTAACTCTTCACACCTAAGGGAGAAGTGATGAAAGTCTTACCACCATACTTAAAGCAGTTTTTATCAAGAAAAGTATCGATGATCTTGGTGACGTTTTTAAGCGTATTTCTCACTCATAATCTCTATTCTTCAGAGTGCACAGGCAGCCTCACGCTCAATGTGGAACTTGTCGTCTATGATTGTACTTTCCTCGGCGAAATAGAATTTCTTGTCAATGGAGCTCCCACAAGTAGTACGACTATAGATTGGGCTATAACACAAAATAGCACCACCATACAGTCTGGAACTACTACCAATAATCAGGCTGTCTTAGTAACAGGGTTAGCTATAGGTGACGGCTATACCCTTAATGTTTCTATTCCAGGGTCGGTGTGCAGCTACAATTTTAATATTTTTCCTTTTCTTGTTACTGCGGTGGGCAGTGGACCGGGCGGTTGTAGCTGTACAAATCAAGTTATGCTCACCGTCGCTACACCTCCCATTTTTGCTTTTGACACTTATACTTACACGATAGAAGGACCGAATAATCCGCAACAAAGTCAAACGACCAGTAATAGTTCAGTAACCTTTGGTGATCTCTGTGGTGATGACAATTCATTTCCTGGTCATTTTCAATGGACAGTGACGACGAATGGTCCTTGTGTAACTTCTCAAAGTGGCGTACTTGGCTTACCTGGTGGTGGACCGACACCTGAGGTTCAAATAACCGGTGACCAAGGAACATACATCAATGGGGCAACCATAACATTAACTGCCGATGTAACAAATATCCCCAATCCGCCGACACTTGGAACTCTCGTCTATCAATGGACAGCACCAAATCGTACATTGCCAGATGACCGTACTGTATCATTTATTTGTGATGTTAATGATACCGGTAATTATTCTGTAACGGTTACCTATAATATACAAGGTGCATCAAAATTCCCCGTACAATGTTCTGCCACATCAAACCCGGTAGCTATCACGGTCAACCCATTTATTATTGACAGCGTCTATGGTATTCCGCCCTGTCCTCCTGCCTCTACGACAGATGGTAGTGCCGTAGTAAATCTCGATGGTGGAGCGACTCCTTTTACTGGTTATTACTACCCAACAGCTACTACTAAAATCCCTTTTGGCCCGATAAGTACTTCGAGCTGGCCCCCTTCATTTACCATCCCGGATGTTCCCGTAGGAAATTATGTTGCACTATATGTTCTTGATAATCAGGGAGAGCCAGCTTTTGTAGAGGAGACGCCAACGCTGTTTACTGTCGGACCGCCAGTACAGCCGCCAAGCGTCACTAATATTATTGATACGTGCCCAGATGAATCAATTGGAGATGCAACCGCTTCTTTTTCAGGAGGAACACAACCTTATATAGGATATTCCATTAACACTTCTGGCTTTATTCCTTTTCCGCCATGTCCCCCTGTGTGTCCTGCTCCAACCCAAGTGACGCTTACTGGGCTGCAGGGAGGTCAAAATACTGTGGGTGTTTATGACGCTAACGGTTGTTTTGCTTCTTATACATTTACTGTACCAACGCAAACTCCGCCAACTATCACTGGCTTTTCATTGCCACAAAATTTTAATTTTTGTAACTCTGGTTCTCCGACATTAGAAGTATATGTAAGTGGGACTGGATTTACTTATTCATGGACATTACAAGGGGATTCAGAGTTTTCTTCAGATCAACAAGGTTTCGCGCTTACTCAGCCAGGATATTATACCGTCACAGTAAGTAATGGGACAGCGCCGTACTGTAGTTCAACAGCAAGTATTAATATTACCGATACTTTGTCGGTCGATATTTCGGCACCTGGTACTATTATTTGTCCAGGAGGTAGCGTCACTCTTACAGCGATGCCTACCCCACCTGCGACCACCCAAGATCCTTATATATATTCATGGACAGGTCCGGTAACAAGCAATCAAAATTTCGTTGTCGCAAATCAGCAAGGTACCTATACGGTCAGTGTGAGCGATACAAACAGCCAATGTCCGACTGCACAGAACTCCCTTACTATCTATGAAGCGGATTTTACAAGTACGCCAACAGCATCAGGAAATTGTGATGGCTCGGTTGTTATAAAAGGAACTGTATCTACGAGCGGTATAATGGTGAGCGCAGTGAGTGGGGAATATGAAGGCTCTACTACTTCAGTAAGCGGTGGTAATTTCACCATTACCATACCGAATGTTGCCCCAGCGACCTATACCTTCACTCTTTATACATATGATTATGCGGTTAACCAATGTTCGAATTCAACAACCGTTCAGGTAACGGTCAGCCCTACCACCCTTCTCAATATTAGTTCAGTAATCGCAGACTGTTCAGGAAATGTCTTTATTTCAGGAACTTCTAATCCTGGAGCTACCATACAGGCTATGATTGATAGTCAGACGGGTAATACTGATGCTGACGATAATGGTAATTTCACGGTGGAGGTTTCAGGTGTTTCGAATGGCCAAAATCAACAAGTAACGGTTACGGCTACTGATACCTCAGTCAATCCATGCCCAACTACCGTAATGACGACCGTATCTGTAGGCGTTGCTCACTTAAGCAATCTAAGCGCTTCAGCGGACTGTAACGGCACAGTCACTGTCACAGGAAATGCTGATGTGGGTGACAGTATTGAGGTAACAGTCGCAAATATAATGGCTTCAGGAACAGCAACGAACGGCAGCTTCTCGATACAGATTCAAAATGTACCTAATGGTCAGGATCAGACGGTGTCTGTAACTGCAACCAATTCAGGAGGTACGACGCCATGTTCAACGATGGGTACGACAACCGTAACCGTTGCTGTTGCACATTTAAGCAATGTTGTTGCAGCGGCTGATTGTAATGGCAATGTGGTCGTGACCGGTAACGCTGATGCTGGTGACACTATTGAGGTAACTGTTGATTCTCAAACGGTTCAAGGAACTGCTATGTCTGATGGTAGTTTTAAAGTTGTTGTACCGTTCGAACCACATCCGACAGGAACTGCAACAGTAACTGCTTCTACACCACAATGTTCTGTAACAGAAAATAATATCCCGATTCTACCATGCGATCCCTATCTTGTGCTCAGCAAATGTACTAAGGAAATCCTTCATGAAGGTGATAAGACGGTCATACAACTTTCTGTCTCAAATACCGGTCGAGGCCCTGCACAAAATCTCATCGTTACGGATGTTCTACCAGATTGTTTTGAATTTATAGAGGCAAAAGGATGTGGATGGACCATAACTCATTCAGGCCAAACAGTCCGAGCACTCTACCCCATTTTAAAATCAGGTCAAACTGCATTACTGACAATAAAAGTCCGTGTAAAGTGCTGTAACTGTTATGCCGTTATGAATCAGGCAACTGCCATTGCAATTGATACCAATCTTGCGACTGCTGCATCAGTTTCATATATAACATAACCGGCTGCTTTTGAGTTATGAAAAAAGTTGGTGCATACTAAATAAAGAGCAGAGAGGTCTCATATGAAACCGTATATTTTTATTTTCATTTTTCTATCTTCTGCACGCATCCAATCTATGGGTCCCGACCTACAGATGCCAGTTGAGATCATAGATTTAACTAAAGATGATGAGCGGAATAATTTGCCCGGATCAGCTGAGAAGCCATCAAATCCAGCACCACCATTAACTGGTAGCACAGCACCCGAGGCTCATAAAGCCTTTCTTGTTGCTGAAAAATCTTTGAGCGCAAAAGAATTTAATAAGGCGCGATCCTATTATGAGATGGCCATTAAGCTTGATAATCATCCCTCACAAATCGTGACTGCGGTAGCTGCTCTGCGCTTAGCAGCCCTGTTATGCTTAGAGGGTGAATTTGAAGATGCACGCGACTGGATTGACACAGTCGAACATTATTCGCTAGCTCTGATCAATGAGTATATTCAAGCAGAATCGGCAGGTACGAGAACGCGCACGTTGGTCCAAATACTTATACGTAAATTGAGGCATTCTCTCGAGACCAATAAAGAAATCATTATAGTTGATTAACATCTACTGCTTCTGGAAATTTTTTAATATTTACGGAAAAATTAAACTTTCCTTATGTTGCCCCGGGTTGCTTCTTTTAAAAATAGTCGAGACCAGGATCTACTTTTTTTTACGATTCCCTCAAACAAATTTTGGATAACTTAAATTCTGCTTTATAAAAGCTGCAGCCCTTGATCTGGCCATGAACAGACTCAGACTTTTACTGAGGACTTCATTGGAGATCAAAGATAGCTTTCATACTTTTTTAAAAAAAGGGGGCCTAAACTCCCTTTAATTAAATTTGAAGTTTTAAGTGAATCAGGGTAATTTTTACATGTAGCTTTTGCTAGGAGACATTTATGGGTACAATACGCACGTTATCGTATTCTCATATAATCATCTTATTCTTGGGTATTAATCTTTGCAGCTATACTTTTACAATGCAAAAAACCGTGGAAAAATCAAAAGATGAGGGCTATGTTGCTACAACGGTAAATTGGCTAGCATCGTCACTGATATCGGTTTGTAAACAACTGGTACCAAATAATAATACATTTGGTTTTTTTAAAGAACCGCCCATATCGCGTTCTCACAACATTGCCGAACTTCTTGAGAGGTGCCTGCGTGGAGAAGTCGATCCTAACGTAGTGATATCAGAAGATAGTACTTTAGCTGACGTTGTACTTCACTTTGGAACCTATCCTACCGTACTATTTTTTCTTGAACACGGTGCTCGATGGAAACCTAATTGTATTGCAAAGTTAAGTCATTATAATGGCGTATGCCTTCCCAAACCGCAAGAAGAAAGATTTAAAAGATTAAAATTGCTTATCGAATCAGGATATAATGTAAACAGCAGCTTTATAAATTCAATGAATATGTCAATCAGCCCTTGAATCGACTTTTTTTTACACTTTCGTTCCTATAGATGTTTTTGAAGGCGCTTGCGTTTGGGCAACAATACTCTTGAATGCCGGTGCTGATCCTAATTTTCAATCAGAATTTGGGACTCCCTTTCTAAGTATAATTAACGCAATTACCTTCATTGGTTTGCCAACTAGGAATCATAACCGGTATTGGAGTTGGGATACGGTTATACTAGGTCGGGGAAAATATATACAAAACACCTCTACTGTTGAGCGCATGAAAAAAATAGCTCCCTTGATTATTAAAGCCTTTCTGGCATGTGGTGCTGACTACAAGGGTATTTTTTTGAATCAAAATTTTTCCGCCAAATTAATGGAATTTGAAAACTTACTCAAAAAAACAAAGCCTTACGTCATCCGCACCATAACAAACTTTGAGACAGATAAGGCTGGTCTTTTTATAGCAATTGAAACAGGGGACTACAATACAATTAAGACTTTATCCCAGCATTTGCCTTTTAAAATGAGGAATGCTGCGGGCAATTCACCTTTACATCACGCAATTCTTACATTAAAAGGCGACACCCAGCAGAATTTTACCGAGTTAAATCAAGAAGCTCAAAATTCGATGCAAATTATTATACTTCTCCTGAGAGTGTTGCCCCGTCTTGCTTCTTTTAAAAATAGTCGGGACCAGGACCCTATTTTTTTTACGATTCCCTCAAACAAATTTTGGATACTTAAATTTTGCTTTATAAAAGCTGCAGCCCTTGATCTGGCCATGCAGACTTAAAAACAGACTTTTACTGAGGCCTTCATCGGAGATCAAAGATAGCTTATAATACTTTTTTAAAAAAAGGGAGCTTGGCTCCCTTTTAATTAGTAGTTATGCTGAGTTCTTTGAAATGCATAAAATATTGAACAGATCTTGACATTTGAACAAAAATAGGTTCCAATTTTGTGAGTTTTTCTCTAAGCATCACAAAAAAGGAACCGAACATGTTCAGTAGTAATGTATCAAGAATATTGAGTCCTATCAACAGCGGTCTTTTTGTGCATCCAGCAGTTTATCTGCTTGGACTGTTAATGTCAGAAGGGGCAAAAACATGCATGAGCATGGGCCAATCACTAGAGATGTCCCATGATGTTTACAAAAAATTTTAGCCCAAAGTCCAAGATCTTGTCTTGAGCTACGCGAGTCACTTTATTTAACAGTCTGCTTTCATCAAAAGTCAGGAAACATCAGTGCTCTTATTATTGATGACACGTGTTAAACAAACCGTTTTCGGACATGCTAGAAGGCCTTGATCGTGTGTGGAATAATGCTGAGAAAAGACAGGTAGTTGGCTATAAAGTCGTAATAATGGCATGGTCTAATGGCGTAGTGACAATACCTCTGGATTTTAGATATTGGCATAAAGATATGGGCAAAACAAAACTTGAACTTGCACAAGAAATGCTTACTGAGTGGAGAGAAAAAATCCAAGTCGATATGGTTCTTATGGATGGTCTCTATTCATCAAATGAAATGATGAAATTTCTTGATCGGTTGGAAGTCTTTTTTATCATGCGACTTCCAAAAAATCGCAAAGTTCAAAAACGAAGGGGTGAGCTCAATGCTCAGATAGAAGATCATTGGCAGTTTAGGCTACAGAGAAATGCTAGGACAGGCTTCTTTAGAGGCATAATAAATGGAAAGTGGCGGTCAATCATTGCAAACAAGCGTCGTGCCCAGAATGGAAATTATAGAACCGTCTTCTTAGTTACGAATCTCAGAGATGCGGCAAAAGATATTCTATCAACTTATTCGGTTCGATGGAATATAGAAAAATTCTTCAGAACGGCAAAACATAAACTTGGCTTGCAAGATTGTCAGGCTAGAGCATTAGATCGGCAAAGTGTCCATATCTTAGCATGTTTAGCCTCTTATGCGATAATTGAAACGATCAGATTATTCTACGACTATTACAATGCCGACCAAGTTATTAGGTTAATTAGATCGAAAAAAAATGATACCATACTTTGCGAAACAGAGATCTGGAGAATATTTTGTGCACAAGCGTAACTACTGTTTTAATTAAATTAATATTAATAAAGCTCTCCGACCGTACCCAGACATTCTTTTGTAAAATCCTGTTTCTGATGATTCTTGTTCGCTCTTTTAATAAGCCCAATGATCCTTTCGATGAGATGTACAGCCATATCATCTTTATTTTCTTTAGCTTGTTGACCAGCATGACGCCACTGTTCAATGAGTCTTTTGGCAGCAACATCGGCACTAATGTTCGATGCTGCTTCAGGAATACTCAATATATGTCTTCCCAAGATGCGATCTTTTTTATGCGCATCGGCACAAGGGAAAAAAGTATACACTTTAGTTTCTAACATATCCGACGGATAACAACGACTTTCTGCATTTTCTTTATCAATAGGCTTGACATTAATCGAAAATGGTAACAGACGAGACTCTATTGCGTAGAAACACATCCAAAAACCATTGGAAAATGCTGATAAATTAGAACTAACAATCCTATAAGCTGCATCTTTCATACCTTCCACAACATGCGGAAGGACAATTACATTGCTGACAGTGGTTGATTGTAATTGGTGCATTTCGACACCAGATTTAACTGTTAATATGACGTCCTTACCAGAACTCTTCTCGTGTTTAACTTCCTCCATTAAATCCTTGATACGAAAATTGCAGTACCCTTTTACCCTGCCATAAGACTGCACATTTAGCTCTTCAATGTTAGCTAAATTCTCAATGGTAACCTTTAAGCCCGGCATCAAAATTAGTCCGAGCACGTCACACTGTCGCTCATTTGGTAAAAAATACTTATATTCGACTAAAATCGTATCATCAAATTCATTTTTGATGTGGAGGTTCCTGGTTGTATCTTGAGGTTGTTTGATTGGTTCGACTGGTTCGATTGTTACATTTTGCTGCATAGCGTTCATGCTCGCAAAAGTGAATACGAACAAAGGGAGAAATAACTTCATTAAGTTCATAATGTTTCCTTCATAGCTTAATTGATTGTAATTTAACACTGCTTATATAATAGTTCTTGACAGCCAATGCGACTCATCAGAACAAATTGTGATTTTATTTATAATAAAACTACTATTAGTATAATATCGTTTAGGCAAGCTGTCAACTTCTCCAAGAAATCAGTAGCAAATCTATGAAAATGTCTGCCTGGACACTCGACAGAAATGTCCACTCTTGAACAAAACTGTTGAAATGCACCCTTCTAATGATTCTGTATTAAAGCTTGCTTTGAACCTTTCTCTTTTTTATATTCTGAGATCAAGCTATCACTTCCTCATAAATTCGGGATCGCATGAAGATAACATTTCTTGGAACGCGCGGTTACATTAAAGCAAAAACAAAATTGCATGGACGGCATGCCTCAACGCTTATCACCTATAAAAAGAAGCGCATTATGATCGATTGTGGACTTGATTGGCTCGGTCACATCGATGAAGTTAATCCTGATGCTATTATATTAACTCATGCTCACCCCGATCATGCCTGGGGTTTACGAGAAGGAGCACCCTGCCCTGTGTATGCAACTGAAGAGAGTTGGAAAATTATTAAAGATTACCCTATTGAAGATAAACGACTGGTGGAAATCAGAAAACCGTTCACTCTTGAAACGCTCAAAATTGAAGCATTTGATGTAATTCATTCTATTCGCTGCCCTGCCGTTGGATATCGTATTACAGCAGGTCCAGTCTCCATTTTTTGTGTACATGATGTGCTGTATATTAATGATAAAGATGATGCTCTTAGAGGCGCACATGTCTATATCGGAGATGGGGCAAGCATAAAAATACCGATGGTTCGTAAAAGAGATGACCAGCTATTTGGCCATGCGAAAATACGGACTCAGCTTACCTGGTGCAAAAAGGAAGGCGTAAAAAGAGCTTTTTTTACGCACTGTGGTATGGAGATTGTTGGATCAAATCCAGAGAAAATAGCAAAGCTCATTCAAGCGCTTGGTAAGCAAAGAAATGTCGATGCCACTGTTGCCTATGATGGGCTTAGCATCGTCATACGTTAGTCCATTTGACCTTGCTACTCATTCGATTATATTGAATCTATATGGGTGCTTCAATGAAAATTTCTCTGCTTTTACACAGTTTATACATTATCAATTCTCTATGCGCGAGCGAAATGAAAGTAATGTCAGCTCACAGCGCGATTCATCAGGAGTTCATGTGCACTGTACAAAGTGGTAATGCGGCGCATGTGACAGAACTTTTGAAAAATTCAGAAATAGATGTCAATATTCAAGACCGAGGAGGTCGGCCTCTTTTGTATGCCGCCGCAGATGGTCATACAAAAATTGTTGAGCTCCTCCTTGCTCACCCTCGTATTGATATCAATGCTCAATCGCCGCAGGGAAAAACCGCTCTTATGTTAGCCGCACAAGGTGGCCATTATGAAATTGTTGCCCTTTTGCTTAAGCAACCTCGTATCGACATCAATGCTCAATCTAAAATGGGTTGGACTGCCCTTATGCATGCAGCTGAGAATAATAAGTATCGGGTCATTCCATTGCTCCTTGAAAAACCTACTATTTTAGTTAATGCACGCGAGTCTGGCGGTTGGACTGCCCTTATAATTGCTGCTCAAAATGGATGTGGTGAAGTTGCTCGGTTACTTCTTACGCACCCCGAAATCGATATCAATCACAAAAATGATGCTGGACTGACGGCTCTGATGTTTGCTGCAGTTGGTGTTGATAAAAGTGAGTATGGACCTGAGGCTCTCATGCTTGCTGTAGAGCGTGGATATAAAGAAATTGTTCAACTTCTGCTTATGCATCTGAATATACACGTTAATGCGCAGAGTAAAACGGGTACCACCGCACTTATGTATGCGGTGCTGAATGGCAATTTTGCAGCAGTTAAATTGCTTCTTGAGCACCCAGGCATGGACATAAACCTGCAAGATGTAGATGGATTTACTGCCCTTATGAGAGCTCGCAAACATCCGGACTTATTTCGATTGCTTCTCGATATGCCCGGTATTGATATTACTATTCGCAATCGAGAAGGCTGGACGGCGTTTTTGCTCGCTGCTGCAAGAAATCATACAGAGGTCGTTCGCCTACTGCTTGGTCGACCTGGCTTCGATGTCGATGAGCAAAGAGTGAGAGGAAAAACTGCTCTCATGATTGCTGTAGAGCGAGGACATGAAGACGGGGTTTGCCTGCTCCTTAATGACTCGAATGCGGATCTTAATGTACAAAGCAATGACGGAACCACGTCACTGATGTATGCCGTGAAGAACAATCACTATCTTATTTGTCGATGGCTTATCCAACTGGGAATAGATGCTAATATTCAAGATTCTCACGGATTGACTGCATTGATGATGGCCTGCCATAATAAAAGTATATTTCAATTACTTCTTGAGGTTCCTGATATTAACGTGAATGTTCATCAGCGACAAGGTGCAACAGTGCTCATGATTGCCGCATACAATAATCTTAAAAAAATCGTTGAACTACTCCTTGATCGATCAGATATTGATATAGATGCTCAAGATGATGTAGGACGCACCGCACTTATGTATGCTGTTTCATGGGATCATCCAGAAATTGTTCGACTATTGCTTGCTCACCCTGAGATTGATGTTAATAAACAAACACATCAAGGACTGACTGCGCTCATGATTGCTACAGATCAGAATAATGCAGAGCTTGTGAACGTACTTCTAGAGCAACCAGATATCGACGTTAATATGCAAACTCAGGATGGATCAACTGCCCTTTCATATGCTGCCGATAGTGGGGATGACGAAATTCTTGAACTGCTCATTGCTAAACTCCCCTCACTGTCGCTGGAAGGACTGAGCAAAAGAAAACCCTGCTTAAGATGCGAATTTTGCAGTGATTCAGTTACGTGTGGAAAGTGTGAAAACATCATACTATGAACTTTTTTCACCTCTGTTCACCATCAAGATGAAGAAATTTTTATGAGCGATATTTACATTGCTATCGTTGCGCTATACCCTGTTAGTTAATGAGGATCCAGTACTCCATGGAGGACTTACGTGATACAGAGATTAGTTCTTTTGGTACTCTTCTTATGTACTGTCCGTGATCTTTTTGGCATGGATAGTACGACCTTTTTGTTCGATTTGATCATCGACTCTGCAACAGCAATAACTCGAGAGCAGCCCCCAGACACTTCTGCGCTAGAGCGAATGAACTATTTCTTGCAAGCATCAGATACAAAAACTCTTTTAGACCCGGATGAACTGGTTGACAGAAGCAAACCTAGTCTTGAAAATATCGCCGAGTTTCTCATTGCCCGAGCCACTATTTCAGTTACATTGAATAAACAAATGGGCCGGACTGCTCTTATGCGTGCAGTAGAAAATGGTGACAAGGCACTTGTGCAATTATTCCTGTCTAAAGCTCACAATGAGAGCAGTCTGCAAGATCTCGATGGATTGACAGCTCTCATGACCGCAGTTATTAATGGTCACAAGGAGATCGTTGACATTCTGACGAAGTATCCACAGAGTTTGAATACCCAAGATAAAATCGGTCGCACAGCTCTCATAATTGCAGTACAAGAAAACCAGCCTGAGATTGTTAAGCTTCTATTAGAACAGCCGACCATTGATGTGAATGTTCGTGATCAGTACGGCTGCACAGCGTTAATAAATGCTCGCAGAAAAGATATTGTTGAACTCTTTCTCAGTGAGTCTCACAGAAAGACTAGTTGTGACGATTGTTGGTTGCTTCTCACGAGTGCTCTCTCTGAAGGAAACACAGATATGGTTAATCTTTTGTTGGGTCAACCAGGCGTGGATGTTAACGCTCCAGATACCTATGGAAAAACAATGCTGATGTTTGCTACCTGGAGAGGTCAGAAAGAAATTGTTCGGTTGCTGCTTAACAGAGAAGGAATTAACATTGATGCTCAAGATAGTGAAGGGTGGACAGCTCTCATCATTGCCGCTTTTCATGGACGAAAAGATATCATGTCACTGCTACTTGGTGGATCAAAGGTCACCCTCAACACCCAAGCTAAAAATGGCTTTACGGCTCTCATGGCAGCGGCTCAAGAAGGACATACAGAAGTTGTGAAATTTCTGTTAACACAACCAGATATTGCTCTTGATCTTGAAGATCATAAGAAACGGACTGTACAGGAGGTTGCTCGCTGCAGTGGCCAGAGAGAAGTCGTTGAAGTGCTCTGTCGCTCTATGCAGACAGATAAAAGAGACCGAACTGCTCAGAAGATGAGTGCAAGCAGTGCTCTAAGCAGCACCATTTCTTAAATTAGATACATGGGTGTAAGTGTTTGTTCAGAGATTAACTTTTTAAAATACCGGTTTGTTGGCTATCATGTTTTGAAAAATGCAATTGAGTAAGTAGAAATTATAAGTTGAAGAAAATAATGAGGGTTCACATGCAGTTAAAAATCTGTTTTTTATTATGCGCACTAATGAGCACTACTCTTTATGGTATGCAGCCAATGCACTGCAAGGTACAAGAACCTGTTAAATCATCTCAGATTGCAATGGAGGCTGATGAGCATGTCACTCATGATAAGGAACTGATTAATGCCGTCATACGGGGCGACCGTGAGCGAGTGAAGGTTCTCGTACAAAAGGGAACAAATACCAACGTTCAAGACGCTGAGGGCAGAACTCCATTAATTATAGCTGCTGATAGAGGTGATGAAGAGCTCGTCAAACTTCTTCTTGCTCACCCTGATACAAATGTTTCTGTCCAAATGGTTGACGGCAAAACTGCCCTTATAAGCGCTGCCATAAACGGTCATTGTGCCGTTGTAGAAATGCTTCTTTCTCAGATAGAACTCATTCCTGATAATGTTCTTCGTAGAGAAATTGTCAATGCACGATCTGTCGATGGATGGAATGCTCTCATGTTTGCCTGTCACAAAGGAAACAAAGAGATGGCTCGAGTCATGCTCGCTCATTCAAATCTCACGTTTTTTTTCGGCTCAAAAGGATTGACTGGTTTGATGCTTGCTGTCGGGGCAGGCCATATGGATATAGTTCGAATGTTCCGTAATACAAATTGCGTCAACGATCGAGAATTTGAACAAGGACGTACTGCCCTTATGCTTGCCATTGAAAAAGGCGACAAAGTATGTGTTGAAGTGCTTCTTGAATTCCCTTCCATCAGCATCAATATTCTCAATTATTTTGATAAAACTGCACTCATGATTGCCGCGGAGAATGGTCACCAAGACATCGCTAAATTGCTTCTCAGTAGATCAGAGGTAAATGTTCATGGGTGCACTCGTAATGGTATGACGGCACTGATGTACGCAGCTCATAAAGGACTCAAAGACGTAGTTGAGATGCTTCTATCTCAACCTTGTATTGCAATCAATGCTCAAGATAATGAACAATGTACGGCGCTTATCCTTGCCGCAGCATTAGGTCACCATGAAGTAGTTCGACTACTTTTGGCCGCCGAGGGTATCGCTGTCAATGTCAAAGATAACCGAAACAAAACGGCGTTAATGATGGCCTGTCAAAATGGCCATAAAGCCGTTGTTGAGCTGCTTTTGAAAAAGTCAGATATCGGTGTCAATGATGTCAATTTACATCCTGGATCAACTGCGCTCATCTTTGCCGCTCAGAAAGGTCGTGCAGACGTTGTTCAGCTTCTCATCGCACATCCTAAAATAGATATAAATATTCAAGATGATGAGAAACGAACAGCACTTATGCATGCCGCAGCTAAAGGCTCTACAGAAATAGTTCAAATACTGCTTAATATGCCTGGCATAGATATTAATGCGACAACAGAAGAAGGTATGTCTGCCCTCATTCTTGCCGCAGCGAGCGGTTGTGTAGAAATTGTAAAGATGCTGCTTACTCAACCATGTATACAGATCAATGCACGCACTCGATCTGGAGTAACAGCACTCATGTTTGCCGCGCAGAATGGACACACTAAAATTGTAGAAATGTTGCTTAATAAGCAAAGCATTCTTGTAAATGACTCTGATAATGAGCTACGCACGGCTCTCATGGCCGCTGCTTCCGCAGGACGTTCGACCATCGTTAAACTCCTTCTTGCTCAAAAAAGCATAGCCGTTAATGTCCAAGATCGCACAAAAAACACTGCCCTTCTGTATGCCGTCCAGGGCGGTCATAAGGAAGTTGTTCGGCAATTGCTAGAAAAACCAGGTATACTTGTTGCTATTCCTAATGCTCGCAATGCGACGCCGCTTTCTTTGGCACAGCAGAAAGGGTATACAGAAATTGTTCAACTTTTAGAAAGAAAGCAAACGGCTGTTTGCGAGTGATGGTTTTTGTTTTATTCTGATATTGATTGCCATATGTTTTTGTTAAACGGATAGGTCGTGCTATGAAACACAATAAGATATTCCTTTTAGTCTGTTTGCTTGCAAGTAATGCACTTTTTTCAATGGAAAAAATTGTTTCCTTGGTCCACAGTATTACGGCTGGCGCCACGAGTGAAGAATTGCAGCTTATTCGTGCCGCAGAGCAAGGTTCACTAGATGAAGTTAGTGAATTAATTCGAAAGCCGCTGGTGAATATCAATGCCCAAAATGCAAAAGGCATGTCAGCTCTCATGATTGCAGCTCTAAAAGGCCATAAAGACATTGTTCAACTTCTTATTAGGCAGCCGGGTTGTGCTCTCAACGCACCTCAACGTGAAAGCGGTTATACCGCTCTGATGGCTGCTGCCTGCCAGGGGCATCTAGACATTGTTCAAATGCTGCTTACTCAACCAGACATTGATCTTAATGCGCAATCCCGTTATTCGAAATACACAGCTCTTATGTGTGCCGCTGATAATGGCCATACGGAAATTGTCCGACTCCTTTTAAAACAGCCAGCTATTAAAATTAATGCCCAAAGTGACGATGACTTTACCGCTCTCATCCGTGCATCCTTGCATGGCAAAACAGCAGTCGTTCAATTATTGCTTAACCAGCCTTGTATCTCCGCAAATATGATTGATCATGGCAAGCGGACAGCTCTTATGTGGGCTGCGCACGGCGGTCATACTGATGTTGTTCATGTGCTGCTTCGTCAAATTGGCATCGCTGTCAATGCTCAAGATGTTAGAGGCGTAACAGCTCTAGGACATGCCGCCACTGAAGGCCATACAGAAGTTGTTAAAAAGTTGCTTGCACAAGTAAGCATCGATCCCAATTTAGCTGATTATGGGGGTTGGACTCCGCTTATGCTTGCCGCGTGTTTTGGTTATAAGGATATAGTTCAATTGCTACTTGCTTATCCAGGGATCAACCGGAATGTTGAAAATAAATGTGGCGGCACTGCACTCACTCTTGCTCAGCTTAAGAATCACAGAGGTATTGTTCGCATTTTAGAAAGATAACTACCTAAGCTGTTTATTAAGTCTATCGTATCATTTAGAGCACATCAGAATGTTTATTCTGCACTTAAATTCCGGCTCATTATGATTTCTGGCGCGGGATGGCATCAACTAATAAAGCTTTGATGAATGTAGGTCCAAACAAACAATGCCCAAGCTCCAAAAAGTGGAGCTTGAACATTTGATGGATGGTATTCATTTATTAAACAAAATCAAGGCGCTTTTTAAGTCTCACTAACGCCCTCCACCAACAGAGCGAGCTAAAGAGCATAAGTGCAAGAAGGCACAACCAGACCGAAATAAATCCCTGTTGGCCGAGCAGTGATGCTCGTATTCCTTCCATGACGTAGGTCATGGGGTTGAGCAAATTAAGATAGGCAAACGTGGGCGAAACCTTATGCAGTACTGCCCAGCAGAACTGAAACCCTCCCAAGAACCACATAGGGAAAATAAAGCGCATCCAGACGTTTGACACCTTGGTCATATTTTGCACTTTGCTTGCAAGCCAGAGCGCCAAGGCACCATAGAATACACTGATCATAATGACCATCAGCATAAATGGTACAAATGAGATCTTTGAAAGATCAAATTGATTCCATAATACCAGTTTGCCAATTGGTGAAACGCAGAGGCACAAGCTTATGCTATTTATTGCATAAAAGCAGAGCTTCTTTAAAAGCACCATCCATGAAGGAATGGGTAGAATAAGGTTATATGAAATAACCCGTGGCCCCTGAATATCATTTACCAGCACCATCACACTTGGAAAAACTTCAAAGAGTCCTGCGCTTGCAATGAGACCGGCAAGTTGAAAACTCCCATAGTCGGCTGCGAGTCCAAATGCTGGCATAATATAGCCAAAGATGGCCGCAGTAATCGATACCCAAATGCTGAGGTTAATAATCTTATCTACAAAATTCTCGCGAAAGACGATCATCTCTTCTGCGAGCATGTTCCAAAAAACATTGCAGTAAAAAGTTAATGACATATTCATTGTATATCCTTATCAGGTTGAGGAGACTCTTCCATTAACTGAACAAAGACATCCTCAAGGTTCTTTTGCTTAAAATCAGCCATGAGTTTATCAGGCGTGTCTATCAACCGTACAGCTCCCCTATCTAAAATACACACCCTATCAGAAAGCTGTTCAGCTTCATCTAAATAGTGCGTAGTTAAGATGACGGTTACTTTATGATCTTTCAGCTCTCTGATTTTAGCCCAGAGTTGACGCCTAATATGAGGATCAAGCCCCACGGTCGGCTCATCAAGGAGCACGAGCTTAGGGTTATGTATCAAGCTTCGTGCAATCATAAAGCGCTGTTTATAGCCACCTGAAAGAACCGATGCCTTTTGAGGCAGATAGTCTTCAAGCTCAAACTGCTTTGCTAAAAGTGCGATGCGCTGATTAATAAGCTCATCTGTCATGCCATAATAGCGGCCAGCATAGATGAGATTATCCCTCAAACTGAGATCCATATTCAAGTTTGGCTGTTGCGGGCAAAAACCGAGCTGGAAACGATAGGCAGTTATATTCTGATATATCGATTGACCTTGAAACTCGATATCCCCTTCTGTTGGCGGATGGAGTGTCGCAATGATAGATGACAAGGTCGTCTTTCCTGCTCCATTTACCCCTAACAGTCCGAAGATTTCGCCCTCGTAGATATTAAATGAAATGTTTTTGAGAGCTTCCTTTGCCCCATAGTTCTTTCGTATATTTTTAATGCGTAACAGTATAGTAGACATACTGATCCTTATGAATAATTGCGTACGTGCGGAATACTATAAGTGCCTAAAGCACAAAAAAACTATCCCGCTAAAAAAAATTATTTTTGCAGAAAAGTAGATTGAAGAACGAAAGTTTCGTTCTCACAAAGAAGGGACATTAAAAATGATGATCATGGGAACCTCATCATGCGTAAATAGGTTGTACTAAAAACAACACTAGCATGAAAGAATTTCTGTGTCAAACTTTAAAGAAACTTTTCTGATGAACTTCCTTAAACGTACAAGTTCCCGTGATCAAGTTAGAAGGCGGATTTCGCAATTTTATCCTATTTATAAATCGATAAGAATCTTGTTTACATATTGACAATAAGATGATAAAACAATGTCAGTAATTAGAGCTTAATCGGCGATGATTGCTTTGTATTAACAATGCCATTAATCGAAGACTACGAAAATAGCCGAAATACAAGTACATCGACCGAATGGTGTGGGCCATCATTCTGTTTCCTGGTACCCAGAAAAAGTCAAAAATTGGAAAAATTGGAAACCAGAAGGAGAAAAGTAGTCCGGTGATTGATAGCGCTCATCACTATTGGGATCGGTGATAGTTTTTAGAAAATAGCAAGTCACAGTTGAGACATAAAAGAGAAAGGTATTGCGATGCGCGTCCAAATGTTACTCCTTCTAACCTGCTTGGTTTTTTCAACGCAAGCGTGCGTCGTCGAAACACAAATTAATTCAACCCAAGCCAAAGTACCGCCTGCCCCGGCAGATCTCAAGTTTATTGAGGCGGCAGAACATGGTGAACTAGCCCTTTTTAAACAGCTTCTTCCGAAGGCTAATGTTAATGGCCGAAATTATTGGGGTGCGACAGCCCTCACCAGCGCTAGTCTTTATGGACATGAGAAGATCGTTCATATCCTTTTGGGTCAACCTGGTATCGATATCAATGTTCAAGATGACTATGGCTGGACTGCCCTCATGGCTGGTGCCAAATTTAATCTTCAGTATATTGTTCAAATGTTACTTGCTAGAAGGTCTATAGAAGTCAATCTTCGAGAGCGCACCGGTGCAACAGCTCTCATGATCGCAGTTATGGAAGAGAAAACAGAAATTGTAGCAATGCTTCTCAAACACCCAGACATTGATGTCAATGCGCGCCGAACTAAGGATAACAGTACAACTCTCACAACCGCAGCTTATTCCGGAAAAAAAGAAATCGTACAAATGCTTCTTAATGCCCCTGGTATCGATGTTAATGCAGTCGAAGATAAAAAATTTACCGCCCTTATGAATGCTGCCCTCATGGGTCGTACCGAAATCGTAAGATTTCTGCTCTCAAAGCCTGAAATCCTCGTAAATGCCCAAAATGATGATGGGATGACAGCTCTCACGATTGCTGTCGAAAAAGGCCATGCCGAAATCGTTAAAATACTTCTTGCTAAACAAGGCCTAAATGCCAATTTGCAGGATGCTTTTGCAAGAACCGCTCTCACAATAGCTGCTCAGAGAAAAAACACAGAAATTGTGCAACTACTTGCCTCAGCTGGAGCCGATATACGAGAGACGATTAGTTTTGCTCATCGTAACAGCGATCAACAAGTAATTAATACACTAAAGACAGCAGAAGTCGCAAGGCATTTGGGACTGTGAGACCTGTGCAGCAAATTCAACGCCAGCACTTGCATGTCGGCAATTACCAGGTTAGAACGTTTTGTTATAAGCAATGGGTTAAAGCAGTTCTAGATGCCCGCAAAATGCTTAGAAACAAAACTATTTTACAGTAACTCGAAGCTTCTTTCTTAATCAAGAGGAAACCTATGGGAAAGCGTAAACAAGTAATTTTAAAAAAAGCTCTTGATCGCTTAGCAAGAGAAAATTTATTGAAAAAAGGCAACAAAGCTTATGAAACTTTGCAAAAAGATCCTGTGGGATGGAGAGAAGAACTCGAAGAGCGTGCTATCTGGGATGCAACAGTTGGCGATGGACTTGAGGATCTGTAAGCGAAGATGAATAAACTAAAGGTAGTTTTGCATTTTTTTGTTAACATTCTTAATCTAATAGAGGAAGATATGGGAAAACCTAAACAAGCAATTTTAGAAAAGGCACTAGATAGCAGAGCGCAAGAAAATCTTTTGAAGAAAATTAATGAATCGTATGAAGAGTTAGAAAAAGATCCTGTGGCGTGGAAAGAGGAACTCGAGGAGCGCGCTATTTGGGATGGAACGGTTGGCGATGGGTTGGAAGATGAATAATAGTCACAAAGCATCAAAGAGTTTGGTTCGCCAATTTTGGCCCATTTATTGGCAGTAAACAAGCAAAAAAAAGACCCGCATTATTTTATCACGAAATGAATTTAATCAGGGCTGAGCAAACCTTTTTATTGTTGTACCTCTGACCTCTGAGAATAAAAAAAATCCAGCGCATATTGAAATTGTGCCTTCCGAGGGCGGCTTGGTAGTAAAAAGTTACGCTTTATCAGAACAAATCAGTCAATTTCAGGTTTGCGTCTCACCAACTACCCTATCGGTCGAGTTCATGAAGAGACACTAAAAAATATTGAGAAAATTGTAAGACTATTGCTTGATTTGAATAATACTAGTGTTTCCACTGAAAGCCACATCCCATTTCATTATGCTAGAACCCATGTGAGCAACCTTCGTGATAGAAAAAAGATGTCGATAAGAAAAATATAGTAGGAGGGTCCAAACATTGGAGTTGGATATCGCGAAATAATGAACGACAAATTAATGCGATTTTATATACTTATTGAGCGTCTTGCGGATTTCTTCATGAGTTGCTACCTCTAGTGCTTTTTTTGCCTGATCTAGAGCTTCTTTACTATGACTGCGAGAAGAAAGATGTTTAAGAAGGAGCTCCACGCTGGTTATCACGTTTGCCTTTGCTGCTTGAATAAGGGCTGTTTCCTCTCTATAATTTTTTACTCTTGCCTTTATCTGCGGAATCGCGAGCAATAGTGCAACTATTTCACAATAACCGTTACGAGCCGCTTCCATCAATGCAGTATTCCCTTGATGATTAGTAATATTCACATTGATATGGGGTGCAATTACAAGAAACCTTACAGCATCTTTCCTACCACACGCAGCCATTCTGATGAGAGCAGTGTTACCGCTGTTATCGATGGCATTTACATTTATTCCTGCACTTAGTAATAAGGGTAGTGCCTCTCTACGGGCAACCATGAGTGCAGTTGTTCCGTCCTCATTCTTCATATTTACGTCTAATCCCGAGGTTAAAAGAAACAACTTTAAAATTCCAATGTCAATTTCAGAGCTACTGGCTGCCACTGTAAGAAAAGGAGGATCCTCCGGAGCAAGGTTTGATCTTGCGTTTACCAAACCCGGGCGTAGTGAAAGAAAAAGTTTTACATCTTCCAAACCTCGTATCATGGCATGATAAAATGCAGATCGGGTTTGCCTTGAATTTATATCGAGCCTCTGTAAGCTGAGCAACAATCTTACCAATTTGGGATCTTGTTTGATTACTTGGGCATAGAGAAGAGCGGTCCAGCCGTCTTTATCTGTAGTATTTGGATCTAAATCTTTAACATCGAGCAGAAATTTTACTACTTCAAAGCTATTGCTTTTTATTGCACATAAAAGAGCAATACCCCTCTCAGAACAAAAATTTACATTAACGGCCTGAGTTCCTAGAAGAAAGCGTAGTTCCTCAACGGTTCCATAGGTTGCATAACTAATAAGTCGTATTTCAGGGTCTGACGAATGCAGCTCATTTGTTTCCATCGCCCGCATCGTAAAACTTAAACTTATTATAGTTACAATACTTTTAATCGGATTCTTCATTTTTCCAAAATTTCCTGCAAAAAAAGCTAAATACTCATGAACGTGCTGTTATGATATTTCATCTTTAATGGCAACAAGATATGAGAGGCAGAATGCTCCAATGGAAAGTACGGTATCTCTTACTGCAATATCAAAATATGTTTTTAGAGAAAGAAGATTAAGCACAATTATAAGGAACCATACCCCGATAAGAAGAGCTCCAACTCTGGTGAATTTTGATAAGACTAAGAGACCGATGATGATTTCAACGACCCCTACCATATACATAAAAACTCCTGGCTCTAACCCTACCATATGAGCGATTGAAGGATTGAGATACTGTTGCCAGCGGACCACGAGATTGGTAAACTTGTCTGCTCCGGCTACGACGAAAAGAAGCCCATAGGTTATTTTTAGAACCCAGACAACCAGATTGAGCTTTTTATAGGTAGTGTTTGATATATTCATCTTTTCCCCTTTGTATTTGTGTACTTATCCTTATAGCAGGTCTATGAAAAAATGCCAAGAAGCATTTTGATGGCTTATTCATAAAGTTTTTCGACTGGGGCAACAAAATTAATATTTTCAGAATTTATGTTATACTTAATTACATATTATAATTTGTGAAAAATCACGAAAGGCGTCGATTATTTCCATGGAACCATTCGCATCCAAAATACGCCCTACGAAATTAGAAGACTTTATCGGTCAAAAGCACCTTGTCGGCCCTGGAAAACCAGTACGGGTAGCTATTGAAAAAAAGTGTATGTTCAGTTTCGTCCTCTGGGGACCGCCTGGTGTGGGGAAAACCACCCTTGCTCGTATCTATGCTAAATCTCTCGGAGCTGATTATTACGAGCTCTCTGCTGTTTCTACTGGCAAAGATGATATAAAACAGATCCTTGCAAAACCTTCTGAACAGCCGAAGATTTTGTTTTTAGATGAAATCCATCGCTTTAATAAAGCTCAACAAGATTTCTTGCTGCCGTTTGTTGAATCTGGAGAGTTGACGCTTATCGGTGCTACAACAGAAAATCCGAGTTTTGAGGTTATTCCAGCTCTACTTTCACGTTGTCAGGTATTCGTGCTTAATGAGCTTTCTGAAGAAGATCTTGCTGAAATCATTAAGCGGACCCGTTTTAACGTAGATGAGGAATCCGGCCAATGGCTTGTCCGCATGGCAAATGGCGATGCACGCCAGGTTCTTTCTCTTCTAGAAAAGACTGCCAAGCTTTATAAAGAAATTACCCTTGAGAACCTAAAAAGTACCCTGCAGAGTACGTATTTAAGGTATGATAAAAAGGCTGAAGAGCACTATAATACAATTTCTGCGTTTATTAAATCAATGCGTGCGTCAGATGTCGATGCTGCCTTATATTATCTTGCTCGAATGGTCGAGGCTGGCGAGGACCCGAAATTTATTGCACGGAGGATGGTCATATTTGCAAGTGAGGATATAGGTCTTGCCAATTCTCACGCCCTTTCCGTTGCAAATGCCGTATTCCGGGCAGTTGAAACGATTGGATATCCTGAATGCTCGATTAATCTGGCACACGGTGTTAGTTATTTAGCCCTTTCTAAGAAAAATAGAGATTCATATAATGCCTATTTCGCTGCAGTTGATGATGTTAAGGAAAAAGGCAATCTCCCTATTCCTCTGATTATCAGGAATGCTCCAACAAAGCTAATGAAAGATCTTGGCTATCATAAGGGATATAAATTGTATCTGGAAGAAAGTCTTTTGCCGGAGCCATTAAAAGGCAAAAAATACTTCAAAACAACTTCATAATCTGCGCTATTTAAAAGTTCTTGATTCCCCTACTTTCACTAGTGTAATATTGAGGAAGCATCGAAAGGAATCTATGAAGCTAATAAATGTCCTCGCCAAGGAAGCTTATGATGATTGCCATATAACGGGCTCTCTAAGTGTACCTCTTGTTGCGCTGGCTGCCTATGTTAAGGATTTACCGAAGAATACAGAACTTATCGTCTATTGCGCCCATTATGACTGCCCTGCCAGTAGAAAAGCATGGCAACTTTTGACCGATTTAGGCTTTACAAATGTCTTTGCCTATGAAGGAGGCATTGCCGAGTGGCACCAAAAGGGCTACCCTACTGAGGGTTCCTGCGAACTTGACTATCTTTATGAGCCGCATAAGAAATCTGAAGGTGCAGATAAGGTAAAATCGATCAGTGCGGAAGAACTTAAGAAAAAGCTTGAATCTCTCTAAATCCATAATCAATTATATCCCTGTACAAAACCATATCATTACTTTTGCTAAAATTTGACAAATAGAGCAATTTTGATATCATTTATAATAATGAATTAATTTTAGTATCTAAATACGATTATGCGAGGATTTATAATATGAAAAAGCTTATTTTATCAGTGTTTGTTCTTTCAAGCATTCCTGGATTATGTTTAGGTATGCAGCAATCAACAATTTCTGTACGAGTAGAACTTCCAGGTACAACCGAGAGAACGGAGAGAGTTCTTCATGTAATGGAACATAAAGGGATTCGCCCCTTCCAGTTGATACAGTTACTGTGCATACAAGAGAATTTGTCGGATCTTGCAAAATGCTTAGAAAACCCACAATTTATAAGTGGGTTAACACCGGAAGAAAAACATCAGCTCCTGGCAATTACATGTGCAACTGATAATGTTCTAGTCGCACATCATCTTTGGTCTGCAGGTTTCCGCTTTATAGAAGCTGCGAAGTACAAAGAATTAGCTGTCGCAATTGTCGCAAACAATTGGGCTATACTTGAGTTCTTCCGTGGAACTGATAAAAATATCGATAATAATCGTCTTTTAAGAGAAGCTATTGCCCTTAAAAATGGAGAATTTGCACGATCTTTGATTATACATGGCGTAGATCCTAACGTGCCTGATTTCAGGGAACCATTTAATACACCTTTACATGTTGCTGCTGAATTTTATCCAGAATTTATGGAAGAGTTGTTCCCAATGATGAAAACACTCTGTCCGCAAAATAAATGGGGAAGCAGCCCAATACACGTTGGTGCGGCAGTCGGTCAATCGAAAGCTGTAGCAATATTACTTAATAAGTTGGTACCTGTTGATGTGACTGATCACATAGGTAACACGCCTCTTATAAGAGCATGTAAGGCTGGGCATGTTCGTGTAGTAGAACTCCTTCTTGGAGCCCAAGCTAATGTAAGACACGAAAATGGCAAAAAGGAAACCGCTTTATCAGTTTGTTCAAATGATGCAGTACGAGCATTGATTTTAAAAAAGCTCACACAAGCGCAAGATTCAAAAAACTAATACGATCTATGACAAGGGCAGATTTAAACAATCTGCCCTTCTTAGTAGTTTGAATAAAGGTGATATCATTAAAGCACCTTCCAAATTATCACTAGTAAATGAGGCAATAATGAATCTCAAATTTTTTTTATTAACTTTTTCCGTACTTATAACCAGTTCTCTTTTTTCTATGCAACAAAGCTGGTGGTTTGAACTCACTCAAAATTACATTCAAGGTTTAACAGAAAATGCTCTTCTGGATGCAGCAGAAAAAAGTGAACTGCAGCAATTTATCGAACTTTTGCAAAAGCTTGCAACAGATACTAATGCTCATAAGAAGGCTCTTAGGCTTGCTGCACAAAACGGCCACAACGCAATAGTTCAAATGCTTCTTGCGCTATACCCAACAGATATCAATGCGCAGGATTCTACTGGCCGTACCGCTCTCATGTGTGCTGCTGAGAATGGCCACAAAGAAATAGCTCAATTGCTCCTTGCTCATCAAGGAAGTCTAATCAATGCACAGAATAACAATGGTATGACTGCTCTTATGTGTGCCGCGGCAAATGGACACAAAGAAGTAGTTCAATTGCTCCTTGCTCATGAAGGAATTGACTTCAATGCGCAGAATGAAGATGGCTGGACGGCTTTCATGTTTGCTTGTTCTGCTGAGTATTGCCATGCAGAAATAGTTCAGTTGCTCCTTGCCCAGCAAGGGATTGCCATCAATGTGCAGACTGAAGGTGGCTCGACGGCTCTTATGATCGCTGCTGAGTATGGCCACGCAGAAGTAGTTCAATTGATCCTTGCACAACAAGGAAGTACTATCAATGCGCAGAATAACAATGGTATGACTGCTCTTATGTGTGCTGCAGAATATGGTCACAAAGAAGTAGTACAATTGCTCCTTACACAACAAGGAATTGCTATCAATACACAGAATAACAACGGCAATACGGCTCTTATGTATGCTGCTGAGGATGATGAGGGTAACACGGAAGTAGCTCAATTGCTTCTCGCCCAACCAGGAATTGCTATCAATGCTCAGAATAACTTTGGCTGGACCGCTCTCATGTGTGCAGCAAATGATAATCAACCTGAAATTGTTGCGCTATTGCTTGATAGACCACGAATTGCCATCAATACTCAAGATCAGAATGGGATGACAGCTCTCATGCTGGCCGCTAATAAAGGTCATATAGAAATCGTGAAACTGCTTCTTAAAAAACCTACCCTTGATACTAGCGCCCGAACTCAAAATGGACAAACAGCCTCTATGCTTTCTGCCAATGACGAGATCAGGTTATTGATTAAAAGTCACGGTAAGGTTGGACGCTGAGAATGATAAAAGCTATATTTTCTTTCAGGCAGTAGGTCTGATTTTTCAAGGATTTTTTTGATAGAGAATATACTTTAAAAATAGAGAAAAAATATGAGTTTCAAGATTGTTTTTTTGACCTACATGCTTGTTTCAACCAATGCGCTTTTCGCTATGCAGAAGAGTACTACCTTAGAACGATTATCTGTGCTTCAAAATAATACCCAAACAAGCCCTCAATCAACAGAGGAATGTCCGCTTATTGATGCTGCATTTAATGGCGAGTTGGAGCGTTGTACCGAGCTTTTGAAAAATTCGGTAACAGATATTAATGCACAAAATAACGACGGCAAGACTGCCCTAATGTTTGCTGCGAGAAATGGTCACAAAGAGGTAGTTCAATTGCTTCTTGCCCATCAAGGAATTGCTATCAATGCACAGGATAGTAATGGCTATACGGCTCTTATGCTTGCTGCGAAAAACGGCCACAAAGAGGTAGTTCAATTGCTTCTTGCCCCAACAAGGAATTGCTATCAATGCACAGGATAGTAATGGCTATACGGCTCTTATGCTTGCTGCAGGATATGACCACAAAGAAATAGTTCAATTGCTTCTTGCACAACAAGGAATTGTTATCAATGCACAGAGTAACGATGGCCGGACGGCTCTTATGTGGGCTGCGGCAAATGGACAGAAAGAAGTAGTTCAATTGCTCCTTGCTCATAAGGAATTGCTTTCAATGCACAGAATAGGGATGGCTGGACGGCTCTTATGCTTGCTGCAGCGAATGGTCACAAAGAAATAGTTCGGTTGCTTCTTGTAACAAGGAATTGCTATCAATGCACAGACAAAGGATGGCTGGACCGCTCTTATGTATGCTGCTGAGAGCGCACGCAAAAGGGTCGTTCAATTGCTTCTTAGCCAACAAGAAATTGCTATCAATGCGCAGAATAAAGATGGCTGGACGGCTCTTATGCTTGCTGCCAAGAGCGGACAAAAAAAGGTAGTTCAATTGCTTGTTGCTCATCAAGGAATTGCCATCAATGCGCAGGATAACAATGGCTGGACTGCTCTTATGCGCGCTGCGAAGAAAGGTCACACGGAAGTAGTTCAGTTGCTTCTTAGCCAACAAGGAATTGCTATCAATGCACAGAGTAACGATGGATGGACAGCTCTTATGTGTGCTGCGAAGAATGGCCACAAAGAAGTAGTTCAATTGCTTCTTGACCAACAAGGAATTGCTATCAATGTACAGGATAAGGGTGGCTGGACGGCCCTTTGTTCAAATGACGCAGTGCGAGCATTGATTTTACAAAAGCTTGCACAAGCGCAAGATTCAAAAAACTAATACGATCTTATATAAGAAAGGCAATCTTAAAAAGCTGCCCTTCTTAATAGTAGCATGCTGTACGGAATGGTAATATTGAGATCATAAGGTTACTCCTTGAGAAGCCTACTATAAATCCACTCTTCAAAATCAAAGAAACCAGGCAGCATTCACTATCGCTGCTGATAACGAAAACCAGGCTATCTTAGATTTACTCAAGAGTGCTCTTAAATTTACACTCTGAGTTCAAAAAGTCATAGCATCTCAGGCTTTTTTTGCTTTCCTTTTGATCTTGTGAAAGAACACCTTTAGCAAATCATTGATCAATAATGAAAAGATACTTGCATAGGCAATAACCAGCAATGTAATGTGAATCGGTATAACGCTCATTCCTAATAACCCATAGGTCGTAATAAAAAATGCCGCTATACCATCGGCTAAAATAGCAAAGAGGAATGTTTTACTAGGCAATGAGGCCCAAAAGTGTTTTTTCTCTCTTACAATGAATGCTGAGAAGAGAGCAAAATAAAAAAGAATTTCAAAGGAAAAGGTGTGAAGCATCTCGCCCTCGTATTTGAGATAGTGCATTCCTACATAGAGCAGACCGAGCGCTTCTATTACCATGGCTATTCCCAAGAAGAGTGCAAGTCGATCGAGCCCGGGCAAATCCCATTTGCATGGGGTTTTTGATATTGTTTCCTTGTCAGTTGCAAGTGAAAGCGTCACAAAATCGATCATAAAAACAAGGAGGAGCATTTCTGTAGAGGAAATCACATAGATTCCCGTTATAAAAAATGCAACGACGACAAATCCTGTTTTCAGGATGGTGCGACAGATCTTATCGAGTATCCAGGTATTTACTCGCGCAAACACAAGGCGACCCATTTTAATGAGCTCATCAATGTTAAATAAGCCAGGATGGGTTAACACGACACTAGCGGATTTTTTGGCGACGTCAGTCGCATCATCGACCGCAATGCCGACTTCAGCCTGCTGCAAGGCTGGTGCATCATTGACCCCATCACCGGTCATACCGACTATCTGCCCTTCATTTTGTAAGATTTTGACGATGTTATACTTATCTTCAGGATAAATTTCAGCAAACAATGTGGTGTCAGTTATAATCTGGGCAGCAAGGGTCGGATCGGCTTTGATCTTGTCTCTATATGCTGAATAATCAACTGCTTGTGTGTCGAGTCCCACAGTTTTGGCAATCTGTTGCGCAATAGATAGGGCATCGCCTGTTAATACCTTAATAGTTATACCCAGGTCTTTAAGGTCCTTAAGTACCTGTTTTGATTCGGGCCTGGCTGGATCTTGCAAAGCCACAAGGCCGATGATAGTTGGACGACTATTGATCGTTCGTGCCACTGCAATCGTACGAAACCCCTTTTTTGCAAACGCGTCGGCATAAGACATGAGCTCAGTGCTTTGCTGTTCATTTAACCCGAACTTTTTAATCATCGGGCCTAGGGCGCCCTTATATACTCGAAACTCCTCACCACCCTTCTCGACTAATGCCTCAGTTCGCTTTGTGACCTGATCAAAGGGAACGAACTCACTTCTTGTATAACCTGCTAACAGATGTTCTTTCTGCGCTTGTGAAATGAAGGCAAGATCTATCGGATCCAAACTTTCATCTTCTGAGGCAAGTGCCCCACACAGAATGACATCTCTCGTATTATATCCATGTAAAGGGACACTATCAGCAATAGCAAGTTGATTGAGAGTAAGAGTTCCCGTTTTATCTATACATAGGACTGTAAGTCCGGCAGCATCCTCAATGGCATTTAACCGGACAACGAGTATATTCTTTTTTAACAATTCCTGGGATCCGAGCGCCATGCTGACAGTGAACATGGCCGGTAAGGCAACGGGAATGGCTCCTAATAGGAGCACAAGCATCAGAGGGAGTATTTCTACAAGGGAGATTCCTTTGTAAACGGAAACAATGCTTGTGATGAGTACAAGTACCACCACAACGAGTAAAAGACGCACACTTACGCTTGATATAATCGATTCAACATGAGGCCGTGGTGCTGCCAGCTGTACTAATTCAACTGTTTTGCCAAAAGAGGTACGGGTGCCCGTCAAGATGACAATTCCCTTTGCTTCACCAGCACGAATAATTGAACCTGAATAGACCGCATCATTAACTCCTTTTGATTGAGGAAGTGATTCCCCTGTAAGGGCAGATTCGTCTACAGTAAGAGTTCCCTCAACGAGTTTAATATCTGCAGGCACAAAATCGCCCATCTTAATACTTATGATATCTCCTGGTGCTAATTGCCGCGCAGGGACCAGTACCCATTGCCCGTCTCTAAGACCTTCACGCTGATATGGAGCTTCTTTCTGAGATTTTCCACACGCATTGGATGCTACCCACTCTTCCATAAAACTGATAAGAGCATTACTTACTAATAGAGCTGAAACGATATAAAGGTCTATACGGCGATTGAGGATCCAGGAAAGTACGATAATGAGCTCGAGCATCCAGGCGGTTACACCCCAGAATTTTTTAAGCAGTTTTACGATAATGTGCGGCTTTTTTTCTGGGATTTCATTAAAGCCATAGTGTTGTAATGCACGCGTGGCCTGTTGAGTACTCAGACCTGTCGTTGCGTTCGTTTCCAACGTCTTGACTAACGAAGAGCTATCTTGATCTAAAAGGGAATTATGTGCCATATATCTAACCTATCTTTCTCGTAAAGCTAGCATGCTCAATTAGTCTCAAGCAATATAAGCACGAGGCATATTCACGAAATGACTCAACAGCGGGTAGCATTTTTTGAAAAATTTAGTATAATAAAAACATAATAGAATAATCATTAAGGAAGTTATGAAACGTTTACTCTTTTTCCTATGCCTATTACTCTGGCAAAGTGCCAATGGCATGACCCTCTACTACGCGAATAACATAGTACCCTTAGCACGAAGACTGCAGACTGAGGCCTTTACGACCTATGATCATCTCAATGCGCATGCAGATTATTTTAATCCAACCCTTATCAAAGACCACACATTTCAGCAAACGGCGCTTTCACAGGAGCACGCTCGCAAGGTATACTTTAGAACAGATGATGGCCTAAGCATTGAGGGCTATTTCTTTGACCGCCATGCAAAGAGAGCTCTCATTGTGGGCCAAGGATGTCATGCAGTAAAAGAAAAATTACTCCCATTTCTCAAGCTTTTTCCCGATTATGACATTCTCTTTCTTGATTATCGGTGGCTGCAATGGCAGAAAACATGGTGCTCATTTCTTGCTATCATCGGCAATACTCTCGAAAAGTATTTGATAAGCCCGCAGCTTGATGCTACTGCTGCTGTCACTTTTTTAAGAACACAGAAACACTACGAAAGTGTCAGCGGGCTCGGAATCTGTTATAGTGGCATGATTTTTTGTGGTGCTCAAGAGCGCTCATTGCGTGAAAGAGGCGTGCGCTTATTTGATTCCATTATTATCGATTGTAGCATGTATTCTATGGAGGCGCTTGCAGAAACCGTCTGCGCTGACCCACTTCTTATCAAAAATCACCGAGAAGGTGGCACGCCGTGGCCGATCCGGTGGGTACTGTCTACCTGGCCCGTGAGAATGGTCGTCTCGCTGGTAGGTCATATGGTCCTTGGAAGAAACTTTTCTCAGCTTACGATGGCGAGCTATCTACAGAAGCTCCAGGATACACCCTTGTTATTTATTCAGGCACTCGATGATAAATTAGTACCTATTGAATACTTTTGGCGCATGTATAAAGATATGCCAAAAAAGACCTCGTGTGTTCTCTTTGTGCAAGCAAAGCATGCATGGAATCATCTTACTCATAAAGAATGGTATGCTTATATGGTAGACCACTTTATTAAAGCGCGAAGTTGTGAGAATTTCGTGCATCAAATATCGAACAATTAACATTTTTAATAATATAAAGACACAAACTATGAATTTACCTTATTTTAGATACACATTTTACTGCTTACTCATTAGTAGTCCATCAGTGCTTTTCGGCATGCAGATGACTAAAAAGGCAAAAAGAGCAGAAGCCATAACTGAGAATGCCCAAATTCCGACACTTATGGAATTATGTAGGCATACGATTGCTACAAGCAGCATGAATACACTGGCAGCTCCCTCAAAAAGTTCACCTGCCCCTTATGTATTTGTATCTTCTTTCGGTCCAGATTTAACAGGTGATCAGGACGTTCAGGTCCTACCTATGCCAGTAGCGCCAGAAACCTACCTACAAAGCAGTAAAGGCCTTACTCAAGATGGTATTACTGAAATACTGCGATTCTTTGATGGGACCTGTAATCAGGTGCCTGAAGAGTTACTTGTTAAACTGATACTAGATTTTGTTAAGGTCAGTGGAGAGCGAATGGATTTCTCATCCTCGGATTCATATTTTGAGCATGTAAAGTTTGCACTCTTACTTGCTGAATATTGTGCAAAAAAAGGCTATCAAACGTCCGGCAAAATTGGGTCACAAAAAGATTATTTAAAAACTGCAGAAGATAGGTTTGCTCGTACTGCACGAGAGATAATCGATGGAGTGCAAAACTATCCTCGAAGACATGCGCGACCCTTCGCTATTGCTTACTTTTTGAGATTGGATCCTCTTATGTTAACTTACATGGTGCAATATAGCCGTCCTGAACGAGGCTGGATAAGTTTTTTGCAGCTGCAACACATTAAACAAATATCGTGCGGGGAATTCCTTGACATGGCCGTGCATTATCTAGCTAACCGGCCCGAAAAATCTGGTCAACCCTTTGTTTTAACTCAAAAAACGAGAGCACATCTTCTAAATGAGGCCTGTTTTCATAATCGCTTGGATATCATTCCGCTCTGCAAACCAGAAAAAATGCCTCACCAGCTTGTTCATATAGCCCTTATGCATGCGTTGATTGCGAAAAGGAATGAGGCGGTACAGAAAGTGGTAGAGCTGTGCCATGGTGCGATCCCCCAAGGAGAACTACCTGAGAATCTGTGTCGTTTTCATACGTGTTTTTGTGAGCAGCATTCAGCACTTGCATTGGCAGTACATAGTAGGAATATGCCGATGGTGCAATTTCTCATTTCATCTGGTGCAGATTTGACAGAGGGTGCCATTAAAGCCATGCAAGCAAATAATGAAGTGTTAGATGCCTATATAGCAATCATACTACAGAGAGGCACGAAAATAGATACCGTCCTTGATGAAAAAAACTATTCTCTTGCGGTTGAGGATGATCAATGGGGCCTTATAAGACTCCTCTGTGAGTACACCGCGGTGCAGTCACAGCATCTGACTGCACTTATCAAAGCCGCCTGTGAAAAGAAAAAATTACCAGTATTAGATTTCATTCTTGATAGTGCTATCGCGAATTACGAAAAAGCTCATTGGTTAAAACGAGCATTTGTTATTGCATTAGAAACGGGAGATTCAACAGTAGTTAAACATCTTATAGCAAAAGGTGCTCCCATTCATAAGCATTTTAAAAAAGATAAGATCGATATTTTGCCTTTACACTTTGCCGCTGCAAACGGGTTCGCTGACATTGTAACCGTCTTGTTAGAGCATAATGCTCATGATTGTGTGTTCCGTGAGCAGAAACCATCGGCATGTACCGCCCTTTCTTTAGCTCTAGACAATGACCAAGAAGAAGTAGTGAAAGTACTCATTCAACATCCTCAGTCGCAGAGTTTGTTTCATCTTGCTTACCCGCATGATAATCTCGTGCCTGCACGGACGAAACTGTTTACACATGCATTGTTGCAAGATAAAAGTAATTTTTCTGAGTACTTTGATGCAGCCTTTTCACAAGACAATACTGATCTTTATGATACCCTCCTCACTCATCCGATGATGAGTGAAATTTCAGCCGTGAGACCGCTTCTCAGAGGTCCATTACTCAAGACCGAAAAATATGATACTCCAGCGAGATGGCAACAAACCTCATCTCACAATGATGATGAAAGCGTGCAACAGCACAGTATGACACCCATCTCCAATACGGCACTTATAGGTCTCCTTATCAGCGGTACTTTAGCTACACATGAACAATCGTGTACAGCGGAGCCCGCTGCACCATCTGACCATTTGGAAAATACGATTGATGGCGGTACTCAGTTACAAGAACAAAATAATGAGGCTTCTCAAGACGTAGATGACTGGATTAATTCTGTTTTAGATACTGAGCAAAAATAACCAGATCTTACTAACTATTGTGCCCTTAAGGAGCTTTATTTTAGGCTATGTGTGAAAGTTCCAACGGGAGAGCAATGGAGAGCTGGACACTCATCATCTTAGGCGCAACGGGCGATCTTGCAAAACGAAGACTTATACCAACGCTCTATCAGCTTCTCAAGCACAAACCTGATATTTCCTTTGCTTTCGTTGCTGCGGCAAAAGAAGAGATCTCCATTGATCAGCTTATCAAAGAAAATCTGCCCCACGGAGATAAAGATATTATAGAACGCCTCATTGAACGATCCTATTATTGCGCAATTGATGCTGACAAGCCAGATACCATCAAAAACCTCGCTCTGATAACCTCTGAAGCTGAAAAAGATCACGCCCTTTCGGGAAATCGACTTCTGTATTTTGCAGTTCCTTCAGAACTGTATTGTGTGCTTACAACCAATGCCGTTGAGCAAGGACTTGTAAAAAATCAAACACGCCTTACCGATGTTCACCACCGTGCAGTCTATGAGAAACCCTTTGGGTGGAACGCCCAATCTGCCAATGATATTAATCAGTGTATTCTTAGCCTTTTAACTGAAAATCAGATCTATAGGATTGATCATTATCTGACAAAATCACTTGTCACAGCACTCATTCTCATCAGGTTTAGTAACGCTATTTTCGAATCACTCTGGACGTGCACGTATATAGAACAGATACAGATTATTTTAAGTGAAACAGAGACGATCGAAGGTCGTGGATCCTTTTACGACCATTATGGGGCATTGAAAGACGTTGTTCAAAATCATATATTTGAACTTCTTGCGCTCTTAGCCATGGAAAAGCCCAGTATTGTAGAGCCGAGCGTGGTAAGTCAACTGAAAAACGAGGTGCTCAAAAACCTCGTAGTAACCGATGGGGTCTTAGGGCAATATGAAGGCTACAAAAAAGTCACAGGAGTTAAGCCTGATTCGACAACAGAAACCTATGCACTGCTGCGCTGCCAGGTTAACACGTCCCGCTGGGAAGGTATTCCCTTCTTCATAAAAACAGGAAAATGTCTTGACTATAAATCCACAGAAATTCATATTGTTTTTAAAGCCTTGAGTAAGGGGATGTTTAAAAGAGAAGGGTTCTTCAATCATAATCGTCTCGTCATTAAAGTTTCTCCAGAACCAGGCTTTATTCTCACCATGAATACACAGACCGGCCCTGAGCATCTGATACGTCCCCTTTCGATGGAATTCTGCTATCGGTGCACATTTGGTGAACAGTTACCGCATTCTTATGAAATGCTCTTTGATGAAGTTATGCGTGGAGATAAAAGTATAACAGTGAGCCCTCAAGAAATTGAATCGGCTTGGAATGTCATTATGGCAGTAGAAAAACTTCATCTGCCTCTGTCTACTTACCAGTGCGGAACGATGGGACCAGATGCGGAGAAAGCATTTACAGAAAAATATGGTATCTTATGGAGAAAGGAGAAATAATAATGAAATATATCATACTCGGTGTACTCCTTCTGGTTGTGACAGCTATCATCGGCTATCTCTTTATACCCTACATCCGCTACAAACTCATTCCGATAACGGGAGGAACTCAACAACCAAGCCCGGATGTTTTTCCACCAGGCAGTGTCTGGATTAATTCTCAACCATTATCACTTAAAGAACTTGAAAGAGAGGGCAAATATACCCTCATTGATTTTTGGACGTATACTTGCATCAACTGTATACGAGCAAATCCTCATACCCAAGAACTGTGGGAACGGTATAAAGATTATGGTCTCATGGTTATTGGGGTACATAGTCCTGAATTTAAGTCGATAGAAGCGGATCCAAAAAATATTGCTGCTGCGGCTAAGCGAGCAGGACTTACCTACCCTATCGTTGTGGATAGCTCAATGAAGATTTGGCATAGCTTTGGCAATCACTTCTGGCCGGGCAAATACTTAATTAATCCGCAGGGTAAAGTCATCTATACTCAGTTTGGCGAGGGAAATTATAAAGAAGAAGAGGAGTTTATCCGTTCTGAGCTTGCCAAAGGAGGTTTGAAGCTTCCTCAGTTTAAGGAAACAAAGCCATTTCTCACGCTCGTTTCAAAACAAGAAACTCCAGAACTATACGCAGGTCCTGGGTTTATACGACAGCCCTATGGCAATGACCAGAGTGTAACTGTCGGGCTGACGATAGAGTTTACTCTACCGAAGACGATCAAAGAGGATCGCATTTATCTTGAAGGTATGTGGCTAGGAGCACATGACTATATGGAAAGTGAGTCTCCAGGGAAAATCATCCTTAACTATCTTGCAAATGCGCCCTATATAGTCCTCGATACCGCGAATGGTCCTCTTACTATTGAAGTCCTCCTTGATAATCATCCTGTTCCTGACCAAATCCAAGGATCAGATATTAAAAGAGAAGAGGGCAAAACGGTAATGAACATTACTGAGCCACGCCTCTATTATCCCATTGCCGAGCATGCTCCCTATGGCCGCCATAGTATCACCTTTATAGTCCCACCTGGTCTGCGGTTCTATAGCTTCACGTTCGGCACTTATGCGTCCTGAAAAAAACCAGACTCAAATCCTTACAAAACTATTGCATAGCTGAATAATTTTATCTTATTATAAAAGTATGTAAAACAAACATTTTTTGAAAGGATTTCTCATGGTAGATAATGCCACCTATGACAAAATTAAGTTGTACTATAAGTTAACTGACCTTGCATGGTTTATTGATAAACATGCGTTGAAAGACGTCACAGACAAGCACTGCGCAGAAATACTCCAAAATCTCAAAGGTGATCTTGAAAAGCATTTGGACAAGTTAAAATCAACATTAAAAGAATGCTCCAAAGACTTTCAATGTAAAGCATAATCAAATTTTCCGCATCACTACAGGAATGAGCGCTATCAAGGCTAGTAATAGCAGGGCCATTATGAGTGGTGCGGACATAATATCCTTAAAAGAATGTAAGGTCGACAGCTGCTGGCCTGCATAGCTGAAGACAAGAATTCCCGGAATTGTTCCTAGTAACGTAGTTACTACAAAAACTCCAAGCGAGACGGTTGTTAAGCCAGCGAGGATATTAAGAAGAAAAAAAGGAACGGCAGGCAAAAGTCTCAATGAAAGAAGATAATAGGCTCCATTCTGATTCATTTCACGATTAAAATCACCAAGTTGCTTCTGAAAGTGAGTCTGTAAAGGTGATCTAAAGAGGTAGCGCGCAGTTAAAAACGCAAGTGTCGCTCCTACTGTCGCACTGAACAGCGTATATACACTTCCCCTAAGAGTCCCAAACAGAAATCCTCCAGTAATGGTAAAAAGTGCTGTGGTCGGAAGAGCAAGTGCTGCGCTCGCTATATAGGTGGAGATATATACCGCAATAGCAAGCAGATAATTCTCATGCACAAATGATTCAAATCGTTGTCTTTGGAGCTGGAGATTTTCAAGAGAGAATGAGGGATACAGAAAGAAGTAAAAGAGCGCAATGAGAGAAAGCAGTACAACAAGTAAAAACGTCTTTTTTCGTGATATCTGCATGTGATTCATTCCTTTTACTTAAGTATAGCCTTTACATACACGAAATCTATCATGTTGTTTTCACATCCTTTATCCTGAAATGGAGGGAGAGTGTATGAAGCAGTATGACATCATTATTATTGGAGGAGGTCCTGCCGGGCTGGTTGCTGCCAAGTTAGCACGAGGGCTGGGCAAAAAAGTTGCTCTTATTGAGCGAGACATCTTAGGTGGGACTTGCACGATTACTGGCTGTGTCCCGAGTAAGACACTCATCCACATAGCTAAAATGGTTCATAATGCAAAACTTGTACAGGAGTTTGGAGTCACCTGTGATGACAAAAATCTGGATATTAGAAAAGTTATGGCTCGTGTCCGGAAAACAATCGAGGTGATTTATGCTGACGCCACTACCGAAAAATTAGAGCAGCTCGGAATACACGTCATATACTCTGATCCGCATTTTCTTGATCCATATCGTATTCAATGTGGTAACGATGTTCTTTCTGCCAAATCTTTTATTATTGCAACAGGAACGCGTCCCTTTATTCCACCGATTGAGGGCCTAGAAAAAGCACCCTATTTTACGAATGAAAACATCTTTACCCAAGAAACATTTCCTCGGTCTCTTATTATTGTAGGTGGTGGCCCTGTCGGTATGGAAATTGCTGGCGCATTGCAGCAGCTTGGCACACAGTGTACGGTCATTGAAAGAAACCATTCTATTTTACCTCGTGAAGACGCCGAGGCAGCAGAGCTTGTCTCACAAACGATGAGCGCAAAAGGCGTAAAAATTTATACTTCGCACACTGCAATTAAAGTAATTGAAGAATCGGACAAAACAATCACTCTTGTATGTAAAGATGCTGATAATAAAGAGCAAAGGATTGCTGCAGAAGGCCTTTTTTTCGCTGTTGGCCGAAAACCAAATATAGAACACCTTGCTCTTGATAAGGCTGGTATAGATGTTCATCATCACGGTGTTACCGTAAGTGCAACCTTGCAGACTACTATGAAACACATCTATGCGTGTGGTGATGTTATAGGACCCTATCAGTTTAGCCATATGGCCGAGTATCAGGCCGTCATTGCCATCCGAAATGCACTCTTACCCTTTAAGCGTAAAGTAGATTACACCCATCGTACATGGGTCACCTTCTGCGATCCTGAATTAGCTCACTCAGGTCTTACGGAAGAAGAAGCCCGTGTGCAGTACGGTGACAGCCTTACTTTGTATCGCACCTATTATCATGATTATGATCGTCCACGGATAGACGGCAGAACAAATGGTTTTGCAAAATTCATCTGTGATAAAAAAGGATATATTGTGGGAGCTCACATCGTTGGTACCCGTGCCGGTGAGCTTATCGGAGAAGTACAATTGGGCGCTACCTATAACCTCAGACTATCAGATTTTTATAAGGTATTACACCCTTACCCGACGTACAATGATGTGATTTGGCAGGCGTCAAAAAAGGCGTATATCGATAAACTCAGAAATTTCCCACTTTTAAAAGTGCTGCGCTTTTTTAAAGGATTGGATTAAGATTCCTTATATGCCTTTCTCACACGCATAAATCGAGCACCTCCTGAGACAAAAATTATTAAATTGAATGGCACGAGAAGATAAAAGATGGCTTCTGGATAAAGCATCATAAAAGAAAAAACAATGAAAGCTTCTGCCCGTTCTACAATGCTTCTATCATAGTGGATACTCTTTGGACCTTTGTTTTGAAATACCGATCCTGCAACAACAAATGTTGAAAAATGAAACAAGAGTGCGATCAGAAAGATAATATAAGAAAGATAATGTTCTGGATATCGTAATGCAAAACCTAAAATAAGCGCGCATTCAACCATCCTATCTGCAATAAGATCTGTATAAGCACCAAAAGGATGTGAACTGTTAGTAAGACGAGCAATAGTGCCATCAAGTACATCACAGATTCCTGAAATCCACAAGAAAATGAGTGCGCAGACAGTAAAACCTACCGCTATAAAAACGGCAGATAAGAGCCCACACACGAATGCGCACAGCGTTACCTGATTTGCCGTAATTGGCAGCTTTATAAGATAATGCCCCACCCTATCAAAATAACGTTGACACTTGTGCCGTAAGTGCGTTTCTATCATATTCCCTCCTATCGAGGTTTTTTCTCAAGATACAGAACTTTTTAAGATTGGTACAACCATTGTTCTGCAGGAGTGAGTTGCACTATTGTGTTAGAGGGTACGGTTATGTATTAAAAGGACAGCAATGAATGATTCATTGAGCTCAGTGAAACTTGGAATTATCGGCCTAGGGAAAATGGGCGGCCCCATTGCACGCAAACTCAGCAAAAGCGCTCAGGTCATAGTGTATGATAGCAATCAAACTCTGAGCCAAGAATTTAAGGACGAAGGATTTGCTGTAGCAGAAACGGTCACACAATTAGGTGCATTATGCAATGTAATTTGGCTTATGATTCCTGCCTCTGTAGTCGACGCTGTGTTAAAAGAACTTTTTCAGAGTATCAAAAAAGGCACCACAATTATCGATGGCGGTAACAGTTATTATGAAGACAGCATGCGACATGCACAGGAGTGCGCTGCTCGAGGTGTTCATTTCTTGGATTGTGGAACCTCAGGAGGACTCTATGGTGCAGAGCATGGCCTCAGTCTGACTATTGGAGGCGACAAAGAAATATTTGAATCTCTGAGACCTCTCTTTAATCAGCTTGCAGCCTCTCATTCAGCCTATCTTTACATCGGTCCTTCAGGATCAGGTCACTATGTAAAAATGGTCCATAACGGCATCGAATATGCTCTTTTAGAAGCATATGCTGAAGGGTTCCATCTATTGCATAACGGCTATTACAAAGATCTTGATCTGGCTGCTATTAGCAAGGTCTGGCTTGAAGGATCGATCATACGTTCATGGATTTTACAGCTGATTTACGAGATTCTAAAAACAGACCAAGAATTCACATGCGTACGCGGATCTATTGGAGAAACTGGTACAGGAAAATGGACAGTGGAAGAGGCGCATAGAAGGAAAGTACCCGTACGCCTTATAGAGGACGCTCTTGCCATTAGAGCAGAATCACGGGTAACAGGAGGTAACTATGCAACTAAACTTGTCGCCCTCATACGCCATGAGATGGGTGGGCATTCTTTCGAACAAGAAGCCTGCAGCGTATGCCAAGAGTAAAATAAATTGAAGGATCCACTTTCAACCTCAACGGCATACTTAAAAAGACTATTTATCTTGTTTTAGCACTCTCGCTTTCTTTATGATGTGTTATGAATGTTCATTACCTAAGGGAGTACTCATGAAGTTTCTACACTATTTAATTTTATTGTTATATGCACCCCTCGCATTTTTTGTTTTATCTGCAAATGCTAAAGAAATTGAATACCTCTGTGTTACGATTCCAGAACGACAAGCGAATCCGAATGATCCATTCAATGCAGGGGCTATGATACCATCTGCAAATTTAAACGTACGTATTGAAGGTAAGCAATGCAAAGATAGACCCACAATAGTGTTTATTCATGGGTTTTCAGAGAATTTAACTGAATGGGATTGTGCTCAAAAGTCATTAAAAGATCATTATCGCACAATTGCTTTTGATCTTCGTGGCTATGGAAAATCAAGTAGAACACCTGCTCCGTTCCCTCCTACTTTCCCACTGTGTCCCGGCCCATTATGTGGTGTTGCGATTAATTATTCTATACAAGTTTTTGCTGATGATCTGCTTGCATTGCTCGGTGAATTAGGTGTAACTGACAATATAATTTTAGTAGGCCATTCTTTAGGTACCGGCATTGCACTTAATTATGCAACTTCGTACCCAGGGGTAAAAAAACTCGTTTTAGTCTCAGGTGCTCCTCTATACTTTGTTAATTGCTCACTCCCTTTGCCACAATGTGTTGTTGTGACTGTTCCTAATCAACCACCGGCATGTGAGTCCTGTTTTGCAAATTGCAATACTGTGTATCCACCGAATCCAGGCACAAAAAATCCACTGTACTGCTCTTACCCAGGGTCGGGAGAAAATTTTTTGGATCAAACGCTGTCGATATTAGAATGTGTTATAGCATGCGAAGGAAATAGTCAGTGTGAAACTAATTGTGTCCTGGATATCGCTATAAAACCTTTCGTCCTCAATGAGTCATGCACAAGCCCCTCATTTTTAACATTACAGCAAAATTTATCCAATTACACGCTGGCCCAGTTAATAAGCCCAAATCCAAATGAACTGAATATATTGCTGAGTACAGTCGTTGTTGCTGCGGGCCAAGACCAAAGGGATTTGCTATCTCAAATCTCAATTCCGACACTCATCTGTTATGGCAGTATCGACCTAAGTGTTTTTCCGCAAAATAGTATTTATATGCATCAGCGCATAAAAAATTCCATTTTGGCAGAATTCTGTGGCAAGGGCCATGAACTTAACTTAACCGATACCAAAAACTTCGATGATCTTTTAGCAGGATTTATAGAAGGCAAAAAATATCCGTGCTCATTAAGACTTGGTAAATCAGGATGTTGTGATGTATGCACTACCGCATATAATTCAACTGATATTACCCCGTGTACACCTGCTCAATCTAAAGGAGTTACCGCACAGAAAAAAAAGTAAAACATGTGGGTTAAGGAAGCAGAGGATGAAGTTAATTATCGTATCTGATTGCATTTGCATTTACTTTTTTTAGTTGTATCTTCTCACGCTAAAAATGTTGAATGCATCTCTGTTACAATTCCTGAACGCCTCTTCAAATCCGAATGATCCGTTCAATACGGGTGTGATCCTTCAGCAAACATTCAGGTACGAATAGAAGGAAAGCGTTGGAAAGACACGCCACAATTATATTTATTAATGGATTTCCAGATAGCTCAACTACATGGGATTGCACAGAAATCGTTAAGAGATACCTATCAAACTCTTGTATTTGATCTTCGCGCGTACGGACGATCCACAAGAATTCCCGCACCTTTCCTCCCTCGGTTCCAAGCCCTGGTGAAATTAATTATATCATGCAAGTTTTCGCCGTGCCTAATCGATTATAAGGTTAACCAAGAAGTTGTTTTAAGTAATGCATGTTGCAAAAAAACTGGAAAGAAGCATACTAATATGTCGGTAAGGCTTAATAGTACTGTACTTCAGACGAAAGGCGCTCATGAGGAAGATGGCTCGGATATTAACAATCACTAGCTTATTTTTTATATTGCAAAGCAGCCTCATTGCGATGGAAGGGCTAACTGTTAAATCTGAAGAACAGTCTAAGAATGAGCAATCGCAAGATCTTTTGCAAATACCCTTTTTTGCTGGTACTGAACCAGGCATAGTACCCATGATTACTATAGGCCTTAGGCTTGGCATAATTCCTATAATCGGGCCAGGCACTTTAGCATATTTCATGAACAAGGCGCGCAATGAAGGTCGTTTTGACAAAAGAATGTTAGCAGCAGTCCCAGCGATGATACCATCTCAATTGCTCTCACTCTATTTTTTTTATCTTTTAATAAGCGCTGGTATTCGTACTGGGCGCAGCATTTTTCACCATGCTCATGGTCATCACTATGCATTTCTCCTTTTAACCTGCGCTTTTCTTTATGGCATTAAAAAATGTGGCTTAAATGCATCGAGACAATCATACAAAGAAAAATCAAGCTGAAAATCGATGCTTACTTATCGCCTATTGTCAGGTGAGCCAAAACATACAATTTTTGCAGCTGAGTGTAGTTAAAAGAGTTCAATTCATTGAATGTGTATATTGACTTACTACGAATTATCACCTATTTTCTCATACGGAAAAAGATTGATTACAAGAAGCTAAGGGTACGTTATGAAAAGATTTTCTTTGTCTACGAGACGGAATCATTTTTCTGTGTTTTACTTGGAGCATGTCTCTTTCAGCAATGGAAAAATTTATTACAACGATTGTTGAAAGTTTGAAGCCCTTCGTCCACGCCGAGAATTTCACGAAGTGGGATAGCAATAATACTACCTGCTGCTTCAGTTGAAAGTCCTCGAGCACAATCTCCCGCGTCATCACATGTGAGAAGAGCCAGTGATAGGACATATCCTTCACCTGAGATATCACCCCGTACCAAACTGCCAAAATCACTTTTTACCTATGAATTCGGTAGCAAAATACTTAACAGTGTCACCCAAGATTTTAATCCAAATCAATTAATGGATGTAAAATATACTCCTTCGGAACAAATGAGCTCCGATTTTTATGGTATGTGTAACGCTATTGCTGAATTAAAAACAGACAATAAACATCGACAAGTGCGTGAGATCATTATACGTACCTATCTCATTACTCTTAAAAGCGTGCTAAAGGCATTCATCAGAATTACTGAAAACAAAGAAACGTGCTGGCAGTGGCAGACAGATTTTGAAAAGCTGACCAATGAGTTCTTTGCGCTATTTCTTTCAAACCTAAGGTACAATTTACAGAAAATTGAAGCTCTCTACGATCATGCCGATGGCAAATCCATTAAAATTACTGCTATATACGATAATCCCGATACCAAAACTCTAAAGAAAAAAAAGCTCATTGGTGATAATACGGTAGTAGTTGAGTTTTCTTCAGATATTTCGCCATTTATTTTTCAAAGACTTCGTATTGGGATAATAAATAAACTCATGCGGCTTAAAAGAAACATTGATAAGATGGAACCACAGCTCATCACCTTTCTCGATGAAAAGCATGAAGCAGTATTTAGAGACACTTTATTAAAAATGAGAGGATGGTTAGAAGGAAACCCAGGTGGTGTTGATCCTGATTTAAGTGCGTTAGACATCGGTACACAATTAAGCAAAAAACAACAGCAACATAACACTCTTGCTAATAGTACTGCGGCCGCTAGTAGTGAACCGACTCATCATCTGAGATGCCATTACGCCAATCATCCGGCGTAATTCACCACTCATCATCGCCCATTGAAATTCCCGCACGGAGCATTTCATCTAATTCGCTGGCAACCCCTCGTGATCAATCACCACGGGCGCAAAAAAAACGTGGAGATTCACCAGGATCGTCACCACGCGATATTTTTTTAGCACGACAAGCTTTTTATACCCCGTCACTCTTACATCTTGCTGTAAATAAACAACGAGAGCTCACAGACTGTCTTAAAACACTCAACTCCGGATTAAGAGACTTACTTCTTTCGCATGATTACGAAAACCTCTTCAAGAAATTTGATGAAGGTCGATCACAAGTAAAACAGATGATACAAAAATTTGATGAAATGGCTGAAAAGCAGGGAGAGGCACAACGGAAATCTCATGCGCTACGGCGAGCAAGCGTTAAATTACAGCTTACAAACCAAGAACCTTCAGAAAAATAGCTAGTGAGCAAAAGAGAGCACTAGGGCTCTCCTTTGCAAATTTTTATCGAGATGCGTTAACAGGAAGTATATCCATACTTGTCACATTATTTGCGAGGCTCAATCCTGTGTCTGTTTTCTTAAGAGACCCGCCCAAAGGACCTGTTTCTGGTCGTGGTCCATTATTATCATACGTTAAGTAGATCGTTTTATTCTCTGGAAATGTATAAAGTGCGTCTGGAAGTGGTGCCATTGAACTAAAGCGGAATCCACCAGGTCGAGCAGTATCTATGAGGACTGGAGTCATCCCAGGATGCTTATTTTTCCAGATCGCTATGGCTGTATCATATCCCGTATCAAGCTCCTGTTGTTCTGTGTAACCTGGCTTAATTTCAGCAACCGTCACTCCTCCCTCACTCAGTGAATACTGAGAACCGCTCCTGACTACAACATAGAGTGTGCTATCAGATTTATTAACAAGTTCGAAGCCAATGCTTGTATCTTTAGGATATTCCTTGGCGGCCGTTAAAAGATTAATACCGGCTTTAAAAACATTTGCCTGTGCATAGGAACCGATTCCGATTGCCAGGGCAATGAGTATGTACTGTTTCATAAAGCTCCTTAGCTATTATCGAGATGGTTTAATAGGAGTGATATCTTTTTGCTTCACATTATTTGCAAGACTTAATCCCGAATCGGTTTTATTAAGAACTCCTCCCAGAGGACCAGTTTCTGGACGCAGTCCTTTATTATCATAGGTTAAATAAATCGTCTTATTCTTCGGGAACGTGTACACTTCACCAGGCAATTCGGCTGTTGAGCTATATCCAAATCCCGTGGGTGAAGGGATGCCAGCAGTCACTGGTTCCGAACCTGGGTTCTTATTTTTCCAGATGGCTATAGAAATATCTTGCCCTAATTTAACTTCTTGTTGCTCGGTATAGCCAGGCTTGATTTCAGCTACATACGTTGGTCCTTGTCCGGTACCTGGTCCAAGTGCAATTTCGGACCCTTCTCTTATAACTACATACAGGGTATCATTGGATTTATTGACGAGCTCAAAACCAATGAGGGTATCATTAGGATAAGTCTTTGTTGATTTAAAAATTTCCATTCCAGATTTAAAGACATTTGCCTGGGCTATGGAACCAATTCCGAGTGCCAGGCCAATGAGTATCAGCTGCTTCATAAAAACTCCTTTTCTAGAAATAAGGCTTATTCACTGCTCTTCATTAATCTATTCCATTATGATTGTAAGTGCCTTACAACAATTATTTCATTGATAAAGCAATCTTTACCTTTATGATATTACAAACAGAAAACATCTGTAAAGAGTTTTGAGCTCTTTGAGTAACTCGGCCGCCTGAACTAAAACTCGCTGATGAATCAGGAAATAACGTGTCCGGACAGTTTAAGAGCTTATAACGTGACTTTTTGCACCAGGGTTTAAGACAAGCTCCTGATTTTTGATTATAGTATCAAATCCTATGGATCTTTTTTGTAAGGTCCTGATGATATCAGCAGCTTTCTCTTTTGGCGCACGATTCACTTGCATGTTGTCAATAATACCAGGAATGAGACGGACTTTCTTAATAGCTTTCTTGGAAATGGTAACACGAAAAAGGCAGGTCTGATCGTTGCGTAAGAGTGGATCTACCATATAATCATCAATAAAATCACCAGTGTCATACATGATAAGTTTGCCTTTATAGACCTCGAGAGGTTGAATAAGATGGGCACTATGGCCGTGAATAATATCGGCACCAGCATCTATCAGGGCATGTGCAAAATGCACAAACTGCTTGGTCGGTCTTTGGCGCATATTGGGGCCCCAATGCATCGTGACAATAAGGATATCAACAGAGGCTTTGAGCTTTTTAACTAGAGTAAGAATAGGTTTAGGCTCCTCAACATCAAAGTAATTGGTACCTGGCTTTAGTTTTCCTGCGATCCAACCGTGTTCGTTATCAGTGCATCCTATAATTCCAATCTTAATTCCTTTGCGTTCTACAATGAATAGTTTCTGCGCTGCTTCCCTATTCTTTCCTGCACCCACATGCTTAATGCCTGCTTTGTCTAAGACCTTCAGGGTTTCTTCCATACCATCATATGAATAATCAAGGATATGGTTGTTTGCATTATTTACAACACCAATTGAACCTGCTACAAGTACCTTAACTCTATCAGGCTTCGCTTTAAAATTAAATATCTTTGGCACAATGCAGGTGCTCGTCGTAAGTGCGCACTCAAGATTCACAATATTCAGATCATTTCTTTTTAGCAGTGGCAAAAAATCTCCCCAGGGATACTCAAAGGACGTCTGAGCAATCTTTTCATTTACCTTCCGCCCAAGCATCACATCTCCCATAAAACCGATGGTAACTAACTTCTCATCAGAGGCAAACATGGGTGTTGCGCCACAAGAGACTAAGAGAAAGGTGATGATTAATTTCATGTTTTTTACCCTGTTTTACAAACTTCCTTTTCTTAGATTACATAAAAAGCCTGTCTCGTATCCAGCCCTTTCATGCATATCACGGTTGACAAGTTTCGGAATTGAAAGTAGTTCTAGTACATTCAAAGATTCTGAGGTTACTATGAGCTGCACGCTGTTTCTTTTCTCATGCTTACTTACACATTCATTACTTTTTGCCATGCAGGAGATGAAGACACTCTCGCTCCAAGAAGTGGTTTTCTCTAGCAAACACTTTATTGAAGCCGCAAAAACCGGAGATATCGAGGTTATAAAACGATATCTGTTACATCAATTCATAAATATCAATTGTCAAGATAAGGATGGCTGTACGGCCCTTATAACGGCTATTATGCATAGTCACAAAGATATCGTTTCATTGCTTCTTGCACACCCAGACACTGATTATAATGCGCGAACAAGAGCAAAGAACACTGCTCTGCTCTGGGCCGTCGAGAAAGCCCAAGAAGATACTGTTCAGTTACTTCTTAATAAAGACGGTATAGAGGTTAATGCACAAAATGAGAGAGGCACTACCACACTCATGAATGCCGCCGAACATAACAGAACAAACATAGTCCAGATGCTTTTATCTCGGCCAGAGATTGATGTCAATGTACAAAGACATAATGGGTATACTGCCCTTCTTTTTGCGGCTCAAGAAAATCATACAGACATTGTTCGATTGCTCCTCCAGCGGCACGATATAAATGTTAATGCTGGGAAACAAAACAATACAACAGCTCTCATGTTTGCGGCAGATTATGGCAATACCGAGATGGCAAAAATGTTGCTTGCATACCCTGGGATTGCTATCAATGCTAAAAGAAGTACCGGGTCGACTGCCCTTATGTTTGCCGCACAAAAAGGGAATACAGAAGTCGTTCGATTACTCTTAGAGCAGCCTGGTATCGACTACAATGCTCAAGAACAAAAATTTGGAAGGACTGCTCTTTTTTTTGCAGCTACCCATGGACACAGCAATGTTGTGCGGCTTTTGCTTGCTCAACCAGATATAGATCTCAATGCTCAAGCCTTTGATGGTGAAACTGCCCTTACAAGTGCCGCATACGGAGGTCATACCGAAATTGTAAAAATGCTGCTTAATCATCCTGAAATACAGGTAAATATCCACAATATTCGTCGAATTACAGCCCTCATTGCCGCTTCCACGCATGGACACCACGAAATTGTTCGCCTCCTTCTTGAGAAAGATGGCATCGATATCAACGCCAGAACCACTGAAACGGGCAGTACCGCACTTATATGTGCTACAGTGAAAGGTTATAAAGAAGTAGTCCAACTGCTTTTAAAACATAATGCTAATACATCTATTCAAAATCATTGCGGCCAAACGGCCTATATATGCGCCATTCGCTGTGGAAACACGGAAATTGCACGCATGCTTGCTGCTCAATAATGAGTCCTACAGAGATAATTGAAGACAAAATAAAGCAATTGCACCATTGAGGGCTATCTTTTTTTCATCGTTACGCTATAATAGACGTAACAACACTTATTAAAATGGTAATATATGAATCACCGCTCTCTTTTTATACTTTCTAGTTTATTGGCAAGTACTGCCCTTTGTGCAATGGAAAAAATCGCTTCTTCTGAGCAAGAAGCCACATCTTCTCAGGCCGATGTCAAACAAAAGCTCCTTGATGCCGCTCTGTGCGGTAACTTAGAACTTTTCAAAGAATGTCTCCAAGCTGGCGCAGATATCAATGCTCTCGATAAACAAAATATTACACCGCTCATGGCCGCAGCCAAGAGAGGTAAAAAAGAGATTATCGAATTCCTCCTAGAGAAACCTGCTGTTGACCTCAATGCGGCGGATCAGATGGGATGGACAGCGCTCATGTGGGCAGCAGGATTTGGTCAAGAAACAATCGTTCAATTGTTGCTTACACAAAAACTGATCGACGTAAATATTCAGAACTCCTGCGGTGCAACCGCTTTGACGCTTGCTGTTTCGAATGGCCATACCAGCGTTATTAACTTATTACTTACTCATCCAGATATTGATATTAATGTTCAATCCAAGGGAGGACAAACTGCCCTTGCATTAGCCACATTCCAGGGACACAAAGAAGTTGTAGATCTTCTGCTTAGTCAACCGTCTATTGATCTCAATCTCTCGAATCCGCTGATAATTGCGATCCAACGTAATCACAAAGAAATAATCGAGTCATTTCTAGCTCAACCATGCACTAATATCAATCAAACGCAGCGCGATGGCGCGACAGCACTCATGATGGCTGCTCAAGAAGGTCATACCGAAATTATACACAAGCTTCTTGAAAGACGCGATGTTGGGGTAAATATACAAGAAGAAGACGGCTTGACTGCGCTGATGTTTGCCTGTCTCAATGGTCGCACCGAGATCGTGCGCATGCTTCTTCAAAGACCCGGCACGTTCATCAACACCCAAAATAATCGAGGACTCACCGCACTTATGTGCGCAGTTCAAAGTAACTCTGAAAAGATTGTTCGACTCCTGCTCTCTCAAACAAATGTCGCAATTAACGCTCAAACACATGAAGGATCGACGGCTTTGATGCGTGCAGTTGAAAAAGGTAATGGAGCTATCGTCCACTTGCTTATTGCCTATACAGGAATCGGCATCAATCTTTGCAATCGTACAGGAAGCACAGCGTTGATGGTTGCCGCTAAAGAAGGCCGTACAGAAATCGTCAGGATACTTCTTGATCAACCAGGAATTCACATTAACGTGCATAATCGTTATGGCACTACGTCGCTTATGTGCGCAGCAGCACTTGGCCGTTTAGAAATTATAAGAATGCTTCTTGCAAGACACGATATTGCTCTTAATGTACAGTCACGCCAAGGGGGAAGCGCTCTCATGGGAGCTGCTTTGAGTGGTCATCTCGAAGTAGTGAGACTACTTCTTACCAAACCTGGCATCGCCATTAATTCACAAAACCATCTTGGCTACACAGCCCTCATGTGTGCAGCTCAAAATGGCCACAAAGAAGTTGTGAGACTACTGCTCAGTCTCCCTCACCTCGCAGTAAAGCACGTAACACGTAAAGGAAAGTTTGCTTCTGACATCGCAACGGAAAATCACCATGAGGAGATTGCTCAAATGATTCTTGATAAGGTCCATCGCGTGCCTCAGGATGAAAATGTGAAATCTTCATGACGCAAAAAATCCTCAAAGCACCTTTGAGTCTTTCCATTGAGAAAGAATACAATCACCTCATAAGCGTTCTGCAAAAAGTTCCCTCAGACGTGCTTGAGCATAAGGTACTCGAAGGTACGGCCGGACCAATGAGTATCAGAGATAGCATTGCCTATCTCATAGGATGGGGCACGCTGCTCATCGGCTGGTACGAAGCCGGAATACGAGGTGAACTACCTCAGATGCCAGGTGCTGGATTTACCAAGTGGGATTATAGAGGTGTTGCACATTATTTTTATGTGCACTATCGTTATGAGAGTTTTCAGGAGCAACATATTCAGCTCAACTCCATCGTAGAAAATATTCTTGCTCTCGTTGAAAAAGAATATGCGGTCGGCCATCTTGATTCGCTCGGAGTATGGGCCTGGTGCGTTCTGCCCTCAGGAAAACAGTGGCCATTAAGCAAATGGATTACTGTTAATACCGGTGCTCCCTATAAAAGAACCGCTCAGTCTATTCAGCGCTTTCTCAAAACGAGATAATTTATTTTTCACAACGAGCTTGGATTGCTGCCCACACCTTAGAAATTTTCGGTATAACAAGTTGTTGCAGCTCTTTAGGAAAACTCTGTTGATGAAGAATAAATAAACCTCCTATGCGAACTGCATTTTTGTAAGGAACCATGAGCGCAAGTTCATGACAAAATTTTTTAAGGTCTGGATAACGATTAAGAAGCATAATTAATTGGGCTGCCCAATATTTAAGCGACTTATCGTCCTTTTTTTTCGGATCAATAAAATCCTCAACATATTTTGCAACGCTTGGATAATCTTGCACAAATTTTTTTGGAGCGCTTTCAGTGCGTCCATAACACAACGGAGAAACCATTAATACTACTAAGAAATAGTGCTTCATGTGCTGTTCCCTTCCCTCTCTTACTTTAAGTGTACGGTAAAGAAAGAATAACGAGCAAGGGTGCTCACTAAAATCTGGTTCTCATGTTTCATTCGGTTCGACGGACCTGTTGAGTTTCGCGAAGTACTATGTTACAACTGAATAAGATCTAAATTTTTAGGAGGTTCTTATGAATACATATGCGCTTGCGCTTATTTTACTATCAGCATTCTCTCTTAATGGTATGCAAAAGACGGCTGAGATATCAGCACAATCGACTCAGACTGCAACAACACAACCAGCTGCACCTGAGGTGCGGCCACAGTCACCGGAGCATCCTGCAGCAGCATCGCGGGTGATTACCCCCGCAGCAAGGCGCTCATCCTCACCTCCGGCAGTAGAAATGGCAGCGGCACCCGCGCCTGTGCCAGCAAAACCTCAGCCGGTAGCAGCTCCGATCCCACCGCAGCCAAAATCGACCGCCTATTCACGAGCCGCTCAGAGATTGGCCAATAAAAGCGCAGATATGGGTCTATTATCAGCACCCGTGAACAAACTCGCGAAAGCTCTTGCGGGAAACTCCCCGACAGATCGTTTCTTTTTAGCAGAACAAAAGAGCACCCCAGAAAAGAGAAAAGCCGCCTTACAAGAGCTTGCTATGGTAGATCCCCAACGTTTTTCAGAAGCAGTTAAAATAGCCGCGTCAAAGGAATTTGAAGAAAGCATCGATACCGCTTATAAACTGTTTTTTGCACTTATTAAAAATGATATCGGTACTAAAACGAGGGGCCAAGTATTTGAAGACTATCAACGTGAGCTTGCACGAGCGCGAGTATTTTATGGGAATTATCTCACGCAAACTAAGCGAGAGAATCGACAACCGATAGACATGGAAGAAATCAATCCTGCTGTCGAGGCTAAACTTCAAGAAGTACTAGCGAAACAAGCACGAATAGCATATGCACAGTTTCAAGATGCTTGTGATAAAGCTCATGAAACGTGGTTAATGGTTGCTAAACTTCAACATAATACTTTCGCAGAAAGAACAATTCTTAATGACAAATGGAAGCAGTTACTTGAGGAAGCGCGTACATATCTCCGCTTGCATCTACTCTTGAAAAAGAGAGAGGTAACTGAAATAATTGATAGTGTAGAGCTCACGAAGGCCATTGATAAGAAACTATTTAAAAGACGCTATACCTGGGCGGTAGAGGCCATGAATTATTGGTTTAAAGAGGTCGGAGAAAGAAGAAAAAAAGGTCAACTCGATCAAAATACGTGGGATGTCCTCACTGACCAATTTGTGTTTCATTTAGAAGGAGCAAAAGAACTCTACAAGCAATGGCTTCCGCTGCGAAAAAATCAGAAGTTTGCAAGCGATGCAGAGCTTACAAAACGAGTAAACGATGATTTTGAAGAATTGAAGCAATCCATCGCGAAGGCAGATGCAGAAGGCAGCCGGATATATAATTTTAGGCGCAAAGATGAGGTCAAACAGGGAACCTGATGCAGAAAATGAAACCAATTATTCTGAGATTTCTCGTTCTCTCCTTGCTGTTGCAAGGAGTTGCGCATGCTTCTCAACCAAGCAAGACAAGTTATTCAACAGCAGTTATCTGGGTGCTTGCTGGGGTAGCTCTTGGCGCACTCCTTATTAAATATTTTAAGAGTACTACGCCAGCTCCACAAAATCCTCCCCAACAACAAAGTCCTGTACAACCGGCACAGCAGATACGTAGTGATACACCGGCAACACGCAGCCCAAGACGGATATCTTTACCTATGCCAGTAGCACCTATTCAGCCTATCGTGGTTGAGCCCGAGCCTCCACTTGTTATGGCTGCTCAACCGAGCCCTGCAATAGAACCTATTGCTCGCAGACCCGAGAGCGGTGCTTGTCGACCAGGGAGCTGGGTGCAAGGTGCATCACTTAATGAGGTAATGAGACCATTTCGCAGATCATTTAATAAGTCTACATTCGGTGGTGAGATTCTCCGTTCAGTCCTTTCAGGAAAAGAGGCGGACTTAGATGCTCTTTTAGCTCGCCCAGAAGTACAAGCAGATACATTTCTTTTGCCGAAAATACAAGGGATTAAGGAATCACGAGCAATTGAGATAGAGGGAGAATGGGAAATTTTAGAAACTCTCAAACAGCACACAGCCGGTATACAGCATATTCACGCTATCCTGACAGAGAGAGATGTCGAGCAGTTACTCTCTGAGTTCAGAGATGATCCTGTATTTCAGAGGATTCGAGAGAGGGATCTCAGAACAATGTCGCCCGAAAACAAATGGGCACTCTTAGAAGAACTCAAACCGTACATTCAGGCTATTCTTACTGATAGACTTATTGAGAGATTACTAAAGGAGCTCAAAGATATTGATCGCGAATCGGTTGCACGATTACAAGAGATCAAAGACCTGAGAAGGCAGGAATTAGATATTGAGGGTAAGACACTTAAAGCTTTAAAAAAACATGTTAAAGCAAAGTATCGAGTGCGCTCTGGAGGTCGGGTAAGGCCCTTCGCAGGAAGAACATCAGCCTCCGATCTGTTTAATCCGGAGATAATGGCCAATCTCGCCACTGGCACGTAAAGATGAACAAAAGGGAGAGTGATGAAGAAAACAAAGAATGATCTTTTTGCTGGGTTACCAGAAGAGATCCTTAGAAAGCGAAAAAAAAGTGCAGAGCCTTCTTTTGTGCCTCCTATGTTAGCAACACTTACCAAAGACTATTTTAATAGTAAGGACTGGATATTTGAACAAAAATTTGATGGCGAGCGCTGCCTCACTTTTAAAAAAAATGGTAAGGTCCGTCTCATGTCTCGCAACAAAAAACTTATGAATGATGAATATCCCGACTTAGTTGATGCGCTTACTAAACAAACGGCCGATAATTTCGTTGTTGATGGAGAAATCGTTGCTACAGAAAAAGGTCTTTCGAGTTTTCAATTACTTCAGTCTCGCATGAATCTACGCACAAGCAGTGAGGTTAAAGCCATTGAAAAAAAGCTCCCTGTTGAGTATCGAATTTTTGATATCATTTATGCTGACGGATATGATCTAAGAGAATTGCCCCAACTTACTCGCAAAGAGCTTTTAAAAAAGCTTCTTAACTGGAACAAAACTCTCACCTACAGTACGCACTGGTTTGAAAAAGGTCTTACCCTCTTTAAACAAGCCTGCGCAAAACATTGGGAAGGCCTCATTGCCAAGAAAATCAATGGGACCTATCAGGGCATACGGTCTCGTTATTGGCTTAAATTCAAATGTATTATGGAGCAGGAATTTGTGATAGCTGGGTATACCGATCCGCAGCGCTCACGAACTAACTTTGGAGCTCTCCTGCTTGGCTACTATGACAAGGGCAAACTAATGTATTGTGGTAAAGTGGGTACTGGTTTTAGCCAAGCTACACTTTCTATGCTCGGCAAGAAAATGAAACCTCTCGAAATTAAAACGTGTCCTTTTCAGAACTATGATGAATCTACAAAAGGCGTGCATTGGCTCAAACCCGTTCTCGTAGGTGAATTTGAATTTGCTAACTGGACTACGGCTAATAGGTTACGCGTACCCCGTTATAAAGGACTTCGTGATGACAAAGCAGCGAAAGATGTTGTTAAGGAAGTGCCCAAAAGCCTAACGTGATTCAATGTAATTTTTTAAGACAAGTGCTTCATTGTGTAGCTCATCCTTGGCGCCGTAAAGAAGTGTTACCCTTCCTCTTTTTGCCTTCTTTTTAATTTCCCCGACGAGCTCGGCCTTGTCCTTAAGCTCAGCTTCATACCGCTTACGAAACTCAGCCCACTTTTTCGGATCATGGCCAAACCATTTTCGCAGCTCGGTACTTGGAGCTATCTCTTTCATCCACACATCAGCTGCTACACGTTCCTTTGTTAAGCCCCGTGGCCATAATCTATCGACGAGAATCCTGTAGCCGTCATGAGGACCTTTTTCTTCATAGGCACGTTTTATCACAATCATATGCGTCTCCTTTTTAAATAAGTATACATAGCTTGAATAAAGCCAATCCATATTCTCATAATTTTTCTGATTGACAATGTGAAATAGTTTGGTGTATACTAAATCCATATTTCAAACCTCATTACCGAAAGGGTAAAACATGTATATTTTAAGAAGTCCCGAGAGACTTAATCACATTAATCAATTTACCTCCCCTCTTTCTCTTTTCTCTTCTAAACGTCTTTCTAAACGTAAATAACTCCCCTTTTTTCTCGATTTAATCAACTTACTATAACTCCGGCATAACAGTGGTCGTCATTGTGCGCCCGTTTTGCTGCCCTTTAAAAGGAATACTTATGAATACAGAACGCTCTCTGCCTTTTTGGCGAGGAGAAGGTTGTTTAAATACCTTCATTATTTTTGATTTAACTGCTGTACCGGACATCTACAATGAACAGTTTCTTGCACAGGCGCATGCTCAGCTGATAAAGGAACAAGTTGATGATGCTCTTATCCTTTTGCCTACCTATGACCCTACAATGTTTGTCATGAAAATTCTCGAACCAGATGGCTCTCGTGCAAGTTTCTGTGGTAATGGCGCTCGTGTTATTGCTGCATACCTAGAAAAGAAACTAGGCCTACCCAAACGACTTCAGTCTTCTTTGTAACGATGGCGCACGGAGACTCTTCATTCTCGAAGATGGTCTCTATGCTGTCGATATGCTCACTACCCTTCTCGATCCTTCCCAAAGCTCTTTTATTAATAACTCCGAAGCTTACTTCAAAGAAGACGCGGGCACCTTCAAAACCATGTTGTGTAATACCGAATGGTATTTTACACAGACGGGTGAGCCTCATCTTGTCACACTCAGTTCTCTTTCTTCCGACGAACTCACTCATTGTGGGTATGAACTAAATACCTACCGCTCGCTCTTTCCCCAGGGAATTAGCCTCAATACGGTTCGTGTGCTTGATAGCGCAACAATTGAAGTAACTACTTTTGAACGCGGAGTAAACAAAATCACCCGCTCATGCGGAACCGGTTCAACCTGTGCTGCACTTTTAGCCGATCACATGAAACTGGTTACAGCTGAGCAGATAAGTGTCCTGACTTCAGGAGGCATGCTTACAATTGTCCTCACTGCCTTATCCACTTTTAAAATTGGTCCCGCATCAATCGATTTTTTAAACCCATCGTATCTTTCTTTGGAGAATAATCATGAATAATTCGATAATATTTGGTTTATGTATGCTTAGCACACCCCTTCTTGGCATGGTTGCTTCGTTGCCAAAAGAAACTGCCACTATTTCACTTGCCTTTGAGACTCAGCAGAAGCTCGTACTTAACTTTTCTTACGATTCGGTAAAAGAGACATATCAGTTCATTTTTAAACCAATTGAAACAGTTACCGAGGAGGATGGTGATTTTTATCGCTATGTACAGGCGATAACAAACACTAATGCAACTACTATCGTTGACGTCTTGCCGGTGAATGGCATTTTCCAGAAAAGACTGAGTCGCTTTTTTGAGCATCTTTTCAATGAAGAATCTTTGAAAGAACTTGAAAAAGAAGTTCAACTTTCAGGATCTCTCTGTAAGCACAATAATCTGAAAGTTTTTGTTCTCGATTTAAAAGATTCTCAAGGAAAGTACGTTAACATCGATACCATCAGACAGGCAGAAGATGCTATTCGAGACCTTTTGCACACTGGTAGTCATCCTGCAGCAGTGCTCATTAGGAAATTAGGTGTACAATTCTTCCTCAGGGAAGGGCTGCTTAAGGCATTGGTTTTACGATCACTTTCTTCTGTTTTGCAGGACTATTGCTATACATCTGAAGGCAGAGCTTTTCTCTGTATCCTCTGCGAAATTATCATGAATGGCTTTAAAAGAGGTTATGCGGTGGCACTGATTAAGCATAGTAGTACCTCTGAGAGTTATTTTGATCCGAGTCATTTCCTCGTAAGTACAATGCCACCTAATCAAAAAGCAAGATTGCCATCATCTGTAAAACCGATATGGCTAGTTACGTTGCAAACATATTATCCCGCTTATTATAAAGATATGTATGGTGTAAACAGTCTTTACTATCAAGTACTCATTAGACTCAATCATTTGCATCATCAATTTGATAATGCTACTGGCTGTACCGTAATTACCCTTGCCTAAGTTGTATTCTGCTAATCACATTTTTTTAAAAGAATTTATCAATACTTTTAGAGGGCAAAGCGCCCGGGAAAACCCGAGCGCTTTGGAAGAGTTAGAATTATATAGTACATGGGATGGCGACCCTAGAGGTATTATTGACATCATTCAACTCGTATTCATTCGATGTTATACTTGCAAATGATGACAATATTTGATTACCGGTACAGGCAACCGTTCCATTGATGTAAAATACGACACCCTGGCCTGGTGCTAGGCTGGCATTATACAAGGCCTGTATGACAGTTTGACCATTCTGTCTGGCGACTGAGAATGTCCAATTGGGTTGTGTATTCAAACTATTTGTTATAGTAAAGCCCTGTGGCAGAATTACCGTCACCAAAACGCCAGTAGCTGCTGAAGGGCTTGAATCATCATTTACCGCACTGATAGCAAGACAGGTCGGCACAACTCCAGGTGCAGTAGGTGTTGCTTGTGTAACTGATTGACTAACCTCCAAGTCGACACAAGGAACAACTTCGATTGTTACGGGTATTGATGTCGCGGTACACATATTTGCGTCCGTGGCAGTTACAGTGTACGTTGTTGTCACTGATGGCGATACACTTACTGTGCCAGTTCCCGCAACAAATGGTGGCGGAGGTGCTGGACTAAATGCATAGGTATATGGGCAACCCGTAGTTTGAGGGGTACCACCTGTAGCTACAGCCGTTAGCACAATAGGTTCTCCTGGACAAGATATAGCACTTGGCGTTAATCTGACTACCAATGGTGATGGTTGCGTTACCACTATATTGCAAGATTGTACACTTGTACCATTAGCGCTTACCACTGCTTTATAAGTATCAGCATAAAGAGTATCGAAACTCACAACTCCCGCGACAGCTGCTTCTGGGGGCAATGTTCCTGAAAATTGACCTGTAAGGGTAACTGTAGCGGTCGCTGGCGTAACAGTGAGATCAACAACACCAGTTGCCGTACCAAAGCACATAGCTGGCGTTACAGCTATGCTAGCAATTGTAGGTGCTGTTACTGCAGTTGCAGGCGTAACAACGCCCGTTGCCGGAGCTGATGTACAACCATTAACATCAACTGCATTAATTGAATATGTATCTGCAGCTAATCCAGTAAACGTAAAGCTATTATTCGTCGCCGAGCATGCTCCTGTCGTGGCTGGTACATTAGTTTCGGTGAATGTCTGACCTGCCGTACCAACGATGGTTACGGTATATGGAGGCGTTCCACCAGTCACACAAACTGGAAGCGTCCCGGTACACGTACCAGGCGCTGGTGAAGTTCCAGTCGCTGTTGTTACTGCTACCACTGCTGTGGCCGAAGGTGTGAATGGTATCCCTGTTGCTGTGAACGTACACCCGATGAAATCTGTAACAGTGACATTTAGCGTTGTACCGGCTGTTTGTGCTGGCACACAAGTAAAAGTGGCGGTGTTAAATATAGTATTAATGGTTTGAAGAGTCGCTCCAGCACTATTACTCAAAGTAACTGCGAATGGTGGATTACCATTTGCAATATTTACCGTCACATTTCCCACTCCATCAAAACACGCTGGCGGAGGTGCAACCACGCTGCTTATCGTAGGTGCTATGTTTAGACTAGAAATAGTAACAGTACTTGTGGCTTCTACACCCGTCCCAAGCGCGGAATTAGTTGCAACTACATTATATGTACCTGCAGGCAAGTCTGTTCCATTCTCGTTAAAGAAGACCTCTACTATATTAAATGGGGCAGTAACTGGAGCTACGGTCGTACTCTTGGACAGTGCAGGATTAGTTACTGAAGTAACAGTTACGGTAAAGGATTGCCCCGGGGCTGTAGAAGTAGTATTTGCTACCTCCACCTCAATTGCTCCAGCCAGTACTGCTGCTGCGCAGTTAGGCGTGTGCGGTACGGTTTGTGTAGCAGTTATAAGAAGTTGACATGGAACCGTTGGACCGACTGGCGTTACCACGCATGGGGCACACGAAGTTGTACATGTCATGGCCATTGTTTCACTTACATAAGCGAAACTCCCTCCAAGAACTATTAAAGCTATCGCTAAAGCTTTATTTAATATTTTATTCATAACTATCTCCTTAGTTATTTGTAAGCACTGACTTTGTCAGGCTAGTGTTACACTGATACGTTCGCGTATCATTATATCGATGAACAGCTGCTATGCTGTGATTTAATAAATTAATCATAACATATCATCCGCGACCCTCCCCCGTGTCTTTTCATTGTTTTACTTACTTTTTTAATCCTATCGTTTTAAAGTTGTCCCTTTTTTTACCTCATATAGAATCTTCTACCTATAGTATGAAAATGTTTGCTTACTAATTTCAATATTTGAATGATTTTTTTTATCAACTTAGTCTAAATTGCGAGTTTGAAAGAGCTTATTTATGCTCTCATGGATCGTGATTGAGCAGACTTTTTCGCTTATTACATGCGCTTATTTTTGCGAATAGTCTTAAGTTAATCGTACGCGTTTTTGAAGGAGGTAAGCAATACTTTATGTGTGAGCGTATTCAGGTGTAGAAAGAAAAAAAGCTAGCAAGACAGATAGAAATAAGTACACAAAAAAATTAAAATAACAAATAGCGCCATCGATGCTTAGAAAATTCAGTACCTACCTCTCCCTTACGTATAGTAGGTACTGAAAATGCATCACGTTACGCTCCGATTTAGATTCTAGGGAAATGCTTACTTATTCAGATTTGCTTTCAAGAGATTTGTGAGCTTTATCAATCCATTCCATTGCTTTTTTACTAAATGGAGAATCGGTCTGCTCACTTTTGAAAGCATTCCAAATAGCTTCTTTGAGTTCTTTGTTCTCTCCGTACACTTCATCAAGGAGAGTCTTCAAGTCTTTAGCAAGTTGTTGACCGAACGGTCCCGTGGGATCTTGATCAAGGTTATTCTCTACACGGCTAATCAATTCTTGCCAGCGGTCGTGGTGTTCCTTCTGGTAGTCATCAATTTTTTTTCCAGAGTACTTTTGGCTTAACTCAGTAAACTGTTTAACTTCTTCATCTGTATATACCATCCCCGTCCATGATTGCCTGAGCTCTTTTTTCATATGATACATTTCTATAATTTCCATGACGGTATTCCACTTTACGGAACCAGTATTTTTAATATCAGATATGAGCACCTCGAGCATACGATGAGCTGCTTGGAGCCGGCTTATCTCATTTAAAAGAAGAGCAGCCTGAGCATGAAGATAATCAATATTGGTGAACTGTTTTTCCATAATTGCTTTAATTTGAGACAGCGTAAAGCCAAACTTTAAGGCGATTATCTGTTGTAATTTGAGAAGATCCGCTTCGGTATACACGCGGTAGCCATTCGGTAGCCGCTCCGATGGCTTGAGTAACCCTATCTCATCATAATGATGTAGGGTGCGGACCGACACTTTTGTCAGTTTACTCAACTCTTTAATATACCAACGTTTCACTAATTCGCCTCCTCAGATAACAAACCAAGCTTAAGGCATAACGCCGCGTCAGAGTCAAGCACTTTTTTTACGGACTTTACAACAAAATTCTGTTTTCTTTAGTTAATCGATGGGTCTCGGTATTAGTACTACTCTTAATTGTAGGGAAAGCAATCTTACTAAATCTATTCCAAACTCTCAAAGCGCAGTCGTATTTAGCAACTCATACATAAAATCATATTAATTATTGACAAATAGAATGATATATTCGTATGATGAGAGAAATGATGAAAGGAGATTTCTATGAAATGGTTAGGCCTTTGGATAATCTGTGGAGTATTCCTATCTTTATATTCTTTATATGCAGATCCTCGGGCAGAGATGCTTGAGGCAGTAAAAGCGAATAATAGTAATGAAGTTGAAACGCTCCTTAACAAATCCTCTGCCAATCCTGTTTTAGGGATAAATAAAACTCTTCTTCTACAACATGCGGTTATTGATGCCATCAATTATAATAATCTCCCTATTCTTACCTTAGCCGTTGAAAAATATAATGCTCCCGTTACAAGCACAGTTGATCTTCCTCAAGGAACCACTCCATTAAAGTGGGCACTTGAAGTCGATGAAAATCCTGCCAAGTATAATCTCCCGATTGGATCTCGTGCTCAGATCGTCAATTTTTTGAAAGCTCACAACGCGACTATTTAAATCCCAACGCCCAGGGAAGTGAAATAAGAACGAGCATCCCTCCACACAACTGAATGAATGTCGGAATGTCGCCAAACACAAGAAATCCAAGTAGGCCCACAAAAAGTGGTACCAGGCCCGTAATCAGCAATGTTGAAGTACTTGCTCCTAATGAAATAATTGACTGAGCAGCTCCACAAAAGGGTAATGACGTTCCAAAGGTACATAAGCCTATCAAAACAAGCCATTGCAGTACCGTAAGAGACATAAGGATGTGAGTCATCCCATACCACAGCCCAAGTGGTAGAAGAAATACAAGTCCTAGGGATCCACCAAAGAACGTAATGAAAACCGGAGAAAATGTAACTCCCAGCTTCTGAATCAAGATAAGATTAAGGGCTGCTGCGCTGTTTGCTGCAAGCATAAACAGTTCCCCTTTCTGTGGAGTAAAAAGGCCAGCAAAAGTTCCATTACTAATAATGAGAGATACACCAATAAATGCACAACTAAAGGCGCAAATCTCACGCCAAGTCGGAAAGCGACGCGCAAGCAAACAGGCAGGAAAGAGCACCATCAGTGGAAGTGATGCATTAACAAGGGATATATTGGTAAGCGGACCGTAACTAACCGCAGTCATGAATAAAAGATTTGCCAACAAAAAACCTGCCAATGCTATCGTAAGAAACATCAAAAAGCTCTGTTTTTTTACTGAGGTAATTTCCGAGTAATTCACAAATGGTGCTAAGGAAATCATTGCAAAGAGCATACGAGTAGCAGTCAAAGCAAGAGGATTAAAATAATGCATAAGATAGGAAACGAGGAAGAAAGAACACGCAATTAAAAAAGATGTCCCAAGTGCTATTGAAATCGCAAAGAGTCTCATGAAGTTCCTTAGTAAATATCCCACTCAATTATAGTAGATGCTTTAAAAATTGAAACCTACTTACAACTGGCTTGGCTAAGGCCCCATGGCAATGAAAGGATAACCAGAATTCCGCCGCACAATTGAATAAGAGTGGGTACCTCTGAGTAAAAAATAAATGCAAAAGCTGCTACAAAGAGAGGGACGGTACCAATGATCACAAAGGTTGCCTTACTGGCCCCTAAGGCAATAATAGCTCGTGAGGTGCCCCAGAATGGCAAGGCAGTACCAAAGAGCGCTAAAAGAAATAAAGTACCCCATTGCATAACCGTAAGGGCACAACAACTTGCACCCATACCAAAGATGATGCCAAGAGGCAGAAGAAAAAGAAGACCAATGCACCCTGAAAAAAAGGTAAGAAACAGTGGCGAAAAATAACGACCTAATACCTGCAAAAGGAGATTATTAACTACTCCTGCACAGTTACCAAGCAGCATGAGCAGTTCACCCTGCCCGCAGGAAAGGAGACCGGCAAGACTGCCTTTACTGATGACTAATATTACGCCAACCAAAGCACAAAAAAAGGCCCCAACTTCACGCCACGAAGGAAATTTTCGAGCGATAAGACAGGCAGGAAACAAGGTCATGAGAGGAAGCGTCGCATTGATAATGGCTACATTAGTCAGTGGTGCCCTGCTTACGGCCAAGATAAAAAAGATGTTTGCAAGAAGAAAACCTGTAACGGCTGTCCCTATGAACAAAAGAAAATGATACCGCGTTACTTTGTATATCTCACGATATTCCACAAAGGGTGCGAGGCACAGCATTGCAAGCGTTATACGTATGCCAGTCAAAGCAATAGGATGAAAGTAACAGGCTAGCTGTGCAGCAGTAATATACGAGCTTGCATAGAAAACTGAGGTGAGAAGTGCTTGGTAAATTGCATATAAATTATTCATGATACCTCCCGCACTTTATAGACTAATTATAGAAAAATTTTTTTCATCTGCAAAAGCCCGATTGCAGTCACGTGTCTTTTTTGTAATCTGTTCATAGATAGAGTTCGAAAGTTTTGTCCATGTATAGATATATAATTTTCGCGAGCGCCCTCTTTTTCTTCGAGGGTGTTTATGCAATGTAAAGTCAAAAAACGATTGAGGGCATTATCTTTTGATGACATGAGAATCGACCTGAAGATACCTGGCTTATGCTTCAATCAGTTGATACTGCAGCCGATAGCATAGTGTGCCAGTACGCGTATATCCTCAGCCAGGGCACTCCCATGGATTCAATTTATGGATGCTAGGAAAAACGATTTATACGTTAATCCCCTCTCACGATCAGGTGCGTATCAGATTCGGTACCAGTGTTTATTATTTTTATAGAGAGCAAGTCCCCTATACAAGAAATATACTCATCATTGAAAAAGATGGGAGGATAGGATTTGAAAATGTTGATCCTTAAAAACGATAATGCCGCGAGGTCCCAAACCAATTGACTTTCTTCCTTCCTATGTAATCCTTTATAATAGTTGGTTTTTTAAGGAGCACAATAATGTATAGATATAAGCTTTTAGCGCCAGTAGTTTTCTTTTTTTCACACATGCATTCCATGGACATCACAGTGCCTGCAGGAAACATACGACGACCTCCAGAGTTAAAATTTATTGTAGCTATTCACAATCACAGGATACAGAACGGCGAAACATTCGTTCAGCTCATAACTGCTGACAGCTTGGAAGGTCCTCTTGCATGCCGCAACACTCTTTGCGTATGGGGTCCTGTTTGTGCAGGATATAATATGAGAGAGTTGCCATCACCACTCTCAATCCGTTTTGCAGTATCTCATGATCAATTTTGTGTGCAGTTTGGAACGTTTTCTCACTATTTTTATAAAGAACAGATACCCTACTTACGAAACATCCTCATTATAGAAGATGATGGAACGGTTCGTTTTGAAAATGCTGAAAAACCAATCGGCTAGTTCTTACTTTTTCTGACTTTGTAGGTAGAGCCTGGTAACCTGCTCAAGTATCAGAGCAACTTCTGATTTTTCAGAGGCAGGGCAGTCATCATTATTAAGAGCGGCCTCGCAGAGGTACTTAAAGTGACCAAACTCTTCGCGCAATATCGGTTTTTCCTTTGCAAGAACAACCACTTGTTTCATACACTCCTTAAACTTTGCCACGTCTTTTTTGAAAATATTCCCTTCCAAATACTCAGCTGCAAAGTAAACATAGGCTAAGATCGCATTTATTTTTAATGTGCGCTCCGATGTCTCCTGAGCCAAGGCAGTATACCGCACCTTTTTTTCAGGATCATTGGTATTATTAGCAAGAATCATATAGTGAGCATAGAAATCCATCGCTGTCATGATTTTGAGATGTACTAATGAAGGCTCATCAGGAATCAACTGTAAGCTGCGCAAAATTTTTGTTGGATCATTTTCGGTGCAGATTCTTACATAATCATCACACACATTATGTTCAAGTGCATATTGAATCATCGCTCTAAAAGCTTTCTCTGTTTCCGCAATTGTCTCAACGATTACCGCCAAAGCGTAACAGAGGTGCAGTCTTCTCCTGGGGTTTGTTCTTGGATTTTCAATACAGGCAGTTGTAGCTTTTGCCATACCAAGCAGTGCTATTTGCAAAGTCAAATCCGATTTACCGAGAAGATGCAGAGAGTCTATCGCATCACGGAAGGCCGCACACATATGACCAGGACCGGTAAGAAGCCTAAATAATCCTTGAGCTCGCCTCAGTAACATAACGTCTTCATTAACCAACCCCGCAGGAAATGGCTCCATAAACTCTTTTAGTTCAGCCTTTACCATAGTAAGGTGCTTATCAAGTGCGAGAAACGTGCAATGATAGTTTGCCATGTGCGTCATTAATAGTTGAGTAGCAACCGCTAACGCATGCCGCAATGATAAAACTGCTTCCTTATTTTTTAACGTTTTTACTTGGCGCATGGCAAGTGTCACGAAAAAGGCTGCTGCCGATGGATCATTGTGCATTTCGCAATAACGCAAACCTCCGCGAAAGCAATTTTTTGATGGCACTTGACTCTGAGTCCTTTCCAAAATTCTTTCGTACTTTTTTAAAAAAACATCTCGTATATCCGGTTGCATGGTCTGTGATGCGATAAAATGAAATTCTACTATGTAATAGTGTGCTGGAAGGAATTTTTCTGAGTTAAGCACGGAAAGCAGTTTTGTCTTGTCCAGAATAACTCTTAATTGAGCTGGCGTTAAGTTATGCTGTTCATACATCATGATACAGATCTCTCGCAACTTCTGAGGATCTGGCATAACTCCATAACCACCATAGGCATATATACTCAGCAGTTCAGTAAGTGCTTCAAGACCTTGAGGATGTTGGGCAGATTTTCTCAGGGTATCAAGAAGCTCTTGTCGGTGAGCAGCACTTTCAGGGCAGGTAAAATGAGAAATTAAGATGAGATTGGTCAGACACAGCTTTACAATTTCACTGACACTAGGCTCATGTCCTAGTACTGTAGCTCCTCGTTGATATGATGTTCTGTAAGTGTGCACTGCTCGAGCTTCATCCTTCTCAATATAAGGAGGCAACCCTTCAGCATAGAGTGAACCAAGGGTGCACAGATCATCATAACTTTCTGCAAGGCGTGCAAATGATGCTACTCCTTGTTCAACCGATACGTCCAAAAGAGAGCCTGCTTTACCCGCCGCGAGCTCCTTCTTTGTTTGATCCATTGCTCGCATAAAAAGAACAGCTCGCTCAGCTGGCTTTGTGATACTCGGATCCATGAACAGCGCCCACAGTGCCGGTGCATAATTTTTATCAGCTGCACTTTTTATAAACTCTAAAGCTTTCAATTTAAGTCGTTGTGGTTTCTTGGGGCCTGGCACCTGTGTAACATTGTACAATAAGAGGCCAAGAATATGACTATATTCAGGATTCTTTAAAGACCACTTTTTTAACTGATCAAGCAGTTTTGAAAAAATGCTGTCGCATTCCTGAATCGCTTTAGACCAATATAGATCAGCTATGAGCCGTTCAATGATCTCATCATTGCTCGCATTCTTTAAAAGCCATTTAAGAAGTTCAGCAACAAGCTCGCCCCTACTTTCCCTGCTACTTGCATCATACGCTGTACGAAGTTTTTGTATAATTTTCTCTCTACATGCCTTTTGGCGGATAGGATCAAACCTATCTACATAAGACTCAATGCAGTCAGAAAGTATAAGAAGTGTCGGCACAGGAATATCGCACTCAAGAACGAGAGGAATCACGTCGGTTTTTGCAAGAAACTGTCTCACTGTTTTTGAAGAAGGAGCACTTTGACAGAAGTTATTACACAAACTTTTTGCCATCCATGGATTCGGTACAATACTATACCGACCCTGCAAGTTAATAGTGATTAATTCTATAAGCGCGTCAATACCATCAGACTGTAGCGAGCAGACTTTAAGTGATGCATGAAGAAGATTGCGGAACTTAAGACTTTCAGCATTTTTAAATGACGCAATCAATCGTAAATAAATAATGCATAGTTGTGTTACCTCTCCTGTCGTACGTTGCGCTACTGATCTATCAAAAGCCGTCTTAAAATAGCGCACAGCCCGGTCCTCATCTCGTGTAATTAAAGGAGGCAGCCCTTGTCCATACAATAAACCAAGAACGCGAAGCTCATCAGAACTTTCTGGATCAGCTTCAATAACAGCAACTGCACGATCTATACTTCCTTCTAAAAAAGTACTCTTATTACCACCTGTGTTCTCTTGTCTTGTCTGCTGCTCAGCACGAGTAAGCAAACTATAGCGCTCACTCCTTTTTGACCTATCTATCGCAGCCACCAAACCCCACGTTGCAGGCGCGTATCCTTGTTCACTTGCCCTCTGTAAGTAATCAAGCGCTCTTATTTTAAGTTTGTGATCATTTACTGCGTTAGCAGAGTCTAAGAATAAGAATCCTAAGGCACAGGCATATTCTCGATGTTTTTGAGACCATATGCGTAACTGATCAGTCAATTTCGTTGCTATATACTGAGCATCAGTATAGGAACGTGCCCAGAACATATCGCCTATCAGACTGCCGATACGTTCATCATTGCCATCCTCTTTTAAAAGCCATTTAAGGAGCTCTGTAATCAGTCGTCCATTTTCCTGCTCTGCCGCTTGACCATCATAGTAAGCACGCAATTTTCTAATAAGCTTTGTGATGCAGGCCTTTCTTTCATCAACAGTAAGCTTTTCAAGGCAGTTTTCTGCGGCCTCACTGAGCGACAGAAGCGTCTCAAGATCGCATTCAAGATCAAGTAAAAGCGGGAGCACATTCGTTTTTAAGAGAAACTGCGGCAATAGTTTTAGCGCAGGTCTTTGCTGTAAGAATTCAATGCATACATTCTTGAGCTGCTGCGCATCGGGCGCAATACCATAGTCACCATGGGCATATATATTTATAAGGGCAATGAGCGCATCAATCCCATCTGGCAACTGTCGAGCATAACTTTTAAAACTTTCAATTAACTCTTTTCTATAGGTATGGCTCTGCTCTCCTTTTAACATGCTTATCCGACGCAGCATAGTTTGACACATTTTACTTCGGTCTGTAAGACCCAACCGCTCTGAGCGGGAATTGTATGCTGCTTTATAACAACGTAGTGCATCCTGTTCACTCGGCTCAATCAATGGCGGAATGCCGTGGGCATAGAATGAACCAAGAGCACAATGCTCGTCATACGTTGCCGTTGCCTCACATGAGGCAAGTGCACGTTTCATGCATTGTGCTAACAGGCAGTCTGCTAACAGGGGATCATTTCTATGAGAGGTAACATACTTTCTTGTTTGCTGTTCCGCACGAGCAAGAAGCTTACACCGCTCACCATTTTTTACCTCACCGAGAATTTCTAAAAGGGCCCAGCTTGCGGGGGCATAGCCCTGCTCACTGGCACTTTTTAAATGGATAGCCGCTTTGACTTTCTGTTTCTCATTTTTTTTGTCGGCACCTGAATGAGCACATTCTAAAAAGAGGAGACCAAGAATACAGTTATGTTCGGGGTCTTTCTGAGACCATTTATGAAGAGGATCCGCTAATTTTGCAGCAAGGATCTCGAATTGGCGGAAAGATCGGTTCTTATAAAGAGTATGTAAGAGATCAGCCACAATCACATCATGAGCTTCAACTTTTAAAAGCCAGGTACAGAGAGGCGCTAAGAGCTCGCTCTTTTTTTGTTCTGTCTGCTCTCCCTCATACTGAGAGCGTAATTTTTTGATAAGTGTCTCAGTATACTGTTTTCTTTGTGGACCAGTACATCGGTCGATTACAAGTTCTGCATTGCCGCACACGATCAAAAAAAGCGAAAGTTCCATATCAAGATCAAGCATTACGGGTAGTGCGCCTGTATCGGCCTTCGCAAGAAACTGCTGCATTAAGCGCAGCGCACCACTACTCTCAACAAATTCTTTACAAATATTCTTTAGTTTCTGGGCATCAGGCTCAATCCCATAATCTCCACGAGCATACATATGCGTAAGCGCAATAAGCGCATCAAGTCCCTCTGGCAATTGGCGTGCAATGTTATGAAGATTCTCAATCAGCTCTTTCCTATAATCTTCACTCTGCTGACTTCTAAAAGGTGTAATAAGGCGCAGCATCGTGTGGCATACCTTAATCTGCTCTGTGGGTTCTTTCTTACATCTCATATGAGCTGCCCTATAACATCGCAGTGCATTTTGTTCGTCGGCCTCAATCAGTGTGGGAATACCCTGAATATAGAATGCAGCAAGTGCACAGAGCTCATCATAGGTAGCTGTGGCCTCAAAGGCATCGAGAGACCGTTGCATACACCGTCGTAAGTAAGGGCTGCCTTGATAAAAATCACTGTTTTTTTTCGTGTGTTGTGTCGCACGAGCAAGAAGTGCACCACGTTCAACATTTTTTGCTCCATCGGCAATGCCTACAAGACCCCAGAGTCCTGCTGAATCTCCGCGATCACTTGCACTCTTTAAAAGTGACTGTGCAGTCTTTAATTTAGCTTTCTGTTCATCCTTATTACTTTCTACTGAAGCAGCATCACAGAGCAAAAAACCAACTATACAGCTATATTCCGGCTTTTTTACTGCCCATTTTTTAAGATGATCACAAGAACGCAGTACTACGTTATGTGCAGCTGGTGGATCGGTGGCCATGAGAACGTGTGCAAGTTCAGCATCATAAGTCTCATCTTTTAAAAGCCACCTAACAAGTTCTGTCAACACTGCAACATCTGCACTGAAAGGACGGAGTCTGTTAATAATTTTTTCTACGTATACTTTTTTGTGAGGGGACTTCAGCCGGTCAATACAGGGCTCTGCATGAGCACAGAGTGAAGCAATAGTAGAGAGATCTGTTTCAAGATCCAGCAGCCACATACATGCTTCAGGAATATCCTGGGATACCAAAGACAAATGATTAACAATAAATTCTCGTCGTTCTTCGGGAGTATAATCATCGATTCCATCATTCTTTTCAATTAATCGGCAAGCGACATAGCATGCGAGCTTATTATGCATCGTAATGAGCCCTTTCATCATACGAAAAAGCTTACGTCTCACTTCTGCAGACAACGTCGTATATGAAGGATCTTCACACAAATGTAAGCAGGCTTGTAAAGCAGATTCAACTGAGGAGGACTTAGAAAGATCAGTGAGCACCTGAGTAACTTGACTAGGTGCTGACTTCTCCTTGCTGTGCATAGAAAAACATGATGGAGCAAAACTAAGTGATAACAGGATCAGTAAAATGTATCTATTCATCTTTGTAATTCTTCGATTGTTGAACTGTATATTTCTTTTATACATTGAGCATAGCTTTATTTAAAATTAAATAAAGCTCAATTTGAAAATATCCTGTTTCTTTCTCACCAATTCTACCTCGTAAACCAGACTTAGGAAACCTCCTTTTTCCTCTTTACGTCACAACCCTTTCAGAGTCGCAAGACGTCTCTTACACTCCATTGTCACTGCAGAAATGAGACATTCTATGACAAAACGCTGAAACAGCAAGTTGAATAACAATAACCGTTATTTTTTCTGTCGTTGCTCATAAAGACTTTTAACCATCTTTTGGATTACCAGGATTTCTGATTTTAAAGAAGCATCGCATTCCTCGTGAGCCACTGCGAAGTCGCATAGTGCTTTAAATCGTGAAAATTCTATCAACGTTATTGTTCTTTCTCGGGCAAAAGCTGCTGCCTGCTTGAAATGCTCCCTAAACTTTTGCATGTTCCTTTGTAAAAGGACGCCTTCTATATACTCTGCAGCAGCGTGAAGATGTGCTAAGAACTTATCTATTTTCAAGGCACGCTCAAATGCATCATCTATTAAAGCACGATAGCGTGCCTTTTTTTGCGGATCATCTGTCTGCTGAGCAAGAATAGTGTAGTGAGCATAGAAATCCAGCTCAACAAGAAGTCTCAAATTTACTAAGTCACATACCTCAGAAACGGGAGTATTATCAGGTATTTGTCGCAAACATTCTAAGTATCTTACCGGATCATGGGCAGTACATAATTTTACATATTCTTCATATTGCCCACATTCAAGTGCTAATTGAATCATAGCTCTAAAAGACTCTTGTTTTTTCAAATCGCTTTCATGGAGTACCGCTAAAGCATAACAGAGAAGCAACTTTCTCTTAGGCTCTGTTTTTGCATCTTTGCAGATCTTTGCTGTAGCACCCAGCATACCGACTATTCCCATTTGCAGTACCGGATCCGTTTTGCCAAGAAGCTGGAGCAGCTGCGCTGATTGATAAAACGTCTCTGCCATGTAATCTGAGTCTATAAGAAGCATGAGTAAGGCATGTGCTCGTTGAATTAACATAATTTCTGAGGCTTTTAATCCCGCAAAATGAAAGGATGAGAGAATCAGCTTTAATTCTTCCGCGAGGGTAACAAAACGCCAATCGGCATCAAGAAATGGTGAAGAAGGACGTGATATGCGCACAATCAAAATCCGCGTGCATAACCCTAACGCATTGGCTAAAGACTTGATTGCCCCCTGGGCCTTTACATTCCACAGTTCGCCTTCTTTGCTGTTGGCTGCTTGCATGTACTTAGTCTTTAACCGGTGTAATTCACGCAAAGCAAGGCTTACAAAAAATGCAGCTACGGATGGATCCTCGTGGACTTCACAATAGCGCAATGCTCCTTTAAACATATTCTCTTCGGGAAAGAGATTCTCACCAGCCCTATCAAACAGTTTATTGTAAACTCTTAAAAAAAAGTCGCAAAAGTCCGGTTGCATATACTGAGCCGCTATGAAATGACATTCAGCTATATAATAATGGCAAGAGATGAACTTTTCTACATCGAGCAGCCCAAGAAGTTTCGTCTGATTAAGAATAGTTGCTAGTTGGTTTGACGTAAAATTGCGTTCGTACAAGATTTGGCACATTTCTCGCAGATGTTCTGGATCTGCTGCCATACCATAACCACCATGTGCATACAAACTTAAAAGCTCACTAAGAGCATCGATGCCTTCGGGTAGCACAGCACAGTTTTTAAGAGTTTCAATAAGTTCTTTCCGGTGAGCGGCACTCTCCTCACTCGTAAAATTCGTCATCAGGAACAAATTATTGAGGCAGTGCTTAATAAGGCGGCTTATGGTAGCTTGTCTTCCTCCCGCAGGAGTTTCTCGTAGATATGCTGCTTTATACGCACGTACTGCACGACGTTCATCCCGCTCAATAAGAGGCGGCAGGCCCTCTGCATAGAGCCAGCCAAGGCTACAATAGTCATCGTAATTTTCCGCAAATGCCTCAAATGACGCAACTCCCTGTTCGACCGACAGCTCTAAGACGGTGTTCGATGGATTTACAGCAAGCTCTTTTTTCGTTTGTTCAACTGCATCCATAAAGAGGTTACATCGTTCACCATTGGATGTAACATGCGGTGATAATAAGAGTGCCCACAAAGCTGATGCATACTTTTTCTCAGCGGCAGCCTTTAAAAATTCAACCGCCTTTGTTCTCAGTTTTTCCTGCTTCTTCCCACTGCGCGTCTCGGCACAGTTCCATAGCATGAGCCCAATAAGAAAACTAAATTCAGGACTCTTCGTCGACCATTTTTTTAATGGGTCGAACAATTTAGAAGCGATAGGCTCGCATTCTTCATAGGCTTTATGTGTGTGAAAATATCCTATGATGTCTAGGATCATGGGATCGTTATTCTCTTTTAAGAGCCATCTAAGAAGTTCAGTAACTACCTCACCCTTTTTTTCTGTGTGTGCTTTCCAATACACAAGAAGCTTTTCAATGAGTTTTTTTATGTACTTTGTTCTTTGATCTGGCTCGAGCTTATCAAGGTATGGTTCGACAATCTCGGATACTGCAAGAAGAGTTGTGGGATCTGTTTCACAATCAAGAATGAGGGGAATAACCTCAGTTTGCAACAGGAACTGTCGTAGTACTGTGCATATCGCTGGGTTATGATAGGCACTCTTACAAATAACGGACAGTTCTTGGGTATCAGCTGCAATACCGTAATTACCACGCGAGTAGATCTGTATCAATTCCGTAAGCGCATCGATACCTTCGGGTAGCTGCTGCGCATATGTTTTAAGCTTATCAAGAAGACTCTTTCTATACGTTGCGCTTTCCTCGCTCTGAAATGAAGCGATCAAGCCCAAGCTCTTACTACACAGCCGCACCCCTTCTTCAATCGAACAGTGTTCTACTGATCGTTCTTGATACCTTTTATAACATCGTAATGCGCGACTTTCATTCTGATCAATGAAAGGTGAGAGGCCCTGGGCATACAATAAACCTAGAACATACAACTCGTCACTACTTTCTGGATCCGTCTCAATTGCGACAATTGCACGCCCTGCACAGCCTGCTAAGAACAAATCGTTCTGTGGGCAACTTCTTGTTTGCTCAACGGCGCGAGCAAATAATGCAACGCGCTCATTATTTTTTGAAGACTCTACTCCTTCCACGAGAGTCCAGGTCGCTGGAGCATATCCTTGCTCACTTGCACTTTTTAAATATTCAACTGCTTTCATTTTGTGACGCTTATTCGTTTGTGCACGAGCACATTCTAAGTACAAAAGTCCAAGAATACACGTGTGTTCTGGATGTTTGTGTGACCATCGCGCCAACTGCTCACTGAGTTTTGAAGCAACATACTCAAATTTACCAAAGGAACGCGTCCGATAAAGATCACCTAAAACACCGGCGATAATGTCGTTATGAGTCTCATCTTTTAAAAGCCACTTTAAACGTTCAGTAAGGAGCTTACAGTTGGTACAATTTTCTAGCGCTTCGTAGTGCACATGTAACTTGTCGTAAGAATGTAACTTGTTGATAATTTTTTCGGTGCAGCTTTTTCTTTGGACAGGAGTAAGTCGATTCATACAGTGCTCTGCACTGTCACAGAGCGCCAACAAAGTCTCTGTATCCATCCCAATGGGAAGAAGTTCCTCCAGTACATCGGTTTTTGCAAGAAGCTGTCGCATGACTTTTGGTGCAGCATCATTCTCACAAAAGTGAGTACAAATATCCTTGAGCTTTTCTGCATCTGGTGCAATACCGTACTCTCCTCCTAGATAAATAGTTACCAGTGTGATGAGCGCGTCAGTACCCGAGGGGAGATTTCTCGCTTGAGCGGTAAGAGAATTAACCAACTTTTGTCTCAATTCTTCGCTTTCTTCGCCCTTCAAAGAGGCAATAAGATGCAACATAGTCTGGGAGAGCTTAATGCGGTCCGAAAGAGCAGTAAGGTGATTCTCACGCAAACGGTATGCAGCTCCATAACAGTGGCTAGCGCTCTTTTCGTCGGATTCGAGCACACCTGGAATCCCAGCAGCATAAAACGAACCCAGTGCACAGAACTCATCGTAGCCTTTTGCCGTTTCCTCAAATGCTCGCACTGCACGCTGCACGCAATGTGCGAGAGAGGGACTTTTTTTATGAGCATTCTTTTTAGTCTGCTGCTCAGCACGGGCTAGAAGTGCACAGCGCTCGCCATTTTTTGTTGCCTCAGTAATCCATAACAGATCCCAAAGAGCACTGATATCTCCACGATCAGCAGCGCTTGTTAAACATGAGAGCGCAGTCTTCATTCTGAGTGCTCGTTGATTCTTATCACTCACAGCAGGAATGGAAGTATGCAGCACTAGACCAAGAACATGGCTATAGTCTGCTGACTTAGCTGCCCATTTTTTGAGCGCATCAAAAAACTGTGTTACTATCTGATGTGCATAAGCTGGGTTTAAATCAAGAAGAAGAGCGGATATATTCTCATTAAAGGCATCACTTTTAAAATACCACTTGAGGAGCTCTGTTATGAGCTCGACACTGGGCGAACTATATGAACGTAACTTGGTAATAATTTTTTCTATGAAGGCCTTTTTTTGAGCTGGTGCAAACTTATCAATGCTTTGTTCAGCCTGAGCGCAGAGTGAAAGCACAGTGGTTACATCAGTCTCAAGATCAAGTAACCATATACTTGCTTCGGGCAGATCATGAGCTACTAGAGATAAATGAGTTATAATAAACTCTCTTCGTTCTTCAGGAGTATAGTCATCACTACCTTCGTTCTTTTCAATCAATCGACAGGCAACATAGCATGCGCGCTTATTGTGCTGTTGTGTAAGTGCCCTGACCGCACGAAACAATCTTAATTTCTCGTCTGCGGGCAATGCCGAATATGAAGGATCTTCACAGATTTGTAAGCACTTCTCTAATGCAGATTCTACTGTAGACGCTTGGGAAATATTAACAAGCACTTGAGTAATCTGAGAAAGGTTAACCTTCTCTGTGCTCTGCATAGAAAAGCTCGATGGTACGAGACTGAGTGATAACAGGATAATCAATATATATTTATTCATTTTCGGATTCTTCGATTTATTAGTTTCTATTATAAAATGAGCATAACATTTTTTAAAATAAAATAAAGCTCAATTTGAAAATATCCCGCTTCTCTCCCCACAAGTCTACCTCGTAAACTAGACTTAGGGAATCTCTTGTTTGCCGGTTCTCTCGTTGCAACCATTGACTTGAGACGTGTGAGTGCCTGATACTGAAATGAGGGGAATCTATGAAGCGTCTATTATTCATTGTACTCATCTGTCTGATTGGAGCATGTCTGCTCTTTTTCTTTTTAAGAAAGTCTTATGGCTCTCCCGAAACTGCTCACGCTGTCCTTAAGAAAATCATTGCACCGGCAGATGTTGCTATCAATGGATCACGTCCCTGGGATATTACAGTAAATAATCCTGCTGTTTATCAGCGCATTCTTGATGAGGGATCTCTTGGGCTCGGTGAATCATACATGGACGGCTGGTGGGACTGTCCGCAGCTTGATGAGCTATTTTACAGAATTATGCGAGCCGAGGCAGATAATAAGCTCGCAAAGAACTGGTCGGATTATCTCAATGTCCTGTTAGTAAAACTGGTAAACTATCAATCAAAATCTCGTGCCTTTGAAGTGGGAGACAAGCATTACGATCTCTCAAATGATCTTTTTGCCTGCATGCTTGATAAGCATATGATCTATTCCTGCGCTTACTGGAAGGATGCCAAGAATCTTGATGAGGCTCAGGAGGCCAAGCTTGATCTTATCTGCAGAAAATTGCATTTAAAGCCGGGGATGAAAGTGCTCGATATAGGCTGTGGCTGGGGAGGTCTTGCCTGCTATATGGCGCGTCATTATGGTTGTACGGTAGTCGGTGTAACCATTTCTAAAGAGCAAGAAGCTCTTGCAAACGAGCGTAAGGTTCCGCAGCTCCCGGTCACCTTTCGTCTACAGGACTATCGGGAATGCAACGAGAAATTCGACAGAATTGTAAGCATCGGAATGTTTGAACATGTGGGTCATAAAAACTATAAGGAATTTATGGTGGTTGTCGATCGGTGCTTAAAGCCTGATGGACTCTGCTTACTTCACACCATTGGCAATGCAACGACCTCATTTCATCCCGATCCATGGGTAAGTAAATATATTTTCCCTAACGGGATTCTACCCTCGCTCGAACAGATCACACATGCTGCTGAAGGACTTTTTGTAATAGAGGATGTTCATAATTTTGGCGCAGATTATGATAAGACGCTCATGGCATGGCATAACAACTTCGAAGCCAATTGGCCACGGCTCCCTTCATCATTTGATGAACGATTTTACCGTATGTGGAAATATTACCTGCTTACCTGTGCAGGAGTATTCCGCGCACGCGGACTCCAGCTCTGGCAAATTGTCCTATCAAAGCCGGGGCTCGTTGGCGGTTATTCTTCAGTAAGGTAATAAAAACTAGCGTATTTTTCGCATTGTGCTATAGTTCTAGGCGGATCCCTTGTATATGAGACTCTTGGATGAAGCTTCGCGCCCTAAGTATAGCAGCACTTCTTTTAATTAACGCATCTTTACATGCTGAGATCGGGTTTAAGCCGTTTGGCTTTGTCGCAGCTGACCTTTTTTATGATTCACGCCAAGTTTTCGGCGCACGTGATAATTTTGCACTTCTGTGGCCACTACGTGTCTTACCTGACATCTATGGTAATGATATAAATGCTCACCCACAAGGAAACCTTACTGCAATTCAAACACGGATCGGTATCACCGCAGAACAGCCCTGGTTCAAGGACTGGAAGATTTCGGGAACGATTGAGGGAGACTTTCTGGGCATTATTGAGTCAACCACAGGTGACTACCGCATACGTCATGCTTTTGTACTCCTTGAGATACCTACCTGGAGCATTTTGGCGGGACAATGGTGGCATCCATTGTGGGTTATCGACTGCTTTCCAGACACGATCTCCTATAATAATGGTTCTCCCATGGAGCCACAGGCTCGAGAACCTCAGCTACGCTTTGACTATAAGGCAGAACATGCAGAAATTATTCTTGCCGCATTAGGGCAGGGAGATTTTGGCAGTATTGGTCCTGAAGGATCGAGCAACGTCTATATCCGCAATGCCTGTGTTCCCAATTTTCATGCTCAGCTTAAATACTATTTTACTCCTGAGTATCTTGTGGGAGGGGCGCTGGATTATTTACGTCTGGTACCAGAAATCGTCACCGAAGCTAACGTAGCAACGAATAATGCGGTTAATAGTATCATTGCTGAAGTCTTTGCAGCAATTAATAAGAAAAAATACCAGATCCGTACAAAAGTGGTCTATGGGCAAAATGCTAACGATCAGTTAATGATCAGTGGATTTGCGGTAGAGACGCAAGATCCTGTGACCCAGATTCAAACCTATACTCCTACTGCGGCCATCGCTGCTTGGATTGATATGGCTTACTGGTTTGGTAAGGACCTCACACAAAGCGTAGGACTGTTCATCGGAGGTACTAAGAATTTAGGGGCAGGTAAACCGCTCTACATCGATCCGGAAACAAATCAACCTATCGTCTATACATACGATCCTACGCTCGGTTACGTCTGGCGCGTGGAACCTCGCTATCGCTACAAAACGAAAGCTTATCAAATAGGACTCGAACTTGAAATAACATCGGCTGGTTTTGGTGAGCTTAATAGATGCGCTGCAGTGCCGCATACCACTGCAGCCACTAATGTGCGAGTACTTTTTGAAATTCTTTATTTCTTTTAAAGCTTGAAATCGTGAATATTTGTTGTTAGATTAATTAATCTAACAGGTGAGCGGTTACATGGCGGAACAAACAAAAAAAAGAGCAGCACGGGCTCCGAACATTGCTTTTTTTACGATTCTTTCAATCATCGCTTCAGTATTGATTATCTCTTTTTTGATTTATAGAGCAACTTCTCATTTTACGGCTATTGATAAAATGCCCGAGCTTTTACCTTTGGTTCCCGAAGCTTATGAGCAATTTGGGGGTAGCCCGAGCGAAGTACGGGTTGGCCTCTATATAAACGATTTTACTGAGTTTGATATAATTGATAACGAGTTCACCTTTTCGGCAATCATCTGGTTTTTATTCGATCCAACACTCATCTCACTCGATACATTGAGCAAGTTTAGCTTTGAGAAAGGGCAGATTATTGAGAGAGCACCGCCTATTACGAGGATCATAGGAGACAAATTGCTTGCTCGTTATGATATTAGAGTAAAATTAAAGAGCAACCTCAACTATGCTCTGTTTCCTTTGGACAGCCACCTTATTTACATTGCGGTCGACAATAATTATACCTCCCCAGGAGATCTTACGATGACCTCCTCACAAAATGACTTCGTTGTATCTCCCGAAATTTCGACGACCGGCTGGAAAATGCTTGGAACCACATTTTATTCGGGATACTCAATATCAAACCTCGAAAAAAAAGAAGCTGAATATACCGTTGCGCATCCACGATTGATCTTTGCCGTTGCCTATGCTCACTCAGGACTCCGCCAGCCCCTCACTATTTTATTACCTCTCATTTTTATTTTCTTTATGTCTCTTTTTTCTTTTTCACTGGAGAAAAAAAGCTATGATATGAGTTTGACGCTTTCTTCTGGTGCGGTTACAGGCCTGGTGGCCTATCGCTTCGTTATTGAAAGTCTCGCGCCCAAAGTTGGCTATTTCATGCTTTCAGACTATATGTTTTTTCTGTTTCTTATAGCGGTGTTTTTTGTCTTTTTCATTGATGTGGGATTTCTTTTTTTTAGACAACAATATACCCGGCTCATTATCATCGGATTGCAGTCATTTGTGATAATTGGCCTTATTTACTTGCTGGCTTTCTAAATCCCCTTATTTACGCGCACTTCTCATAAGTTACCCATAATCTTTTAGTTACCCGTGATCTTTTTTTAAGACTTCTATTTTTTTAAACCTTGAAATAACGAGAATAATCTTTGTAAGATTAATTAATCTAACAATAAATTGGGTGAGCACATTATGGTTGAAAAAGCATCACTAATAAGAGCATTAAGCAATACGAGCATTGCTTTTTTTACGATCATGTCAATCATCGTTTCTGGATTCATTATCTCCTTTCTCATCTATAAGGCGACTGCGCATTTTACGTCTCTTGATCAAATGCCGGAGCTTTTACCTTTGGTCCCTAAGGCACTTGAGCAGTTTGGCGGAAACCCGAGTAAAGTGACTGTCGGGCTTTATATAAAAGATTTTACTGAGTTCGATATCACATCAAATGATTTTACGTTTTCAGGAATCATCTGGTTTTTATTTAATCCGACACTAATCTCGCTTGATACGTTAAGCAAATTTACCGTTGAAAAAGGGCAGATTCTTGATCGAGCACCGCCTATAACCAGTATCGAAGCAGGGAAACTGCTTGCCCGCTATGATATCAGAGTAAAATTAAAAAGTAATTTGACCTACGCCCTGTTTCCCTTTGATAGCCACGTCATTTATATTGTGGTTGATAATAATTATGTATCCCCTGGAGACCTTATTATGTCGTCCTCGCACAATGACTTCGTCGTCTCTCCTGAAATTTCGACAACGGGCTGGAAAATGCTTGAAACATCAATTTACTCCGGATACTCAACATCGAACCTTCGCAGATCAGAAACTACAAATATGATAGCGCATCCACGATTGATCTTTGGCATTGCCTATGCACATTCAGGAATCCGGCAGGCACTTACCATATTACTACCACTGATTTTCATTTTCTTTATGTCTCTTTTTACCTTTTCATTTGAGGAAAAAAACTATGCAACAAGTTTGACGCTGTCATCAGGTGCAGTAACTGCACAAGTCGCCTATCGTTTCGTTATTGAAAACCTCGCCCCAAAGGTGGGATATTTTATGCTTTCTGACTATCTGTTCTTTCTCTTTCTTATAGGGGTAGTAATCGTCTTTTTCATTAATGTGGGCTTTTTATTTTTTAGGCAGCGCTATCCTCGATCACTTATTGTTGGCATGCAATCATTTGTAATCATTGGCCTTATTTACTTGCTGAGGTTCTGATGAAAAGTATACTCATACTGATACTCACAAGTTTTTCGTTACAGGCATTCGATCTAGACGATGTCCAAAATTATGCACGTACAATGTACGAAAATCCTCCTATTGCAGATAAAAGTATTATCTTCAATCCCGATTATACCGATTTTCATAAGGCACATAACCCCTCAACAATTGTGAGTATTTTGCAGAATACCGGTCTGTTCCGACGTCCCTGGCCCTTCTCAGATTTTGAAACATTACTTGAACGAAATATAACGAATCGCGTCCGAGAGGGACTTAATTATCCTCATGCTGAACTCATCGCAGGCAAAGCAGGTGATCAGTTTGTTATTTTTGGCCCGCTTAATGGCCAATTTCATTCGTTTTTGCGTGATCTTACAGAACTTAACCATCAAGGCATTCTTAACAAAGATTTTACGTTTTCTCACCCCGGTACACATATGGTATTTCTCGGTAACGTTGTTGATGGTACACCTTACAATGTTGAAATTCTCACACTGGTATTAAAGCTCATGGACGCTAATCCCGATCAAATCTTTTATCTTCAAGGACCGAATGAACGGGGTCCTCAGGCTATCAAAAGAGAGCTTGCTCAGCGACGCTATCGTAATCTGCAAGATGACGTAACTACATTCTTTAATACATTACCCAGTGAGCTGCTTATCAATAGCCCAACAAAAAGTAATGCAGTCATCCGTCTTGCATACTCTGAAAATCAGCCTAATAAAGGCGTCCCACCACAATGTATGGCAACATTAAAAAAAACTGCGCCAGGCAAAACGTTGGTCTGTTCTGTGGGCAACTATCCTCAAACTGCGATTAAGGCAAATATTGAAGCGGAAAAAAGAACTATAAGTTACCGACAACATAAGGGAATGATGATTCTTCCCGCAGAGCAAGGTGCAATGGCATTTGGGCTGTTCGCTTCTCCAAACAGGGCCTACAAGGATTTTTTTAATTTTTACTACGATGCATTTGTGATCCTCAATCTCGGTCCTAATTTAGAAAAAAGTACACTGAGCCTTTTCAATCAAGATACTCGAGAGCAGACCGGATTTAAAAAGATGGGTATCATCAATGTCAATACAGGAGAACTTCTTTTTACACCGCTCAAACCAGAACCAGGAGAGAATCAATATTTCCCGACAAAGAAAATGCAAGAAAATCTTAGCCTGTGTGCTGAAAAGCACCCTCAGGTTACAAAAAAGACCTTAGAGCCAATCATGCTCGGCTGCACACTCGATTTATCTCGTGGATTATCCATCCAAGGGAAAAACATCCGACAAGGAATCTCAATTCGCGTGAAAGAAATAAATCTTACAGGAGGTATTAATGGCAGGCCGGTGGAAGTCGTCTTTATGGATGATGAATATTCTCCTGAAAAGGCTCGTACTAATGTCGAAACTTTCATGAAAAAATATAAAAGTACACTTTTCTTATGCCCGACAGGAAGCCCAACAACCGAAAGTTTCCTCGATCTTATAAAAGATGGCAAAATATTTGTCTTCTTCCCTGTAACAGGCGCTCCGATTTTTAGAAAGCCAGACCTCAATTATATCGTCCATTGGCGCGTTTCCTACACAACAGAGGCTATAGGCCTCACAAAGTATGTGATTGAAAAACACCGTATTAAAGATCTTGCGTTCTTTTATCAGCACGATTCTTACGGTATGGGGGCAATCGTCGGATCACGAGCTGTCTTAAAAAAAGATCATATTACCAAATATCTTGAAGTATCCTATGAGCGCAATACAACTGAATTTAAAAGTCAGATCGCTAAAATTAAAAGTGCTGATGTTGGCGGCGTTGGTTTCTTTAGCACAGAGATAGCGACTACAGAATTTATTAGACAGGCAGGCGTGGACTTTTTCATAAATAGAACATCCTTTGCGCTTTCAGATATGGCTGAGCAGTCATTTAAAAAGTTTGCTCACTCTCAGGGCCTTGATATTATTATTGCCGTGTTTGCACCAAATCCTGACACGAGCAACATCGAAATTGTAAGAGACTACCGACAAGCGCTTTATAAAATCGGTCAAGTTGAAAAAGATGTTTTCGCACTCGAAGGCTATATCGGTGCTAGCATCTGCTTTGAAATTCTTAAGAAAGCATCTCCTGACTTTTCCAATAACTCAGTGAGAAAGGTCGTTGAAGGTATAAAAAATTTTGATTATAAAGGCCTTACTTTTACCTTTAATCCGAAAACCCATGAGCTTCTAAATCTTCTCTGGCTGGATCTCGGACAAGGAGAATGGATTCTGCAACCAACGGAGGGTCTATGAAGAAGAAACACATTTTTATTATCATAGCAGCCGTTATTCTCCTCTTTGCTCCCTTAGCATCGTCAGAGGTAAGATTATGGTTCATGGTCCACCTTAACTTATATCATCCGCACGAATATAAGTTGATAGATGAACTTAATGATCTCGCTATACATCGAGAAAAGGATGGATATATTAAGCGCTTTGCACTTGTACTTGAAGCCCCTGCCAAAACAGAGATCATTATCATTGGTCCCATCAATGGAAACACTGCTTCATTTGATCTTATAATAAAAGATATCCAGAAAAAACAGTACCTTTCTGAGAACTACACGCTAATAAAACCGAACACCTCTATGATCTTCATGGGCCTCGTTGGAAATAGCAATTCAAATATGGAGCTTTTAAAGACTGTGTTAGCGTGCATGAAACAAAATGATGACCGTGTTTTCTATCTTCGTGGTGGAGCTGAAAACCAAGAAGCATGGAGAAAAACTCCTCTAGGACCAGAGTTAAAAGTGTTAGACGTAGAAAGTATGGAAACTATCAAAAAACTCGATCATTTTTTTAATACTCTGCCGCTTGCACTCTATCTCTTTGGCCAAAACAGAGCCATTCCACCTCTACGCATTTCCTATTTACTCGGCCAGTTTGAAGAGTTTTCAAAAATTGCCTGCCGTCCATTAGAGCGTCCAAGAGGCATCATACAATCCATTTGTCTGCTTGAAGAGTTCTGTTCTTACGTGGAAGGGCCCCTCACTGCTAAAATTATCGGTGAAGATGTCGGCGTTAACTGGGGCAAGATGGATGGACTTCAAGAAACTGATAAAGCAGTATGGTCACTCATTTCAAGCACTGACTTGAGCTACAAAGAGCGGCATCAATATTTTTATGACGCATATGCAATTCTTACCATCGAGGAGCCATTCCAAGAGAGCACACTGACGCTGTACAACAGTTTACGAGAACAAGGCTTTGAAAAAGCTGGCACATTTAAAATAAGCACCTAGGCATTTAGTTCTTAACAAAACACATTCCCCGCTTACCAGGTCGCGGAAATACTTGTATTGTTTATCCAATGCATTTATGTTTTAAAAAAGTCTCCTATTCTTCATAAATACGGGCAAAAACGCTCATTTCGTGCACACAAGAACTCATTTGCTGAACCGAACAAAAAAAGGCATATTTATACAGATTTCTCACTAGATCTTTAACTTTAGAGTCATTTGATGAAGATTCTTTTTGTAACTAATAATTCAGGCAAATTTGAGGAAGTCCAGCGCTGGATTCATCAGCTTGCTCCTGAAATTGATCTGAACCAAGCACCCATTGATTTAATTGAATTTCAATCACTCGATATCCATGAAATAGCCGTTGCAAAAGCACAGCAAGCTTGGGAGATTTTGCACGAGCCGCTGCTCATAGATGATGGAGGAATCTATTTCAAAGCTTACAATAAATTTCCTGGTCCACTCGCTAAATACGTCTATGAAGGCATCGGGCTTGAAGGAATTTGGAAACTTGCCTGCGATGATCCACGAACCTATTTCTTAAGTTGCTTGGTGTATAAAAATAGTGTTGAAAATAATCATATCTTTGAAGGAATCTGCGATGGATCACTTATTAATCCGCTTGAATCTTCCTTCAAAGCACATGCTACTCTCCCTTATACTAAAATGATGGTTCCTGAAGGAAGTACCAAGACATTAGCGCAGTTACGCGGAACAGAAGAAGAAAAACAGTTCCATCATAGATATAAAGCTCTCAAGGCATTCATAGCATGGTTCAGAAAACACAAAGTTTGAATCTCTGCGAGTTTCAGAGCAAAGACCTAGATGAAGTTATCAAGCTGTTCCATGAAACTGTGCATGCTATTAATGCACGAGATTATTCACCTGAACAACTTGATGCGATGGCTCCGAAGGTTCCTAATCGGGATCGGTGGCATCAAAAATTGTTGCATAATTATACGATTGTTGCCGAAACAGATCACCTGATCGTTGGTTTTGGAGATCTGACAAAAGATGGAGTTATCGATCACCTCTATACACACAAAGATTTTCAAGGTAAAGGAATAGGCAAGCTCATTCTCGGTCACCTTGAGCAGAAAGCCCGAACATTAGGATTGCAGCATGTAAAAATGGAGGCGAGTATAACTGCCCGACCATTTTTTGAACGGTGGGGCTATCGCGTTCTTAGCGCCAAGGAAAAGCTTTATAATGGTCAGAGATTTCTCATATATTCTATGGAAAAGATCTTGTGATAGTGAAGACATATGGGACCTTAAAGCTCTCGCTGCCATCGCTTCAGCTTGGGAATATCTTTGGTAAAGAAACCGGTAAGGAAAGAAGGAATATACATCTCATTAAGCTTCCCTTTCACTTTGGTTACCATTTCTTCAACGGTGATATCGGGCTCGGTAAACTTTCCAGCTTGATAGCAGTAGCTGCAATAATCTTTGCTGAGCTTTCCATCGGCTTCGCTCCCTCCTCCCTTACAGTCCTTTGAAAGCGGCATGCCACAACTTTGGCAGAACGGTCCTTTAGGTTTGAACATACGCTACCTCCTGTTAACAGTGAATAGAGATTTTTTAGAAAATGTATCGCAATTATTTGAGTGACGCAAGCACCCCGCATTTAGCAAAATGATACCTCCGAGACTCATATAAAAAACCTTTTTTTGGGCCATAAGATGCTCATAATAGGTTCAGTATGAAAAATATCTCTATTAATTTACGACCTCAAACTCAGTGGGTGCCAATAAACGTACGATCTCAGGATTTTTAGCAAGCATTAATGCGTTCTCGCCATTTAGATTGAGGGCACCACTGTCAATAGTAGGCTTTGCTAAAAGCAGGCGAACAATTTCTGGATAACCATTCTGCGGAGCATGTCTGAGGGTTTCGTCGTGGTCAACTCGATCTGGATAACCCACTTGGGCGGCATGCATGAGGGCAGTATTACCAAAACAATCTTGACCATTTATTGCAATATCAGATCTCTCGAGCAATAGCTTAACCATTTTTGCATGCCCGCAGTTAGCTGCAATCATGAGAGCCGTTGTGCCTTCTTCGTTCGCTGTTTTGACTTTATGAACCCGCAAGCGCTCAAGCATCCAGCTTTTTTTATTTCTGTCATTAACATGGATCATAGGTTTAGCAAGAAGTAGTTTTATTGTTTCTTCCTGATCTTTGTATGCAGCATACATGAGAGCCGACATACCTTGATTGTCTTGCACATTACAATCGGATCTTTCAATGAGGAGTGGTATTGATTCACGACGACCCCACTCAATAGCCTTTATGAGGGCTGTCTTACCTTCTTTATCCTTACTATTGATAGCAATTCCTGGGGTATTACACAGTATTTTAATAACTTCTTCTTTATCATTTACTACTGCATACATGAGAGCTGTATAGGCCTGCTCATCGACAGCATTAATCTCACTACCCTTATCGAGCAATACCTGTACGATCTCGTGATAACCTGATTGCGCAGCAATCATAAGCGCTGTTTCGCCAAATTTGTTACACGCATTAATGTCAAAACCTGGCTTAGTAAGTAGAACTTGAACTACTGATGTATGACCGTTTTGCGCAGCAAGCATGAGAGGAGTCTTGGTCTCATCATCCCAGACACTAACAGCTAACCCAGCCTTCTCAAGAAATAGTTCAACAACTTGATGCTCACCGCTTAAGACGGCAAGTATGAAAGCCGTCCTTCCCTTTCCATCTCTCTCATTGATTTCACATTCACCTGCAGCAAGCAGACACTGGACAGTTTCAGCATGACCATTTTCAGCGGCACAAAACCAAAGAGCTCGTGCGCCCATGAAAGCTCTGATTTTACGAGCAATATCAGGCTTACTAAGGAACATTCGGATAATTTCACTCGTTGCTTTTGGCCATATAGAAAGAGCACGCCAATCTCTCTGAGCATCAAAAGCAACATCCTGGCGATCAAGAAGCAACCGGACAACTTCTTTATGTCCTCTTTTGCTTGCCCACACGAGAGCCGTTTCGGCTTTTTCATCTCGTGCATTGATTTCAATACCACGTTTATTAAGCAGCAATGTAACAATTTCTTCGGATCCAACCATAGCAGCACGGATAAGAGCAGTCTGCCCCTCTTTATCTTGAGTATTGATAGCAATTTCGGGTCTTGCAAGCAAAAGTTGAAAAACTGCTTTGTCCCTGGCAGCACACATGAGAGCCGTCGTGCCGCTTTTGCTTTGGTGATTAACTGCAGTAGTAGGCTTTTTAAGAAGTGACTGAACTATCTCTTTATGATTATGCAACACGGCCAACATAAGAGCGGTCCATCCTTCTTTATCGGGTATGTTGATTTCAATGTCTGGTCTATCAATCAATAATTGAACTATTTCTGCCCAGCCCTTTGTAGCAGCAAGCATGAGAGCCGTCTGGCCTTTGTTATTTTGCACATTGATCTGAGTTTCGGGTCTATTAAGAAGCAATGTAACAACTTCTTTGCAACCTGCTTCGGCTGCGTATAAAAGAGCCGTCATACCATATCCGTCTCGATCATTAACAGCACCATCTTTACCAAGTAACAACCGAGCGATATCCGCATTGCACCTGACAGCAGACAGTAAAAAAGCAGTTCTGTTCAAATCATTTTTTGCGTCGAGCGCAAGTCCAGGTTTGGCAAGGAGCAGTTCGACTATTTCTTTATTGCCCTTCTCTACGGCTAAAAGCAAAGCGGTTCTACCCGTGCGATTCTGTGTATTTAACTCTATATCAGTGCGTTCCAAAAGCATTTGAACTATATTCTTGTGGCCCCCTGCAGCAGCAAGCATTAGAGCGGTATATCCACGTGCGTTTTGTGCATTGACATCTATATGAGGTTTTTGAAGTATAAGTTTAAAACGTTCGAAATCACCCTCTTCTGCAGCATCGGTAAGCTGCGCTATCTCGAGACTGTTTTGAGATTTTACATTTTGAGTCTCGCATACTGATGAAGAAGAATCAGCAATTTTCATGTTCATAGCAAAAAGAGAATCAGTCAAAACTAGCAAAGTAGCGACAACACAAGAATAGCGATTCATAGGTCTCCTTATTAATTTTCTATTCAAAAAAAAACATTTTCACTCTCGAGCGATCTTCTCTATAAGCCAACTCAAAATGTGAAAAAAGTCAAATAAACGTGATCAAATAAATGCGCTAATTGTGCTTGCAAGATGGAATATGGTTGTTTAGCGAAAATAAAAAAACCTTTAGCCTTAAGTCTAAAGTTAAAAAAATCAGTCTTAAAAAAATGAAGCACTTCACTGAAAAAGTTTGTCCACCGCTTGAAAGAAGAGAGGAACAGACTATTCCTGTATAACATAAAAAAGCAAAAGTCATTGGCATTATGAACGGGAAGCATTCTTTTTTAGAACACAGCCCCAGGAAGGCTGGGGCTGTGTAAAAGATTCAATTCCTTAGTTAGCCACAAATTGTATCGCTGTTAGCCACAAATTGTGTCGCTAATACTCCCCATCCATTAAGGAAAGCAACAGCTTCATTAGTTGACCAAATATTCAAATCCCCTACCGGATCAGGGAAAATTGAACCATAGTCACCCCAACGTTGTCCTGTTTCTGGTAGTGGGTAATTGTCAAATGCAAGTGTACCAAAGTTATAGCTATTGGCATTATTTGTTAAGAGCATGATTGGTGCCGTTGTCGACGAATTGAACGACTTCGTGGTGTAGAACACATTTATATAATTTACCGCGCTCGACACAGTACCTGTAATCACCATATCTCCATTGACATTCGTCATTATACAGGGAAGATAGTAGTAGAGAGGATTCGTCGTATTCCTTGGGTCTACAATAACACCTGATTGCACTAATGCTGGGACCGTGCTTGGCGTTTCTGTTCCTTTGCCTTGACCAGTTGGATCACCAGTGAGATCAAAGCGATACCAGAAAATACCCACACGGTCGCCTGTTTGATACTGACCAACACCAGCACTATTCATGAGACTTGCATGAGCCACATAAAGCTGCTTGTTGCGGATATGCGTGCCGCCTTGGTCAAATGAGCAGCCACTTGTTTGCATAAGTCCAGAATAGCCGTAGAGATTTCCAAAGTGAGGCGCAAATGATGGATCTGTGTAGCTTGCCACAGGAATAGTCACCTGCGGCCCAAGCTGTGGATTGCCCGATCCTGCATTTTCAATTCTATAGAGATAAAGCGCAGTATAATTCATATTCGATGGATATTGGTTATAATTATTCTGCGCATTAATGATGTATCCATACTGTGGATTTGGATCAAAATTATTAGCAGGAGGGCTTTGCTGGCTTTGTGCAGGATTTCCTCCAAAAGAGACTGGCGTAATAATATTGTAAAGACCACTCAAGCAGTCTGCTTCAAATGCTGATTGTGGTATGACAATCAAAGTAATTCCAACCAAGGGAAATAAGAACTGATCGACGTTCAGCCCAAATATACTTACTGTTATATAGGCTGCATTTTGGTCTGTTGCAAGGAGCGGACTGTCGATCCCTGAGTTAGGAGCTGTGACAGTGCATGGAGGGATAATTTCAAGGTTGGCAAAGCGATACGGTTTCCATTGTGTGCATGACGTTATGATAGGCCCGTCACTGTATACTATACCAATACTTGGGAAATCAACTAAGCCTTGACAGCTATAGTAGTCAATGATATCCCCAACCGCTATCCAACGCTTACCCCAACGATCATACATGATGTGAGTATCAGCTGTCGGAAATCCAAAAAAGCTGGCAGTATCCATATCTAGAATACCGTCAGGTTGCCCGGTAAGCTTATTAAAACTCCTTATGTGGTCATTGGTTATAAGGATATACTGCTCAGGTCCAACACCGCCATTAGCATTAGGCTGAGATCTTAACAGTGCCTGAACGTTTTTAATTGTGGCCCCATAAAATGATTGGCCTATGCTATACGGATTGATCGCTGACAAATATGAGCCGATAAAAAGCAGACTTCCTAGTAAACTTGTCATTCGTAAATTCATAATGAACTCCTTTAATACTTTTAACTTTCTAGTTTTATCCAATCACATTAAAATTAGGGTTTTGGCACTGAGCAGGTGTAGCCAAACACTGAATATTAGGACCGCCGTTAGCGAGGGGTCGAGTACCTGCACTATTTGTACCCAGCGTGTTACCGACGATTTCATTATTAAATGCATTGTGAATGAGAATGCCCCCCAAACTATTAGCAGAGATGACATTCGCTTGCCCAGGCTGTGTTCCACCAATAATGTTATAGTTATCATTGAGAATGATGCCCCAGCCCGTATTTCCTAATGGCCTATTGCCAGTAGGATCTGTTCCAATTAAATTGCCCTGTATGACGTTCGTTTCGCTCCCTGGCATATCTAATTGACCAAGGCGGATACCGGTCCCATTCCCCGAAATAACGTTAGCAGCGCCAGGTTGGGATCCACCAATCTGTGTCCCGACTGTCCATGAGTCAAGCTCGATTCCCGCGTTTGCATTGCCAAGAGGTTGAGTACCCTTCACGTTAGTTCCAATATAATTTCCTTGGACTACATTGCATACATTATTCGGTAATCCTGATGTCCAGGCGAAATTGTAGGGCTGCAAGCCCGTGAAATTGATTCCATAGATATCATGTCCTGAAATGACGTTTCCTTGTAATGAATCTGTTCCGCCAATAAGATCGCTCACATCACCAAGAATCATAACACCGCATTGAGAAGTACCTAAAGCTTTTGAACCTGTAACGTCAAGACCTATATAGTTATTTTGAATGGTTGTACCTCCACTATTTGAACTACAAATACAAGCCCCACGAAGTCCATAATAGTCTTTAATAAAATACCCAAAGCTGCCCGCAATGATATTACGATCAGCTATATTTGGCGTGCCAATGATAGTGCCATTCGGCGTCGCAGGATAACTGAATTCTGTACCAGCAATCCCTATACCCGTTCTATTAGCAATTACCTGTGTCCCCGTATAATCAGTTCCGATAAAGCATCCTACGATCTTGATACCGTTAATTTGAGTCGCTTGTGGGACCAAATTGGAGCACACGTTAATGGAGCTACAAGGGTTAGGAATCGGAGCGGGGGCAAATACACCATCAATCAAAATACCATTCGATATCCATTGGTTGATCACCAGGCCTGTCACAACAGAACCATCCGAGCCAGCTCCAAAGTGAAGACCATTACCATAACAATACCCATTACAGATAGTATAGTTGCTACCATTGATAATCACTTTCAAAATTGCATTATCACCGACTGTTAAAGTATTTGGTGTAGCATTGGGCTTGCTAAACCCTTTTTGTGAATATCCATTGATTGTTACCGGCTGGGTAATGATCGGTAGATCCGTTTGCGGCTGTATAGTCCATGTATCTGAAGAGGAATTATAGTTTCCACTACTTGGCGTAAGAGCAAAATCAATGGTGGAATATGTTCCTGCATTCACCTGATTTATCGCATCACGAAACGATCCAGTGCCGCTATCAGCAGTTGTGGTAACATTGTACACTTGGGTACATAATGAAGTTGCCCCAGTAAGAAGCATGAATGCAAATAACATCTGCTTACCTGTCAAGAAATAATGCATATTTTTCATAAGGTACTCCCCTCAATAAGCCTTGAAAGCTTATGATTAAACTTTAACTTTATTCAGTTTCCGCGATATGTATGTTTATGAGAATTATCAGATAATTTTTGTTTGAAACAATCGATGCCTAAGGCTGCTAGTTTTTATCCATGCTCCCCCTTTTGCTAGATAGATAATAACGATAGCGATCTACTTTAAGAGTGTAGCAGGTTGTCACAAGCCAAAACAAGGCTATTATTCTCCTTAGGCTGAGTTAAATTATATGCGAACTTCCGTAAGCAGCTCTCATAGCTAAGAAATAGCAAAGAATTTTCTCGGGCAGAAGAAGATTTGGTGTTAGCACGTAGACATCAGAAGCATTCCACATATTTACTTACAAGTTCTGATACGGACGTATCAATGACGACGAGCGTCGTTCTTTCCATTTTACAATAACAGTGAGATCTGTGTCAGGGTGAGTAAGAAGTACCCGAACAGTTTCTTTGTGATTCGTCCAAATCGCGTGCATGAGTGCAGTAAATCCTTCGTAATTTGGCGCGTTTACATTAATTGAGGGTTTAGTAAGTAGCATCTGTACAATTGCGGAATGACCATTTTCAGCCGCGAGCATGAGCGCAGTCCACCCTTTGCGCATGCTTGCATTGAAATCTATAGAGGATTTATTAAGAAGCAACTGAGCAATTTCTGCATGACCTTGTTTCGCGACAAACATAAGCGCAGTCCATCCGTCAGGAGTGCTGGCATTGAAATTAATCGATGGCATATTTAGAAGCAATCGAACCACTTCTGTATGGCCTTTTACGACAGCAAACATAAGTGCAGTCCATCCTTCGAGAGTGCAGGCGTTGTAATCAAGATCTGGTCTTTCAAGCAAAAGCCGAACGATTTCAGTATGGCCATTAATGGCAGCAATAATGAGAGCTGTTTCCCCATTAGAATTTTTGCCATTGATAGCTGTCTCAAATTTCTTAAGGAGCATCTCCACAACTTCTTTGTGACCACAATCGGCAGCGAACATGAGAGCGGTCCATCCATCTTTATCATAAAAATTGACATCAATAGATGGTCTAGCAAGGAGAGCCTCGACTATTTCTTTGTAACCTTTCAACACAGCCCACATTAGAAAAGTCAGATCTTTAGCTTTTGCATTGTAAGCGATTTCAGCTTTATCAACAAGTAGGGAAACTATCTCCTTGTGACCATTATCAGCAGCATAGGTGAACGCTGTTTTGCCGTCGTGAACAGCGGCATTGATCCAAATACGGGGCTGATCAAGAAGTATCTGAACAGTCCCTTTCTGACCATTCTCAGCAGCTAGCATAAGAGCAGTTTTCCCATTTTTATTTTGGCTATCAATAGCGACACCAGGTTGCTGGAGAATTAGTTGAACGATGCCGGTGTGGCCTTCCTTGGCAGCTATCATCAAGGTTGTGGACCCATCTTCATTTGTAGCATTGACGTTTATTCCCGGGATTTTAAGGAGCTGTGTTACGCGTTCCAATTCTCCGCCTTGCGCGGCATCTATAAGCTCTTTTTCTTGTGCACTTATCTGAAAACTTGCTTTACTAGTTTGATGTGCTGGCATTAATTCTGAAAAACCATCTTTAATAATGTTCTTATCCATAGAAAAGAGAGGAGTTGCAAGCATAATTACGACTATTAGAGAAATGTTCATAGTGCCTCGCTTAGTATTTTTATTCAACATTCAATTGTTCGTACATTTGAAAAAATATCAAATTTATCCAAGCACCTCAAGAAGGCAGTTCCTGTTAACAATGTACTTTTTACACTATCCATTGAGTAGATGTAGATCTATATAGTACGTTAACGAAAAAAGGAGAATTTGCTATGAAAAGATTTTACCTACTTCTGCTCTTAACTTGTATCATACGATCTCTCTGTGCATATACTGAAGACGAACTAAGTAAAATCATGCGTGAATTATGGGCTGATCATTCGCTTTGGATAAGAGAATATGTAATAGCTGACCTTTCTAACCATCCATCGGCACCCTTTGTACTACAAAGGCTCATGAAAAACCAAGAACATATCGGCAACGCCTTTATTCCCTTTTATGGCGAAGCGAAAGGCAAGAAACTAACTTCTCTTTTAAAAAAGCATATTAACCATACAGTGGGCCTTATTGATGCAGCTAAAAAGAATGATGCAAAAGAGCGTAAAAAGCAGACAGCTGAATGGCACAAAAATGAAGCAGAGATTGCAACCTTTTTAAGTAAGATTAACTGCTTTCTTCCTAAGAACATTGTTGTTGATTCATTTAATCAGCATTTTAAACTGAATGCCCGTCAAGTCGAACTCCGTTTAAAAAAGAGGTGGGAGGACGATATCGAAAATTACGATGAGATACGTATGCATCTCAATCACTTTGCCGATGAGCTTACTCAGGCGATTGTACTCCAATTTCCTGAAAAGTTTGTGCTGATAGCAGCCCCGCCCTGTGAACTTGATTAACTTTTAATATAGCCCTGTTTAAGCTCTTCATGATAAAAAAGAGAGAGACCTATACACGCTATCACAAATGAGATCACAATATTCCATGAGAAAGTCTCACTAAGAAAAAGTCGGCCAAGGATCGCTGCAAAAAGCGGACACATGAAGCCTGCAAATGAGAGGAACGTTGCCGTATAATACTTCAAAAGGTAACCGTATAAGTTATAAAATAGGATGTTTGCGACTACAACGATAAGAAGCGTTGCTTGGATGAAGGGAATCCAATCATGCACTGGTGAAGGTTCCCAGGACTCAGCACTATAAGACGTTCCCAAAGCAATTATCCCGCCAAAAAACATCCCAAATCCATTTACAAAGACAGGAGAGTAGCCTTTCTTTACCAGATCACGAAGAACTATCCAACCATATGCACTTGAGATAACAGCAGCAAGGGTGACAAGACGAGGCATAAGATGAGTAAAGATAGAAGCTTCTGAGTAAATGAGTTCCGGAAGTAATGAACTAAACCCTAAGAAAAGACCAACCCACTTTTTAGGAGTCATAACCTCATTAAACCAAAAATAAGAGAACAGTGCTGAAATAAAAGGTGAAAGATTGTATATAAATGCAGATTCTATGCTTGAAATGTCTTTAAGTGCACAGAGATCGCAAATGTAAGTAAGATATATATGAAAGAGAACTATCTGTGCAAACAGCAACCAGTCGTTCCTTACTGTTTTTATAAAGACACGCTGAAGTAGTCTTTCTCTGAGCAATAAATACCCTAACAGCAGTATTCCAGAAATGATCATCCTTACTGCTACAAAAAATATGGGTTCAGTATACGCTAAGCCCCATTTGCTAATGGTAAACATACTAGCGCATATAAAGTAGAGTAGTACTATTAAAATCATGAGTGTGCTTTGAGAAATTTCGTGCAATTGGTTTTTTGTAACTGTTAACAGTGTAACAAAAATCACCAAATCGGAAATGGCGTGGGTAAGATGGAATTTAAGAAATGATAGCAATGCTCTAAAAAAGGCTTGCGCAATAATGATTAAAAATGGTGTTATTGCGCTTAAGAATCCATACTTATTCTACTTTGGAGATGGTACCTTAGCACCTTTTCTTCTCGCTTCAGATAAACCTATTGCGAGTGCTTGCTTTCTACTTTTAACTAGTTTCCCGCTTCTTCCACTATGAAGCTTCTTTTTCTTATATTTTTTTAGCGCCTGATGCACCGATTCTTGCGCCCTTTTATCATATCTAGCCATGGCATCTCCTTTGCTTTTAGATTGTTCTAAAAGGGAGACTATTACTTTTTTTAGAAAAATCAACAAGAAAGAGAAAAAATGAATTTCCTTTTTATTGGGTTATTGTGACCCCAATCCTGCGACATTTTCATGTGCTCCAATATTAGGTCCAGGAGCAACCACAAGATCTACGCCCTGGTAATCAGCATAGTTTCCGTAAGCAAAGTTATGAAAGATAGCATTTTCAGCTTGAGGTTCATTGTTAATACCAACACCATTGTTTGACGTTGAGCTGTATATACACGTAAACACATTGTCACGTGCACCAATGCGCAGGCATTGGTCATCGATATTTATACCGGCAACATAGCAGGTTTGTATGATATTATTCATTATTGTTACTGTCTGAGCGGCACTCAAATTGATAGCGGTGCCGCAAAAAGCAAGTTCACAATTACGTATAATGCAATTGAGGGCATTAGCAACAGAAATCCCGCTGCTACTACAATTAAAAATATGGCAATGATCGATTGTAAGATTTGCTCCTGCGTTTTCATCGGTAACATTAGTGTAAGATAGACCATTCACGGCATCAGTAATCGAGCAATGACTTATGAGGCAATTGGCAATACTGCCCTGGATCAAAATATTATTACTACCAGTACCTCCTGTACTGATTGTTGAATGCTCTATAGAAACGTTTCGTGCATTGCTTATTTCAACGCCATTAAGTCCGGTGCCTGGCGCGTTATTTTCAATGATACAATTGTTAATACGCGCGGTATTAACAGCATTATTATCCCCAATAACCAGAATAGCTGCGGAGCTACCTGCGGCATTACAAAGAACACAGTCATCAATTTTTGCAGAGTTGCAGCCATCGAGAAAAAGTGCATTTTGCGCAGCGTTAAGCATCTGACAATCTTTAATCCTCAGCTGATTTGTAGTAGAACATTTCATACTAATACCAGAGGCAGTATCAATCATTACCCTATCAAATAAAAATGATTGCATACTATTTTGTAGAGCCTTTCCCGTCGTGACAAATGTCTCAATTCCATTTGCTGCTACATTAAGTACTTTAGAATCGGCAACTTTAACATCACATGCATTGCTGATTGAGATTCCTGTGGTATGAGTATCTAGGGTGACCTCATGCACAGTTATTCCTTTTGCTGCACTAACTTGAATGCCGTAGGTTGGATTAGTCGTGCTCGAATTAAGCGTACTATTCACTATGTGGCAATCACGTATTTTCAGTTCATTTAAAGTTGTTTCTGCACCGCCCTGAACTTGAATGCCTGCCACTGTGTTATTAATACAGCTCGATTTCGCTAGTACATAGTCATAACCATTATTTGCTACCGCAGAAAATGAGACTCCTATTTGCCCATTTTGAAAAAGACTATTTTTAATGGTTATGCTATTGGAGTCTTCGGATGAGATGCCAGTTGCACAGTTAATTGTAATTATGCCGTCGACGGTAATTTTTTGAGAACCACTACAGATATGTATTCCCGTACCAGTGCTTGTACTATTTTGAATAATACCATTCATCAGAGTTACTGAGGTGCAGTTGGATACTTCTATCCCTATACCTCCCGTACCACCAAGATCAATAGTGTGACCGGTTAAATTAAGATGCACATTAGAGGCAGTGATTTTTATGTCGATAGGATCGGCGGAACCAAGATCAGATGCTAAGCAATAGTAGCCCGCATTAGTTATAGTAAAGGGCATATCTTCTGTATGGATGCTCGTCGGCAAGTCACATGGCAGTTTCTCAAGAAGGTCGTTCATAAGAGTTGTTGCTTGAGTTAGTAAAGTAGTGAGCGAATCGTTAGTGTCGGCATACAACGGTAGAACAAGGGAAATACTTACGATAAGGCACTGAATAATAGTATGCTTATACATCTACTCTCCTGAGATACTCGTTTTTTATAAGCATATGAATACCTATAAACTAATATCAAGGATTTTAATTGTTCAGCACGTTACATTTTTAGTTTAGAACGTTAGCTAGAGTTCCTGCCAAAAAGCGCGTCTTTCTTTTGAAAGCTCACTCATAGCAGAATCCTTGGTTGCACCATTTTTGTAACAAGATCAGAGAGTTTATCACGAAGCTTATCAAGAGAATCCGTTACCTCATTGAGCATGTCACTAATGGAAGCGGCATCTTGATCAAATCGTCTGAACGCGCTTCCGGTTGCACAATATTTCGCCATAAATAAAGCAAAATAGAGTACGGTGCATACATAAACGGGAACTGCGAGGACTGGCAGCTCTGAAAGCAATAAATCTGCATCAGAATTCCTAATGGGACGATAGAGAAGAAAGGCAGTATAGAGTATTACAAGGACGGGTAAACCAATTATATGGCCATAGTGTACAACATTCCAGAGGAACCTACTCTGTTCCTTTGCTAATGGCCTAAAAAATTTCGATGTCTGAACAGCGTACGATATTATATCTTGTGCGGTTGCTTTAACCTGTTCACCCTCAGCCAGCAAACAATCGCGGAGCAGATTATCATCTAAAGGGCGTTCATATCGGCCTATGGATCTTGCAATCGAAGTTTGAGCATTTTGATTAAAGGCGCTCAAGATATATTCCACCAGAGCCTTATGGGTATTTTTTCGATCAATCTCCCTGCTCTCGAACGTTGAGTAATACGTTTTTATAATTCTTATTATCTCCGATTTAAACTTAGAAAATTCTTGTTGGAGCAGCTGCTGAAAAAGTCCCAGTGCCTGATGATCGATTGCTTGAGCGATGGTTGGCTGGGGCGCCAACAAGCTGCTACTTTCAGTTCGAGTTGTTGTGACAAATGCTAATCGAGAAAAAGTATCATCAGCAATGTTGTTTTGGTAAGATCGCTCCATTCCTTGCACATCCAAAATGAGATTCAGAGAGAGGAGAAGAGAACAGAACTGTATTACTCGCTGCATCATAAGAACCCCCTTTAAAATAGTGTTGTTAGTATCGTCGGATATAATCTAGCAAGTTTTGCCAAAATGTTTAGTGCAAGAAAGAACTCAAAGCACCGTCATTTAAATTTTTTTAGCGGCCTCTCGTGGGCTTACATTAGCGCTGCTGAGAACGCCGATAGCGCGCGGAGAAGTAGTGCCAGTATTGGTACCAAGTATGGCAGTGGTAGCAAGCGCAGCAGTGCGAAGCGGAGATGCGCTCGATCGAGAGTTACTTAACGGTCTATTTAACACGAAGGAGCCACTGCCGCTTGCTCTTCTCGAGATGGGCGGTTTATATTGCTGCAACCTTGTTAAGATACCTATGCCTGCAGGACCTTTTCTTTCAGCTATCGCTTGGGCTGTTTCGTCTGCTCTATTGGTTTTATGTAAAACAATAGAGAACTGCGATGATAAAATTGCTTCTACAAGTTGTGCATTTCCTTTTTCTGCGGCAATGTGGAGTGGGGTGTTTTCATTTTTGTCAGTAAGATTACAATCAGCACCAAAATCCACCAATCGCTTCGCAATAGTAATTGAGAGCATCTCACATGCTAGATGAAGCGGTGTTCTTCCTTCGTTATCGGCTGAATTTATAAGTAATACACCATTTGCTGGTGGGCCGGAGGCTTCTCTACTGACAATTGTATCAATGCAACGTACTGTTTCCGTTCCTGCTCCAGTAAGTACTGCTAAATGAATAGCATTATGTTTACCGCTTAATGTTACTGCAGGATCTGTACTGTAAGTGAGCAATTGCTCAACTAGCAAGTAATTACCATGCCGCACTGCAAGTAAGAAAATTGGCCATAATTCATTTGGATCAAATAATTGACGTTGTGCCTTGTCATCTATTCCAGGTTGTACTCGATTCTTATCTATTCTTGGTGGATTTGCAGCAACGTTAGTCTCTGCATCCTGTGCAAGTAAATATTCAGCAAGAGTAGCATTATTCATATAACAAGCAAACCAGAGTGCAGACCTATTTTCATTATCACGTGCATTAACATCAGCACCGGCCAGTATTAATCGTTTAGCTATATATTCATTTCCTTCTTGCGCAGCAACAATAAGAGGAGTTGCGTAAGTATCCTTTTCTCTTGTGTTAACTGCCGCTCGTGTTAAAATTCCTGGAGCAGAAGCCGGTTGCGGATTCAGAAGTGCTGCTGCTACAGAAGTATAACCTTTTCGTAGGGCGACAAAGAGCGCCTTTTCGTCAACTGGCACATCATTCATTATCAGATATTCTGCAATTTTAGGCTCGCCTTGTTTAAGCATTTCAGTGACAAGCTCTGACGGCTCTTTTGGTGCGTAGCGACTTAATAAATGGAGCAAATCATAATTCTTCATTGTCCACGCAATGGGCATGAGAGGGGTTGGATCAATTTGAGCACCGCCAACTGCTATTAAATGGAGCGCAAACGGAGTATTATTATGGTGAAGCACGAGCTGTAAAGGCGTAGTAGATGAGGTGGCACTTTTTATGTGGACCGATGCTCCTGATTTCAATGCAGCAATGGCTTTTACGTGATCGTTTGATACGCAAGCCATCCATAGTCTGTAATCCTCTTTCGTTGCTTCTTTTTCAGTGCCATTTTCTATTCGAACAAGCTTTTCTTGAGGTCCTTCATAAGCACCAGCTTGTTCCAATACCAGTTCCAAAACCTGATTTTTAGCTAATCCGGCTAACCCCAGGGGAGTCTGGCCTGTTGTCTTTCCTCTGAGATGCACGCAGGCACCCAGGCTCAGCGCCTTTATAACTTTGCCAACATTGTTATCCTTACAAGCTTTGAAAAGAACATAGTCAATAGGTTTTATTGGGTCAATACCATCTTTCACAAGCACTTCATGATCAGGATACGTACCACCATAAATTAAGATGAGCAGTTCCAGGGTTAGATCTTCATAATACATAACAAGCTCGATGAGCGTTACCCCACCCACCTTACTTTTTAAATGCACAGAAGCACCCCTCTCTAAACATCTAACCGCTATATTTCGATTATTATGCAGAGCCGCCTTCCAGAGACCATCTTCGGCCGAACCTTCTACTACTGTTTTTTCAACGTTATTATGATCCGTGCAGAAAAGCTCTTCTTTTGGACGCTCCGCAAGTTGATCACGTTGAGCCTTGATAATGACGTATGCTAGAGTACGATTATGTGAAGCAGCAATGTCAGTGAGATTTACTCTAGTAGATTTATCTATTGTGAGCGAGCAAGCATTTCTACCAAGAAGAGAACTAATTTGAGGTAGGGTATTCGCCTGCACTCCTTGTCGTAATTCAGCATCAGATTGTTGAATATGTTGGGTTAAAGCTGTGCATCGCGCCAGAATTTTTTGAACCTCTTCGGATTTATTTTGCGCCGCTTCGAGTATTAAATGGGCCTCGGATCTTACAGTAGATTGTGAAGCTGGGACTGATCTGTCCATGCATAACAAAGGCAGTTGTAAAAATAGACAGCTAAGCAAAATCATCGTCATAGTCGTACCCCTTAAAAAAATCAAACCCTTAAAACGACATACGTGGATGAGTCTATCATTTTTTTTGGTGCTCGCAAGAAATAGATTGCTTTTATTATGGCCACACATCTATATTTCTTTTGCCAACGATATCCTCAATTTTTTGTATTTCCACATCCGTTAGGACTGAAAAGAATTTTTTTCTTTTAGCTGGAGAAAGTTTACCGTTGTTTTGAATTATCATCTTTACAAGCAAGTCTATCTGCCTATCTGGCATATCAATAAGTTCTCGTATCGCTTTTTTGACGTTGTCATATTCAACTATAAAAGCAAGCTCTTTTCTTAAATCTGTCTCAATAGTTTTTTTAATGCAGGCAAAAAGATATTCCGCATAATGTGTATAATCAAGGTAAGCATAGAAAGCTGCGTCATTATTCTTCACAACAATATCTCCTGAATCACGCTCATCGTAAATAAGAAGATCCATCAATGGCTTTGAAAATTCCTCAAGCATTCGATCATACTTTTTTCGTTCACCCAACATAATTGCAGACACCGGAAATATAATACCCGAAGGAGTAAACGAGCAACGAGTCAATATGTAATGGATAAGAAACCGGTGTAAACGGCCATTTCCATCTTCAAATGGATGAATAAATACAAAGCCAAATGATATAGCCGCAGCAATAATAACCGGATGAACTTCAGAGCTCATCATTCTCTCTAATGATTTGAGCAAATCGCTCATAAGAGCTGGGACATCTTCCGGTCGCGGTGAAATATAATGGATAATTGAATAACCAACACGAGCCGTCTCTGCAATATAATTTTGAGTATGTCTATAATCAGCTTCGGAAAAACGTGGTTCTACTATAACGTGTTGTGCGCGGATGAGATCATTTTTGGTTAGCCTTGTAATTTTTTCAGCATGATGCAATAATTTCACAAAATTCACTGCGCGCATCTTGGTTGGTTCTTCATCGCAACCTCTGCTGCGGAGACCCCTTGCTTGAGCGATGGGGAGGAAGTACCTTTTTTTAATTTAACAAACATATCAAATAATGATATAGTTTGCGTATTATGGAAAGAACAATAATAGTAGAACTAAATGTTACTAGTGAACAGCCAGCTGCATTGAGCGAGACACTCAGAGAGCATACTGAGTGCTTTAATTTCAATGCAAAGGTTGGTTTTGAATCAAAATGCAGCAACAGTGTTGAACTGCATAAAAAAACATATCGTCGATTTGCGGAGTCAGTATAATTTACCTTCTCAGCTTCAGATTGCAGCTCGAGTCAAAGCTGCCGAAGCAGTTAAAAGCGCACTTACCTGGGAAATGAAGCAGGCTTTATATATAGAACGGGCAAAAAAGAATGGAAAGCCACTACCAAAACCTATTACTGCGCCATATTCTAAGTGTGCTCCCATTCGTTATGATCAGCGGTCATATTGGGTTAATTGGGACTCAATGACAGCCAGTCTCTTAACAGTAAATGGGCGCATTAAGGTTCCCTTTACAGCCAATAAGTATGCTGCTCAATATATTGGTTATGAAACTAGATCTGCTGATCTTTGCTTTCGCAATGGTCACTTCTATTTACATATTGTTGTATCTATACCAGCTCCTGTTGTTGAACCAACTCAGGAAGTAATCGGTGTTGATCTTGGCATTACGCGTCCAGCGGTTACATCAAATTATTTTTTCTTAGGTGAACGTAAAACGAAAGAAGGTGAACAACGTATATTTAGACTTCGTCGCAAACTACAAGCCAAAGGCACCCTCTCTGCCAAAAGACATCTTAATAAGTTGAGGGGGAAACTGTTTCGGAAAAGAGAGAATGACGACCATGTTCTTAGCAAAAGATTGAGTCAAAGTGCCTCCGCAGGAGGTACAATCGTCTTTGAAGATATTGCTGGTATTCGTGGAAATGCGAGCCGTAAAAAAGGTAAGGGTAAGCGCCAGTTGCACTCTTGGAGCTATAACCAACTTTACAGATTTACTGAATACAAGGCGGAAGCTCGTGGTATCAAAGTTGTAAAGGTTGACCCGCGACATACGAGCCAGAGGTGTTCGCGATGCGGACATACAGAACGAGCTAATCGAAAATCTCAAAGTCTATTTCTTTGTAAGAAATGTGGGTACCGTCTCAATGCTGACTTGAATGCATCAAAAAATATTCGAGACAGGTATATATCGTCTCTCGCCGACCTTGGTATATCCTCGGTCGGTGGCCCGCAGATCACACGGGCTATCGTCTCAACATGAGTTAGAGATAAGCCCCTTGAATTTATTCATGGGGTATGTGACGTTCTATGTGCCAGGAAGATAATGTTTCCTTGTATAAAGATAGGATGCAGCTCGCTGGGTAATTAAAGGGCATAATCATCAAGCAATTTTTTGGCAACATCTGAAAGATCCTGCCTTGCATCAGCTGCAAGCAGAGCAGTGCGCCTCACAAAGGGACAAAAGTGAGAAAAACCTAGCAGGTTATCATTTATACGTTGACGTTTAATTTTTTGCGGTTTGGTAGTGTAATAATCATTTTGTTCCAACAAATCAATATAATTACCCCGCTTCAACTCACCTATAGGCAATTGGTGATGCATAAGGAATTCAAAAAAATACCAGATTTTGCGCTGAGCTTTACCATGCACCTGATTTTTTAATTGTCAGATCCTGAGAAACATGCTCAAAAACAGCTTTTATAATCTGAAAATTCATCTCAACCTCTGCTGCGGAGACCCCTTGCTTGAGCGATGGGGAGGAAGCAGCTTTTTTAATTTAACAAACGTAACAAATAATGATATAGTTTGTGTATCATGGAAAGAACAATTGTAGTAATGCTAAATGTTACTAGTGAACAGTCAGCCCTGAGCCAGACACTCAAAGAGCATACTGAGTGTTTTAATTTCAATGCTCAGGTTGGTTTTGAATCAAAATGCAGCAACAGTGTTGAACTGCATAAAAAAACATATCGTCGATTGCGTAGTCTCTATAATTTACCTTCTCAGCTTCAGATTGCAGCTCGAGTCAAAGCTGCCGAAGCAGTTAAAAGCGCGCTCACCTGGGAAATGAAACAGGCTTTATATATAGAACGGGCAAAAAAGAATGGAAAGCCTCTACCAAGACCTATTACTACGCCATATTCTAAGTGTGCTCCCATTCGTTATGATCAACGGTCATATTGGGTTAATTGGGACTCAATGACCGCCAGTCTCTTAACAGTAAATGGGCGCATTAAGGTTCCCTTTACAGCCAATAAGCATGCTGCTCAATATATTGGTTATGAAACCAGATCTGCGGATCTTTGCTTTCGCAATGGTCACTTCTATTTACATATTGTTGTATCTATACCAGCTCCTGTTGTTGAACCAACTCAGGAGGTGAGCGATTGTCTTGAAAGTCAAGTATCTTTTATTGCTCTTGTGCCTCTAATGTCAACAAAATTCAAAATCTCTAATAATGTAATTCAAGCTATATGATATCTTCCGCGGCGCATGAAAGCTCACTTAGTGCCGAGGTTAATTAGAAAAAAGTGATATTTCTAATGAGCTCAATAGGTCGCATTCTAATGAGTGCTAACGGCCTCTAATGTCCAGCTTTTACCATTCATAAGCATACTGTTTACCACGCAAATGAGTTTTCGCATACATGCAATCAGAGCAACTTTGCTTTTTTTACCGGCAGCTTTTAACCGCTCATAGAATTCTTTCAATTTAGGATTATGTCTCACAGCAACCAAAGTAGCCATATAGAATATCTGTCTAGCATGAGATCTGCCACCTTTTATAATAGCGGTACCCTTAGAATGTCCACTTTGTTTAATAACAGGAGCTACGCCTAAAAGCGATGCCGCTTGTTTGTTAGTTATATGTCCAAGCTCTGGCATTTCAGCCATTAACGTTAGGGCCGTTATCTTACCAATCCCTGGAACAGATTCAATAATATGGGCTTTTGAGCTCAACTTATCATTCTTTTTAATGATCTTATCAATCTCTAGCTCAGCTGCTCCAATCTGTTTTTTCAAAAAGGTGACATGTTTTTGTATCTCTTTTCTGCAATATAGTTGTTGAGGTTGTTTTAGCCTATTTTCCTCTTCACCAAGCATTCTGATAAGGCTAACTCTACGATACAATAGAGCAGATAAATTATCCTCACCTTGAGATGTCCGCATCGATTGATACGTAGGATTTTTTTGATATGCAAATAAAGCTATCATGCGAGCATCGATTTTATCTGTCTTAACCTTGATGCCTTCCGAATTAATAAAAGCTCTAATTCTTTTAGGTTCAAGTATCCATACAGAATATCCATGTTCTGAGAGTATCTTCTTGAGGAGATATTCATATCCTCCGGTTGCTTCACAAGCAACTTGTTTAACCTCATGAGGAACAAGTATATTATGTAGTTTCTGTAGACCTTTAGTATTATTGGTTACTCTAAAATGCATTCCAATAGGATGCAAATGGATATCCAAAAAATCTTTAGCTACATCGATACCGACAGAAATCTGTGATATAGTATTCATATAGTGCCTCTTACTTGTATACGGGATCGAATCCCAAACGATTGTGCGAGATGTACTATAGAGCTAGCAGGTCCTTAGCTCACCTACGGTTTCTTAAACCAATGGTGTTTCAGGCTCCTGCTAGCCTTTTTCTTTTTCAATTCTCATAAATCTTGATACAATTTTCAAGATACAATTGGTGTAGATCTAGGAATTACGCGTCCTGCTGTGACATCAAATTATTTTTTCTTAGGTGAACGTAAAACGAAAGAAGGTGAACAACGTATATTTAGACTTCGTCGCAAACTACAAGCCAAAGGCACCCTCTCTGCCAAAAGACATCTTAATAAGTTGAGGGGGAAACTGTTTCGGAAAAGAAAGAATGACGACCATGTTCTTAGCAAAAGATTGAGTCAATGTCCTTCCCCAGGAGGTACAATTGTCTTTGAAGATATGTCAGGTATTCGTGGAAATGCGAGCCGTAAAAAAGGTAAGGGTAAGCGCCAGTTGCACTCTTGGAGCTATAACCAACTTTACAGATTTACTGAATACAAGGCGGAAGCTCGTGGTATCAAAGTTGTAAAGGTTGACCCGCGACATACGAGCCAGAGGTGTTCGTGATGCGGACATACAGAACGAGCTAATCGAAAATCTCAAAGTCTATTTCTTTGCAAGAAATGTGGGTACTGTCTCAATGCTGATTTAAATGCATCAAAAAATATTCGAGACAGGTATATATCGTCTCTCGCCGACCTTGGTATATCCTCGGTCGGTGGCCCGCAGATCACACGGGCTATCGTCTCAACATGAGTTAGAGACAAGTCCCTTGAATTTATTCACGGGGTATGTGACTAAGCAACATAAATGAATGTCTTCTTGATTTGTTCTAGTAATATCTGGTAGTTTTAGCCTGCAGTTGGCTATTGAATCGTTTATACTTAGTTTGAACATAAAAGGAGCTTACCATGCACAAAAATCTTCTCGTATCAATTGCAATTTTAACTTCATTCGTAAGCATTACTGAAGCCAAAGAATGCGAGCAACATGTAATAGGCGGCTCTGTACATTTTATAAATGCTACACTTCCTATAGCCGGCTGTTCTTCTGTGCTTACTGTCGTTTCTACGATAGTAGCAGGCAAAGGCTGTTTTACGGCATCAAATGCAACTATAAGTATTATTCCAAATCCAAGTGGCTGTTCAGATTGCCCTTCGAATACTAAACAAACTTTTTTTAGCTTTGATGTAACATTTTGCAAGCCATTCAAAAGTAGACCAAGCATAACAGTCGGTCTACAAAATAATGGAAACCAATTCACTGTGCCATTTCATCTTGTAAATGGCCAGCCAGCGCTGCAGATCAATGCACAAGGCCAGCCATATTGTGATGACACCACACTGTTCACTATACGGGTAATCAGTACCGTCAATGGCGCTCAATATATAACAAACAAAGGATTTACGTGGGTTTCCTCTGATACTTATGTTGCTTGTCCAGGCATTGCACCTGCTCCAACAGGTGACGACTTCTGTGAGTTGATTCTATTCTTAGCAGCTTCATTGATTAATGCTCCAGGAAATCCATATAACATCTCAGCTGAATTCCATGCGGTTGGCACATAAAATAGCAATTAATTTTGCTATACGGTTAATAATATTCGTGAGCTTTCTAAAGGGAAACCATTATTTTTTAGAGAAAAATCACCAAAAAAGGTCATTTTAATTTTTTAAATTGAGTTGCTATGAACGTTGATAGGTACGCCGCTTACAGGGTTTAGCCCAGAATGCAAAAACCCCATTTACTTGAAGCAAATGGGGAGAAAAACTTTAATTTATAATCAGTTTATTTATTCGGTTTAGGTGGAACTTTAGCTCCTCTTTTGCGAGCTTCGGAAAGTCCTATAGCAATTGCCTGCTTACGACTTTTGACTTTCTTTCCGCTTTTGCCACTTTTAAGGGTGCCTTCTTCCATTTCATGCATTGCCTTATGCACTTTTTCTTCCGATAGTTTGCTGTATTTTCTCGCCATACTATCTCCTTTCTTTATAAGTGTTATTGGGTATATTTCTGTCTTATCGAGATTATTTTCTCTTATAGGGAGGCATCTTAGCACCTTCTTTCCTTGCTTCAGAAAGACCGATTGCAACTGCTTGAAGCCGATTCGTGACTGGTTTACCACTTTTACCACTAAATAGCTTTCCTTGTTCATAGGCCTTTACTGCTTTCCGAACACTTTCTTGTGCTTCTTTACTGTATTTTGGCATAGTATCTCCTTTGATTTTTGATGTTACTCTTTCATTATTATTCAATTATACAAAAACCAGGAAACATTTCGCAATAGTTAAGGATTTTTTAATTTCTTTTTTCTGCATACTCATCATGAGTATCAACGATGATATCCTTATCAATAACTTTGATTGGCACGATTGCTGTTGCCTTGCCAGTGGTGCTGTCTATTTCAAGACAGGCCCCAGTCAAGATCATCGGACCATTAGTTTCAACTTCGAATCGAATCGGCATTTGGGTCATCATATGCTGAATGATAGGCTCTTTTTTCATGCCGATCATCGAGTTGAGCGCTCCTGACATACCAAGATCAGAAATATAGGCCGTTCCCCCAGGAAGAATGCGTGCATCATCGGTCAATACGTGAGTATGCGTACCTACAACGGCACTCACCTGCCCATCCAAAAAGTAGGCCAGACCCATTTTTTCACTCGTTGCCTCACCATGAAAATCTACAAGTATGATGTTTGTCTTCGGTTTTAAATAGGTCAAAATCGATTCAGCTGCGCGAAACGGACATGACACAAATTCACGCATGAACGTACGAGCCTGTAAATTAATGACGCCTACTGTATGAGTACCGATTTCAAAGGTAGTAACTCCTACACCAGGACAGCCGGACGGATAGTTTGCCGGTCGCAAGAGATCGGTATTTGTTTTGAGATAATTATAGATTTCACGCTGAGCCCAGATGTGGTTACCTGAGGTAACTACATTTACTCCATTGTGTTTAAAAAAATGCATGATGCGAGAGGTGATGCCTTTGCCATTAGAAGCACTATTTTCGCCATTTACAATGACGGCATCTGCTTTATAGCTTTGCCTCAAATGAGCAATATGCTTTTGAAAGACCGCTCTTCCAGGCCCGGCACAGATATCACCGAGAAAGAGAACTCTCACATTCATGATTTCTTTCTTATTTAGCGTACTCTATCGCTCGTTTTTCACGAATGACATTCACTTTAATTTGGCCAGGGAATGCCATTTCCTGTTCTATCTTACGTGCTATACTGCGTGCCAACTGTGCCGCCTTATCATCATCTAAGAAGTCCTCTTCAACAATGACGCGTACCTCTCGACCTGCTTGGAGGGCATAGGCTTTCTTAACTCCTTCAAATGAGTAAGAAATTTCCTCGAGTTTCTCTAGACGTTTGATATAGGCTGATAGTGTTTCACGACGAGCCCCTGGACGAGATGCTGAAATCGTATCAGCAATCATAACAATAGGGCCATACACAGAAACATAGGGCACTTCTTCATGGTGCGCAGCAATCGTATTAACAATGATAGGATCTTCTCCACAACGTTTTGCAATATCAGCACCAATAAGAGCATGTGGTCCTTCAACCTCAGCAGAGACCGCTTTGCCGATGTCATGCAGCAGGCCACCCCGGAGTGCCAGTTCAGGATTAGGAACACCCAATTCCTCTGCAATCATGCGAGCAAATATGGCAACTTCTATACTGTGCGCAAGGACATTTTGGGAGAAACTTGTTCTAAAGTGAAGTTTTCCAAGAAGTGCGATTATTTCAGGTTTTATACCTTGGATATTAAACTGGAGCACTGCATTCTTGCCGTACTCTTGGATCATCTCCTCAATTTCAGCTTCACATTGGGCAACCGTCTCCTCAATCCTCGTTGGATTGATTCGACCATCAGCGATTAATTTTTCAAGAGAGCGACGAGCAACTTCTCTGCGTATCGGATTAAAACCAGAAATAGTGATAATCTCAGGTGTCTCGCCTATCACAAATTCCATACCGGTAGCAATTTCAAGGGCTTTAATATTACGGCCTTCTTTACCGATAATTCTTCCTTTCATCTCATCATTGGGAAGATGTACGATGCCCGATGAATGAGGTGCAACCTGTTCTGCAGTATACCGCTGCATTGCGCTTACGGTGATACCGATTGCCCGTTCCTTAGCAAAGGTACGAGCATCCTCTTCAACTTTTTGGATATATTTTTGATTTGAGAGAATAACCTCATTTTCAAGAGCATCAAAGAGTGCCCTCTTTGCCTCATCTCTATTCATGTTGCTGATAACCTCAAGCTTTGCAATGAGGTCCTCATAAAGGCCTTTTACTTTGGTTTCATAGGCACGTTGGGCATCAGCAGTACGGGAAAGGATACGCTCTTTTTGCTGAAGCTCTTTTGCGAGCTCATCTAAGCGCTGTTCTTTCTTTTCAATGCTCTCGTATTTGCTATTGAGCTTAGTCTGAAATCGTTCAAGCTCTGCACGCTCCCGCTTTATTTCTAAATCGAACTCAGTGCGTTTTTTATAGAGCTCATCTTTGAGCTTTAAATAACCTTCTCGCTTTTCAGCTTCAATTTCACGCTTAGCATTTTCCCACTTTTCTTGCGACTGCGTGAGCATCTGTTGCGCAAAATAGCGTATGCGATACGCATAGATAAGTAATATGATTCCGCCTACAACCGTCGCTGTTGCTAACAGAATCGTTGGTATCCCAATCATTGCTTTATTCCTCTAGTTAAAATTTCAATCGCTTAAGAGTCTATTCTTTTTAGTGTACCAAAGTACGAGCTCTTAAGGTAGGCCGAACAACCGAGGAAAAAAATACGTATTAAATGGCGACTTCGTCCGAGATAAACTGGATTAGTTTTTCATTATGCGACTGGTATTTTTCAAGAAGATTATCTGAAGCTATCATTTTGCTTGCACATTGCACTGCTACTAATACCGCTAACCGTTTTGGATCATCACTCAATCCACGTTGCGCCATTGCCTGCATCTGTGCATCAACAAGACGAGCAACTGCCTGAACATGCTCTTCAGACTCATCGCTCACGAGAAAATAGCTTTCACCAGAAATGGTGACCTTACATCTTCTTAAATCCTTATTCATCGCACTCTCCATTTATGCGAGAAGGCGTGCTATACGCGTGCACTTAAGAATTTACACTGTTTGTTCTGCCACAAGCTTGTCAATGTTATCTATGAGCTCATCAACGAGCTTTTTTGTCAGAACACGTTCTTGATTGAGCTGCTCCATACTCTTTGTTTCTTTTAACAAAGAGTTTTCGAGTGCCTGTAGCCGCTCAACCAAATCGTCCTTATCTTCAGTCAACTGTTTCGTTAACGCCCTTTCAGACTTTAACAGATCAATAAGAACTGAAACTTTTTTTTCAAGCAGATTCAAATTCTCAAGTGGATTCAGCGTATCCATTATGCTTCCTCTCCTCGCGATAATTTACGTATCTTACCCTAAGGGTAGTTCACTTAAGCGCTACTGCGCTTGTGCCATCGTAATAAGCTTGCTAAATACCTCTGGATCATACACCGCTAACTGACTCAGCATCTTTCTATTGAGCTGAATCTGAGCAGTTTTTAATCCATGAATAAAGGTATTATATTTTGCGCCATTGCGTTCAGCAGCGGCCTTAATACGCATTATAAAGAGTGAGCGCATATCTCTTTTACGCAGCTTCCTCCCTTTAAATGCGAATGCCATTGCGCGCAAAAGAGTTTCCTTAGCCCGCTTGAAAACATTTTTTCGCTGGCCCCAGAACCCTTTCGTTCGCTTTAACAGCCTTTTATGCCTCTTTTTAGTGGACACCCCACGTTTTACGCGTGACATTCTTTACCTTTCACTAATATATATTTTATCCTCGTTAAACCTAACAAAATACCTTCTAATATGGCAACAGTGGCGCAACTAAGTTGCGATCTGGAGTGCTAATATAGAGGCCTTTGCGCAAGTGGCGCTTCCTTTTTCTGCTCTTCTTGGTAAGAAGATGGCGTCTGAAAGGACGCGCAGCTTTAAATAAACCACTTTTGAGCTTCTTAAATCTCTTTTTTGCCCCCGAATGGGTTTTTACTTTCGGCATATAATCTCCATTGTTCCTTAATTCTTATGTAATCAAAATGCTACTTACTCTTTAAAAAGTAAACGCGTGACCACAACTGTGTGGCTTTCGCATCTTTTTCTGCAGCTATCTTAGTAAGACCAGCCTGCTCAAATGATTCATCAATCTTTTTAAACAGCTCTTCACCACGTTCTTCACGCATTGCTGCTTCTCTTCCTTTAAACATAAGGGTAAATTTTACATGTTTACCCGTCTTTAAAAAATCAATCGCCTGCTTAATCTTGGTTTGATAATCGTGCTCACCAATCTTAGGGCGCATCTTAATTTCTTTAACTTGAATAACCTTTTGGCTCTTTTTCGCTTCCGCTTGTTGCTTTTTCTTAGCATAGAGCGCTTTGCCAAAATCCATTATTTTCGCAAGCGGCAGCCCATCAGAGCCCTGTTCAGTCAATAATACCAAATCTAAATCTGCTTGCCGTGCCAGGCGCAATGCGTCGTCACGAGAAATAATGCCAAGGTTTTTACCATCTTGTGAAATAACGTGCATCCTATCAAAGCGGATTTTCTCGTTGATGAGCTGATGTTGCGCTCCTTCAGTTCTCGCTTTCAAACTAAAACACCTTTATCCATACGTTGTGATTCCTTATAAAGTTGCTGTTTCTACAAATTGTGCTGGTGCAACAGGAAAATCATCCTTTTGCCCCGCCTGCATACGTGCTGCAATAGCTTCCATAACCTTTTTTCTGATCATGGCTGCAGTCTCTTTATTCTCTTTCAAAAAATTTCTCAACTGATCGCGGCCTTGAGCAAGTTTTTCTGATCCACAGGAGAACCATGATCCCGCCTGCTTAATCACCCCAAACTCAATGCCCGCATCAATCAAATCAAGTTCTCGTGAAATACCCTCACTAAAAATAAGATCGACTTCAACCCGCTTAAATGGCGGAGCCATTTTATTTTTAACGATCTTAACGGCAACACGATTACCGATATTTACATCATCCTTTTTTAAACTTTCAATACGACGCACTTCTAAACGCAATGATGAATAGAACTTCAGTGCATTGCCACCCGTCGTCACCTCTTTATTACCAAATGCCATAGCATTAATATTTTGACGTACTTGGTTAATAAAAATAAGAACCGTCTTTGACTTATGTACTACTGAGGTAAGCTTTCTCAGTGCTTGGGACATCAAACGAGCCTGTAACCCCATATGAACATCACCCATATCACCTTCAAGCTCAGCTTTAGGTACAAGGGCTGCCACTGAATCGACCACAATAATATCGACTGCCCCAGATCTGATAAGCATCTCGGCGATATCAAGAGCTTGCTCACCATAATCAGGCTGTGAGATCAATAGATCATTGGTATTGATGCCCAATTTACCTGCATAGACCGGATCCAATGCATGTTCAGCATCAATAAATGCACAGATACCACCCAGCCGCTGTGCCTGAGCTATAGAATGTAAAGCAAGGGTCGTTTTACCCGATGACTCTGGTCCATATATTTCAATAATTCTACCCCGCGGAAACCCATTTATCCCTAATGCAAAGTCAATGAGAATTGACCCCGTTGAGATCGCATCAGCATGTACTGAAGCTGTTTGGCCCAGGCGCATGACAGAGCCTTTGCCATACTGCTTATCAATCTGTGCAAGAACACCTTCCAGCACCTTACTTTTTGGATTTTCCACCGGCGCTTCTTTTAATTTTTTTTCGTTCATGTGCCACAACCTTTGAGATAAAGACATTTGCCACTAGCATATCATCAATTGTAGCAATTTTAAGAAAAGAAGCAAAAAATTGAAGGCTGAGTTTTTAAGTCCCTTAACCCACAAAATATGCCTCGTTCTGGAGGGCCTTATCTATTTTAAAAGCCGCTTTCAACTATCAATTTATAATAAGCCTCGATTTTCTCAAGCCTGAGATAAAATAAGTGATGATGCTGAATTCTATCTATTAAGCCAGGCCCTATCAGTCTTTAGAGGTAAACAACTCATTTTACAAAGCGCTCTTAACGAAGTTAAAAAAGTAAAAAAATTAAACTAAGAAAAACTGCCAAAGAATTTTTTAAAATTGTTTTTCAATGCTTCCACAGTGGTCCAACTGCCCCTCTTCCAACTGCATAATAAGCGCGATCCGTTTCTTGCCGTTCTTTTTCTCTACGTTCACGTTCTTTTTTGCCGCTCTTTTCTCTACGTTCATCTTCTTGGACCTTACGTTCATCTTCTTGGAGCTTCCTTCGAAGCTCTTTACATGCAATTGCCTCACAAGTGCAAACTTCTGTACTTGCGAGATTACCAATTTGTATATCTGAACGTTGGAACACATAGTGTATAAACGGGAGCCCACTGGTATCTTTAACCTTGCGAAGATCCCATATTCTAAAAAGCTCTTTTAGTAACCCGTAAGAGCAGTTCTTCGCAAGCAATTGAAATGCTTGAGGTGAAAATTTCGCTGGGAAAAAACGATTCATCTTTGAGAGTAACGTTATAAGCGAAGACTCACTCCTTATAGCAGCGCTGAGTATCGCTGTAACGCCATTGTCATTGAAGCCATTTTGCTCGGCACCTTCGATAAGAAGCTCAACAACTTGTTTTTCTGTTTCGGGGCCTCCTGCAGAACAAACCTCTATTAAACGCCGGCTAAGTGCAGCTTTGGTTTCCTCATCAAACGAAAAACAGGCAAGCGATCTAAGATCATTGACTTCGAGTGACAAAAGCTCAAGTACATCTAGTGCGACCTTAAGATCATTGTTAATAAGTGAGTCACTCATTCTCATTCGATTTCCTTCCACAATCAAAGACCTGATATATAACCGTAGTTCGTTGAGTTGCTGTGTTGATCCTAACAGTAGACGAGGAATTTCTAACTTCATTTGTGTATTTTCTTTTTTTAATAGCTCTATTTCATTAAAAATGCCGTTTACACGCTCTTCTGACGTTTCCTTAAGTGCCAATCTCCATCCCAATATGATACGATGTGCCACGCCAAATGAACTTTCCCGACTTTGAATACACCAGGCCGCAATGCGAAATCGCACTTTCCCTTGCTGCTCATCAAGCTTAAGAACAGTATCGATAGTTGCTTCTCTATCGTGATTATTTTCACGACTTATGAGAGGGCCAAGTATCGGTCCAATGATTTTCAACTGCTCGCGCGGAAAATCTATCCCTGTGACCCGAGCAAAATGGCGCAGTGCTTTTTGATGTTTCTCAGTAAAAGGCAGAGTATGAAGATATGATATTGCCCTTTCCCCTTTTTTATTTGGAATTGCCAGATTTACTTCTACAGCAGGATAAAGTGTGGCAAGAAAATTAACAAAAAAATGCCGGTTTTTGCGAAATACGAGATGGGCAAAGGTATCACCATCTATATTTTGTGCATTGACATCACGATTGCGTACAATTTCTGAAAGCGCGCTAGCAGCTACCATCTTATCTGTTTCTTCCGGTTGATCAGGCTGAACATCTGCCGCTAGTTCAAAAAGAACTGTTGGCCGCTGCTCACTTGGCAAATGAAAGGTAGGAGGATATATACCCTGTTGCCTATATGCTGTTAAAAATGACTTACGCCACGACTTAGACAGACATGAAAAATAAAAAAGCTCTAAGAAATTAAGCTGATCTTCTAACGTCGTAATTTCAAACTTTGTTTGAAAAAAAGAAGTGAAAATAGTAAAGTGTTTTTTTATTTCCTCAACCAGAGTGCTTTTGTTTGCCTCAACAACTTGAGCGAGCGACCGAGGAAGACACTCGATAAGCTGTTTTTTTTCTTCACTAAAACGAGGTAATGTCGCTTGGCATCTGATAAATCTCTCGAACCAAGGAAATAAATCGGTTTTACTCGTTATTCCTTCTGCAGTGGAAATCAGCCAGCCGAGCCTAAACTTATCAGCTACCGAAACGTGAGGCTGTCCAAGTAAGAGTTGAAATAAAAATTGCCTGCATTCAGTCCAATCACGAATATCGCTCAATGAAAGCATTTTATCGAGCACGCTGCGCGTGTGCATCGCTTTTCTCCAGAGATGCGCTACCTTGTTAATGCTTGCAATCGTTTTTAATAGAGAAACGAGGTCCTGTTTCCAGCCAGCACACGCCAAAACCTCTAACATCATCTCAGGCGGGAAGCCTACACATGGACCGGTAAGATTTTGGGCCTCTGCTTGAAGACATACTTGACTGTTTTGTGCCGCATCAATCTGGGACTGCGGACTAGATTCACCTGCAGGCCGACCCTCTGCGTCAACAGTCTTATCAAGAAATAGTTTGACAATCTCGTCATGGCCTTTCTTGGATGCACTTATGAGAGCATCGACACTAATGAGACTAGCCCGAACGGCATCCCTAGAGTCTCTACTGTCATCATATGCTTCCTCAGGCAATACCCCTTTAAAGTTCAATAATTGTGCACTTTCTTTATGCCCATTTTGCACGGCATACATATAAGCAGTTTTGCCAGAGCGATCTTTGCAAATAATATCGATGATGGGATGTCCAATAAGCAGAAGAATGATCTCTTTATGACCGCCACGAGCGGCAAGCATGAGAGCAGTCGCTCCCTCGTTGTTTTGGACGTTGACAGCAATACCTTTTTGATCAAGAAGCAATTTTACAATTTCTTTGTGGCCAAGTTTCGCAGCAACAATAAGACCTGTATCACCTTCTTTAAAATTTTGAATATTGATATTGATATCGGATTTACCCAGAAGCAATTGCACGACATCTTTCTGATTACCGGCAGCAGCTACACTGAGTGCTGTCTCTCCCTGGTCGTCTTGTGCATGGATAGCAATGGATTGTTGATTTAAAAGTAGCTCGACAATTTCTCTGTGACCTCTGGCTGAAGCCCGTATGAGAGCCGTTTTGCCAAAACTATCTTTGCTGTTAAGATTTATGCCGGGTTTATGAAGAAGCATTTTGACAATATCTATAAAATTAACCTGAGAGGCAATCATGAGAGCAGTCATGCCATCATTATTTTGAAGGTTGACATCGATATCTTGCTTATCGAGGAGTAATTGTACAATTGTTTTTTCATCGATCTGCACGGCATGCGTGAGAGCTGTCTGGCCGTCTTTATCTTTGATGTTGATAGCAATCCCTTGTTGATTAAGCAATGACTGAGCATTTTTTTTGTTGACGAACTGAATGGCAGTTATAAGAGCTGTCCATCCATCATTGTCTTGCTGATTGATGGCAATATCGGGATGTCTAAGAAGTAACTCAACAATCTCATTATCATCTCTGGCACAGGCAGTCATGAGGGCAGTTGTGCCAAGTGCACCTCTGGCGTTTATATCAATAAAAGCTTGGGCAAGAATCAGTTGAACAATTTCCTTGTGCCCTTTTGAAACTGCATTTATAAGGGCGGTATTTCCGTTCTTATCTCTAGCATTGATGTTTGTCTTTTCTTGGAGCAGTCGTAAGCAGCTTTGAAGGTCACCTCTGCTCGCAGCCTCAGTAAATTGGCAGTCATTAGTAGTGCTATTCGAAATAGTGACAGCCTCGGCATAAATAGCCCTCTTGTCCATTGCTAAAAGATTACTATGCCCAACTAGGCACACGATGAGCAGAAAAAATCTAAGTTTCATTACGGAACCAATCTAGTATTAAATGTTTTTAAGCTTACTATCTAGTATCAAATATACCGCACGTTTGAGAAATTATCAAATCTGTGTCTCGGTTCAGTACATACGAGAAAGGCACTAGTTACCAAAATCTTCCAATATAGTGCTGTACGTAAGATAGTGGTAAGGACTGATGAAGCTGAAGGTCGACGATTTCAGTAAATTTGAGTTTCATTTTTTAATCGTTATCAAGATACTTTTTAAATGATCTGCGATTAATTTTGCATTTTTGTCCTAAACTCTTTTTTAATTCATCGAGAAGGTGAGCATTTTTAGGCGCTAATAACCAATGGACTCCTTTGGCATCTCTTTTATCGGTTCCAGGATGATTTTATTACAGTGTAGAGTTACCTTATAAAACTGAGCCAAATTTTTAGTAACTTTGGTCAATGATAATCGGTTTCTAGCGTCAAGTTTAATATAGTGCACAGATTTCATATCAGCCTCTCTGTTAATTAATCACATAACAAAATTTTAAAAAATATATAATGATACAATGTAACAACGCCAAGGTTTAAGTCGAAAGCAATGATTGGCTATGTATGTACCTTCGAAATCTCGAGAAAAAAATTATTTCTTTTGAAAGAGAGCTTACTGATCTGCGCGAGAAGTCTTGAGGCGAACACATCAAGCAAGTAACCAATCCATCAAGCAGCAATCAATCTGCTTTTCAGAAAATGTTGGACCACATACTTCGATAAAGAGCAGTTCCGTTACCTCTTGCTTTAGCATACTCATAAGCCAATTTTTGCTTAAGGTCTTCCAAAACCTCTGGTCGCTTACTTTCTTCGCTCTCTCTAAGATACGCATTTTCAACTTCCATCCGTCTGATTGCTTGATTACAATGTTCATTTTCTATTTTATTTTCAAACTCTTTCCAAATGCTTGCTCTGCGTTCTGCTCCTTGCAACTTTTTACGCGTTTCCACACATGAAGTGGCCTCACAGGGACAAGCTTCAGCAACTTTCGGAATAAAATGCAAATCGGCGCTCATATAATGCACAAATGGGAAATCTCTCGTATCCTTAACTTTTCGCAGATCCCATATATTAAAAAGCTGTTTTAATGACTCAGCTGAGCTGTTCTTTACAAGCATTTGGAAAGCTTGTGGTGAGAACTGTCCAGGGAAGAAGCGACTCATACTTAAGAGCAGTTTTATAAGTGAATAATCATGCCTTATTGCCGCACAAAGAACTGCTGTAATACCGGTGTTATCGCAGAAAGCTTGATCGGCACCTTCGATAATAAGCTGAACGACGTCTTTTTCCATTTCTGGTCCCCCTGAAGAACACACCTCTATTAATCTCCGGCTGAGTGCTTCCTTCTTTTCCTCGTCAACTGGAAGACAGGCAAGAGATCTCAGATTCTTGGTTTCGAGGGTCAGAAGGCTAAGTACATCTTGAGCAACCGCAGGATCACCTTTTATAACAGGATCATTCATTTTCATCGGCTTTCCATCCACAATCAATGACCGAACATACAGCCGGAGTTCTTTTAGTTGCGTCGGTTCTAATAATAGCCGAGGAACGTCTAACCTCATTCCTGCATTTGTTTTTTTTAACAGCTCAATCTGACTGAAAATAGCATTTACGCGTTCTTCTGAAGTTTCTCTGAGCGCCAAGCGCCACCCCAAAATAATCCGTGCAGCAGTACCGAATGAACTTTCTCGATTTTGAATATACCAGGCTGCCACGCGAAATCGCATTTTTCCTTGCTGCTCATCTAACTCAAGGACAGCCTCTGTAATTGCCTCTCTATCATGGTTATGAGTGCGGCTCATAATTGGACCGAGCACTGGTCCGACGCTTTTAAGCTGTTCACGAGAAAAGTCCACCCCGGCCATACGAGCAAAATGACGTAGTGCTTTTTGATTATCTACATTAAAAGGTACGGTGCAAAGATACGAAATAGCTCTTTCACCTTTTTTATTTGGAAGTGCCAAATTTACTTCTACAGCAGGATAGAGCGAGGCAAAAAAATTTACAAATAAAGTCATATTTTTTCTAAATACAAGATGTGCAAAAGTATCACCATCCATGTTTTGTGCATTTATGTCACAACCATGAACAATTTCTGCTAGTACGGCATCTTCATCTTGCCCATCTTCATCTTCATCCTCATCTTCTGGCAAATTTTCAACTACCACAAAAAGAGCTGTTGGATACCGCTCACTTGGCACATGTGAAGTTACAGGAAATGTTTCCTCAAGATCATATACCACTGATAATGATGGCCATAACGCTGACTTAGGCAAGCAAGAAAAACAATACTGTTCTAAGAAGTGCAGCACATCTTCCGTCGATTCAACCGACTTTGTTTGCATGCAAGCACCCCACTCTAAACGAGCGCCAAAAATAGTACAGCATTTTTGTATTTCCTCAGCAGTATCATTTTTGCTTGCTTCAACCAACTGTGATAATGAACCAGGAAGGTGTTCAATCAACTGCTTTTTTTCCTGACAAAAACGTGGTAACAGTACAATCCCGCGAACAAATCTATCAAACCAGGGAGACAATTCATTTTTGCCCTTTCTGCCCTCTGTCATAGAAATGAGCCACCCGAGCCTAAACTTATCGACTACTGATACATGTGGCTGTGCAAGTAACAGCTTCAACAAAAATTCCCTGCATTCAGCCCAGGTGCCAATATCGCTCAGAAAAAGCATTTTATCGAGCACACAGCGCATATGCATAGCTTTTTTTCCAATGCGACCTGTTTTATTAAGACTAGCTATTGTTTTTAAAAGAGAACTCAGATCTTGCCTCCACCCTGCGTAGGCCATAACCTCCAGCAACATCTCCGGCGGTAAACTGCTAAATGCTGCAGAAGCAAGTGGGGTCCGGCCTTCGCGCTCTACTTGTTTAATTTGGTCCATGTCATTCTGAGGGCACACGCATTGATCGTCGGTATCCATACAAGTTGTATTGAGCAACAATCTAACAATTTCTTTATGACCTTCTCTGGCAGCATTTACGAGAGCGCTCTCACTAATGAGGCTTACCCGTGCTTTATCATCACTTTTTTCAGTCATACTACCATATTGTTTAGCAAACAATAATTCGGCAATTTTTTTATGTTCTGCCTCTATAGCGTGCATAAGAGCAGTTTTTCCAGAACAATCTTTGCTATCGACTATGACATCTGCACGCTCAAGAAGCATTTGAACAATCTCTTGATCCCCTACAATAGCGGCAACCATAAGGACAGTGTCACCATCTTCATTTTGAATATTAACGTCTATACCAGCCTTACTAAGAAGCAATTTTGCAATGCTTGTATAGCCTTTAGCAACGGCATACATGAGAGCAGTACCTGCCTTGAGATCTTTACTTATTCTCTTATCTCGAGCATTGATGGCGATGCTTGGTTGATTAAGAAGTAACCCAACAATCTCATAAGCGCCTGTGCGTGCAGCATGTATCAGAGCAGTTTTGCCAGTACAATCTGTCCTATTGACATCGATGCTAGGTTTAGTAAGAAGCAATTGAACAGCGTTTATACTTTTATTGAAAGCAGCAGCCATCAGAGCCGTGTGACCAAGTCTGTTTGCCACATTAACATCGATATCGAATGTATTGAGAAGTAATTGAATGATTTCTTTACGATTCTGTGCGGCAGCTACAATAAGAGCTGTTGTTTGGTTTTTGTCTCTGGCATTGACATCAATGCCCGGTTTGGCAAGAAGTAATTCAACAATTTCTTTTTGACCTTCATGAACAGCAACCGCAAAAGCAGTAAATTCGAGTTGCCCTTTGGCATTGATATCAATATGAGGTTGATCACAAAGGAACTGAATGAGATTTATGTGACCATTCTCAGTAGCATTTATAAGAGCAGTATTTCCCTTTTCATCTTTTGCATTTATATTTGTACCTTCTTGCAGTAACCGTGAGCAGGTCTGTTTATCACCCTTGAGTGCAGCCTCAATAAGCTGTTGTTCGCTATTGTTAGATGTATTAACAAGAGAAGTCTGAGTGACGGTTTTGTCCATTGATAAGAGCGCGTTGCTCGTAACCAAACATAATGAGAGAAGAAAAAATTTGGTGTGCATGTGAGTACTCATTTATTTTTTAAAGTAAAAACCTATTATCTACCACAACTATGCAACACATTCGAAAAATTATCAAACTTTTGAGCGCTAAGAGATCGGTGAAAGCAAACCTTATAAACGTTGATTAGCTTCTACACAATACCAAAATCCGACACAGCTGCCTCGGCGCCTACGTTTCGAATATCTTTTCATTAGGATACTCCCTTAACTTCGCGTGATTTAAAAAGGCTTCCTCAAATTTTTCTGCTATATAGGATTTAAAATGAGAGACAAAAATGAGTCATATGAGTTGTATTTTAAAATTATTTGACTCATATGACTCAAATGTGCTATGTTTGAGTTATATTTTTTTGAAAGGTCGCTGTGAAATATCCCTGTGAAGAATCTTCAATTCTCGAGTTTAAAAGAGAAATTCCCAAAAATGATCAGATTATCAAAACTGTCGTAGGTTTTTGTAATCAAAAAGGAGGAGAAGTAATTATCGGTGTTGATAACGATGGCACCGTAATTGGTGTGCCCGAAGAAAAAGTAACACAGCTACTGGAATACCTTGATAAATCAATTTATGATGCAACATCTCCTGCTATTGTTCCTCGCATTTTTTCGCAGAGAATTGGTGAAAAGGTAGTTGTGGTCGTAAGGGTTTCTGAAGGTATGAATAAGCCTTATCATATTAAGGCTGCAGGTATTAAAGAAGGAACTTATATTCGAGTTGGTCGCACAACTAGTTTAGCAAAACCTGAAACAATAGAAGAATTAAAATGGCAGTCGCGACCGCGCTCTTTTTCATACGATTCAATGCCGGTATATGATGCTACAATAGAAGATCTTGATTTAGAGAAATTTCGTGAGTTTCTTACGCTCAGAAGACAAGCGCCCAAAGGACCTATTAACATAGATAAGCTTTTACGTGCATACTTTTTAGTAACTGAAGAGCAAGGGTATAGCTATCCGACAATCGCAGGAATCCTGCTTTTTGGTAAAGATCCTCAACGCTTTTTGCCTGAAGCTTACATTATTTGTTCCGAATATAGTGGTACAGCGGGCCGCACTATTTTAGCAACCATTAATTGCACGGGTAGCTTATTTGAGCAATATTTTAGGGCTTATACGTTCATTACTGAACGCTTACCTCATGCTTTTATTATTAAAGGTGTTCGCAGAGAAGAAGTGTTAGAAGTCCCGGAAGTGGCCATCAGGGAAACAATCGTAAATGCAATAATTCACAGAAATTATCACCTAAGCTCGTGCACTAAGGTATCGCTCTACGAAAATCGGATTGAAATCTTTAGTCCAGGCGATTTTCCGGGGCAGCTTACTTCGGACTCTCTAAGATGTGGCATCAGCTATATCCGGAACTACGCAATCACTAAAGTTTTCCATGAGATTGGTTATATTGAAAAACTTGGAAGTGGCTTAACAACGCTCTTTGAAAGTTATGAAGAAAGAGGATTAGAAGAGCCGCAGGTTATCGAAGGACCGAATTTTGTCAGATGTATTTTACCCAGACCTTCGAGAAGGCAACGATTAACTGCAGGTAAAGGTGCTTCCGAAAATAATGTTGAAAGGTTAGAGGAAGACCTACAGCGTATAATTCGGTTATTTAAGACCTCCATGGAGCTTAGTATAAGTGAGATAAGCACTCAAACTCGTATAAATAGAGCTACTGCAGGAAGAAGAATTGTTGCTTTATTAGAAAAAGGTCTCATAAAGAAAATTGGAAAAGGAAAAGGAACACGCTATTCTTTACCTTAAAATAGCAGTGTTGAAGATGTGCTGCGCTGTTATTGCAACGAGGCCCGAGCAAGATAAGCTGGTTTAGAAAACTAAAAGTCGCCCAATCTAAAAATTTTATATCTGTCTTTTGAAATGAACCTTGAGTAATTGTTAAATTTTAAGATGATGAGCAGCACTATTTAGAGAAAATTTGCTCGATGGGTTTTTCAGAGTTGATTAGAAAACCCGATCCATGAATGGTTTTTAAATAATGAGTAACATTAAAAAGTGGGACAAATATAACGTTTTTATATTTGTCCCACTTTTTGAACAGATCGAAACTATCATAACAAGCGGATAAAGAGCGAATGAAACGCTTGAAAATACTTTCAAATCGAGGCAAACAGAGTTTAGAGAAATCCATGGCAATGAATGCAAAACAATATTAATTCGTTTCTAACAGAAAAGTAGACAGTGATACCGATCTGCAAATCGATTAAAATGGTCACTCATTCCATGCTGCAGCTCTGACTCACACTTTTTAATCTATTCAGCATAAGTACTTGCCCAACAAAGGAGTATGATAACTATTCTATATTTAATGCTCATCACAAAATTTTTGAGTAATTTAGAGTGTCCTATCTCGTAGCACTCACAACAAGAGACAGCTGCACGTGCTGTCTTCTATCTTATCCCGTCGATTGCGCGGAAATGGTTGAGTACCATAATTGTCTGGAAAGCGCTGACTATTAAAATTTGGATTGATGCCAGGGAGGCTCAGAATGAAAGTCACGATCTCGAGGTGGCCTGCGGTTGAAGCAATTTTCAATGGAAGTAAGCCCCGTATATCAGGTATATTGATTTGCCGCAACAGCTGCTCTCGATAGTTAGAATTCATCAGATCTCTCACAATTTCGATGTCCCCGCTTTGGACAGCGAGAAAAAAAAGTGTGCGTCGATAAAAATCTCTCTTAGTGACATCAACAAAGGGTTCAGCAAGTAATAGTCTGACCATTTCTCTTTTTCGGGTCAGAATCCCCAGCATAAGAGGTGTATTGCCTGCCCGATCTAGAGCATTTATGTTGACACCGGCACCTAAGCGAGACCTCACAGCAGCCTGATCGTTATTCAAAATGGCATCATGAATGCGTTCATCAGCCATCCCGCACACCATAGAGCTTAGTGCTAAAAGGCTCACAAACGTAATAATCATCATAATTCTCTTTTCGAAAAAGGCCCAGTAAATCGGGCCTTCAGAAATCTTACAGTAAAAAAACGATTTATCGCGCTGCTTGACGCAAAAACTCTTCGCGCACCTCTACATGAGCTTTATCACGTAGTGATTGCATGAATGATTGTACGAGCGCATTTGACTCTTGTCTTCGCAACTGCTGAGCCAATGAATCTTTTCGCTCATTAAATGCTTTTTCATTAAATGGCTCAACTTCCGCCACTTCAATGATATAGCCATTCGTTTTTGTCAGCTCACTCGTCACTGCGTGAGGCCGAGTAAGCATGGCCATTGCTTGCACTGGTACTTCTTTGTCTTGCAGTTTTTTGTAGCTTGCAGGGTTATTCCAGTCAATCCAGTCGGTAGTTTCAATCGAGCCTTTCAAGTTCTTTGACGCTTGCTGAATGGTTTCCTTTCCAGCCCCGATGTTCGCTACGGTGTTATTCACGTCAACTTCAAGAGCATAGTGCGCTTTGTCATTATAAATGTCCTGAATAACTTTCTCACGAACTGTATTCACTGGTGGTAGCACACTTGGGGTGATATTGGTAAGCTCCATAATCATACCCTTTCCTTGATCGAGGAAGAATACCCTATCCCCGACTTTTGAAAGACCAAAGAGTTTGGAGTTTTTGAGTGTGCTATCAGCGGTTACATTTTCAAGTTTCGACTCTTGACCTTTATGCTCAGAGACGAATTTTGCAATACTGCCCGGAATATCTGATTCCTGATTGATAACACGCTGAGCATTGACATTAAAGTCTTTAGTGAATTTTTCTGATTTGAGCTCCTTAGCAAGTGTTTCCTTCACTTTATCAAAAGGCTTGTAGACTGGCTCTTTTTTGCTCAGAAGTTTGATTATTTCAAAGCCCTCACTCGTTTCCATGACCGGAGAGATCTCATTTACCTTGAGATTAAAGGCGGTTTGCTCAAAATAAGGATCCATTTTCTCGCCCCGTTTAACCGTTATCTTTGCACCTTTATCTTTGACCCGAGAATATTCCTGTGCTATCGTTCCAAACGATTCAGGTTTATCCTTCACTTTTTTAAGAAGCTCCTGCGCCTTCGCTCGCATTTCTACCTTATTTTTGTCAGTAAACGTAATTAAGATACGCTGTAGCTCCATCTCTTCAGGCTTTTCAATATAGGTCTTTTTACGTTTATGATATTCTGATTCCAAATCCTTAACACTTATGGCAACACCATACGTTTCCGGATCAAATGTCCAGACACGAGCTGCACGTTTTTCTGGGATACGATACTGCTCCTTATGGGAATCATAAAACTTTGTTATCGCATCATCTGACAGTTTCTCCTTACGTGCTTCTTTAAGATAGTCAGCAAAGGAAAGTGTGAGTAATACATATTTCTTCTTTAAGTACTGCCGCTCAAAAGCATTTTGAATAACTGAGCGAGGAATATATAAGCCGCCTTCGACGAGTTTTTCAAAGAGATAGCGCTGCATCGTATCGGCAAGGGATTCCTCAAACTCGCTTTCAGAAATACCCTGGCGTTGGAGATAATAGTTTAATGAAGTAAGATCGATAGTACCGCCAATATAAAGCTCAGGAGGAAGTAAATTAGCAAGATGCTCACGTGAAAATAAAGGATCTCTTATTTTTTCTTGAAGATACTCATTACTTACCTGTGTACCAAGACCATTTGCCGCAGATTGCACTGCTTTTTCAGAAATGAGCCCTTCAATGACAACATCTTGAGGTTTTTTATCAAAACCATAGAGTTTCAGGATCATATCTGCATCTTTGCCATACATTTTGCGCACGTGTTGCATAAATTGTTGCGCCTCTGCATACTTGCGCCTAAATTCCTGGTAACTGATACTTTCATCATTGACCATGGCTACGGTGTTCTCTTTAAACTTGCGCGAAAATGTAAAAAGATAAATAAAAGAGCTGCCTGCCACCGCAAACAGGGTGAGCCACAAAATAATTTTTGCGCCACTCTTTTGCATCTGTTGTCTAATAGATCCAATCATAATTCTGCACCTTTCTCCAGATTTTGTTTCAAAGGTAATTCAATGATAGTACTCATAACATGCGTGCTATGATTAAATACCTTTTTTATCTGTTCAATATTTTTTTCTAGTTCTTGTTTGTCTGCACAATGAGCAGTAACAATCTCATAGAGGATACGCTCTTTACCTGCACGACTTCTACTTACTACCTTTTTGAGAAACCCTTTAAGAGCATTCTTTTTTAATGTGTGATAATAAGCAGAGGCTTTTTCTAGTGTACCAAATCTTCCCAAAACTGCATAGTACACTTTTCCAGGTGTCACGTCTGCTTGTGTCTCTGGACCGCCCTGGCCTTTCGTCATTACGTGAATAAGCTCAGGCTCTTCCCACACGGCGCATGAAGCAAGTACTCCTGGATTGTGTACTGCTAACTGAACGCTTGCCCTTCCTACTAAATAGGTAACAAAGGCAGTAATAAGAAAGAGTGCTGCAACAACACTTATTTGCTGCTGCGTTATCGTCAGATGTTGTTGATCCGGAGCTGCCATCATTCTTCCTTTTTATGAGAAAGTCGTGCATACAATGCGTTAAGATCCTCTCTGAGCTGTTTAGTATAGTGAGAAAGAGGCTCCAAAGTCAAATTCAACTCCTTAACTTCCTTAAGAAAGCAATGTTCAGGATCAGCCGCTCGCAGCTTTTTTTCTAACATGCGCCAAAATGTTAGCTGACGTTTTGCGTACGCTGTGGTTTTCTGTGTTATCTGCGCTATCAGCTGCTTCTGGTCTATTGAAGTGGTGCTAAGATAGTCCATAATCTCTTTATACCCTATAAGCTTTTTCTTTTTCAAGAACATGCGCCACTCCTCATCAAGGCCCTTGACCTCATCTATCCATCCTGCATCTAGCATAGCTTTCACTCGCCTTTCAATACGACCTGTTAGATCTGCGCGATCACGATTTAAAAAATAGAAGGCACAACATCCTGGAGGATCGAAAGTGGGTAAGCAAGATGAAGGAAGTATACCCGCTTGCCAGAGTGCAAGAGCCCTTTCAATGCGATATCGATCATGGGCATGCAGTTGCTGCGCACGAAGAGGATCTACTGTTGCGAGTTCATGCCATAACCGCTCTGAACTCATCGATTGGTAGCGTTGAGGAAGTTTTCCGGGGGTACAGTTGGTTGCATGCGGTGTGAAAAAAAGTGATGATATATAAAAGCCTGAACCACCTACAATGAGTGGCACAACATTCCTTTCCCACATGTCGTGCATGAGCTTGATGACCTGTGTGCGGTACTCCATAACCGTGCAATCTACTGGTGTATCAATGACGTCAAATAGGTAATGTTTTACCGGCTCACTGTGGTAATCTGGCTTTGCAGTACCTATGGAGAGCGGAGTATATAGTTGTCCCATATCCGCATTAATAACTTCAACAGGAAATGAGAGTTCCGTGCTCAGAAAATGTATGAGATCAGTTTTCCCAACTCCAGTCGGACCAGTAATGATGATAAAAAAGTGTACCATAAAGGGTGTTAGAAGCTGCTAGTTTCAGCATGCTGAGATTTATGTACAGAGCAGAGTGAACGCAAATGTTCGATGGTCTTTTCCTGCCCCAACTCCTCAACAAGTGATATCTCTTCAACAAGGAGGTTTTCTATCTGCTGGAGAAGATGTTTTTCTCCAAAAGAGAGCTCCTTATGTACTGAAATGCAATGAAGATCGCGATATATTTGAGAGAGATCTCTCAGATTGCCTGTTTTTAGTTTGAGCTGATATTCTTTATTACGCTTATTCCAGTTGCTTGCGGTAAATTCATTATGATTGAGCCGTCGGGCCGGTTCTGCTAAGGTTGAAAATGCATCTTTGACAAGTTCATGCGTACTGAGTGGTCGTACCCCGACTGAATCTACATTATCGGTGGGCACTAAGACGGTCATTTCTTTGTTGATAAACACAAGCTCGTAAAATGCTGAGTCCTGACCACCTACTTGCTTGGTAACAATGCGATTAATTCGAGCTACGCCGTGTCCTGGATAGACAACTTTTTCATTTAAGCAAAACATACCAACCCCCTTACAGAAAGGCTTATTGGCCCGTAAGCTTTTACCTGAGGCCTAGTATATCACCCATTTTCAGATTATACTAGTTCCAAAAATACATTTTTCTGGGAAAAACAATTTCATGAATATAAAGGAGTTTTCTCCTCGCTCTCTTCCTTATTTTACGCAGTTCCGATGGACTCTTATATGGAATCTTATCGATTCAGTCGGCACTCAGGGACTTCTTATCCTTTATCACTATCTTTTCAGAACTCTTTTCGGCGTTCTTGTTCATGGCGCGATGGGATGCACATTGTCAGTATTTTTTTTGAGCGTGATTATTTGCAATGGTGGGCTTGACGCCTCATTTGCACCTTTTTTTGAAACGTACACAGAAAACAGGAAAAGCTTTAAAGCATTTCTGCTTTTCATTTTGTTGCCGCAACTCATTTTTGTCAGCCTCTGTGCGGCACTCTTTTATTCGAGCTTTGTTCTGTTGGTAAACCATATTCCTCTTCTTGCAGTCCTTAAAGAATACACAAACTTCACCGTCGTTGGTTTTATGAGCATGGCATTTATTTCTGAAAGTCTACGTAAAAGTTGCCGTACTTTTTTACAACTCGCTTTTTACACACGCCTGACCGCCATTGTCGAGCTTATAGGAACTGCCTGTTATATTCCATTTCTTATTACCATCGCATATTTACACTTACGGATGACCCTTAGTTTAGCCTGGCTTGCGCTGCTTATTCTTTCGCTTGCACAGGTAGGTGCTCTGCTTATTGGTATGATCGTGTTCTTTATACGGCTTCCGACAACTCATTTAAAGGAAAAGGTTTCATGGCGCTTATTTCCGCGCCTTTTTAAAACACGCTTCTTTGCCTGGTCAAATCAGTGTGTACAGCAGATTTTTTCGGGCAATTTTCTTGTGCCTGTGTGCGCACTTCATTTTGGTATAGAGCAGGCTAGCTTGATGAAAGTGATTTCAAGTATTTCCATCTGGATCATGCTGATCAGTCAAAAAGTGTTCGGAATATCTGGCAATGCGCTTCTCGCTCATTTAAAGACGCGATCATTAGAAACACAACAACAAGCATTTGCTTTTCTTTCGCGCATTTTAAACCAGACACTCTATTTTCTGCTTACGTTTCTCATCATAAACGGAAAGAAATTAGCAGCGTTGCAGCTTGCACCAGCAACTCACGTGACCTGGTCGCTGCTGTATTTCATGCTGCTGATTAGTTTTTTTGAAAGTTTTTTTGTTTTATATGAAAAGTGGTACATCTTTGAGGAAAAGGCACAGTACTACTTCTTTTTCAATGCAACCAGTTTTGGCATACTGTACTGGTCCCTCCCTTATCTTCAATCCCCGTTAGCAATTCTGCTTTTCATTATCCTCTTGAGAATGAGCACATTCATTGCTCTTACGCTCTTTTCCTTTTATCGATGGCACATTTGGCCATCGTTAAAGCCTTCTTTCACGACGATAGTCATAGCGCTGACGTTATCGGTTTTCTTTTATGTGATAATGGAGACCTACGCCCTCAGAGCGTAGGCCCAAATATTTTATGTATGCAGCAACCAGGTCAAAAGCGACCACATCCAAGATTGACTTAGAGGTTCCGGTCGTAGTTGCCGAGCGCGTCTTTTTCGTTCAAGTGCACGTTCGTACGCCCGATGGAAGAGATCTCGGGCCTCAAAAACGGTATGCTCAATAAGCCCTGAGAGGGCTTGATATTTCTCATCAGGATAATGGAAATTAAGCGTGCTCGTACATGCCTCTTCTGCAGGATCAAAGTTTCCATAGCGAGGATTAGCAATACCAGCAATATAGATAATTAAAGGTGCCAACAAATCATTATCATCTACAATAAGATTGACGTTACGGGTGTTAATTTCCCTGTAGTCTACCCGCGGGAACCTGAGTCCCAATTGACGGGCACGTGTTTCTGCAGCACGAAGTGAAGGAGCATCTCGTAAATCTAATGAGCTATCAAGAATTACAATAACGTCACAGTTTCTGCGCAAGAGGGGCATAACTCCTATATTGAGGTAACGATTATTAACCACGTCCATCCCTGCATCAAGGAGTGGCAGTGGTGCATTACCATGAGCAAAATGCGGTATAAATGATGCACCATAGTGACTGTCTTCAGCAAGAAACGACCTAATTAGTTCGCTTTGCTGATCTGAGGATATATTTACATATTGGGTCAGAGCAGCGACTACGTTTGGTAAAAAAGAGCGAATCGCACCAAGGACCTGCGCCAAAGCTTGTCTATCTTGAATAAAATTAGCTGGTGCAACACGCTGATACAACTCTAATACTGCCGTAGAAAGATCAACGGCAAATGCTGATCCGCAGATACCCATGAGCGAAGCGAGAGGAATTTCATGACCGTAATGGACCTCGCCAGGTTCTGCAGGCCGTGAAGATACCTCTGGCTCTACATTATTAGAGAAAATGAAACTGAGTGCCTTTTTGGCTACAAAGAATTCAGCTCCATATAAATTTTGAGTAGTTGGTGGAACTGATTGATTGTTCTGAAATGCTCGTCCTAAAGCATGTTGAGGACAAAATGCTTGCAACTCAAAACTGCCAGCCGCCAAAGGAGATATTTCAATAGTAGGGCGTATCTGATTCACAGGAACCGAAACTGCCGTAGAAATTATCAGAGGACATTCACCGGTTGCTATGCGCTCTTTTAATGATGAGAGGCAAAATTGATAGGGTTTCTGAACAAACCCTTTAAGAAAAATCTGTGCAAGTAATGCACCAAATATGTCTGAAAGACCGATGTGTTGCCCATTGTAATATTTCCGAGCCAGCAGGACAGCGATGCCATGAGCATCTTCTTCACCCATCGATTGTATATGTTCAACAAGTGTCTTATTAAATTTTTGCATCATCGCGCGCTTGTACTGCTCAACAGAAAGATTGGAAGCAAGCCACGATTTAAGCGGCCACCCAGACCCTGACACTCCCACCATCGCATAAAAGGTATCAAGCATACCAAGTCGCTCAAATCCTACTAAGCCACCAATGGTCTCAATGGCAGCTCGGCATCCACCGCCACTTCCAGCAAAGCCTATTTTCAGGGTATCTTCTCGATTGATCGCATGTCCAAGAAAACGTTCTATTGCAATATGCGTATGTTCTGTTCGATTATGTTCAAAAGCTTCTTCAAACTCTCTCACTGACGGCCTCACGGGAGCCTGCCTTTGGGAATGGGCATCAGGCCGCGCGGCATCACGGCGGATATTCATTGAGTTTCCGTAGCACTTCACGCCGGTTACGAGATAATCCCAGAAAACCTTACCACCTTCAGCTACCCGTTCCTCGAAAGATGGCACGGCTGCTGGGAGAGCTGGTGGCTGATATGCCCCTGCCTGTAAGCGGGTAAATAATCCGTCATTGTTTGAGGTACTCACCGATTGTTGCATACCATAAAGAGGACACATAGATGCTACCAAAAGAGTAATACAGAAGAGTTTAGGCATATACATATAATTTCTCACTTATTTTATTAAAATTAATTTTTACAAAATGCATATATATATTTACCTTAGCACAAAAATAATATTTATCAACAGCACAGTATCGCAGACAGAAATGGTCGAACGGCAATGAGAGTGACCAGACATATTTTTTATCGTCGTGAAAAAGCGGGGGAAAAAGCCGGTATCGGCTATGAGCGCGTTTTTTGCTCATGTGAAACTTGAGTCCAGCAGACTAAGATTTCTTGATAGGAGTTCTTGACATATTTTAAGATTTGTTGTATAAATAATATACACAATTAGTTTTGAAATCAACCCTGAAAGGAACCCTGTGCGTAAAATAATAGGAATAGACTTAGGAACGACAAACTCGGTTGTAGCCGTTATGGAAGCCGGTACCGCCAAAGTAATCCCCAATGAAGAAGGTCAAAACACTACTCCATCAGTTGTAGCCTTTACCAAAGATGGCAAACGACTCGTCGGTGTCCTTGCAAAAAGACAGGCAGTTACCAACCCAGAAAATACGATTTACTCAGTAAAACGTTTTATAGGACATAAATTTGATGAGATCGGTAAAGAACTTACCTATGTTCCCTATAAGGTGGCAAAAAAAGCAAATGGGGACATTGCCATTGTTGCTCAAGGAAAAGAATACTCTCCTGAAGAAATCTCTGCAGCAATACTGAGTAAGCTCAAACAATCAGCAGAAAACTATCTCGGAACCCCAGTAAAGCAAGCGGTTATTACCGTACCTGCCTATTTTAATGATGCGCAAAGACAGGCTACCAAGGATGCAGGCAAAATTGCCGGCCTGGAGGTTATGCGTATTATTAACGAGCCAACAGCGGCTGCCCTTGCCTATGGCCTTGATAAAAAGAAAAATGGGATCATTGCGGTATTTGACTTTGGTGGTGGCACGTTTGATGTCTCCGTCTTAGAAATTCATGATGGAGTCATAGAAGTAAAATCGACCAATGGTGATACCCATTTAGGTGGTGATGATATCGACCAAAAAATAATGACCTACCTCGTTGACGAATTTAAAAAGGAGTCGGGTATCGATCTTAAAAATGATCGTATGGCACTCCAACGTCTTAAGGAAGCTGCAGAAAAGGCTAAAATTGAGCTTTCAAGCATGCATGAGACGGAAATAAATCTTCCTTATATCACCGCTGACGCATCAGGACCGAAGCATTTTCATATGAAGCTGTCCCGAGCAAAGCTCGAATCCCTGTGCAGCGATATTTTTGAAAGGCTCTTAAAGCCCTGTAAGCAAGCAATGGAAGACGCCGGTGTTAAGAAAGATCAGATTGATGAAGTCCTTCTTGTCGGTGGATCAACCCGTATGCCAAAGGTGCAACAGCTCGTAAAAGATTTTTTTGGAAAGGAACCGAATAAATCGGTCAACCCTGATGAAGTGGTTGCTATCGGTGCTGCCGTTCAGGGAGCGATCCTTGCTGGAGAAGTTACTGAGGTACTCTTACTTGATGTTACTCCTCTTTCCCTTGGTATAGAAACGCTTGGCGGTGTTGCTACAAAGCTCATTGAACGTAATACTACGATACCGACGCGCAAATCTCAGGTATTTAGCACTGCTGAAAATAATCAGACTGCTGTAGATATCAAAGTCGTCCAAGGTGAAAGAGAATTCGCAAAGGATAATAAGCTTCTTGGAGAGTTCAGGCTTGAAGGTATACCTACTGCACCTCGCGGAGTCCCTCAAGTTGAAGTGACATTTGACATTGATGCAAACGGCATTGTTAATGTTTCAGCTAAAGACAAAGCAACGGGTAAAGAGCAGAAGATTACTATTACCAGTGGTGGTGGGCTTTCAAAAGAAGATATAGCTCGTATGGTAAACGAAGCTGCGGCTCATGAAGCTGAGGATAAAAAGACTCGTGAAGTAGTCGAAAAGCGTAATCGCCTCGATGCTCTCATCTTTGATATTGAAAAAACATTAAATGAAAACAAGGAGAAGATACCACAGGCAGATGCAGATGCTACGCAAGCGGCCCTTGAGAAAGCAAAGACGGCTGTCAAGGAACATGCTAATGATGCCAACGAGCTTCAAAAAGCTACCGATGAACTCCTCAAGGCTTCCCATAAGGTAGCTGAACTTCTCTATAAGCAAGATAAAGAAGTACAAGAAGAAGAAGAGAAAGGTGAAGGTCCTATAGACGTCGAAGCAAAGTAAGGAGAAGCCCGGTAGATTACCGGGCTTTTTCATGTTTGATCAGAAGCCATAAGATGCTATTTTAGGTGTGATTCTAAAATTCGGACTAAACAAATATTGCCATTAAATTGCCATTATTTTGCCATTATTTTGCCATTAATTCAAAAGCTATTTCCATTTCTAAACTCAACTTTTAGTCTGAGCCACACGATGTTCACTTAAATTTTTCTTTCGTTTATCCGGCCATATGCAACTTTTTTATTATCCACCAGTACCTACATTGCAAGGTTGCAGCGCGTCAATAAATTATAATGGATCCTTTTATTTCTATAGAGGCAAATCTAATCTGCTCTTTCTTCAAAAGCGGAGAAGAGTATAGGCAAAGTAGAACAGATATCGCCTCCAGTCTTTACAATCTTACCCCACAGCAACCCTCTAGGAAGATCTCGGGCCTAATAGTTTGCTCATGTGTATTGAACCAAGACATTCGATTTTCAAAGGTTCACTTTTCTGATAACCTGATATAACACTTAGCTTGAAAGACAATTATATGAACATTAGTGCTGGGCTCGTAGGACTGCCCAACGTAGGAAAATCAACATTATTTAACGCTTTGACCCGCTCATCCGTACCTGCGGAAAACTATCCTTTTTGTACGATAGATCCTCATCTTGCATGTACGATCGTTCCTGATGAACGAATAGCTAAACTGCAAGCGATTTATAAATCACAGAAGCTTGTACCCGCTACGGTGCAGTTTGTAGACATCGCAGGCCTTGTCAAAGGAGCAGCATCAGGCGAAGGATTAGGTAACCAGTTTCTTTCTCACATTCGCGAAGTAGATCTTATTTTGCACGTGCTACGCTGCTTTGCGGATCCAAATATCACCCATGCTAACGTAGAGATCGATCCGCTTGTAGATTACGATATTATATTAACAGAGCTTATGCTCAAAGATCTTGATTCGGTTAAAAAACGCGTAGAAAAAGTAGGACAGCAGCTTAAATCAAGTAAAAATAATCCGCAGGAGCAAAAAGAGCTTAATGCTGAGATGATTTTATTAACGGACCTGACGTCATCTCTCGACTCGCTCGATTTGCCAAAGACACAGGCACTTCTAAAAGCGGCGTCGGTACACACTGTGCCCTTACTTTCAGCTAAGAATTTTCTGATTCTTGCTAATCTTTCAGAAGGAGAAATGGCTTCTGATGAGTATAAGCACAATAAAAATTTTCAGAGACTCGTTCAACGTTTTGGATCAGACCGGATTATTCCGGTCAGCGCCCGTCTTGAATTTGAGCTCTCTCAACTATCTGAGCCTGATAAAGCAGAAATGCGCACTATTTTGGGCGTTCATGAAGACAGTCTAGCGGCAATCATTGCGGCTTCGTACAAACATCTTGGACTTATCACGTTCTTTACGTGCGGCCCTAAAGAAATCCACGCATGGCCTATCAAAAAAGGAATGACCATCAGACAAGCTGCTGGCGAAATACATTCTGATTTAGAGCGCGGCTTCATTTGCGCGGAAATCTTTAAATGCGATGACCTCTTTATCTATGGTTCTGAAGCAAAGCTCAAAGAAGTAGGAAAAGTGCGTACTGAAGGTCAAGACTATATCGTCCAAGATGGTGACGTCGTACACATTAAATTTAATGTCTAATCTGGCCAAAGATCAAACTCACTATTGCAATTCAGCGCAGAATATATAATACTAGGCACCAGCCGTGTTGAGCATTTTAGCACCAGGCTCACTCTATTACTTATTGAAAACTAAGGCATTCTCAACAAAAAGGAGATATATGTTCACCCATTTAAGAAGCGTAGCCACGTTCTTACTTATGCTTAGTATTCATTCCGCATTACTAGCCGATGATGCTAACTGCGTACCATCTAATGAATGTGCTCGTGCATCAATATCTGATTTTTGTGATGCCCCTTGTATCGGATGCACAACTACGAACGTTTCATCCTTTTTCGCTCAGCGTTCAATTACTCAGGATTTAACACTTCGCAATGATACGTGGTTTTATCAAAAATACCATGATGGGTCTGAGTTCTTTCTCGGTCTTGATTGGACGTTCCTCTATCAACAAAATAGGAATGCTTCCTGCATTGGCTTAGGATTTTTCGGACAAAATCCCATTACCTTTGCAGAAATGGGTGGCAACGTAGAGTCGCTCAATTTCTCACTTGGTTCTTATCAACCACAAGGATTTTTCTCAACCTGCTATTTTGCACCGAAACGAAAAGTCTTTGCATGGATCCCTCAATTCTTTTTTAACTTTGGCCCTTATATTGGCTGGGACGTCTGGTTCAACATGGCATTCGCCGTAACTCACGTACGCCACCAAGCGTGTCTTGACGAATATAATTCCTATCCAGGAGAAATACCTGCTTTTATTTCGGTAAGCGACGATGAAGTGACGACGGTCGCAAGTCTTGTCGACGTGAATGATGCTTTCAACTACTTTGCTATATTTCCTGATTACTTAAAATATACGCTTGTCGACAACATAGAACTGAGCCTTGGCTTTGACTTTACTTATCGTGGCAACGATCACGTCGGCCCATATGTTTTAGTAGACTGCCCTACGGGGAAAAGATTTGATAATACCTATTATTGGCAGCCGCTCATAGGTTCACAAAATTGGGGGGTTGGGTTCGGTTTCACTGCAGATGCAACACTTTTAGAATATGAGGCTAACCAATCAAATCTCTGTCTGATGACTGACTTTAGGTATATGCATTTCTTTGCTAATAAAGATCTGCGCGTCTATGATTTAACACCAAATGGACCGCTTTCACGTTTCCTCCTTATGGTCACACCGGATACTATATTTGCTCCGGTTATGGGTATTGGGGTTACTAGTTTATGCACTCGCATACAACCTGGTGATACGTTCCAATGGTGGATCGGTCTGCATTACCAATACTGCACGTGGGGTTTTGAAGTTGCCTACGATCTCTGGGTAAGAAAATGTGAAAAACTCTCACTCATAAATCCAGATCTTGGTGGGTACGGTATATACGATTTAACTCGTTGCACCAGTCTTACTACTCATAGCACTGCAACTATCGCTGACGTTTTCGGCGAAGGCACACCTGATGCGGTATTTACGCCAATTCCTGTGTCGGATATTAACGTTAGCTCAGCAAATGCTGGAAAAGGAGTATCTAATAGCATTTCAGCGATGCTGTCCTATGGAGACTATTGGAGATATTATCCGTACAATGCTTCGTTTGGCGTTCGCTATGAAGATGTACCAAAAAAACATACGAGAACAACTCTTCAGAACTGGACACTCTTCGGTAAACTTTCGATAAGCGTGTAAAACAAGGAGCGCATGAAAAAACTAATCATAATAAGCATCATAAGCCTTTCATGCATAGCGACACCAAAAAATGAACTACAAACCGTAAGAATTGGGGTGATCAAAAATGATCCACCCTTTTCGACGGTAGACCATAATCATTTTTCAGGATTTGAAATAGAGCTTACAAAAGAAATTTTCACTATACGTCTGAATATGAACATAGTCTATGTCCCTCTCGAAAAGCATGAACTTCTTACAAAGCTTGCCGCGGGGACTATTGATGTCGCTGCATCAAGTAAGATTGGTATCACAAGAGCACTTCAAAGCACTTTTAGTTTTGTTCAGACCAATGGTGCAACCAAAAAAAAGCTCTCTCTCGTTCTTTATAAAAGATCTGTCGAGCATCTTGATCCACAAACTGTACTCAGCGAGTTAATTAATCAAGAACATGACATCTGCTTTTTTGGCGCATCTGAGCTCACCTACCAATCACTTATACGCGCTGGTGTACCACGTAAGCACATTCAACTTCTTTCATGTACTGAATTTAAAACAATGTCCGATTATGTTAACGGTTTTAAAGAGGCTCATTACGATGTGCTTTTCGTGGGAGATAGCATTTTCGCACAGTTTCTTGAAAAACATCCTGATGGCGAAGATATAACCCACCTTGATGATGTATGCCTCGATCCCTTGTGTGAGATTCTCGGCTATGGCTATGCGTTTAATCCGTCAAGCCCACTCATTAAAAAAGTCCAAGCTGCAGTTAATGGCATGATAGCTGACGGCACGCTTGCACTCTTCATTAAAAAGACGAATGTGCCTTACAGCTTTCCTGATATGATTGAACTGAAAGTGCCTCGTCCACTATCTCAAGCCGGGCTTATTGCAGCGCCAGCTCCTTTAGATAACTCTATAAGTTCCTATATTGATGCAAAGCACTGCGCTAAACCAGAGATAAGCATTTCGCCGTATTAAAATTCAAAGCCACCTTTGATCCAGAGTGCCCACTGATTTAAAGCAGTACGTTCCTTACGTGAACGTGCTTCAAGTTCGAGTTCACCACCAAGACCAATATACGGACAGAAGCAGCGCTCGTACTCATAGAGATTGTACCCAAGATAGCCAAACAGCTTGTGCGTTGCTTGCGCAGGAGCTTTACCCGTTCTGAGATTAAGATCTGCAAGCGTGACAATTACAGGAGGTCGTGACTCAAAGGCTCTGATTACATCAGGGCCTTCAATAGGACCCAGTTGTCTACTAAATGCGGTAACGACAATCTCATCAGAAGTTTGGGCAGTAACCGCATACGGATTATCGGTCTTTGCTCCCTCTCTAATTGTTGCTCTACTTTGGCTCGCATTAAGCGGAAGTTGTGCTACCAATGGCCCGAATTGCGGCGGAGTGACAGTTTCTTGTACTTGATATTCAAGTCCGCAGACACCTTCGGTGCCTTTGATAGCAAAGATACGGGTATCGGCACAATTCTTTAATCTGAGGCGTTCATCGGTCTGTCCATAAAAGTTATAGCCCAGATCAATGATAAAGCATGGTGAACGATAGCATATCTTAGCACTTATATCGCCCTTAGCTGCGACGCTCACGTCAACCGGTCGTGTCGTAAAATTGATCGCATTGATAAGATTATCTGCATAGACAAGAGAGTCTCCTGATTGCGTAAGCTCTTTTAAGAGCATATAGCGGCTTAAAGAACCATTGTTACAAAAATCAAATGAGCGCATCTGAGTGTTTCTAAATAAATGGGTAACATTACCTTCAAGATAGACCGCTAAGTTTTGATCTGCATCACGCTCCCATAACACAAGATGGCCACTGATTCCCACACCCAGCTCCCAGTGTTTAGCATTACCTAGGATAGGTTCAAAAAGAAAACGAGCATTGGGTTTATTTCCCGTCGGTGCAACTACTAACCCAAAAAATCCAAAGTGATATGTATCTGTTTGCCAGAAATCACACCCTAGAATAAGATCAATATCGGCAAGGCCAGTTTTGCCATGGGCCCCAGGAACTATACGCCCAAACTGCCACGGTTCTTTCATATCACCAAACGTAAACTGCCCATTTAAAGCCTGAAAAATATCACAGAGTGCTGGAGACGATTGCTCACCCATATAACACGCAGGAAATTGAGTACAAGGGGCCGTTTCTATTGTTTGACAGAGGTTAAGATTCCATCGAGTATAGACAATAGGCAAATGAATACGTGCATAGAGGCCACAATAAATCGGGTCAAGGCCAATATAAAATTGATTATCAAAAATAACATTTTCGATGATAGGCTCTATTTTTAAGCTGCCTCTAAAGCTTGGAGAGAGACCGAAGTTATCAGCAAGAAGAGCACATGGTCCTCGTTTTCCGGCGTGGCTGCCGACAAAGTGAAGCACTGATTCACCAAACAGTTCACGTGCAATACGCTGCGGTCTAAAGGAACGATAGTAGCCAAGTACATGACCAGTCGCCAGATAATATTCACCGACATCAAACTGATGAATAAATTCTTCCCAGCCTGCTAATTCGCGAGCAGTATTGGCTCCCTGAGATCGGGGAATAAAGATAGACTTGAATGGCCTGATATTACGTTCTATTCCTTCAATTAAGGGCATACAATAAATACTTTTGTTATCACAGACACCGCAGGCAGATGGTTCAGGATCTTTTTCGGTTTTAAAGGGACCTGAGCTATTTTTCAAACAACCTGAGCAACACGTATTACCGCACGCTCCACATGTACCTTGTACCACGCAGGGAATTACTTGAGGAATAAGCACTTTATCTGCAGAATAGATGGGAATTGTGAAGAGAAAACTTATCAGACAGGAAAATAATCGATTCATGGTCTTCCTTTGATTAAAAATTATCTTCCTATTTGTAGCAAATAAATCGATTAAAAGCAAATTTTGGTGAGCTAAAGCTAGTAATAAAGATTAAACTGTTCATGCACTCGTTTTATGTACATGTTTGTTATAAAGCATACATAATAGGGCAAAAACACAAAGAGTAAGATGAGCCATCCAATGAGTGGCAGCCCATCACAGCGAGAGCAGAAATAGTTTCCAATGAAATAACACGCAGCAAGCGTGAGACGTACGATCTCAAACACAATAACAAAAAAAGGGTAATTATAGACCATCATAATAACTGCACGCCAAAAAGCTTTCAGATACTGTGAAACAGATACCCGTGCATCAAGGATAAAGAGTACCCAGAGGATCACTAAAGGCGAAAAAAACAGCAGAAGTTCGGCTAACACCTCAGAGCCTGGCAGCCATGCATGCCCTTGTAAAAGAAACAGTTTTAGAAGCAGATTATAGAACTTTATGCCATAACCCTGAGCAGAAAGAAGGAAGTGGGGACCCTCGACAATACCAAGAAGCCCAAAAAAAATGACCCAGTCCGCAATAAAGAACTGCCGCCAATAGTCAACCTTTTTATTTTCTAAGGATGGTCGTGTGGCCCGGGCATAGAGAGCGACTAAAAAAGCAAACATAAGCCGTTTTTCATTAAGCACGAGACCGGCGAGCAATGCGGTTGGAAGGAACCAGGCATAGCAGAGCGCCCGATAGAGCGAAAGCGTTGAACGAAGAGCCAGCAGAAGAAGCATCCCAAGGTTCTTACCTACGAGTAAGCTCAGAGATTCTTTCCATGATGCCGTAAGCGCTTGATGAATCTTGATCATCTCTATATTCTGTTTTGTGGTTCGTAGTATGCTTTCCAAAATAACATAGCTTACTACATTAATATACCTTTTTTAAAAATAGGTGAGAAATGTTTTCGCGTCTGAGACAGTTACCTGAAAAATATTACTCCCTTTGGCTCTGGCTGGTAGATATTAAGCACAAAGCAAAGATTTTGCCAGTTGATTTTAAGCAGTCATGGACACGCTTATTACTCAGACAAAAAAAGTATCTTGTTCTTGCATTGAGTTGTGAAGCTTTTATTCAAGCGTTCTATGCACTTTATCCGCTTATTATTGGGTTTATTATCCAGAGTGAACAGTTTGCATATTTTCTCTATTTTACCATCATATGGGTCGGGATGATTCTTCTTGAGTATGTCTCCCATTATTTTAGTACACTTGTGGAAGTCCAGTCGATCAATAGCATTCAATACAATGCTTTCAAATTTTTTTTAACGGTTGATCCGCTGTTTCATACGATGAAATCGAGTGGTAAAATCTTTGCAAAAATAGAGCGATGTGCTCGTGCCTATGAAGATTTTGTGGATTATGTGCTGTGGGACATTCTTCCCATCGCAGTGAGCATAACTGCGGTAGTTATCACTTTCCTTCTTACCGACCGCACTCTGGGCCTTGTCGCGCTAGGATTACTTGCATTCATTGCATTTATTAACGTCTTTCTTAACTTATTTACGAGTCTTGCATTTGAGCGCAAAATTATCGAAGCAGACGATTCAGTAAAAGCTTTGAATGTTGAAAGTTTAACCCAAGTACAGCTCATCCGCTCCTCATTTGCAACAAATGAAATAGCGCATTTAGCTAAAGGTCGGAGTAAAGAAATGATGCAACGGGAAGGAACTGCATGGCTTGCTTTTTCGGCGAGTATATCATTATCTCGACTTTTTTATCTGCTCAGCGTCTTCATTCTTGGAGGTCTCATTCTTTCTTTTATAGGCAAGGGATATATGACCATCCTTGGTGGAACAACCCTCCTTCTTACCTATATCAATGGTACCTATGAAATCATTCAAATCGGTCGTCGTTTAAGAAAGCTCTTTAAATCCATTACGCATATTAAAGACCTCTATAGCTATATTCATGGCTTTGGTAAGCAGAGCTTTCCTGTTCTTAACACTCATGCTTGTAAAGCTGTTCTTCCTGAAAGCGATGTGCTATCCCTACAAGCGGAAGATCTTCATTTTGACTATAATCCCAAGGCAAAAATTTTTGAAGATCATAATCTCTTACTCGAAGTGCCTATTAACCAAAAAAATAAACTGTATGGCATTATTGGTCCGTCAGGCATGGGTAAAACCACCCTTCTTTCCTTATTAGGTGGTCAATTAAGGCCTGACAGTGGTGCTATTCGCATTAATGGGGTATCTATCTATGATGTGGACGACTGTGTGCGTCGCACCCTTGTCGCCATACAAGGCCAAATTGCAAGTAATTTAAGCGGTACCGTCAAGCGCAACCTCCTTCTTGGCATTCCTCACAAGGAATCGCCGTATAGCGATGAAGATATTATCAAAGTGCTCAAGGAGGTCGGAATTTGGGGGATTTTCGAGGAGAAAGAAGGGCTCGATACTCCTATTGGTGAATCTGGCCTTACCATCTCGGGCGGCCAACGGCAACGCCTTAATTTTGCTGCGCTCTATTTACGTGCAGATTATTTCCGTCCTGCAGTTATCCTCATTGATGAGCCAACCAGCAGCTTAGATGAGGTCAGTGAGCGTGCCATAACCACCATGATTGGGCAGCTTGCAGAACGCGCATTAACCCTTGTTATTGCGCATCGGCTGAAGACACTTGAAGATGCTGTGGGAATCTTAGACTTTTCATTGCTTGATGAAGAAAAAGCAATTACTTTCTACTCACGAACTGATTTAGAAAAAAGATCTATCTATTACAAGAAACTAATACAGGGCGATATTACGATTGATACGTAATACCGCCCTGAAAATATAGATAACTAATTAACGATTAAAACCGCCACCGTTACGGAATCCTCCGCCATTGCTGCGAGGACCTCTACCACCAAAACCACCAGGGCGACCTCCGCCGCCACCTGGAGCGCGTTCAATTTCGCGAGCTTCATTGACACGCAATGGACGACCATCAAGTTCGCGACCATTCATGCCTGCCATTGCAGCTTGTGCTTGTTCAGCATTTGGCATATCTACAAAGCCAAACCCACGGGGTTGGCGAGTCTCTCTATCATATTTAATATTGACAGAGTCTACTTGACCAAATTGCTCAAAAGCAGTTTTGAGCGTCTCTTCGGTTGTAGACCGAGAGAGATTGCCGACGTAAATTTTCATTTAAAATAACCTCGAATAAAAGAATTGGACATGTTGAAATACACTTTTAGTTGAATTACTACTTCTGAAAACATTGAGACTAGCTACTTCACCGAATCAAAAAACAGAAGAAATTTAAACTATTTTCATAATACTCGAATCCAGATCGTTCGTCAAGAAGAAATCTAATTACCGATGCTTCACTACTCCGATCTTCGGACAGAGTGGGCTTATAACGCATTTTGAGCACCAGGGTGAAATGGGCACACAAACATTCTGGCCCCACATCACAAAAAGCTGATTAATCCTCACCCAGTACTTTTTCGGCACTATTTTTTGAAGTTCTCGCTCCGTATCATCGGGGTTTGCGGTATGTACCCATCCAAGTCTATTGGCAAGTCTATGAACATGAGTATCTACACAAATAGCCGGTATATTAAATCCTTCGCCAAGGACCAAGTTTGCAGTCTTTCTGCCAACTCCCTTTATAGAAAGAAGCTCTTCAAGCGTTGAAGGGACTTTCGCTCCAAATCGATCAATAAGTTCCTGTGAAACCGAAAGAACAACTTCAGCCTTTTTACGGTAAAACCCCAAGGGATGAAAAAGCTTTTCAAGATCTGACTTTTTTAATTTTACCAGCTCCTGCGGTGTCCGCGCATATTCAAACAGTTTTTTACTGATCCCATAGGTAACTATATCCTTTGCACGCAAGCTTAAAAGGCACGAAATAAGAATTAAAAAAGGGTCGCGCCCATATTCCTCAGCAATAAGGGTCACCATCGGCTTGCGCATAGAGCTGGTTGCCTTGGTCAAAATTTCAATAACTTTTAAGACAGTTTCTTGGGTGGTCGACATAGTACCTCTTGGTAGTGCAATTAAATGTACCTGGAATCCCGATAGATTGCAATATAGTGCAATTTGACAATTTTTATTTTATTTAATATATTAAGAATAGTAAAAATAATAGAACTACTAACAGCGGAATTCCGCATTGAAGAGAGAGAAAAGTATGTCTATTTCAATCAATCTTTTTACGTCCATTATTACCAATCCCCTTGTCCTATGGGGAGCACTTTTCGTGGCTGCGCTCTATAAGTTCGCGCTCTTAGGCACCTGCATCAAATATGTAGTTAAAGCTGCCCAATCTCGGATACTTCTTCTATTTTTAACCATTTTTGTTTTAGGTGCCCTGGCCGACGATATATCCTTTTTATCTGGTCTCTTTTGGTACCATATCATGGCGTTTAAGCATATTGATATTCCCCTCCATACGCTCATCTGTAGAATAAATTGCATCGTATTTTTAAGTATGTATCAAGCAATAGCGCTCTTTTTTGAGTATTTAATCGAAAAGAAACTTAATTTGAGTCTTCTGCACTGGTACACACTGCTCATGAATATTATTCTTACGAGTGCAACTCTTTATTTGGCTATTTTTAAGTTTGGCATCCCTTCTGACAGTCCAGAAACACTTGCATTTGAGCTGGGCATCGTTCATACTGCCTATTTTATTTTGCCTCTTATGTTCGTGCCCCTTATCATCAAACTCTATAAGAAAATACATACGATCCCTCTTATATTGAATCATCAGCTGAAATCTCTTGGGTACTTTTTCATAGGATATGCTCTGATGGAGGCGGCAAACAATCGAGCGCTCATTTTAATTAAGACATTTCCTTCGCTCCTCTACCTCAAATACCCCATACACGTACTATGTGCTCTGTTGTGTTCATATTTTCTTTACCATACAGCCAAAAAGGTTACGCGTTTGAGATTTTTAAATATCAAAAAGGAAGTAGTCTCACAAGAACGATTTAACTTTTTAACACAATTTAAAGATATTCTTGAGCAGTTAAACTTTGCGACTGCACTTAAAGAGCTTCCACACATAACACAAACTTTTTTTCAAAATGCCTTCGGCATCAATCGTGGGCAGATACGGCTTATTATAAGAAATACCGTATCTGAGGATGATTATTATAATGGATCCGATTTTAGTTCAAAAATAGAATCATTCATCCGCCATGAAAATCAGCCACTCACTGCGAGCCTAAAAACCCAAAAAATATTTATCCGCGACGAGATTCATTTTACCAACTTTTATGAAGCTGATAGTACCACTCGGGAGATTCTAGGTTTCCTCGATGTAATCAATGCCGACCTCTTCTTACCCATCTATGAGCGTGGGAGCATTATTGCCTACATCACCGTAGATCGTCATGCTCGTTCTCATAAACTATTCACCAATAAAGAACGTGATGAGATGGTGCTCTTTACTAGCTATCTGGGCAATATGATCAGCCTCTTAAAACACGGTAATATTGACGCTCTACGACAGCACCAAAAAGAGTTAAGCGAAGAACTATATCGAAAGCATCAAGAATTACAACAGTGCAAAGAAAGTATCCGCTCGTTTAGCAGCTCAACTAAACAACGCCAAATCGGTATCGTCTTTTACAAAAACCGAAAATTCACATTGGCCAATGAGGCGGCACAAGAGCTCTTAGGCGTTGATATAAATAAAGAAGAAGGGCATTCCCTAACTCAGGCGTTTAAATCTTTGGTGCGCCGTGTGCAAGATTTTAAAAGTGCTCAGTCAAGTTATGTCAGAAATAACCAGGGAATAAGAATGGTAATTTCTGCCCTTCCGGGTTCCGATGAGAACAATGTAATGTTTCTCGTGTATTATCCCGAAATTGCTGATGTTCTAAGAACTCAGATTGACCAGTTGAGTGATCCTTCACGTTGGGATTATGCACTGTATCTTGAGACAACAAAATCAGGACAGCTCATTAATCAGCTGATCCCAGGCAATGGACGCACACTTCTTGATTTTAAGATCAGTCTGCTAGCAGCTGCTTTACAGAAAAAAGCAACCTTACTCTGTATGCCTGAAGAAGACGTGCTTCCTGCAGTCGAACTCCTTCATGACATTAGTATGAGATCGAGCCTGCATACTCTCAAGCTTTCATATCCAGAACAGAATGATGAGGTTGGCATAAAGTTATTCGGTATCAATCCCATCATGCTCAAAGAGCATGCTGTACCGCTCCTTGAAAAATTAGATACTGTTGGGACACTCTTTATAGAAAATTGTGAATATCTTTCGCTTGAGACTCAGAAACAGCTCGCTCAGGCCATTGCCTCCGGTTTCTTTTATAAGCTTAAGTCAGATCAAAAAATTGTAAGCAATGTAAGAATAATTTGTTCTACAACAAAAGATCTTGCACGCCTTGTTCAGTCAGGAGTATTTTCAAAAGAGCTCTACGAACAGCTTGAACGCGCATCTTTAAAGATGCCATCACTTGAAGAGCTTTCTGAGTCTGAGATAGATACCCTTGCTCAGGGCTATGCTGACCAAATAGTGCGTACGCCAACCTATAAAAACCTGCTTGCCCTGACAGAAAAAGATAAGCGTTCACTTTTAAGTGATCGTCCTCTAAGCTTGCATGAATTTAAAGAGCGCGTACATGATCTATTGACCGAAAAATCAACAAAGCATAACATTCCTGCAGTGACAGAACTGGACCCTGCTTATAATGTAAGTGATCCCGACATTGCGCACGCCGTCCGCCTTGGTAGAAAGGCTTTGAAGGATCCACATGTCATGAGCATATTGTGGAATGAATTTAAAAACCAAAATAAGATTGCAACGCTCCTGGGAGTGAATCGATCATCGGTAAATCGACGCTGTCATGAATATAACTTGATATAAGTGCTAATCATGCAAAATGCTTAGACGGATTTACGTGAGATCTAAGTAATTGGAATTGGATAACATGATAATTAAATAGCGATATTAAAAAGCGCTATCTCGTTTGATTTAAAAATAAAATTATAGTATAATGAAATAATGGAATTATAGTAAACAATGTAGCAAAGGAAGAAATATGATTAGCAGAACTCTACTGATTTTAATGAGCTCTTTTTTTGTCGCACAAGCGATGCAACAGGCGAGCGAACCAATTCAAAAACAAATTTCAACTCAGGAAATAGAACCTATTTCTGTTCAAGCAGCGGCGGCTACTTCGGTTCAACCTGCAGCAATTGCCTCACAAAACATTAATGTGCTACCAGCAAGAGAAATTAGTGTTCAAAACCTGACGTCGCATGCAATAACGATACTTTTTCAACGTCGGAATGAAGATAAAATGAAAAGAAGAACCCTCGTTCCAAAACAAAGGTATGATGTAGAAGGTGATTTAGATAATATAATTGCCCTTTATGTCATACCTCACGGCAAAATCAAAGGGAATTTTTACGCAGAGAAATTAACGTTAGGGTACTGGCCATTGCAAAATCTAGTTGAGTTTGTTCATGCAGGACTGCACGTTTTCGGCACAGGACGCTTGTTTACGCTGACTGTAAATAATGGTTTTTTAGGTTTTTTCTCCCCATACGTCTTTAAGGTAATAGAAGGCAAACCAGCTGTTGATGTAAATACTCTTTGGGATGTGTTTCCTCGAGCAAATAAAATCCGTGATGAAATTTCAGACGAATTTCATCAATTTAGTAAAGACGATTATCTTAACAATCCTAGGATTAAAAGAATTAATGCTCGCTATTTTCTTAATCTCGAGCTAGATGCGACATATGCTGAAGTTAATGAAGCGCATAGAGAGCTGCGTTCTCTATGGGAACAAAGATTAAATAACACTCAAAATCTGGGAGAGCAAGCAGTAGCGCTAGAAGCTTTAAAATTTATTAATCTGGCTCATCTCAGCATAACTGAAGGGGGTCCATATGCGATAGAATTTGAACAAATGGTCGCGACATTGGGAGAGACACCTATAGCATATGTCGAATTGCGAAATTGTCAACTTTAAACTATTACTGTCTAAATAGAGAGGAGAAATAAAAGTGCCTCTCTCTTTTTTCTTATTTTTTCTTAAATATTGCCCGCTTGATATTGCGTCCTTCTTTAAAATTTACTTGGATTTTCTTTTGAATTAGACTTAAACTAAAGTTTGCTGGTCTATCATTAGCAAAAGGGTACGCCATGGTTTCAGGTATATCGAATACAATTAGTGGGTTACTGCAATGTTCTATTATGTCTTACTTAATATTGTTTTATGTGCATCAAGCCATTGGTATGCGTCCTCCGATTGCTATGCCACAGCCAGTTTCAGTAATTAGTAGAGTTGTACCACAATTCGTGAAGTCATATTTTTATACCGAAACTGATACTGTTTTGCAGAAACTTTTCGACGGGGAATTGGGCATAGACGATCCTAGTGTGCAATCGAGAATGAGGAAGATGCCATTAATGTGTACTTCTCAGGCACTACAATTTTTGCTTGATAAAGGGGTTATATTCAATCCTGATATGGCATTGCGTCTCGCAATAGGCGATCGTTGTCCATCCTATTATTTACCCAACCGGTTCGAAAATCTAAAAATTCTCTTAAAAGCTGGTTATAAGCTAGACATTAAGCACGATTGGCAAAAAAAAGTGATCTTTTACTTATGTTTCTACCAATCAAAAGAAGACTGTCCAAGCGACCGGCCCAAAGTTACTGGTGATTTAGGTCTTTATTCAATTATATCGAGGCTCGTGCGCTGCGGTTCAGCTAATCCTAATGCAAAAAGTACCGAGGGCCAAACCGTTTTATCCGATATAATCAAACGTCTTTATCCCGGAGCTTTCGATTATATGGAAGATCAACATTTCATAAGACCCGAAAGAAAATTTCCTATAATCAAAGTACTATGGGTAAATGGAGCAAACCAAATCAGTGAAAACTGTAGAAAAAGACTTGAAGAAAGAAAACCTGAAGTACTGAGCCAACTAAATTCACTTGATTTAAATAAAGCTGCTATTTTCCAGGCCGTAAAAGATAGGAACAGCGAAGCTTTGAAGAGACTTGCATGCTGCCTGCCATTCCTTGTAAAAAATGCTGATGGTGACAATCCTTTGCATTTTGCAGTAAGAAAGGCTGTAGATGGCCCAGGGGAAGAGAGAGACAAATCGCTCGAGATAATTGGAATCATTTTGCGTATCTTACCTCAACTACTCTTGGAAACAACTACATCTGAGCCAAAATGCACCCCAATCATCATGATTATAGGATTTAAGCGGTCGCTTCTTCCACTATTACATAAGTTATGCGAGGGGAAAAAAACGAACGAGCCGAAGCCTACACAAGCTAGTTAGTTTTGTTGATCCTTTGCCTAACCCGTTGCTATAACCTCAAACCATTCTGTATGCCTATTCATTTATAGCTTTTTTATTGATCTCATTCTGAGCCATGAGCTACACTGTTCATGAAAAAATTCTTTGGAGGTATATATCATGATCATTCTTTTCATTTTGTTCTTTTTTTCACAGTGCTCTGCTACACGATCTAATGATTTGTCTGTAGAAATAGCAGCTCAGTTTTTTCGTTCAGATGAATCACTTAAATCGGCACTTAGCTCCCATCTCAATGAGCTCAACACAAATAATGCCTCTTGTCTAAGTGAACCAGTGCCGCACAATTTGCCAGTGGCTCGTCAGGCAGCTCCTATCTATATAAATGCCAATGTCCACAGACAGGAGGTGCGCCATAATGCCATGCTCACAAATTCAGTACCAGTTTCTGCTAACATCTTTGATTGGACTAAACATCACAAGAAAATCATCTGTGGTGCTTTGCTTTTAGGATCATATGCAATGATACAAACGTATATTTCTTCGCTAACTAGTACTTTGCAGAAAAGCAAACTATATTTAAAAAGGTCTCAGGCCACTATTTACAGGCTCGCTGAATCGTTCTTATCCAAAGATTTTACTGACCTCCTTCCTGTGGTCGAGAATGAGCTTGCGCAGCTTGAGAGCTATCATACAATTATTAGTTGGCTCCAAACTTTTTTTATGAGCGGATTCGTTTTTTACGATAAACAAATCATCGGTGAATACGAAAGTAGAAAGAAGTACCTTGAAATGCTTAAAAACAGCATACAAAATAGATCAAAAGAATAAAAACTAAGTAATTACTTTACATTTTTTAGCAAAAAAATAAGCCTGGGCAAGTACCCAGGCTATTTTCCTTAAATTATTAATGATTCCAAGGGGGTCCAGGGATGAACATATCACACTTTTTTTCCCTCTCACCGACTTTGGTAGCCGTTGCTATTTGGCTCGATATGAGAGCGCAAAATGCAATCAACGCACATGCACTAAATAAAAATTTAGCCATTGCTACTCCTTATTTGGTTAAAAAACATTTACCACAAACCACTACAATCAACTTAAAAATGCGATACAATTTGACAATTTCACACAATCTGATACACTCGGATTGAGTTCCAAATTAGTACCTCGAGGCATAGCTTATATGAGGTAATGCAAATGTCAACAAAAAATTTTACTTTCTATGTTTGCTCTATTTGACTATGTAGTTGCCCTTATTGCCAACAAGGTTGTCCTTTTGTGGAATGAATTTAAAAACCAAAATAAGATTGCAACACTCCTTGGGGTAAATCGATCATCGGTAAATCGGCGCTGTCATGAGTATAACTTAATATAAGTGCCTTGCTTAGACTGATTCACATGGGATCTAAGTAATTGGCCGATTTAATAACACAAATAGTGAATATTAATGAGATTTATCCCATTTGATTTAAAAGCAAAATTATAGTATAATGAAATAATGGAATTATAGTAAACAATTTTGAAGGAAGAAACATGATTAACAAAATTCTATTCATCTTACTGAGCTCCCTTTTTGCTGCACAAGCCATGCAACGAGTGAGCCAGCCAACTCAAGTTGAATCAGCTCCAGCGGCTGCTTCATCACAAAGCGGTCCATTATCCCATACTCAGGTCGCACAAATCTGCATTATGAATCTGACTCCCCACAAAGTAACCGTGCTTTTCGAACGAAGGAATCAGAATATTATTGAAAAAAGAACATTGGTACAATACCAAAGATGCGATCTGGGGAAAGCAGAACACTTAGAAAAATTTACATTAAGCCCTACGGTAAATATAAAGGGTGGTTTTCTGCGTATACGTTAACTTGCGGTTATTGGCAGCTGAAAAATCTGTTAGAACTCATTAGAGAGCATACGCAAACTTCCGGTTTGGGAATCGGTATCACTCTCAATATAAATAGCGGACCATTTGGTTTCTTTTCGCCTTATGCCTTTGAGGTAAAGCAAGGAAGATCAACGAGTGAGTTAAACACACTGTGGGACGTATTTCCACAAGCAAATAAAATCCATGAGCAAAACCTAACCGAATTTGGCGAGGACTACGCCGAACATTACCTTACGGATTTGAGAATTCCGAGAATCGAAGCGCGTTACTTTCTCGGAATAGAAGAAAATGCGGATACTGATATTAGGAGATCGACTAATACACTATTAACACATTGGAAAAATAAGCTAGGTAGTAAAAGACTTGGAGAACAAGCTTTAGCCAAAGATGCAATTAAGTACATTCTAGCTGCCTTTAACAGTCTTAGTAATGGCGGAAATGACGTGACCGCATTTAACAGGATTGTTGCACAGTTGGCGGACGCCCCTGATATTTACGATCTAAATAAATACGAGCTCTAATGAGTACATCATTGCCCATACCAGGTTTTTTTTCTGAAAACTGGGTGGCATTAACTTATCCAGGCTTTGCTAATAGCGCTTCAATTATTATTACGATGTTAAGAGAAAAACCTTAAGAGTTCTTCTCTTAACTCTTTTTTATTTTTATTCCATATTAAATCGGGATCTCATTGTATCAAGTTTGCTTTTGAAGTGAATCTGAATTAAGATTTTTATAGAACTTCATTTGCAATAGGGGTGCACTATGGGTCTTTTTAAAGTCAAGAGGAATGTAAGCGGCTATTCATTCCTATTTTGTATCCTTTTGCTTTCAATAATAATTTTTTATGAAAATGTCATCGATGCTATGTTCCACACCAAAAGTTCTGAGAATTTTCTTACTACCCATCCCCCCCTCACTATGCCCACCGCTAACAACAAGGCATGGCGTCTACCTCAATTATTATCATCTTTGACTAATGCTCATGACATTGATCAATGGGGGCAACATAAATGTTTATTACAAAAGCTAAGAAATGACGAATTAAATGTACAAGATCCCTGTATAAAAAAAACAATGCGCTATGCCTATACATTTTGTACTTGTGAGGTATTAACTTTTTTGATTAGTAAAGGGATAACCTTTGATGACGATTGTGTAAATTATTTGGTCGGTAGTCCTGGCAATGTTCATCTGCCAAACCTATTAGATAATCAAAAAATTCTTTTGAAAGCGGGTTATAAGTGGCGTCTCCAACACGTGTGGTTAAAAAAAATAATTCTATTTCTATGCAGATGTTGTGTTGAAGACAGCGTACTTGGATGCAGTATATTTATTCCTGTCTCCTACGGTAGTTTAGCTTTAGACCTTTTGGAAGCGGGACCAACACCAAATGAAAAGTATAAATTAAGTTTCAGCAAGAACGATAAAACTTACTCTAACGCATTGTGTCGTACACTTCGTCAACTCGCTAACAATCAGCACATGAGTAAAGAACGAATTTATAGCATAATTAAAGCTCTATGGGCTTCTGGAGGAGATCTTAAACAGATCGACGATGATTGTAAAAATATGAATGCAGATAATTTTTATATGCCAGGCATGTTGAGGTTGCTCTCTACCCTTGATGAAAATAGAGTGGCCATTTTCAGAGCTATCGAAACAAGAGATCTAGATGCCTTAAAAATTCTTGCACGATGTACCCCTTTTCTAATACAAAATGCTGAAGGTGATTCCCCTCTACATTTTGCGATAAAAAAAGTTGCAGATCCATTAGGCGAAGAGAGAGATAAATCACTTGTAATAGTCGGAGTTATTTTACGAGTGTTACCTCGGCTTATGTTCGAAATTAACACTAAAGAAAAATGTACGCCTATTGTTTTAATTATCGGGTTCAAGCAGTCACTTCTACCCAAACTCAGAGAATTATGCGCGCAGAAAGCAAACGAGGCCGGACGATCTGCTGCTACATAGGTTTTTTTAAGTACTGTAAGCCTATGAAATCTTATAAATTAAAGAGCATTGATTTTCGCTTTTATGTACCTCTCTATTTCAGACCCATCGTGTTCAATATTTTTTGCGCATTAAAATATCGCCACAACACCGAATGATATCGCAAAACCAATTAGTAGATTGGCACCTCAATTTTCGAAAATTATTTTAATGGCGCAATCGAGCGCGTCTTACAAAAGATTCAATGTGGTTAACTCGGCATAGAAGGATCCTTATGCGATTTGATTAAAAATTAAAATTATATTATAGTAAAATAATGGAATTATAGTAAACAATGGTAGCAAAGGAAGAAATATGATTAGCAAAACTCTACTCATTTTAATGAGTTCCTTTTTTGTCGCACAAGCAATGCAGCAAAGAATCGAACCAATACAACCTTCAACTCAATTAGCAATACAGTCATCGCCGGTTCAGGCAGCAGCCGCATCGTCGGTGACTCAACCTTGAGCAATGGCATCGCAAAATGTTCATATGCCACAACAGCAGTCTAGAACAATTTACATCGAAAATTTGACACCACACAAAATAAAAGTGATCTTTCAACACATAGGAAAAACTGTACAAAAACGTCTACTTGTGAATGATCAAAAACGTGATCTAGGAAATCTTGACACTTTAGTCCAGCTCTATGTCAAACCACATGGTAAATATAAAGAATTGTTTTCTGCTGACAAATTAACACTCGGTTATTGGCAGGCGGCAAATTTGACCAGATATGGCTGCTGCAGGCCCCTTTTTTCAAATATGGGGTAAAGCAGCCATCATGCTTGTTTTAAATAAAAATTAATGCTAAGCTGCGCATATGAAAATAATGAGTAGCTTTAAAGCAAATAATAACACTGTCTATTCGTGCAAATATCACATCGTTTGGTGTACAAAATACCGCAAGGCTCTTTTGGTCCCGCCCATCGATCAAAAAGTAAAAGAAATTCTTTATCAAGTCGCCGAAGAAACCAAGTCCTCACTCATTGAACTTGAAGTGATGCCAGATCATATCCATGTTCTAATCGAAATTGATCCCCAATATGGAGTTAACAAAGTAATCAAACTTATGAAGGGAAGATCTTCACGGATAATGAGAAACAGTTTTCCTGAGCTGAGGAGGCTGCCAGCTTTATGGACCAATAGCTCTTTTATAGCTACTGTTGGCGGTGCACCTTTAGAGATAATTAAACAATATATTAGGAACCAAAAAATGTATTACGCCAGAAAGTTAAAATTAGGAAACTCTGTTGAGCTTGATCAATTGACAAGAATCAGTGGGCAATTGTATTCTGAAGTGCTTACTTTTTTTTGGCGCACGGTTCGAAGGAAAGGAATTTTTTTAAAAGACTCAAGCATGATGCGGATAAAAAACTCTAAAGAGTTACATGCGCATAGTGCTGACGCGGTGGTTCAATCATTTTATGCTAATTTTAAATCATATAATACTCGTCGCAAAATAGATCCTTCTGCAAAGCCACCGAAGAGAAGGCGTAAATTTTACAAGATTCAGTGGAAAAAAAGTGCTATAAAAGTTGTTGATGGCCTGCTTATTCTTTCAAATGGCCGAGGAAATAAGGAGCTAAAAATACCGTGGCGATGGTCGACTCCTATCCTAGTCGAGATAGGATTTGATGGGGAGCAGTATGAGTTGCGAGCCACATACAAAGTTGAACCTCATTCGCAACCGAAAGGAAATAAAGTTGCAGCAATTGATTTAGGAGAAGTCCATCCTATGGTAATCTATGATGGAGAAAAAGTTATCATTGTTAATGGCAGGGAAGCAAGATCAAAAAGACGTTTCAGAAATAAGATAATTGGTGAGCTTTCTTCACTTTTAAGCAGAACAACGAAAGGATCAAGGAGGTATAATAAATTAACACAATCAAAAAGAAAACAACTTAAGCCCCTGGATAATCAACTCCTGGATATTGCGCGTAAGCAAACAAGCAAAACGATCTCCATCCTCTATGAAAGCGGGGTGCAGGTAATTGTTATTGGCGATATACGTGATATACGATTGGATAACAATCTCGGCAAAAAAAATAACCAGAAAATACACCAAATGCCCCATGGTATCATTAGACACATGCTTAGTTATAAAGCTGAAGGTTATGGTATGCGTGTAGTCCTAGAAAATGAAGCATATACATCACAAGAATGCATCGTCTGTGGCAAAAGAAATAAGCCAAGAAACAGAAATTATTCTTGTGAATGTGGATTCAAATACCATAGAGATGGCGTTGGTGCGATTAATATCTGGAAAAAGTATCGTGGTGAAAGCCACGTAGCTGGAGTTATGGCGTCTCCCTTATCAATGAGATATAATGCTCATATGATATGTAGCTTGCAACAATGAAGAGCGAGAAGCTTGGAGTTGCAAGAAAGAATCCACTCAATTTATTGATGTGGAGTACGTCAATAGATTCATTCAATCAGAGGTACGTGCATTTGGTATCGGAAACAATTTCACACTTTCTGTCGAAAGCGGACTTCTGGGCTTTTTTTCTCCTTATTTTTTTAAGGTAAGCCAACGTCGACCTACACGGCTCTTTCGTACAATTTGGGATGTTTTTCCCGAAGCCAAAGATGTCTGGGAAGAAAATGCATCTAAGTTTGGCGACGATTTTGGTCAGATTTACGTTAATAATCAAGAAATTCCAAGAATCAAAGCGCGGTATTTCCTCAATGTTGAAGAAAATGCTGCATTTTCTCAAATTCGAGACGCTTATCAAGAACTACGTAGAAATTGGGAACAAAAATTAACAAGCCAAAATCTCGCCGAACGAAAACTAGCTCAAGAAGTTCTAGAAGTTATTCATGGAGCATACTTTAGCATAACTGAGGGGAACAAATATGCTATTGATTTTGAGCAAATGATTGCAAGATTGGCTTATGCTCCTGAGATACATACACGGTTGCTTAACTATGAGCTCTAAACAAAACAGAGGCATTGCTTATTTAAGCTATTAAAAATTCGTCCCTTTGAGAGAGAAGAATCCCTTTTCTTCTCTCTCTTTTTAAATCTATTTACACCTATCTTCACTCTTCAAAAAATGCACCTTGTCTATGCACCAGACTAGGTATTTTCATAAAGTAAGTTTGCTTTTGAGATAAATTTGAATTAAAATTTTTGTAGTCTCTCATTTGCAAAAGGGGTGCACCATGGGGTCGTATAATATAATTAAAAATAGTGGCGTTAACCCTATTTTGTTAATCAAATGCCTCGCCATTTTCTCTTTTGTTTTGCTTCTTATAAATCAAATTGTGGCTATGGAAAAAATCTATCCTCCAATTGATAGCCCCAAACCATCTTCAACAATGAGTAAACTTGTTCCCGAAAGTATAAGATTTTATTTTACTGGAGAAATTGAGCAGATTTTACAGAAGATTCTCAATGACGAATTAAGTGTACAAGATCCTAATGTTCAATCAAAATTAAGTAGAATGCCTTTAATGTGCACCGCTGAGGCGCTACAATTCCTGCTTAATAAGGGAATGGTATTTAAAGCTAATATTGCACATCGTTTAGCAATCGGAGAACGAACGCGCGACCATTTTTTACCCGACAGATTAAAAAATCTAAAAATTCTCATGAATGCCGGGTATAAACTAAATATCACGAATGAATGGCAAAAAAAAGTAATTCTTTATCTATGTCTCTATCAATCAAAAGATGACCATCCCGCCGAGCGAAGGGCCACACGAGAGCCAAGCATATATGCAGTTATTTCGGATATAGTGTCCAGAGGGACAGTCAATCCTAATGCAAAAAATGTAACCGGCAATACTGTTTTGTCTGATGTAATTAAGCGGCTATACCCGACAGTTTTTGAGCGTGATGAGAATCAATTTTATATAAGACCTGACAGGAAACTTCCCATAATTAAAGTTTTATGGGTATGCGGAGCAAATCAAATTAGCGAGAAACGTAAAAAGAGACTTGAAGAGCGCATGCCGCAAGTATTAGAGCACCTTAATTCGCTTGATTTAAATAAAGCTGCTATTTTCCAAGCCGTCAAAGATAGGGACAGCGAAGCTTTGAAGAGACTTGCACTCTGCATGCCATTCCTTATAAAAAACGGTGATGGCGACAATCCTTTGCATTTTGCGGTAAGAAAGGCTGTAGATGGGCCAGGCGAAGAAAGAGATAAATCGCTCGAGATAATTGGACTTATTTTGCGTATCTTACCTCAACTACTCTTAGAAACAACTACCTCTGAGCCAAAATGCACCCCAATCGTCATGATTATAGGATTTAAGCGGTCGCTTCTTCCACCATTACATAAGTTATGCGAGGGAAAAAAATCGAACGAGCCGAAGCCTACACAAGCTAGTTAGTTTTGCTATCTTTTTTGCATAACCTTTGTCATAACCTCAACGATCTTTATACCCATTCATTTATAGCTTTTTTATTGATCTAATTCTGAACCATAAGCTACAATGGTCATGAAAAAATTCTTTGGAGGTATCATGATCATTCTTTTCATTTTGTTCTTTTTTTCACAGTGCTCTGCTACACGACCTAATGATTTGTCTGTAGAAATCGCAGCTCAGTTTTTTCGCTCCGATGAATCACTTAAATCGGCACTTAGCTCCCATCTCAATGAGCTCAACACAAATAATGCTTCTTGTCTAAGTGAACCAGTGCAGCACAATTTGTCAGTGGCTCGTCAGGCAGCTCCTATCTATATAAATGCCAATGTCCACAGACAGGAGGTGCGCCATAATGCCATGCTCACAAATTCAGTACCAGTTTCTGCTAACATCTTTGATTGGACTAAACATCACAAGAAAATCATCTGTGGTGCTTTGCTTTTAGGATCATATGCAATGATACAAACGTATATTTCTTCGCTAACTAGTACTTTGCAGAAAAGCAAACTATATTTAAAAAGGTCTCAGGCTACTATTTACAGGCTCGCTGAATCGTTCTTATCCGAAGATTTTACTGACCTCCTTCCTGTGGTCGAGAATGAGCTTGCGCAGCTTGAGAGCTATCATACAATTATTAGTTGGCTCTAAACTTTTTTTATGAGCGGATTCTTTTTTTACGATAAACAAATAATCGGTGAATACGAAAGTAGAAAGAAATACCTTGAAATGCTTAAAAACAGCATACAAAATAGATCAAAAGAATAAAAACTAAGTAATTACTTTACATTTTTTAGCAAAAAAATAAGCCTGGGCAAGTACCCAGGCTTATTTTCCTTAAATTATTAATGATTCCAAGGGGGTCCAGGGATGAACATATCACACTTTTTTTCCCTCTCACCGACTTTGGTAGCCGTTGCTATTTGGCTCGATATGAGAGCGCAAAATGCAATCAACGCACATGCACTAAATAAAAATTTAGCCATTGCTACTCCTTATTTGGTTAAAAAACATTTACCACAAACCACTACAATCAACTTAAAAATGCGATACAATTTGACAATTTCACACAATCTGATACACTCGGATTGAGTTCCAAATTAGTACCTCGAGTCATAGCTTATATGAGGTAATGCAAATGTCAACAAAAAATTTTACTTTCTATGTTTGCTCTATTTGACTATGTAGTTGCCCTTATTGCCAACAAGGTTGTCCTTCTTGGAGCTATTAGTTTCTCGTTTTTTATTAAATTCTTTATTCTTTTTTATCTCGGAAAACATCTCCTTAAATCTTCGTCATTAAGAACACCGGCTTTGTTGCTTTCCATCTTTTTAACAGGAGCCATGTTTGAAGATATATGCTATATGTTGCGTCTTTTAATCTACCATATAGGGATAATCGAGTTTACAGGCGAAGTTGCAAGTCTTACTTGCCTAATCCGAATTAGTTCAGTGGTAAGTATACAGCTTTATCAGGCATTAGCCTTATTTTTTGACTATATCATTGAAAGAAAAGGCAGATGGACTCTCTTTCATTGGCCCCATCTACTTTTTAACATAGGTCTCTCCTCATGCTTTCTTTATCTCGCATTTTTCAAATACGGAGTACCTTCTGACAGGCCCGAAACCTTGTATTTTGAAATCAAATTGATGCAAATTTTTTACATTTATTTGACGTTCTTGTTTGCATCGCTCTTTTTCAAGATTTATAGAAAGACCCGAAGAAAGGAGTTGCCTAAGATTCTCGCTTACCAGGTGCTGTATTTAAGAAACTTCGTTATTCCCTATATACTCCTCTTTATCGCAAGCAATGAGCACTCGTACCTTGGTGCATTACTTCCTTTTTTCTGGATACGTATCCACAGCTTTTATACAGTATCAACTATTATTTGTACGTATGCCATGCTTTTTATCGGCAGAAGGATAACAGATCTTCGATTCCTGAATATGCGTGAAGACGTTGAATCTCGCGAAAAATTCAACTTCCTTTCACAATTTAAAGATATTCTTGAGCAGTTAAGTTACGCGAGCGCTCTGAAAGAGCTGGCACACTTAACTCAAACGTTCTTTCAAACAGCCTTTGGCATATCGCTTGGTCGTACTCGCCTCTATATTAGAAAAACTGAGGCCGAAAAAGATGACTATGGCTATTATGACATAGCAAATACAGCTGCAAAAGTAGAAAATTTCATTGGAAAGAACGAGCATGAAAATGAAATCATAACGCCACTGAGAACTTCAAAAATTTTTATAAGGGATGAGATTCACTTTTCTAACTTCTATGCCGACGATCCAAGCAGTAAAGCAATCCTTCAGTTTATGGATCTCATCAATGCTGATATCTTCCTGCCTATTTATGAAAGAAATGCTATCTCTGCTTATATTATCGTCGAACGAGATGCACGGCCTCACAGGCTCTTTACGAACAAAGAACGTGATGAGATGCTTGTGTTTACGACGTATTTAAGCAATATTATTAACATTTTAAAATACAGTAACATTGAAGCATTACATCAACGTCATAAATATCTTTCAGAAGAGCTCTACCTGAAGCACCAAGAAATTAACCAATATAAAGAGAGTATTCGATCATTCGTTCGTGCTAATAAAGAACGAAAAATTGGTATTGTCTTTTACAAGCATAGACGCTTTACGCTTGCCAACGAGGCGGCACACGAGCTTATAGGTATAGATTTAAATACCAACGAAGGTCATACACTAACGCAAGCATTTAAAAGCGTTGCACGACGCGTCCTTGAATATAAAACCTCTCAAACCTCATTTTCTCGCGACTCAAATGGACAAAAAATTATTATCGCAGGTATTCCAAGTACTGATGAAAACAGCACTATTCTTCTGGTCTATTATCCTGAAATCTCTGATATCGTTAAATCACAGCTTGATCAGCTGAAAGATCCTTCAACGTGGGATTATATTCTCTATTTAGAAACAACTAAGTCTGGACAGGTAATTAACCAACTTATTCCCGGTACCGGTGAAAAGCTTATTAATTTCAAGATCAATCTCCTTGCAACTGCATTGAGCAAAAAGGCTACTCTCTTAGATATGCCTGAGGAAGATCTTATTCACACCGTTGAAATACTTCACGATATCAGCTTACGCCAAACACTTCATACCATTAAACTAGCAAGCCCTGAAAAGAATGATGAAGTTGCTATGAAATTGTTTGGTCTCAACCCTCTCATGCAAAAAGATGCTCCGCCTGCCCTGCTAGAAAAACTTGACGGAATTGGCACCCTTTTCATTCAAAATGTTGAGTATTTAGGTAAAGAGACACAGGAATACCTTGCAGAATTCATCACCTTTGGATTCTTTCATAAATTCAAAAGCGATCATAAGGTATTTAGCAACGTACGCATCATTTGCTCCTCAAATAAGGACTTATTAACGCTCGTTAATGAAGGAAAATTTTGTAAAGCACTTTATGATGAGCTTCATCAAGCTTCACTTGTTATGCCTTCATTGCATGAACTCTCTGAGGCTGAAGTACATACCTTGGCTCAAGGATATGCAGAACAGATCGTTACCACACAGACTTATAAAAATCTTCTCGCCTTGACCGAAAAAGATAAATCGAAACTTTCTACTGAACGACCTTTGAGCTTGCACGAATTCAAAGAAAAAGTTCACCAAATGTTGGTAACAAAATCTACTAAGCATAAAATCTCCGAAATTACCGAGTTTGATCCTGCCTATAATGTGTCTGATCCTGACATTGCGCAAGCTGTTCGTCTGGGCAAAAAAGCACTCAAAGACGCTCATATTATGACGATGTTATGGAATAAGTTTAGAAATCAAAACAAAATTGCTACACTTTTAGGAGTTAACAGATCGTCTGTTAATCGTCGGTGCCAAGAATATAACCTCAAATAGGTCATGCCATGCAAGTATTGCGCCAGCTCACAATGCGGATGAAACGTATCATCATAGTGACCTGTTGCGCTTTCGTGTGCATCGCTCTTTCTCTTTTTTACTTGCAAATAGCAAACTCTCATTTCTTTTTTCGCCTCAGTCAAAGGAACTTTCTCCGTGAAGAAAAAATAGAAACCCCACGAGGCAATATTACCGATCAACACGGGACGGTCTTAGCAACCAATCGTCCGGTATATACTGTCTACTGGCAAGGAACGGGAAACCATGAATTGACCCTTCACCAAAAAAATATCATAGCAAGTGTCACTGACTTATGTGGTCTCCCCCAAACAGAGATTGGTGCTTCCTTAGTGCTTATTGAAAGGCGCTCATCACGATTAAAGCTCGTTTCAGATATTTCCTTTGATCTTCTCACACGACTTCTTGAACTTTGGCCTGAAGAAAAAAATATCTTCATTGAAAAGACCTTTAAGCGTTTTTATCCCTATAATGAGCTTGCCTGCCACATTGTTGGCTACCTGGGACTGGAAACCGGCTCAGTAGGAAAGATGGGGCTTGAACACATCTATAATAAAGAATTAAAAGGCCACTCGGGCACCATCTTAAAAATTATTAACTCAATTGGCCATAATCTCAAAGCCCATCAGCTGAGCGCTGGTCTTGCAGGAAAGACCCTTCAAACAACCCTTGATGCTGATCTTCAGCGTTTAGCGGAGGAAATATTCCCTGTCGATTATGAAGGTTCTCTTATTCTTATGGATGATACGGGTGGTCTCGAAGTCGTTCTCTCCCGTCCTTCTTTTGATCCGGCAGTCTTTTTAAACCCGATCAGCACTAATCAATGGAAAGAGCTCAAGGAAAAAAAAGGTTTTATTAATCGGGCATTTACCGCATGTTATCCGCCTGCATCCCTCTTTAAACTTATTACGCTTGCAGCTGCGTTAGAAACAGGCGTTATTTCTCGCACTATGCAATGGCACTGTATTGGACATACGTCCTTTAAAGGACGAACTTATCACTGCCATAATAAAGAGGGACACGGAGTTCTGAACACAGAGCAGGCACTTGCTCATTCGTGCAATATACCCTTTTATGAGATTGGTAAACACATTAAGATAGATACCCTTGCTAACTATGCGCATCGTTTTGGATTAGGCTCAAAAACAGGGATTCTCTTTCCTGAAAAAAAAGGACTCATTCCTACCAACGCTTGGAAGCTCATGACAAAAGGAGAGCGCTGGCAGCCAGGAGAGACGCTCTCTGCCGTAATTGGCCAAACAAGCTTACTCGTTACCCCCCTCCAAATAGCTGTCTTAATTCACGCCCTGTGCACTGGCACCAAAGTGCGACCACGGGTTCTTGTAGATGAGCCCATCATGACCGAGCCTGTTGATATACAAAAGGACACGCTCAGTTTTCTCCAGCAGTGTCTACGCTCAGTTATTAGACAAGGAACTGGCGCTTACTTAAAATATCTTCCTCACTTTAAAATAAGCGGAAAAAGCGGTACCGCTCAAGTACAATCCCTCGATAAGAAAATACTTATCAAAGAACAACTTCCTCATGGATACTTTGCCGCACAATTTCAATATAAAAATGAAAAGCCCAAAACGCTTGTTATATTGATAGAGCACGCCGCTTCTTCCTCAGTTGCTATGAAAGTAGCGCTCACATTCCTCAAAAAATATGCCGCTCATGCTGAGCAAAAACTGCCGGCCCCCATACCATGTCACACCATTTAAGTTTTTTTGAAAACTGGTGTACTGTTAAAAGTAACCTGAAATTTAGTGAGGAAAAGAACCATGAAGAATATAAAGCAATTACTACTCATCACAATTATTGCCTCGACTGGCATGATACATGCCATGCAACAAGGAGGAGGATTTAATCCAGCTATCCATGGCGGCAGTGCAGCTCAAGCAGCTCAATCAAATACGCAAAGTAATGCACCTGCGAGTGCTAATACACAAGAAATAGAAGCTGCACACGCTGCAGAAAATGCAGAGGTGGCTAATCAGTGCCCGATCTGCCTTGAGAGTTTTAACGGCAAAATCAAAATCACTCATAGGTGCTGTCCGCCGGTAAATGGAGAACCTTATTGTGTGTGTATAGAATGTTTTTTAGTTTTTTATGAAACCCGCAGAGCCGAGTTCACTAACACGCCAATTAACGTTAATATGTGCACTCATTGTAACCAAGAGGTTTCTATAGATACTTATCGCATACTGACAAATCCGAATGGCCAAACTTTCTATATATTTACGTTACCAAATAGGCTCCTTACTAATGTCGAGCAAGCTCTGTTCACTCGCTTACATAATCTTGGAGTACGAGAAATAAATCCTATTAATATTGTTCAAAATACAATTGCACCTCCTGCACCACCATTAGCGGCAGCGGCGGCAAGTTCTTCAGCCTCAAATGCTCGTGCATCTGCATCCGTAAGTTCATCTTCAGCTGCATCGCAGCCTGGGCAATCACCAAGCCAAAGCTTTTCAAGTGCCATTGCAGAAGCGGCCAGAACTCGTGCAAGAATACCGGCAAGCTTACTTCCTTCAGCGCCAACAATTGGCAGTGTTCCGGCACCAAGTGCTCCGCTTAGCCCTTCATTATTAGCTGCGAGCCCATCTTCATCACCTTCAACTACATATGTGCCAGCAGCAACAAGTTCTTCTTCATCTGGAAAGACGGCACGTCCCCTCACTGCACCTCAGTTTGGAGACTGTCCATCTTGTTTAGAATCACTTAATCCAGAATCCCATGTGATAATTCGCTGCGAATGCAGGCATAATTTCCATCTTGATTGCATTTTATTATGGCTCGGAAGAACAGAAAATCCAAATAAGCTGAGAACCTGCCCGATTTGCAGAGCTCGTGTAATTATATATGATCCCATTGAATTTGCTCAAAATGTCCCCTATCAATTTGATCAAAGAAATAACCAATATCGACTGGTAGGATCTAATCGCGCGCCAACTCTCGATGAAATCGACAATATTACGAGACTAAGAGCACTTACCAACGTAACAATCAGTGATAACCAAAGACCACAACACCGGGTTCCAGTACCAACTTTGCGTATTACACCTGCTTTTCAAAGACCTGCCGAGCCGGAATTGCCGATAGGCATGATATCTCGAGCAGAATGGGAAGCAAATCGACGTGCAGCACCAGCTGATGGTCAGAGAGATATCGGGCCTTATCCTGAAGATCGTGCGCAACAAGGACCAAATAATGCGCCGGCACCCGCGCTCAGGCAAGCGCTAGCTCAACCTGGAGCTGCGAACAATGCGCAGGAACCCGTTGACCCCGCTGTGCGAACCGTACTTCGGCAATCAGTAGGAGCTAGGGGACCAGGACCACATTATGTTCCTGCCCAAACGATGCGTGAATTTGCAAACGTCATCGAACTAGGTGAATGGACGCTGGAACGCAATGCTAGACGACTGCTCGGACTGCCCGATATAGGTGATTACCCTGGAAGCCTGGAAGGGGTTCGCCTTGAAAATCGAGATGCTTTTGGAAATCACCATTTGAATGTAGATGAGCAAGTGGCCGCTTTGGTTATTCGCCGAAGCTTACAACGCTCCTCAGTAGCTCAAAACAACCAGCTTCAACCTGCTGCGAACAATGCACCACAACCTGCACCAGCAGCAGCTTTAAGGCAACCTGATGTACAACCTGCAAACAATGCGCCACAGCCTGCACCCGCTATCGCGCGGGAAATGCATTTTCTGGATGAAGTGGTCTTGCGTCAATACCGACATGTCATTACGCGAGATGAATGGCAAAGAGAGCATGAACTGAGATTACAACATCGTCTTACTGGTTTATATCGTGAATGGCAAATACCAGATGGTAGTTATGTGCCTCAAGTGAGAGATGCTTTCGGAGATCATACGCTTAATGTGAATGCTCAACTCGCTATATTGCGCGCACGTATGGCCCGGCTAAATCAACAAGCTGCGCAACCGGCGCCAGCTGCTCAACCGGTAAATCCTCAACCTGCGCAACAACCGGCACCAGCTGCAGGGGCAATCAGACAACAAACGCTGTATTTTTTGGGAGAACATTTCTTGCGTGGGGAATTCGCAAATGTGATTACATTGGATGAATGGCAAAGAGAGCATGAACTGAGATTGCAGCATGGTCTTCCTGGCTTACCTCGTCAATGGGTACCAGATGATAGGGTTGTTCCCCCAGCTTATACGGTTAATGTACCAGATGGTAGTTATGTGCCCCCTGTAAGAGGCGCTTTCGGAGATCATACGCTTAATGTGAATGCTCAACTCGCTATATTGCGTGCACGTGTGGCCCGCCGCAATGAACAAGCTGCACGACCAGTGCCAGCTGCTCGACCGGTAAATCCTCAACCCGTCCCGCAACGTGCACCAGCCGCTGGGACAGTCCGACAACAAACGCTGCACTTTTTGGATTACAGTATCTTGCGTAACTACATACATGTAATTTCACGAGACGAATGGCAAAGAGAGCATGAACTAAGATTACAACATGGTCTTAATGGTTTACATCTTGAATGGCCAATACCAGATGGTAGTTATGTGCCCCCAGTGAGAGATGCTTTCGGAGATCACACGCTTGAGCCACATGTCCAAACCGGTATATTGCGTATGCGTGTAGCTCGCCGCAATGAACAAGCTGCACAACCGGCGCCAGCTGCTCGACCGGTAAATCCTCAACCCGTCCCCCAACCTGCTCCAGCAGTGCCAGCAGTGCAACCGCTTGCACCACGCGCCCTACATTTTGTTACACTGGGAGCTTTGCGCAATTTTGCGCATGTTATTGAGCGGGATGAATGGAGACTAGAACGCGAGGCTAGACTCGCTCATTTAGATGAGGATATAGGAGAATATCAGCGGGACGGGCGGTATAGGCGACCAATAATTGACGCATTCGGCGATCACGATAGAACTGCTAATGAACAAGTAGATGCACTTGCAGAACGTGCCCATCAAGAAAGGCTTGCGGAACAACGCGCCCGAGCAGTAGCTCAACAACGACCAGCAGCTCCAGCAGTTCATGTCCCGCCGCAACTTGTCAGACCTGCGGAACAACGTCCTGCCATTGCGCAACCAGATATAATATACCCGAACTCCGGCCTCATAAATGCAAATCAGTCAGCACAGGTAGTTGCGCCACAGGTAGTTCAAGCGCCTGCTGCAGAAAATAAGTCCTCATTTTCAACTTTTTTAAAACAGTATGTCCCTGAAATGTTAGGTGGACTTTTATGTGGTTATGTTATGAGTGGAGAATTGCAGTCTAACAAAGATGAACAATTCAGAAGAGTGCTCGGCGCACGGAGAGTATTAACTTATGGACCTGCATTTCTTGCAGCTAATACTGTCCTTGCGCGAATAAATCCACAAAGAACCTGGGATGTCAAAAATATTGCGTCTTGGGGCGTCGGGATAGCAGGAGGTCTGCTTCTGCCTTATATATTAAATCGTCCTGCGCCAAATGAGCAGAATGAAAGACAAAGGCCATAATAAGCTTATAAAGAGCTGAGCATCTTTTCTTGCTCAGCTCTTTACATTGCAATCTCTGAGTAGCACGTGTGCTTGAAACGCATAGTTTTAGCAATAAATCCATTACTTTGCTCGGGAATTTCAGAAATAAACTCAGCATTAAAACAATCATCTACATCGCCCTCCATTCATAATATGACGTGAAGACCCAATTTCCGACCATTTTGCGATAGCACACTAAACTAAGTCGCTCACCACAAATAGCTTTCATCGGTCTCAATGCAAGTAGCACTAACTTTCCTCAAAAGTATGCCGCTCACAATGATCAAAAACGGCCGGCCTCTCGCACTATGCCAAACCATTTAAGTTTTTTTAAAAACTAGTGTATCGTTAAAAGTAAATTAGTGAGGAAAAGAACCATGAATAATATAAGACAATTACTGCTTACAATGGTCATTGGCTTGATGAGCACAATGTATGCCATGCAGCCCGGAGGAACAGGATTTAATCCTGCTGTTCATGTGACTGGGGATAGTTCCGCAACGGGACGATCTGTGCATTCTCTTACAACATCTCAGCTAGAAAACTGCCCATCTTGTTTAGAAGCGCTTAATCCAGAATCTCATGTCTTAATTCGGTGTGAATGCAGACATAACTTCCATCTTGATTGCATATTGCCATGGATTGGAAGAACAGAAAATGAAAATGAGCCTAGAGGCTGCCCGATGTGCAGAACTCATGTAACTATATATGATCCGATTGAATTTGATCAAAATAACCAATATCGACTGGTAGGATCGAATCGTGCACCAACTTTTGCTGAACTGCGCGATATTACGATACTAAGAGCACTTACTAATGTAACAGTCAGTAATAATCAAAGACCACAACGCCCGGTTCCAGTACCCAGAGAACGCATTGCACCTATTTTTCAGAGACCTGCCGAGCCCGAATTGCCGGTAAGCATGGTGTCCCGAGAAGACTGGGAAGCAAATCGCCGAGCAGCACTAGCTAATGGTCAGCCAGATATCGGGCCTTATCCTGGTGATCAAGTTCAACAAGGACCAAATAATGCACCAGCGGGTGTTCAACCTGCAATACCACATCCTGTGCCTGCTGTGCAACGAATAAATCCGCCTGTAATTGGTGTGAACGTGTGGCCGCAATTGCATTATCTGGGTGGCCACCAGCCAGCACCAGCGGCCGCGCCAGCAGCTCAACCTGAAGCAGGGTTCGCTGGTATGCATTTTGTTCCAGAAGCAACACTTCACCAATATGCACATGTTATTCAACCAGGCGAATGGCAATTAGGACGCGATGCGAGACGCCATTTAAATCTTCCTGATATAGGAGACTACCCCGGAGATGGAAGGTATATACCACCAGTAGATGCTTTCGGCCATCATGACATAAATATAGCTGAACAGGTCAACGCTCTGATTGAACGTGTAGCTGAGTTACCACAACAAGTACAAGTACCGGCGCAGCAACCTCGACATGCAGTAAGATTGGATGCACTACGGCCAGCGGTCGCTCCACAACCCGCTCAGCAGTTAGTGGAAAACAAGGAATCATTTTCCACCCTTTTAAAGCGCTATCTGCCTGAAATGTTAGGCGGACTGTTCTGTGGCTATGTTATCAGTGGAGAATTACAGGCTAACAAGGATGAAGAATTTAGCAGAGTTCTCGGAGCACGACGAGTGCTAACGTACGGTCCTGCATTGTTTGCAGCAAACATGGTCCTTAAGAAAATTAATCCACAAAGAACGTGGGATATAAAGAATTTTGCATCATGGGGAGTCGGCATAGCAGCAGGTCTACTTCTCCCTTATATGCTCGGCTCAAGATCTGCACCTGCAGTTGAACAAAATGAAAGACAAAGACAATAAGTATACGAGAGCTGAGCATGTTTTCTCTTGCTCAGCTTTTTAATAATCGGGGGTTAAACGAATGAAATATCATATAAGTACCTTTAAGAAAATTCTAGCGATAGTCGCGACAAGCAGTACGCTTGCATTGAGCGCCGGGGAGAGACCGCTTGCACTGCTGTTGAACCCCAATGCTCATCAACCGCAAAATGTGCATGCTGCACCGATCCCAGCTCAACCTCCGGCTCAGTTGCCGAATTGTGCGATCTGCCAGGATGCTATGGGCCCAAATCAAATTAATATTAACTTCAATTGCAATGGCCAAAGTGTAGCGCATAGCTTCCATCTCGATTGCATTGTTCAGGCGTTTCACATAGGGAGGCAAACGTGCCCTATTTGCCGAAGTAACAATTTAATTGTAAATAATCGAATCGAAGAAAATCAGAATGGTGAAATGCGGGTACATGGATTACCCAGACAACATACCCCTGATGAAATTGCTAACCTTGAACGATTACGACAATTTCATGCCGTTCGTCTGAACAATGTCAGGCAGGTTAATCGTTTTACCCCACCAGTTGCATTGCCGGTTGTTGAAGGAAAAGACCGCAGATATTTTGTTACTGGTATCGCAGGCCTCCTCATTGGACTTCTTATGAGCAGTGAATGGGGAACTCCGCCTGACGAGGCATCATCAAAAGCACGTGAGCGAAGAAGATATCTCTATATTCCAGCATTTCTGTGCGCAGATGCTGTCATTCAAAAAATGTATCCTGATAGGGAATATGGGATGAAAACTATCGGCAGCTGGTCGATCGGCCTCCTACTTGGCCTGCTTCTCCCACAGATGAGAAGCTCGGGAACACAAACTCCACCAGCAGCATAAAAAAATGGGGTGATATGATCACCCCACACAATATCTTTAATTACTTGTTATGCGCCGACATGCACTTTTTGTGACGCTCGTTTGGTAAGTCTTCCAAGTTTACGAGCAGCTGTATTTGCGTGAATAACGCCTTTACCCTTAGCACGACCAAGCTTTGCAGCTACGTCGCGTAAAAGCTCTTCAGTTTTATTCACATCAACGTTCTTATCTTCTAAAGCTGCAAGGACTTTTTTTATCGCAGTCTTAATAGACGTTCTTCGCGCCAAATTACGCACGCGTCGTTTTTCATTTTGTTTGGCTGCCTTTTTAGCAGATGATGTATTTGCCATTGATTGTACTCACTTAAATTACTTTTTGAACCTTTTGGGCCTTCACACATTTGGTGCACACTTTCCCCGCTTTCACACTTTTATCAGCGGACGCATTGAGGGTATAGCGCATTTTGTGCACATTGGGATATACCCACTTCTTTGTTCGATTATTTGCGTGACTAACATTATTAGCCACTTGGGGTCTTTTACCACAGACCGCACAGATACGTGACATTTTCTTAAACCTTTCTTAACTAATGAGATGTCTTAAGTGTACAAGAAACTACTCTTTTTTCAAATCTTAATGGAAAAGATGTTCTGCACGAGGCTCTATCCCAAGAAGTTGATAGATCTCACCTGCATAGAGAGTTTCTTTATTTAGGAGTGCTTGTGCAAGCATAGAGAGCTTCTCTCTGTTATCATTTAAAAGCTTGACTACCTGCTTATAACAAATATCCATAATTGAACGCATTTCTTCATCTATCTTTTTCATCGTTTCTTCTGAATAATTCTTTTCACCATATTCCTGGCGATAGACCAGAGGACCAAGTTCTTTCGACATACCGTAGTCACAGACCATAGAACGAACAATGCTCGTTGCGGTAACAAAGTCACTATGAGCACCCGATTCCAAACGATTGAACACAATTTCCTCGGCTGCACGGCCACCCAAGGCAACCATGATACGAGCAGTCATCTCATCCCTGGAAATAGTATGTTTTTCCCGTTCTGGAAGCGAATAGGTCACACCTAATGCCCGAGCACGAGGAATAATAGTTACTTTATGTAGTGGATCAGTATTTTCTGGTAATAAGAGGTTAACAAGAGCGTGGCCTGCTTCATGGAATGCAGTAACTTCACGTTCCTTATCTGTTAACAAGATCGTTTTCATTTCCTTACCAAGAAGGATTTTATCACGAGCCTCCTCAAAATCAGCTACTGATACCGTAGGTTGGTTTTCTTTCGAAGCATTAATTGCCGCTTCATTTATTAAATTTGCAAGATCGGCTCCGGTGAACCCAGGAGTACCGCGCGCAATCTTTTGTAAATCTACACCTTTATCGATCTTAACCCCTTGAACGTGGACCTTTAAAATTGATTCACGACTTAATAGGTCTGGAAACGGTACGTGTACTCGTCGGTCAAAACGACCAGGTCGTAAGAGAGCTTTATCAAGAACGTCTGGTCGGTTCGTTGCTGCAAGCACAACTACTGTGGAACTTTGCGTATCAAAGCCATCCATCTCAGTTAGAAGTTGGTTGAGCGTTTGTTCTCGTTCATCATGACCGCCACCAAGGCCGGTGCCACGCTGTCTACCGACAGCATCAACTTCGTCAATAAATACAATAGCTGGAGCATGACGACGTGCCTGTGCAAATAAGTCTCTTACACGAGCCGCGCCCACACCAACAAACACCTCAATAAAATCAGAGCCACTGACACTAAAGAAGGGGCAATTTGCTTCACCGGCAACTGCCTTTGCAAGCAATGTTTTACCATTACCGGGCTCACCCACAAGGAGAACGCCACGGGTAATTTTGGCGCCAAGCCGCTTAAATTTTTCAGGATTCTTTAAAAAATCTATCAGATCGGCAAGCTCTTCTTTCGCTTCTACCGCACCTGCTACCGAATCAAAATTAACCTTAATCTGAGCTGGCATAAACATCTTAGCCTTGCTTTTACTCATGCTAAAGATGTTACCCCCATTGCCTCCAGAGTTACGAGACTGCCTAAAGAAGTACCAGATCCCGCCAATAGTTAAGAGGAATGGCAAGAGATACAAGAACTGCCAGAGACTGAGATCTCCACCTGAAGTGGCTATATTTGTTTCAACGTTTCGTTCTTTTAACGTATCCCACAGCTTAGGGGTGTTGGGTACCACGGTCTCAAACCGGGTTCTTCCATCACGGTAAATGCCTCTCACCTCTGAGCCGTTAACCTCTACTGCCTGTACTTGGTTAAGTTCAAGCTTTTTTAAGAACGTCGAATAACTGATATTTTCTGTTTTATGACTAAAGTCGGCAAGCTTTAAGACTGCCAACAAGGTAAGCGCTAGAAACAGAGCTATTAAAAACAAGTTTCCAGGGCCGCCTTTGAACTGTTTGATATTAATTTTCTTCATACTTAGACCCGCAAGAAATTCAAAGGTAATAACTATTTACTCTAGTATAGCATAATCTCAATTTTTGTCGATGGATTAGTAGAAAAAAATTATAGAACCCTAAAAAAGCCTATACAAAGGGCATAAAGCGTGAGGTAATCTTGCATAAATTTCTCATAAGGGATTGAGGTACTCAAAGGATACAGACAAAAACCGATTCCCGGACCTGGGACGGTCTCTCTTCATTATCTTTTTGACAAATCCCCTCTGCTCCATTTAGAATAGAAACTTAGGAAAAAACCTACCAGACACAAAAGGAGAAACCCTGATGAGAAAGTATATAGTCGAAACTATTGGCACCTTTTTTTTCGTTCTCACTATTGGACTCACCGTTACCCTCGGCTACGTCTTTGCTGCCATTGCGATTGGGTCAATATTGATGACCATGATTTTTGCCGGCGCACATATTTCAGGCGCACATTACAATCCCGCCGCAACTATCGGCATTTGGCTACGCGGAAGATGTCCCAAAAAGGATATAATTCCTTATATAGTCGCTCAATTAATTGGTGCCGCATTGGCCGCATGTGTAGTAAAATATCTTAAAGCAGTCGACGCTATCAGACCTTGGCAGACATCACATATACAACCCGCTCCTGCGATGCTGGTCGAATTCTTGTTTACGTTTGCTCTTGTCTACGTCATTCTTAATGTTGCTACCAGCAAATCAACTACCGGCAATTCTTTCTACGGCTTGGCAATCGGGTTTACTGTTTTTGCAGGCGCAGCCGCAGTTGGCAATATATCAAGTGCAGCATTCAATCCTGCTGTTGCGTTTGGCGCAGCAATTATGGGTTTGATCGCATGGACAGATATGTGGATTTACCCTGTAGCAAATTTTCTTGGCGCCATCGGAGCAGCATTTACCTTTAATTATCTTAATCCGGACGATAAATAAGGAAACACAAACGCCCTCCGCCTAAATTCTTGAAAGCATGCCCTAACTGCTGTTACTCTTAAAAATGGACAGTTTACAGGGGAGGCTATGAAACTATTACTACTCGTGAACATGGCAGTTGTCTGCCACGCGGTACTTTCTGTACCACAGAAAGTACTAATTATACGACATGCCGAAAAATTAGACCAGAAGGACTGCGGTCCCTATTTGAGTCAGTGCGGAGTGGACCGATCTCTTAAACTCCCCGCTTATTTTGTTTCTAATTTCCCCTTGCCTGTAGCAATCTATGCTCAAGGACAAAAAAAAGAAACTTCAAGTCTCAGAGCAATCCAAACAATGGCCCCTACCGCTACACACCTTATGCAAATATCTCCTGAAAATGCTAAAGAGTTTGTGCTGCTGACTGACTATGAAGGCGATGAGGAAAAAGAATTAGCTCAGGAAGTACTCACCACAACTGATTATGATGATAAAGTAGTATACATATGCTGGTCACATCAAACTATAGAAAAACTAGCTGAACAGCTTGGTGTTGAAGATCCTCCTAAGTGGCCATCCGATGTATTTGATTGGGTCTGGGTAATTACCTACGATACCAAGACCAAGAAAGTTGAAAACTTTCAAAACCTCACTATGGATTTCACCGTCTGCGGTTAACCAATTTCAATGACTTACCTACCAATAATAATCGAGAACCCGATACAGTCTCTTTCTTTTCGCTCAAATTATTCGTTTTATAGATCATTGTTTTAAAGGTATTTTTTTATTGAAAATTCTATCTGCAACTCTACTCCTAAAATTCAAGCTGAAAGAGCATTTTTATGTTGATTTTACAATTTTAGAGCTGATAGGTTGGAAATAAGAGATGGAGAAAACCCGCTATATAAAGAATGGTTATTCAGTATTTTTAATCATTTATCATTTAAAAAGGAAGTATTCATATGAATCAAAAATTAATCGTAATTGTGTCTTTGCAGCAACTTCATTGCAGCTATTTTTAAAGAATGAATTTGCTTTAGTTAGGCCTAAAAGATTACTGGTCAGCGTATGAGGCAAAAATCATTGCGGTAAAAAATCTTTCTTATAAACCATTGCAAGTACAAATCCGCATTTGCTAACGTCTAATGAGATATGGAGAAAACCGCTATTTGAGGAGGACCCGTCGTATAAAACACATTTTTTCGTTAAAATTGTTTAACTTTTTTCAAAAGGGAGATCTTTATGAAGAAATTGTCATGCAAGCAGCATTTGCTTGCCCTAACTGCATTGGTATGTGGTATATCAGTGCCAGTTGCACTTACTGCCAAAGGGTGCTTTGATCAAGCAGAAGCCAGCTTAAATGCAAGTTGCCAAACATTAAGTAAGGCACCCACATGCAAAACACCTCATCCTATTACTCAAGCCGACATTAATAATGCCTTTACAAGTTGCACACCATTCACTATAAGTGAAGAAGGCTATTGGTTCTTGGCTGAAGATATCAGCTTTGATGTTGGTAACTTTCCCTCATCATGCACAAATGTAGCAAACTCATTCATTGGCACAGCTGCAATTAACATCGCAGCCCCAAATGTGGAACTTGATTTCTGCAATCACACACTAACCATTAACGGCTTTTTAGTTACGGGTGTTGCTGTGTTTTCTACACAAAATGGTGTACAACTTGGAACATCAGTAACTGGTGCTGCGAGAGCATATATCCATGGTGGAACCATACAGGGTTTAACTGGTTCAACCAGCACTCTCGCAGGAGCTAATGGTATCTTTATCTATACAAACGGTGTTCATGTAAGCGACATGCTAATACTTAATGTCCTCGGAACTGAAGTCATCGAGCCATCGTTCTTTGTCCCGGTTAGTACAGGTATTGCCATCCAAACTGCAAACGTCGCTAATGCATCAGCAACAGATGTCTTCTATAATCCAGCAGGAGGAATTCTTATAGAAAATTGTAACCTTGTAGGAAATGGTACAGGTATAGGTGCAGAGAACTGGAATGATAATCTTATCGTGCGCAATTCGAGCATAGAGAGAGGTTCAACATATCCAGCCTCAGTAACTCCGCCGACAACAACGCTTACCAATGGCACGCACCATGGAATCTTATTTACTGCCGGATTTGGTCAAGCCCCGAACATTTTAATAGAAAATGTTGGAATTGCTAATATGGGAATTAACGGCATTAACACTTCGAATACCCCACTTGCGAATTATATTTTAAGAAATGTTCATGTGGGTGATAGTGGCGCGAACGGCATATTAATTGCTGGCTTCCAAAATCTGCTCATTTCAAATTGCCAAGCATTAAACAGTGGTTATCATGGTATTTCAGTAAGTCTTAATCGTTCGCAAAACGTACTTATCGAAAATACTCAGATAGCTGGTGCAGGAACTGAAGCACTTCGTATAGATAACGTGGAAAACCTTAAAATCGAAGATGTTCAAGTCTCGAATTACGTCCTTAGTTTCTATAATCCGTGCGTAACTGCTAATGGTGCATATCCTGTCGTCAAGATTCAAGACGTACGCAATGGTTTGGTTAACAAGCTACAAGTAGTAAGCGGTAATGGAATTTCTGAAGGTGTCGAAGTAAACAAATGCTCAGGGCTTACCTTTGACAATTGCAACGTTCAAGTAAATGCAAGCACCACCCCTACGAGCACTGTGCCAAATCTAGACAACTGTCCTGTCCAAGTAAATAGAAGCACAACTCCTATGAGCACCGATTCAAAACCAGCAGCATTCAATTTTGCCGGCGGTAACTCTAACGTTACCTTGAAAAACTCAACCATCGCAGGCGTGCCTCACGATGGAATACGAGTTGGCCCAGATCCTCTTCAACTCTTCCCTAATAGTTATGGCGTAGTTCTATCGGGTAACACCATAGAAAACGCAGAAAGAAATGGTATTAGCATTGTGGGAACTGATACAGCTGGATTTGCAGTCAGCACTATCATAGACGGAAATAAAGTACTCGGATCTGGCGAGTATGGTATTGTAGATGGCGGAAAAAACACCTATGTTTATAACAATTTCGCGGTCGATAATCGCAAATGTGATTATAGCTGGTATGGCGTCGGGACCCCATTAAAGGCGTTCTCTTATAAAGACAATATTGATTCAGGTCTCGATTTTGGTCTGTATGCAAATATCAAATCATAATGGAATTGTATAACATTAAAAGGAGATAACTATGATACACTCAAAAAAAATGTTTATCATCTCATTGCTCCTTGTCGCTGCGCCACTTTGTGCAGCGCCAACGGCGATGAAAAATCAGAAAAAAGCTTGTTTAGCGCAGGCGTTTAATGGTGCTCTGACCTGTAGCTATGCTGCCTCAGTCTCGACACAGCCTGTAGTAACTATGACTACAAAGCAAATAATGCAACAAAATCCAGGTATTCTGCCGACGTGTCCATCTTCGTCTCTCGGACAGAAAGCAGCGGCTTCTCCTGGTCAGACTCTTAATAACGTTTACCCTGTGCTAGCAAACTATTTAGAAACAGGCTCTATTTTAAGTACAACCGTAACCGGTGCTGTAGGAACAACCGCCAGTACACAAGTCAATCAAGTTCTGCTTGGAATGGATTCTCGAATCCGCAGTTTCACTTACAGCTCAGCAGCAAGTCCTAGCCCAACACTTGTCGCAGACCAAATTCTCGATATAACGCCAGATCAATTCTTCAGCGTTATTAACAATGGCGAATTTGTTAAGAATACCGTGGTCTCATTTGATAATTTGGGCGGATACTGGTATGTAGCTGCGACTACCATTGGTACAAACCAACCTGCATCTCGCATGTTGCTTGCTGTTGGAGAAGCGCCAATTTCTGCAAGCTCATTTTGGTCTTTCACTGTTGTAGACAGCGCAACCAACCCTGCTTTTACCGCTCTTGCCTCAACGGGAAGTGGTACGGCTCAGCCCCTCTGGTATAATAATTTGTCTTTAGGATGGGATAGCTCTAATATCTACTTAACAGTACAAGGAGGCTCAAATATTGACCTTATTTACAACAGTAGCGAAATCTATGCTCTTCCTAAGATCACTCCTACATACACTACTACACAAGCGACAGTCTATGCTTGGCGTAATGTTGCGGAAGCTTTTGGAGGACCTGGTGCAGCGTCTGCCCCTGGCAATCCAATTGCACCAACCAGCGTCACCACAGTAACCGATTTTTATGGCTATGCGCCGACCAACACAGCATACATGGTCGGTGTTTCTACCTTGGATTATTATGCTACTTCGAGTGCAACCTATGGCCCGAATGCAAACCAAGGTCAACTTCTTTTACTCACTTTGAATTTTAGCACGGCGCTACCAACACTTTCAGTTCAGTCTGTTTTAGTTCCCCCTTATTACCAATCATTTAATATTCCTCTAACACCTCCTACGGTAACTGTAGAGCCACTTCCTACACGAGACTTGTTACGTCAAGCTATAGGCATTGGCTTTAATGGAATATTGGATAATGGCGTAACAAATCAACCAGCTGCGGACAACTTGATTTATGTGTGTCAGGAAATCTCAGTTGACTACACCGGAACATCATCACCATCGGCTGATAGAAATGGTGTGCGTTTTTATGCAATACCTCCAGCAAATCCGTCGGCTACGATAGTTAACACGTTGAACGATAACACGGTGCCTACACTGCCGCCTGCGACGCCTATAACACCTATTAACTATTACAGTCCATCGATAACGACCTATAGTCACGGTAGTAATGGCAATGTCGTTATTGGTGCAACTATAGACGGACTAAGTTTTAATGGCTATACTGGCTATCTCAGTCTTAGCGCAACTGTTGCAAATCTTTTTGTAAGCGGTATACAGCCATTGACGTCACCATTAACGACATCGACGACGCCATATTACCCAACTGATGACTGGTACGCTGATCCGGTAATATTGTGGACGGCGGTAACAAGTACTATATTGGACCCTAGTGGCAACGTTTGGACATTCCTGCCATGGGGCTCTAATTTCGCTCAAGGTGTCTGGAATATTGGGGCAGCACAAATCATAGTTCCTGCTGAATCAACCAAAGCAGCAGCTAAACAACACCCAACAAAAAAAGTAGTTACCCCACTTAAAAAATAGTAGTAACTAATGTTCAGGGCCTCTGTGAAAAACAGAGGCCCTTTTTTGTAAGTAAGCTCATTGGCCGACTCTAAACTAAATCAAGGTCATCAAAATATGGTTAAATTTCATATTCAGGTAAAATTCCACTCTAGCATTTCTTTATTGTACCGCCTTTGATGGTACCCTTTATGACTGAGTCTCCTTTTAGAAGGATTTCACCCAGGTCATTTTCAAAGATTACAGGCCCATCAATGGTGCAATCAATAAGCTCGAGTGTCTTCTTATAAGGCTTATCATTATCCGATGATTTTATTATAATCTCGTTTGCTTTTGAATGGCTCAACTTTATTTCGTCAGCATAAATTTCTAAATTTTTAAACGTTGAATGATGAGCATTCAATAAACCGTAGATTGTCGTTTTTCCCTCTATCGTGGTATCTGAAAGAGTGGCCGAGCCCTGCACAAAAAGCTTATTGAATTTACTTTTTGTTGCGCTCAAAGGTCCCTGAACAGTCGTTTTCCCGGTTACTTCGATATCATCAACAGTTGCGACTCCTTGAACAGTTAAATCAGAAGAAATTTTTTTGTGGGAAGCTTTGTAAATACCTTGCCACGTTATATTTTTAGAGGCTTTCCATTCTTCAAATCCACTGCCCTGCGGAGCACTTTTAGGGTTGCGAGTATAGACATACACAGCAATGCCGGTAATAGTGAGTAATGCTAATAGAAAAAATCTGCGCGTTTTCATGAAAACTCCTTATTATGATAACATTTTCAGTGTACCATAAACATTCAACTTGTAAACTTCACATTTAATTGCGCAGAAAAAGGAGGCCGTGAAGCCTCCTTAGATCTAATAAGGGTTACTGTCGCTTACAGACGACTTCGCCTTCAGTTTTGCGAGCCCAATATAAGAGGCCAAGTGCAACGAGTGCTGAAACAACACCGGCTACAATTGACATCCGTGCAGTAACCTCAATAGTTCCCCATGCCAAAATCGGCAATGTTACCACAAATGGCAGCAAGAAATGAGCAAATGCATGAAATGCTGCAGCTCCTGCTAAAAAATATAAAATATGAGTTTTAGTACACATACACTACCTCCTCGTTATTATTGTTTTCTGGCACCTCGGTAATTTCAGGTGCCGCTGTGGCTTCTAGATTATTTCCTTGTCCCTGCGAGTGACATTCTTGGTCACAGGATTTTGCACATTCAGTTCTACACTGACTTTCTGTTAGTTGACCAGCTTGTAGACATTGACTTGAGCAATCTTGTGTACAGTCGTTCTTACATGAAGCAAGATCCTGTGGAGCTCCTTCTTCGCCATACGCTGTCGGTTCAGTATATTGCGACTCATCAACAGGAAGAGGTAGTCCCCCAGATAAATAGAGATCATAATCATCAATAGGCTCTGGATAATATCCAGTAAGATCGTAGAAGTCATAGTAAATTGGCGGATAATAGCCATATAAACTATAGAACCAGAACGGGAAGAATCCAATAAAAAATGGGAAATTATTAAAATAGAGGTGATTAAGATTATAACCATTAAAGCCTCTTCGCATAAGATCCCCTTGTTCTCTCATTCTATTTGGAGTTCTGTGCGCATCAGATTTTAGAGGGTGACTAAGACTTAAATGTGACTGTGCAGTTCGTGCCAATGCATTGTGGGCGATATTTGCTCTCGCAGTGCCTGCATGTGCTCCTGCCATGCCAGCATGGGCTCCAGCTATACCGGCATGAGTGCCCGCTAAGCCTGCATGGGTAGAAGCTAATCCTGCATGAGTTTCGGCTAATCCTGCATGAGTTCCCCCTAAACCAGCTACGTGAGCATAAGCACGTGTTCCTAAACTTGTTGCCGGTCTCGCCGCTGCAAATGTGCTTACTCCAGCTGGTCGTGCATAGCCTCCAAAGCCTCCATAGAATCCTCTACCATAACTAGGAGCAAACCCTCCGCCAAAACCTCTATATCCACCAAATCCACCGAATCCGCCGTGGAATCCACCAAAGCTTCCTCCTCGGAAGCCTCCTCCACCGAAGCCTCTGCCTCCGAAACCGCCCCGTGCTGCATCAGCTAAAAATACTGTCGATAATGCAAGGGCAGCAAAAATCATTTTCCATTTCATAGGACCTCCAATTTTTTCAGTAAAAAGAGTCCGGAACTATGTCCGGACTCTCATATGTTCTTTTTACAAGCCGAGAGAATCGCCTATAGATTGACTAGCCTTTTCAAGAGCTTCCTTGAGTGAACTGTAGGTAGCTAATTTAGACTTATCGGTTGTATCTCCAAGTGCATGGTGTGTAATAAACCAGTGTAATCGTGATAATGAAGCTAAAAGCACGACTTTGTCATAGTCAGAATTACTTAATGGAGAGGATAGGCCAACTGAGCCCGCTATTGATGATTCAGCTTTGCCGATCTTTCTTTGAAGATCTCTGAATACCGCAAGGTCTGACTTATTTTTAGTATCTTTCATTGCAAATTTTGTTATAAACCAACGAGTATTTGCTAAACCGGATAAAAGTTTTGCTTGGTCATAGGCTTCATCGGATAAGACTGCATATGCAGGTATTACTGACGCAACCGCGAAAATTGCGGTTAAGAGCAATTTTTTCATAGAAACTCCTTATTTTAGGTGATTAATATTATATACTGTCATAACAATACCATATTATGTTTTCAAAATGCAATGATTTTTATAATTTCTTTTACTTATATATTCTTTATTAGAGTGGGTTTCTGCAGCAATAGAAAACCAAGGAATCTCTAAAGACTCCTTGGTTCGATTCCATCATTGTTATATTCTCATGAACAACGTCGATTATTAATCGATGTCTCAATTGTTGTTCTCTATTATGCCCACTCTACGCCGAGAGAATCACTTAATTCTTGACCACGTTCATGAAGCATTTTACTCAGCGATGTATAGAGTGCTTGCTTCGTTTTATCTGACGTATCTTTAAGCGCATGGTTTTTAACAAACATGTGCAGTCGGGAGAGATCAGCCAAAAGTATGAGTTTATCATAATCAGCATTATTGAGAGGTGCTGTAATTCCAAACATATCTGCAAGCGATGATTCAGTTTTGCCTAGATTATTTTGAAGCCTCTTATAAAATGCGAGGTCCGACTTATTACTCGTATCTTTCACAGCATATTGTGATACAAATCGGTCCATATTGGATAGTGTTGCTAAAAGTCTCACAGCATCATACGTTTCATCAGACAAGCATGCATAAGAAGATGCTACAACAGATATCGCGAAAAGCGAGGTAATTACAAGTAATTTTTTCATGGCAAAATCCTTTTGTTTAGTTAATTAACATTCTATCTGTCATAACAATATCATATTATCATTTCTATGTGCAACAATTTTTATAATTTTTTTACTTATATATTCTTAATTATAAAACTTCCCTATTTTCAGGTTATTGCTATACTAAACATGATTGTTTCACCCTCTTTTGCAAGCGTAGGTCTATGGAAAAAAAATTTGTTGTCGACCAAAAATCTTTACTTGCGATTCTCTCATCAATGCAACCTATCTGTACAAAACGAACTGCCCTTGATGCAACTGCGTCAATCTTATTTTCAGTAGGGCAGAAAGAGCTCGTCCTTAAAAGTACCGATCTTGAAATAAGCCTCCAGTCGAGTTGTTCCCTCATTGAGAGTGAAATGGAGGAAAGTCGGTCCTTCTTAGTGTCAGGAAGGCGCATTTTTGAGGTGGTTAAAGAGCTTGATGGTACCATTACCTGTTATGTACGACCTCATGAGATTTCATTAGAAGCTGGAAGCGTTCATCTCTCGCTTCATATTAAAGAAGCTCAGGAATTTCCTCCCTTTCCAGAACGCATTGAAAATCTCATGCATCTTAATGCGCAACTTCTTCATAAAATGCTTGAAACTGTCGCGTTTCTCATCCCTCAAAATAATGCAAATCCCGCTTTAAATGGCCTGTTATTTGAATTGACTCCTGAATCACTCACGATGACTACAACCGATGGTCACTGCCTCGCACAGGTCAGTAGTCCTAAAACCACCTACAGTGAATCGCGCACATGGCTATTGCCACGACGTGCTATTTTTGAGCTTAAAAAAATTCTTGAAACGATACCTGATGTTACCCTGTTCTTAGGCATGTGTGGTAACCAGCTCGTTTTCTCCGGAGAACTCTTTAACTTCTTTACTAAGATCCTCGTTGATCAGTTTCCTAACTACCACACTATTTTAGATAAAAAGGCATTTGTGCCGGCACACATTGATCGTTCAAGCTTTTTAAAAGCATTACGTCGCTCAGTCTGCTTGCTCTCTAATCAGTTCATTGCTACAAAATTCTCCTTTATGGGCAAAAATGTCCGCGTCTCCATGCAAAATAAAGACGTTGGCTCTTTGGATGAAGAAATCACGTTTACCGGTTCCACTAAAACTACGATGGATATACGCTTTTATGCTCCCTATCTTTTAAATGGCATTCAGGCATTTCATGATGAGGAACTTACTTTCTATCTTAAGAGCGGTACTAATCCTATTATCTTTGAATCTGCAGCAGATGATTTCTCAATGACTTACTTGGTGATGCCTGTATCGCCAACCATGGGGTGAGCCGTGCGCATAGTATCTGCTCAGCTGCGACACTTTCGCTGCTTTGCGTCCGTTGATCTTGACTTTGAAAGTCCCGTGGTGCTCATCCACGGTCCGAATGGCTCGGGTAAAACGAGTGTTTTAGAGGCACTTCACTATGCCTGTTATTTACGCTCATTTAAAACGCATCTTCCCCGTGAAATAGTCCAAACAAAAGCTGAAGGATTTGCTGTTGGACTGGGGATCGTTTCAGAAAGCTTTGATACTCTCTCTGTGCAGTTTAACCGCAATAAAAAGGCAGTAAAGCTGAATGAGCAGTCTATTGGTTCATATAAAGAGCTCTATAATGCCTATCGGGTTATCACCGTGTGTGAAGACGATCTTCTTATGATCCAAGGAGCACCTGCATTACGAAGATCATTTATGGATCATATGGTTCTCCTCATGCACCCTGAATATATAACACTCGGGAAAAAGTATCGCTCATTTGTTGATAATCGTAATGCATTGCTTCATTCTCATCGCCCTGATGCTGAATCGTATGTACTTTGGACGGACAAACTCCTAGAAACCTCACTCGCTATCCAAAAAGCACGCAAAGAAATGCTCCACCTCATTGAGGAACAAGCACAACTTCTTTTTAAACAGCTTTTTAGCGCTGATGAACAAATTGCGCTTACATATGACTATGCCCGCCCTTACACCGATATCGTCACCATCAACTCAACAGAAGAACTGCTTACTCGTTACCCTTCCTTACAAAGCCATGAAACGGCCCAAAAACGATCACTCTTTGGAGCTCACCTTGATGACTTTAGTGTCTCATTTCAAGGAAAGACAGCACGAACCTATGCTTCACGTGGCCAACAGAAGCTCATAGTCTTCCTTCTCAAGCTTGCTCAGCTCAAAGTTATGCAGGCACACGGTGCTTCGGGGACCATTTTGCTTGTGGATGATTTTATGACAGACTTTGATATGCAGAAGGCAGAAGCACTCCTTCCTTTAATAACAAGCCTCCCTTCACAGGTCATAATTACAAGCCCTGTCGCGGGACTCTTACAAGAACAGCTTACTCCCTATGCTGCACACAGTATTAACTTAGAGCAGCTCTGAAAGTTGCCAGCTGGAAAAGTTATCAACAAAAAGGCTTATTTTTAGAGGATGGGATTCAAAAGATAACTTGACATTCTAGAAAATTCATTCATACTTAGAACTGTCATGAAGGAATTCATGACAATTAAAACTAGGCTTCATTACTACTCTCCTTTTTTCCCTCGCATTGGTTTTCATCAATGCGGGGGTTTGTTTTTGTTTTTATTCAACTCATTCGCTTACACAAGGGCAGCTGCAGTAGCCGGTTTATTCAACTCGGTCTCGAGGTAAACGTCCACATCCACATTGACCCTCTTACGATAAGGGTCTCCTCTTTTTAAAGTAAGAAAATTGATGAGAGTAAGCGGTTCAGTATCCGCCTCTTTATCAGGATATGCATGATAGTCGCGGCGCACTTTTTTTACAGTTGTATCGCTTGACGTTTTTAAGCCTTCCAATGCAATTGACCGTAAAGCTTCGCGTTTAAATCCAAGCCCAGCTATAAGCAGTTTTAACCGCTCACAACCACGAACTCCCATCTTAATAGCACGCTTCACAAAATTGGGAGTCAGTTTAGTCCCGTCCAATACGAGTCTTTTTAGAGCGGGGGGAAATGAGGCAATCTCCTCAAGATGTTTATCTTCTATAGGGGCATTTGTTAGATCAACCTCGGTTAACATACCATCGAGAGCATGTTTCTCAAATTCACGAACCATACAATCCGCGAATGTATTAAAATAGAGCTCATTTGATAAAATTAACCTAACTTCATCATTATCACCTTTTATTATCCTTATGTCGCCTGCATCATGCGTATTGAGAAGTCTACTATTCGTCACTGCTATCTGCCTTCCATCGTTAAAACGCATAAAACATTTAATCCGGTCCTTGCTTTCTAAAGTGTCACCAAAAAAAGTGATCGGATGAGGAGAACAAACTTCTGCATTGCTTTCAAGTGCATTTTCTACAAATGTGCGACTAGGAACCTTATATTTTTTGTTGAGACCCGCGCTGGCAACAATATATTTGCTGCCTTCGGACAATAATTCAACACTGTTTGAACCATGGGTACTTGACCCATGATGCGCAGCAAGAATGACTTGGGGTTTTCTTCCGCCAAGCTTTGTAATTATCTGTTTAGTTAATTCACCAGTTGCATCTGCAAGGATAAGAAATGACAACGCAGGAACAAAAAGTACAACGCTATTTGCATTCGGATCTTTGCTTGCCGTATTGTAAGTGAGAATTTCACAAAATTTGGGAAGATGTGAGACTAAGGAACGATTGTTATTGCCTATCTCAGAAACAAATCGACCGCGCTCCTGATTGTTTGTCGACTCTTCAAGTCTCTTTTTAATCTTTAAAAGAGCTGCTAATTGAGCATTTTTACCAGTATAATCATTTTCGTTTCCACCCAATAACATTTTGCACAAGAATTTTTTCTTTTCAAGCACCTTATCAACAACGAGTGGCACCCACCCATAGTGATCAATGTCGCCATGGCTCACTACTATACAGAGTTTTTTTGCCGGTCCCTCAATAATATAAGAAGCAATATCAGCTATCCTCTGCCTGGTGGTACATACCTGTTGCGGCTTGGGTGAGCACTTTGATCCAACATCGCACAATAAAACTTGATCATTATCTTTTACCACAACGCAGTTACCATTTCCCACGTTAAAGATCATCCCCTCACTAGCGATAAGGCTAGAAAGATGAATTAAGAAAGTAGATATGACAATAATGCGCATTGTTCCTCCTTGCAGCATTGGTTGTACCCGGCTCACAAGGATAACTCTAGCACATCGCAAATCATTTACAAGATTTTAAAGAAGAAACTTCCTTTTTTAAACAGCTGCTTGAAGAGAAGTCCTCATGGTCAGCAGGCGAAATACATCATACGTTTTTGAAATAGCACCTGATTTTTTTTTCCTTGTTAACCCATCTTTGTGAGAACAAGCTGTTTTAAGGTCTTGGTATGTAGTAATCTTGTCAAAAATTCGTGACAACTCAATTTCTTGAAGATATCCAAATCCAGCACTATATCCTACTGTTTCAAGCGTGAGATTTTTTTCACAATCGCTGACTACCGTCACATGACCTGGATAGAAGATGAGATCCCCTTTTCGTGGCAGGTCATTCTCGGGGACGTCTTTCAATTCAAGACTCAGCGTAGTGGTATTTTTTGAAAAGCAAGGAAGGCCGACAATCTGAGCCGCCCTAAATACTGCTCCTGAGCAGTCTAAGTCCACAATGAGGAATTGCGGCATGTGGGCGTCTCCATATTTGAAGATCATCTTGGCCACGTTTTTGATTTACCAGCTCAAATTCTTCCGGCTTACAGGTATAAACGACGCTACATCCACCAAAGACGTACGGTATTTTGTTGGGACTCAAATGAGCCCATCTTTTTAATATTTCAATAAATAGTGCTCTGCAGCTTTCTTCATCTTGTGGATAATTAACCAATGCAGAATCACGATCGACCCGTGCTTGTACAATTTTTTTTCCTTGTGGATCTATAAAACACATACCATATGTCAAGTCTGTATCAAGACGCGAAACTCGTACGAAGCGTGTACCTGCAGAGAAGGTCATTCCTGTTTCATTATGATTCCAGGGCATTGTCAGGGTAAGAACCTGATTAGTAACATAAGGCTTATTAAAACGAATTGGCTCGGGTATTGCATTATTAATACCAGCGTTCTGAAGCATCTCGAGTGGAACAACATTTCGAGCAAGTAACCATCCTGAAGAAGTGCACTCACCTGAAGGCTTGCGCCAAAAAAAGTTTGTAAATTCGACTAAAAGTTCCTCTCCTCGCTGCTCAAGGACTCTGCCAACCTCATTAAAAAGAGCTTGGTGTGTACGAGGACACGAATATGGACCAACTTCAGGTGAAAAAGGAATATTTCTATAGGATTCTTCTACAGGAGTTGTTGGATCAATTTCTGCAAAAGACTTACCTACAATATCTGCTACCGGTACAATCACAACGACAGCGCAGCCTATCTCCTGAGCAGACAGAAAAGTTGAAAAGAAGAGAGCGCAAAGAACTGAGCTCTTGAAAATATTCATGCGTTAAAATGGCTCATCGCATTCTTGAAGTTTTATATAATTCAAAATACCCTGGCCTATGAGCTCAGCAATCATCTGGCGATATTCAGGTTTAAGAAGATTAAGCTCCTGGTCTTCGTTGCTACAAAAATCGGCCAGCACAAGAACTGCAGGACAAGGATTATGCACAAAGACATTGAACTTTGCGGCCTTAACACCCCTATCAAAATGATTCAAATTTCCGAGTGCTCCACCCCACTCAACTTCACGATTTTGCGAGAAGACATGGTGAATACAGGCGGCTGCAACGTAGGCCTCAAAGGGGAACTCGGCAATCATAGGCACATATACTTCATAGCCTCGTTTGCTTGAGTCAGATGATCCATTGGTATGAATAGAAACAAAGAGATCTGCCTGCAAATCGCGAGCCACTGCTACCCGTGCGAGCAGATCATCAGCAAGTTCATCTTTTAAATTCGTATCGTCTTTACGTGTGTAATGAACCTCAACACCTTTTTCTTCTAAAAATGTGCCAAGACGCAATGTGATATCAAGATTGCACTCTTTTCCAATGAGTTGCTCCGAATATCCTACTGGCCCGGAGAATTTTCCGCCATGTCCGGGATCTAAGACAACTTTAAATGCCAGAGCATACGATGAATACAATAGAACTGATAGTACTAATAATTTTTTCATGCGATCTCCTCATGTAAAACGATACTATCTTTAACGTATAATGAGGGGAAAATTTGTCAATACGGGTCTTCCCCTCAATATAATTTCAATTTGAAAGATTTTATTGAATTTTGCCTTAATTTGCTGCTATAATTTATTCTAGATAAAGAGACTTAAACAAATAATTAAGGAGATGTCTATGAATTTCCGTTTAGCCTTAGTGAGTATCCTGATATTTGGATCGAATGTTGTGGCCATGCAACAGCAACTCACTCCTGAAATCGCTGCGCAAAGACTTATTGAAGCAGCAAAAAAAAATGATGTCGCCGCAGCACAACAGTATATTGATGTCGCGGACGTTAACTATCGGGACGAGCTAGGAAATACTGCTTTACATTATGCTGCCGCACTAGGCGAAGCTGGTAAAGACTTTGTGAATTTGTTGCATAGACGTCAAGATCTCAAAGAAGATATTACAAATAAAGCTGGTCAAACACCAAGCCAAATGACGCTTCCACAACCTGCGCAACCTTCGGCCGGATGGGGAAATACCTTCTGGGGTGCAGCTTCATCGGCATGGGGATGGACAGGTGGACCAGTCGTTACTGCGGGAACTACCGCCGCTTCATATGCAGGCGGTGCAGTAGCAGCGACAGGAAGAGGAATATATGCCGGTGGCGCCGCTGTAGGAAGAGGAGTATATGCAGCAGGAGCGGCAGCAGGAAGCGCAACTGCAGCAGCAGCTAGTGCAGCGGCAAGTGCAGCAGCTTCGGCCGCGGAAGCTAGTGCGTGTGCGGCACGCAATTATCAAACATCAGTTCGCTTGCGTAATGAAATTGCTCGACCTGATGAATACTCATCAAGACCAGCGACTGTTGAACCAACTGTTTCTCCTGAAGAACAAGAAATTGTTAAAAAGAGACTTGAACGAGCAAAAGCTGCCATTGAGAAATTTGCGAGTGAGCCTATTGACTCGTTAGATACTGTTCCTCGATTTGGCATGTGCTTCTCTGGAGGGGGTGTTCGTGCGGCATATGAGACTACAGGGTGGTTAAGTGCTGCTCAATCGCTTGGTTTCTTAGACGCAGCTCAGTACATATCTGGTCTATCAGGTTCAACATGGGCGATTTTCCCATGGATAGCCTCAGGCCTTTCGCTTGCAGAATTCAGGGAGAGGTTTGCACATCAACTGAGTGTGACGTTAACGGAACAAATACGATCACTGACAAATGAAGAAGTCGAAGATATTCTCAAAGCACTCGGTAAGAAGTATTATAATAACCAGTATCTCGGAATTGTAGATATCTATGGGGCATTACTTGCACATCTATTCCTTCGAGGCTTAGTGCAAAGACCATATCAATTCCCATTAGCATCCCTTACCTCGAGAATCGAAAATGGAGACTATCCCTTCCCTCTAGCTGTCGCAGTGTTGAGTAAGGGCATTGAACAGAATGGATTTTTGCATCGCCCTACATTTGAATTTTCACCGCTTTCGATGGGAAGCAATGGTATAGGATTTATTCCAGCATGGGCTGTCGGAAGAGTCTTCAATAATGGTCAATCTCAAGTCATACAGCCAAATTCTCTCTTTGCATTAGAGAAAAAAGCATATACTATGGCTATGACGGCAGCTGCAGCATATGCACCGAGGGTTACAGAAGTTCTGCCTACAGAGATACCTGAGGCAGCGACAAAGCTCTATTATGGGCAACAACTTCCTCTAGGTTATTTTATGGGCATGTGGGGTTCTGCGTTCTCAGCAGATATGTATAGAGTACTTCTTGAATTTTATAATCGATTTGCGCCGGCGCATATTTGCCCAACAGAAGTTGCATCAACAAAAGCTATTATTGAAGTACTCAAAAACTTGCTTGCTCCAGTGATTAGGTCTTTGGGACAAAAATTCGTAACTTTAGATCCAAACAATATTCCTGTAATAGACGAAGCTCTGAAAAAAGGAACTTTTGCGGCTGCGACGATAGCTAACCCAACCTATAATATACCAGGAAATCTTCTTGCAGCTGAAAGAGAAATTGGTCTTGTTGATGGCGGCCATGAAATTATCGATCATAATGTATTTAATATAGGTATTCTGCCATTGCTCTACCGAAAATTGGATATTATCACAATTTGCGATAGTTCTCGTGGAACTGCCTTAAAAGGAGCTGCATCCTTGCGCGCTGCAGAGACACTTGCACGCCACTTGAATCTTAAATTTCCTAAAATTGATTACACAAATATCGATGCCACACACGCGTCATTGCATGTGGATGAAGGCGACCTTGAAGCGCCTATCATTGTATATATGCCAGGCATTAGAAATCCGCGTTATGGTCACGGTACATTTGATCCAGCAACGGCTCCATTTGCGGCAACTGAAAATTTCCTCGTATATCCTGAACAGGCACAGGAGCTTATGGGACTTATAGAATTTAATGTCAATACTAATGCTGATGTGCTTAGAATGGCATTCCGGTATGCTATTGATAGGAAACGAAAGCTTGTGGAACAACGAAAGAGCCCTCTTCAAAAGCTCCTAGGATGGTTCAGTAAATAATACTATACTATAAAGCGAGTTCCAAGATTCTTCTTGGGACTCGCCCAATGGTTTCAGATTGAATTAAATGATTGCATTTTGTTTATTTTCTGATACAATTTATTCTAAATAAAAAGACTTAAATCACAATTAAGGAGAATCAATGCTTATCCGTTTGGCTTTAGTGGGTTTCCTGATGCTTGGCTCATGTAACGTAAATATCGTAGCCATGCAACAGCAACTTACTGTTCAAGTCGATGCTCAAAGACTTATAGAGGCAGCAAAAAATAATGATGTTGCTACTGCACAACAATATATTGATGTCGCAGACGTTAATTATCAAGATGATCTTGGAAATACGGCTTTACACTATGCCGCTCGGCTCGGTGAGGCAGGAAAAGATCTTGTAAATCTGCTTCATAGGCGTAAAGATCTAAAAGAAGACATTACAAATAAAGCCGGACAAACACCAAGCCAAATGACACTCCCTGTGCCAGCACAACCAACCGCTGGATGGGGAGGTACTTTGTCTGCGGCAGCTGCCTCGTTCTGGGGAGTGACAGGTGGACCCGTCACTGAATACTTCAGCGGTACTCGCGCAGCACCTGCAGTCAGCTCAACGGCAAGTGCAGCTCAATTAGAGACACGCACTGCGGCAGCAGTCGCTACTCAAAGACTTATAGAGGCAGCAAAAAATAATGATGTTGCTACTGCACAACAATATATTGATGTCGCAGACATTAATTATCAAGATGATCTTGGAAATACGGCTTTACACTATGCCGCCCGGCTCGGTGAAGCAGGTAAAGACTTAGTAAATCTGCTTCATACGCGTAAAGATTTAAAAGAAGACATTACAAATAAAGCCGGACAAACACCAAGCCAAATGACGCTCCCCGTGCCAGCACAACCAACCGCCGGATGGAGAGACGCCATCTCCTCAGCTGCTTCATCGACCCTTGCGCCAGTCGTTAATGCGACAAAAAGCACCGTTGAATATGTGGGCAGTACTCGCGTTGTAACCGCAGCTGCGGCCGCAGCGAGCTCAATTGCAAGCACAGCTCAAACAGCGGCAAGCGCAACGGTATCAACTGCAAGCTCAGTAGCAAGTGCCGGTGTTTGCGCAATGCAAAATTATCCAACCTCAATACAGTTGCGCAATGAAATCCAAACACCCGATGAATATTCAGCACGATCTGCAAACGTCACGCCAACTGTTTCTTCCCAAGAACAAGAAATTGTTAAAAAGAGACTTGAAAGAGCAAAAGCTGCTATTGAAAAATTTGCAAACGAGGTGATCGAGTCTCTCGATAAAGTTCCTTCTTTTGGCATGTGCTTCTCAGGAGGCGGGGTGCGTGCCGCATATGAGACAACAGGATGGTTGAATGCTGCTCAATCGCTCGGCTTTTTAGATGCAGCTCAGTATGTATCTGGTCTGTCAGGTTCAACGTGGGCGATTTTCCCGTGGATAGCCTCGGGCCTTCCCCTTGCAGAGTTCAAACAACAGTTTGCTTCGCGACTCAACCGAACATTAAGAGAACAAATTCAATCAATTACCAATGCAGAACTTCTCGACATTCTTAAGGCGCTTGGTAAGAAATACTATAATAATCAATATATAGGAATAGTCGATATTTACGGGGCACTCCTTGCGCATCTTTTCCTGCGAGGCATAGTCCAAAGACCTTCTTTATTGCCGCTGGAATCACTTGCTTCAAGAATCGAAAATGGAGATTATCCTTTCCCTCTTGCGACCGCAGTACTAAGTAATCCGGTTTCACAAGAAGGATTTGTGCATCGTCCTACTTTTGAATTTTCACCACTTTCAATAGGCAGCAGTGGCATAGGATTTATTCCAGCATATGCTTTAGGAAGAGTTTTTGAAAATGGCCAATCTCAAGTTATACAACCCACATCTCTTTTCACTATGGAAAAAACGGCAGCCACATTCGTTCTCCCATGGGCCAAAGCGTTAGCCGCAGTATATGCACCTGGAGCTGCAGAATTTTTGTCTCCGGAGGCACTTGAGACTGCAACAAGACTTTATTACGGAAAACAACCTCCCTATTATGGACAACAACTTTCCTTGAGTTATTTAATGGGTGTCTGGGGTTCTGCATTCTCTCTCGATATGTATCGAACGCTTCTGGAACTCTACGATCGCCTTGCTCCTGTGCAATGCCCTAAAGAAGTTGAATCAACAAAAGCCATTTTGGAGGTTCTTAAGAGTATGCTTGCTCGACACCTTGCTAATTTAGCAACGAAGCTCAACGTCATAACCCCACAAAATGCACCCGTGATAGCAGAAGCATTAAAGGCAGGAACATTGGCTGCAGCGACAATTGCTAACCCGACCTATCACATGCCAGGAAACCTTTTAGCATCAGAAAAAGAGATTGGGCTTGTCGATGGTGGTCATGAAATAATCGATCATAATGTAGCTAATTTAGCAATTCTTCCCCTGCTCTATCGCAAAATGGATATCATCACGATTTGCGACAGCTCGTTTGGAACGGCCTTACGAGGCGGTGCTGCATTGCGTGCGGCAGAACTACTTGCACGTCGTCTTAAGCTGAAGTTTCCTAAAATTAATTACACGAATATCGATACTCAGCATGCTTCATTGCACATAGATGAAGAAGATCTAGAAGCACCTATCATTATTTATATGCCAGGGATTAGAAACCCGCGCTATGGAGATGGTACCTTCGATCCGAATGATGCAAGAACAACATTCACCGCAACGGAAAACTTCACCTATACTCCTGAACAGGCACAACAACTCATGGGACTTATAGAGTTCAATATCAAGGATAATGCTAATCTCATTAAAATGGCATTCCGCATGGCAGCAGATAGGAAAAACAAACTTGTTCAAAAACGCAAAGGGATTTTGGCCTGGTTGTTCGGATATTAATATAATTGAAGCGAGTTCCAAGATTATTTCTTGGGACTCGTCTTTTAAGATCTATCTATAAAGCAACATAATAATTGGTAATGTTTGTGGCATGCTGTAATCGATAAGCAGCTGTTCAAATTTGCCGAACCACTGATCCTGCAGAAGATCCTTTGTTCCTTCTATGATGAGAACATCAAAGTAAAAGAAACCGGCCATGTACTGCTCAAGATTTTCATGATTATGTAACGCATCCCAACTAGCAAACTCTTGGTAAAGATCAAGATACTCTTCAGGAGCTGCACTGCTACCTAAAAATGCTGGTTGGCTGTAATGATTTACTGAGGAAATACAGGAATCGATTAATGATCTGCCAATTTCTCTATTACCGACAGTAATACAGTGAAAACCAGGCGTTAGAAAAAGAGCCTGTAATGACATGATATCTTGCTCACGTAAAGACGTCCTCTTAACATCTTTATCTGTACTGATGTACATGTGAGCCTTTTCTGCGTATTTCATACGCTCTCCCTTCAAAAAGCTACACACATTTATATTATGCTCATAAAAATTAAAAAATTGCAAGCTCGATCAAAAATTTCTTAACTGCGAAGATTTCCATACCCCACACAGTGTCACGGCTAACGCATCAGTAAGATCGAACTTCTCCGGAATCTGCAATCCAATAAAAAGTCGAGTAAGGACCCGTGCAACCTGTTCCTTCTGCGCTGCACCAAATCCCGTCACTGCCAGCTTAACTTCACGCGGACTAAATTCTTTAAGCTGTGCCTGATTCTGATGGGCAAGAAGGTAGATAATACCACGAAGATATCCAAGCTTTAAAAAATTCTGAGCGTTTTTGCCAAGAAAGGGCGTTTCAAGAGCAATCACTTGTGGTTGCCAGTGCGCTATTTTTGTTCCAAAAAAGTCATGGAATTCTCCCAAGCGCTTTTCAAGAGGATCTCTTGGTGAAAACTTTACAAGACCATAATCTAGGATAACAGTCTTCTGCCCGAGTTTTTTCATGACACCAAAGCCCGTCACTGAAAATCCAGGGTCGACACCAAGGATGATCATCACGCCTCCGGATCTTGAAAGAGCGTAAGATTGTTTTGAAAATGCAAAAATACTGTGCCTGTAGGACCATTACGCTGTTTGCCAATGATAAGCTCAGTAAGGGAAGGATTTTCGGTGTCAGGATTATAGAGTACATCACGATATAAGAACATAATCACGTCAGCATCCTGCTCAATAGCACCTGACTCACGCAAATCTGAGAGCATCGGTCTTTTATCAACACGACTATCAACAGCACGAGATAACTGTGAAAGAGCCACAATGGGGATATTTAACTCTTTTGCTAAGGCCTTTAAGGAACGAGAAATTTCCGAGACTTCTTGGTGTCTATTTTCATAGATCCGATGGCCATGTAAGAGCTGCAAATAATCGATCACGAGAAACCCAAGATTATGATCCATCTTGAGTTTGCGTGCTTTTGCACGAATATCCATGATCGTCTGCATCGGGGTATCATCGATAAACATCTTCATAGTCCCAAACTGGGCAGCAACATGAGTTAATTCAACCCATTCTTCTGAACTAATGTGTGCATTGCGAATCTTTTGGTGAGGAATTCCCGTTTCTGAGGAAAGTAAACGTAAGGTAAGCTGTTCTGCAGACATTTCAAGAGAAAAGAATCCGACACACTGGCCATGTACGGTCGCATTCCTTGCCAGGCTTAATGCGAGTGCCGTTTTCCCCATAGAAGGTCGTGCAGCAAGTACAATGAAATCACTCTTTTGAAACCCTGAAGTGAACTCATCAAGCTTTTTGTAACCAGAAGCAATTCCGGTAATCCCCCTATCATGAGCTTGAATATTCGAAAGATGCTCAAAAGTCTTTTTAAGCCAAATATTGAGCTGCACAAAACTCTGTTGTGCCCTCTTCTGGGCAATCTGAAATATGATCCGCTCAGACTCATCAAGTACCGCTTCTATTTCTTTTTCATCTTGCGTATAACAGTTGGCGATGATCTGCGTAGCAGAATTGATAAGCTCCCGCAAAATAGCCTTCTCTTTTACGATCTTAGCGTGCTGCTCAATGAGCCCAACAGCGGGAATATCTTCTTGTAGAGATAGCAAAAATACAATACTACCAATCTGCTCCAGTTGACCTGCCTTTGTAAGCACATCTTGAAGAGTAATAATATCGAGCCGCTGCTTTGATTGAGCAATAGTACGGACCGCCTCAAAAATAGTACGATGAGCCGTCACATAAAAATCATTCGGAACCAACAGCTCAACAATAATATCTAGGTACTGATCGTTTAAAAGCAAGGAGCCTAATACTGCCCGTTCAGCCTCTACACTGTAGGGAAGCGAACGACCCAGTATTTTCTCGGCTACAACTGTCTGCTTAACCTGTCTCTTTTGCATGGCTAAACAGCTTCAGGAACAATTTTAACTTTGAGTGATGGCTGTAATGAAGATGAAAGTTTTATAACAACAGAGTGTGTTCCCTTTGTTTTTATAGACTTATCCATAATAACCTGGTTATTAGCAATGCTGATGCCCTGCTTTGCAAGCTCTTCCGCAATTTCTTTGGGACTAATTGAGCCATAGAGCTGATCGGTATCATGAATTTTACGCTTAAGGACAACTTCGGTCCCTTTTATCTTTTCGGCAAGCATCGAGGTCTTCGTCGCGACTGCTTCTTTTCTATGCTCAACAGTTTTTACACGATTGACAAACTGAGCTTCATTTTTTGCAGTAACTTCAACCGCCAATTTCTTTGGAATAAGATAATTACGAGCAAAGCCTTCAGTTGTTTTAATGATCTCTCCCGCTATTCCTACTTTCTCAACATCTTTGAGCAAAAATACTCTCATGGGCGATATCCTCTAGAAATACACAGACTAACCGTTTTTTAACAAGTTATAGTATAGCTCAAAAGCGGAAGATTACCTAAAATTGTCAAAGCACAAATCAATATGATTCTTTTACGAAATAGTGAGTCAAAGCTCACTACAAACTTGCGACAAGTCTCGTAAGGTCGATGTCTGATCTAGCACAAAGTAATCGAAAAATTTCTTTATAACCACGGTCGGCAGCAACACTCAAAGCCGACCATCCATTATGATTTTGGACATTGAGATCGACAGCTGGATTAGCAGCAAGCAACTGAACAATTTCTTTCCTGCAAGAGTTAGCGGCAATTATAAGAGCTGTATTGCCAGATGCATCTCTTGTATTGAGAGCAAGGCGGGGATTTAAAAGGAGCACCTCGACAACTGCATTATGGCCATATCTAGCGGCCAACATCAGGGCTGTCATCCCCTCATTATTTTGCGCATTTATGTTAATTCCTTTATCAAGCAGCAATTGAACGACTTCACTACAACCGCTGTTGCTAGAAGCATACATGAGAGCAGTCCAGCCTGATCGATCTCGGGCGTTGATATCGATGTCGGATCTATCAAGCAGTAGCCGCACAACTTCCTTATGACCCCACATGGACGCGTTCATCAGAGGTGTTGACATGTTAGGCTCAGTACGAGTATTGATAGAAATACAAGGCCGTTCAAGAAGTAATTGAACAACTTCTGTGTGCCCATAAAAAGCAGCAAGACCGAGTGCTGTCCGGCCGTCAGGTGATTGTTGATCGATAGCTACGCCAGGTTGGGCGAGAAGCAACTGAACAATTTCTTTATTGTTATTCCGAGCGGCAATCATGAGAGCAGTCCAACCAAGACTACTCTGGACATTGATAGCTATGTTCGGTCTGCCAAGAAGGCTTTGAACGAGTGCGGTATGGCCTTTCGACGTAGCAACCATAAGAACGGTAAAGCCATCCTTATCTGCGGCATTGCAATTTATCACCGGCAGCTCCAAGAGCTTATTGAAAAATTCAACGGGAACATTATTTTTTGCGGCATCAAGGAGACGCTGATCTGCAATGAATTGAGTGTCTGCGCGAACTTGATGAGTTTCTGGTGATCTTATAAGCTCAATTCTCTTTTCCATTGAGAAAATAGAATTGGTCGCACTAACGATGCAAAGGATTAAGGCAACATGTTTGTGGGAATTCATGGTAAGTCAGTCTCCTTATAGCTTTTGAATAGTTCTTTATAAGTAAAAGATACTTTTATTTGAAAAAGCTGTCAAAGATCGCTGTTGTATCAAAGTCACATACCCCATGAATAAATTCAAGGGGCTTGTCTCTAACTCACATTGAGACGATAGCCCGTGTGATCTGCGGGCCACCGACCGAGGACATACCAAGGTCGGCGAGAGACGATATATACCTGTCTCGAATATTTTTTGATGCATTCAAGTCAGCATTGAGACAGTACCCACATTTCTTACAAAGAAATAGACTTTCAGATTTTCGATTAGCTCGTTCTGTATGTCCGCATCGCGAACATTTCTGACTGGTATGTCGCGGGTCAACCTTTACAACTTTGATACCATGAGCTTCCGCCTTACCTCCTGAGTTGGTGCAACAACAGGAGCTGGTATAAATACAACAATATGTAAATAGAAGTGACCATTGCGAAAGCAAAGATCAGCAGATCTAGTTTCATAACCAATATATTGAGCAGCATGCTTATTGGCTTTAAAGGGAACCTTAATGCGCCCATTTACTGTTAAGAGACTGGCTGTCATTGAGTCCCAATTAACCCAATATGACCGTTGATCATAACGTATCGGAGCACACTTAGAATATGGCGCAGTAATAGGTTTTGGTAGTGGCTTTCCATTCTTTTTTGCCCGTTCTATATATAAATCCTGCTTCATTTCCCAGGTGAGCGCGTTTTTAACTGCTTCGGCAGCTTTGACTCGAGCTGCAATCTGAAGCTCAGAAGGTAAATTATAGAGACCACGCAATCGACGATATGTTTTTTTATGCAGCTAAACACTGTTGCTGCATTTTGATTCAAAACCAACCTTTGCATTGAAATTAAAGCACTCAGTATGCTCTCTGAGTGTCTCGCTCAATGCAGCTGGCTGTTCACTAGTAACATTTAGTTTTACTATTATTGTTCTTTCAAATAATACGCAAACTATGTCATTATTTGATATGTTTGTTAAATTAAAAAAAGGTGCTTCCTCCCCATAGCCACAGCAAGGGGTCTCCGCAGAAGAGGTTGCGATGAAAATGTCCGGTTATGTGAGATAATAATTCCTGTTGCAAGATTGAAATGCAAACTTCGATCACTCTAATAAGCCTATAAGTGGGCATTCAGCACTTCTACAACATTAGGACCAGAGGCGAGTGTGAGGACTTTAGTGTCTGACAGTGTTTTGGAAGCGGTAGCATTACCTGCTTTATCAGAAAGCCACGATACCATTTCTTTACGACCCATATTTACGGCATACATGAGGGCCGTCATGCCTGTTTTTGATTTGGTACTTACATCTAAGTCAGGCCTACCAAGAAGCAGTTGAACAATTTCTTTATAATCGTAAAATACCGCAAACATGAGAGCAGTCCAGCCAACGGAATTTTGAAGATTGACATCAATTGCGGGATTTTCAAGAAGCATTCGGCACATTTCCTTTTGATCACAAATAACTGCGATCATCAGAGCAGTATTACCATCTGCTTTGTCTCTAATATTGATAGCACTTCCTGATTTAGATAGCAGTAATTTTACAATTTCTCTATGGCCCATTGCGACGGCAATCATGAGTGCCGTTGTACCCTTTTCATTTACTGCATTGATATCAATACCGGGTTTATCAAGCAGCAACTTCACAACTTCTCTGCGGTTTTTAATGGTAGCGCACATAAGCGCTGTAAAGCCCCTTTGATTTTGTACATTAATAGCAATATCTGGTCTATCAAGCAATAACCGAACAATATCATCGTGACCTATACCAGCAGCATAAATAAGAGCCGTACCACCATAAACAGTATCAGTTATATTAATCGCGATACCAGGCTTACCGAGTAGAAATCTCACTATTTCATGGTGTTCATTTGCGGCGGCAATAATAAGAGCTGTCGCTCCCTGCCAATCTTGAAGATTTACATCAATCGAGGGATGTTTAAGAAGTAGCTGAGCAATTTCCGTATCTCCTAAATGAACAGACAGCGCCAAGGCACTCATCTTTGAGTGATTTTGTGCATTAATCTCAATTCCTGGTTGGTCAAGAAGCAATCGCACAATTTCTAAGCTCTGGCGTGCGCATGCACTCATCAGAACAGTGAGCCCGTTTCGAGTTTTAGCATTGACATTTATCCCCGGAATTTGAAGAAGCTGGCTTATACGTTCAAGTTTGCCTCTTCCAGCAGCATCCAGAAGCTCCAGTTCAGCATCGGCAAGGCTGCCCATCTGATTAGTGAGTGTAATTTTTTGATCCATCGAGAAAATAGTGCTAGTTAAACACATAACAGCCATTAAGAGTAAAGTTTTGAGAGTCATTTCATCCTCTGATTTCATCGTTGTTTTCAATTCATTGCATTAATAAAATGTAGTGCGACAGAAATAAATGTCAAATGCATCATGACGTCTCATATAATAACTCATTTAGTCGGCGGAACACAAAAGCTGTGAAAGATAAGGCGATTACTCATCAATCAATAGCAAAAAAGTTAATAACACTTGAGTTTAACGGGTGAAAGCAAGAAAATTCAAATGAGCTACTTTTCCGAAATGATCACCTTATTTATGTATTGTCCAAACTCTGCATCATGAAGAAATAATTGTCGAATTTGATCGCGATCGTACGCAAGGCCAAGTGCGGTTTGGCCATCTTCGTTGCGCACGAGGAAATCAACATCGGGTCTTGCAAACAATTTAACCCACTCTCTGCGACCAGTTGAAACTGCACACATAAGAGCAGTCCATCCTTTGTTGTTTTGGACATTCACGTTAATACTATTTTCATTCAAGAGCAGTTTACAAATTCCTCTGTGGCCTTTACGAACCGCGGCTATGAGAGTTGTATCTCCATTTCGATCACGGCGATTTATGTCGATATCGGGCCTCGTAAGAAGCATTTTCGCAATTTCCTTGTGACCATTTTTAGCCGCAAGCAACAAAGCAGTTGTACCGTCGTGGCCTTGAATATTGATACCAAGATCTACTCTGTCAACCAACAATCTAACAATCTCCTCAGAGCCCTTTTCAACAGCAAGCATGAGAGGCGTCCAGCCATTCTTATCTCGAACATTGACGTTAATAGTAGGTCTGGCTAGCAACACTTGAACAACCGAAGTACGTCCTTTTTCTACCGCAAGAATCAGAGCGTTACATCCATTCACGTAAGCATTGAAATCAATCCCTGAAACTTTATCAAGCAGCAGCTCAATAACTTCCTTATGTCCCTTTGCGGCAGCGAGTATAAAAGCTTTTAATCCTTGAGAAGACTGAACACCATTAAATCTAGGGTCAGCCAAAAGAATCAGAGCGACTTCGTGGTATCCAAACTGACAAGCAGCCACGAGAGGAGTGAAGGTATCGTTATCTTCGGCATTAATATCGGCTAGGCCGGTATTAACAAGCAGCTGAACAATGTTTTTATGGCCACGGCAGCAAGCGCGGCTAAGAGCTGTACAACCTTCGCGATTTCGTGCGTTAATCTCTACTCCCTTTGCAGCTAGAAGGAGCTTAACAATTTCTTCGTCTCCATTATCAGCAGCAAGTACCAAAAGGGGACAACCCAATTTTTGGGCATTGCAATTTACTCCAGGTGTTTGAAAAAGTTCTTTAATTCGTTCTAATTGAGAATCTGCACCGGCATACCATATAATGTCACCGAGCTCCTTTTCTGCAGCGATAATCTTCGAGGATTCAGACTCGTTTGTGACGGTCTTATCCATTGAAAAAATGTTGTTTGATATGGCTATGAAAGCCATCAAAGGAAAAAATTTAGTATTCATGTATTACCTCCAGTCTATAAATTTTATATTAGTAATTTTACGCCTCCATGAAAAAATGTCAACTATATAAATGAACTGGGGTAACGTTGTCATGTCTCTGCTTTTTGTTTTGCTCTGAATCCAAAAAACTTGTATAATTGTTGATTCTGACGTTTCCGAATAACTATACTGAGGTTGAAACAACTTAAGGAGATACCATGCTTTTAGATTGGGTAGTTATTTTTTTTATACTTGCAATTCTTGCTGCAGTCTTTGGTTTTACAGGAATAGCAGCTGATGCTTCAGGTATAGCACAGATACTCTTTTTTATCTTTATTGTGCTATTGTTAATCTCCCTGGTTTTTAGGTTCTTAGGAGGCAGACCGCCGGCTCCATAATCATTTGTACATTGAGAAAACCTTGCGTACTTGTCGCTCACAAGAAATTTTTGGGAACCCACTCTGGGAAAGCCACACTTTCTAGGGTCGATTAAAACATCCCATCAGCAGTCAAAACTACATTTTGGGACCAAGTCCATCTGTTTCACCATAGCTTGGATTTTATTGCGCTGATCTTGAAGATAATTTTATTCGTTTTGCTCTTTTTTAAAGATAATCGACCATTACTTGGTCAAATATTAAACAAAATTCCTTTCTCCTATGTTTACCTCAGCATCTTGAAATGACTTTGTTGGATTTAGCACAGATACTCTTTTTTATATTCCTTGTGCTTTTCTTAATCTCACTAATTTTCAGGCTCGTGGCCGGCAGAGCGCCTGCATCATAATCTGTCATAGTTAAAGCATGATTGAAAGCAGCGACTTCTTGCATTGCAAGACCCTTTTTCATCTTTTTTTCTAATGTAGTGAGTGTCAAAAGCCCATAGTAGTGATGATCTAGAATAAGAAACATATTAGCTAACCAAACTGACATAAGAAGAACAAGGTTAAGAGCCAACATCTGATGCCTCACACACAGCATATGATTCTAATGAAAGATCTTGCGAATCGTCCAAGGTAATAACACAGCGTATCCCTAATAGTGCATTGCCCTGCACGTAATAATCAAATATGACCTGACTTACCCCATCAAGAACAATACTCATTCCTTTTTTAGTCTGATTACAGTGACCATCACACCTTATTAATCGTTTGTTCCGTAAAGTCACCTTTCTTTCACACTGTCCCACTACAAATATGAATTCATCCTGTGCCATCTTTTTCCAAGAGGTGAGTGACGAAGGCGCTTGCGAAAGATCATCAATTACTTTATCCATGGCTAATGCAAGCTGAATCCATCGTTCCAGCAGCTGTGCTCTTTTTTGCTGGGCCTCACGGACCCTCACTGTGGCATACCCAGCAAGGCTAAATAAAAGTATTGAGCAGGTAAGATATATGAGAAATTCGAGGATACTTAGTCCATTTTTGTTCATAGAAGCATACCCGTCTTAAAAGTCTTTTTTTCTGGGTCTTTCGCAATCGTAAGTATCACTTCATTGTATGAAGGAACACCCAGCCGAGGCTTCACGCTCCATTCAATACTATAACCTTCTTTCTTTATGGCTGGCTTCTTTTTAAGCATGCGCATCTGATTAAGAAGACTTTGAGCCAAGAAAAGCATTTTTATGTGAGTTATTGCCCTCTTTTCTTGCACGATAAGATGGCTTTCCCAGGAGGCAAGCAGCAGACTATACAATGACAGCACAAGAATAGCCAAACATACTTCACATAAAATAAAAGCTCTTTTTTGAGCAAACATGGGAAAACCTATTCTTTATATTTTTGAAGCACAGTCTACCCTTTTTAAGCGCAAATCTGAATCTGCTGAAAATTTTTTTTAGCGGTAATTATTCTGCGAGAAAATATATTGCTAATTATGCTAAATAATTTTTTTATTTTTCTTGACAGACAGGGAGTCATTTATGGTACAGTTAAAGTATGGATAAAGAAAAATATCTTTGAAATATAAAACAAAAAATATGGAGACGCAGTGCAAACTGTACCAAAGATGCAGTATAACACAGAGTCATGTTGGAGTTTACTTCTTTTAACGAAGAAATAAAGAAGTGCCTCGAAATGTAACCATTGACCCAGAGATGTAGGTTCAAGGAAAAAGGTAAATCTAGGAATAATGAGACACACCTTCTGGTGGAGGAAGCTCATCTAAAAAACAAAAAACCAGAGCTCTTCTAAAAAACTCAGTCTTTTGAGATGAAGAAGCATAAAAAAGACTACACATGGAAAACGGTGTGAATGTTAATCGATGGAAATTAGGTAAAACTGATCGTCTCCACCAAATTAATTAAGAGAGCATGCGCACGCGCTATGCAAATCTTTGAAATACAAAACAAAAAATATGAAGACGCAGTGCAAACTGTACCAAAGATGCAGTATAACACAGAGTCATGTTGGAGTTTACTTCTTTTAACAAAGAAATAAAGAAGTGCCTTGAGATGTAGCCATTGACCCAGAGATGTAGGCTCAAGGAGAAAAGGTAAATCTAGGAATAATGAGACACGCCTTCTGGTGTAGGAATCTCATCTAAAAAACAAAAACCAGAGCTCTTCTGAAAACCCAGTCTTTTGGGATGAAGAAGCATAAAAAAGACTACACATGGAAAACGGTGTGAATGTTAATCGATGGAAATTAGGTAAAACTAATCGTCTTCACCAAATTAAGAGAGTATGCATATGCGTACTCTTTTTTTATTATAAAGAGTTAGTCCTATTCATTGATTTAAGAGAATGTTCTCGAACTAATGTGCAGAATATCCAGAATTTTGAGCCATTGATTTTTCTTATTGAATAATATATGCTATAAATAGGATATAAAATAATCAAAGAATATCCTTTTATTCCGGATCATTGAGGAGTTTACATGGAGTTTGAATACCGCATTTCATCAATTCTAAACATTCTTTCTTTCGCCTTTCTTTTCGCAGTCTGCTCCCCTTTTTCACTTTTAGCGACAACAGCTGTCGCTCCTGCCCAAAATCCTTTTAAATTGACTGAAGAAGATATCAAGATGTTCAATTTATCGGACAAAGAAGTAAGTGAGCTTAATACATTTTTCGACGGGCTTTCCAACTTGACTCCTACTCAGCTTAAGGAGCTTGATAAGGCGGGCCAAAAAGCCGCAGATGATATGAAGAAGAAGGGATATGATCCTAATAATTTTGATGATGTATTCAAATATATGCAAGAAGAAGAAGGGGGTGCTCTTAAAGGACTCCAGCCAATACCTCCAGCACAGCCAGCAGTCACTCCTAAACCATTTGAACAGCCGGTTGCTTTTGAAAGACCAGTTATTGTTCCCGTCGCAAGTGCATGGACCACTGCAGGCATGATTCAGGATCTTATCACCTATCTCAATAGAATGGTTACAAAGGCGGCAACACGCCCTACAATAAACCGACAAATGGCAAACCTGGTCCCTGATATTATAGATCTTGGCTATTATCTTAATATTTTGAAGGCGCCTGATCTGATACAGCTTTTATCAAGTTCAGAGTTCAGTAGACTTCATAGAAACCTTGAAACATTACATCGGTCCTTACTCACTTACGAGCCATCAATGGTTGCCCGCAAAGCTGCGGCCTTTGAAGAAGATGATCCCTATTCAATCTTAGATGTTCCTTATCACGCAACTCAGGAAGAGATTGATGCAGCATATAAAAAGCTCGAAGAAACAAAATCGCCAAAAGCAGTTGAAAAACAGCTGAAAGCAGCGGGTCTTAAAGGCAATGCTCTTAAAAAAAGCATCAAACCCGCAACACGCACATTTGCGTTGATCAAGAATGCCTACGGCACTTTGAAAGATCCAAAGAAACGCGCTGCTGCTGACGCCCATCTGACTAAAAAGATTGAACTGGAATCACGGCAGGAATCTACATCAGAAGCTGCCTTTGACAAGCTCCATGGTGCATTGCAAACTGCCTTTTATCAAAATGGTATCATACGAGATATTAAACAACTTCTTGAAAAATATAAGCCTCAAGAGCTAGCCTATGCACAAATTGAAACTGAAAAGGCGAAACGAGCCTATGAGCGATCAAAACAAATAACGCGGGTACCGCAACTTCCGCCAGCATTCCAACGGCCTGAAGGCTATGAACAGTTTTATCAAGAAATGGCTGCAAAAGCGTATCAACGCCCTTATTATCCAGGAGCTTTCGGTCCAGGCATGAATCATGGACTTCCTCAGCCACCGGCACAGCCAGGCGGCCCTGCTGAAGCCGCAAAAGGCAAGAAAAAAGGTGGAAAAAAAGGTGGAAAAAAGGTGGAAGGCAAAAAAGGACCTGAAAAGAGACAACCAGCTAAAGGCCAAGAGGGCGTCCGAACCAAAGATGTAGAAAAACTCTCTGCCATGGGCCAAATTAAGGATCTCCTTGCACGCGCAAATGCCTATAATGATCAGCTCTATGTACAAGGACCTGAACCTGTACGTGGTGGAGGAGAAGCGCCTACCGCGGAAATAAGCCTTGATGATATTATGACAAACCTAGAGGGGTCATTGGGAGTGCCTATGCGTGGAAGGCCTTTAGGTGCCATAGCAACGCCAGAGATTGCTCCTGTTATGCTCCAAAGATTTGTGATGCAGCAGATGAATATGCCGGCACTCAGTGATGCATTGAGTAAAGTAGCTCCTGGTCCTAACAAGCACATAGCTGATGAAGCTCTTAAAAAATATTGGGTTAATAATATTCTTAATCCGTATGCTCCGATGATTATGGCCTGGTATGACAAAATTTACCGACATTTAGATAGAACGGAACGACATAACAAGAGACTTGGAGGTGTCGGACAGGCGTTTGAGAAAAAACTTGAGGAATATAACCTAAAGGGACCTAACCCTGAGCTCTGGAAAACTGAATCTGCTCAAGGGAAGGGGCAGCAACCTCAAACAAAACAACGTGCAGCAAGACCTACTGCGATGCGCAGTGCCTCCGAACAGGCGCGAGGTCCTATAGTACGAGCACCAACTCGATCACCAGTACAAGGTCCACGAGCTCCTGTAGCACGTCCGAATGCACCAACGGTTCCTACGGCGCCACAAGGACCAGGTACGAATCCACAAGCACCTACTGGACGACCGGGAACACGTGCACCAATCATCCGAGGCCCACAATCGACTGAACCTGAAGTCGCTGAACCTGAACTGCCTGAGACTCCGGCAGAAATGCCTCAAGGTAGAGAAGGCCAAGCTAACCTCGGCGAGGTAAAAGACGCAGTCTATAAAGTATATAACTACTTTAAAAATATCAGTGAAGCCTTTGGCATTCGAGAAAACGATTGGCCAAAGCAACCTATTTTGCCGAAAAAAGAAAAAGAAGAAAAGGAAGAAGCCCCTGAAGCTAAAGAAGAAAAAGAAGAGGCAGAGCCAAATCCAGAACCGGCAGAGGCCGAACCAGAATAAGACCGCTTTTCATTATGCTATCCTTGGTGTACGCTGGTAATGATATGCAACTTCTTTTATAAAGGGATAGTATATGAATACTCTATCGTTCCTTATTCTTTCTTGTACGTTACCTCTCTTTGCACAAACTCATTCTTATAATGAACTTTCCGTCGAATGGCACAAAGTAAACGATGCATTACCCGATTTTGGTATCTATGCACCTCATATCGACATGACTGTTATAACGCGTACTACTGCGCTCCTTAAAGCATTATTGTCACAAGCAAACCTAGCTGGTGAAGACAGATGCTTTATTATGAAGGTCGCGCGTCTCATGCTCACAGGACCTGTATATTCCGACGCATCAGCTCGATCCCGCTGGAATGGCTATGCAAAACAAAGTGTTATAAACACGTTGCAAGCAACTGCGCTTGGTAGGGAAATTCTCGAAACACTTACAGCAGAAAATCCGAGCCTTGCTGCTGAGATCGAAGCATACTCTCTTGGAGATCAGCTCATTTTTTAGAAGCTAATACCCTTTCACACCGTAGATCAAGGTGATCTGGATTCTTGGTAACTGACCAGTTCCAGCATCGTGGGCATTTGACCCCGTCTGCATGTGTCACAAGCGCGGCAATTCCTTCGTCAGTAGTATGATGAAGACCCTCTCGTGATGGTGCAAAGGAAAACTGCGATACAATTAAGAATTCCTTGAAGAAGGCTTCAGGATCAAAACCCCGCTCACGCATCTGTGCAAAAAAGTCCTTTAAATGAGCAAACTCAGGCTTCTTAAAATCAATAAATGTTATCACTTTTGCTTCAAGTGAATGTTTGATGATCGATTTTTCCCGTTCATTTTCGAGAGCCTTTAAAAGAACAGTACGTATTCCTTTAAGGGTTTGCCAGATCGTCATATAGGCGCGTGTTTTTTCTATCTGTTCCAGATCATAGGGTGCATGGATCAGTTGACCTGTTTCTATGCGGATAAGATCTGGCCACAAGCGCTCTGACGGTGGAAAACAAAAGTCATGGAACTTGTAGGGGTCCACAAATTGCTGCAGATGTATTGAGTCCTTCTTGTTACGCTGATAATAGTCTGAAAGCTGTTCTGCTGTAAATGACAAAATTGGTGCTATAAGCCGAGTCAATGTATCTAAATTATACCATAACACCGTCTGCGCAGAACGCCGCTCATAGGAATCTTCTGCATCACAATAGAGCCGATCTTTTGTAATATCTTGATAGAAAGCACTTAAGTCGACGGAACAGTACTGAGCAAGTTCATGAAATACTCGCGTAAATTCTTTCTCGGCATAGGCGCGTATAATTGAGCCATTTAGCTCGACAAGCCGAGCCAATGCATAGTGATCAAGGGGCATCAGCTGCGATGGAGCTACTGCATGGTGATCTCTATCAAAATCATAGAGATTTGAAAGTAAGAATCGACAGGTATTACGTACTTTTCTATTGACCTCTGAAACGTTGGATAAAAGCGTATCTGAAACGACTGGATCGCTTTCAGGACCGATACTAGACACCCAAAGCCTTAGACCATCGGTCCCTAGCTTTTTTGTCATATCAGCCGGTGACACAACGTTACCCAACGATTTAGACATCTTTTGTCCTTTGGCATCGACCGTGTAACCATGAGACATAATTCCTTTTGTACACGGAGTTTCCTCTATCACCATGCTCGTGATAAGCGAACTTTGGAACCAGCCTCGATGCTGATCAACCCCTTCGAGATACAGGTCTGCCGGAAACGCCAACTCAGGATTTTCGTAAAGAACGGCATAGTGGCTCACCCCGGCATCAAACCAGACATCCAAAATATCTGTTTCTTTTTTAAAGTCGCTCATATTACAGCTTGGGCAGAGTGGCTCAATGAGTTCTGCTATCCGTGCTCGTTCCCAATACTCTATGCCCTCTTCTTCAATTTTTTGAGCGACCATCTCAATCAGACGTGGATCGAGAAATGAGTAATCACAATTTTTGCATAAGAGTGCCGGAATTGGTGTCCCCCAGGCACGCTGTCGCGAAAGAGCCCATTCCCACCTATTTTCAACGGTTGCTCTTAGGAAATTAGCACTCTGAGGCGGAGTAAACTCGATGCTATCGATGGCCTTAAGTACATTTCGTTTTATTCCCTTATGTTCAAGATTGAAGAACCACTGGAGCGTTGCTCTAAAAATGAGCCCATTATGACAGCGCCAACAATGAGGATAGCTGTGGGTGATTGAGCCTTTGTAAATGAGCGTATTGAGCTCCATAAGCTTTTTTATTACCCATCCTTGGCCATCAGTGACAGATATGCCTGCAAGCTCCTGGGGAACTATCAGATTAGTATATTTGCCATCGGGAGAGATCGGCGAATAAATATCGAGATTATTCTTGACCCCCACTTCGTAGTCGCTCTGGCCACAACCTGGCGCACAGTGTACAAAAGCCGTTCCCTCATCAACTCCAACAGATTCATCAAAGATGAGCGGTACATCCTTATTTACAAAGGGATGATATACGCGAAGGCCTTTAAGAAGTTCTGCTGGAAACTCTTTAAGCACGAGTTTTTCAATTCCTAAGAGACCGCAAAACTTGTCTGCAACCTGACCTCCCACAATATAATTTCTGCTTTTTCCATCAAGCAACACATAGGTCGTATTCGGTTTTATAAGCACCGCCTGATTTAAGGGGAGCGTCCACGGCGTTGTGGTCCATACTGCGATGCTTATTTTCTCTTTTATATCTTTAAAAAGTCGCTGTGCATCTTCTTCTTTAAGATCAAATGCTGCATAGATTGAAGGATCCTTTCGTTCCTTATATTCAATTTCTGCGCTTGCAAGGACGGTCTGATCAACAAAACACCAGGGCAACGTTCTATATTTTCTTTCTATGAAACCATCTTCAACAAGTATTCCAAATGCACGTACCGTCTCAGCTTCATACTTTTTGTACATAGTTGCATAGGGACGATCCCAGTCCATAAGTATACCCAGCTGCTTAAACTCTTCACGCTGAACATCTATCCAATGAGCAGCATACTTTCTACAGGCCTGGATGAGTTCAGAACGACCAAGGTTCGGCTGTTCTTGCTCAACTTTTTTCTCAATAGGCAGACCATGACAGTCCCAGCCTGGGGTAACCGGCACCTGGTATCCCATCATCCGTCGTGATTTACAAACTATATCCTTCAAAATCGTCGTATAAGCATGACCTAAATGAATGTGCCCATTAGCATAGGGAGGTCCCATATGAAGAATATATTTAGGTTGTCCTTTATTACAGTCAAATGATGCACGATACAAATCTTCCTTTTTCCACCGTTCCAACATCAGAGGATCATCTACTGTGGGATTTGAGCGGATCGGAAAATCAGTATGCGGCAGCGTTAAAGTATCTTTAAAACTTTTCTTGGATTCTTCTTGAGCCATACTCGTTTCCTTCAAAAATAAAATTTAACTATCACTTTACAATACATTGCACGAAAGCACAAAAAAGACCGCCTATCTCATCAAGGATAGGCGGCTTCTAGTTTAGGTTTAAGTTTACTTAAGCTGCTACAGCGGCAACATCCTTTCCTTGCATATACTTAATTAATAAAATACTCGCTCCTGCTGCAATACCAAGGGTCACAAGAATTGCACCAGTCGACGATGTATCAGGCTTTTGGAATGCATAGGGATTGCCTAGATTAGGCTGCACTGGTTGCCGATTAACAGGCGGAAGCTGTGGTTGAACCGGCACAGGATGTACCACTGCTGGAGAAGATACAGTAGCTGATAGCGGAACAGCAGAAGAAGCTGCTGGAGCAGTCGTCATTGGCACACTTCCAGACACATTAGCAGGCTGAGAGCCAGGGCTCGCATGAGGTTGAGCAGCCGCTACATTTGTATTCGGTTGCGGTAATGGTCTGTTACGTAGTCGTGATCCATTAGTAGGCGGTAGTTGTTGGCCTGCTCCATTAGGAGCCGGCTGAACAACTGGAGCCACTGGTTGGGTTCCTTGAGGATTTGGTTGCACCACTTGAAATGGTTGCCGCGTTCCATTATGGAGAGCAGGTTGCGCAACTGGAGGCAATTGCTGACCTCCATTAACTGCAGACTGACCTAATGAAGCTGTACTAGGCTGAGCAGCCGCTGTATTTGTATTCGGTTGAGGGAACGGTCTATTAGGTAATTGTGAACCATTAGTAGCAGGCTGTGGTTGCTGACTTCCGCTATTAAGAGCTGGTTGCACGGTAGCTGGTGATGGTTGCTCCACTCCACTAGAATTTGGTGAGGTCACTGGCAACTGCTGACCTGCGTGAACTCGAGATTGAGACGCTTCTCGTAACTTTTTTTTTGCTGCATCTAGGACATCTTGAGATATGGCGGTTGCCTGTTCACCAGTTGGTGGCTTGAATCTTCGTACTGCAGAAGGTGAGCTCGCGGAATTGTTTGATGGCGAGGAACTTGAAGCCGCTGCAGCTGGCGAAGAGACAGGGGAACCATTGTTTGCTTGCTGTCTCCAGCTTCCGGCCGGCTTTTTGCCTCCTGGCGGTGGTGGCGGCGGTGGACTAGGAACTCCATTAGCGTCGAATGTTACCCGCGGAGGTGGCGGTGCCGAAGGGGGCGGAGTTTGTATATTTGTTGCAGAGTCTGACAAATTTATAGAAGCAGGTGCTGGTGAACCCGGTAGTGGTGCTGGTTTTGCTGCAGGTTTTCTGTTTATGGCACTTCCACCACCTGGAGACGCACCACTCGCTGCTAAATTTGCTGCTAACCTGCGGCGCCTTTCGGGTACACTTTCACTGGCACCTGTGGCTATTGACCTTTGAAGTTTCTGTTCCTCAGTTTCTTCCTCGTTATTTGGATTATCCCCGTTATTTTGATTATTCTGATCTGCCGGTGGCCTCTGATTATTGCCTCCCCATTATCGCCAGTCAAAACGGGAATAGGCGCAGGACGGGCTCACTTGCAAAGATCCTTATCGAAAGCAAAGAAAGTATTAACAAAAATGATATGTAGAGCTTATTTTGCATCGGTTCCCCCACAATGATTTGTTACACATATAAACATTTTTAGTGTACCAATTACTCTAAAAAAAGCGAATTAACTGCTAAAAACCTCAGGCACAAGGATAGGATAAAATAGGAATCATAAAGCCTCTAGGCATCTAAATTAGCGAACTACTGTTGATCTTTGGAAAGAAATAAAGATTTCATAAAAGTTTTTTCCATTGAATGCAATTCCGTAACCGATTATGAAATATAGCCGATGGCGCGCAACTCACATCCCTAAATTAAAAATACACTCGTTTAAATCTCCTTACTGGTGCTTTTATAATCTAATCTTAATATTTTATTTTTAAAGTTGAATGAGATTCCCACGAGTACAATTTCTTTTTTAAGCGATAAAAAGGGCTCATAATAACGCTTCTCTTTAATTTGTTTTAACGCTTCTTCTGCTGGTTTATTAAACTTAAATTCAATGCAATATACATATTTTGGTCTTATGAGAACCAAATCTACTTTTCCAGAACTCATAGAAAGTTCGCAGTGATTTTCAACGCTCAGCAGGTTGCATAATAATTTTATGAGCGAATGATAATAAGCTTCTCTGTCGATATGTAAATTATACGGAATGCTCGCAAATAAGCCTTGCAATAGTTTCACAAATGAGTCTATATCTTTGTGGTCTAATGCAAGTTTAAGTTGATAGAGAATATTTTCAAGATGTGGCATTTTTGAGTTAGTCAAAACTCCCATCTCAAGAACAGAAAGCGATTGTTTAACTTCCTCATTAGGATAATCCATTTTAAACACATTGTAGCTTGCATCGTATTCTCTAATGGTTATATATCCAGTCTGGTACAACAATGTAATGAGAGGTATCTGGTCAATACTAAAAGTGCCCAACGTAGAAGCTGTGAATGCCTTTTGCTCTATGTTTTTTAGTTCATCGGGATTATGTTTAAGCAATTCAACAAGGAATGAAGGTGTCCCCGTTTCAAACCAGTAGTTGTTAAATTGTTTTCGTTCACAAAAATGCGCAATGGAGTAGGGATTATACACTTTTATAGGCTTTGCGGAAAATTGATATCCATTATACCAGTACCGTATCTTTTCTAAGAGAAGGTCGCTTCTAAGGTGTAAATCTTTGGCTGCTTGATTTAAATATTCAGTAAAATAGATTGAAAGCTCTGACTCGGTATAGCCAAGTAGTTGTGCAGCTTTCGGATCATTGGATAGCTCATTAAGATTGTTCAGACCAGAGAAAATTGATGTTTTGGAAAACTTGCTTACGCCAGTGATAAAGATGGCTCTCATGTAAGCATCAAGCCCTTTAAAGCCATCATAAAAGTTTTTAAGGGCTATTCTCTGAGCATCAGCCCTTTTAGGATTGCTTATATGATCGAGAATTGGTTTGTCATATTCATCAATAAGTATGACTACTAAATTTTTTTGGGCTAACGTAGTTACAAGTTGCGTAAGCTTCGCTTTAGGCGTCGTGCGCTTAGAAAGATCAATTTTGTATTGAGAGGCGACGTCATCAAGCATATGACCTAAGCTTATTTTAAATTCGGTAGCAGTTTCAGTATCTGCATTTGAAAAATCTAAGTGAATAACCGGGTGTTTTTGCCAATTAAAGTCCTTTTGATTGCCTAGCCACAGATCCTTAAATAATTCTTTATTACCTAGAAATATTTCTTTGAGCGTGGAGATAAGCAACGACTTTCCAAATCGACGAGGCCGTGATAAAAAAAAGTATCGCTGTCCTCCCTTAAATAAATCATAAATAAACTGTGTTTTATCCACATAGATATAGTTTTCGCGTATCATACGAGAAAATGTGCTTATATCCAAGGGCAGTTTTTTCATTTTTTTCTCCAGGGCTGCACAATCAGCATTTCAGTATAGGAAAATTTTAGTTTCCCTGCAATGTTTCCTTTCTTTGAGGAGGACCTGATTCAATTTTCTGGACCAAAAAAAGTGAAATGAGACATTGGCGGCAATGACAATCAGTTGTCTAGGTTCAGATGCAGCAATCATAATTTTATGGTAAAGTATGTTCGAAACTCCTAACGAAAGTATTCCCATGCAGATGCTTATTACATTATGTACACTTGCTTATACGAGCTTTCAGATCTACTCAGCCTGTCCGGCAACTCATGTTTATTTTGCTGAACTCTATTTTGAAAAATGTAAGCCAGAGTACTCATCAAAAGAACGCGCAGCTTTTCTTCGCGGCACTTTGTTTCCTGATATTCGCAGTTATGTTGGCATTTCGAGAAGCAAAACACATGACAAAAACGTTAAGCTCGCCGACGTGCAGAATGCAAAAAATGCATTTACTGCCGGAAAGCTCTTTCACACGTATGTTGATGAAAAGCGAGAAAAAATCGCACAACGTGAAAAGATTTATAACGAGGTGCTTATTCTGCCTAGGCGGTATCAGGGAACTTTTATTAAATTAGTTGAAGATGAACTGTGCCATTCTAAGATAAATAATAAGGTAACGGTCGCAGCGCTCAAATCAACTGATAAGGAGGCGGAGCAACTTGTAGCACGGCATAAAGTGCGCGGATGGCATAGATTAATGAGTAACTATCTCAAGCAAAGTCCATTGACTCTTTTAAAAGAGCGAGTAAAAAATAAGCAAGGCTATTTAAAACTCGATGCAGATATGGTTGTACTCTGCTCTGGACTTCTTGAGGATTTTAAAGAAAACGAAAAAGTGAAAACGTATATGAACACTCTGGTAAGCGAGTTTGAAAAGCTCCTCACCATCTAATAAGAAAGGATTCTTATGACCTGTAATGATTCACTACGTTGTGGCTGGGCATTAACCTTGGTGCGCATTGTATTAGGTGTACTATTTATTGCCCATGGCGGACAAAAACTCTTTGGCTGGTTTGGAGGAGAAGGTTATGCAGCTTTCCTAAAATGGGCTGCCAACTATCCGATACCGACGTTCCTCGCCTATCTTGCACCCTATGCAGAATTCATTGGTGGCTTATCGCTTGTGACTGGCATCTTCGCCGAGCTCGGTGCCCTAGCAACCCTGTGTGTGATGCTTGGCGCAATGTTTTTTGTACATTGGCCACATGGTTTTTTTGTTCAACATGGTGGGTATGAATATGTACTGAGCCTCGCCCTTTTTGATCTTGCAATCATAATTGGCGGTCCAGGAAAACTCGCTCTCTGGCGTCCTTGCTCACGTATGTGCAAAATTTAATAAGTATAAAGGCATCAGGGCTTTGGGGCTCTGATGCCTTCCATCTGAGAAGAAACACTGAATATTATCCTGTAGTTTTTTTAGAACTACCCTTAGCATATGTCCCCATTAATTCAGTCTTCGCTTTGATGTGTCCATTCATGGCCGCGATAAGTTTTGACTTGGTACTACCTGGTGGGAGATCAAGTTTCGTATCAAGAGCATAGATTCTGAAGATATAGCGATGCGTTCCAGAAGGAGGACATGGACCATCATAGCCGATATTTTTCATGTCATTGATGCCTTGTTTTGAACCATCTGAAAGTTCTTCCTCATGTTGTTCAGCAGAGCTAATTTTTAGTTTCGTTTTTGTTCCAGGGATATTGAAAATTACCCAGTGAGTCCAGTTTGCTTTTGCTGGAGCATCTGGATCCTCACAAATAAGCGCAAATGATTTTGTGCCTGCAGGAGCACCCGACCAGCTAAGCTCAGGCACTTTATTCCCAGCCTTAATTTCACAAGCATACTTCTTATCAATAGGCTCACCATTATTAAAAGCTGGGGAAGTTAATTGAAATTGTCCATGAACTGCTGCACTACACATAAAAATACCTACTAGTTTTTTGTACATACACTGCCCTTTCATTATTATCTATATACCAAGAATCGGTTTGCGAAACAAGAATTCGTTAAAGTAGAAATTAGGTGCAAGGTCTTCATGCAATTCTTATTAAGCAAAACTGATGCTATACTAGCATTACAGAAAGGTAGATATTATGCGAAAAAAATATGGTATATGGGGACTTGGAGTTGTTGGAAAATCCGTTCTTACCTATCTTGCAAAACAAGGACATCAACTCTCAGTAATGGATTCCCGGATACCTGATGCTTCTGAAATGAACTTTCTAGAAGAAATCGATGCTCGTTATGTTTCTCAAAATGAGTGTGATGAGTTCTTTTCCTCTCAAGATGTTATCATTCCTAGCCCTGGCATAGACATAACACCGGCGCTCACCTATCGTCATAAATTCATCGAAGAACTTGATTTATTTTGCTCTGCATGGAAAAAACCATTAATCACCATAACGGGTACACTCGGTAAAACATCAGTTACACACTTTCTTTCACAAATACTCACAGCAAACGGTACTCACGTTGCAACCGGTGGGAATATTGGCACAGCTATGCTTGATGTCATTGAACAACAGAATGCAGTTCAGTACGCTCTTCTTGAGCTTTCGAGCTTTCAACTCGAGCGCGCCCGTTGTGCGCCAGACTTTGCAATCTGGACAAACTTCTATCCAAATCATCTTGATAGGCACGGATCACTTGAAAACTATTTCCGCGCAAAGTTCCGTATGCTTGAATTCCAACGAGATGATCAAAAGACACTTCTTCCTTTACATCTCCTACAGAGTGAACTCGGTTCATATATTAAAAACCTTCAACGGCCGCTGCACTTTTTTTCAACAGCTGATCCTCAATTTTCGCCTGAAGCTCGCGATACTCTTTATTACATTAAGAATGACAGGCTTTTGAAGCTGCACAATAAGCAAGTAGATGAAATTTGCGCGCTTACTTCACTCAAAACCACGGCTGATATTCCTCTTGAAAACCTTGTCATTCTTTTGGCAGCATGCGATATTTTGGGTATTCTCAACCAACGTACCTTTATTTTTCCTGAATGTGCTGTACCTGAACACAGACTCGAAAAAGTTGGTACTGCACGAGGCATCACCTTTTACAATGATTCTAAATCATCAATACCTGAGGCTACACTCTCAGCTGTTGATCGTTTGCAGCCAGCTCGTATAGATCTCATGTTAGGCGGTGTAAGTAAAGGGGTAGATAGAACTAACTCAATTCATCTCCTCAAAGGCAAGGTCTCTTCAGTAATCTGTTTTGGTGCTGAAGCGCCAGAACTCTTCTACGCATGCAAAAAAGAGGGAATTGAAACTACGCATCATAGGACTCTTGAAGAAGCCTTTGAAATGGCTGTAGAAAAGGCAGATGACAATACTACTCTTCTCTTTTCTCCTTCCGGAGCAAGCTTTGATCTTTTTAAAAATTATAAGGAAAGAGGAGAACGATTTAAAGCATTAACGAAAGAGTTTATAAAAAAGGGAGGCCGCTAAAGCCTCCCCACTTTTTTAACCGGCTACATACCAGCCATTTGCGTAAGGACAAACAATTCTATTAAGTTCATCAATATAACAACTACCATAGGTAGGGAAAGGACCAAAATAACCAAGCCCCAAACCTCCCCCATACCAACGTCCATTACGCCAGTAACCATAGCGTCCTCGACCGCCACGACCCCAGCCGCCCCAGTGATTTCCCCAATGACCGCCCCAATGGTTACCCCAATGACCTCCTCCCCAGTGGCCCACACCACCACCATAGCGGCCTCCTAAGCCACCACCGGCATGGCCAGCAAATCCTCCATGAATACCGAATCCGCCACCATGTCCTCCACCAAATCCGCCATGTCCGCCACCAAATCCTCCGCCTCCGCCTCGGCCGCCACCGCCACCACCACGTGGATATACATCAAATGAGCCGGCCAAAAGAGCTAAAAGCGCCAAATAGGTAAATTTGAGCTTCATTTTTGTCTCCTTTTTGTATGAGTTATATTCTTTATTTGAAATTATATCAATATTTTTTGCTTATATTCAATAGTTTATTTATATAACGATTTATCATACTGACAAGAAAGTTATGCTTAATATATTGAGTTTTCTATATGAAATAGTCTATAATAAAATAAATTATAATGTATTTAAGAGGAGATACGGTTGAACAGCACATTCTACGCATTTTTAATACTTGTTCTCTTTCCATGTTCCAACATTTTATCCATCTCAACAGAAAAGCTCAATAAAGTGATATCGCCGCAATTAACAGAGATCGGTGAATGTGCAAAATGTGCTGATGGATCGATATATAACAGTTTTAGTGAAGCAAGAGAGGCTTGCGGGAATCATGCAGTTGAGGGCACTCGAAGTTGAGACTCGTGTCCTTGTATCACTTACAAAGATTAGGCGGTTGTTTCAACGGAAAATTGTTTATTGTAATGTATTAAGTGAATCTAATCAAAATAAGGAGAATTACTATGAAGAATCTTAGTTATGCACTTTTAGCAATCGCAGTATTTTATTGTACTCAATCTCAATCTTACACTGGCGTAAATCTTGCTCCAATGGGATTAATACCAACTCGTGTAGAGGGATGCGCAACATGCCCAGACGGAAAAGATTACAATACTTTGGGACGAAGCTAAAAAAGCTTGCGGTGACAAAGCGGTTGCTGGTTTCAAAGCAAATCCGTGTTTTGCTGGTACATGCAAGTGTCAGACACTTGGATAAATATGTCTTACGAAAAAACAATCTAAGAAACAATAACGATCGAAATTAAGGAGAATTAACATGAAGAATTTTAGTTATGCACTTTTAGCTGTTATTTTATTTTCATGCTCACAATCTCAGTCACAACAACCGGAAATGAAGCTAAATATCAACTTGATGGAACCATGCGCAAAATGTCCTGATGGAAGTGAGTACGCTAATCTAGACGATGCAAAAAAAATGTGCGGAGACAAAGCAGCGAGTGGCTTCAGACCATCAACATGCACAGGAAGTGGTTCACACTGTCCATGCAGTGTCCACATTGGTTGAAGATCGCCAAAAAATTTTTTTGAACAATGAATTTATAATGTTCCAAAATAAGGAGAATTAATATGAAAAATCTAAATTATGCTCTTTTAGCTATCAACCTTTTTGCGTATTCATATACTCGAGGGGAAGGCATTATACAGCCTGCCGAAATGCCCACAGTGCCGACCACACCGTGTTTTCAATGCCCTAACGGGACTGAATACGGATCACTTGCAGAGGCAAAAAAGGCTTGCGGAGACCAAGCTGCGGAAGGCACTAAACCAATTGCATGTCCTAATGGAATGTGTAGGTGTATGAGCAAAAATAGTAATTAAGGAGAATCAATATGAAAAATGTAAATTATGCTCTTCTTGCTGTTGCACTAGTTTTTTGCTTCAATGCTCCAGCTCAAAATACTGTACCCTGGCAAAAAGCAACAGCTATGTGTCCCAGTCCCATGTTTGGGATTCCCAACTATTATGCTACTTTAGAGGACGCTAATAAGGCCTGCGGTAATCAAGCGCAAGTGTTTCCTCCCAAAAGAGGCTGACAAATTATTTAAGATAATAGCCCGATAGAAACAATAATAAAACAAAAGAGAATTAATATGAAGAATATAAATTATACACTTTTAACAATTGCGCTAGTTTTTTGCTTTAGTGCTCGTGCTCAGGACACAATAAGCATACGGTTACCAATTCAATTACAGGTAATAACTGCCCAATGCCCTGATGGAAGCTTGTATTCAACTTTAGATGAGGCTAAAAAAACATGCGGTAACAAAGCAACCAAATTGTCTCCTAAAGTCGAATAAATTTAGCTTTCTTAGTTCTGGCTGGATGGCCAATTTAGAACTACAACCGATATGAAAACAAAATTAAAATAAGGAAAAATAATAAAACAAAGGAGAATTAATATGAAGAATCTAAATTATACACTTTTAACAATTGTGCTGGTTTTTTGCTTTAGTGCTCGCGCTCAGCAACTAAGACCAGTAAATGCAACCGCATTGTGCCCCACAATGTTTGGCGGAAGTTTTTACTACACTACTCTAGAGGATGCCCAAAAAGTATGTGGTGAAAAAGCAAGGGTAATTCCCTCTTCAAAGACTCACTAAAAATAACTCGAGCTTTGTTGGATAGCTGCCGTTTAAGGCTGCAGCCGATATGAAAAACCTAAAGTAGTCGATGTGATGCTACCCATTTTTGATGATATATAAAAAAAAGAGAAGTATATGAAGAATCTATATTATACGCTGCTGGCTGCTGCACTGGTTTTTTGCTTCAGGGCTTCGGCTCAGGATCAAGTACCACTAGAAAAAGCAACCGCTTTGTGCCCTACAGGAGTGGGAATAGTCCTTTACTATGCAACCCTAGACGACGCTAAAAGAGCATGTGGTGATAAAGCAAAGGCTCTTCCTTCGTTAAGGCCCAGATTGCACTAAATTAAGTATTCTTAGTTCTGCCAGTCATTTTTTGCGGCCAATAAGAAAATACTAAGATCAGTGAAGATGTTATAAACACGTAAAGATAATATAAGTCGTTCAAAATGGATCTTCACGATTTAGTGCATTAAAGATGACCTTTTTATCGGAAGTTGCCGGCATACTGAGACAAAGAGTATGCTATTAAAAAGAGAGCATGCTTTATTAGCCCTTTTGACAAGTATTTGCAAATACTCTACAGTAGCGATAATGCAACATGGGGGAACAATATGCATTTATACCGCTACATAGTAGTTTTATTTTTTGTACTAAGCACAATGAATGAATCACTTTATTCAATTACTGATGATTTATATAGGCAGATAAAAGCTTCTTTACCTACATTGCCCACGTTTAGACAACTTTCTAATGAAGGCAAAGTTAATGTTAGTCACCGCGCATTTATCGACGAAGAAAGCTATCCGAACTATTCACTAGTACCTTTGCGCACACTCGAAGAGCTTCTTGATAGTTTTTTTACCATGATGAATGGGTATTTAGATCGAGAAAAGTCATGGTACGGTTCAACTGCAAAACTACAACAACTCATTCAGCCAGGAAATAGCGCATTCTTGCCTTATGCACAAAAAGAAATTGTTGATCCTCACACTGCCATTATCTGCAAAGGAGATCTCCATGGTGATCTACATTCATTAATGGCTTTTATTGAGCAGTTGGAAGAGTTTGGATGGACACAACCACCTGAGCCACTTAAAATCATTCATCCAAGAGCCCGACTTCTTTTCTTGGGTGATTATGTCGACAGAGGAATTTGGGGAGTTGAGGTGATAAGCCTTCTTATGCTTTTAAAGCTTCATAATCCTGATAAAGTCTTTCTGATTCGTGGAAATCACGAAGACGTTCTTATGACCAGTCGTTTTGGATTTACACGGGAGTTCTTTTCAAAATATGCTCGAGAAAAGAAGAGTACTAAAAACTGTGTCTTTGAAAAAATTGCACAGTTTTATGAGTACCTTCCATCGGTATTCTATCTCGGCTGTGGATCGTCGCCTATTTCCTTTTTACAATGCTGCCATGGTGGTATGGAAATGGGATACAATCCGAAAGAACTGTTAGCCTCTGAAAAATCATTCCAATTTATTGAGGGATGCAATCGAATGAAAGAATGTTCGGCACTGCCTGACATTCCGATAACTATGGGGTATGGCAACAGTTGTCCAATAAAAGAAGCTTTCACCGATTTTATTCCGCTAAGTCCCACCGAGCCATTTCCTTTTGGCTTTCTGTGGAATGACTTTATAGTAGATCCTCTTGAAATGTCATGCGCTATTCCTAGTCGTGGGATTGGCTGTAATAAGGAATTTACTCACGCTCTTTTAAATGCAGCAAGCACTGAAAAATGTCGCTTAGTCGGAGTTATTCGTGCTCATCAGCACAAGGCGAGTAATAACGATCCGATGATGAAATTGCTTTTTCAATGTAATGGCTGCGCACAGCTCTGGAAAGAACCAGGATGCCTGAAAGTCGAACCAGGCATGGTTATCACCCTTTTACTGTCGCCGGATAGCATCATGGGGACACCACAGCCCGGTTATACCGGATTTAATTACGATACGTGTCTGTTCTTACAAACAGCTCACAAGTTGACCAACTGGAGAATGTGGTCCTTTAACAACGATATTTACGAGAAATCGGAATAATCTATTTTGTCGGTTTGCCAAAGACCTTACGCAGCTCGTTCTTCGCGGCTTCAAGCCGTTTCTTGTCTTTTTCGGGAAGTTTTTTGCCTCCACGATTTATGTAGTAATTGAGCATAGACATAGCTGACTGGAACTTTGTGCCTTTGGTGCGATTACTGGCAACGACTGCCTCTTTTAATCCCTTGGCTATATCTTTTGATGACCAGGTAAAAATACCATAGGGTAGATCCATTGCATTAGATGTGGCTTGAACGTCTGCTACCCAATACTTTTTTTTCTTTTGTACCATTGCTCACTCCAAGATCTCATCAATTTTCTTTTCAGGAGCCTGCTCAATTCTATTAATATTATGAGCATAAATGAGCGTCGTATTAATATCAGAGTGGCGAGCCATGGCCCGTGCCTCTTGTGGCGTGGCTCCTGCTAAGAGACTCAATGTGATAGCGGTATGTCTGAGGCTATGAGCAGTCAAACGTGCATCATCAATATTTACTTTTCTAAAGCGTGTCTTCACGATTCGAGAGACAGAGCGCGTTGTAAGCGCCTCACCAAAATTTTTAGTGCTGTGAGACGCAAACAGTGGATCTTCATTTTTTATGCTGCCACGTGCTTCAAGATATTCTGTAATCGGTTCCAACGTCGCTTGAGTTAGCACAACAAGTTCATCCTTTGCATCACGCCCTTTTCCGTGAATAAAGAGTACCATTTCTCCTGTCTGTCTACACATATCTTCACGTAACGCACGCGCAATCTCAATAGTTCTTAAGCCAGTTCTTATCATAAGATTAATGAGAGCGAAATCTCTCTTGCCTGTCAGTGTTTTTCTTTCAATGGAGCCCAAAATCATCTTTGCCTGAGAGACTGTAAGCGCATCCTTTTTAAAGCCCCGTTTACGCGTTGGTCCTTTTATACCCCGCGCCACATTAGCATGTACTTTCGTTGCTTCTGCCCACTCAAAAAATCGTCGAAGAGACGTAAGGTAGCTTCCAATCGTAAAGGCAGCAAGCTTTCGCTCACTTTTTAAGTAATTCTTATAGCGCAAGAGCTGCTCTCTTTCAAAATCAACAATATGGAAACGCTTACTCCAGAGAAAAAACTCTTTAAGCTGTCTTTGATATGTAGATTTTGAAGAGGTCCTAATATCAAGTGAGCTAAGGAAAGCGGGTATAAGATCATGTGAAAGTTCGCGAGAAGTAGTTATTTTGGTCATATCGTATCCGCCGCAATTTAACAATCTTGGTAATTACTATAGCACACTCCTCGATTTCTTATAAAGAGTAAATCATCTTTATGAGCAACACAGAACAAATAAATGAATATTCCGCAACAATTAGTAATCAAAAATGTTTATTCATTGTCTGTTGATATCGATGTTCAGAGGTCATCCACCACATAAAAACAAAGGATACATTGCTTTAATAACTGACACCTATTTGCAAGATTATTAAAGAGAGCTTTAATAATTCCGAAATTTTATAGATTTTATTAAAGGGTTCTTTAATAAAAAATGAATTTGCAGTAAGCTATTAAAGATTCTTTACTCCAAAATCGAGGTTCCCATGAGAAGCGGCCAATATGTTAAACAGATAGCAGGTTATAAAGCGTTCATCCCAAACTCTTTGCCGCCTTTTCCAGCTTTAGAGGCGCATGAAGATCTCACAAAAAAACTCACACAAGCGGAGTTATTACTTGCTGCTTTAGATCATCTGGGCCATACTTTGCCAAATATAGATCTTTTCATCAGCATGTATGTCAAAAAAGAGGCTCTTTTAAGTTCACAAATAGAAGGCTTTCAATGTTCCCTAGAAAACCTTTTTACATTTGAAAATGGCATTACCGAAGACGATTTTGAGGATATACAAGAGGTCGTTAATTATGTTAAAGCGCTCAATTACGGAGTTGAAAGATTAAAAGAGTTTCCTATGAGCTTGAGACTTATTAGAGAACTTCATGCATTACTTCTTGATCAAACGCGGGGAAAAGATAAAACTCCTGGCGAATTTAAACGTTCTCAGAACTGGATTGGAGCACCTGGCTCAACATTAAAAAATGCAGCCTTCGTACCGCCACCACCTGATGAAGCGCTTAACGCACTCGATGATTTAGAAAAATACCTTCATGCAGAGAGCTCATATCCTGAGCTGATTGATTGTGCCTTTATTCATTATCAGTTTGAAACCATTCACCCATTTCTTGATGGCAATGGTCGTATTGGACGACTTCTTATCACGCTCTACTTATATTGGAAAGGAACTGTTAAAAGACCTCTCCTTTATTTAAGCTATTATTTTAAAAAAAATAGGCAAGAATATTATGACCGGCTCACGATGACACGAAACTCAGGTAATTATGAGCAGTGGGTAAGTTTCTTTCTCGATGGGATCATCGAAACCTCACAATCGGCTTTAGAAAGCACCAAGCAGATTCTTGAGTTGCAAGATTATGATCATAGACGGCTTATTGAAAGAAAGGCCGGTGCATATGCATTTGCCATGCTCAATCATCTTTATTCACGACCTGTAATAACGATTTTGCATGCTAAAGAAGAACTTAACGTGAGTTTTCCAACCGCATCGCATGCAGTGTCGCAACTTATGGATGCAGGCATTCTCACAGAAGCGACAGGAAAAAAGCGCTCACGATGTTTCATACATAAGAGATATCTAGAAATTTTATCAGAAGGAACAACTCCCTTCACGTTGTAGCATTATCAATCTAGACGGCATATGTAGAAGGTCTTTTCTTACATATTGCTGCAATTGAGCAAGAATAATATTCAACAGATCAAAATCGGGAGTTTCCATGTCTTCTCAAAAGGAACTTTATCCTTAAATCCTACACATCAATAAAAAAAGACTTCCATTCTTTTTTTTTCTGTATACAATATCTTCTGCAAGGGAGTTCGCGATGGTAGAGAGCCATAGACATTCGACACTTTTCACATTTATATCAATTGCAATGGTCTGCGTGATCATTGGCATGATATTTATTTATTCTTCAAGTTCTGTATACGCACTTGAAAGGATTGGTTCCTCAGATTATTACCTAAGAAAACAGATTGCGGGACTTGCCCTGGGGATCATCGGACTGTATATTATGCGGTTTCTCCCTCTAGAATTTATAAAAATATGTGTTCCTTGGGTATTTTGCGGGACGGTCTTCCTTACCATGCTTACCTTTATTCCTGGATGTGGTCAGGCAATTCACGGCTCTCAACGATGGATTTATTTTTGTGGATTCGGTTTTCAACCAAGTGAAGCGTTAAAAATGGCCTTCATTGTCTATCTTGGATATCTCCTTGCCAAAAAGCAGTATCGATTAAAATCATTCATTCAGGGCTATTTGCCCTTACTCAGCGTGCTTGCGCTCACTGCGCTTCTGCTTTTAAAGCAACCGGATTTTGGCCAGGCGGTTACTCTCACCATTACATCATTTTTGCTCTTTTTTATTGCACAATGCAATACGGTGCACCTTCTTGCAACCTGCAGCAGCTTGTTACCAATACTGGGCTACCTTGTCTATATGAAGCCGTATCGAGTTCAACGCATTCTTACATTTTTAAATCCGTGGGAAGATCCGCAAGGAACTGGGTTTCAGATAATTCAATCATTGATAGCTATTGGATCGGGTAATGTAACTGGAGTAGGTATAGCGCAATCAAAACAAAAGTTTTTTTATTTGCCGATGCAACATACAGACTTTATTTTTTCAATTATTGCAGAAGAGACCGGCTTTCTGGGAGCATGTTTACTCATTGTGCTCTTTCTGCTCTTTTTATACACAGGTCTGCGCATAGCAAGTCGCTTGAAAGATCCTTTTAGCTTTTATACAACGACAGGGTATGTTCTGCTTACAAGCCTGCAAGCACTCATAAATCTCTTTGTCGCTACCGGTTTGGTGCCAACAAAGGGACTAGGACTGCCGTTTATAAGTTATGGTAATTCAGCACTCTTATGTAATTTGGTGATGCTCGGACTCATTGTCAATTTCGTGTATGCCAATGAGGAAGAGGCCGGAAATTATTATTAATTATTTACCCTTTTTCTTCTTAGCAGGTGGTGCTTTCTTTTTCTGCACAGGCTCTTCATCGTGCCAGTGAAAGAGAAGATCAAAAAGTAATCTGATACCAAATCCAGTAGCCCCAGGTCTAAGATAGCTTAAATCAGGTACACCAAATGCAGGACCTGCAGTATCTAAATGTACCCAAGGAGTATTTCCGACAAAGGTTTCTAAAAATAGGGCAGCAGTAATTGCTCCACCCATATACCTTGCACTTCCGACATTTTTCACGTCTGCTATATCAGACTTAATCGCAGGTCTATAATCAGGATCCATAGGCATGCGCCATACGCGATCACCTGAATGCTCAGATGCCTTAATGACTTTTTCAGCGAGCCAGTCAGAATTAGTAAAGAGACCGGCATAAAAGAATCCTAATGCAAGTCTGCATGCGCCAGTAAGCGTTGCAAAATCAATCATTGCATCTGGCTTATATGTAGCAGCTGCATACGAGAGTGCATCTGCCAAGATAAGGCGGCCTTCAGCATCCGTATCGACAACTTCCATGGTCTTTCCGTTAAAAGCGCGCAATACGTCTCCTGGCTTTTGCGCACTACCGCTTGGCATATTTTCTACAAGCGGTGCTACAGCAACAACATTTACCTGAGGTTTCAGCTGAGCTACCACTTTCATCGCAGCGAGTACAACTCCAGCGCCGGCCATATCATCTTTCATCCCCTCCATTGCAGCCGAAGGCTTAATGCACAATCCACCGGTGTCGAATGTCACCCCTTTTCCTACAAGGCAGATCGTCGATTTTGCTTTGGGAGCTTTATATTCCAAAATGACTAAGCGTGGCTCATGGACAGATCCTCTGCACACACCTTCAATGCCACCCATGCGCATTTTTACAATAGCTTTTTTATCAAAGACAGTTGCTTTGAGACCATACTCTTTTGCCAACTGCTGTGCCTCTTTTGCAAAAATAGGAGGAGTTAAATCGGAAGGAGGCATATCACACCAACGACGAGCTGTATTGATAGCTTCACCGATGACAAAACCTCTATCAAGACCATCTTGTGTTTCTTCTAAGTAAGTATTACTTACACCAAGTTGTAACTTAATAACCCACTGAAATTTTCGATCAGGACTCGTAATATACTCATCAAAATGATATGCAGCAGTATGTGCAATCGATGCTGTCTCTATGGCAAGCCTTCGATAGCCTAAATTTAATTTAAGTGGGTCAGGCAAATCAAATGCTATACTTTCGAGTTTATGAGATTCAGCAATTCTTATTAATGTCCCAACTGCTCTTCTATAGCTTTCAACGTTACCATACCCTGACTTAAGATCTCCCAGACCAAGAAAGATAAGATAGACAGCATTTTTGCCTTGTATGCCATTTAAAATCAAAGAACTGCCCGCTTTTCCTGTAAAAAGCCGCTCTTTTGCAGCTTGATCAAAATAAGGATAAAGCTCTCCTGCCGTTTTTTTAAATTCAGCAAAATCAGAGCCGTGTTCTACAAAGAATGCATATGCATCACATTTCCTATCAAGGAGACGTTTTGTGGAAAGAGAAATATCTAACATCGTTCCTACCTCATGTATAGTTTTCAGCTATTGTATCACACATGAGATATCTTTTGCATCAGTGAAGGGATCTTTTAATCCATCTTTTCTCACCTTGGCCTGCACTTTTTTCTGATAGGAGCCATCCAAGACCTTTTTGATAAAACGATCGACCTTATAAAAATACCTATGCATCTGTCTAAAGATTGTATCATAGTGACGCTTGCCTTCGACATCAATCCAGCAGCGCTTAAAGCCCTGAGCTCCATTATACACCGCCATAACTGCGTCCTCGGGAGCTTTGTCATCATTAACACAGCCAATAAAGAAGCATGGAATGGTTACGTACTTAATCGCCTCCTCAGGATATACAGGGCAAATGCAGGTATTAATATCAGCATGATCAAGCGTAGTAAACGTCCGCAATATCGCTTTTATCAGTCCTTGTACATACGGATTATATGCATACGTTTTTAATAATGAACTTCCTGGAAACTGCATCTCATACCCAAAAACATTAATCTTAAGCTGATCTATACCCCGCTCAATAAGTTTATCAGTTGAATCGAAAGGACAATCAAGGACCATTCCCGTGAAAAGATTTTGTTCACGTGCCTGTGCTATAATTGCTGCTGCCGCGCCCATAGAAAATCCATACACAAAGAGCGGCAAATCTTTTAAATCAGGATCATTCTTAATGAAATGTACTGCGGCAACCACATCATAGGATTCATCTCTGCCAAAAGTACAGACCTGATCTTCATAGTCTTCACCGTGTGCACGGAAATCGAACGTCATGCTATTGTAATCTTTAAACATCATATGAAGGAAACTGACTAAGAACTTATCAAGGCTAAAGCCATGACAAATAAGAACAGTTGCTTTTGCCTGCGGTCTTTTAATAAGCAGACACTTACGCGCTATTGTCTTATCAGATTCAAGACTCTCTTTTGCATAAATGACGGCCTGAACCTCAGTTCCCCCATTTAAATACTTACAAGATTTCTGTGGTTCCTTTTTTGGCTCTTCTACACCTAAAAGTGAAGCTCCCATTACACATAATAGGGAAAAGACAAAGACTTTCATTGACTACCCCAATCCAAAATTTAGTTACATTATGATTTTATAATAGCAGCATTAATTTGCTAATTGCAATAATAATGCTTGCCTTGTAAGGCTGCTCACAAGTGTAGCAAATTAATCGAAAAATGAGAGCATTATTATAAGCCTTAGCAGAAAAGTTGTAACTAGAAACGTTTACGCATAATTATTTACTTTTGCCCAGCAACTAACGTGGCCTTTTGAATGTCTATAAAATATGACAGGGATTTTTAGAGAAAGCCCGTCGCTTTTACATGATTCTCAAACAACTAAATGATTTTTCTATTACCTCGTTTGGCGGCGAAGCTCTGAGCAGTTTGACTGTCATTAAACTCTTGTATATTGATATCAATGCCCGGTGCATCGAGTAAAAGTTGTACAATCTTTATTTGGTCCTTTAGGGTAGCAAGCATGAGGGCAGTTAATCCATCGCATGCTTGGGCATTGACCTCTTATCGGGCTTCTCAAGGAGCAATTTCGTGATTTTTTCATGTCCAAACAAAGAGCTCATCATAAGAGCTGTGTCTTCTCTATCATTTTTGATATTTATCTCAATGTTAGATTGAGCCAGGAGTAATGTAGCAATTTCTTCGTGACCTTGACAGGCAGCAAACATAAGAGGAGTCCAGCCATCGTCAGATTGAGCATTGACGTGGATGTCCTGTTGATCAAGAAGTAATCTCACAATTTCCGTGTAACCTTTAACGGCGGCAATCATGAGAGCAGTTGAACTATCTTGGTTTTGAGCATTTACATCGATGTTAGGCTTGTCAAGAAGTAATCTAACAATTTCTTCGCGACCATGAAATACTGCATAAATGAGAGCGGTAGAACCTAATTCATTTTGGGCATTGACATCGATGTCAGCCATGTCGAGCAATAATTGTACAATATCATTGTGGCCATTAAGTGCTGCGAAAATGAGAGCACTATTACCGCCTTCAATTTGAGCATTGAAGTTTATCCCTGGTTTTCTAAGAAGCTCTTCAAAACGTTCTATCTGCCCTCTTCTAGCAGCCTCGATCAGCTCATGCTCTGGATGTGCACCCGGTGTCTGATGATTATTTTGTAGCACAGATCCCCTCTCTCGAAAAAATGAGTTATATGTGTGAGAAAAAAGCCAAAACTTTGAGCAGTCGTTGCTTATTCTCTTTTATGCTTTAATTCTTAGCAAATTATAATAAGACATAAAATGCCTGTCAAATTTATATGTGCCGATATTATCGGCGTTTTCGCTGAGAAATCTAAAAACATTACCCCTCTATAAGCTGGGTAAGGATCATAAAGAGCTCCCGTCGAGAAAAGACTTGCTGATCGTAACGAGCCATTAGCTTATCTTTCTTAAAGACAAGAATTGCGGGAATGGCTTTAAGATCAAACCGCTTAATGAGCTGTTGAGGATCAGTCCCCAGATCGATTTGAGCAAAGAACACTTTATCACTCATTCGCGCTGCCACACTTTGAAGAATTGGAACAAGTGCCTTGCAGCTAGCACAATATTCAGCACCAACTTCAAGAACAATATACTCATGATTTTTTGCAATTGTGTCAAAGTCCTTATTTGTTATGATTTTGGGCAGCGGTTTGAGTCCTTTAGTCGATACCGGCTCAAAATAGTTTTTTTCAATTGTCTTTGCAAATGCATCAGAATAACCTCGCCCTTGTAAAAATGCTATCGCATCAAGTGCTGCCCGTATGCCATCGCCAGCAGCAATACCTGCCTGGCGGTAAATATGATCCGAAACATCCCCAGCTGCAAAGATTCCCGGAACAGTCGTTCTTTGGGATCTATCAGGAAGGATAATATACCCTTCATTATCTGTTCTTATATACTTTTTAAAGAGGTGACTATTTGGCTTATGGCCAATGGCAAGGAAGACGCCATCAATAGCAAGCTGACTTTTCTGATTGTCTTTGGTGTTAGTAATTTTTATGCCGGTAACCGTATTTCCATTACCAATTATCTCTTGCACCTGCGTATTATAAAGGATCTGAATTGATGGAGCATCTTTCAATCGCTCTTGCATCACCGCGGCAGCTCTCATCGCTGATCCACGCACAAGCATGTAAATCTTTTTTGCATAAGCAGTTAAAAATACTGCTTCTTCTACAGCTGAATCTCCTCCGCCAATAACAGCAACTGTCTTACCTTTGTAAAATGGTGCATCACACACAGCACAGGTCGTTACCCCGTACCCAAAATATTCCTTTTCTCCTGGCGTTTCTTTTGTATCACTTAACAGTTTCGGTTTAGAGCCCGTTGCTATAATAACTGAAAGCGCATGCACGGTAAGTCCATCTTCTGTTTTCAGCACAAACGGCCAGGAATTCAAGTCAACTTCACTAACAGTATCATCAACAATAAGTGCTCCAAACTTTTCTGCCTGCTTTTTACATTGTGCAATAAGCTCAGAGCCAAGTGATTTTGGCGTTCCCGGCCAGTTTTCAACATATGAAGTTGTCGTTAACTGGCCTCCTGGCATCTTTCCTTCAAAAACGACCGTATGAATTGCTGCACGTGCTCCATAGAGTGCTGCACTCAAACCCGCAGGTCCTGAACCAATAACTGCTATCGGTACAATATTTGAATAATGCTCTGCCTGCTTAACAGTCGACGCTCGCTGTTGGAGGTTGTTCATTATGAACCACACGAGAGCGAAAGCGATGGGAAGAGAGATTGCATATTTTAAAAAACGTTTCATCTGTTCCTTATTAGAAATAGAGGCTTTTGACAAACTGCCTTGATATTTTAAAATGAAATACAAATCAACAGTGAATAGTATACAACAGGATAAGGAAAGGTTGAAACAATGGATGGTACTTTCTACAGAATAATCCTTAGTTCGCTCCTTCTGTGTGCCGGCTTACGTGCTGATACACTTGATGATGAATTTTTACAACGTGTCTTTGCAACAGAATCAGTAAGCACCCAAGAAGATTTTAGGACAGCACACCGCCACTTAGATGAGGTTGCTGGTATTCTTGAATACCTTGTACAAGTGTGTAACAAGGGTGGCATTAAAGGTCCACAAGCAGCGAAAGCGAAATTTTGGTCAATTGAGCTCCAAAAAACTGTCAAGCAGTTAAAACTATCTGACGAATTCAACGCAGATAATGCGCTGAGAAAAATGGCTCAGTCCACTCGCGCATTAGTCACTCACATATCTAACACTATAAAATCAAACTTTGAAACAATTGTCCCCTTCGAACTACCTGCCTTAGAGGAATATCGTTATCAGGGACCGATCACTCAAGATGCAAAATTCCAAGGACTTGATGAATTACAAGCGATGATTGCAGAAAATACCCGCCTCATTAAAGAGCTTCATGACGAATCAAAGACTGCTGGTCTTACTCCTTTTAATCGATTTATACGCGGCATTGATAAATTTAATGAAGAATGGGGAATCACGCGCGGACTTGATAAATTACCGCGCCTCATAGGAATTGTAGGAATGGGACTCTACCTCATGCCATGGCGATGGGTAGCTAACCTTCCTGGAGTAAATTATCTAAAATATTGGATTGGTACTCCAGATTATTATGATAAAGAAGGAGTAGATGCAATCAACCATTGGTATGATCTGCCTCAAGTTCCCAAGAATCCTGCACAGGCACTCGCAACCGCTCAAGCGGAACTCCAAGCAGCAATTCGGGCTCTGCCAGCAAACCAAACGGCAAGCCCTGCTGCGATGGCACAAGTTAATACTGCCGCCCGAGCTGTCAATGATGCTGCGCGAGCCTTAAGACCTGCAGCAGCACTCGATGTTGCTCAGCAGGCACTTAATGGCATTCAAGTGCAGCAGCCTCAGATGGATCAAATTGATGCTGCTGTTCAAGCTGCTAATCAAGCTGCGCAAGCTTTACATTCTGGCACTACACAAGCACAGGTAGAAAGTCATAAAACACTTTCAGGGTTTTTAAGCAGTAATGATTATAAGAGCGCTAAACACTTAGGGGCAATGGCGATGATGATTGTTGCCGAGGATGGTATAAATAAGCTCCTTGCACCAGTGAAGCAAAAATTTCGTGAATGGTGGAATCGACTTAAAGGATTCGATGTCCCTACAGGAGATGCATATAAGGTACCTGACATAACTTTAGAAGATCCACGTCTTATTGGACTAGAAAACCAGATTCAGGAAATGTACACTATTGTTAACTATATTATCGAGCCTGAAATTTATGATAGATCAGCAAGTGGCCTTGAAAAAGGCATCCTTCTTACCGGTCCATCGAGATCAGGAAAAACACTTCTTGCTAACGCTCTTTGTGGGACGCTCAATGAGAAGCTCAAAGAGAAAGGGATCATGAAGAAATTTGCATTCAAGTCTATAAAGTATTCAGAGATAAATTGGACTGCTGAGGGTATTAAGTCGGTCATTCAAGAAGCGAAACAAAATGCACCGTGCGTTCTCTTTATTGATGAGTTGCATAATCTTCCGTTACAAACTAAGGAAGGTGGTCAAACGCTTACTGAATTCTTAACGATGTCAGAAACACTTGCTTCTACCGAAGTGGGTGATGCTGTCATCTTGCTTGCCGCAACAAATCGTCCCTATATGCTTGATGATGCACTCTTAAAACCTGGTCGTTTTGGAAAGCAGATCCACTTTGAAGAGCCGAGCTACGAAGTCCGTAAAAAATTCTTCGATGTCATGTTTAGAGAAAATGGTATTTCTAAATCAGATTTTGATATTGATGCTCTTGCCCGACAAACAGAAGGCTGCTCGTATGGCGATCTCGACTTAGTACTCAAAAATGCACGCTTTACCGCACGGCTTCAAAGAAGACCATTAACGATGGCGCATATCACGGATAAAATTTACCGTGAAGTGTATCGTATCCGCTTTGATGCACAGTTACCGCTCACGCAACAAGAACGTAAACTTGTTGCTGCCCATCAGGCAGGTCATGCTCTTATGTACCACCTTTTTGAAAATGAGGTCCAAGAACGGGTTGAAGGGGTAACCATCAAAGGAAAATGGCGTAAGACGGTAGAAACACGTTACTTTGATGTCAAAGCACGTGAAGAACATTTAAAAGCAAAAAAGAAAGCTCGCTATGGCCACGTGCTGCTCTCTCATAAATCTGAGTTAGTAAAGATTGAAACGAGTCCAGTACTAACAGCAAAAATTAAGCTTGCTGGTGCAGCTGCTGAACAGATACTTCTTGGATCTGTAAGCTTCAGTTATCATGAAAAAGATAAGCGTAAGGCACTCGATTGCTTTGAAAAGCTTGCATTCAACGGGCTCAAAAAAGAAGATTTCTCAGTTGAAGAAGTCAAAGAACCGATGATGCGAGCCAAAGCAGAGCTCCAAAAATGTGAACGTGAAGTATATGAGCTCCTTATGAGCCATAAAGATGACTTACAAAAGCTTGCAACTGAGCTGGAGCGACGTGAACTGCTTACTGCCGCTGACATTAAAAAAATACTAGCAAAACCCGTTAAATAGGGTACAATAAAAGACCGAAACGAGTGTGTTTAACCTACTTAATTACTTAAAGGATATCTCATGAAAAACTTTATTTTTGCAGCTGTCATAGCATCTCTCACTTTTGGTATCCAAGCAGGGGTTGAAGAAACTCTTGAGCACGCCGTTAAAAAGGGAAATGCCACGGCTCTTAAAACCTACATTCAGTTGAGCGAGCACTATCGCTTCCTTATCCCTGCAGCAAGTAAAGCAAAGCTCATTGAGCTTGCCAAAGCAGAAGTTGCTAAGCAGAAAGAAAATGTAGAAAAATTGGATACATCTGTATTAAGCTGGGTTGATACTTTCCTAATCATAGGAGGAGGCCTCGCAGTTGCTGGTGGTCTTGCGCAGTTATACAACGCATATCAAGATAAAGAACAGAAAGGTCCTGAGTGGAAAGGATGGGCGACATTCTTAGTAGGACTCGGCACGTTTGTACGCTCAAGCAGTGATCTAGCGAAAATTATCCATACGAAAGACAAAGCACGCGAAGCATTGAAAAAGGCTGAAAGTGTTCTCAGTAAGGCAGAAGCACTTCCTGCTGCTCCAGCTGCACAATAACTACTACGATTCTTAAGGGAAGAGAGAGATTCTCTTCCCTTTTTTTTATTCTTCAAGCATTTCAAGGCGCTCTTGATAGCGACCTCCCTTGAAACTGGTGCTAAGCCACGCCTCTACACAATGATATGCTAAATCATTACTCAGATAGTCTGCAGGAAGGACGAGAACATTTACATTATCGTCTTCTTTTGCACTGCGAGCCACTTCTTCATTCCACACGACTCCTGCATAAATGCCTCGATGACGATTTGCAGCAATCGCTATACCGATGCCAGAGCCACAGGAAAGAATTCCAAGATCTGCACTTCCCGCGTGTAAAGCAGCTACAACTTTTTTGGCAAATAGAGGATAATCGGTTCTTTCAGACGAAAACGTTCCCACATCAGTCCAAAAAATAGAATTTCCTTCAATAGTTTCATGGCGCATCAGCTCTTGCTTAAGCACAAAGCCACGATGATCAGCTCCAATAGCAATGCGATAATTCATCTTTTCCTTTCGTGATTACTACCACTTTTTATGCTACCTACAAAATATAGTTTGTAGTATACTCTCTTTAAAGTTCAACACTTTAGAGGAATCTGCATGTCGCTTTCATTATTACTTGCTCTTCGGTTTTTGCGAAGTTCTGGGCTCGATAACAATATTGCTACCATGATCAAGATCTGTTTTACGAGTATTCTTTTAGGAACGGCTGCGCTAACCCTTGTTGCAGCGATAATGAACGGATTTGAAAAGGAGACCCATAAAAAACTGCAAGGAGTTCATGCTGATATCACCATCAATTCCCATGATAAGGCGCTCAACTATGAAAAACTCAAAAAAGTGCTTTCAAGTGAATATAGTGATACTATTGCAGCATTTGGACCAACAAGCTTTGCACAAGTAATCATTCAAAATAAAACCCTCGAAAACAATGAAATGCAAATTTGCCTGCTCAAAGCGATAGATCCTAAAGCTGAACCGCAGGTAAGCTCTATAAAAGAGATGATCTGCGATACTGCTGTAAATCCATGGTCTGCCCTTAACCGCGATACGCTTTTTATAGGCCAATCATTAGCTGATCGCTTACAAATCAAAACGGGCTCTCGCGTCACCATCCTTTATCATCAGGAAGAGGTAATGAGCAATAAAATAACGCTTGAAGAAAAAGAAGTCACTATCGTCGCACTCTTTAAAACAGGCATTCATGATTTTGATGAGCATGTTCTTATCGGGTCATTCGATCTGTTAAAACAGCTATACCCGATAAAAATCACACAGGTGACCATCAAACTCAAAGATACTAAGGATGAAAAAACGGTGATCTCATCTTTAAAAAATCGTTTGGCATTGAATGTATATTCCTGGAAAGACCTTTATCCACCACTTGTTTCAGCACTGACACTTGAGCGATATGCGATGTTCTTTATCCTGGCTTTGGTAACGTTGGTTGCGAGCCTTAATATTATCTCACTCCTTTTTATGTATGCGACTCAAAAACAGCACGATATCGCGCTTTTAAAGACAATGGGAATGACTGACGCCGCACTTATATCGATCTTTGTGTTCGTCTCAGGAGCTATAACACTTACTGCTACATTCTGCGGAATACTCATAGCCGCACTCGCCACCTGGTTATTAAATACGTTCCCCTTTATTGAGCTTCCTGATGTCTACTATGTGAGCCATCTTCCGGCAACACTCGATTTTCGCATTATTGTGTCAGTATTTCTTTTGGCCCTGGTAGTCTGTCTTTTTGCAGCGCTTATTCCAGCTCAAAAAATAAAATCGATGCATGTAGCTTCCGTCCTTAAAGGGCTTCCTGCATGATCAGATCAACGTTCACACGAGCAAATCTGGATCAAGTACGAGTCTTCTTACGCGTTGATGCTAACGTACCGATAGTGAACGGCATCATTCTAAACGATTTTCGTCTCAAGGCTATTGAACCTACACTTACCTTACTTGCACAAAAAAATGCAAAAATCATCATGGGCACACACCTTGATAGACCTCATGCCAAAGAAACCAAAGACTCAACAAAGGTTTTGCTTCCGTGGTTTGTTGAACGAGGATACGCAATCGATTTTGCATCGACGCTCACAGAAGCTTATGAAAAATCACTCACTATGAAACCGCAATCAATCCTTCTTCTTGAAAACCTCAGGTTCGATCCAGGAGAACGGAACCAGAGTGAATCCTTTGCTCGATCATTACGTGAACTTGCAGGCTATTACGTCAATGATGCATTTGCACTGCTTCATAGAAATGATACTTCTATCACCCTTCTTCCCGCACTCTTTCAACCAAATGAACGATCAATTGGCCATCTCATCGAATTTGAGTTAGTGGAACTTGAGGCACTTAAAAAACCAAAACGGCCATTTATTATTTTTATTGGGGGAGGCAAAGTTAAAGATAAACTTCCATTTATAAAACATCTTATTGATATTGCAGATACGCTTGTCATTCTTCCTGCAGTTGCCTTTACCTTTTTAAAAGCACAAGGCATCGAGGTTGGTCACTCTCTCGTTGCGGATGAATTGCTCGATGAAGCCCGAACTATTCTTTCAGATGCCTCTCAAAAAAATGTTCGGATTATTTTCCCTTGCGACTATTTGACCAGTACTGGTACCTTTGATGGGCCTTTAAAGACCGTGAAGACGCTCTCATCAGATTCAGTAGGTATTTCAGTAGGACCTGAGTCACTCAAAATCTACCAAGAAGAGATACAAAAAGCTAAAACAATATTCTTAAATGGCGCGATGGGAATCTTTGAACGACCGGAAACTCTTGAGCCACTATATACACTGCTGCAAGCCATCGCGCAATCTTCAGCATACACTGTTGTCGGCGGGGGGGAATCGGTTGCAGCAGTATATCAGCAAAATCTTCAAGACCGGATGTCTTTCTGCTCTACAGGCGGAGGATCCACACTTTATTATCTTACGTATGGGATGCTTCCAGCACTTGATTATTACGATCCGGACTTATTATAAGGGAAAAAACGATGACCAAAACGATGCCCCCGTGGATGCTTCTCGGCCATATGTTCAAGTTGTTTTTCATCCCTCTCTATATGCTTTTCACGTATAGTCACCTTTTTAGGGTGAAATGGTTTCTTTTTTAACTTCACGAGTACTCCTTATTTTTTTTTCTTACTTTTAAACTACCATATTTGCCTTACAGCTTGCAACATTTATATAACTTTGTTTTTAAATCATGCATATATTGAAGAAATTAGACGTGCAAGAAGCGCAAGAGGCAATTTGACCAGAATTTGGCGATAATCCGAAGAAAAAATTTTTATCATTTATTGACAATCTGTACGCATTTTCAGTAGAATTATCAATAATAATGCATTATTTAGATAGTAATAAAAAAGAGGTTGTTATGATGAAGAATATAGTCTTTACTTTGGCGAGCACTTTAATCATTTTCATCGGCAACTCTAGCTATGCCATGAAAGCCGCCGGCGAACCAAGTAGTCCCCCACCAGTTCTTATCATTAAAAATGAAACGAGCCTTAAACTCGTATTTCAGTATCGACAGCAAGAACCTGGATATTGGTTTTACAAAAGTGTAGTACCGGGAGAAACGGTGATAATTAATAGAAATCCCATGGATTTAAAACGACTTTACCTCTATGCCGGTGATAGAATAATCAATGAAACAAAACTCGCAAGTTCGGCTACAGCTATTGATGGCAATTTTTCCGACTTAGTGCGAAAAAATAACAATAAGCCCGTGCAAATAACGGTGACTATTCCAACACTCTCATCACGCGAAATGATAAAAGCAGTTGAAGAACGATTCCGTCCATTTCAATTTACTTTTACTATTCCCGCGGAAGTACCAGCCATCACAATACCAGAAAACGCCACATTCGATGCAGCATTTCCCGCGGTTAAATATTCATTAAACCAGAAGAACTTTTCTCCACGGGACGTATTAGGTTTGCCAAAACAAGAACTATTAACGCCAGGCAATGAAGATCATCAGTATCTCGAGTCAGTTAATGAAGCCTATAATACGTTAAAAGCAAGATGGGCAGATGCGGGAAGAAATTACCCCGAAAAAGCTGATTACATTGATCGGGTCATTCGAACGCTTGATTTAGCTAATCAAGCAATAAGTAGCAAACTTGCATTTCAGTTTTATGGTGCGGAATCTTATAACCGTTATAAGCCTCGCATGGAAGGCAAGTAAAACTGAGAAGCTATAGTGAAAAGATCTTCTTGATGTTTGTTTCTCGACCAACAACTCTTTTAGCGCAAGATTCTACCTGCCGAATCAATGAGTGTTACAATTGCCTCATTAGCGGCAAGCATGCCAGCTGTCCGATCAGACTGATTTCGAAGAGTCGTATCGATAGTGGGCTTACTCAAAAGTAGCTGAACACATTCTTGATTGCCATTATTTGCAGCAAACATAAGTGCAGTCCACCCATCTTGATCCTGACTATTGACAGCGATACGAGGTTTTTGAAGCAATGATTCAACAATTTCGGTATATCCCTCTTTAGCAGCATACATGATCGCTGACCGACGCTCATCAGTTTGTGCATTGACATTTATATCAGTTCGATCAAGAAGCGACTGAACTACGTCTTTATGACCTCCTGCCACGGCGGCTATGAGCGGGGTCAATCCTTTTTCATTTTGCACATTAATTGCGATATCCGGCTTTGCAAGAAATAATTGAACAATGTATTTGTTCCCCACTGCCGCAGCAAATAAAAAAGCAGTTGAGCCAGCTTTGTTGCGAATATTGACATCAATTCCTGGTTTATTCAATAGCAATTGAACTATTTCTTTTTGCCCATATGTTACGGCAGACATGAGAGCTGTCCATCCTATTTCATTTTGTGCATTGGTGGTCAGATACCTCTGAGAAACTACTTCAACTATTTCTTTATGGCCAACAGCAGCAGCCCATAACAGAGTTGAAATTTCGCCTATTTCTTCAATAATACTGTCGGCATTCAGTTTATCAAAAAAAAGTTTCACGATCTCAGGATGAGAATCTTCGGCTGAGATGACCAATAAAAGGGCGGTCTTATTCGCTTTATCTCGTGTAACAGTAGAGATGCCTGATGTCTCAAGCAGTAACTGAACTATGTTTGTGTGGCCCCTTTTAGCTGCCTTCGTAAGAGCCGTTCGTCCCTTTTGGTCAACGGCATTAACATTAATACCGGGTTTATCAAGCAACAATTTTACAATCGCTTTGCGATCATTTTTAGCAGCCGCCATGAGAGCCGTCCTGCCATATCTATCCTGTGCATTGAAATTTATATCGGCGCTTTCAAACAATAATTGAACGATTTCCTGATAACCTTGCTCGGCAGCAACAAAGAATAGTTTCCAGTTTCTATCAGGTGTGGAGGCATTTAAGTCTGTTTTATCAAGAAAAAGTTTAACAATGTCGGTGTCGCGATGAAATTTTAGTGCTACCATGAGAGCTGTCAATCCATTTTCATCCTGAGCTTGTATATCTACAGTGGGCTGCATAAGCAGCTTTTGAATCGTCTCTATTGAACATTTTGAGACAGCATACATGAGCGCTGAGGTACCTCTTCTATCCTGAATGTTGATAGCAATACCCGGTTTTTGGAGGAGCAAGCCAATGACGGCTTCTTGGCCATGTTCTGCTGCGTACATAAGACATGTACGTCCAGCAGGATCAACGACATTTATATCTATATTCTGGTGGTTAAGAAGTAATTGAACTACTCCTTGATGCCCGTGTCTGACTGCCATCATAAGAGGCGTCCAGCAACAATGGTCCCCCGACGAATTGATATCAATATCTGATTGACTCAGAAGTAATTGCACAACTTCTTGACGACCCCATCTGACAGCAACCTTAAGAGCCGTCCAACCGCACACAGATCTATCTAAGGCATTAATGTTAATACCTCGTTGATTAAGAAGTAATTCAACAACTTCTCTATTAGCCGCATGCATAAGAGGCGTCATGCCTGATTTATCAGGTACATTAATATTTATTTCAGGGCGCTCGAGCAATGATCGAACATTTTCTGGATGGCCCGATTTTACTGCCATAATCAAAGCAGTCTCTCCAATTACATTGTCAAGAGGCGCATCATCTGCTCGATATAATCCATTCACACGGCTTTTTCCCATTGGGAAAAGATTGGCAACAACAAGTAAAGAAGTTAAGAGCAAAATTTTAAGATTCATGTAGCGCTCTCTGCGAAGGAAGATTATTTTACTCATGTTTTGTCGCATTATTTTTTAACCTATGGAATTAGACAAAGCTTAAACCGGACACTTAGAGATTGCAATTTTTTGAACGCTATGAGTTAGATAAAAAATCACCCATCATACCGTCGATGCAGATTAAGCATTAGCGTCCATTGCCGGTGTTTTTTCTCTTAACGTTTGCCAGCATTCGTAAGCATTTGCGTAATATTCTGATTCTGAGTGTAGTTAGTGGCAGTCCGGCCAGCTTTATCTTTGATTTCGACATCGATATGAGAATGAGTCAACAATAACTCAATGACTGATTGATGATCACGAAGTGCGGCAACCATCAGAGCCGTCACTCCATTTCGATCCTGTGCATTAACAGCAAGATGAGTTTTTTGAAGAAGTAATCTCACAACTTCTGTGTGACCATTCCTGGCGGCAATGAACAGGGCAGATTTACCCTCAGTATTTTGAATATTGATATTAATGTTATTTTGATCAAGCAACATTTGAACGATGCCTTTATGACCCTCCTCAGCCGCAAAAATGAGTGCAGTGCAGCCTGTACAACGTTGTGCATTTATCGCAATGTCTGGCTGAGTAAGAAGCAGTCGAACGATTTCTTCGCGACCAGCCTTAGCAGCTGCCATGAGAGGTGTTGATCCAGCTTTGGTTGCGATATTGACATCCAACCCAGACCTACTAATAATTAATTGAACAATTTCTAGCTGATTATGATCGATAGCAGTAAGAAGAGCCGTCAAACCGAATTCATTTTGAGCATTAACAGCCACTTGTCCATTAAGAAGCTGCTGCACGATCTCTTTATTGCCGGTGCGAGCAGCAGCTAAAAGTGCGTCAACAGGTTTTAATTCTTCAAGAATACTCTCGAGACTAGTTCTGTCAAAAAACAGTTTAAGAACTGCATGCTTTTCGCTTCCACCTTGGTAAGCCAATGAAAGAGCTGTTTCTTTATCATAATCGCGGAGTTTAATATTGATTCCAGATTTATTTAAGAGTAGCTCAACGATACCTGTGTTCCCTTGCATTGCGGCAACCATTAAGGCTGTCTTACGATTTTTATCTTGTGCATTGATATTGATATTGGGTTGATTAAGCAGCAACCGAACAACTTCCATTCGGCTCCAAAATGCGGCAACTATGAGAGCTGTCTCGTCATTTATAGCTTGAGCATTGATATCTGTCTCAGGTCTAGCAAGAAGTAATTCCACAATTTCTTTACGTCCATACTGAGCCGCAAGCATAAATGCGGTAGCTTGAAAAAGATTTCGTGCATTGATAGCGATTTTTGGCTGATCAAGAAGAAGACGGACAACGTCTATATGGCCCATTGAGGCGGCAGTCATAAGAGCTGTCCTGCCTTCTAAATCTCGCGCGTTGATATCAATTCCTGGTTCACTAAGCAGCGATTGAACTTTTTCTAGATCGCCTCTCGTAGCAGCGTTAATGAAATCTTTATCGATAGACCAGGAGGAGTCAGGCCATACTGCAGTTCCCATTGTGAGAAGAACGTGAGGAGTTATTAAAAACGAGATTAAGAATAACATTTTAAGTTTCATATGAACCTCTTGGGATAAATGGTTTATCTAACTCATATTTTACTCATTGAGAGCGATCAGTATTATTCAAACAGAACGACTCCTCTATATTCACAAATGAGCTCCAGGCCCGTGCACGTGACGCGCTTTTTCGGAAAGAATTTTAATGATTTCGTAGCTTTCGGTGCTCCACGTGGCTAAGGAAAGAGCAGTATTGTTATCTTTATCTCGAATTCTTAGATCAATGTCAGATTTGCTTAATAGCCCCTTAACCACGTCAATGTGACCCTTCATGGCAGCAAGCATAAGAGCTGTCTTACCATCATCGTCTTGCAGATTAACATTGATACCAGGTTGATTAAGCAACAGCTGAACAACTTGAGTACGACCGTGATATGAAGCGATTATGAGAGCAGTCACACGGCGGTTTCGAGATCGAGCATTAACATCTATCTCGGGTCTTGTGAGAAATAATCTGACGACTTCTGTACGCCCATACTGAGCAGCAATCATAAATGCTGTTCCTCCGAAAATATTTTCAGTAATGATGTCGATATCTGGTTGCATAAGAAGAAACCGAACCATCTCTATATTGCCCATTTTGGGGCAGCTATGAGAGGTGTCGTACCCATTACATCCCGTGTATTAGTAGTAATGCCCGATTGGCCAAGCAATGATTGCACAGTTTGAACTGAACAACCTTTTTCAACAGCGTCAATGAATTTCCCTGCTGCCCTATAGTTAACATCCTGTGGAGTGTTTTGGCACACAGCCGATTGCCGATTTTGTCGTAAATCATTCGTAGATGCATTCATTGCCGGTCGTGTCTGTGGGTGATCAGCCGATTTTGTAAAGACAGTAGACGTTATTGGATGCGATATTGAATGTGATGGGGGTCGAGAAACTGTGGATCTTGCAACGCCCATTGTGAAAAGAGCATGTGGTGCAACTAATGACGAAATTAAGAATAGGACTTTAAGTTTCATATGGACCTCATTATATCATTTATATTATTCTTGCTCACCAGAAAATCTCATAAAAAGCCTGAAATTTACTGATGAGAAAAGCTTAAAAGGGGCAATGAAAAATTGCAAATTTTTGTCTGGTTCACCCATTATGAGAAAATGTTAGGCCCAAGATCTCTTATAGGTATTGCCCTGGCGTGTCGATATTGTACGAGGCAAAATAGGGCCTCTTAGGGGCTCATTTCATCTTTTGCAATCAGTAGCGCAAATTGGAGCAAAAGCCTTGATCTATAAGAAATAAATACGTCATACTGATATATATGACGCATAGCATTTTATGCAATTAAAAGAGGGCTGCAATGGCTTTAAGATTCTGGTTTTTCGTCTTTTTAGTTAACACGCACCTGCTTTTTTCGGCAATACCAGAAACGATTCAAAAAGAAATCGAGGACTTTAATAGTCAAGAAAAGTTTATCGGGTTTGCTGTAGGGATATTTTATAAAGGCGAACCTTATTTTCTCAATTTTGGTTTTGCCGACCCGGAGCGTAGTATCAAAGTGACGGAGAATACTTTATTTGATATTGCATCGATAACAAAGCCTTTTGTTTCTACCCTGCTTGCATATCAGGTTATTCGAAATAAGATGAACTTGACTGACACCCTCGATCAATATATTCCAACGCTTAAATTTCATTCTTGTGCACTCAGCACTATTACGCTTGAGCAGCTTGCTACGCACACTTCAGGCTTACCTCGTGACCCTGGTCCTGAAGATCATACCGAACAGCAAGTGATAAATTCATTGCTTAATTGGCGCCCAGAATACCCTCCCGGAACATACTTTCTCTATTCAAATCTGGGGTATAAATTATTGCGTTATGCACTGGTAAATTACGAAAACATGAAATTTGAAGAGATACTTGAACAAGGAATAACACATTCTCTCGTTATGAAGAGCACTGTGTTGCACGTGCCATCTGAACTACATGATCGGTTTGCTCGTGGATTTAATAAGGATGGCCAGATTTTACCGGAAGTCAATCATAATAGCCTGAAATCAACAGCCTCTGATCTGATAAGTTTTCTCAGGGCAAATATGGGTTTGTATGGCCCGCTGCAGCTCTACCATGCGATGGAACTCGCTCAAAAAGGAGTGTTTCAAATAAATCCTAACGTGGTGCAAGGACTAGGGTGGCAAAATGTAACACAAGAAGGATTTCATCTCATTGATAAAAATGGTGGCGTAGCAGGTTTTTCAAGTTGGGCTGGTTGGTCGACCCCTGAAAATGTTGGCCTTGTGCTGCTCACAAATAGAACAGGTGCCGCTCTTACAAAATTTGGTCGTGAACTGCTTGTAAAATTGACACGCCTGGCAAGTCAGAATCGCTTACCTTCGCCAAAAAAAGTTCCAAGAAAATAATAGGTAATCGTACCGCAACAAGAAATTCTAAATAGTGAGGCACAAAACCCAATGAGCTGCGTATGACGTCTAAACGCAGCTCATTTTCTCTAGCATATATGAAAGTCTTAACTGACTGGACAGAAACCAAGGAGTGACAGCCCTTTAATAAATTCTTCTTGTTTTATCGGAGCTTCTTCAAGTGCTCTTTCAAAGATCAATAAGCCGTGGTTATCATGTTTTATCGTCCAGGTATGATACATAGGGTTAACCATGCCGAGTATAAGAGCGAGTTGTTTTACTGTTTCTTCAGGAGACTGGCCTTTGCGGTGTGCACTGCGAAGGTTGATTTCACGAACCTTCTTATTATACTCACACTGGTCCATATGCTCTTGAAATTGCCCATGATCTTCTAAAACAATATCAGAGATCTCATCAGCTTTATTAAAACCGGCAACTCCCTTTATACAGTCAAAATCTGGATTGTCTATTAAATATGCGGCTTTTGATAGATTCAGGCACCCCTCATTGCACAACGAATGCAAGACATACTCAGCAACACCGTCAATCTCCTGGAGAGAAAGGATTTGTTGTGGTAAGTCGGTGAAACATTTCAAAAGCTTTTGATAACGAGGATTATTCTCGTTCGGCTTCATACCCGTACCCCTTCTTTTTTGTACGCTTCAAAAAAATTACTACACCCTCAGCTTACCAGACAAATGCAAAAAAAATCAAGCGCGAAAAACCACCCTTGTTCATTTGGGACAAAAAATGCTAAAATAACAACCAACGGGGGCAAAAAACACGTGAAAAAACCAGTGAAACTGACTTTTTTTATCCTATTAAGCAATTTTATTTGGCTGTCTGCTCGTAGTCCATGGAGACCACAAGATCCCTTGGAACCAGAGATTATTACGCGCTGGGTCGGAGATACAAAAACATATCATTTGCATGACCATTATCTGGAGCTCTATCCCATCTTTAGTAAATTTGATAAGAAGTATTTCATGAACCATCTCCTTCCTGATGGACCGATCACCTTTCGCTTAAATCCCTCTAAATCAGTAAAAGGAGAATGTCTCAAGGAACTCATTGAAGAGGTCCTTCAAGATCTTAATCAAGAAAAAAAAGAATTTAACCATTTTAAGGTCCTCAAAAAGGCCGACTACAATTTTCGCCTTAAATCGGGACTTATCATCTTAAAATTTAATGAGTATCCTTTTGTACTCAAACTCCTTTTAAAAACTCCTGAGACCTTTGTCAAACAGTCTGAGGGACTAAATCCTAAATTCTTCTTCCGCATGGGAGGAGGCATCAACAGGCACCTTTCTAATTTTACACGCATAAAAAACCTTGAAGAGATTAGAAAAAAAATTGATGCGGATGCCTGCTGGTCGTCGCGTATAGATACACCACGCAAATGGTTCTGGCTCCCTGAAAATCCTCGGTGGATCGAAGTGCGCAGCAAAAATATTGGGCCGCGCACCGAGGAAGTCACCGAATTACCAGCAATTTATGGAATTATCGCCGATGCCATTGATGGCGAGTGTTTCAGTTTATGGAATCCGGATGAGCGAAAGCTTGCTCTCGAATTTTCTCATTATGTCGGAAATAGAGTTGATTCACATGTGGATAATTTCATGCGAGAACGATGCACTAATAAGATAGTCCTCGTCGATACCGAACACTTTCCTACCATGATCGGTTTAAAAAAGCCGCTCAGGTACAAAAACTATTTCTCCTGGTATTCTCAGCTCAGCTGGAAATGCGTCTGTGATAATTTTGGGCGCCATAAGAAGCTCCGAAGAGACCTGCAACGTAAGCCAGTACGAGAGGTATGTCCTATTATTTATGAGAGTGACGACTCGATCCGTTCAAGTTGATTTTTAAATTCTTGATTTTCAGCACTCAGTTGTTCAACCTTATCCACCGCATGAGTTACTGTTGAGTGGTCTTTTCTGCACCAGAACGTTGCAATATCAATAAGTGAATAGTGAGTCTTTTTTCTCATGAAGTACATTGCCACGTGGCGAGCCTCTACAAGATTTTTCTGCCTTTTTGATGAACGCAGCTCGGGAACCGTCACCTGATACCGCTTCGCAACCGCATCTGCAATCCGAGGCAAGTCAAGAGGTGCTTTTTGGGTTGTCTCAATACCGGTACGCTCAAGTACCTTATGAGCAAGCTCTAATGAAACTGTCTGCTGGGTAAGCGTTGCAAATGCAAGAACGCGGATAAGTAACCCTTCAAGCTCACGCACATTTGAAGAAACGCGCGTAGCTATGAAATGCGCAACATCATCGTTAATCCGCTCTTTTTGCATGATCGCTTTTTTCTGGATAATTTCAATTTTTGTCTCAAGGGTTGGTGGCTGTATATCAGCAACAAGACCACCGTAAAGACGCGTCCTCAAGCGTTCAGTAATTCCTTGAATCTTATCGGGTAATACGTCACAGGAAAATACAATCTGTTTGCCCGACTCAAACAGTGCATTATAAATCTGGAAAAATGCTTCTTGCGTCTGTTCCTTGTTTGCAAGAAGTTGAATATCGTCAACAATGAGGACATCAACCTCTTTATATCTCTTTTCAAATGCAGGAACCTTATCAAACCGGATAGCATGGATAAATTCGTGAACAAATCTGTCAGCTGACTGATAGAGGATACGTGCTTTCGGTTGTGCTTGGCGTATATAATTACCAACCGCCTGCAAAAGATGCGTTTTTCCTAGGCCTGAACCACCATGTATATATAAAGGATTATAAAGACCACCTGGCTTGTCAGCGACTATTTTTGCAGCCTCGAATGCAAGCGCGTTGTGAGGCCCTACAATATACGAGTCAAACTGATATCGTTGATTGATCTGGTACTGAGAAACCGGTTTTACCTGACTAGGCTGCTGCTTTATTGCAGGCTGTACGGTAACAGTTTTTTCTCTACTTTCATCAAGAAAGATCACTGAAATCTTCTGCTCATTGAGCAAGCGACAAAGGTGAGTTTTGACCAAATCCCTATATTGAGCGACAACCCAGTCTTTGATAAAAGCGTTGGGTGCTTTTATATAGACAGTTTTTGTTGCTCCATCCCACCGAGAAAGTTCCATAGCTTTAAACCACGTCTCAACAACACGGCTGCCAACTTCCTCGGTAACGATCTTAAGGAATTCTTGCCATATTGTTACTACGTTCAAGATTCTACCGCCCGTTAAAAAAAATTATCGTTTTACCACCCCTCGTGATAGGTATACCTACTTTATCAGAAACAAGATCTTAGCCAAGTCTTTTTTTAACATTTTTTTGATCGGGAATAACGTTTCTAAGGGATTTCCCGAATGAGCGCTCTTTTACGAAATTTATCTTTTTTTATGGGTCTACTACATCGCTCTCAAGGTATATCGTGCCCCCAAAGGACACCCACAATTTCCGGGCAAAGTCAGTTTGGCATACCCACGCTTACCCACAAAACAGACTTTTAGCTCACTCAAGTCAGGAAGGTGTATAACGTATTTCTCAAAATGTTTCTTATGATACTTTAATTGCCTCAATTTGTAACTTTATCAACAAAAAAAGAGCATTCTTTATAAAAGCTTTCATTTGATTAAAAAGGCTGAAAAAACCAGCTTTTTCGGTTAGCCCCATAAAAACTGAGAAGTTCTTGATCGAGTAAAAAGAGCTTCCGTATACTAATAATACAGAGGGGGGAGGGACTATGAAGAAAAACATCATGGTCCTTGTGGGGACTTTTTTTTGGTCTTTAGTAGGACAAGGGCTTGATGAGCGACGATACAATGAGGTGTGTTTTTTAACATCTCATAATTCCTATGCTGCAACAAAGCATGGGTATGCATATGCCCAACAAAACCTCACTATTAAAGAGCAGCTGGAAATGGGTGTGAGAGGATTAATGCTCGACATCGTTGAAACTCGTGCTAAGACGATTCTTCTCTGCCATAAAAATGAGTCACTTACCCATATATTGTGTAATGGGAAACCACCGACGCCCTTTTCTGAAGCATTAGTGTGCATTAAACAGTTCTTAGACACCAATAATGATGAGATCATCACCATCTTTCTTGAAAACTATGTAAAAGACAAACTGCTTCTTGATAAGGAAGTGAAAGCTACAGGGCTTGATGAATACATTCTCACGGCTGCTGATTGGAATCCTGACCTGCATGACGGCTGGCCTACCATTAGCTGGATGAAGAAACACAATAGACGACTCCTTATCTTTAACTCATTAGGGGAAACAATCTATACATTTAATCAGTGGGAATATGTAGCAGAAAATCAATGGGGCACCCTTAATAAAAACAAAGCAAGTAAAGAACGTAAAGAATCGTCACGCTGGCGTGCTAAAACACGCTATCTCTATCTTGTTAATTATTTCCCTGCATTCCAACTTAAGTTTCGTAACCCCTATCAACAGATTAATACCCGAGACTTAGATATTTTCTTACAAGAAATTAGTAAGGGCGGCCTTGATAAACAGTATGGAGCTCAACGATCGCCTAACTTTATAAGTGTTGATTTTGTCGACATAGGTGATGCCATGAAACATGTGACAGCATTCAATACCCTCGAAACCGATTATAAAAATGCTTTTCGACCCTTATACTATAAAAAGGCTTAACTTGCTGGAGAAGGCGTAGCCGATTCAAGACTAGAGCCGGCATCAACAAGGTCCATTTCATCGCCACTCAATCGTGAAAGATCCTCGCCTTTCAGTTCATGACGAATAACACGTGCTGCAAGCTTTGTTAAGGGTCGTGGATTTGGAAAGCCGGGAAGTCGAAGTGCACACTTATAAAGCAAGGGGTCACCTTCCACTTTTTTAATTACTTCCCCTTTTATAGCAGTGAGCATAACCAGAAAATCATGGTCTACTATCGCCTGAGATGAGAGTTGCCTATATTCCCTTTTAATGCGATCAATTGTTGAACAGATATCCATTATAACGCATCTCAACCAATATGCTTTTATATAGTTAAGAAAAAGTGCTTTTATGTCTACCGAGGATGCTCTCTTAAGAAGAATATGTTGGGGAATGAGATTCTGCGGCAGGCCTTGGATAGTCTGAGCTATCTGTTCCGGGTTGCCTCCAGAAATTGCTTGCTCAAGCACGGTAATTGTTGGACAAATACTGTAGGTTCTTGCGAGTTTTGATTGCTGCATACCAGTCACTGTATTAAAAAAGAGCACACATATAAGCATCTTTTTCATGATATACCTCGTCGTCAAAAGAAACCACGCACTGACAGTATTACACCTTTTTCTTACGACCGCAAAGAAATAAATACTATCCTCGCACATCCTCACTAATATCTGGATTACTTATACCGGCACTCACTATACTAGAAAAAAAACCTGAGCAGGAATACATCTTGAAACTAAAAATACAAAGACCTATTTGGCTATCTAATACTCTTGTGGGATTTGGATTTGCAAGCTTTTTAAGTGACGCAAACCATGAGCTTGTCCCGCTTCTTTTGCCTGCTATTCTCTTAAAACTTGTAGGCGTAGAGGCAGCTCCCACAAAACTCGGCATAGTGAGCGGTGTTTCAAAAGCAGCCTCTGGTCTTTCAATGTTTTTGTCCGGGTGGTTGAGCGATAGGGTCAGTCATCGTAAACCTATTTTACTTGTAGGATATTTTTTAACAGGAGCATTTATAGGCACCCTTGCATGGGCACAGTCATGGACTGCTGTTCTTGTTATTACGACCATCGCCTGGATTGGGCGAGGTATGATTAGTGCTCCACGCAATGCACTGATAGCAGATTCAGTAGAACCCCAGTATTACGGCCATGCATTCGGCTACCGACAAGCCCTCGATACCCTCGGCGCAGTATGTGGACCTTTTCTTGTTTACTTGTTAGCAAATGAGCCACCGCAAGCAATCATGGCAATCGCATTCATTCCGGGAATCCTTGCATTTTTATTAGTCGCACTTCTTATAAAAGAGCAGCCACATGCAATTTCGCCAGCCACACTACACCCTTTATCGGTTTTGTCGAAGGCATTTTATGTATTAGTTACCGCACTTTTTATTTTTGGCCTTGCTAATTTTAATAGAACACTTCTTATACTGCGTGTCCAGGAAACAATGACTGGGGCCGGCTATTCTCAAGCACTTGCTCTGAGTGCGGTTACCATTCTTTATATATTTAGAAATATCATACAGACAATAGCAGCTTATATGCTCGGAGCTCTCAGCGACAGGATCGGAAGTTCGCTCCCTCTTGGACTATTCGGTTTTGTGTTTTTTGGGCTTTCTTCGCTCTGGCTTATGTGGCCGTCAGCAGCCATTCTCGCTCTTTTAGGAATTTTCTTTCTTTCAGGAGTAAGTGCTGGCGCTATCACTTCCATAGGAAAGTCTTTTGCCGCTGATCTTTTACCTGCTGAACACCGTGGTACAGGGTTTGGTATTTTACAGGTGCTTGAAAGCTTCTCTGATCTTTGTTCAAGCATCATTGTCGGCTACTTATGGGCATGGTTCTCTCCTGAAATCGGTTTCTTATATGGAGCTATCATGAGTTTTATTGCAGCGTTTGTCCTTATGTTCGTGAAGAAATAGCGGACCAAGAAACTGGGTGGAAGATAGTTATCATTGATTTTGGTAACACAGTGGCAAAAAAAGATGCCGTGAGATTCAGGACATCTTCCTAACTTTTTATACTTTTATTCGTAATAATCAGGATAATCAGACTCAGGATTTAATGCGGCTCCTACAAAGCTTCCCAGCGTCGCCCCCAGAAAAAATGGAACATGCGAAGGTCGAACAGGTACATATCGCCTGTAGACGACTGGGCGAGCAACTGGCACTACCACTGGTCGTACTACACGGACTGGTCGAACGAAGGGAGTTGCCGGAATATAGGGTGTGGGAATTACAGGGATGCGTGGAATAGCCGGTATACGTGGGATAGCCGGGATAGCTGGAACGCGTACAACAGGTTGGACAACGCGAACTGGCCGAGCAACCGGAACAACCTGACGGCGTACATATCTTTGTATTACCATAGGTTTTACATACTTAATATACCGGTACTCTGCAAAGAGTGATGAGCCAATCATGACCAGTCCTACGAGTAAGGACTTAGCAAACATATTCATAATTTTCCTCGAATAATGGATTTAGAATTGCAAATTCTTTTTAATACTATATGTAATTATTTTAACCGATTTTTATTATTTTGTCAAATGGTAGTGTGCTATCTGGAGAAACAAAGTGACACCTCTGACAACCACGAATAACAAAACCTGAACTCAGTGGGCATTTGAACAATGATGACGTTAAATCAATAATTAACATTCAGGAGAAATTAAGTCCATGACGGTTAACAACTTATTTTTTTGGTCTCTCATGCAATCGATACACAAATAAAATCAAACTTTGTGAGCTGACCTTGCATTTTGCAATAATTGAACAGTCCGGCCGTCACAAGTACTCAATGCGGTAAACTCCAAAGCTATCCAAGCCTCTGGGGCATACGCGCTGACAGCGGTTTCAGGTTTACTAAGTAATAATTCAACAATGTCTTTATGACCTTTGCAAACCACTATCTTAAGAGCCGTTAAGCCGTCATTATTTTCAGTACTTACACAAATACCAGGCTTATCAAGCAACAATTGAATGATTTCTTTGTTTCCCTGCTCTACTGCGATCATGAGAGGTGTCCAACCGCACTTATCCCGAGTATTGATAGTGATATGTGGTTTATCAAGAAGTGACTGAATAATCTTCTTGTTTCCACCTTTGATAGCTGATTTGAGAGCAGTATGGCCGTGGAGGCTCTGGAAATTGAAATCGACCTCAGACTTACTGAGCAATAATTGAACAACTGCCTCATTGCCTCTTTCAGCAGCGAGCATTAAAATTGTTTTGCCATCGGCATCCACCGCATTTAAATCATGGGTAGTCGTGGCAAGCAGCAGCTGGACGATTTTGTCATGCCCATAATATGCGGCAAACATCAGTGCTGTCCTTTTATCTTTATGCTGGGCATGAACTGTTATGCCTCTTTGAATAAGGAGTTTTTTGACAATTTCTTCATGCCCTTGTGCAGCGCCCATCATAAGAGCTGTCATTCCATTCTCGTTTTGAGCATTAATATCGATATACGGATTATTAAGAAGCATCTGAAAAATTTCTGTCTCACCAAAAAAAGCGGTAATCATGAGGGCTGTGGTGCCATTTCCATCTTTGGCATTTATTGTAATACGAGGATGTACAAGAAGAAGTTCTTTTGCGGTTTCTCTATGACCATTCCGAACAGCCAACATAAGTGCAGTTTCACCGCGCTTATTTTGTAAATTGATATTGGCACTGGGCTCTATGATAATTTTCTCAACGACTTTGCTATGCCCTTTTTCTGCTGCAAGCGCGAGCGCAGTCCACCCTGCTTTACTTTGGGTATTAATATAGTCACCTAGTTTCATGCTTCCGCTCACCATACATTTAGAAAGGAGTAATTGAACGATCTCTTTATGACCTTTTTGAGCTGCAAACATCAAAGCAGTTTTGCCTTCATAATTTTGGAGATCAATTTTAATACCTTGCTTAGCAAGCAACAACTGAACCATTTCCATGTGCCCTTTATCAGCGGCGACCATAAGAGGGGTAAAACGTGCTTCAGCAGTTTGAGCATTGACATCTACACCAGGCCATTCCAAAAGTTCCCTAAAGCGTACAGATTTGCCATTTACCGCAGCATCAAAAAGGTTCTCCTCAAGTTTCGGCTGAGATTTTACTCGGGGATCATACATCGGGAAAAGAGTGGTGCTTGTGAGTAGCGAAAACGTTATGAAGAAAGTAGTGAGACGCATTTCAAACCTCTTTTAGGAGTTGTTACATAATTCTACATTTTAAAAAAAATCATTTGTCGACATTCATGATAGCACTTTTACACTCAATAAAAAAGTGCGGCTCCTCTTACGCAGAAAGCTCTAATCTTCAGATGCAAAAGATGCTCAGGCGCGTTAATGTCAGTTCTTAGAGCTTGCCAAACCCAGCAGGAAATAAAAGGCAAGCATGCCTGCACCAATCGTTATACCATGAAGAGCAATATCATAATGCTCTTTCATAGCAATTAAATTCACTATGATGGCAGTCATAAGTATAATCCCACATATCGCGCCCAAGCGAGGCCATTGTGTAAGAATCATTACTGCAATAGCTATTTCTAGGGTACCAATAACTCTCAAAAGCTGTGGTAAGCTGAGCGGAATGAAAGAGAGCGTAAGTTTACTTACCCGAAATTCAGATTCAGTCACAAAACCAAAGAACTTATCGACCCCTATTATCCCCCAATACAGGCCGTATACAATGCGTAGGAACTGACAAATGCCCGAAACTGAGCTGAAATTCATCTCTTCTCCTTTTTAATTAGCTTTAGAAACGTTTTCTCCAGATAAAATAGGAATTGAGAGCGACTATTACCGTGCTTAATGCCATTAAAAGCGCGCCTATGGTAGGAGGAAGTGTTAATCCAAACGGCTCAAAAACTCCCGCGGCGATTGGCAAAGCAATGGCATTATATCCTGTTGCCCAGCCAATATTTTGTCTGATTTTGCGGCGTGATAACTTTGCTAAATTTATAATTTCACCAACTTCAGAAAGATCATTGCTTACCAGAACAATATCAGCTGTTTCAATTGCTACGTCGGTTCCCGCGCCAACAGCTATACCAATATCAGCAGCAGCAAGTGCTGGAGCATCATTGATGCCATCGCCCACCATAGCTACGGTATGTGCTCGGCGCATGGTATTAAGTATAGCTGCTTTCTGATGTGGCAATAGTTGGGCATGAACAACTTCGATACCGAGGCTTTGAGCAACAAATCGAGCCGCTCGTTCATTATCTCCTGTTATAAGGGCCAATTCAATGCCACGTTTTTTAAGTGCCGCACATGCTTTTTTTGCTTCCGGCCGAATAGTATCTGCTGCTGCAAGCACGCCTTCTAGCCTATCAGGCGACATAATAACGACTACCGTTTTGCCCTGCCGCTGAAAAGCTTCAACCGCTGCACGTGCCTGCATTTTGTTATCGGTGGTTATCTTACTATCAAAGCTTTCCATTTCGATGAGACTAGGATTGCCAACAATTATCTCTCTTCCGTTAATGAGCGCACTTGCCTGCTTTCCTGGTTCTGTATGAGCTGACTCTGCTTGGGGAATAGTAATGTTACGTGCCTGAGCTTTTTCCAGGATAGCTTTTGCAATGGCATGCTGCCCGAACTGTTCTACACTCGCTGCGAGTGTCAAGAGCTCTCTTTCAGATAATCGGCCAAGGGACCACACGTCAGTTATTTCGAGCTTACCAAGCGTAAGTGTTCCTGTTTTATCAAAAACAACGAGATCTAACTCATCTGCACGTTCAAATGCTTGCCGATTGCGTATTAAGATTCCCTGTCGTGCAGCTAATGCAGTAACGCCAACAATAACTAAGGGAATTGCCAGACCGAGGGCGTGAGGGCACGCAGTTACTAAAACGCTCACAAAATGCTCACTTGCAGAGGCAAGATTAGAACGAAAATACCAAAAAAGGAAGGCCGAAAGACCACCAACCAGCGCAATAATTGTTAAGAAAAATGCCGCCCTATCTGCACGATCTTGGGCGGAAGATTTTCCTTCAAGTACGGAGCCGACGAGTTTTATGACCTGAGCAACGTAATTTTCTTTTTGATCTTTGGAAACAGTTATAGTCAATGCTCCATTGCCGTTAAGACCCCCCGCAATTACATAATCCCCAACTCGTTTAAAAAGCGGCGCAGATTCTCCTGTTAACAGGGCTTCATTTATTTCAGACTCACCGGCTATCACGGTACCGTCGGCAGAAATTTTTTCTCCCGGTTTGACGAGAACGTGCATCCCTTTTAAAACCTCTGCAATAGGAATGTCTTTAACCAGCCCGTTTTTCTCAATGACGTGAGCCTCTGCAGGTAATAGATGCCCTAATGATTCAACCGCCGAGGATGCGGTCTTAACTGAATGTAATTCAAGCCAATGGCCCAGAAGCATCACATCGATTAGAGTAACGAGCTCTGGGAAAAAAGTCATTCTGCCGGCATAGGCGTGAATGAGCACAAGATAAGCACTGTACACACAGGATACAGTAATCGCTATTCCAATGAGAGTCATCATGCCCGGTTTATACTGAGACAGCTCATCCTTAAGACCCTTTAAAAAGGGATAGCCACCATAAAAGTAAATCACGGTAGATAGTGCTAACACAAGATAGTCCGAACCAAAAAAAGGAAAAATGGTAGCAATGAGCACACCAGCTGATAATGCAAGCGAGACATATAAACGCTTTTTAACATCTGTAGCGTGATTAGGATGCATGCGCATTTCGGAACCACCTTTTATTGAAAGAGCTCTCTCATTGTTGCTGAACATAATAGCCGGCTTATCGCATTGTTGCAAGCGCAAGCGTAAACCTTGTTTTGCTTTGTTAGCACAGGGGTATTTTCAAAGGGCATCCAGCCTCGTAATAAAATGGAACCTCAATCATGATACGCCACTCGACAAAATAGTTTCCACCCGATAGATTAATTCAGAAGATGTATATTGTTTTACAAGGAGTTCATCATGTTGGGAACAGTGAGGTATCTCAGTTTAATTCTTTTAAGCATAGCGGCACTGCAAGCACAAGAACCAACTTCTTATGAAAGACAGTTAGTTCAACGACTTAATAGCATTACACGCGGTATGCTTCCTCAAGATTATTTATGTGACATAGAAAAACTTGCAGCTGATGAAACGCCCTATGCGGTCTTTCACTCAGGAAAAATACCACCATTATTTGAAGCCCATCCTTCACTGGCACGTAGTATTTCTTACGCATCTTGTGCAGACATAACGCCGATTATCTCCTGCAAGAACCTCTCACCATGCCTTGGTACAAACCTATTTATCAAGGATGATGGGTACCCTTATGCGCTCAATGGCCTACATCTTTTTACCGGAAATAAGCGTCGAAAACTTGAATTCCTACTTGCTGATGCAAAAGCACATGGCGCTGAATGCATACTAACCCGTGGTGGCACGGCGTCAAATCATGCATTAGCTACGACAATCTATGCCGCGAATCTGGGGATGAAATCGATTTGTATACTTGCAGATCAACCAAGCTCATATGGAGTACGCCGCAACCTTCTTTTACAAGAACATTATGGAGCTAAATTACGCATAACTTCTACGCGCATGCTTCATTATGTAGCGATGGCAGATGAATTTGTTTCATGGAAAGAACAGACTGGTAAATTCCCCTATCTCATAGGAACGGGCGGCTCAAATGGTCGAGGTGCATTAGGATTCTTTAATGCCATCTTAGAACTCAAAAAACAAATCGATGAAGGACTAATGCCTGAACCTGATGTCATTGTCGTGCCAGTGGGAGACGGAAGCGGTGGAACAACAGCCGGGTTGATCTTTGGTATTAAGGCATGCGGTTTTAAAAGCCAGTTGATAGCAGTCAATACTGAACCTGAAAGCGACCTTGCCGCTATTGAAAATCAAACAAAAAGAATCTTCAAGGAAATACAGGATCTCCTGAAAGAAGCCGATCCATCTTTTCCTGAACTTGAATTTCCCATTTCACAACTTACCGTCCTTTATCATTTCGCAGGAGAGGACTACGGACTATTTACTGAAGAAGGCATGAATGCGAAAAAGCTTCTTTGGGATACCGAAAAGATCAAACTAGATGGTACGTATACTGCAAAAGCTTTTGCTGGGTTGCTCGATTACTGTAAGCAGCATGAAATGAAAAACAAAACGGTGCTTTTCTGGAACACCTATTGTGGAGATGATTTTGAGGATCTGACCAGCACGGTAGACTATAAAAAGCTACCAAAAATAGTCCATCACTATTTTGAGGAGGATGTGCAGCCTCTTGATAGAAAATGACGGATGGGCAAAGTCAAATCAAAAGCAATAGAGAATGAGATCATCTTATTGCATTAAGAAAAAATTCTGATATACTAAGTGCATTAAGTAATTTTTATTTTTTAAAAGGATTTTTCTCATGAAAAAACTACTACTTTTCACTCTCTGCATAGTATCAACCGCAGCCTGCCATGGCATGCAAATTACCGCTGTGAACGGCTATCAACTGAGACTTGATCAACTGACCAGAGCACCTTACGCCCTGACCTTTAATCTCATTGACCCGGATCAACGTCTTCATGTTAATAACGAAACCATAGCACATGAAGAAGCGGCCATTTATACAGCACTTAACACTATGATTACCATCTGCCAAAACCGCTTAGTACATCTTGAAGCAATCTACAATGATACAAAGGGACTCGACCAAGAAGATATTTATTCAGCACTTCAAAGCGCATTCTTGGATGAGATGAAATTGCATAAACGGATCCTTCATGATTTAACTGAAAATCCCAATCTCTCACTATTGCATGATCGAGCAAAACTGGTGGCCATTTTTACCACTGCGCTTAATTTATTTGAAAAAGCGGACCAGCTGCGAATCAGAGTTTGTAGACATTGGGCCTTAGTAAATCATCAAATACAATTTGAGCGCTATACGCTAACAAATGAGTCAATCCAAAGAAATTTCCAAGGTTATGCCGATGTGCGACTTACCAATGGTAATGCCTTTAGACAAGAAGAGTCACCTTTTGTACTTACCCCTGATACAGCTCATTTTGATGTAGCCCCATGGTTCGAGCGGATGAGAGCTTTTGAACATGCAAATCTTCTTTAACATCCGTTGGCTCTAGTACCAAAAAAAATATGCTCATAACAACTCAAAGCCCTCGTAAGCTAGGGCTTTGATTCCGCGTATCTCATGAAAAAAATAATTTTAGTTTTACTATCGTTTGCAACTGCATATAGTATGCAAGACGTAGTCTTAACTGATTTTCAAAAAAACCTTGCAGCACTCAACAATCCGCCTTATACATTGCAGTATCAACTCGACAGTGAAAAGCTGATAGTAAACGATAAGGTATTTCCAATCAGTGAACAAGATGGCAAGCCAGGAATTTACACGGCTTTTGACGTAATACTGACAATCTTTAAGCTTCGCTTTGGGCATCTTGAAAAAATGTTCAATGGAACAAAAGATCTGAAACAAGAAGCGATTTATCAAGCTCTTAAAGATAAATTTCTGGAAGAATTGAAATTGCTTAATGAAGCTTTTTATGACCTTGTGAAGAATGATTTTTATAAGGTCATGAATGAAGCAGCATACGTAAATATTTTTGTGAAAACCCTCAATTTATATGAAAAAGCACACATGTTTTATTTGTTTGCTTTACGCAGATTGCAAATGATGAACAGTCGTGCCCCATTCGGACGCTATAAGATGTCAGATCTAAGCGCAGAAAATTTCTTTGCAGATTGTGCTCGAAGATGCCATGTGACACAATTTTTTTATGTGGCACCATGGTTTGAACGAATGAGAGCCCTAGAAGATGAAATTGTCTATCAAAATATTGGTCGATCAGACAAAAATTGAACTCGGTCTCCATTTAAGATATGAGTAGCCACAGTAAATGATGTTTTTCGCCGTGGGTAATATCAGCACTTAAAAATAAGTTGCCTCATAAATACCCAGCAACTCGTTCGACACTGTGAGATTTTCTTAGAAAATACCCGATTCTGGTGCGCCCGACAGGAATTGAACCTGTGACCTACAGATTAGGAATCTGTCGCTCTATCCGACTGAGCTACGGGCGCTTTTTTTGAATCCCAATGATGCTCATTAATCCAGTTTGTGCTATATATGGAATATTTTTTAAGGCGTATAAAGCTCATTCTACAACGTTAACGCTCATTTGACAATTCCTTGTAAAGGATGATTTCTTTGATCACCCTATCCTAAAAAATCTTTTTGATGATACGTTGTATAATAACAGATACCAACCGTCAATGAGATGTTAGAATGCTAGCTTTTGTAAAACATATAAACGAACTGATTTTTGGAAGTTTCGAGCGCATCGAGCGGATCAAATTAATCAAGATGGGCTTTATACTCGGATTTGTACTGTGCTCCTATACGACATTAGCCGCGCTTAAAACGTCAGTCTTTTGTAATTTAATTAACCAAGAGGCACTGCCCAGAGCCAAATTTTTTTGGTTTTTAGTAAGCATCCCAATTTTTCTCGCTTACTCAAAATTTGTTACATCAGAGCGCCGATCAAAGACTTTTTTCTCCATTTCTCGTTTTTATTCCTTTCTCCTTGCTGTATTTGCTCTCCTTTTGGCCCTGCCTTTATTTAATCAAGCACACGAACATGTACATGTTCCCTTATTCCATATTCTCTATGGCTACAGCTGGTTCGTTGCCGTTGAATGCTATGGTGCCCTCGCAATCGTTCTCTTTTGGTCAATAGCAACCGATATCATGAAACCATCGGTAGCTCAACAAGGATTTTTTCTGATTACGGCTATAGCACAGTTCGGGGCCATCGCAGGGCCGATTGCAATAACGAAATTACCCCGCTTTCTCGGACTAAGCTCGAACTTTATTTCGATTATAGCATGCGCCTTCTTCACCTTATTGAGTGCTCTTCTCATGCGCAATCTTTTTCGAACAATCCCGAGTCATTTTTTAATTCCATATACCGCTAGAAAAACAGAGAACCAGTCAGGAACGAGTATTATAAGCCGCCTCAAAAATCCCTATATTATCGTCATTTTTTTAACCGTTGTTTTTTATGTTTTCCTCATGACAGTTTTTGATTATCAATTTAGCGTAAAGGCAGCCCGGACGTATTCAGGAGTACACCTTGGCGAATATTTGGGATCATATTTTGGTATCATAAATATTGGAACGTTCCTTACGTTGATACTTGGTGTGAGCAACATTCCTAAACTCTTTGGAAATGCCATCGGCCTTGCGATATCGCCTCTTTTTTTTGCTGTCTCAATATGTGCTTTTGCCTTTCTTGATAATTTAACGGCACTCGCTGGCATTCTTGTAGGCTCAAAAATTATTAGCATCTCGCTCAATAAGCCAATAATAAAACAACTCTATATACCTACTACAAAACCCACAAGGTATGTCGTTAATGCGTGGATTGAAAACTTTGGAGCATCGGGCGCAACTGCCCTTGGGTCACTGTACAATATGTTCTACGATCCCCCAAAAGAGTCTTTCAAGAACATTATCTTACAATTTCTGCTCAGCAATATCACGCTCTGCCTGGGGCTCACTATAGTTGCTGTCTGGTTTTACTTTTCATTTTATCTTGTAAATACCTACAACAAAGCTATAAAAAATAAAGAATTCATCTGCTAAATACTGTTACTGAGGAGTGCTAGTCGGGGCATCGTCAACAAGACGTATCTCAATTCTTTCTATAGATTTCCCAGGTCGATCTCGTTTTAGAGTTACATAGCCAACTTCAGCAGTAGATTTCACATGGGTTCCGCCACAGGGCACTTGTGCAAATCCTTCAATCTTCCAAAAACGCCTCTGCGTAGTCACATCAGAAAAATCTTTATAAATTGGCAGATCACTGCTTATGATCTTATTGTATTCTTTGAGCAGCTCATCAAAATAGGTAGATATATTGGTATCAGATTTAAAATCGATCCGCGCTTTCGTTTCTGCTATATGAGCTCCTACTTTTTCAAGTTTCAGCTTCTGAGTAACCAATTCCAGAATCAACTCGGCTGCGAAATGCAACCGCATTAATCGATTCCTCCTTGGCCAGTCTATTGTCATGGTAACTTCATCGCCCTTCGAAAGACCATGTCCCTCAGGCAAAGTATAATAAATGAGATTATCTTCCATCCGTGAACTCAAAACCGGTAAACCATTTATAAATGCTTTATCATTTTCTTGGCCGCCAGAAAACGAAAAGATAATCGTCTCATCAAAAAGCAGTTCATTACCATTAACAGATGCGACTTTAGTAATAAGTGTTGTTTGATAGGGATTCTCCCAAAAAACTTTTTTCATTGGTAACCTTAGATAAATAGACCTGCCCTAAAAGTGTCCTTTAAATTAAAAAGTAGTATTAATTTCAATTACTAGCTCACAATCCGATCAGTCGCAAACAAGAGAAGACCATTCAAAAAGGCTGTATTTAGTTAAGTTAATTCTTGAAGTAGGTCTCTTGGTACAGCATTGCTAATGAATCAAACAGTAGCTTTTGAAATTTTGATTTTAAACGATAATAATCTGTGATACAAAACTTAAATGCCCTTTGCAGGGCTAATAGTATCGCCATTCTTTTTATGAAAAGTAATCTTACTGCTGACTGAGTCGCGGTCTTTCATCGCCCACATCACACACTGTTTGTCAAATGTGCGAGAAGTATTTAAGTTTAACAACATCTGTATCCTCAAATATCGATTTCAAAGTACATACCAACATCATACCTCAAAAAATCAATGAAGTCGAAGTTTCTGGCATATCTTTTTGTGCTAACAATTGCAGTTTGATTTGAAAAAAAATGAAACCACTTAGCCATAAATAAAAGGATATCCTTTTCCCATGAGTCGTAACTTCATTGCATCATAAGCTCAGACCTTCAACTTAATGATCTTCTTTCTCGGCATCTGACATCCATCAAAATAACTCTACAGATTCTCGCTAATAACATTTTGCACGTACTCAAATGCTTCATCAAAATTCCATTCAATCATAAAAGGCAGCAAGATATTCATGTCAACCTTGAAATCTCTACTTAATCGCTTTTGTTCAATATTTTGAAGAAAGATATCTTTTGTTACGAGTTGGCCAGATGAGTAACAATATTTGTGAAATAAATCGAACACAAGATTTTGATCAACAAGGCCTCTACTAAATACAAACCACACATCAAATAAATCTCTCCCTTTTCTTCTTTGATAGAGCGCTCTCAGCTTTGTCGCAATCAATTCTTCTAGCTGATATGTAATGATAATACACTGCCCATTAAACCATTTAGAATCGACGGCATACGGAATTTGTTTATGTTGCAAGAAATGAAAATGCTCACTTGTGTTGATTTCTATCTTCAATTTGCTGGGTAGCTTATTAATTGCTTCATATTGATATATTAATTTCACTCCGCGCGCAGTTAATTTACGTTTAGGTTCACCTAACCAATCATTCAGTGAATATCTTATCGCATTTATAGTTTCACCGATGGGTTCGGGTTTCTTCTGGACAAAATCTATATCCTCACTATAACGAGCTGCTGGCCTAATATAGAGTTTGTTGAGAGCAGTCCCGCCTCGAAAAACCAGACTCTCTTGAATTTTAGGACTATTATAAAGACAAACCAATGCGCGACTGATTACAAGGTCTTGTTCGATCATTGCGGGGGTTTGCCAGGATACATTTTGGTGCCAATTTTCTACGAAAATTTGGGGAATCATTAGTCACCTTCTACAGTACTATTTTCTATAATCATCCACTTTTTTGAACGTTGATATCCCGCCGTTGGTAGCTCTGACGCTAAAGCTATGAACTTCAATTTTTTTGATGATAAATAGGCCTCCAGTTCGTCAATAATTTTGTGTTTAATTTCACTGTCTATCGGATCAATTTTTTCAAGTATATATCCAAGCCGTTGTAGCCATGCATATTTATATGCGTATTTATTAGAAAGATCAGCTAACAATAGCAATTTTTTTGAATCTACGGTCTCAATCATTTCTTCCAGTACAGTAGCAATATGATTAATCCCTCCACTTCTATTCGGATAGAGAAATAAATCCATGATTGTTAGTTCAGGAGATGAAATCTTTAAGTATCCAGTAGCTACTATAATATCCTGTACCGGCAAATTAGCAAGCGATTTCTTGTAAACAGCGATTATATTCACTTTGCCAAATTTTAATGAATGCTTGATTCGTTTATTTGAAACTATTTGAAAAGAATTCGGCTTTTGATGTGTTGCCCCATAATACATGGCCGCAGTTAAAAGACCCACATAATAGGTGATTCCCAAATGCGACATCAGAATTGGAACAAGCTCTTCAGCTGGGATGCTACCAAGTGGTTTAGATTCTGGCGGCACAATAACGTAAAAACCCTTGGATGGGCTGATAAGATCTCCGCTTTTTTTCATTCTATAAACAGCAGTCTGTATCTGGTTGGCAGAAGCATTAAGATCTTTCATCGCTTCTTCAATAGTGAAAGACCATTTGCCAAGCGAGCGCAATTTTTTTACATAGTTTGAGAACATTTCGTGTCCTTTAGGTGTCATTTTTCGACACTTAAGTAACATGATACATCAAAATATAAACGAAGTGAAATATTACGATAAAGGACTTACTAAAAAGAATTACTAATTGGGTTAGCAATTAAGTATTCATTTTCCCAAAATACCGCAATAGCAAGGGGGAATTAAACAAAAATTAATGTATCTTTTAAGAAATTTAAAAATTTATCATGTCCTTTAGATGTCATTTTTCGACATTTAAAGGACATGTTTTCATTTAAACAGATGCATGATTAATCATTAACTTATTGTCTCAGAAAGAAATTGAACAATGATGATTTGACTAAAAAAAGAGCTCATTTCCAATGCAGCTTTAGTTATTTTGTAGAAATCCACAAAAATTCTTCATCGGTTAGCCATGCTAAAAGAAGACGTCACTTTAATTTTTTATTAAAGACCTCATCAATTTCTTTGATAAGTCCTTTATCATCACAAGTAAGATATTTCATAACGACAATTGTTCCATCATTGTCGGTAGGAATTTCATAATGCACAGCTACAGAACGCGCTTCGACGTTTATGTGATAAGACTTCAGAACTTTCAAACGCCACGTTCCTATCTTCTGTTTAGTCATTGAAATTTGTTCAAAAATTCCTTGAAGCGTTATGCAAATTGTTTCACCATTCACTATTTTTTTGCAATCTCTGGTAAAAAGCTGTCCCATAACAGGTAAGATCGTTTTTTCCCCATCTAACAAGCCGAACTGGGTCAAAAATGCTGTATATCTTTCACCAACTTTTTTTAGCTCATCGACCGTGATTTGTCTTGGTTGATCTTCGGCTGTACGAACTTTACAATCCATTGCAGCAACGCTTGGAGCCATCAACATAGCACAAGTAATAAGCGCTTTCTTTATCATTCTATTTTTCATGATTTAATCCTTTCATTAAAATACTTTATTTGTTGTAAGGTTATGAAACATATCGTGCTTCATGCAAAATTTTATATCCAGTCTCAAATCGGTTTTAGACAAAAGATCATTAAAATCTGGCGCGCCCGGTAGGACTCGAACCTACAGCCTACGGATTCGAAGTCCGGCGCTCTATCCTTTGAGCTACGGGCGCAATGGTGAAACAGTATCACAGAAAATAAAAAATTGCGATCACAATAAGGCCCGATTCATGGTATTTCAATTGCATTATCATAATAACACATATTGAAATATTTTCAATGTGAATTTATGTTCTTTCGAAAAATGCCAAGAATTCTTTATTTCCTTCTGCACCCAAAAGTGGCGACTCAATAACACCCTTGCAAACAAAGCCAAATCCTTCAATTTCATGCGTAACATGAGAAACAATTTTCTCATGGAGTTTGGGGTCTCTTATGATGCCCCCTTTGCCAACTTCGTGCCTTTCAGCTTCAAATTGAGGCTTAATGAGCGTAATCATTTTAGCGTTATCTTTCATCAGTTTTACCACAGCTGGCATGACCTTCAGAAGCGAAATAAACGAAAGATCAAGGGTGACAAGGTCTACCTTCTCAGGTAGCGATTCAAGATGGCGTAGGTTAGTACGTTCGAGAACGACAACCCGAGGATCCTTGCGAATTTTTTCGTGAACTTGACCATAGCCGACATCTACCCCATAAACACGAGTAGCCCCCTGTTGCAAGAGACAATCAGTAAACCCTCCAGTTGAAAGGCCAGCATCAAGGATTACAAGCCCCTGGGGATCAACAGAAAAATAGTCTAGGGCTTTAGCAAGCTTCCATCCTGCACGACAGACATACTTCTGCTCTTCTTGCGTAAGCCCTATAGCGGCATTTTCTAAGACGGCTGTTCCGGGCTTAGTGACTACCTTACCTTCAACCGAGACTTTGCCTTGCATAATAAGGCTCTGAATCTGATTTCGTGTTAATGAAGGATACAGTTCATGGACAAGAAGATCGAGGCGTTTTTTAATTTTCATCGGAATGTTTTATGTGAAGTGTGATATAATAAGTATACCATATTCAGTATCCTAAAACATCCTTCTCATGAATAACATACCCCGAGCACCGATCCTTAAAGAATGGATAAAACAGTTCTTGCCAGATAATCCAATCATCCTCGAAGCAGGAGCTCATATAGGTCGTGACACGATTAAGCTCAGTAAAGTATGGCCCCATGGAACGATCTATGCTTTCGAACCAGTGCCTGAGTTGTTTGCTCAGCTAGTAGAACGCACACGACAAAAATCAAATATCCATCCAATTAAGCTTGCTTTGAGTGACATCAGTGGCAAAGCTGATATGCATGTGAGTACCGGTGCTTCTACTGCAGCAAGCTCTCTTTTAGAACCTTATGAATATAAAACACAACGGCCACAGGTTCACTTTCACCCGCTTGAAGTTGAAACATGCAGACTCGATAGTTGGGCGGCTCAACAGGGACTTAAGGCCATAGATTTTCTGTGGTTAGATATGCAAGGATACGAACTTAAGGTCTTACAAGCTGCTCCTCTTATGTTATCAACTGTAAAAGCAATTCTTATCGAAGCAAGCCTTTCTGAGCGATTTAAAGGGAATCCACTCTTTGATGAGGTCATCACCTGGCTTGAGGCTCATGGTTTTAAAGCCTTGCGACATGATGAACCAAAGCATCAAAAAGTTAATATCTTCTTTATCTCTAAAAAGCTTTGCTCTTTTTAGACTGTTTGTGCAGGTGAATTTTTCAACAAATCACGAAGCCGATTCTTGCTTGCTGGTGAAACCTTGTTAATGGCTGCTGTAAATTCCTTGCGTCGAAAGCTAATTAGTGCTCGAAGTACATCATCGGGTAACTGCGCTAAATAGTCTTTCGCTCCCTTAAGACACATGTTTTGAATCGTTTCGCTTTCCATGTATGTACCGGCATGAGGAGAGCTTTTAAGTAAATCTAAAAGCTGCTGACCGGTGATTTTTGGAATAATCTGCGATAAAAGAGCAGAAGGAATTTCGACATCAAAAAGGAATGGTCTGAGTACTTCATTTCCAAAAGACTCGAAAGGATTCTCTGTCACCAATTGGAAAATATCAGAATAGAGTTCATGCTCTACAAAAGCCTCCAGCACATCTTTATTTTCCACTCTAAGTAAATTGATATAACGTTTGTTGTCTAGACCGTACGTGTAAATGCGTCCTCCCGGCGATATCTCCTGCCTCTGAGCTTGATCTTTGCTGGCAAAGAAAAATGCATTGAGCGGCGAGACTTCATCGTCTAGTAAGCTTATTGTTTTCTCTCCACTTAAATAATGACGATATGCAATTTCTCTTATACCCTTTGAATGCTGCTTATCAGCCAAGGATTTATTGTCAAGTCGAATTGCAACACTAATAGGTGCCTGTCCCCTTTGTTTTTCCAGTTTCAATCGCTCTCTTTTCTGAGTATCGGTAGCACGCTCAAGCTCTTTACCAAAAATGGCCTCGTCTTGCATTTTCTGACCTATACTTTCGACTATTGCTACAGATGAAGGCTTTCCATTTGTTTGGGTTGTGGGCTTGTTCTTTTGTGACATTGCTGGTGTTACATATTTTGCATGAGAATCAGTATCACGTATCGCTGGTGCCACTCCCACGCCATGTTTATTGACTGTTGGAGTTTGGGCCGCAGCTAATTTAGCGAGTGCAAGGCGTTCTGCCAGTTTATTTGGCCCTCTGACCTCAGTTTGTCCACTTGGAGCCATGGCGTTTGCGTACACTAACGGCTGTCGATACGTAGCCGTCAGTGTCACAGGCTCAGCAGGTATTTGAGACGTTTCATTTGCTAATTGCGGCACTTCCTGAGCAACCATTGATTGAGCAGCAAGAGGAAACTCTTGCGTCACTGATGCATCAAATGCTGATGAAAGCATGGCATCAAGACCCATGGATGTTATCTGATCAGTAATCATGCCTAAAGCAATTTGTAGTTCGGGGATTTCAACTTTTTGAACATCGGTAACACGTTTAGGTTCAACGAAATAGTTTGCAACATCCACTATATCGAGCGATTCAAGTTTTTGCGCCACTTCTGGCAACGATGCAAAATCTTTATCTGAGACCGCTAATTGTAATAATCTCTCTGAAGACAGCTGATCTAACAGGGGTCTTATAAGAGCACTATTGTCCCCCGCCTTTAAAAAAGGAATGACATATTTGCTCTGTAAGATTCTTTGTTGCACATCGGGTCTTTCTAATAACTGTCTATAGCGCATTCCAAAATTGATAAGATCTGCAATGAGTGCATTACGGCTAAATTGTGATAGAAACTCCTCATTTGATAACTTACTTTCAAACTCTTTGAGACGCATGCTTTCATTCATCAATGTTAATTGCACAATTTCGGCACCGTCTCTTTCAGTCAGTAGTCTCTCGTTAACCCCAGGCAGATGTTGAACTGCTTTATTTGCGTGAATGGCTTCTAAAATCTGATTTAAAGTAGCACCCTGAAGAAAATGCTGAAGTAGCGTATCATTTGCCGCATCTGTGAGATACCTTCCCAGAACGTCAGAGTCAGCTGCAAATATCTTTTTTTTCACTGGTTCGATAGCTAATAACCTGGCATTCTTCTGGCAAGCGTACAATAACACTTCCGGTGATGCCCGCTGCGCAAATTCAGCGAGGACTGCAGTATCTTTGCATTCACTAAACATAACCTCTAAGCATTTTCTTTCTGTGTCTTCTTTGCTCTTTCTAAAGGTAGAAAGGAGCGTTTTAATTTTAGTACTCAGCTGAGTTTCGAGCATGAAACCAGTATCGTCCTCACTCGCTATAGTATCTGTAAGATCGCTCCGTGACTGATCAGTTGCCAGTTGATGTGCGGCAATAGTCCTAGAGTGCCTGTCAGTTAATTGTTTATTTTCATCGGTAATAGCTGTTGTATCTAAATTTTGCAAAACAGTTGTTAGAAAAAATGCCGCTAATTCCAATTCTGCGCCGTCAAGGGCAAGTCCTATAGGACCAGTTAAAAGCGCAGTAATAGTCTTTCTCAAAATGTAAGCCTTAGCGCAAGAAAAAACTCTTTGCGAAACAAATTCGACAATAGCTTCGTTTTCAAGGCTTGAGGCGACACGAGAGCTCATTTTAGGTTGTTTTAGCTCAGACATTGCATTTAGTGAGCAGCAAAAACTCTGAGCCATAAGAGTAAGCAAAATATACTTTTTAATCATGGTAAAAACCTTTCTTTTGCGAATAGCCAAATCTCCTGGGTGCAAAACGCAGCTTTTCTAAGAGGAATCCTTTAAATTAACAAGTCATAACATGGCTTAATTATTTTATCTAACTTCACTACGCAATATGTTTTTCCGCATGAGCATCGACAAATGGCGTTTCAATGAACGTCTCATAGATCCCATATCCAGGAATAAAATCACCAATACTAACCCTTTTAATAAACGGATCGAATTTTTGAATGCACCACTCATAGCCGGATGCAACAATGTGATTATACTTTCTTGCGGCATAAAACAAGAGCACTTCATGCCGAGTCATACCTCCCGGAATATACGGTACAACATGTTGATGCGTTTTATAATATAAAAGCATTCTATCCGCATGTTCAACAATTGCTTTAATTTGATCAGCATCTATTTTTTCAGTATTTGTTCTCTTTGCAAACATCTTAATGAATGGGATACCAACTTCCCACTTTCTATTACATAGATGGTGTGCAAGAAGTGCTTCTTTCATTTTCTCAAATTTACGCAAATCACATTTCTCTTCGCTTTCTTCACCCAACCCGACGTAGAGGTCCTCATCCTTTAATGTCCTGGAATCACGTTTATTACTTGCATTTCGAGCAGTAGTGAGCATGTTTTTTATTTGTTCAAAACTCATACCTGATGAATTATTGGCAACTAATGTCAGGGCTCTTTCAGATACATCTGTCGTCCCAGAATCATTTTTTAAGAGATAAGTTATGATCTCCGCTCTCTCGCTTGCAGGCTCTACAGGAGTTGACTCAGAAAGTCCAAGTAATGCTATCAGAAAATCTGTATCCTCGATACTCTCAGATCTTCTTGTTGCAGCTCGCTTATGAGCTTCTTCAATAACCTGGTTAATTTGTCTTTCGTTAAGATTATTCATTCTAGCGCATAGTTTTTTTATAGTATCATCAGAAACTGTATGGCCCTTATGGCGAATATAATATTTTATTAAGCAATTTCTTTGCTCAGGATTGAGCGGCGTTTCTGGAAAAGAAAGAGCATACGCACAATGACAGTCGAATGTTTCAATGCATCTCCGATTACATTCAACAGCAATGGAAGCAGCGCTTTCAATAAATTTCTGAATGTGATTATGATCACATTTTTGATTTGAAAGCATCTTTGCTAAATCTTTAATTCCATCTGTTTGTGATCGCTGCAATACCTGTTGACGGATTATCTGATAGCGTCCGGCAACTTCTTCATTTGCTTGTCCCCTTTCTAATATCAGCGATTCCTCTGATGTCGGCAAAAATAAGCAATCAGCATCGAGGTTTCTTTTTCTTTGTTCAATTTGTAGAAAATGACCAAGCAGTTTTAATCGCATTGCTGGATCTGGTAATCTTACATTTTGTGTGGTAAAAAGTGCAATTTCTAAATCGTTCAATGTAAGTGGCCGGACCTGATTATTTTCATTCCTCGCGTTGGCGGGAGTTTCATTTGCTGGCAGAGGTGTTTGACCATCCCCATTATTCACGTGTTCTCGCTCATTTTGTCTTACCCTATTGGCATAATTTTGTTCCCTAGCTCTTTCAATGCTTTTGTTTAACTGACGTCGGTCTATTATTTCGGTTTCAGCTAACTTTTTTATATCGGCTTCTGCAAACTCATTACCTAAATGGGCTCTTAAGTGCACTTCACGTGCGCTTTGATCTGGCGATTTAATTTCTATCTCCCTAAGCCTACTACTTAAACGATCGTTAATTTGCTTCTCTTTATTGGTGGTACAAATAAAAATTATTTTGCCTCGTTCCAGCACCTCGAGGGCTGTCCAAATGGCTCCCGTTATTCTGTCCGATTCTCCATGACTGTCACTTTTTTCTTCATTTGCAATGTGATCAAGCTCTTCAATACAGATTATTATCGGTTCTCTTAGAAGTTCCTGGACTCTCTGTGCGTCATTTATTAACTCTTGAACTCTCTGGGCACCACCACCCAGGTACCCATTTATAAACCATGCAGCATGGACTGTAACCATAGGAATCTCAGCTTGAGCAGATATATATGCGGCCAAAGTAGTTTTACCTGAACCCTTAGGCCCATGAAAAAGAATATGCGGTCCATAACCTCGCCTGCGATCTTTAAGATTTACTATGATATCGCTGACTTCTTCAAGAACATCTCCCGCAAATGTTGGATTATATACTTTAAACTCATACATTTTGCCTCGTGTCCTTAGTTCTTGTGCAGTCATTCTACAATGCTGCAGAACACGATTAAGTCTTTGTGCAATAGGCAAAGTTTGATCGATTACAAAGGGAGCCTGAGGAACCTGTTGTCCTTGAACAGGCAGATTTACAGTCCTGTTTGGCATCTCGGGCAATGCGTTGGTTCTGGCGACGGCCTCACTCCCAAGAATAGAAGCACAATTGAGTAATAACAACGAAGAAAAAACGAATTTTTTAACCATGATCTTCCTTCAAAAAAAGAACCTTTAAACTAATTTTTCCGTCATCTATTAATCCAGCTAGGTCCTCCTTAGCCAGCTCGAATTTATTAACTGCTTATTAAAATCAATTACCGCTCATAAGGATCACAAAATTCTCTCATAATAATTTTATTAAAAATCTCAATGACATGATCTCTTTCGATTAATCAACTTTATCTTCCGGACAGGAATCAATGCCATGTTTAAAGAATCCCTGATTTTCTAAAAACTGATCCAGTTTGTGCAGCCAGAACATATGCACAATTTTTTCTCCAAGCCAATATATTCCACTTGCAATGATGTGATTGTACTTTCTCGCAGCATAAAACAAAACTTTCTCATGCTTACTCATACCGCCAGACTTAAGAAACCGATGTTTTGAAGCCTTATAGTATGAAAGTATTTTTTCAGCCAGTTCAACAATTTTCTTGATTTGATCACTATCTACCTTTTGAGTATTTGTTTTACTTGCAAAAAGTCGAATGAATGCCGGCCTGACCTTCCAACCTTTTTTATCACGTAGGTGATACGTAAGAAGGGCAATTTTCATGTTATCAAACCTTGGTTCACGCAAATCACATTTTTCATCACTTGCCTTATCAAACCCAACATATAGATCTTTGTCTCTGACTGTTTTGCCACCACGTCTTTCGCATGCATCATGAGCTGCAAAAAGCATTTTTTTAATCTGCTCAAAACTCATATCTTCAGAATTATTTGCGACTAACTCTTTTGCCACTCTTGAAACATGCGCTCTCCGACAATCAGTGCTTAATAGATATCTAATAACTCTTCTTCTATTCTTTGCGGAATCAAGGTGTGGTGAATCGGGTAGGCTTACCAAAGCTACCAAAAAATCCTTATCTTCAATCGTTTTAGCATTTCTCAAAATTGCAAGTCTATCAGCTTCCTCGATCACTATTTTAATTTGTTCGCCATTGAGATCATCGGTCATCTTACAAAGCTTGGTTATAGAGTAAGCCGTAACATCATGCTTTATCTTTCGCACATAATACTCTATCAAACTTTTCCTTTGCTCAGATTTCAGTGCTGCCTTTGGAAAACAAAGACCAAATGCTACATTAAAATCGAAAGTCTCAACACGCTTTCTTCCATATTCGATTGCTACAGAAGAAGCACATTCAATAAAGTTTCTGATAGCATTATGATCACATTTTTGGTTAGCGAGCATTCTCCTTAATTCTTCAAGTCCATGAATTTGCGATCGTTTTGTAACACGTTTCGTGATACGTTCATGCATTTCGCGACTGCAAGATTGCATTCCTAAAACAAGAGATTCGCTTTTCCTAGCCAAAAATAAATAGCCAGCGTCAAAACTCTTCCTTCTTTTCTCTATTTCGAGAAAATAGTTGAGCAACTTTAATTGCATTTCTGAATCTGGTAACTTGGCATTTTGGGTGATAAATAGTGCAATTTCAAGATCTTCGCTAGAAATCATTACGCTTTCCTCAACGGAACCATCTGCATCTTCATCATCAGTATCGCTATCGCTTTCCTCTGAGTCCTCATTACTCTGGGACTCGCGTGCTCTCACATTTTTTGCATAAGCCATTTCTTTTGCTCTTTCGACATCTCTCACGATATCTCGTCTACCAAGTCCCTCAGTTTTTTCTGCCATCATTTTTATTGTCGATCCGGGTACTCTGTCACCCAAATGACTTCTATATTGTGCCTCACGAGCATTTTTGTCGGGCGCTTTGATTTCTATGCATCTGCACCTATCTTTCAACCGGTCATTAATTGGTTTCTCTTTATTAGTAGTAAATATAAAAATTATTTTGCCTGGTTCCACTGCATCGAGGCCTGTCCATATGGCTCCGGTTGCTCTGTCTGATTCTCCATGACTGTCACTTTTTTCTTCGTTTGCGATATGATCAATCTCTTCGACAAATATTATTATGGGTTCTTTTAGGAGTCGTTGGACTCTTTGCGCATCATCTATTAACTCCCGAACTCTCTGAGCACCACCGCCCTGGAACCTGTCCATGAACCATGATGCATGTACTAAAACCATCGGAATCTGAGCTTGAGCAGATATGCGTTCAGCCAAAGTAGTTTTGCCTGAACCTTTAGGCCCATAAAAAAGAATATGCGGACCATAGCGTGGCCTGCGATCTTTAAGATTTATGATGATATCTTCAAGTTCTTCAAGAACGTCTCCTGCAAACGTTGGATTATATAATTTAAACTCATACGCTTTGCCTCGAGCATGTAGTTCTTCCGAAGTCATCCTGCAACGCTGCAGGGCCTGACTAAGTCTTTGTTCAATGGGCAAAGTTAAATCTATTTCTTTGGGATCTTGTTGGCCTTGAGGAGGCAGATTCACCGTCCTGTCTGGCATAGCGGGTAGCACATTGGATTTCACAGCCGCCTCGCTTGCACTAAGGCTGGTATGATTGAGCAAAAACAATAGATAAAAACAGATTTTTTTGAACATGATCTCTCCTTCACAAAAACAATAAGTTTTTTATAAGCCTAGACTAGCTATTTTCTGCCTTTTTTCAAATCACAATAAAAAAGGCTAGAGATTTATAGCACATGCGGTGATTTAGAACTAAAGAGAAGGTATTAAGACGGGAGGACTAAGAAAAAAATGGTGCGCAAGCTGTTAATATTTGAAAGGCGAGGGCACAATGAGTGCCCTCTCAGTTACATTTATGCTACCTTAGCAGCGTTAACTTCTTACATAAGTTTCCATACTGTTTCTCTGAAGACATATCTAAACTCATTTGTAAGACAAGGAGTTTATTATCGATTCAGTTGAAACATAACAAAATTATTACTGTGGACGAAACAGGAAATAATCAGCATTTGATCCAGGAAACGGTCGTTTTTTGCGAATAATCTATTTTTCATTTTCGGATAATGGCATCATCGTATTTTGTCCTGCATTTTCTAAAAGCCCGATTATAACGCTACCAGTCTCAATATTTCGCGGCAATTGGTGCCGTGCTATTTCAAGTGCAGTCATCCGATTAAATGGACTGTCCGGTTTATTAACTCTTAAAGTTGTGTTAGCATTTTTATTTAAAAGACTCACTATTAGCGGGACAATTCTTCTTTCAACAGCAGAATGAAGTGTTGTGCTTCCATGATTATCAATTGCATCGAGAGAAGCTCCTGCGGCTAAAAGAGCTTCTACAGCTTGCGGTAAAGGAAGTAAGTCCCAGGCATAATAATCAGCGAGAGCCAGATGATGAAGTGGAGTTCTGCCCTCTGTATCTCTACTATTCACCTGAGCTCCTGCTTGCAAAAGCAGCCTTATTGCTTCAATATTACGCTTGTTACAGGCATAATGAAGAGGGGTTAATCCATTGACGGCTGCCACCTGTTCGGCACCAGCAGCCAAAAGTGCTTGTATAGTATCTGCGATTTTACGCTCATTTTCCGGCTTAGCATGAATGTTGCCACCAGCAGCTACATGAAGAGCTGTTTTTCCATTAAGATCCCTACTATTTACCTGCGCATTTCTTTGCAAAAGTACTCTGAGAATTTTTACACAGTAGTTCCCTGCCGCTGTATTCAAGGGTGATCTGTTATCATTGTCCGCCAGATTTATATCGGCACCATGTTCAATTAAAATCTGAGCAAAAGCATCATAACAGTTATATTGTGCAAGGTTGTTAAGAGCGGTGCGGCCTTTCTGGTCTCTCATATTTATCTGCGCTCCACAAGATAAAAGGAGATGCACTATATGAATATATTCTGGAGTCCTGTCAGTATCCATAGATGTTGCCATCATTAAGGCAGTTGTTCCACGGCTATTTTGTGCATTTATGTCTGCGCCTTGTGCTAAAAGCGCTCGTATTACATTTATTTTGCCGAATTGTGCAGCACAAATGAGAGGTGTCGCTAAATCTTTATTACGAGCCTCTTTATTGGCTCCCCGAGCCAATAGTATTTCAGCAGCGTTTCCTTGTTTTGATACTTGATGCAGAGGAGTCTCTAAAGACTCATCAGTCGCTTCTGTATTTGCACCAGAACGAAGTAGAAATTCAATCATTTCTGGCTGGTTATTATAGCAAGCGACGTGCAAAGGGGTCCACCCATACTCTAGATGAATGTCTACATCAAAGTTTTGTAACAATAAAATTAAATCTGCCATTCTTCCCGCGCGAATCACTTCTTGGAAAAGCATATGTCGCGTCAATTTAGAGATAGCGTTATTATGGTTTTTTAACAATACGATCAAATCACCGACTTTATCTTCTGTTAAAATATCACGAACAGTAGCTTGTATTTCAAAAGTAAGCTTGCCATACCCGGGAGTAAATTTTGTTACTTGAACGTCGTTGCTGAGCTGTATAATTGCTTTCGGAATTGCGCTCATCTTCATCGCTTTTATCGAAATAGAGTGAATGAAAGTTAATATTACTAGCGATATGAGGACTTTTTTCATTTCAGATCCTTTAACTAAAAAAACGACTGATTGTCTTAAAAACACATTGCTTTTTATTGATACTACACCCAAAGCAAAAAAGGTCAAATCCTGCACAGCCTAGTTCATCTTTTCATAATTATGTATAGTGCTTAAGGTAAAAAAAGTTGATCATAGAATCATGAAGGGACACAAATTTTTTATGCCCCCCTTCATGAATATATTAGGCTTGTTTTGAAGTGCTTACTTCTTGAATCAGCTTCCAGACTGTTTCAGTAATGACATATCTAAAATCATTTGCAAGACGAGGTTCATCTTCGAGTACTTTATTAATATCTAAGACAGTTTCTGCTCTGTCCTTAGTTTTAATAGCGAGCTGTTTTGTTTTCGCACTGAGCATAAGCGCCTCTCGCAACTCTTCTAAGGTTCTTACGGTATTACCGTTTATTTTATCGATGACCATGGCAACTCCGATGCATTCGCTGAGCGCAACTTGAGAGCCAACCATTATGTGAGTAATAATAAGAGAAGGCTTTGCGAGATTTTCGATGCGCGCACATTCAGTAAACTCTTTCAAGTTCTTAAATGCAGGCTCTTGACGCAGTGCTCGATAATGATTTTCGCGCAATTGCATAACAACCATTCCGCCAATGCGCTCATTATCAAATTCCTGTGGCTCAAACTCATAATAAACAGGACGCACAAGCTTAACGGCGTCAGCGTCAAATGAGCAATTTATTTCAACGCGGGTACCGTTTCTATACACAACCCAACTAATAGGATCACCTGATTTATAGCGGGTAAAGAGCTCAGAAATTGAGATCTTTTGATTCGGTCTCCATTCTACATGGGTATCGCCAAATTCGTCGATTTTGTAAGTTTTACCATTCATGGTAACTTCATACAGCATGTCGCCATTTTGAAAGCCTGCCTTTTGTTCTTCTGAGCCTTCGATAACAAAGTTTATAAAGAGTCCTGGAGGCGTTGGATTACCCAGCGCTTTCGCATGAGCAGTTGTTCCTCTATTGACTCCGAGCACAAAGTCAGGGCGACGAACGAGCTTTTTCGTGTGCATTTGTTCAAGGACTGCTCTAATTGATGCTTCCGGGACGATATAGTTGTAGTTTTGCGAATTTGCCCAATGAGCAGTGCTTATTCCGACTACTTTAGCATTTTTCGTAAGAACTGGCCCGCCTGAGTTACCCGGATTAATAGGAGCCGTTATATGTATTAATGCACTACCATCAATAAAGTCCGGCCCTGCAACGTTGCCTATCGTACTTTTCATCGAAGGATGTCCCAGAGGAAATCCAAATGCTATCACTTTCTGCGCTTCTTCTAAGTTGTCAGAATTACCAAATTCAAGCGGCTCTATTTCACCAATAATTTCACGACTTTCATCGGTAAGCTCTAAGAGAGCGACATCAAGCTCAGGACAGGTACCTACCACCTTGACCCCAAGCTGCGTTCCTCCAAGCTTTGGCACATTGATATAGAGATAGCGTTCGCTACTTACCACATGATAATTGGTCAGAATACGACCCTTTCTATCAATAAAAAAACCACTACCTTCCCCCATTTTTGGTTTAGGAGTCTTATAGGGCTGAAAAGGATCAACTTCTAATCCGTGGTTGATAACATGTACAACAGCTTTTTGTGCTCGCTCTACTGCAAGCGTCCATTCGCTGTCAACTACATTATCTGCTTGTAAAAAGAAGCTTGAAAAAATGATGGTTGCAAATAATAAACAACGGTTCTGTGTCATCGTGTTCCCCTCATGGAAATGGTTATGTATATTTCTTATGCTGCCGCAGCTACTTTTTGTCCTTGCGATGCTCCCATTTTATGCAATAAGCTCTTGTACGAAATGGAGAGTGGATAATGATAGGTTGCAGCAAGACGCGGTTCATCTTCAAGTATTTCATTAAGTGGTAATGCAACAAATTGATTATCGGTAGTCTTTATCGTTAAATAACCCGTTTTAGTGCTCTTATGGACAACTGATCGTAGATCGTCAAGTGTCCTTACACGCTCACCATTTACTTGCGAAACAAGACCTCCTGCTCCCACGGTACGTGCTCGAGATGCTGGGGAATTGAGCATTGCATGCGTAATCAGTACTGCAGGTTGAATCTGTTTTTTAGAATCAGCATACTGCATAAGTTCGGGCGCATATTGAGCAAGTAAAATAACATGATTAAGCGTTACCGCCATAAATACAAAGCCCGCTAATACTTCATAATCAATTTTCTCATAGCCAGGATACATACGTCTGATAGGTGGCTCAGATGGTTCAAGCAATAAGCTTGCATTCTTTTTTACACCATTGCGATAGTATTCGAGCCGAATAGTATGTCCAAACTTAAGCCGTGCAACATAATCCATAATGGAGATACGTTCTTCCTTACTCCAGGGGACGTTCATTTCTCCATACATATCAATTGCATAATTGTCGATTTTGTAAATCATATCGCCGGTCTTAATCCCGGCCTTATCAAATGGACTGCCCTTATAGACATCAACCACATAGAGCCCTCCCGGAGGAGGATTGCCCAAAAATGCGGTGAGATTCTCATTACCGCTGTTATTGAAAAACACCCCAAAATACGGCTTTCTCAAGAGTTTAGGTCCCTTGCCCTGAGGTATCGTGCTTAGTTGATCTAAGAATAAGATGACTTCATTGATAGGAATAATATAGCCCACATTTTGCGCACCTTGGATAAGTGCCGTATTGACGCCAATGACTTCTCCCATTCTATCAAGAGAAGGGCCTCCGGAATTTCCTTTATTAAGCGGAGCACTTATCTGAATAAAATATCCCCCCATATGCTCTCTTCCGCTAACAACACCCGTTGTGCTCTTAAGACCCTGCTGTCCAAGCGGAAAACCAAGCGCCATGAGTTTATCACCGCGTTGAACGGCATCGGAATCGCCCATTCTAAGAAAGGGTACGCTATCAACTTTAAGATCTTTTTTCAGTCCAGCAAGATCATCTTTCTTTAATTGTAAAAGAGCCAAATCACGATCCGGACTTACACCAATGATATCGACTGTGTAGCGACGCTTACCAATTGAAGGAACTTGTATTTGAACGAGAATTGCTTGATCGATCACATGAGCGTTCGTAATGAGGTATCCATCTTTATTGATAAAAAATGCACTACCAGTTACCTCTTGTTGCATCGGTGTTTTGTAGGGTTCTACCCAATTGAACTCAGTAATTTGGGCAAATACCTGTACCACTGCATCTTTAAGCTTCGCTTGCAACCTACTCCATAGCTGCTTTTTCGCTTCCGCTGGTTTTGTGACGAGCTCTTTTACCTCTTCTTTAACTTCTTCTCTTACTACTGGTTCAATTTTCTCTTTCCGTATCTCAAGAGCTTGCTGTACGTTGGAAAGCTGCTTGAAAAGTACATACATGCCACCAAAGGTAAAGAGGAAAAGAATGAGACCAATAGCCACTAACCAATTGCGCGAAGACAAATGCATGAATACCTCGTCAATAGAAATTTCAAATCATTTACAATGACTTGTTTCTTTCTAGCTTAACGATATGCCCAAAAAAAACTAGTGGCTCACAAGATGTCCTTGTATAGGATCTTTACAATGACTGCAGATACTTACGAGCTTCGTCTTTGAGGTTTTTTGGTTGCACGTAATGCATATTTTTTTCTTCGGGCAAATTAATTACCTCCGTAAAATACTGACCAGCGACGCACTTTATCCGCAGCAAAGCCTTTTCCATCACGATGCATAAGACCGAGTGCTAATTTTGCACAACCTTGAATCGCGGTATCATGCGACTGCTCAGCTACCGCAAAATATTTCTTAGCCTCTTCAAATTCCTCATTGAGCACGGCCATCTCACCCAGATACAGAGCAGAAGCAGCTCGCGCCCAGCCATTAGCCTCTTTGCCAAAGACACTAAGAAACCTTTTTTTTGACTCATTAAAATCTTGTGGTACCCCTCTATTGTGATAGTGAATTTCTCCCAGCCAGAATTCCGCTCCTTCTTTGAACCATTGTGATTGACAGTTTTCGGCAACATCTGCAAAAAAACTGAGCGCTGTTTTATAATCTATATCAATATCCTTGCCGCATAAATAAATATCACCTAACCAATATGCCGCAAAACAATGGATCCAATTATTTTGATTGGTAAATGCTATGTACAAATGCGATCTGGCCAAATCAAAGTTTTTTGAAACCCCGTATCCCCATAAATAGATGTCACCAAGAGTTGCATCTGCCATGCCACAGACTTCAGTATCTCGAGTAAGATCACAGGCTTCCTCAGCACATTTCTTAGCCAGCGCATAATTCCTTTCTGCTCCTCCTCGGCCCCATAAATACAGATAGGATAATCCCGATAAAGCTCGTGCTCGATCTTCCTTGCGCTGATCATGAGGTAGTACTTGGCTATAAGTCTCGTATGCCGCGTGAAATGCTCTTTCATCATTTGCTTGTATTCCAAGAAAAAGCTCTCTATCTCCCTTCAGTGCAAGCTCATGCACATTCGGTTTATTTTGCTCGGTAGACAAAATGATGGGAATTCCATTCGCTGCATCAGCCCAAGCTTTGAATTGTTGTTCGGCTGCATGGGAGACAAATTGAGCCCGTTCATTATACATCTTTAATCCTAAATGTCGCCAGAGTGCAGTAGTTAAGTGAGCGCAATCACCGCGCAAAAAATTTGTTTTTTGTTGCACACGTGCTATCAGAGCAAACCACAAAGCCGTATTAAATGTTGGTTTATAAAGCACCTTTTCCTTAAGTTCTTTGTCACAATAATGTAAAAGCTCAATTCTGCCTTTAAAGCCAACAATGATAATATTACCGTCATCACTAAATCGTAGAGATTGACAGATGTCTCCTTCGACTCGAGATGTAAATGTTTTAAGAAGCCTTCCTGACTGAATATCCCAGAGGCTAAATGATCCTTTAGATCCGGCAATTACAAGACGTTTCCCTTCAGGATCAAAGCATCCTAAAATGCTGTGGTCGAACGAATCGGTTGCTTGCAAAGGCATAAAAGTTTCCTTTTCTATATCAAAAAGAGCTCTTCCCTCGCGCACATCGCAAGCAATAAGAGAACCCGATTGATATATACAAATCGCTTTCCCTTGCAATCCTATTTTTTTAATGAGCTTTCCTTTTGCATAGTGCCATTGGCATAAAGTCCCATCGGTCGAAACCACGGTCAGAATCCCATGTGCACATGAAACAACTTTCACCTTTCCCTTATATTGATCTGAAAAAGATGCAAGCAGACGATGCGACTGACTATCAAAAAATTTTAGGTGACCATCCTTTCTTATCTCGATCAGTATCAAGCCATTAGGGGTAAAAAATAACTGATCGCCTTCCGTTAATTTCCTGTCTTGCGAGGGAATAAATGAAGGCTTACTTTTGGTTATATCCCAGACAAAAATATCTGAACCGAATCCCATAGCAACCATTTGCCCATTGGGTGAAGAGCACATATCCCAGAATTTCTGAGTATAATCTGAAGGCCTAAATCCTCTTCTTGATCTACACGTCACAAGGTCATAGAGTTCAACGCTACGGTCAGTAAGCGTCGCCAAAATAGGAAAGGTACACACAAGAACTTTTTTTGTATCCTTTTCGACTGATAATCCTGATACACGCTCTCCGGAGTAAATATTTCGAATATCTACTAAACCATGTGAGTGCATTACCATGAGCTCACGTGTCCGCATTTCAGCATTCAACGGAAGATCACAACTCATTGTCATTTCTCTGCGAATAAGAGGAAAGAGCTGATCGCTTTCTTCTTCGCTTACTATATGACTGGCTAATGAATACTTAAGCTCTTCTGAAAAACCACAGTCTTGAACCAGAGGATGATCAACTAATTTTGCAAGGGACTGGAGCGCAGCGGGAATACTTTCTTGAGAGACATAGTGTGCAACACACTGTCTTTTGAGTACCTCTATAAAGGCACTTTGCACGGTATTTCTCACCAGAGGAACCTTCAATAGGCATTCGATCTTTACGAGCTCAGCGAGCGCTTTAGCATCTCTTAGTAAAAGCTCATGATAACCAGCTTGAGCGCTCGCATTTAAAAGACGTTTTATGAGTTTCCTAAAACCACTGAGGGTGTCATAGGTAGCTTGAATAGTCAGAGGATGTTCCTCGGTATGATAGCCTTTCGCAATCTGCTCTTTTAACCATTCGCTCGTCTTTGCTTCCTGAGCAGAGAAAACAACCGTTTTCTTATCGAGCGTTTGAATGACCACCTCTTTGGCTTCAACCCCTTCTGCCGCTGCAAGCGCAGTTTTATCCATAGAATAAGCAGAATGAGTAACAAAAAAAATCACTAGTGCTTTCATTATAATCATTTTCATATGCCTTTCTTTTTTAATTATTCAAGGTTATTTCGTGCCTTTTGCAAAATCTGAAATAAAAATCTGCCGATACATTGATGACCGATATCCAGCGCAGACACAATCGAGCTCAGTTGTCGAAGCTTTTGCATATCAGTGAGACTTTCGGCATAAGTGTTTACAAACAGACGTGAAAGAAGAGCTTTTTGCAAACTTAATCCATTTTTTAAAAAGCGCTCAATATTTTCATCACAATAGTGTGATAAACGAACAGTAAAATCAGCAAGATGTATAGCCAGCACATTTCCGTCGCCACTAAATGTTACACTACGTGGTGCAGACGGGAAAAAAAGATGTGCAATAATAGTGCCTGATTTGGTATCCCAGAGACAAATTTCCTGATTACTCGTTATCGTTGCAACTCGTATGTCATCTGGATGATATGATCCTGCTAATAGATTTGTCCCTTTGCCTTCTAAGGTTTTCACGCATTCACCCTTATCAACATCAAATATAGCGCCGCCGCCCTCTTTCTTATGAGCTAAGAGCAACCGTTTTCCAAATGAATCAAAGCACAATCCTACTCCAAGATTATCCCAGTCCTTTATGAGTTTCCCATGCGCAGAAACATCCCAGAGACAGAGCTTTCCTTCTTGGTCCACAGTTGCACAAATACCTTGTCGGTTACAATGATAAGCGGTAATGAGAGTTTTATGTGCATTTAAAGTGCCGACGCAGCTCAAAGACTCAAGAGACCACAATCGTATGACTCCATTAGTTCGTATCTCAATAAGCATTAAGCCACGTGGCGTGAATGCGAGATGAGATCCCTCTGCTAATTCGACAGCATCATTATTATCGAGAATATAATGATTTTTGCTCTTCAAATTATAGATAACGAGAACACGTCCTATGCCGATCGCCAAGCTCGATGAATCTGGGCTCAGGGTCATGTCCCACAGCGAGCCGGGTATCTTCGACAAAAAAGGCAACTTTAAAATGGGTGCAGTGCCGGTACGTATAAGTGTGAGCAAATTAGCGATAATAAGTGATTTATCGGTTGCCATAATACAATCAGGTGTCAATCCACACAGTACCTTAATAATCGGTTTGTTTAATACGAGTTCATTGACACGTTGACCTGACGAGACATCCCATAGAGTTACTATTCCTGGCTTTTTCTCGGTACTTCCGCAGGTAAAAACATAATCATTTGACCCGTTGAACATATATTTTTGCGTGACTCCATTCACTAATTCATCACAACAGAGAAGGCGAAGAGTTTTGCAATCTTCTTCAGTTAAAATATCATCTCGTATTGCTTCCACTGCTTGTGATGGAAGCCCTACAGAATCAAAAGTGGCAAGCGTTTGGAAAAATGGCTGCGGGTACTCTTGTGATTTGAGCTTCTTTGTTATTTCTTCCTTTGCGCACGTAAAAAGAGGAGCTATCTTCAAAAAAAAGACGTTCTTTGCAAATGTGGCCAGTTCAGATATTGTAAGATTACCCAATAGCTCGTATTTTAAACGACTCACATCGTTTGCATCCCAACGTTTCAAACACTTTTCTATAAATTTGAAATCTTGGGATGTCATTGAAGGTACTTCAAGAGGATTCTCTTCAGTTCCTAAGGAGGCACTAGCTGCTATCAGTTCTTGTATCCATCCACACTGAGCAACACATTTCGCCGCTAAAACAATCTGTGTGCCTGCAACTTTTAAAAAAACGTCCCGCTCAATGGCACCAACCTGAGCTATCGTCGCTGTCGGCAACTGATCGGAACGTAACTGCATTCCACTAATGCTCATCTGTACGCAGAATATTAAACTCAGAGCACTTTTTCGATATGCAATCATCTTCACCCTTTCCCTCTTAAAAAAAGCCTTGATCCTATTACTTGCGGCTACGGTAGCATTAAATTCGAAACAAAACAAGCTTTTTTCTGAAGAACCCTCATACCAACAAAAAAGATTCACTGGCGCTATTGTAAGTTCGTTGAGCAATACAGGATTATCAGAGTTCAGAAATATTAGAGACAAATGTAAGAAAAATGAGCTTTTGAATATCTTCTCTCGAGAGCCTACTTATTTTTTTTCTATCTAGAAAGAGTCGAAGATTTTACAGCTAGGGTCTTGCCCTTAAAGCCAATTCCGTACGCGATAATAGATGAAACTTTTTTGGCAAATAAAGGCGCTGCATATTTTTTCTCAATTATTTGATTGAGTGCTTTTTGGGCAGCTGCTTCGATACCATCATCTGTACCCTTTTTAAATTCAATAATTATTCCAGGTTTCATTGGTACCTTCGGTATGAGCATAATATCATATCTACCTAACCCTGCTTCTTGATTTGAGGTAACTTCGTACTGACTCATAAGCATAACAAGCAAACCAAGAACAAAGAGGTGATAACTTCGTTCAGGAACATCCTTTGGGATATCATGTGAACTCATGTTATTCAAAACAAAGCCTTGTAAAAGAGCTGAAAAATCCTCTATTTTGCCATCAATAAGAGCTTTGAGGAATTTCTGTGGATCTTGGTCTGGTACGGATTCAATAAAAATTTGTCTTATGAGGCTTTTGTATAACTGTAGTACCTCTTTATTGGGAATTCTAAGATTGCATTCATTGATACCTTCCTCAGTTAGTGTGCATGCGCTATAAGTCAAATAGCCAGTAGATAACAATAGACTCCAAATGAGCTCAAAACGTGTATCAAGATCTTTAAAGACAATTGTTTCTTCAATCGGATGTCGGACTGATTGTCCCTTGAGAAGATGCATAAGATCGTTTTTTGTCGACTCCGAAGCACTGCCTAGAAGCTTTTTAAGTAAAAAATTATCACTCGTATTTACCCAATACATTTGTCGCTTACCCTCATTTGCAATGCATTTAAGCATTGACCAGGGATTAAATAGGCCGCTTAGTTCTCCAAAAGTATAACCGTCATACCAATTTTTTATCTCTTTAATATTTTTACATTGATAATAATCAAGCAGTTCATAGGCCTCGGATTCGGTGAAGCCAAATTTATCAGCCATCTTGTTCGCTGTTACGTTAAACACATCAAGATTATTGAGACCTGAAAAAATACCTGCCTTTGCAAGCGTTAAATTCCCTGTTATAACACCTTTTTCAAGCATCTCTTGATCTTTGAAAGCGCCAGTTAAAAGGTCCCTCATAAAGTAAATAACATTATCGTAAAATCCATGAATATGTGCTGTCTGCAAAGGAACATCATATTCATCTAAAAGGATGATTACTCTTTTTTTGTGAAATCGATAAAGCAATCCCGATAAGAAGCCCAGGCTACTGCCCAGATCAACTAAAGGTGCCTTTCTTGTTCTAATATTTTTGAACATTTCCTTTTCTTCTATTTCAAGAAGTTTCCCTTTTAGAAGATAATTAAACTTTCGAAATTCAGCTGCAATGGTATACTCGATTTTTCTCAGCATATCCTCATAGGTCGTCTGAGTAATATCTTTAAAGGTGATAAATATTACGGGAAATTGTCCCTGTAAATCTCTGTATGACTTGTGTTTCCAGATCTGAGTATCAGCAAAAAGCTCTGCATTATTATTTCCATCTAAGGTGAGAAAATAACGAAGCATAGAAAGGTTTAGGGTTTTGCCAAAGCGCCGAGGACGTGTCACCAAAACTGCTTTTCCGCTCTCAAAAATGTCTTTAACAAGCAACGTTTTGTCTACATAATAGTAGTTGCCGCTTTTGAGCTCTTTAAAATCAGAAATGCCTATGGGAACTAATTTTTTCATTTTTGGCCTTTGTGTACTTTATGTCCTTTGTCAGTAATTATAGGTAATATTAAGCAGCCAGGCAAGCACAATGCTTACAAATCAAGTAAAAATGGGCTTTCTATTGAATGGGAACAATGATTTGCTCAAAAGGCAAAAGCCATATAAGATAGTATGTATAGTCTCAATTAACCAATCAATAAACAATTGTCAGATATTAAAGGAATGTAATGGCTGGAAACTCTGTCACCTTAGAAAAGCTTGTCGCGCTTTGTAAAAGGCGCGGCTTTATCTATCAATCTGCAGAAATTTATGGCGGCTTAAATGGGGTGTATGATACGGGCCCTGTAGGCGTGCTCATGAAGCAAAACATTCGCACTGCCTGGATCGATTCTCTCAAGGCTACTGATTTACCTATCGTTTTTATTGAAGGTGCTATCTTGGCTCCGCCAGCAGTATGGGAAGCTTCTGGCCACTTGGAAGGCTTTCAAGATCCAATGGTAGATTGCATGGTATGTAAACATAGATTTAGAGCTGATGATATTGATCTTTGCAAACCTTGTCCTAACTGCGGAAATACGCAATGGACGGATGTAAGACAGTTCAACCTCATGTTTAAAACTCATGTAGGAGCAGCTGAAGACGAGGCATCAATTGCTTACTTACGACCAGAAACAGCGCAATCGATTTTTATAAATTTTAAGAATGTGTTTACCAGTAACCGGGTAAAAGTCCCCTTTGGTATTGCTCAGATAGGAAAAGCATTTAGAAATGAGATCACCCCAAAACAGTTTCTCTTTCGTATGCGTGAATTTGAGCAGATGGAAATTGAATGGTTTTGTGAGGAAGCTCAAGCACAACAGTATTTTGAGATGTGGTGCAAAGCACGAAAAGAGTTTTATGCAAAGATCGGGATCAGTCAGGAGCACATTCGATTACGTGCGCACGAAAAAACCGAACTATCACACTACTCAAGTGCAACGTCTGATGTAGAATATCAGTTTCCTTTTGGCTGGAAAGAACTTGAAGGGATCGCCTATCGCGGAAATTTTGATCTGAGAAGGCACATGGAGTTTTCTGGTAAAGATCTCTCAGTTTATGATGAGGAAACGAAAACCTCATATATCCCGCATGTTGTCGAATGTTCAGTAGGCGTTGATAGATTGTTGTTGACTCTCCTTTTTGAAAGCTACTATGAGGATACAGTCGAAGGTGAGGTGCGCGTGGCATTACGTCTCGATCCGAAGATTGCTCCCTATAAGGCCGCTTTCATGCCGTTAACGAAGACGCAAGTAGAGCCAATGGAAGCTCTCTATAAAGACATAAAAAAGAAAGGGTACTCCGTACAGTTCGACGCTTCGGGCTCGATAGGAAAACGCTATCGACGTCAGGATGAGATAGGTACCCCGCTCTGTTTTACCTATGACTTCGACACAGCGACAGATAACACAGTAACGGTGCGTCACCGAGATACGATGAAGCAAGAACGCATAGCAATTAATGACGTTGAATCATACATGCAACGTACGTTGTCATCGTAAGGACAAATCATGAAGGCCATCTATCAATGGCTTGGAAAACATGTTCATGGACCATATGGAACGTTCGTATTTGGCCTTCTTGTTTTTATTGAAGGCTTTTTTATTGTTCCCGTGAGTACCATGCTTGCATTTTACAGTTTAGAAAATCGAGAAAAAGCGCTTTTTTATGCGCTCATAGCAACACTTGTCTCCGCACTTGGTGCCTTGGCTGGCTATCTTCTTGGCATGGCTCTCTGGCAAGTAGGAGGAAAAAGCGTCATTCACTGGCTTATAGCACCCGATAAGTTCGAGCACCTTATTGAGCAGTTTAAAACGTATCAAGCATTAACCATTTTTGGTCTCGCACTTACTCCTGCACCATTTAAGTTACTGACGCTTACTGCTGGGTTTTGCAAATTACCCCTTATCCCCTTTATTCTGCTCTCCATGATTGCTCGTGGTCTACGTTTCTTTGCTATCGCGGGAGCGATTTATATTTGGGGTGAAGCAGTCCAGTATTACCTACATAAATACTTTTATTATATTGTCGCTGCAACTATAGGCTTATTCATTCTCATTTGGTATAGTGTGCACTAGAGGATAGTATGGGCTTACGCAAATTTTTAAGTGACTCCCCAGGAAGGACCGTCCTTTTATCGATCTTTTCAACGATCTGTTTAGGAACCGCGTTGTTGATGCTACCTGCAGCACAATGCCGGCCTATTTCTTTTATCGACTGTCTTTTTACTGCTACGTCAGCAACGTGTGTAACAGGGGTACTTACGATTCCGTTTGAATGCTTTACCATGTTTGGTAAATGCGTGATTCTAGGACTGATACAGATTGGCGGTATCGGCCTTCTTACTTTGTGGATCACATTGATAGCCCTTTTTGTTAATTTAGGACTTTCTACCCAATACATGATTGGCCAGCTCCTTGAGCTAACAGCTCTTAAAAATCCACGATATATTCTCTTTTTTATTATCGGATTTACTGTCTTGGCAGAGATAGCGGGGGCTCTCTGTCTCTACGGGATTATTGCACCCTATTATCCACGAGATGAGGCACTTTTTCATGCCCTTTTCCATAGCATATCCTCATTTTGCAACGCAGGCCTGAGCAGCTTTGGGGAGCACAGTCTTATCCGCTTTAAAGAGAATATTCCCTTTTTGGCAGTCACTGCAGGACTTATTATTTTAGGTGGTATCGGATTTATGACGCTCTATGAACTCCTTTTTTATGTGAAAAACCGGATCAAGAGCAAACGTTTCCATTTCACGCTTACGACGCGCGTTATTCTTTCAACAACGGCCATTCTCATTACGACTGCTACATTTCTTCTCTTGCTCATTGAAGGTCCTGCACACTTTGCTCATGAGTCTTGGTACGTGACACTAAGTAATAGCCTCTTTAATGCAATATCCTACAGGAGCACCGGCCTTACCACGATTGACGTTTCAACAATGCATGCAGCAACTGTCTTCATGATCATTATGTACAGCTTTATCGGTTCATCACCTGTCTCAACCGGGTCAGGAATTAGAGTGACGACTTTTGCGCTCTTTTTGGCAACGATACGATCGGTAATCAAGGGAAGAATGACGGTGGAAATAAAAGGAAGGCGCATCCCTCAAGATCAGATATTTAAAGCGATGGCAGTGCTATCCCTGAGTCTCTGCTGGATCATTCTGAGTACATTTCTCCTTGCACTCATTGAATCAAGAAGCAGCTTTATTAGTGTATTCTTTGAAGCCGTCTCTGCATTTACTAACCTTGGACTCGCAACAGACGTTACTCCCTACTTGTCACAGTATGGAAAAATACTGATCATTCTCAACATGTTTATGGGAAGAGCAGGCACCCTGACGCTTATGCTCGCTTTACGAGTTTCAAAAGAAAGAGTAGAATTTCAATATCCTGAAGAACGTTTAATGATGAGCTGATAATAATGAAATTTTGTGTGATCGGCTTAGGCCGTTTTGGATATCATGTTGCTGTGACTCTTGCCGATAATGGTATGGAAGTACTTGCTGTCGACAGCAATGAGTCTATCGTCGCATCAATTAGAGATAAAGTAACCCAAGCAATCTGTATGCGCGTCACTGATGAAGAGTCTCTACGCAGTATTGGTGTTGAAGAGATTAACACCATAATCGTGGCAATGGGCGAAAACTTTGCTCAATCAATTCTTGTGACAGCACTTTTAAAAAACCGACTCAAAATAAAAACGGTCATAACTCGGTCAATTAGTGAGATCCACCGAGAAATTCTCGAACTCATCGGAGCAGATAAAGTTATCCTTCCTGAGCGTGAGGAAGGAAGAAGTCTAGCCGACCGATTGAGTCTTCCTCTGACTGCTTTGGTGAGACTTTCACCTCACTTTTGTATAAGCGAGCTTGAAGTACCCGATCAATTTAGTGGGCAAAAGATTAATGAACTTGAATTTCAAGAGACGTATGGCGTAACCTGCATCGGGAGAAAGGTTGATGACGAGATCGAGCCAGTTGATGATAATTATGTCATCGCGCGAAATGATACTCTTGTTTTTTCCGGGCGAATCAAGGATCTTGCTCGCCTAGAAAAACTATAAATCACCTTATAAATCAACCTGTTGATCTACAATCGATTTAATGTTCCCATCCTTATCAGCAAAACTTATTTTAAGTGAATGCTTTCCTGGTTCAATCGTTTGATCTTCATGCGGCGTAAAAGACCATGATCCATTTTCATCCGCGACTGTTCTGCCTAAGAGCTTCCCATCATTATAGAGAGTAACCGATCCTGATGGTATAGCAGTGCCGCTGAGTGGCTTTTTCTGCGGGCCTGCAACTTTGAGAGTAAGAGGTCGAGGAGGCTTGACGTTAACCGTAAAGGTGAGAGTTTTCGATGCAACATTCTTATTGGCTGTCGTTGCTTTTAAACGGTAATCACCATTTTTTAGCTTCGTCGCTGGAACTTTCCAATTGCCAAGATCATCTGCTTTCACTGACGAATAAGGTTTGTCATTGAGAAGGAGACGTACTTCTGATCGCGCTTTTGCAGTCCCTGTAATAACAACCGTATTTTTGTTTGAAATAAGCCCATTATGCGGACTTGTGATAACCGGTGGTCGTAGTGCAGTATCGACAATAAAGACCACCTCATCAGAAGCTCCGCTCTGATTACCTGCCTTATCAATGCTCGTCGCATACATGGTATATTCACCATCATCAAGCTTAGTAAGCTCCGTTGCCCACAGGCCGGTATCAGATACTGGTACTTTTATGACCTGAAGCTGCACGTAAAGATACACGGTCGTGCCCGCTTGTGCCCGTCCACGCACTTCGACCGTAGAACTATCAGATACTTGATTCATGCGAGGAGTCTCAATAGTAGGAACAGTAGGTGATTGGGTATTTACAATTATCTTTGCGGGTAACGATGCGACTGTTAATCCTGAAAGAGCGTCTAATGAACTTGCTAGGATAGTGTAGGTACCATCAAGTAAAGGACTTAACGTTGCAGTCCATTTGCCTTGAGCATCTGCCCGTGCTGAGCCCTTTGCCTCCTCATTTGCATAGAGTGTTACGAACGTATTCGGTGCTGCAGTACCGCGGATTGTTGGTTGCTGATCATTGGTTACAAGAGGGGCGGCAAGTTCAATCTCAGGTGTCTGCGGCAGAGGAGGATACTCGAAACTTTCAAGCAACTCTTCACGCACTCCTGAAGTATCTGTATATATGACCTGTTCTACACCATTACCAAGAAGATTTGTTTCCCCATTAAAAATGGTAAGAAGAATGCCAGGCATAGCACCGGTTGAATTAAATGCGGTATTGAATGATCCATCAACCAGATAGTTGATAGTTGTGAAATTAACTTGGATGCCATCGGATGAAAAGCCAGTGGTATAAATGTTATTATTTGCGTCAACGACAACACCTTGTCCCTGGTTAGCATTGTTTCTAAAGTTATCCATAGCGGGAACAACATTTGTTATCACATATCCCACACTATTAAATGTAGTATCTAAATCTCCTGTGGTTGTATATCTCGCAGTTGCAAATTCATTATTCTGTCCCGTGTTGGCGTAGCCAGTAACGACGATATTATCATTACTATCAAATGTTAAAGCTAAAATTGAATTATTGTTACCTTCAGTAATAGTGGTGATAACGTAGCCCATGCTCCCCGGAGGGGTAGCATTAGGATTAAAGGTGGGATCAAGGTCTCCTTCTGTAGTAAGGCGCATAACAGCAAATGAGGTCGTCGTACCATTACTTACAAATCCTCCCATAACTATTCTATTTTGTGAATCAAGTTTCATGGCATATGCCTGTGAATCATTCGTTCCGGCGAGACTTTCGACCACCATTCCTGGCGTCATACTCATGGCATTATACGTAGTATCTATCGCCCCCGTTGGCGTAAATTTCATGACGAAAAAGGCCTGATTAATTCCGGTAAACGTATATCCCCCAGCATAAATGCTGTTATCAGGACCAATCGCAACTGAAGTTGTAGTCGTATCATTAGAATCACTGATAGTGTATGTGAGAATTCCGTTTGCTGCTGGTGGTTCAGTAAACGTAGGATCCAAACCTCCCTCAGAGGTAAGTCTGACTACGGCGATTTCAAGATTTGTACCGTTATCAGTCGTTCCTGCCGCAATTATATTCCCCAGACTATCAATTCCGACCGCATTCGCCGTATCATTAAGTGAACCAATCTTTACTAATGCAACACCGGGACCGCCAGGTAACTGACCTTGACTATTAAAGGTAGTATCAAGATCTCCTGTTGGGAGAAACCGGGCTATAGCAAATGAATTAACATACCCATTACCTGAGGTTCCTGCGACGACAATATTATTGTTCGCATCAATTGCCACAGCATTGATAATATCAGTATTATCTGATATTGAGAGTGTTACTTGACCGGTACCATTTCCAAATGAGGTGTCGAACGTACCATCGGGATTGAGCTTTGCTATCGCAAACTCAATTGCAGTATTATCAGCGGTGACAGTACTTCCCACAAGGACAAGCTGACCAGTAAGATCAATAGCCATCGCAGTAGCCTGTGAATTAGCAGCCCAAACCACATCAGACATTACAAACAGGAAAAAAGAAACAAGATATGCTCTATACAGAAAAGACGTGAGGCAGTTCATTGGTCACCTATTAGTATTCTACTAAGACCAGGTTAACCCTTTTTTGCGTTTAAAAGCTATAGTTTTTATTATAAGATTTTTGTTCAGGGAGAAATATTAAGATGGGGTTTCATTAGAATCGGGACTTCCAGAGTCCTTTGTAGGCTCTTGTCCCAAAATCGACTGCAATGCCTCTTGAAAAACTTTATTAAAAGCCTCAAGGTCGGATATGAATTTTTCTTTTTCTTCATCAGACATTTCTGAAAACTCTGCCTCAATAGTTGGATCTTCAAGGAGGTTCTCAAGTGAGATGAGCGGCGCTTCTACATAATGAGATACGTCTGGTTCGCGCATATCAGCAAATTCTTCGAGTAATCCATCAAGTGGCTCTTCTAAAATTTCTTGCTCTTCAGCAAAGGCTGAGCTTCCCATGCTCAAAGCTACTATAAGAACCTGCTTCTTGATACACATGATTTAAATTGATTCGATACGGACGACCGTCACTGGTTGGCGATGCCCCTGTTTGCGCATATGCTTTTTGCGACGTTTAAATTTGAACACAATGAGCTTTGGTCCACGAAGATGCTTAACAATCGTGGCTTTAATTGGGGTCTTCAGGTACGGCTTGCCTACTTCGACTTTTTCATCACCCGTTTTTCTCAGAAGAACGCGGTCAAATGATACAGACGCTCCTTCCTGGGCATTGAGTTTTTCAATGCCAATAGTTTTGCCTTCTAGAGCCTGATACTGTTTCCCACCTGTCTCAAATATCGCATAGCGTTCATTAAATGCGACCTGTTTTTTCTTTTGTACCATAAATAATCCTTTTCCTCAGCTGATTAGTACTCATAAGGTATGTTTAGTGTAGCAGATCCTCAAATACCTTCAAGGCGCAGACAATGAATAAGTTTTGACAAATAAAATTACTTAATTTATACTACTCTAAATATTATGTTTGTCAATTTTATAGGAGTTATCATGCATATAGATGTATTTCCGCTCGAGCGGCCAGATCAACGGCTCATGTTTCGGAATCTATTTTCTTTTTACTCGTCCTTTTCATTTTTTTCCTCCTGCTCATTCTCTTATTATCTTTCTTATTATCTTTAATGGTTCTTATTAATCCCCTTTTAATATAGATTTTTTAACCGTTATCCGGCGGGACTTATGTCGTGCCTTAGGAAATAGTATGATTTCTCAACTTATGGGAATGGCTTGCGCCCTTCTTTGCATAACACAGCTTAATGCATGTCTTCTTCAACTTCTCGATGTTCAGAAAGATTCTCAAGTACTGACAGAATCGAATGAATTTTGTGCACAAGCACTCACACGTCAAGCAATGTCTGAGTTTCAAAAAGGACATCTTGAGCTTTTTGATAGCACCGTAGGAAATAACCAATGCCATATTAATGCTCTGTATGTCGTTGAGTTATTTAATGCATACAAGCAGGGAAAAATTGACCTCAGTGAAAAGAGTATAAAGACATTTCTCACTCTGAGCCTTTTTCTCAGTTCTAGTATTGCTCAATCTGGTAAAGCAGCCATCCTTGTTGATCGTATGTTCGCCTGCAGGCATGAGCTGCATCCCTCTCTTACTAAACAGCATCGGGACATCCTTAATAAATTCCTTAAAAAGTCTCTGATACGACATTATGCCAGGGAAAAACTGTCAGAGCTTACTGCGACCTACATTCGACGCCTTATAGAAGAATTCATGACCTCTGAGCCTGCACGAGCGCAAGAACTCAAAGAGATTGATAAACAGACTGCAGAATCTGGAATATTTCCAAAACATCCGGGCATAGAACTCTTTCTTCATGCGCAAACAATAAGAGATATTCCTATCATCTTTAAAATCAAAATCATTACCGCTGAAGGATATGAGCTCGTCACTCTGCAATGCAGTAGAGAGGGGGCGTTAACTGCTGCTCAACCCGTTTCGCAAGACAAACCCGTCATTGTTGTTGAGGGAATCAGTAGTCAGTGTGCATCGATGCATTCATGGCATTATTATTTTATAGGTCGTGCACGCTGCACCAAACAGCTTTTCTACGATGGGCGCAATGATCCTGCACATAAATGCATGCTCTGCACGCCTCTAGAGAAAGGATTACACCAGGCTCTCCCTCTTACAAGTTATAATGGCATTGTTGCCCAAAAAGCTATAGCGGCAGCATTCTTCCATAGTGCACAGTGCGAGATACTCGCTCAATTTCCTTTGGCTCGTAAGCGTTTCACTGATGATTTAGCCTATGCATCAGAGCATGGCTTGTGCGCAGACCGAATGACAACGTTCTTCATTGAGCACATGTATGCAAGTATGCACAACCGCGCGATCTCGACAAAACGATTGTGTGATAGCTCAACTGAAGAAATCTTTGGGCAATGCAAGATGAAGGTGACTTAAAAGCTGTCATTGTGCACTCTGAGTGACCTCATTCATTCGTTTCACGATTTTTAAAAACAACGAGGCAAGCGACGAATAGCCCATATTGCCCGATGATTTTCTTTATGGCACACTTATAATAAACTATTTTTTTGTGCCTTAGGAGTATTTATGGCAGAAATTACGTTAGAACTCATCCAGCAGCTGCGAGATCGTACGGGCGTTGGCATGATGGATTGTAAAAAAGCGCTTACGGAAGCTAATGGCGACCTTGAAAAAGCCATTGAGCTTTTACGAAAAAAAGGCGCTGCTGTAGCTGAAAAGAGAGCGGGAAATGTTACGGCCGAGGGGCTCGTACATGCCTATATTCACCCAGGCTCTCGTGTTGGCGTTCTTGTTGAGATTAACTGCGAAACTGACTTTGTTGCTCGGACAGAAGAAATGGCAAAGTTTGCACAGGATATAGCAATGCAGATTGCCGCATTTAGACCAGTATGTGTTATTTCTTCAGAAGTTGACCCTGTCCTAATTGAAAAAGAAAAGGCAATCTACCGAGATCAGCTTACAGGCAAGCCGGCAAATATTATCGATCAGATTATCGAGGGCAAGCTACAAAAATATTACACAGAAATCTGCCTTTTGAACCAGCCGTTCATCAAAAATGATAAACTCACCGTTGACGATGTTCTTAAGGAATTGATCGCCAAAATGGGTGAAAGTATCAAGATTCGTCGTTTTGTTCGGTATGAAATAGGTCAATAAAGAGATGCATAAGAAGATTGTTGTATTGAAACTTACGGGAGAGATTCTCAAAACCACCGAGAAAGGGATTGATGCCCTTCTCTTAGAATCGATTGCCAAGCAAATAAAAGAACTGCTCGGAACGATACGATTCGGATTAGTGATGGGTGGTGGAAATTTCTTCAGAGGATCAATTCACAGTGAAGATGCGCATATCTCTGAAAAAGTCGGTCACAATGTTGGTATGCTTGCCACGATGATGAATGGACTGATCATTCAGGATGTTTTTGAGCGTCATAATATAAGCACCACCTTGTTCAGCGCTCTTGAGTGTGAATCTGTTGGTCTAGCGCTCTCCCCGCAAAACATCAGTCAAGCATTACAAAAAAAGGACTGTTTAATTTTTGTTGGTGGAACCGCCAATCCCTTTTTTACGACCGACACGACTGCCGTCGTGCGAGCCTTACAAATCGATGCAAAGGAGCTCTGGAAAGCAACGAAAGTAGATGGAGTCTATACTTCAGATCCTGAAAAACATCCTGCAGCGGCACTGCTCAAAACAGTCACCTATAGAAAAGCAATTGATGATGAACTCAATGTTATGGATAGCGCAGCCTTTGCACTCGCTGACCAATATAAAATTCAAACACGTGTTTTCAATGTTTTTTTGGAAAATGCACTTATCAAAGTAGCCACTGATGCCTCCTTTGGTAGTACCATTGTTGCATCACACTGACAAGAGGAAGAATTTATGAAGATAACAATCGTTGAAGGCGGTCCTACCAAGCCATTTGAAAAAGAGGTAGAAACCGAAATGGATACACAACTTAAGCTCTTTGAAAAAGAGCTGCTGAAAATTCGCACGGGACGAGCACATCCTCAAATGATTGAAGACGTAAAAATAGCAAGCTACGGAACCTATATGCCACTGAAAGAACTCGGATCGATTTCTGCGCCCGATGCTGGGCTTCTTGTAGTTCAGCCATGGGATAAAGCGAATATCCCTGAAATTGAGAAAGCTCTTTCATCAAGTGATTTGGGGCTTACTCCCGTCAATGACGGTGTTATCATCCGTATACCGTTACCGAAGATGAGCAGTACTCGCAGAGATGAGCTCGCGAAGCTCCTGAGTCAAAAGCTAGAACAGTGCAAGATAGGCATTAGAAACGTCCGTAAAGAAATCCATAATCTGCTGCGTGAGACTGAGAAAGCCAAAAAAATTTCTGAAGATTATGGAAGACGGCTGCAAGAAACTTTGCAAAAGATTACTGATAAGTTTATACAAACAAGTGATACTATTGCTGAAAAAAAGGAAAAAGAAATTAAGGCTCTCTAAGAGTATCTTCTGTTTTGCTCGTGAGTATGATACACTTTGAGTTAGTGTGTTTTCACCAGGTGATCGGGCCGCTAGCTCAATTGGTAGAGCAACAGACTCTTAATCTGCAGGTTCATGGTTCGAGTCCATGGCGGCCCACCAGTGAAATGGGAAATTTGCAAGAGTGGCGAAATTGGCAGACGCGCTGGACTTAGGATCCAGTCCCGAAAGGGGTGGGGGTTCAAGTCCCTCCTCTTGCACCATCTAAAAAAAAGAGGGAGAGATGATGGTTGGTGGAAACTTTACTTTTAGCGTAGTTGAGGAGAAGGCTCACCGCAGAAGGGCAACAGTAGGCATTAGTCGAGAGCATGTTAGTGCTCTCTATAATGAAGCAGTGCTCGCGCAAAAAAATCAGGCCCAGACGTATGGGTTTCTCAAGGGTACAACGCCCATTCAGTACATTGAGCAGAACTTTCGCAGCAATATTGTTGAACATTTAAAAGAACTGCTCTTTACTCACTGCGTGATTCATTTCTTATATGCTTCATTATCTGAAAATAAAATTGTTGTTGCCGGAGATCCTGATCTTGTCGACATTCGGCTGCAACCTGAAGGCGATGCCGAGTTTGTTTTCTCCTTTTTAAACGTTAACCTTGATGGGGAAGCTCGGTGGAAACGACTCGCATTACGCCCTATTGAACGGCAGAACTATAAAGATCTCGATCGTATGGTTCAGGTCTTTATCAAAGAGGAAAATGAAAAGCGGTCGGGCTACGTTGATAATGGCATTCAAGTCGATGATTGGGTACACTTTGGTATCTCAATCCTTAATAAAGATAATAAAGAGCTCATTAACAATTATAAAAGTGACCTCTGGATTCGCATCCAAGGTGAAGAAGATGACAGGGATCTTCATGAACTCTTTTTAGGCAAACGTGTAGGAGATGTCTTTACAACCCAGAGCGTCTTTCTTCAAGAGTATATTAGCCACACAAATGATATGAACTATACCTTTCTTGTCGAGATAAAGGATTGCCTGCCTCACGTCTATTTTGCTCTAGATGATTTCATGCACCATTTTGAGCTCAAAGATGATGCAGAGCTCGCGGCAAAACTCGTAGAAGTTTTTTCCATGCGCAATGATATTTCATTACGCAGAGAAACTATCGAAGCAGTTTTTAAACTTCTGAGTAAGCAGCATTATTTCCTTCTTCCCGGCTATCTCCTTGAACGACAGCGGGCTCTTGTATTACAAGAGGTCCAAGATAACCCGGATTATCACGTATATAAAGCCCAGGCAGATTTTAAAGAGCGTATAAAGCAGCTCGCTGAAAAGCAACTTAAAGAGGCAATTATCATTGATGCAATCGCCTACCAAGAAGGTCTGACCGCAACAAATGACGATGTGCGAGCCTACCTCAATCTCTTAAAAAGGCCGCGCATGAAAAGCTTTGTCTACTTTTTAATACCAATGATTAAAGTACAGGGACAAGAAGTACCTCTTTCTACTGAGCTCATTAAAAGATACTGCTTGAGAGAGAAAACACTCAACTATGTTATCAAGCAACTGACTAAGAAAATAAAGTAATGTATGGTAGAAAAACTGATTATTTTAGGGTCGGGACCTGCAGGACTTTCTGCAGCAATCTATGCTGCCCGAGCCAATCTGAAGCCCCTCATCGTTGAGGGCAATGAGCCAGGTGGGCAGCTCATGAGCACGACCTTTGTCGAAAACTGGCCAGGAGAAATTAGTATTCTTGGACCTACCCTTATGAAAAATATGCGTGAACATGCTATTCATTTTGGGGCACGCATTTTAAGTGAAGAAGTTGTGAACGCTGACCTTTCCATACGTCCTTTCAAGCTCACCACCGATAAAAACACGGCGCTTTTTTGTCATACCCTTATTATTGCAACAGGTGCAACTCCTAAAAGACTCGGCTGCCCGGGAGAAGACAGATACTGGGGAAAAGGAGTATCAACTTGTGCCGTCTGCGATGGCTCATTCTATCGAGATAAGCGAGTTATTATTGTCGGCGGTGGAGATACTGCTATGGAAACTGCGTCCTTTCTTACCAATTTCACAAAAAAAATAACGATCGTGCACATTCTGCCCCAATTAAGTGCTTCATATGCTATGCAACAACGAGTTCTCTCACATCCAAATGTTAAAATCATTTACGAAAGCACCGTTAGCACAATTGATGGTGACGGAAAACAGGTGACTGAAGTAACAATAACAAACCAAAAAACGGGAACCCAAGAAAAACTACCCGCTGACGGCGTTTTTATCGCAATTGGACTCAGGCCCAACACAGGCATTTTTAAAAATCAACTCGAGATGGATCACTATGGCTACATTCTCCTAAAAGATCACACAAAAACATCAGTCCATGGGGTCTTTGCCGCCGGCGATGTGGCAGATAATAAATACAGGCAAGCTATAACATCAGCAGGTACAGGCTGTGCTGCTACCCTGGATGCTGAACGTTATCTTAAGGGACTCATTTAGTCAGTCCCATAGGTAAGACAATTTCGAAGCTTTGTTTCTGCATCGAGAAGCGCCGTTTGTTCCTCAACAAGTTCTTGAGAATGATAACTGCGGTTTTCCAAAATAAGTTTTCGCGTCTCTGGATCAAGTCCTCCCTGTCCAAGCTCCGCAGTAAGTTGCATAATTTCAGCATTAATGGAATTTACCCTTTTTTGGGCATCTTCAACCATCGCCTGGTACATTCTGTATTTCGGACAGGTCGCCGTGACCAGTCCGATATAAGAACAAGCAAAAAGCAGTATAAGTAGTCTTTCGAATATCATCCTTACCTCCTTTTAAAATACTTCCCTTATTAATTAATCATTATAGTATATTTTTAAAGCAATAATCAAAGGTTTTTTTCTATTTGTATGAATTTGAGCATCTACCCCCAGAAATCTTTTCATCATAAAAAAATCGAGCAAACCGCTGTGGTTCTAAAAAAATTACCTGCGTTTTTCTTCTTTTTTGAAAAAATTTCGATCTTGATATACAATAATACCTGTACCTTCGTTAATTATTTTTTTGTATAAGGAAATTGTATGTCAGTTACGTTTAAATTAAAAAGAAGAAAGAGAAACCGAAAACACGGTTTTCTCATGCGCATGGCTACCCATGACGGAAGAAAAATAATCAACCGCCGCCGTGCTCGTGGTAGAAAGCGTCTTGCCGTGCATGCATAAGCCACCGAGCCTCGCTCGAGCCATTACTTTTTTTTCTCCTCAAGATAGAAAAAAACTGTTACATCAAGCCCGGACTATTTTTAAACATGCCGGGCTTGAAATACGTATGAAATCAACACAGCATCCCTTCGGTCGAATCCTCATCATTACACCCAAAAAAATGGGCGCGGCTCCTCAGCGCAATCTTATCAAACGCCGTCTGAAGGCCCTCTTTTACGAAGAAAAATTCTATCAAAAAGGATTCAATCTTGTGATATTCTGTAGAAAAGGGTCCGCTTCGATACCTTTCACAGAAATTAAGCACATCCTTAATGAAGCATACGATACTGCGGAGAAAGCGCATGATACTATTCATCATTAGAGGGCTCATGGCCTGTATTCGGCCCCTCTTAGGACCTCCAGGAGTCTGTCGATTTGAACTGCCCTGTACCGATTATGCATCAATGACGCTCAAGGACTTCCCCTTACACAAGGCCCTCTTTCGTATTGCTCGACGTGTTCTCAGGTGCTCACCACTCAGTGTGCTGACAAATAAATAGCCAGGAGCATATTTTTAAAGTGTAAGCAAATAAGTATTTTATATCTGAAAAAAACCTTGCTTATTTTGCGCTTACTTTTGTAATATTAAGAGTGAACACGATATATAGTGATCAGAGTTAACAAAAAATGTCTTTACCTAAAAGGGGGGAGTATGAATAAAAAACTTATAGCAATTGCTTTGCTTGCGTTCGCTGCCGAAAGCGGCATGTACGCGGACGAGGCACAGCAACAGGTGGTGGTTGATTCATCCACCTGTACGGCACCGATGCCGGTATGCTGCGTTAATAAAAAGGGCCCAAGGAAAAGCTGTTTTTCACGCTTTTTCAGAAAAAGTTGTGGTCCACGCCGACGTAGTTGCAGACCACGCTGCTTCAAGCGCCGTTGTGCACGTCCATGCAGACCTAAAAAGGTATGCTGCCCACGTGTGCGTTGCTGCAGACCAAAAGCTCCTTGCTGCGCAGTAACTCCTCCGCCATGTGAAGCACCTGCATGTGTTCCAGCTGGTGAAGTAGTTTACGAAAATCCAGTGTGTGCTCCGACTGAAGAAGTTGTAGTTCAAAACTGCGATTAAGCAGTAGACCTCGATAGAATCTTTCAGAATATATACGGACTGAAACATGTCCGTATATTTCTTTGCTTAAAATATTGACAGATAGAAAAGATTTCATTTAAAGTTAAAATAGTATTAATAATTGTTTAAACCTTAAATGAAAGGAAGACCATGAAAAAGCTTATGGCTCTTGTTTTATTAGGAGCAGCTTCAATATCTACACCAGCATTTGCTTGGTGGGGTGGTAGCTGCGGGTCGTCATGCAGTTCTTGTTCATATGTTACATATGAATGCCCAACATGCGGCTACGAATGTGACAATGGTTGGTAAAAATACCTAATGCCTACAAGCTTTGAAAGTTTGTAGGCGTCTTTCTTAAGATCTAAACAGTTTTTCAGATGGAGGTTATCAATCAAAAAATTATTTGTTATTGCTTTACTTGGTTTCGGTACTCAACTCAATGCAGACCTTAATTTGTCTCAAGTGGTGCAGTCAGGAGTTATTGTTTGCTACCAAGGAGAATGCGGATACCCTTGTACCCATGAAGGGCAAACGAATTGCATAAATATACCAACCACGTGAAAACTTGGTTGATTTGGAGGTTACTATGAAAAAATTATTTGTTCTTGCTTTACTCGCTTTTGTAACCCAACTAGGGGCCACGGAAACCACAAATAATAAGAAACTAACGGCCCAAGAGTTAACAACAGTTAACATGATGCCCGTTTGCGTGGGCGATGAGGCTACATGCAGAAAGTATATGGGCGGAGGATTGAACATTGGAAATTAAATTAGATCGCGAAAAAATTGGAGATATCATGAAAAAATTATTCTTTCTTGCTTTGGTAGCTTTTGTCGCCCCGCTTGATGCGACAGAAACCAAAAAACCCAATAATAATAAACAAACCACCCAAATGGTTGCTCCTAATCAGGGTGAAACAATTACCGCTCAGTTGATTGTTCAAACTTGTACAGGTAGCAATAGCTCAAGTCCTGAATGCCAAGCAGCTATCAATGCAATAAAAGGAAAAACAAGTTGAGAATAATGATTTACAAACATTGTCGCTAAGTAATTGCTATAAAAAGGACCTGTTTCATGAAAAGATTATTTATTGTTGCTCTTGGTTTGGGAGCCAATCTTAATGGAAATAATGCGCCACAGCCCCCAGCAGCTAAAAAAGAAATGACGGTTTCTTTAAGCTCAGAAAACAAAACAATTACGGCAAAAAAATCCCGTACCTGTGGGTTAAAAGGATGCAGAGTAGGAGCATCTCATGCATAAAATAACTGAAAAGGAATTATTATGAAAAAGCTTTTGTACCTTGCGCTCATCGCACCCTGCTTTCTCATACGTGCGGACAGCTTGGCTGAACAATTAGCAGCGATCAAACCTGGACAGACATCAATGACGGCAACCATTTCTGAGCATTACACAATTAATGTGCCTTCAAAAAAATACGCTGGAACTGCAGCACAAGAGCAAGATGCTGCAGCCACTGAAAATCAAAATGTTGGATAAGAATAATATGTTTACACTTTAACAGAAAGGATAAAATATGAAAAAACTTTTATATATTGCACTTCTTACCCCTTGTATGGTTAGCATACTTAATGCGCAGCCAGCTGGGAATGAAGGGATGGGTCAAGCTGCTCAAGGAGTAATGCCTGCTGAAGGTACTATGGCACCAATGCCTGAAACTGCTGAATCAGCAAATCAACCGATGGCAGAGCAAGGATCAGAAGCCGGTGAACAAGCTCCAGAAGAAGGAGAAGGTGCGCCAGAAGCTGGTGACAGCAACGCTTAAAGAAAGAACTGTCAATAAGAAATGAACAAGACATTAGTGCTTGTATAGAATAAATATAGTTAATTATGAAAGGAAAAACCATGAAAAAGCTTTTATTTGCCTTATTATTAATCCCCGTTATACAACCATTTTTTTTAGAAGCTGCCCCTTATAGAGGTGCGCGTCGTCCAGGCGTTGGTGTAGGCCGTGCTGGTGTAGGTGTAGGCCGTGCTGGTGTAGGTGTAGGCCGTGCTGGCGTAGGTGTAGGTGGAGTTGGCATGGGTCGTGCTGGAATTGGCGTGGGTCGTCCTGGAGTTGGCGTAGGCCGAGTTGGTGTAGCCGGTATGGCTCGAGCTGAACGAGCTGAGGCTACTGAAACAGCGCCTATGTACACTTCTTCATAAAGAAATGATGAAAGGAAAACTATGAAAAAACTACTCTGTATTTTAGCGCTCAGCGCACTTGTGCCAACACTTGCATTTGCATGGGGTGAAGGGGCAAAAAGAGCAGGCGCAGAAAGAGGAGATGACCCTCCTGCAAGTATGACATGTCGTGGGGGCGTTTGTAAAAAAACAATGAGATCGCCATCGCAAAGACGCCAATATGGTATGAAACAACCACGTCAAGGTGAAAAAAGAGAAAAAAAACGCACCAAATCTATGAAGCAGGCAAAAACCAGAACACGCGGTGGAATGGTTCCAACAGCGAGTTAGTAAAACTTACTGTTCGAATTCCTTCTCAAAAAAGATCTCCTTACGGGGATCTTTTTTGAATATAGTCTTAGCACGTAGAAATAATAGAAATAGTTACATGAAAGGCAAAACCAATGAAAAAGTTGTTCTTATATTTTTTATCACTCAGCATCCTCGTACCTTCATTCGTTGCGCAAGCTGACATTAGTTTACCTGGTGCAATATCATGTCCAGGCTGGACATGCAAAGAAAGAAAATGGCACAAACCAAGGAAAAAAAAGCAAAAGAAACATAAAACAAAAAAGCATACTGACCAGGATAACAATGACCCGAGTTCAGAGAAGCAAAAAAAAAGAAAGCATACCAACGATGGTAACAATGATCCCGCTTCGAGACCGAGTTGATATTTAATATAACTTAGTCCCTGCTTTCTTTCTTTAAAATACAGATGTATGCCGACTAAGCATACTAAAAAATAGAAAGACTAATTCTTAAATAAATGAAAGGAATGCTATGAAAAAGCTCTTATATCTTTTATTACTTATACCGTTCATACAATCAAATATATATGCAAACGGCAATGCCGATCCTGATGGCGGGAGTACCTGTCCTGGAGGAGTATGCAAGACGCAGGTAAAGCCGAAACGTTTGACTCTGAGAGGCACAAAAGTTGTCATGAGAGGTAATAAACCTCCGGTTTTTGCTAGAAGGACAACTAAACCAACTGTTGTTGTTAGACGAACTACTACACCGCCTCTTGTCAGAAAAAAAACTGCTCAACCTTTATCAATCTATATTCGCAAAAAGTATGGTGCGCAAGAAGAAGAATAGGCTCAATAACTAAAGGATCTCCCAAGGGAGATCTTTTTTATTTGGTGCCGAGAGACGGAATCGAACCATCGACACGAAGCTCTTCAGGCTTCTGCTCTACCACTGAGCTACCTCGGCAACTATCTTTTATAGAGTAACTTTTCACGAAATTTTGTCAAATTTAACGCGCATATGGCTCTTTCTGTATTGCTAATTGCCGAATCCTCTGGTATTCTTTAGTAAACGTATCATAGGGTCTTGGATGAATGACACACAAAAGCGGTTAGAGACGTATCAACAGGCATTTTTAAGCGAACTGCGGGCAGTAAAGACGCAGAGTGAGCTCGAAGCATTCAGAATTAAGCACTTAAGTCGTCAAGGGACATTAAGCGAGATCATGCATGAGCTTAAAAACTTCTCACTCGAAGAAAAAAGAACTCTTGGACCTCTCTTTAATGCTTTAAAAGAAACGGCACTTCACGCATTCAATGAACGAGAAGAAGCGCTTCTTCAAGAGCAGCAGGATGCCGAAAATCGTAAAAATGCTTCTTTTGATGTAACGGCTTATAAACCGGCAAAAAAAGAAGGCTCTTTGCATCCCTATACGCACGTTGTTGAGCAGGTAGAAGATATATTTATTACTATGGGCTTCGAAATTGTTGATGGACCTGAGGTAGATACTGATTTTTATAATTTTGAGGCGCTCAATATTCCTCCGGATCACCCTGCCCGTGACATGCAGGATACTTTTTGGCTAACTATTCCTGGTCTTCTTTTAAGAACGCATACCTCACCTGTTGAGATTCACGCAATGCTTAAAAGAAAGCCACCAATTGCTATCGCGGTCCCTGGTCGTACGTATAGAAATGAAGCAACAGATGCCTCTCATGATTTCATGTTCATGCAGTTAGAAGGCCTGTTCGTTGATAAAAACGTGTCATTGGCCAACCTGTTGGCCACGATGAAAAGCTTTTTACAGGAATTTTTTGAAAAAAAAGACATAGCAATTCGCCTCAGACCTGGTTACTTCCCTTTTGTGGAACCTGGTGTTGAGATTGATATGTCATGTCCTTTTTGTATGCAGGGCTGCTCCGTATGCAATAAAACTCGTTGGATCGAAATATGTGGAGCGGGATTAACTCATCCAAATGTACTCAGAGCGTGCAATATCGATCCTCATGAGTATAGCGGATTTGCCTTCGGATTTGGCCTTACGCGCTTAGTAATGCTCAAGTATGGCATACCCGATATTCGACTTTTGCATTCGAATAAAATCGAATTTTTGAAGCAATTTTAAAGGAGAACGTAATGGAAATAACAAAAGTTGTCATACCTGCTGGCGGCACAGGAGAGAGATTTCTCCCGTTTAGCAAAAGCCTACCACGGGAGATGCTTCCGCTGTTAAATAAGCCTGCAATCCAATTTATTGCAGAAGAAGCCCTACAATCGGAAATCTCCACGATGGTCATGGTTACTGCTAAGGGTAAGGACAGTATCATTGAACATTTCGATAGGACCGAGGGACAGGCGGCTAAAGATGGAGCACTTGCAGGTATTGAGCGACTAGTAAGATCAGCGCACTTTACCTATATTAGACAATCCGAGCCTTTAGGACTCGGCCATGCATTATGGCTTGCTCGTCACTGTATCAATAAGGAACATTTTGCACTTGCTCTTCCCGATGATATTATCATAAGCAGACAACCAGGACTCAGCCAATTGATGAGAGTAGCTCGTCAAGAAAAAGCAAGTGTCATTGCTGTACAAGAGGTACCTGCTGAATGTATTTCCTCATATGGTATTGTGGGGATACGAAAGACAATTACCCCTAACTTATTTCAACTATCAACCGTTGTTGAGAAACCTCAGCCGAAGGATGCTCCTTCATCGTTGGCGATAGTAGGACGATATGTTTTGTCCTCAAAAATTTTCAGTTCACTTGAAGAGCTCATTTCATACGGCCATCATGAACTAAGTCTCACAGATGCTCTCTGTCATATGATGCAAAATAATGAACGCGTATTTGCTTACAAAATACAAGGAACACGCTACGACTTAGGTACGCCAGTGGGATGGATCAAAGCCGTAATAGGCTCAGCGCTTAGTGATCCAGAATTGGGACCGCAGGTCAGAAAATTTCTCGCTGATCTCAATACCCCTGAATCATTCCTCTATAACCCCGCTAAAATCATAGAACATAGCTTATAGCCACATGAAATATATAAAGTTTTTCACCGAAGTTTCTCAAAAAGATATTGACCTCGTTGGAGGCAAAAATGCCTCGCTAGGTGAAATGATCAGCAATCTTACGTCCTTGAAAATCAAAGTACCCATGGGATTTGCTATAACAGTCAAAGGATACTGGGATCACCTCGAGCATAGCAATCTCGTTCCTCGTATGAAGGAAAACATCGCACTGATTAAAGATCATTCTGTAGAAACGGTACAAAAGGTGGGACATATGATCCGAGAACTTATTTACACCGCTCCCTTACCTGACGAGCTCGCCAAAGAAATTATCAGCGCATACAAAGAGCTTTCAAAGATGTATAATCAGCCAGTTATTGATGTTGCTATACGTTCATCAGGAACGGCAGAAGATCTTCCACGCGCCTCGTTTGCTGGGCAGCAGGACACCTATTTAAATATTAAGGGGGATGATGCCATTCTTGATGCTGTCAAAAAATGTATGGCCTCTCTTTTTACTGACCGGGCAATAGTATATCGCATTGAGCAAGGCTTTGATCATTTTAAAGTGGGAATTTCAGTCGGCGTCCAAAAAATGGTTCGCTCTGATAAAGCATCGTCAGGCGTCACTTTTACCCTAGATACAGATACTGGTTTTAAAAATGTGGTCGTGATCACTTCATCGTACGGCCTAGGCGAGAATATCGTGAAAGGCATAGTAAATCCTGACGAATTTCACGTGCATAAACCTACCCTTGCTCTTGGATATCGACCAATTATTAAAAAGTATTTAGGCAGTAAGGAGCAAAGGCTTATATATTCACCGAACAAGCCAAATGAACTTGAAGAAGTACAAGTAAGCAAGCAAGAGCGACAGAGCTTTTCTCTTTTAGATGATGAAATTCTTGAGCTTGCCCGCCAATCAGTAAGTATTGAAGCTCACTATAGTTCGTTACATGGTGCATGGCGTCCCATGGATATTGAATGGGCGAAAGATGGCATCGATAATCAGCTTTATATAGTGCAAGCACGTCCTGAGACCGTACATGGGCAACAGAAATGGGAAGATCTTCTTATTCGCTATGAGCTCAAAGGCCCTGCTGATCTCCATGCAATTATTAGCGGCCTCAGTATTGGTCAAAAAATAGCAGCAGGCCCTGCACGCATTTTAAAAAGCATTCATGACTATAAGGAGTTCAATCAAGGTGACGTTCTCGTCACCGTCATGACCGATCCCGATTGGGTGCCCATCATGAAAAAGGCTGCGGCAATCGTTACAAACAATGGAGGTCGCACCTGCCATGCTGCCATTGTTAGCCGTGAGCTTGGTATCCCCGCGATCGTTGGATCCATAAATGCAACCGAGGTCCTTAAAAATAATGAAGAGATTACCGTCGATTGCAGTAGAGGTGCTACGGGCTACGTTTACCAAGGAGCTCATGAATTTGAAATTATCAAGACCGAATTAAAAACGTTACCGAAACCCCGGGTACCTATTTTGCTTAATATTGCAGATCCCGATAGAGCATATAAGCTTTCATTTCTTCCCGTATCTGGCGTTGGACTTGCTCGTGTTGAGTTTATCATCACGAGTTTTATCAAAGTGCATCCTATGGCAGTCACTAACATTGAAAAGATAAAAGACCCGACCACGAAAAATGCAATTTTGGAGCTTTCTGCCCCATTTAATCATGATCCTAGAGAATTTTTCGTTAGCACTCTTGCTGAAGGCATTGCTATTATAGCAGCCGCCTTTTATCCACGTGAGGTAATCGTTCGGCTTTCTGATTTTAAAAGCAACGAATACCGAAATCTTCTTGCTGGTGAGCAGTTCGAGCCTGTCGAGGAAAATCCCATGCTTGGTTTTCGAGGTGCAGTGAGATATTGTGACCCAGCTTATGCTCCGGCATTTGCTCTTGAATGTGCTGCTCTTAATAAAGCAATCAAAGAAATGGGCATGACAAATATCAAATTACTTATCCCCTTTGTTCGCACAGTCTATGAAGCTGGCTGCACCCTTGCTGCTCTTGAAAAGCATGGTATTAAGCGAGGAGCTGGTGGCCTTAAAATTCTTATGATGTGCGAAATTCCTTCAAATGTCGTTTTGATGGAAGATTTCGCGCCGTCATTTGACGGTTTTTCTATCGGATCAAATGATCTTACACAGTTTACTCTCGCAGCCGATCGTGATTCTGGAATACTGAGTCCGCTGTTTAATGAACGGGATCCCGCCGTAAAAAAAATGTTCAAACTTGCCCTTGAAGGCGCTCAAAGAGCGGGGATCGATATAAGTATTTGCGGACAAGCTCCTTCTGATTTTCCTGACATTGCTGACTATCTCATTGAAAATGGGATCTCAGCTCTTTCGCTTAACCCTGATTCAATCATTCCTTTTCTCATGCGAGAGCGCAGCGAAGAACATACGTGAGTTGTCGTCTGTAATTAAACTCGCATCAATTAAAACAGGATGGTTGCTCGAAAAATTATCATTCGATACAACACTTATTAAAAGAACATGCTGATCAAGAAATAAAAGATGCCGCAGAGAAAATGTGTCGAGGATACCTCTCAAGAAGTCTTGTCAAGAAAGTACTAGCGAACTAACAATAATCTTATCACAGACAGGTTGCCTCAAGAACCGCATAATTAATTCTAAAATTGTTATGATTTTCTTTTATTTTTTTTGTTTTTTGTTACAATAACTTTAATATATATGAGAACAAACAGTTTTGGAATTTCAGATGAAAATCGCTTTCTATTTTCTTACTTTCTGCTTACTGCCAAGTACTATGCTTTTTGCGATGCAGAATGACACTCTCGATGAGCAATGCCATAAAAATCCCAAAAGAGCACGATTGAACGAACAACGAGTACACGTTAAAAAAGATGATTCTGATGATGACTCGCAGGTCTTTCTCGAAAGTATAAAAAAAGAATATAGAGATGATAATTTTGAGACTGAAAACATGACTTCCCCACCGAACGGTCATCCTCTCCCAGAAAACGGTTCCTCTCAAGAAAAAGTTCGGACAGAGCAAGCCTTTATTACCGCGGCTGAAAGAGGTAAATTAGAAAAGTTTAAAAAAATTTTATTGATACCAGATTTAAATATTAATGCTCGCCGAGGTGCTGCTAGTGGATCAACAGCGCTTATGCTTGCGGTCAAAAAAAGACATTACAATATCGTTCGACTGCTCTTAGAATCTCCGGTTCTAGCGATGAATCTTGTGAACAGTTCTGGATTTACTGCACTGATATATGCAATAAGTAATGAAGATGATGAAATGGTCGAGCTGCTTCTCACTCAGCCGAGTATTGATATCAATATCCAAGGGACTCGCAAAAAAAGTGCCCTACTTATTGCTTGCAGCAATGGGTCGTCCAAAATAGTTCAGTTGCTCTTACGGCAGGAGTCCATCGACGTCAACGTGCGAGACCCATATACGGGCATAACGCCGCTGATAGCAGCCGTCATGGAACAGCATGAAGAGGTCATTGAACTGCTTTTGAAACATCCCAAGATTCTTATCAATACTTCCGACGTCCCCGCAAGAAACACAGCTCTCCACTATGCGTTGAAACAAGAAAATGAGGCAATTATCCAACTATTTCTTGCTATGCCAACGACAGACATAAATATCAGAAACGACGACGGCGAGACGCCATTAATAGCTGCGGTTAAGTATGCTCCGAGTGGGCTAATTCACAAGCGGATAGTCGAATTGCTCCTCAATAAATCTCATATCGCTATTAATGTAAAGGATAAAAGTGGTTGGACTGCTCTGATGCATGCCTGTATAAAAATTCCCCATAATCCCGATGCAGTACGGTTACTCATTCAACAAGGTAGCGACGTCGACTATGCTTGGCATTTTGCGCTCACAAATAATAACGAAGGTATATTGATAGGGTTGAGAGAGTCAGGAGTAGTTATACCGGTTGATCAGTCACAGGCTCCGACTACGCCACCAAGACAAGAACTGGCTAAAGAAAAAGATCAAAGCAGTGTTCATGAAACCGCGCAATCGGACAATGGCGCACAACAAGAACTTACATCTCAACCTGTCCCAGCTATGCCTGTAGCTGCTGCTACGAATGCAGTCCTTATACAGCAATCACTTACCACTCCACATCAAAAATCGAGCTTAGAAAAATGCAGAGAATTTTTACAAATACCTGGAATAGACATAAATTTACCCGATGCACGGGGAAATACAGCGCTTCTATCTGCTGTACATCAAGGTAATCGAGAAATCGTAAAATTGCTTCTTGAGCAGCCAAACATCAATGTCAATATTCAAAATCAGACTAATTGGACGCCTTTAATGATGGCGGTCTGGCTAAACAACACAGAAATTGTTCGAATGTTTTGTGCTCGATCGGATGTGGACGTTAATAAAGGTAATCTGCTCATAAGTGCAGCCGATAGCGGCAGTAGGGAAATAGTACAGTTACTCTGCAACAACCCCACTCTCAATGTAAACGCTTACGAGTCGGGAAGAACTGCTCTCATATGCGCCGTGAGGCATGGCTTTGAGGATATTGTTAAGATACTTCTTACTAAACCGGGTATAGAGGTTGATGCCAAAGACGAACATGGAGAAACGGCTCTCACTCTTGCAGCGGAAAAAGGATTTGTCACTCTTGCTCAACTGCTTATGCAAGCCGGTGCTAATCCACTTCATGCACTTAATTTTGCTGATAAGGCTTCGAAAAAACCGGGTTTAATAAACTGCCTCATGCGTGGAGGATTGGTCATCGGAGCTCAGTGTCAGCAGCGCACCGAAGATATAAGTTCTTCTCATAGTGTTACGCAGTCTCATACTGAATTGCTTGAAATGCTTGATCCCAATTGCATCATGTCTCCGCTTCTGTTTGCTGCGCTTAAGGGCAATGTACCCCTGATACAAAGCCTCCTAGAAAGAGGCGCTTTTATCAATATTGTCGATCATAATAAAAACACCCCTTTGCATATTGCAATTCTGTGCGGTTTTAACGATGCGGCTTACCATCTCATTAAGGCAGGTGCTGACCTTAATCTGCAGAATAAATTTGGGCAGACGCCTCTCATGCTTGCCGCACAAAAAGGACCGGCTTTTCAAAATATCTACAGGAGCATTATTGAAAAAGGAGCTGACCAAGAAATAAAGGATACTGCCGGAAGAACGCACAGAGAATACCTCGTAAGTACAGCTAACAGGGTAGTTATTCCTCTCTAACAATTATTTTTTTAGTAGTCGGCTTATCAATTCGTCCTTGAGAATCTCGACTGCCACTTTTTTTGGACTGCTTAGAACACTCTTTTTTTCGAAACACTTCGAGCTTAGAATCATCCGGCGCATGATAATGCTGACATTTGCGACATTTGCCCCGATCTAAGGACCGTGGATATCTCCAGCATTCACAATCGCAACCCCCTTTTACTTTGTGATAATTTTTATAATCATACGGTTCTTTACAGTGGTAACTATTATCCATGCATTTTGAACATGCAATAAGTCGACCAATATTTGTTGGCACCGTGAGAAACACGATACATGAAATAACCGCATATACTTTCATAACCCCCTCCTTATTTAATTCATTCTCTATTTAGAATACCGTGGATATATATCGATGAGCAATAGATCGCACTTTTTAGCAAGGAAATCTTTCACTTCAGATTCTTCGGGGAATTTCTATTTGAATAAATTATTGACCTGTTGCTATGGCTTTTGATTAACTTAATATATATACGTTTTCATTTAGAATTCTTAGGAGAGGTCATGATAAAAAAGACTTTTATGCTCTTATGTGCCATTTTCGTGTCAACACCACTTATTGCAGATGATGATGCCCAAAGTATCGCCGTAGATGCCTATATTTGGGGGTATCCTCTTGTCGTAATGCAACGAACAAAACAGCTCATGACACAGCCTAAGTCGACTCCTCTCAATGCTTTTCGTTATATGGATGAATTAGTCACCCCTCAGTTTAAAGAAGTTGTAACCCCTAATGTAGATACACTCTACGCAACTGCATGGCTCGAGCTTCAAAAACAGGCTATCATCCTTGATGTCCCTGAAATGAAAGATAGGTATTACTGCGTTCAGTTTCTTGACGCATTTACAAATAATTTTGCCTACGTGGGAACACGGGCTACGGGTACCCAAAAAGGAAGATACCTCATTGTAGGTCCTGATTGGCACGGTACCGTTCCTCCAGGAACAAAAATTATTCAGACCCCTACCATTAATACCTGGCTCATAGTCCGTGTAGTAGTCAAAGGCAAAGATGACCTTGCCACAGCGCGTAGCCTGTTGAAACAAATAACGCTTTCTCCAGCGAAGGGCAGATTTGCGCCTTACTATTCCAAAAAACCTCGTGGGACTCCGCAAGATGTGGCAAAGGCGGGCGTAGGATTCTTTGATGAACTATGTGATGCCCTTGTTCTTAATACTCCCCCGGCAAATGAGAATGATCTTATGGAGAAATTTGCAACGATTGGTATTGCAAAAGGACGTAAACCTTCAACCGATGCTAAACTGCGCTCAACGCTTACCCAAGCTGTCAACGCAGGAGAAAGCGAGATTAATGACAAAATCGAAAATATCAGTACGAGCCAAAACGGCTGGAAGTTTAATCTCAATGTGGGTGATTATGGCACAGATTATCTGCTCCGTGCAGCGGTAGCAAAAAGTGGGTTAGGTGCAAATATCCCTGATGAGGCAGTGTACGCAATCGCGACAACCGATACCAGTGGCAATGCGCTTGTTGGAAACAAACGCTATGTGATTCACTTTGGCAAGGATGAGCTTCCACCCGTAAAAGGCTTCTGGTCAGTAACGATGTATAATCAAGATAAATTCCTTGTAGACAATCCAATGAATCGTTATGCAATTGGCAGCTACACACCTAACCTCAAGTACAAAAAGGATGGATCTCTTGATATATACGTTCAGTACAAGACACCGCGAGATACCACTAATTGGCTCCCGGCACCAGCAGATGCCTTTTGGCTGGTATTGAGAATGTATCTGCCAGATCAGTCAGTGATTGATAATACTTACAAGTACCCTACCATTACCACCGGCAAGTAGTTATTATACCTGCTTTCTATTTACGTATTTGTGAATAAGATAGGCACCACCGATGCCTATTCCAGCGAATAGAGCGAAATCAAAAAGGCCGGAAAGAAAGCAACTATCATCTTCTTCTACTAAAGTAGGATCAAAGAGCTTTGCTAGAGCAAAGGCACCATGTTCAAGCTGTTTACGGTTTTCGATCATCTCAAGCTCAAATTCGAAGTCTTGAGCTTTCAAGGCTGAAAGCCCTGTACGTGCGCCTACTAAAGCGCCTGCAAGGGACGCGATAAGGCAACTACGACCTGCAGCATTTGCACCCTCAATAATGGCGCCCTTAGGATCGTCAGAATGACGGGTAAAAATGTATGCTGCTGCAGCTACAGCCTCATCGGGCACATACCCAAGGAGTGAACCTCTAAATGAGCGACCATTGGACTGTTTTTTACTCGTAGAACCTAATATATCTTCTGGCTGAACATTGTTTTTTGCCGCATCCACAGCATATCTGATCATATCGCTTGTCAGCACAGCATTGTTACTGATTTTTTCAGACGTTTTTTTCTTCTTTGACCCTTTTTTATGTTCTTTTTCAATACGATCATATTTCTCGGCAGCTCGAATCATGTGAGTAGTCACGTCATCGGGAGAAGCACCGTTAAGTGAAGATGCTATTCCTGCTGCAAGCGCTGCTGAAGCAGCTCGAGAAGTAGGATGGCGATCCGTGAGCTGCGTAAGAGAGTCTACATACTCATAAATCGCTTCCAAAGAATCAGAATAAGCAATACCGAGTGGCCAGGCACGAGCAAGTATGCCAGAATCGGGTTCATGGATATCTTCAGTAGACCACCAGTTAACCGTGGTCTGGTTCTTCAAAAGCTCGGTAAGGCGAGCAGCTCCTTCAAGATCCTGGGCTGTATGCTTTCGCGCATCAAATAACGGATCTATTTCCTTGTTGTTTGGCCCATACAGTTCAATAAGACTTCTGCCGATAAGATCATTAATAGCATCTGGCGATAACTGGGTAGTTCGCGCCTGAGTAAGTGCCTCGAGGACCATCAAGGCAGTAACGGTATTAACACTGTAGGCTGCAACCTTATAACCACGTAGCCATGCCCAATCAGTGTCAGAGAAATTTTTAAATGAGGTAATTCCTGCTTCACCATAGATTGTTTGAATTTCTTTGACTGTTTCTAAATCAGTAGTTACACGCCCTAAAGCATCGCCAATAGCAGACGCAAGAACAGCCCCCTTTATGCGATCATCGATCGTGCTTTTCTGAGCAGGAAATTCACTGTTTGCGCTAAGAAAACTTGTTAAAGCTACCATCACCGTCAGCGAAGATAAAAAAACTCTGTTCACCATGAAATAAAGCTCCTTCTTAAAGATTAGTTTCCCTAGTTTTATAACAGTCTGTGCCATCAAAGTCAACCATCGGCCTATTTTAAAAAAATTTATCTCTGATATGCTGATATTTGTAAGTGGTTGTCAAAATAAATTTTGGGGGAACGCCATGAAACATTCATTTTCGCGACTTGTAGCATTTTATTGCTGTTTTATAGTTTTTTCACTTTCTGCCAAAAATGGTCCGGTTGAATTTGAAGATTTTCCAAATTTGGACGAGTTTAATGGCCCATTGCGAGGCAAAGAGCCCCGCATACCGCAGACTGTCACAGAGCTTGACCAAAAGATAGTTAAAAGCCCTGTGGTATCTGGCTTCAATTCGCCGATTTATTTCAAGCTCAAAAATATAGAATACACTCAATATGAAGTCGGTTCTCAAGCTCCTGAAACGCCAGGAAACTCGGGATATCATGCACTCCTCAATGCCCTCCGTACTGCAAAAATCATGTATCAGACTCCGGAAGAGCGATATGAGACAGAATTACTCTTAAAAGATGCTTCTCTTGCTCACAAGCTTTTCGTAGATGAATGGGGTCCATGGCGTTCAAAGGTGATTTCAAACCGTAAAAATACGGTCGCGACAGAATTTTTGAAGGACAAACTCACCTGTGCTTTAGTAGGAGCGAAAAAAATTCCTTACCATGAAATCAGTACGTACGATTTTCAAATACTCTATCTTGAACAAGCAGTAGTTGTCTTCGATAAAGATGAGAAACTTTCGAAAGGCGATGACTTTAACAACCTCATAATGCTTTTTCCAAATGTGGTGAAGAATCTCATTGCTTCTAAACCTCCTAAGGAAAAAATTGACCAATCAAAGGCTGAATACTCATTTGATAAAGAAACGATTTTAAGAGCGCTTACTGATGAAGCGACCAGGAAGACAAAGGAAAACTCTAAATTCACTGCTTTGCAAAAAAGAGAACCCATCGAAAAATATCTCCCTGGGCTTTCGAGCGTCCAATTTACACTTAACTCAACAAAAAACGAGAATGAGCTCTGGGTAGATAATAAGCTTATACACAAGCGGACCTATGGCCCTAACGATGATCATGACAGTCTCAATGGAGACTGGTTATCTTCAAATGAGCTTGTCGAACTTGCTCAAGCAGAAAAAATTCAGCCTTCCGGTCACTTTTATGATCTGCCCAGCATTCCGGTAAAATGCCTAGAATTTTTCGAACAAGAATCATTGGCGACACAACTTGACAATGACTTGAAGTTTAAGTGGCTGCTTACCGAGCTAGAAAATGCTCAATCGCTCTTTAGCTGCATTCTCTTGATTAACTGTGAGAACCACTGGATTTCGTGCGTTATAACAAAGCTTAAAGATATGATTTACCTTGTTGTAACCGACTCAAAAAATCTCGATCGACGTTTGGAGCCGGGTATTACCAAGGTGATGAATATTCTTGAAGAAAGCTTAGCAAAAAAGCAGAAAGAGCCAAATAAGGAAGATAAAAAGAAAACTGACGATTTCCTAAATTCTCTGCTAAATACACCACAAACGGGCGGCAAAACCTCTTCTGAGGAAAAAGAAGTAGAAAATTATGATGCTCCGCTTGCGAACATACCTCTCGAAGAACTGCCGACACTCGAAGAGCTTTTTGGAGGAGAAATACCCAATGAGATCGTCGTGCGAATGCATCAGTTACAAATAACAGATGACATAGGTGCTCCCATAGGAACAAAACTGAAAAACTGTTTCATTCTTCATGGTCCTCCAGGAACAGGAAAAAGCACCATTGCACAAGTGATGTTACGCAAAGCAGGCATTAAAAAAATCATTTACTGCAGTGGCGGGATGTTTAGAGATGAATACCAAGGATCCGGTATGAAGCGACTCAAGGCAGTCTTTACGCTTGCAGAAAGTTGCAATGAACCATGCGGTGTTGTCATCGATGAAATTGATGGTGCCTCTTCAAAACTTGAACCTCGCTCAAGTACCCAGGAAGATAATCGTGCTAATAAGTATCTGATTACAGTACTTGATAAATACCGATACAATGGAAAAATTAGAGTGATAGGTACCAGTAATAATACCGATAAAATGGATCCTGCAATTTTGCGACGCTTCAACTGTATTGAAATACCGCTTCCTCACGCAGATCTCAGAAGACAAATTCTTAAATGGTATTTCAAAAAAAATAAGATTGAGATTAAAGATGGTGATCCTCAAGCAGTTACACCGCTTTTCTTTGAGGCTTTTATTGAAGCGACTGCTGGGTTTAGCGGCGATGCATTGGGAGATCTAGTCAACAATGCAGTTCAGGAAGCACGCTTTGGTTTGAAACCACAACATGATATCGATCTAGGATTTAGATACAGTGGGTTTAACTTGTCGGACGGAACGCTTACTTCCAATCTTAAAGTCACATTTGCCGCGCCGCTTATTCCGCTTGCACATATGCTTGATCTTTATCCTCAGGCCTCTGAGTTTGATAGGCATTTATACTCACACTATAAACGCTATACTCAGCATATGAAAGCGATTGAAGAGCGCGAAAAACTTAATGATCCTTCGGTCAAGTATAAAGACAAATCGAGTCTCATCCGCTTCCTCAAATGGTTTGGAGAAAGCGTAGCTATCGGCGTAATGGGCGGCATTAGCAATCGAATTGGTAGCAGTCTCTATGAAAAATACAGATTACATAGGCTCATTGAAAACAGTTATTTTTAACGAAAAGCCGGGAAAATTCCCGGCTTTCTTTTTATCTTAAAGTACACGTGCGAGTTCTGCTAAACTGGTTACTCCAGTTTCTACTTTCTGTTGAGCATCATCAACAAGTGAGCGCATTCCTTCATCTACACATTTTTCACGCAGCTCGTCATAATGAGGTGCACGGAGTAACACTGATCTGATAGTTTGAGAAATGACTGCCAGCTGAAATATACCTATACGCCCTTTATATCCTGTGAAACGACACGCTTCACATCCTGCGCTTTTAAAGTGGGTAGTAAGCAACAGTTGCAAACGGCTACAGAATTTAAGCTCATCTTCTGACAGGGATGACTGAAATATACACGCTGTACAAAGACGCCGTGCCAAACGCTGAGCAAGAATAGCATTGAGAGAAGCTGCAACTAAAAAGGGTTCGACGCCCATATCAATAAGGCGTATGAGAGCTTGTGGCGCATCTGCAGTATGAAGTGTGCTCAATATCACATGTCCAGTAAGCGCAGCCTGAACCGCTGTTTGAGCGGTCTCAGGATCTCGTATTTCACCAACCATAATGACATCTGGATCCTGGCGTAACAATGAGCGCAATGCTTTGCTAAACGTAAAACCGATGTCGGGAACAATTTGCGTCTGTGTAATAGTTTGCAAACTATATTCGACCGGATCTTCGAGTGTCACAATATTTTTTTCAGCGCTAGCAAGCTGTGTTAAAAGAGCATGGAGTGTTGTCGTTTTTCCCGACCCTGTAGGGCCGGTCACCAAGAAAAAGCCCTGTGATGCCTTCGCAAGCTGGTTAAGGACTGTATACATTTCATCGGTAAGCCCAAGCTCATGGAGACTGCGAGAAGCGCTCGACCTATCAAGAAGACGTAAGACTGCTTTTTCTCCATACACCGTGGGAAATGTAGCGACACGAATATCATAGGTTCGATTAAGAAAAGAGAAAGAAAATTTCCCATCTTGAGGAAGTCTCGGTTCAGCGACGTTTAAATGCGCGAGAACTTTAATGCGCCCGATGATTTGAGCACCTAACTCAAGAAGTGAATCTTCACTTACCAAAAGACCATCGATGCGAAACCGCACGCGGTGCTTATCAGGTTCAGGCTCTATATGAACATCTGAGGCCTGGGCCGTAAGAGCTTTTTCAATAAGCATATCTAAGAGGTTCGTTACTTTATTCATTTTGTTGCCTCTCAATAAGCTCAAAAAATCGACTGTTTCAAAGAGTGAGGGACAGGCCCTCGCACACTAAAAGTGCGATCTCAGGCAAATTTCCAAGCAAGAATGAATCCAAAAAGCACGGCTAAACTCTCTATAACATGAGAGCGAATCCAGTTTGTGAACATGGTAAAAAAATCATGCAATGTCGTATCGGCTGAAAGTCCGAGAAAAGATTTTACTACCGAGTAATGAATCGTAACTACCTGCAGAAAATCAAGCGCCCATAATGTTAATGCTGCCCCTAAAAGAAGGAGGAAGAACAAACGACCGCCGTATTTAATGAGAAATCCTACAATAAAGCCAGCAATGAGAAAGCCCGCTAATTCAACGTACCAGCTTGCTGGTTTATCAAATGATTTCCAGAAATTTTGCAAAGCGCCTGTGGCTGTTGATCCCGTTTCTTCTGCCATGACGTGGTTCTCCTTTAAAAAAGAGGACGCCTAGTATAACTAAGCGCCCTCTTTGTATGTTGTAGTGCTTATAATGCAACTAAATCGCGAAGCGCTTTACCTGGCTTGAATTTAGCAACTTTCTTAGCAGGTATTTGCATCTTCTTACCTGTCGCAGGATTGATACCAACGCGGCTTTTTCTCTTCATAAGCGAGAACGTACCAAAGCCCGTCAAGACAACAGATTTACCGCCCTTAAGGCTTGAACCTACTGACTTGATGAATGACTCAAGTACTTTTTTGCATGTCGCTTTTGGCATCTTTGACATCTTCGACATTTGTTCGATCAATTTAGCTTTATTCATAGCTTGTCCTTTGTATAAAAGTGGTTACTAGTGCCGAGAGCCGGACTCGAACCGGCACGGGCATAGCCCGAAGGATTTTAAGTCCTTTGCGTCTACCAATTCCGCCACCTCGGCTTTTTTCTCAAACATTTCAAATAACATGTATTGGAGGCGGCACCCGGAATCGAACCGGGGATGGGGGTTTTGCAGACCCCTGCCTTACCTCTTGGCTATGCCGCCGCAGCTGCTGCGGGCTTTTGCGCCTCCCCAACTAATTTAGCCAATTCTTCAACTTTGACTACCTTGACTCCTGGCTTTGGTGCAGATACCGCAACTTCTTTTGCAAAGAAGTCGCCGGTTGCAGCGCCTTCAAATGGATAGGCTTCTTTGTTCTTTTTAGCCGAGAACACCCATGCATTTATACCGCCAGGATACACCGAGACATCTTCAAAGCCAAGTTTTTGAAGTTGTTCTGCAACATCGTCACTCGCAGTACAATCATATGATGCACAATAGACTACAACAGGAGTCTTCTTGTTCCATCCTTCTGAAACTTCCTTAACTTTATCCAGTGGCACATTAATAGCACCCTTTATATGAGCGTTATTATACAGCTCAGGAGGGTTCACATCAACGATGCGCACATTCGGCTCTTGACCTTCAGCCTTTTGGGCTGACTCAGGAGCCTTTTTCATGAGCAAATCACACGATGGGGTCACCAATGTGATGATTAGCAGCAAGCTAAAGGCAACATACGTAGAATTTTTCATACTCATTTTTTCCCATTATGAATATTGGTAATATAATAAATGTATCATAAATACAATGAATTGCAACTGTTTCCTATCACTACTTCGCCTAGACACCTCCTAGTATACGGGCTGACAACAACGCCGCCATCTAATTTTTTTCCAAAATGTCATCGGATTCCTCAACAAATCTATAAACCACCAGGATTCGGTACTGTCGGCGGACCAAATCCTAAAAACTATCCTCCCATGAATAAGGTTTCCGTCGAGTGGTCCCCACTCTCTTGAATCTCCACTTCCCAATCTATTGTCTCCCATAACCCAGTACTGATTTTCTTGGAGTTTTACATCAAAGACATCCTGCGGTATTGGCGTTCCAGGATAAATCAATGGCTTTGGCTCCCTGGTAACTTCATCTTTTACGAGTAAGCGAGAATCTATTGTATAAAAAGGCTGTTTATCATAAGGAAGACGTGGATCAATACTGCGTAAATTCCATTGACACCTGCCATGTGATCGTCTCAATTCTTCAGGCGTTTTCCATAAAACAATTAAGGGATATTTATTAAGATAGTTACTTTCATCAAGCTTTTTTTCATTAACGTAGACTACTGGGGTGCCCTGCTCGATAACTCCCTGGACATGATCACCGGGAATGCCGATAACGCGTTTTGTCCAGTTCTCAACATTCCATGAAATATAGCGCTGCCAAAGATTTATGAATGTATTAGGAGAATATTCAATAATGGGGCAGTTCATTGCTACAATTTCTCCTCTTTGCGGTTTTCTCACCCAGTATGAAAGCTTGTCTGCAAAAAAACGCTCTCCCGCAAGGAGTGTTGTTTCCATCGATTCTGTCGGTACCTGATAGAGACCAAAACCAAATGTTCGGATAAGGAATGCTATCGGCACAATAACAAAGATGACTTCAAATGCCATCCGTATAAACGTATTATCGTACCACCCACCTAAGACCCGTTTAATAAGATTCATTCCTCTCCTTACCACACAGGCTGACAACACCGCCGCCATCTAATCTTTTTCCAAAACGAAAGCGGATTTTTAAGCAAATCAACAAACCACCATGATTCGCTACTATCCATCGACCAAATTCTAAAGATTATTTTTCCGTGAATGAGCTTACCATCTAATACTCCCCATTCTCTCGAATCTGAACTTCCCAAACGGTTATCTCCCATAACCCAATATTGATTCTCCCCCAATGTTACATCGAAAATATCTTTCGGTATAGGTGTTCCTGGGTATAAAAATGGTTGAGGCTCACCTGTTTGAGCGTTTCTCATGATTAAATGTGGATCAATTTTATAAAATGGTTGCTCATCATAAGGAACCGATGGATCAACTGATCGCGAATCCCAATCTCGTTGTCCACGGTTTGGAACATTAGCTATTTCTAACCTGAATTCATGAGGTTTCCATAATAAGATGAGCGGATACTTATTAATATAGGCAGATTCATCAAGTTTTTTATCATTGACGTACACGGCAGGCTTTCCATCCTCTATGACCCCTTTTACATGATCTCCTGGAATGCCAATTACTCGCTTGGTCCAATTAGATACTTTCCACGATCCATACCGTTGCCACAAATTATTAAGAGAATTTGAGGAATAGGGATACAAAGGATCATTAAAAGCAATAATCTCACCTCTATGAGGCTTTCTAAACCAATAGGAAAGCTTATCAGCAAAAAATCGTTCTCCGACTAATAATGTCGTCTCCATAGACCCGGTGGGAACCTGATATAATCCAAACCCAAAAGTCCTTATAAGGACAGCGACAGGTAAAATAACAAATAGGAGTTCGACCGATACCCTAATGAGCGGGACGTCGTACCAACTGCCTAAAATCCGTTTCAACAGACTCATGTTTTTTACCCTTTATTCGCATTTGCAGTGCGTAATTTCGTACTAAGATTTAGCTCCACCCAGGAGTTCTCTCTAGTTCGCGTGTTAATTATGTCGCACCGCCCATCATACTGACAAATTTTTAATATTGCAACTCTCAAATCAAAATGAATATACCGGAGGAGTGAAAACTATGCAAGGAAATAAAATGGATTCACTGCTTTACCGTTCATATACACTTCAAAATGAAGATGTGAACCCGAGCCACCCCACTTACTTTTTCGGACAAAACCTGTCGCGCCAACCCGCCCAATGTGGTCCCCAACTGTTACGCTTTGGCCAACTTGCACGAGAATTTTATCAAGGTGAGCATATCTCGTTTTAAATGCACCCTCATGCCCGATCGTTATATAGTTACCATAGCCAAGAGAATATCCCGCTTCGACAACAGTACCTTCCCCAGCTGCTCTTACCGGGGTACCCTTCATTGCAGCTAAGTCTACGCCCTTATGAAAGCCGGAACGACCACTCGGTTTTTTTCTTGGGCCGTATTGAGAACTTACCCAAAATAACGACGGGTCGATGGGCCAACTAAAAAGAGGCTCTTGCCGCAGTTTTCGCCACGTAGCATCAGCAGCCACTGGTTTAATAGGTGCGCCGGGAACTAGTGGTTTACCTTTTTCTAAAATGAGCGAGCTTTTCTTTTTATCAGGTTCGAAATGAAGCGTTCTGTGAGCTTTTAGCGCGCGAGCAGCAGAAAGTCTTTTTCTTCTCTGTTTTACTTTAAGATGCGCTATGTAGAATTTTTTGTGAGCAAGGATTGAGCACTTTTTTGCATAATGTTCAGAATTCTGCTCTGGAACAGGTTGCTCAACCTTTTTTACATTCATTGTTATGTCGGGAACCGCCAAATGTTTTTTTGCCGTGTTTGCGAGCAACGGAAAGACATGCACAAGAGCATCTTCTTTAGTAAGCGGCCGCTCTCGTTTTAAATCGCTTTCTTCACGAGTATAAGTCTTATGTTCGTTTTCATAAGAAGATGACAAAGGGATTTTTTGATACGGGCCAGCATGATAATCTGCAATGATAAATCCGGAAAGTACGACAAACGCACTTACCCAGAGACTTCCTATAAGTGTTTTCAATTCCATCTTATCTGCGTTCCTCTTTTTTGAGCGTCACATGATCATGACGAACCCACCCATTGCCTTGCGAAGAAGTCACATAATACCACTGTCCTTCTTTTTTCGCAAGACCCACCTCCTGTAACGGTTCAAGTAAGCCCCGAATCGGGTAACTTTCATCAGGCCCTACATATAAGGGAATAGTTGAGCCCATCACTACAGCACGTGGTCTATAAATGTGTGTGGCCTGCACCGCCCATCCCATAAAAATAAAGAGCCATGTCCCTATCATAAGAACTCGCAAAGCTTTTGGCAAGTATAAAATGCCAAACCATATACACCACCAAAGAGTAAGCACTATGACCTGCCAAACTCCAAAAGGAATCAAACTGGTCCATGAGTTAACTGTTTCGAACAGTATACTTTGCACAGTATCAGCCGAAAAAATCTGAAATCCGTAACTCAAAAAGATGAAAAGCGTGAACGATTTTTTGTTCAATAAATCAAGCAAGGTAAGAGCCTGAGTACCTAAGGAAGAGAGGTTTTTCATTGAGGTAGATGCTGGAGCATATTTTGTGTAAGAAAGCGATTGACGCACAAAATCAGACCACAAAGAAAGCGCTTCTTGATCAAAACCGTGCTCTCTCAGCACGAGTTCTATCTCATCATCGTTCACTGATGAAGGGAGTGCAAACCGCTCAATCACCGTCTTTTTCATAAGATAATACAGATCTGAAGAACTCATTGCTTTTTTTCTGCTTAATAGACGTTTGAGTTTTCGCTTCGCGCGTACAACGGCAACTCGAGAGCGTAATGAAATAAGCAGATCATTAAAAAAAGGTGATCCATACTTGCACAACAAAGGTACCAATCGTAGGATAACCGGCAGGAGCATGAGCACAATAAAAAGAGGTAATGGAAGAGCAAAAGGCTCTGTAGAAGGAGGGGGCCCTTCAGATTTGTGTGGCTCCGCTGGTCGAGGCTTTTCTTCTTTTATTATGTGGCGACCGGGTGTGATAGTAAGCGTCAGTGGTGCAGATTTTAGAGTGCGATATGCTTTCTTTTTTGTATCAAAATACGTAAATTCTTGAGCAGGTATGGTAACTATTCCTTCTTTAAGCCCCTGAATAATAAATTCCCATTTTTTCATCTCACCCTGAGGAATAACACTTGTACTACTCTTAGACTCGTACCACTTAAGCTCTTTAGGAAGACGGAGCACCGGAGTTTTGGTTTTATCTATATCCGCATCGGACTGTACAGACAGTGTGAGAATTACCGCCTCAGATTGTGGTGCTTGCGTAGATGAAAGTGCAGCCTCAAAATGAGAAAAGTTCCCCACGCCAAGGACATGTTGTTTGGTCGGTGGAAGCTCCTGAACGTGAAGAGAAACCTGATCAGAAAATACCGCTTTGCTTTCACCGGTTATAAACCCGAAAAAAGAGCCCCACGGCTCTTTTGAAGGAATGGTAAAATCAGCGCGAAGTCGTGGAATAGTAACAACGCCGATTTTTTCGGGAATAAGATAACCATGATATTCAATAACTTGATAGAGCTCATTATCAATCCGCTCACTTTTTGCCTGACCTTGATCAATCTTACTTACCTCAAACCCAGTACCGTGAGGCATTTCTAAATGACTCAATTTTGTTTCAGGATCCTGCCATAAAAACCGTATGGAAAAAGAAAGCCGTTCCCCAATAAAAACCGACTTGTGCTTAACAGTAAGCGCATAAAAAGGTCCCTTATAGTCGGCCTTTTTCTGCTGTTTGGCCTCCAGAACCGTAATCGTCTGAGCAGAAGCATTATTTTTACCATCATGCGAAACAGCAGGGCCAATAGTAAGTTGACCTGGATTTTCTGCAAGCACCGTATAAGAAAAGCGCACTTCTGTTTCGGGCCCATTAGAACGTGATTGAGTCTGTCGACCTATCACCTGCACTTTTTCAATGCCTTCTATAGTCGGCCAACCCTCAATAGTTCCACCATTTTTTACTATCACAGAAACAGTAAAAGGCATGCCCATTGTCACTGAGCTGAGCGGTATCCCCGAGCTATTGGTCACTTTTAAATCAAAGGTGGCAGCCGGGTCACTCAACGAAACAGTACCATGAGCGATAATACCAATAAAAATGAGCTTACCAATTATGTGTTTCATCAACTGTGGAGGAAGAAGGTGCTCTAATAAATGCTTTATATGCTTGCTTATCTTCACTTTCAACATGGGATAATAGTGCTTTTTCCTGGTCATTTAACTGTTTTTCTGCTACACTTTCACTCATAAAGCTTTTTGTATCATTTTTATCACCATTTTGTTCTTTTGACAAATGAGGATCAGTATGTTCTTGCTTGGATTTCTCTCTTTCTTCATTGCCCTGGCTCTGCTGATTGTTCTGTTGGCCATCTTCAATATTGGAATTGCTATCACCATCGGATCTATCATTCTTTTGGCCGTTTTTATTATTGTTGCGCTGCTTGCTGGACTCCTGGCTCTTCTGCTCATCCCTTTGATTCTGCTCATCAACATCATTCGGCGAGTCCTTCGCGTCTGATTGATTGCTCTCTGAGCTATTCATATTGTCTTGAGGTGATTGAGACTGGTTATCCTTATTCTCACCGCCATTGTTTCCTTTGCCGCCATTATTAGATGTATCTGATTTTTCTTTATCGCGCTGGTCATCCTTGCCCTGCTGACCATTATTATTCTGTGGCTTCTTTTGCTGTTGTTTTTGATTATTCTGCTTATTTTTATCTTGTTTATCATCCTCGTTCTTATTTTGATTCTGGTTTTCTTGCTCCTGCTTCTTTTGTTCTTCAAGCAGTTTTTTCATGAGCTCTATTCTTTTTTTTGCATGCCCATTGTTCTCATTGAGCTTTACGACTTCTTCATAAGACTGAAGAGCCTTTTCATACTCTTTTTGCATGGCAAGCGTATCGCCCTTATTAAATAATGCCTGCTCTTTAAGCTCTGCATGTGAAGTTGTCTGAGCTACCTTATCAAAAGACCGCAATGCGCGATCGTAACTTTTAAGTTTATAGGCAACCTTACCAACATTAAAAAGAACGCGCATATCATGAGGATTGGCAGCTACTACATCTTCATATAAGGAAAGCGCTTCTTTGAGCTCGCCTTTCTTATATGCCTGATCTGCTTTCCATGCCTTAAATGGCTCAGCATGAAGATTTCCAAATCCTATAAAGAAAACAAGTAATAAGCGTTTCATTAAGGTGTCCTCTCTTAATTAAAGTACCCATTCTAGTATTAAACAAAGAAAGCTCACAAGCGCAAAATACATATACTTTTCTTTCTTTGTGGAAAATGTTCGTTCGTCACCTTTTTCTTTCTCAAAATGTTGAAGATCTGAAAGCAGCTGTCTGATATCAGAATCATCTTCAGTTGCTCGAATATATTCTGCTCCTGTTTTGGCTGACAAGTCTGACAGCAGTGGTTCGTTTAATCGTGAAATCACAATAGACCCCTGAGCATCTTTTATATGTCCTTGCTGGCTGCCTCCTTCCATAAGCGGAATAGGTGCACCATCGATAGTTCCAACTCCCAGGGTAAAAATTGTGAGCCCCAATTCTTGAGCTCGCGCTTTTACTCCTTCAAGGTTGTGAGAGAAGTCTTCACCATCAGTTATAATAATCATTAATCTATTTTTGCGTAATGGTTGTGTACTAAATGTTTCAAGCGCTTTTTCGAGTACCTTATCGAGAGCCGTCGTTCCCGACGACACTGTCTCCACATCAGCAAGAGACAAAAAATTTAGAAATGCGTGCACATCGGCTGTAAAAGGACACTGAATAAAAGGAACTCCTGAAAATACCATCAAGCTCAGTCGCTCCGCCGTTACCCGATCTACAAAGTCGCGAATTTTTTTCTTAGCAAATTCAATTCTTGAAGGATATACATCTTGTGCAAGCATACTGCGTGAAATATCCAAAGCAATAAGAACATCACGCCCTTCTTGAGATACAGTTTCAGAACTATTTCCCCACTGTGGCCGTGCAAGAGCTGCTGCTAAGAAAATGAGTGCCGCCGAAAGTAAAAGAACTTTCAATCCCTTACGGACCAGTGAGAAATGCTTGAGAAGCCGCATTCCGGGCGCATTGAATCCTAAAAAAATCGCTGTGTTCCGTTGCCAGAAAAACCGACGTACCAAAAAAAACACAGCTATGAGTACAAAGGGGAGGGCGTAGATACCGTACCGCAGTGATGCCCAGATGATATGCTTGAAACGTATCATAATGCCACCCACAAGAATGTAGAAAGAAAAATTTCAGCAAGCAACAATAGGAATGCTAATAATAAAAATGGCATAAAATACTCAAAATAGCGTGAGAACATTGGCGTTTCATATTCAGTTCTTTCAAGCTTATCGATGGTCCTATAAATTGCTTTCATATCAGCAGAATTTCGTGCAAGAAAGAATTTTCCGCCCGTCTCACTTGCAAATCGTTTAAGCAGTGGAATATTTAAGTGAACAGGATAGCGGTGCACGCCAAAATGATCTGCTATGTAACCACCTTTTTCTGATCCAATACCAATGGTATAAATTCGCACCCCAAGCTTCTTTGCAAGATCGATACTTATGTGGGGATCGATATCATTTGGCGTAGGTTCACCATCGGTAAGTACGATCATAATTTTACTTTTTGCTTGAGATTTCTTCAGGAAGTTCGTCGCTGTTAAAATGGCACGTGAAAGTACCGTTCCTTGAACCTGAATCGTATGAACATCCGTTTCCTTAAGAATCTCCTTGAGAACATTTTTATCGAGCGTCAAAGGACAGCGAGACAGAGCGACTCCCGAAAAGATCACCAAGCCAATTGGATCATTTTCCCGCTTATCAATAAATGTAAGCGCTTCTTGTCGTGCGACCTCCAATCGAGTGCGTCTATCATGCAAATCATCAAAGAGCTGCATACTTTCTGATATATCAAGAACTAACAGAATATCGATCCCGCGTATGGGAATTCGTGATCGGTCATCAGGCTTTTGAAAGCGTGCAAGAGCAAGACACAGACTGGTAAGTACTGCAATTCTCAAAAAATAGAGAATCCAGCGCCGCCACGGTCTTTCCACAACCTGAGATTTGACAGGGGCAAGCGAAGAAAAAAGATATACGGGGCGCTTATAATGAAACAAGTACCAGTAAGCGGCACCGAGAATGAGGGGAACTCCCCCATATAAAAATGCAGGATAAAGGGTTTGTACCATAGGCTCTATTTCTTATTTTTTTCAACAAACCATGCACGTACACGTTCTGTAAACTCTGCGGCAGTTTCTTCATCGCCGCATATAAACGGCTTTCCGATATCAATTATTATTGGATAAGGATAAATATAAAAACTGTATGGCGGATAAATTTTTCCATTATTAGCAAAATAGACTGGAATGACAGATCGTCCTATCTTACGTGCCAGCACAGCAAATCCTTCAAAAAATGGATGTACGGTGCCATCAGTGAATCTTCCGCCTTCAGGGAAAATAAGCAAATGTCGATCGTTATCGCTAATAAATCGATATACTCGAATCAGTGACCGAGCAGCTTTCCCTGGATCAGAACGATCAACTGGCACAAACATGCGTCGTATAAAAAAACCAATTATCGGCGTATCTACATAATATTCAAGAACAAGCCACACATGGGGATATCCTCTACAAAGCATTCCTAATACAGGAATATCAAAAGCTGACTGATGATTTGCTACAAAGATAGCAGCTTCACGAGGAAGATTTTCGGCACCATTTATAATTATTCTGTTGAATGAAGCGAATACAATTGACTTATAAAAACAGTTAGTAAGAAAAAAGAAAACCTTATTATCATAACGCCATGATGCGGGTAAACATGCGATGATAAAACAAGGCGGCACAAATACCACTAACGCACATGAGATAAGTGCATAAGAAACTAATGTTCGAAGTGTAAGTAAAATCTTATTCATGATATTCCGAGCTAACCACCGTTTAGTATGCCACGATTTTTAAAAAATGTATAAGCGGTGCTTACTAATCAAAATACCGGGCTTTAAAGCCCGGTATCTTATTTTCCATAACTTTTTAGTTAGAATGCGATAGCTCCCTTAAGCCACACGCCCCACTGATTTAACGATGAAACGAGGCTTGGCCTCCCATCAACCTCAATTTCTCCACCAATCCCAAACTGAGGTTCCCATGCGCGATGAAGAGCCGTGTATTCAATATGCCAGAAAAACTTATGTGTAAGCTGATGAGGAATTGCACAGGTCCTGATATCAAAGACGCCTGGATTTAAAATAATTTCTGGATCGGAATTAAATGCGACGGTCAAATCATCAATATTGGTAGAGCTATTATAGGTGATAGCGACAGTTCCCGGCGGAGTTTCAATGTCTATAGGGTTATCAACAGGTCCCCCTGCGTGAATAGTAGAAGTGCTGCACGTAGAAAGTAATGGCACAGAATCGCCGGTCAGTTGACCGGTTGCTAAGTCATAAATGAATGCAACATCACCTTCCTGCCCCTTAAGTCCAAAGGCACGGTTGTTTAAATCTGATGGTGAGAGGTCTACGTCGAGGCGTAATTTTTCTTTACTTCGTGCGTATACGTTGTATCCAAGATCCACTCCCCAACGATCATAATAATAGCTTGCTTTAACTGCCAGATCTAATTTAACAGATCCTCCTCCTCTGATATCGTGAGTCATAAAATCAATGGCATTTTTCATCATGTTAGAATATGAACCATCGGAATTAAATTCCTTAGTAAGCATATATCTACTAAGCGGTCCATTACCAATAAGATCCATTGAACGTATCTGCCAGCGTTTGAACATATGGTTTAATACGCCTTCTAAATAAATAGCAAATTTATGATACCCTCTCGTAAACAGATCATAATGCGCAGTGATTCCTGTTCCTACTTCCCACAAGTTTCCATTACCAAAAATAGGCTCAAAAATAGTGAGACTATGAGGTCTGTTTCCAAATGGTATCTGCGTATCTAGGTAGAGACCGAAATGGCCGCATTCATTGGCTACAACATTCAAGCCTAAAACAAATTCAATATCTGCAATACCAGATCTCATATCTCTTCCGCAAGGAAAGGCGCCAAAGCTGATTGGCTGATCCATATCCCCGAAAATTGAAGACCCAGAAAGTGCCCCTCGTATGCTTAACAACGTAGGAATTGGATCAGTCGTGTCAGATGACATGTAACCCTTAGGGAAAGTAGGATAAGATTGCGGCCCAAGATTATTCATCTCATTACATCGTGTACCAAGATCCCAACGAGTGACGACGATTGGTGCAAGGACTCTGAAAAACAACCCTGGACACCAATGATCAAGACCGATATCGTAATTAAAATCAAGAATGATGTTATCGATGCGCGGACTGAAGCAGATCGTTCCTACAAAAGTAACTGGAAGACCAACATAGTCAGCAAGAATATCATTTGGTCCTCTATTAGTCACCTGGCTCCCTGAAAAAGTCAAGCAGGTACTTCCAAACAGATACTGTGCCATGCGATACCCATTTAATGAATGGGAATATTCAAGTGCAAGAGATACATTCCCCCAGCAGCGGTCATCGCACCCAGGAAGATATTCTTTCCAGCCCGCAAGGTAACGAGCCATGTTCGAGCCCTGTGAACGAGGCAAAAAAAGCGTTCGCGGGCCGCACGGCGACACATAATCCTTTGCACATGGCAACTGTGTAGTCGTGTAGGTAATATTATTACACATCTCTGTCTGTGCCATCACATGCGAAACTGCGAAGCTCACAGCACATAAATACGCAAAAAATTTTTTCATGGATAGACCCTTTTTTATCATCGACCTTTTGGTTAATGCGCAGTATAATCTTGAAATGCATACTTTGTAAAGCTGTTTTTTTAATTGGTGGTACTTTTTTTCGCAAGATTGCGCACCGTGTGTGATGTTTATTGCAGTTGTGTTTATGAATAATCAATTTTTTTTATTGTGGAATGTGCATATACTTCTTGAATCACTACCAGTGAGTAGCTCAGGTCATGTGAGATTATTGAAATTCGTTCTTTCAAAAGTGACAAAGCATAATCCAATTACATTGACCGAGCATACAGATTTTATGATGCATATTCCCACCGTGCTTGTTCTTGCTTTTTTTATTGGTACTAACGGGTTACCCTGCATCCTTTCTTGGCTGAGCGCTGTGATTATCGCAGATGGCATCACAGGATGGGCATATCTGTTCAGCAAGAAAAAAAGAGTTGTCGGTGTTCCACTCTCTGTGGGTTTTGCAGTATCTGCTTGCGCTCTTCTTTCGGTCGTCTTTATCAGATATTCCACACTCACGAGCGAAATAGGAGTTTTACAAGCCATCGCAATCGGCATTGCACAGTCTCTTTCACTCGTTCCTGGAGTGTCACGGCTTGCACTCACCTGTGTGACAGGTATGTGGCTAGGTATTGCTCCAGAAGCAACTTTTGTTTTTTCGCTCTGCTGCGAACTTGCTTTAGCTCTCGTAGCGCTTATAAAAACCGCATATGATTTTGCGTATGAGCCCCTTGCAGTGAGAGCAGAATATAAAAAACTATTTTCACCCGCACTGTTGCAGGGAATCATCTTACTCGCCACTACGATAGCCTCATACATGCTCTTAGGGCTAGCGTGCAGCTCATTTGCAAACAAAAAAATCGTGTACTTTGGTTTCTATCTTGCTGTGCTTTCGGTGTTCACCGCTTATCTCACTAAAAAGAATAAAAATTTTGATATATAATGCATTAAACGTGAAGCATTAAGGAAAACAATGGCAACACAGAAAAAGAATGGTTCTTCCGGCGCGCAGGCTCGAAAAGGAGAATCAATCTGGCAGCAAAGAAGTCAATCCATAGCATTGATCATCCTTCTCGTATTTATCAGCATTTCCTTAGTGAGCTACAGCCCCTCGGATCAATCTTTTATTTTTGATAGCATGCCCGCACATGGCACAAAAAACTGGTGCGGGTGGTTAGGATCATATTGCGCATCCCTTCTTCTTTATTTTTTTGGATGTTTAGCATGGCTGATTCCTCTCTTACTCCTTTACTGTGCACGCATAATAATGTTTGACCTTAACTGGAAACGCGAACTAGACCGAGTAATAGGTCTTGGAGCACTTCTGCTAGTACTCACGGGCACAGCACGTTATTATGACTGTGAATTATATCATGCTATCCGTCCAGGTGGCTTAGTAGGAAGGATCGTCCTTAGTTTTATTAATCACTCACTATCGGCCGAACAGTGCGAACTGTTTCTTTTTATCAGCGTGTGGGCTCTTCTGGTGATTATTGCTCGTTTTTCGTGCATAAGTTACCTCTATCCGTTCATCGAACTACTGAAAAAGATTCCGTTTGCTCCTTTCATTGAAAAAATACAAAGAGTATTTCACAAAATTATTCGACGCGACCAAAGCCCCGAAACAAGTCACACTGCTCCTTTAGAATTTCATCCTCTTTTGCAGCAGCCTCATGAGCCGCAAGTTAAGCAGACTCACACGATGGAAATTGAGATTATACCCGCAGTGGAAGAGGAAGCTGAAACTGAACTCCGGGCAAGTCCAGCGGGACCCTACCGATTACCACCACTTACTCTCTTTCCTTCGTACAAGGAACAAAGTACTGATGAGACAAGCGTATCTAACGATGGAAAGCAGCGGGCACAAGTATTAGAACATAAACTTGAACGCTTTGGCATTAAAGGAAAGGTTGTCTCCATTACTCAGGGGCCCGTGGTCACCCTCTTTGAATACCAACCATCAATAGACACGAAAATAAGCACTATTCTCGCGCGAGAAGATGACTTAGCGCTTGCATTACAGGCACTCAGTCTCCGCATTATTGCTCCGATACCAGGACGCTCAGTTATTGGATTTGAGGTAGCTCATAATAAACGTAAGGCGGTACTTTTTTCCCAGGCTTTAAAAAGCACGAGTTTCAGCTCATTTAATGGAACGTTACCTCTCATCCTTGGAAAAGACACGTTGGGTGGAGATGTCGTAATTGACCTTGCCTCAATGCCCCACCTTTTAGTTGCTGGTTCAACCGGCTCAGGCAAATCTGTCGGCCTGCATACCATGATAATGAGCTTACTTTGTAGCAAAACACCTGATGAAATCAAATTAATTTTAATAGATCCTAAAAGACTTGAGTTTGCAGCGTATGCAGATTGTGCTCACCTGATTTTTCCTATCGTTACAGATCCACGGCGAGCAGTTGCTGTCCTTAAGTGGGCTGTTGAGACGATGGAGGATCGGTATGCCCACATGGCCTTAGCAGGCGTGCGTAACTGTACTGAGTATAATAACCGATTACAACCGGGAGATGAAAAATATTTCCCATTAATTGTTATTGTCATCGATGAACTTGCCGATCTTATGATGACCGCGGGCAAAGATGTGGAACAGTGTATTGCACGACTCGCTCAAATGGCTCGTGCAGCTGGTATCCACCTCATCGGCGCAACACAGCGACCTTCAGTCGATGTTATTACCGGCCTTATTAAAGTGAACTTTCCAAGTAGAATCGCCTATAAGGTAACCTCAAAAGTAGATTCACGCACCATCTTAGATATGATGGGCGCAGAAAAATTGCTCGGCAAGGGAGACATGCTCTATCTCGATGTAAAAGGAGCAATACATCGCGTCCATGGAGCTCTTGTCACCGACACAGAAATTCAGTCTGTCGTAACTCATATCAAAGGGCAACGAGCAGTTGAGTACAAAGAATTGACAACTGTGCGTTCTGAAGAACCCGATGGCGAAAGCGACGAACTTTTCCAAGATGTAATTCAATACATAAAAAACAAAGATGAAATTTCAATCTCGCTCATTCAACGAGTATTTAGAATTGGGTACAACCGATCCGCTCGTATAATTGATCAGCTTGAGTCATATGGCTATATACTTCCCTCTGATGGAAGCAAAATGCGCAAAGTAGCAAAAGATCAGTAAAAAATGTCGGATAAAAGGGAAAATTTGACAACTGGCTAAGGCCCTAATACATTAGTAATGATATGCGTTTAATACATATTGAAAAAGGAGCCTTATAGTAAAGATTAGAAATTTGAGATTTCAAATAATTGAAAAATGAACATATAGCTGTTGCAATATGTAAAAAATGGGGTATCTTATATTTATAAGCAGCCTCACAATTTTTGAATTTATGACAAATATTGAACATTTGCCATGAACATTGCCAATGAAACACGATAAGAGACAGTACAAACACTCGTGAGGTTCGACAATGCGTTTTAATCAACAATTCATTTCATCCGTTTTGCCTGAAGCTCGTTTTTCAGGTACCCCTTTGCAAGAAATTAACTCTTTGTCACTCGATTCTCGTCAAGTGATTAAGGGTGATATTTTTGTTGCCATTAAAGGTTCAAAAGCAGATGGACATGATTTTATTGAAGAAGCAATAAAAAAAGGAGCCGCCGGACTTTTCATAAATTCCGCAAAAGAAACTCTTCTCCAAAAATTAGATGCTGCGGCACGTAAAAATTTATGCATAATAATGGTTCCTAACACGGCAGAAGCCTTGATACGCCTTGCTATGGTATGGCGCGCACAGTTTACTATCCCCGTGATAGGCATTACTGGATCAATTGGTAAGACCTCTACAAAAGAGATGCTATCAAATATTTTAAAGATGAACGGCAAGAAATTTATCGCATCGCAAGGTAATCAAAATACTGCCCTCGGCCTTTCAATTAATTTGCTTAAAATCCGCCCCGAGCACGAAGTTGCTATTTTCGAGATGGGCGTAAGCAAACGAGGAGAAATGGCTCGCATGGCAGAGCTCGTTCGACCGACAACAGGTATTATTACCGCTATTGGACACAGCCATATGGAAGGGCTTGGTTCACTAGCTGATATCGCCAATGAAAAAAGAGATATTTTCAAATATTTCAAAGAAGATAACATTGGTATCATTAACGGTGACCAACCAATCCTTGCCACTATCTCATATAATCACCCGATGGTGAAATTTGGTTGCAAGACCACTAATCAGGTGCAAGCACGTAAAATTCAATCAAACAATGTAAGTACAACGTTTGTACTTAAACTGTATAAAGAACGGCATAAAATTACACTTAACACAAACCACGCTGGCCGTGTTCTCAATGCTCTAGCATGTGCATCAGTAGCATATATTTTGAATATTCCAAGTGAAATTATCGTAAAAGGAATCCAAGTTCCGCTTACGATTTCTGGTCGCTTTGAACCTACGAAGCTCAAAGCTGATAAAGGCATACTCATTAATGACTGCTACAATGCAAGTCCAGAAAGCATGAAGGCTGCCCTTCTTGCTTTTGAAAAAGTTGAGTCAAAAGGCCAAAAAATTGCTGTACTGGGGGATATGTTAGAACTGGGTGTCAATAGTCCATTCTGGCATCGCCAACTGGGAAGATTCCTTCGTAAGGTTCCTTCACTGCACCATGTCATTCTCGTAGGCGATATGGTGAAATGGACAAAAGCAACCGTACCCGTGGGCATCACGTTTGAGCACGTACCTTCATGGAAAGAAGCCGCAGAAGTTCTTAAAAAACGACTTGATCGTGAAGCAGCTATCCTTGTTAAAGGTTCGAACGGAATGCAGCTGGCAAATCTCGTCCATGAGCTTGTAGAAAAGACCCCATAAATTGTTATTGAAACTAAAGAGCCAGGATCATTGATTCTGGCTCTTTTTATTATCACTTTCTCTCTGCAGCACGCAACTTAGAACTTCTTGCTGAGGGATTGCGCCTGACTTCTTCCTCAGTGGGGATAACCACCTTTTTCGTAAGCACTTCAAGCACGTCCTTATGCTCCCTAAAAAAATTCTTCACGATTCTATCTTCAAGTGAGTGGAAGCTTATACAAACAATTCGGCCATGTGTATCAAGGAGATTTATTGACTGAGTAAGCAATGATTTAGCATTGTTCAGTTCATCGTTAACGAAAATTCTCAATGCCTGAAATACCTTTGTTGCGGGATGAATACGCCGACTAAAAGGCGGAATAATTTTTTTAATAAGATCAGCAAGCTCAGTAGTCGTTTTAATCGGCTTTTTTTTCCGCTCATACACAATTACACGTGCGATTTTTCGCGCATTATGCTCCTCACCAAACTCAAAAAAAATCTGTGCAAGCTCAGATTCAGTAGCCCTATTCACTACATCATAAGCCGTTGTCTTAAAATGCGCTGGCGACATTCGCATATCTAATGGCGATTCAATAGTAAACGAAAAACCTGGCTGCCGTGCAATCTGATACTGAGATGTCCCTAAATCAGCAAGTATTCCATCAACTTTATAAACAGATTGCTTCTTTAAAAGCTGTGTTATGTTTGCAAAGCTTCCCCAAATGAGCGTCACTCGTGATCCAAACTCCTCTTCAAGAGGCGGACCATTTACTTCTATGGCACGCTTATCCCAATCGAGTGCAATTACACTGCACTTAGGCTCTGCCTCGAGGATTGCACGGGTATGCCCTCCCCCACCAAAAGTTGCATCAACATAAGTACCATGAGGCTTTATAGCAAGATACTCTATAACCTCACGCATAAGAACGGGGACATGATACGATTTTTGTTCCATACATTTCCAAATGCGCCTTAAAAACGTATATAGCCTATCAGATTTTATAAAAATACAAAAAGCAAATTGACAGCTAGCGTCTTTATTAGTAATCTATAAGTTAAATATTACCAAGAAAATAATTGCTTCTTAAAGAAGAATTTCTCAATAAGCGGCTTAGCTATCTTAAATGAGAACGCGAACAAATAAGTATAGATCGATAGGCAAATCATTATCTGCAATCTACCTAATGAAAAGGCCCACAACTGCCTTGACAACTCAGAGTCATACTGTACACTGAAAAACATATGCATTTTTTGGGGTGTAGCCAAGTGGTAAGGCACCAGGTTTTGGTCCTGGCATTCGGAGGTTCGAATCCTTCCACCCCAGCCAGAGTTTATCATCCTAACTTTTTTCTATCTCCTAAAACGGTATTACTACCTCGTAGATGATGTTTTCGTCTTTTACCATTTATGTTCGATAATTCAAGCCTGATAAGTTGCCTTTACTGGCAAAGATTACTTTCAAGATGCAAGACAATTGTCGCACATTAACGTTGAGTTTCTCACATAATTTCTTGTATAGTATTAATTGCTTCATCTTTAACCACTATTAATGCGGGAGAAGATACGTACGAGAGCCTCGCAGGATAGTTACATTCGCAGGATAGTTACATGAAATAATTTCAAGATTTTTATAGACATACATCTTAAAGAGAGGGGTTTTTACTATGAAAAACATATATATTTTGTTAACAGGAGTGCTTTTATTAACTCTGTGCGCCCACACCGTTAACGCTGATTCAAAATCAAAACATCATCGTGAATGTTGCAAACATATTGATGTGCGTCGCACAGACGCTGTACAGCGCAGTATCGAACTTATAAACAAATCAGTACTCGCGTTTTCAGCAGCCATTCGAGCTCCCCAGGGTTCACCCCAACAAATAGAGCAGGTTATTCAATTAAGAGAGAATTTCGCAAAAACGTTTTTATTAACTTTAAATTTTTTTGGTACAATAACTGAAGCAAATGATTTTACAAGTTTGTTGGCCCTTATTCAGTATATCAATGGCGGAATTACAACCTTTGCAACTAGCTTGGTAGGTAATTTCGTTGTTGAGGATTTCAAGAATACATGCGGTTGCAGAACTCTCCAAATGCAATCGCTGCAATATGTCGTCCGGACTGCTAATGGTGCATCAACTTTAGTTCCTGAATCAGATGAATTCTCTATAATTGAAGAGAAATGCGAAGAATTCAAAATCAAGACATGGACGTTTACGGTTCTTTCTTTAATACCTCTGAATCAGATCAATTCGCTATAAATGCACAAGCGTTTTGTGAGGATCATAAATCGAGAGAAATAAAAAATGGCCGCAAGAACCTTTTATGAGAAAAAGACTTCAGGATCTTCCTGAAGCGGCTGCTTATCTTAATGCAGCGCTTCAAGAACTTGATGAAAAAGATAGAGAATCACAAAAAGTTCCTTCACTTGTGCTCCGAGACATTGTTACTTCTCGTATCTGAATCCGCAACAAAAATAACACTATTTCGTCTTTAAAAAAGGGCAACTTTGATTATCCAAGTGTATGGTTCATTTTACATATTGTTGAACTAAATGTAAAAAGATTATACATGATTATTTTATTGTCTTTTCAAGAAGAGGGTTGGGCAATAAAAGACATGAAATATACGGTCTTTCCTTGGCCAGTTGCTTTCTCTTAACTATGTACTTTAAAGAACAGTTAGCCGCATGATCGCATTCATAATTTATTTCGCTTTTTTAACTACTGAGATTGCCAAGCTGAATATTATAAGCTTTTTTGGGAAAGGTAAGTGAAACTAATTTCTTAATGTTTTTTCTCTAACAAATTCTAATATTATTTCTGCACTTTTGATACTATCTTCTATTATTGAGAAGGCCGGTATTGGAAGAAAAGTATCGGGATAGCGGGTACCCAAATGGTAAGGATTTAGCAAATAAGCATTTGATTCTAAAGAACTAAATTCCTTATCATGCTGTGTACACTTTTTAACAAGATCTCTAAGATCATGAGTTCTGCTTGGACTGATTCCCTTAAACAGAAGAAATGCTTTAAGAACTTTTTCTGCACATTGTTGGGCCATATATAACGCTGGCAAAATCACAGAACCCTCGGAAGAATTTAATAGAATCTTTGCGGCTTTAAGTTCGTCTTTAGAGTATCGGAGCCAATCTTTATGCTCTCCCATAAATTTTCTTTCCCTGCCGCTTGATCTTATAATGCAATGACGTAACTTTTTCTGATGCTACTTCAAACTCGGCTTTGGTTAATAAGATAAGATCTTTGGGGACAGATAGGTCGCCTAATGCGCGATGTCCTTCAACAAGAGCCCGAAAACGATCTTTAATTTCATGGTCAACTATAACAAGCAAATCTAAATCACTTTCTTCGTCAGGATGGCCCCATGCATAGGAACCAAAAACGTATATAGCTAAAGGGTTATATGCTTTAATAAGCTTCGTGCGAGCTTCGTTAAATACCATTTCCCTTAAATTTTTTGTTGCCATAAGCTTAACCAATTTATAAAAGATTTCTAAGCTAAGTATAATAAAATTTATATCATTTAACAATCTGGTATTATATGCCAGAGGACATTTCTATTGTTGGTTGACAGAAAAATAGTGACTGTAGAATAAAGTTAGTGTATGATGAATAACAAGGAAATGCGAAAGAGCCCTATAGAAAGGTAACTTCAGGCTTGCCCGCTAAGTACCTGAGTGAACCGTAATTTATCTGAGATAGAAAATGAATTGCAAATCCTTTTTCCTCATCGTTATTTTATTTTTTACAGCAACTTTTTTATTTTTAATAGAATCATCGAGTAATTATACTAATCTCGCGGAAAAAATTAACAACTATCTAAAAAGATATCCTGATCTTAATGGCGCACTATTGATAACTCAAGAGGGAAAAATAATATTTAGGAAATGCTATGGATATGCAAATTTTGAGAGTGAAATCCCGAATTCTCTGGTAACCAAATTTCGGATAGCATCTTTGACAAAGTCATTTACGGCAATGGCTATTATGCTATTGCAAGAACGAGGCTTATTGGACGTTCAGGATTCTTTATGTCGTCACATCCCTGATTGGCCGAATGATACTGCTATAACAGTTCATCATTTGTTAACACACACATCTGGGATACCTAACTATTATTCTCGCTTTACAGAACTTCGTGAATGTAATTCTCTCCAAAAATTAATCTCAATTATTCAGACATGGCCGCTTGAATTTCAGCCGGGCAGCAATTATCAATACTCAAATTCAGGGTATATTATGCTTGCTTATATTATCGAAAAAGTGTCAGGAGTGCCCTACCAAATTTTTCTACAAAAAAATATTTTCGAGCCTCTTAAAATGACTAACACCGGTCATGAGACTCAAAATCTTATTTTACAAAATCGCGCTTCAGGTTACATAAAAGAACAACAAGAAGTTAAAAATGCACCACTTACAGACTCGCCCATTACATTGATAGGCAACGGAGATTTGTATTCATGTCTAGAAGATCTTTATTTATGGGATCAAGCATTATATTCTGAAAAACTGGTGAGTAATAAAACGTTAGACTATATGTTTAAGCCGCATGTAATTTTATCTTCAGATCGCGCGCATGGCTATGGATGGTTTGTTGGCAAACGATATCTTAACGAATGTGTCGAATATAGCGGCGCGTTAAGGGGATTTTTATCCAAACATATGCGGTTTTTAGCTGATAAAATTAGCATTATCATTTTGTCCAATGTGGAAGATCAAAATCAATTTTGCAAAATATGTGACGATATTCCGGCAATAATCTATGAACAACAAAATAACGAGTAAAAAAATAATGAACGACGAAATTTCATGTAAATTAGTACAAACACGTTTTTCAACTTAAACCATTATGCATACCACAGGAATCTTGTATCTCGCATCACAATCTACCGCACGAGCGGCTCTTCTTAAACAAGCACATATCCCATTCGAGCTTATTAAACAGTCGGCTCAAGAAACAATAACCGATAAGAATTTGCCGCACCACACAATAGTACCAGAAATTGCACGTGCTAAAATGGAAATGGCAGTCATTCCTGTAGCGACAATAAGTACGATTTGCTATGTAATTACCGCAGATACAATGTGTGTTGATTACAAAGGAATAGTGCATGGAAAACCAGTAGATTACAAAGATGCAGTCGCGATGATTAAACTATGGCGGATGGGCTGCACAGTCGTTACTGCTTTCTGCATTGATAAAAAAAAGTGGGAAGACAATAAGTGGCACACTCACGGCCGTGTTGAGCAAAGTGTAAGCACGAAGGTGGATCTCTCAATTCCTGATACGTGGATTGATGAGTATTTAAAAACTACTCCGTATCTTACGTATGCTGGTGCGGTTGGCATTGAGGAATGCACGCCCTTTGTGCGATTTATTGAAGGATCTTATTCTAATGTCCTTGGGCTTCCGATGTATGAGGTAAGACAAGGACTCGAAACACTCGGTTTCTTTAGTGTTTGACGAGATCTTTGAGGGGCTTCCATCGTTTAAGCAACTCACGACATAACACTTTTTTTGGATCAACGTATGGGTTCTTAGCCATAGCTGCAGTTGTACTTTCAGCACTGAGCGCGACGAGATTATCATCACACGCAGCAACATCAATCTGATCGAGTGCAGGGATAAGAGAACGTTGTAATCCCTTCTTGATTGTTCTATCTCCCTGAGCATCAACTAAAAATACTTCTAAGAGCATAAAGAAATTTTCAAGACTTTGCTCGAGCTCTTCATCGCTTTTTTGTGCGTCAAGGTGAGTAAATGCATCAGAACGCTGAACGGCTCGTATTACGAGCTTACGCACCGTTTCTTGTTCATTCTCACACAGCCAGTTGAGTAACTGGAGCAGTTGAAATGAAATAACACAGTTTTCCGGTGAATCGCCATGATTTGTCATTGATTTTTTTCCTTCCTAGTAGCTCTATGTTCTATCAACGCACATGCATCATTTGTTCAAAAATTTGTCGCAACCGCTCAATTCTTTTCTGTACTGGAGGATGCGTCGCAAAAAGCGAAGAAAGTGCTCCACCGCTAAATGGATTAACAATAAATAAGTGTGCGGTCGTGGCATGTGCTGTATCATCATTAGCAAAATGCACCCTCTTTGTATATGCCTCTAATTTTTCTAACGCCGATGCGAGTGCAAGAGGATCATGAGATACTTCAGCTCCTGATTCATCTGCCTGATATTCGCGCGATCTGCTAATAGCAAGCTGTATTAATGAGGCAGCGATTGGCATTAAAATCGCAACGACAAGCAAGACTAGCGGGTTTGGTCCACGCTGGTGATTATCTCGAGACATTGTTCCATAGAAAGCCATATTTTGTGTGACATTCGCTAAAAAACCGATCGTCGTAGCAATGGTTGCTGCGATACTGCTAATGAGAATATCTCTATTTTTAACGTGAGATATTTCATGTGCAAGCACACCGCGCAGTTCTTCAGGAGTAAGAATAGACAATATACCTGTTGTAACCGCAACTGATGCATGCTTAGGATTACGCCCGGTAGCAAATGCATTAGCAAGAGGCGTGTCAATTAACCAAACTTTTGGCATCGGCATACCAGCCTTAGCAGTAAGCTCAGAAACAAGATCATAGATCCAGCCGTACTGTTCCCTATCTAATGGTTGTGCTCGATACATAGATAGCACAATTTTGTCTGAGTAAAAGTATGATATAGCATTGATGACAAGTGAAATAATGAAAAAAACGAATATTCCCTTGGTTCCGCCAAGAAGACCTCCGACGAGCATTAAAAGCCCTGATAAGGCAGCTAACAAGATTGCCGTTTTAAACTGATTAAACCACATAGCTTTTCTCCCTCACTCAAAAAAAGACTGATCTTCTACTTTGAGTTTCTTTACTTCCTTGGAACGTTTTAGTGCTGCGAGCCGTGTTGCAGCTTCTCTAATTGCTTCTTTATTCGTTTCACTTTCTCGTGAGAGCTCATCTTGAGCATTTTTAAAGAGAACGTTCATTTCTTTCTGCATCTTCTTAATCTGTTTCTGAAGACGCAAAATCATTTCAACACCAGCTAAATTAATACCCAACTTATGAGTAAGATAGATTATTTCTTCAAGTCGATCTACATCATCCTCTGAAAAAAGACGTGTATTGCCTTCTGAACGTTTGGGAGAAATAAGTCCCTCTTTTTCGTAAAGGCGAATCGTCTGTTGATGCACAGAAAACATCTTAGCAACAGCAGATATCGAAAAATACCCTTTCTTTCTTTTAACCATAATAAACTCGGACTATTCAGCGCACCTGATGCAGGTGATTTCGCTTTTTAACTGATGTATACTAGAGTATACCATAAATACATTTTCAAATCACAACGTCTAATTAAGTTATTTCTAAGGATTCAGCATGATACAAAAAATGGCGACTGTTATATTTGCATGTCATTTCCTTCTTGCGTGCGCGACTATCAGATGCGAGGTTATTAAAGAAAGCATGATGCACATACAAGAAGAAGTAATTAATTTCACAACATTCAAGCATCAAACAAATATTGAAAATGGTGCGAAAACCGAATTCTTTTTTATACAGAATAAGCCTGTTGCCGCACAGGAATTTGAAAAAGCACTTTTAGAAGCAGAAAATGAAGAAAGTAAACGTGCACGCAAGAACCACCAAGAGACTGAAATTCGAAGATATGAAACGAGTTATAAAGGACATCTAAAAGTTGCTCAAAATGGACTTAAAAAAGTGGTCAGTCAACTTGAGCATGAACTTGGGCGCCTCAGTGACGATCGTCTGAAACAGTTTTTTATATTTAGTCCTACCACTCTCGCAAGTGAAGAGCAGATAGGTTCACTGAAAGATAAAATTGCTCATGCAAAAAAACTTTGTACTGATTCTTCCGAAGCCACAAATCTTAAAAAGATACAGGAAATTCGTGCAGAGCTTGCCCCTTATATCGCACGAGTGCGGGATATGTTCATCGAGACCGTAAATAATGGAATTAATAAGGCAGATGATACTAAGCTTCTAAAAGAGCTTCTTGCGTTCCTCTGATTTCACTACTTGTTTTATGACTTGTGCAAATTCGCTCACATCGTGAGGCTGCGTAGCAAAAGAAGTCATCCAGCGCACTTCGGACTCAGCTTCATTCCACACATAAAAGGAATACTGCTTTTGCAAAATGGCGATGTAACGCTTTTCTAAACGGGCAAACACAGCATTTGATTGGACCGGATAGGCAAGATCAATCTCCTCAAGAGGCTCAAGCTCCCGAGCTAACAGACACGCCATGTTATTTGCATGAAGAGCATTTTCAAGCCATAAATTGTCACTAAGCAATCGTATAAATTGGGCAGAAATGAAACGCATTTTAGAAGCTAACTGCATTCCCTGTTTGCGAACATATTTAAAATCGTGAGCGACTGCAGTATCAAAAAATATAACTGCCTCACCAAGCATCATGCCATTCTTTGTTCCACCAAAAGAGAGAACGTCTATGCCACAGTCTACGGTGAGCTCTTTTAAGCTACAATTTAAGGTTGCAGCAGCATTACAAAGCCGTGCCCCGTCCATGTGTACTAACAGGTTGTTTTTATGAGCGAAATCTGTAAGTGCTATCAGCTCCTCCTTTGTATAGACAGTGCCCAGCTCAGTAGCCTGTGCAAGGGAAATTACCCTAGGTTGCACATGGTGCTGGTTGCCAATAACCGACAGCCATGGCTCTATAGTTTCAATTGTCAATTTTCCCATGCCAGTTTTAACAGTAAGAAGTTTGCTCCCCAAATACTGTTCAGGTGCACCGCACTCATCTACATTAATGTGAGCGGTCTGAGGACAAATAACTGCTTGGTATGGCTTTAAGAACATATGCAAGCCAAGCACATTTGCAGCCGTACCCGTAAGCACAAAATAGGTCTCAGCATTCTTGCCAAAAAGTTCTTTGAACTTCTGGCGAGCCATTTCTGTCCAATGATCCTCGCCATATGAAGGACATTCTCCAGTATTGGCCTCAACGACTGCTTGCATAATAGCCGGATGTACTCCAGCATAGTTATCACTTGCAAAACTTTTGCGTACCATAGTTATTCTTAATAAGATAATTGAACCGTCAAAAAGATGAAAAAAGGCGTGTTACCACGCCCTAGTTTCAATAAAATTGTAAGCCTTTTTAAGCTACCACTAACTGGGTATTACATGGACAATATTTGTCAAAAATAAATTGTGTTAAAAGATTACGTAATGGGCTATTTGCAACAAAGTCCGTACAATCCGGCGGTGTTAAATCCATAGGAGTGAACGTTCCTGTGTCCCAAAAAGTTTGCAACTCACCCAATGTACCGTTTTCATTCATAGTTTGAATGGCACTAGCAACATTGGCATAGAATTGACAACATTCATCCGAGTTATTTATTCCAATGCAAAATCCTGGTGTCGCGTAAACCGGACTTGCTGGAAAAGTCACACTGTCTGTCGCAGCAAGCGCACCATCAGAATTATCAACATAGGTATCAACTGTCGGCATATTCGAAAATACGGCGACAACGGCACCGGCGGTAAGTCCTGCAACAGCATCGTCAACATTATCATAGGTAGTTATCATAATATCTGGATATGACGTGGTCAAGATCAATTGTTCAATGCTTCCCAGCACCACCCCCACTGTTGCTTTCGCAGTATTGAGCATTGCTAAAGCCATCGTAGGATCCATGTACTGAGGAGGCACTGGATAGACAAACAGAAGTGACCACATTACATCGTTATATTTCACAAATGAAGCCAGTTCAAAATCCGATGGTATTGGTGTAAACCCGGAGATTACTACGGTGATTTCACCCGCTTGTAAAGCCGTAAGCGCGGCAGTTTGGGAAGGAAAACCTACAAATACAATGTTATTGAAACCAAGCAATTCACGTAGATTGCAGGCAAGATCTATGTCAAACCCGTCCACTATGCCAAAATCGTCTACGTTTTCCCAAGGCACAAATGGAACGGCCAAACCAACGGTGAGGGTATTTAAACCCTCACCGCAATCTTGAGCGTACACACTTACACCAGCGAGACTCAACAGCGTACTTGCTAGCGCAATTTTATGTACAAGTTTCACGAGTTATTTCCTTTCTCAACTGATCTTAGAAGCTTATAGTAGCCTTACCATAGACGTTCCAGTTTTCAAACATGGTACGACGATGGCATCTGCTTGTAAACTCATAAGATCCACCAAAGCCAAGGAAATACGGAGTACAATCGTTCCATACATTATTGTAGGACACTGCACCACCAAACGTATTTACAAGGACTCTGGAAGCTGCACCCGAGCGGAGATTCACGTTAGCCGCAGTAATCGGTGTGAACGTAGCATCAGGTGTACCCTGTCCGAACACATCAGAAATTGTAGCCGTGCTATCCGAAGTCAAGCCTCCGCAACGAGTCATATCATAAATACCGTTGCTATCCAAGTTCGGGAAGGTAGCGCATCTAATTCTTTCACAATCTCTCCAGAAGAGGTTGTAAGAACCTTCAATGCCCCAACATCCCCACTGATAGTGTAATGCAAGCCACCACTCAATTTGGCTACGAGGATCAACTTGTACACACGAGGTAAGATAACCAGCAAGGGTAAATGGTGCTAACGGAAGATACGGATCTGATTCATTTGCTATAAGCAAGAATCGTGAGAGCGGTCCATTGTTAAGGTCGAAAGCACGATTTTCTCTTTTACGGAATCTGAATTGATACATGAATTCTGATTCTAAGAGCAACTCACTATTATTGCAATCATCAGTCCAGATTGTGTAATCACCTTCCAAACCAAATCCAATGCTTCCATGTCGTGAACCAATCCTTGGGTAGAAGAATTGATTAGGATTTAGATTTCTGTTTCTTCCTGTAGGAACGTTACCTGCGAGGTAAACACCGAAGTGATTTTCGTCACAGAACCACCAGTCATATCCTAAACGAAGCAAGACATCTTCTACATTAGTTCTTCTACAGTGTGTTTCACAATTACCAGCTGTAGTAGTACCAGTTGTAGTAGCAACCGTTCCAAGAATACCGGCTTGAGCAAATGCTTGCGTTACCGTTGTGGGCTCGCCAGGAATATCGCCTGGAACAGTGTTGTTTTCAACAAACCGTGGCTGTTGTCTTACGCTGGTAACAGCGAATGAAATATCAGCCCATAAGCCGGAACAGAAACAATCTAAATTAAAGATGAACTGAGGCAACCAGCTGAACTGCTTTCTGCGTGGGCACAGTGCAATCGTTGAAGCAAAATTGCTCGTTTCATTTCCTAAACCGAGATTAAGTGAGAAAATATTAACACCTGCAACTTCACCAACAGTAGCTGGGTTTGCACCTAAGAAACCAACACCAAGACATCTTTCATGGTGGTTTTGTTGGTAAATAAATGTATTATCCCAGGTAAAGAAGTTGCAACGAGCTTCTTGATACCTGTGATAAAATGACAAGCTGTTACGAAGTGTTAGGTTATTACTTGTCGAACGTGGAATAAGAACAGTGCTTGTAAGAAAGGCATTGTTCAACGTTCCTGTTGTGCCAGTCGTCCCTGTTGTGCCAGTCGTGATTACGCCACAACTTGTTCCACAACCGGTTCCACAGCTCGTTCCACAGCTAGTTCCGCAACCCGTTACGCCAGTTGTTGCCGTTGTTCCAGTGGTTACAACGCCAGTTCCACAACCGGTTCCGCAACCAGTTCCGCAGGAGCCGGCGGTAAGACTTGAACCATATACTCCCAATGATAGAAGTAACATGATAGACAATAATTTCACATTATTCATTGAGTAACCTTTTCTTTAATGGTTAGACATACGATAATATTCTTAAACTAAAACACGGAGTGTTTAATACATATTCCCCCTTTTGCAAGTGTATATACATATCTCACGTAACATAAAAAATAATCATGACCTTAGCTATATTTAGCAGATACTTGATAAATAATCAACTCTTTTGTTATAGTTTCTCTCCTTAAATATTATAAGACGTTCTAGAATATGCTTTCTCACGCCTATACTATAACTTGAACCTATAGTATAAAAAACTCCTTTTCCCCTGCTAAGTGATCCTCAGCACCTATTTCATAACATATACCTTCAATAAAGGCAATAGTTTTGTGTTACTACCCCCCTCTTTTTATCAAAATCACTGGCCAATCACTTGTCCAATATGCCTTGTATATCGTCCTTTTAAAGACATGGACCTCGCGGTATAAGATCATCAATTTTGCCTCGATGCACAGGGTATCCACTCACAAGAGCATAGCAGTTTTCTCATCGCCTTCAAGATTGCCTATCGACAAACAGTGTTTGAAGCGGTACATTATGTACAATTATTAAACGGACTGTTAAAAAGGAGATACATGAAGATCATTGGGCCACTTATTGTTTGGCGCTTACTCTGTTTAATCATTCTAAGTAGCCCTCTTCTGCTTGAGGCAAAATTCATAACCACCTTCATTCCACGATCACAAGGCGCAAACACGGCTCGGGAACTCGTTGGATGGCAAAGACAACTTTATGGAAGCTACAACGAAAATTATGGAGCCTTCTCTTCAGTATTTGAGTATACGCGTTCGATAGATACTCGATGTATCGCCGAAGAGTTTTTTTCAACAAATCTGCTTACGTTTGCAGGAAGTGAAAGTCCTGAGCGCACCAATAGTGATATCATCGCGGATTATTTTGGACTCCCCATAAACTTTTATGGAACTCTTGCTATAAAGCCTCTCATTGAAAACGTCATCATCGATCTCGAATTTTACTTTGGCCTTGATGAATGGCTCAGAGGTTTGTATCTAAGAATTCATGCTCCAATAACGTATACAAAATGGACACTCGGTCTTAATGAATGCCTTCCATGCGGTGACAAATTTAGAGGGTGCACAGAATTTCCTACGTGTTATATGACAAGCACGGTGCCTGTAACCCAAAGTACTGAATGCCCGGAGGTAGTGCCCCCTACTCGCATGCCTGTGGGATGTCCTATCAACACAACACTCAATATTCCTAACCAATATAAAAATGGTAACTGTACCGTTCAAACTATTAGAGAAGCTTTGAGCGGGAATTTCACGTTTGGTGATATGGTCGAACCATGGAATTACGGTCGCTTTTCATTTTGTCCTCGCGCAAAAGCCGGACTCGCGGATATAGATGTAATTCTTGGTTTCAATCTTTTTGCAAGTGATTGGGGACATTTAGCATTCTTTGGTCAGGTAGTCGTTCCAACAGGAGATAGGCCTAAAGGAAAATATATATTTGAGCCGCTCGTAGGTAATGGGCGACATTGGCAGGCTGGTGGAGGATTAAGTGCACATCTCTCAGCGGGCTCAAAAGGCGGCAACGCTTGTGGTATTTACATTGAAGGAAATGCAACACACATGTTTGAAACCAATCAAATACGATCCTTTGATTTTACTACTAATGGTCTCCTCAGCCGCTATATTTTATTAAAAGAATTTACTCCTGAAGGAGAGTATGATGCAACATTCATCAATGCAATAAATTTTGCTACCCGCAACTGTAAGGTTTCTATTGGATTACAAGTTGATGCCTCGGCAAAATTCTTCGTAGCAATTCAGGGATGGCAGCTCGATATTGGCTATAACGCTTTCTACCAAGAAGCAGAAACCGTCTGCATACATACTGCGTGTCCCTGTGCCATAGATAGCCGCATTTTTGGTATCAAGGGACTTGAAGGCGTATGTGCAAGTTGTTATACCGTCGAGAATGACCAAGTGCAACCGGGAGTTACCAGTATGGAACTGCTTAATACGACACAGCCAGATGCAACTATGTTCACTGCTAACTTACCAACCAGTGCCCCAGTCCCCGAAAGTCCCACCACTATCTGCCTATCCTGGAACAGTGAAGCAATTGAAGAAGCCACAAACGTGAATGAACTTATACAGGATGGCTTTATTGTAGCTAACACTACTGAGCCCGCTACTAGAGTAACCTGTAATGATCTTGACCCGTCGTCAGCTGCACAAGGACGGATGTTTACCAATAAATTTTTTGGTCACCTTGCTTACATTTTTGAAAAATCATGTTACAGCCCACATGTCGGCGTTGGTGGGGAAATCGAGCTTGACGGCCGCTATCACAATGCACTTCAACAGTGGGGTGTCTGGCTGAAGGCTGGCCTCATGTTCTAGTCGAACTCTTCATCATTTTGGACAGGATACAACCGTATAAAAATGATCACTTTTATCACAAAGTTATCCTCAGCGCCGGTTTTTGCTTGCTCTCTTCATTATTTTTGATATCCTTTTGAGCAATCTTGAATGAAGAACAAGAATTCATATAAAAAGGAGTGTCCCTATGCGAATTTTTCTTAAAACAGTTTTAGGCGCAATGCTCATCAGCACTATATCGCTGGCACAACAATTCAATTGTGGTAATCCTTGTGAACCATCAGTTGATTGTACTATTACTCCTGCCTGCACTGTTGATTGCTTCAGAGGTCTGCGAACAGCAGTTCATTTTCGATCTCAAGGATCCGATACTGCTCGACAACTCGTCGGTTGGCAATGGGAGATAAATAAACCAGAGATGTGCGAAACCTGGGGCGTCGGATATATCGCTTTCGAGTATCAACGATCCTTTAAGACACACCGCCTTGCAGAAGCGATTCTGGGAAGCAACGTTTTGAGCTTCGCAGGAAGTCTGGTGCCTAATCGTACTGCAAATCAGTTGCTTGCAGATAATTTCGGGTTAGCGCAAGACTTTAACGGGTCAATCAAATTCACTCCTCGCATAGAAAACTTCATTGTTGATCTTGGATTCTATTTAGGCTTTGACGCTTGGATACAAGGGCTTTATATGCGTATCCATGCTCCATGGACACATTGTAGGTACCAAATAGATAAGAATTGCGGAAACTGCACAAACATAATTACCGGATCACTCGATGCAAATGGAATTGTTAAAACATTCCCTGTATGCTATATGGGTGAAACAGTTGCAAATACTGCAGAAACAATTCCACAAGCGTTAAGCGGAAATTTCCTTTTTGGTGATATGCAGACAATGTGGGGCGCGGGTAAATTCGATTTTGCACGACGCGTAGTAAATGGGTTTGCGGATGTTGAATACATCGTTGGATACAATTTTATAAATGATGACTGCTATCATTTAGGCCTGTTTGCACTCGGTATTCTACCAACCGGAAAAAAACGCAAATCTCTTTTCTATTTTGACCCCGTAGTTGGTAATGGTAAGCACTTTGGACTTGGAGCGGGTATTGATGCTCACACGGTTTTGTGGAGTGGGGAAGATTCAAATATCGCTCTCTTCCTCTATGGCCACGTAAGTCACTTGTTTAGGTCGACCCAATGTCGTTTCTTTGATTTGGTGAACAACGGTCCTTACAGTCGTTATCTTCTCTTAAAGGAATTTAATACTGATGGAACGACATTTACCTACGCAGATAATATAATAAGCGCGAGTTCCTTTACAAATAGAACCGTCGACGTAAGCCTGGGCATCGTCGGCGATGCTTCATTAAAACTTGCATATAGATGGTGCGGCATTGGAATAGACCTTGGTTATAACATCTATGGTCAGAGTCGTGAAACAATAGAAGTTCGTTGCAATGCATGTCCAAGTGCATTGGATCTACGTAAATTCGCTATCAAGGGAACTGAAGGAACCTGTTGTAATAGTTATTCCATTGCACTCGTGCCAGATACAACACCTGTTCCAACGCTCTACCCAATTAGTCAGTTCTTCCCGACCGATGTAGAAGTTCCAACGGGATGCACCCCAGTAGCAGGAACTCAACAAACTTTGGTGATGATGCCTAATAATGGTTCGCAACCTGATGCCACTGCATTTGCTGCAGGAACACAACAGTCGGGCACCGTTGCCGCTACCGATTGTGCAGTCTGTATCAATGTAGGAACGGTTACTGCACCTACACCAGTAGCTGATATCACACCAGCAAATGGGTTTTATATTAATAATGGACTACAACCGACATTTCTTTCGATAACTGATATTGACATTGCGTCTGGTCAAGCGGCATCAGTTGTGACCCATAAACTTTTTGGACATGTTAGCTACAACTTCATGGATGAATGTGGATGGAATCCACAACTTGGCGTTGGTGGCGAAGTCGAATTTGATGGAAATCATAATCGCAGTGGATGTGAACGAACTGGAAATAACTTCTGGGCCGTTTGGGTTAAAGGCTGCGTTTCGTTCTAAGAAATATTGCTGGGGGCTTATTGCCCCCGGCCCATTGTAGGGCGTCACGTACGCTTTGTTTTTTTATAAAAGAGAAAGTAGTTTGGCCTTGGTATATAAACTCATTGAACAACAACAAGCTTAACTATTGGAGGAACAAATGCTTAAGAAAAATACCTTATTTAGGGTCGCTGGCATAGTATATGCCTCACTCTCTTTTACAACAGCTCATACGATGCAGCAACAAAATCCACCAACTACACCTCGCACGGCATCTTTACTTACGGCTTTATCTCAATTGCCCCGTCAAACTCGGACACCAATTATTAGACATAAGAGAAATACCTCAGTGACTGTCTCAACTCCAACAAGAAATGAAAACAGTGTGAATGCTTTTGCTCTCCAAGGACTAGAGCACACGCCAAGAAGAAAAGGTGAGTTTGGAGTTAACTATCAAACTATGTTAAGCAGGTTCCAACGTAGTCGATATGGCAGTTTATTAAACCGGAGGGAAGTAGCCGAAAAAATAAAAGCTGAGATCTTCGCGCAGATAATTGACCTCCCAGCAAATCTAAATGACGAAACAATCAATGCTATTGTAGATGCTATAGGACAAAAATTAATAAAGGATCAAAACGGAGCTACAGATAATACTCAACAGCCAGCCTTAGTAACCACACCGACCAAACCAACAAGTGAAGAAATAAATACCGAAGAAACACGTCAGCTCTCGGCGTTAACTACCCCGAGTAAACGGTATGCTGTTGAAAATGAGCAGCCTGCCCATGGTACGCTTGCAAGTGCTTGCCATATTATTAAAGTAAGAGTAGAGTCACTGTTTCCTGGCCTTAAAAATCATCCTAATCTAGTAAAAAAGATTGAGGAAGAATTAATTAGGCTTACTCCCGCTCAATTACATAGAATTTGTAATGAAAGCGAGTCGCATACCACGGAACTAGTTAACTACATTGCCGACACCGTCGAAAATAAAATCCGCGCGGAACATTCACAGAATAGCACCGAACGTCAAGCAGCTGCCGCCGCCTCAGCTTCCATTGGAGCTGCAGTACCTGTGCCAACGACAACTCTTCCATTTTCACCACATAAGCGTTCAGCCTCGAGAGATGACATTAGCATCATTGAGAGAAATCCAGATACAAATAAACGCGCTGATTTTAAAGGTGTTAAAGAAAAACTCACTGCGATATTGCGTAAAAAAGCGCCTCATCTATCAGAATATACAAATTTGAGGCAGGCAATTATGGCATCAAGAATTGATCAGATAAAAGACCTTCGTGATAAGGTACTCTATGGTTCGTTAAATGAAGATGAAAAAGAAAGAATTATCGAAGAATTAGGAGTAAAAGCAATTCAATTGATCTTACCAACAATGACTTTTCAAGCTTCTGTTCCGCTTACTCCAGCTGCTCAGCCAGCCTCTGTTAGCCATTCAACACAAACAGTTGCTCCAGAAACTAAGCCGCTCATATCAACTGCTCAATCATCATCAGCCAACAGTTCAACTGCAAGTAAGCCGACGACAATAACTCCACAACGTGCGCAAAAAATATTGTTTGATTTGATACGAGCGGAGTTTCCACAAACTGCTGATGAATTATGTAATCGGATGCTTTCAGTGAGGGACCCTCTATTTGGCCGCGATCAGGAACTGCAGAGATTAATTTATGATCTCCTAGATACAAATGAAAATACCTTAACAGAGCAAAAAGCTGTTGAAATTTCGCTTGAGGTGGTGCGTAACATAGGAAGAGTTCTCGCTAGCCAAGCCTCATCAAGTTCATCATCTAGTTCGCAAAGCTCTCATATACACCAACAAAAACCGGTTATTCCTAGTCTTCAACTTGATATAGCAAACATACAACAAGCCCAAGAGCGTACAATCACAATACAATTAACAAACACAACTGGCCCAGCGCCTGCAAATAATCAGCAGCAGCCACCAGTAAGCACTTCTCAGTCCCAACAGAACGAGGCACAACCGGTAATCAATTCAAATTCGAGTACTTCGGCAACGAACCAAAACGCTGCACCAGCTCCCGCAAATGATCAGCAACTTATAACAACAAATCAATCTCTACCTCAGCAGACAACAGCGCAATCAGTTAATGCAAATGCGAGTAGCTCGGTTCAAAACCAAAACACCACAGGAACAATTTCTACCATGAATCACCAAGCGGCGCAACAAAGCCAAACTCAAACACAACCAAATCCTATAGCGCCGGCAATCAATATACCGCAGCCTCTAGCACCTACTCAACCAGTACCGCCAGCACCGCCGATAATTCCAGTACCTGCGGCAGCCACAGGTTCAAATCAAATACTCACCAAGCCACAATCAAGTGGATTGAGCACATTTGTTCCGGTGGTATTGGGATTAGGGCTTGTCGCCTATTTAGGAATGAAATACTTAAAAGACCAGACAGCTGCAGCCGCAGCATAATAAGATGCAATGGGAGGCTTAGAAAGCCTCCTTTCTTTTTTTAGCGCTGTTGATAGTTAGTGTTGGTCTGTACCAAGTTTTTGAATATAGTCGATAGCTTGGCCCACAGTTACAAGCTTTTCTGCTTCTTCATCATTGATCTCTACGCGAAATGTATCTTCAAGCTCCATTACAAATTCTACTCGATTGAGACTATCTGCTCCGAGGCTTTCTAAAGTTGATTGGTCTGTAATGCTTTCTTTACTTATTTTAAGAATGTGAGCGATAATCTCTATCACCTTTGCTTTTATCTCTGCTCTCTCCACCATATCTCCTTTTTATAAGGGTGCGCTTAATGCGCACCCACTGTTAACTGTCTTAATTAATTCATGTCAAGTTGAGGCTCCAGCTCGGGAAAATCGTTCCCCTTGAGAATGCTTTGTAATGTCTCAATGTCTGAGAGCGTTTCTACCCCAATAATCGTTTTATCAGGATAGTAACTCATCAATTCCCGTACAAGCGTCTTTGACGGTGCAGGTACAATAATCATATCAGTATCTGCAAACTGTTTTAAGACGTTGTTCCAATGTAAAGGCTCAACAATTTGACGGATAATAGCATCCTGAGCTTTCTTTGCTCGACATGTTTCTTTTCCATCAATACCGGTAATTACTGGAGTCTGCGGATCTTTAAAATCTACTTTTGTAAGGTAGATCTTTAATTGGTCCGCAAGATCATTTAAGAGCGGTGAATGAAAACCTTCTACAAGATCAATGTCTTTCACTTTGTTTGCACCCGCATCTGACGCACTATCAGCTACTGCGTTTACTGCATCACAATGACCAGTCACGATATGATCAGTGCTATTTTCATAAATAGCAATATGAGCACAGGTGCCTGGAGAACTTTGCTCTTCGCACAGTTGTTTCAGCTTTTTTGCTGCAAGACCATTTACAATAACAGTCTTAGCATCAAGCTGTTCACGAATAGCGACATAAAACTGGGACAGCTTATTTAACAAATATAAGCCATCAGGAAACGTGAGTACCCGTGCCGAACATAATGCACCATATTCACCTATTCCATATCCAGCCATAGAGCTGATTGTCAGCTCAGGACAGAGTTCTTTAATCATATGTGCTGTAGAAACCCCCACAAGAAAGAGTGCGGGATAGGCATTTGGGATTTTTGCAAGTTCAGCATCTGATGATGCAAAACAGAGTTTTACAAAATTCGTTCCCAAACAGTTAGACGCTTCTTCAAAATATTCTTGAATAGTGCGTGAGTTGTCATAGAGTTCCTTACCCATTCCAACATACTGGCTCGAATAACCAGGGAAAAGCATACCAATTTTCATATAAATACCTCCTGAGGACCATAAAGCCCTCGTTTCTATGTATTGGTTAGTGCTTCATACTCCTTTCCAGGTACTCGATAAAGTACCCAATTCGATGACTACTCTCCTCTCCTCCTAATGACGCAATAAGCTGCGCAACACCAGGACTTGAACTTTTGCCCGTAAGAGCAACTCGTAACGGCTGAGCAATCTGAGGCAGCGGAACAGAAAACTGATGACAGATATTTTTTATAAGCGTATCAACCGCATCGTGTGAGTAATCCTCATTCTTATCTAAGGCATCTCGCACTGTAGTCAAATACATAACAACTTCCGGTTTTTTAAAAGCAGTAATATCTACATCAAATTTCTGCGGCCGCTCATGCAGGCTGCGCAGCTCATCAATAAGCTCCTTAAGAGTTTTTACACGCTCTTTATAAAGATCAATAATCGAGTCGAGCGTAGTAGAGCTCCAATTAGAAAAATATGTTTTAAAGTGTGGATCTATATCCCGTTGTATAAAGTGGATAATATCCGCCACCGACAGGTTGCGTAAGTACATTGAATTTACCCACTCCAGCTTTTTTCTATCAAAAATTGCACTCTTCTTACTCATATGTTCAAGCGTAAAAAATCGTATAAGCTCTTCCTGAGTAAAAAGTTCCTGGTCTCCGTGCGACCAGCCTAGACGTACTAAATAATTACATAATGCATGTGCCAAGAATCCACTGTGCTTATATTCAAGCACCGAGGTCGCTCCATGACGCTTGCTAAACCGCTGCCCATCAGGCCCTAAAATAAGTGAAAAATGAGCAAACTCTGGTAATTTATACCCGCATGCTTCATAGAGCAAAATCTGTTTAGGTGTATTCGAAATATGATCTTCGCCGCGTAATACGTGTGTTATACGCTGCCATGCATCATCAACAACAACCACAAAGTTGTACATTGGCCAGCCATCAGAACGTACGATAATAAAATCATCCAACTGATTAGCCTCAAAACTAATGTGTCCACGAATAAGATCATTAAATGCGATGTGTTCTTTATCAAAAGGAATTTTAAAGCGGAGTGCAAAAGGCTTTTTAAGATCTTCATCAGTGATCTGCTTATCTCTGCACTTCCCGTCATAGCGGGTATAGCTGCCTTCTTCTGAAGCTGATTCTCCCAGACGTTGCTTAAGCTCTTCAGGAGTACAAAAGCAACGATAGACTTTGCCTTCATCAAGCAATTTCTGTGCTACCTGTCGATGATTTTCAATCCGTTGAGATTGAATAACATAGGGCTCATCAGGCTCAATAGACGCCCATTTCAACGTATCCAAAATAGATCTCGTATATTCTTCTTTCGAACGTTCCGGATCGGTGTCTTCAATACGTACCAAGAAAGCACCGCGAGTATGACGAGCAAAAAGCCAATTATAGATCGCTGTCCTCAACGAGCCCAGATGAAGATGACCCGTTGGAGAGGGAGCATACCGTACGCGAATAGAGTTCATAATATCACGTTTTCAAATTATATTGGGCCATCTGATGCCAATATGAACGGGAATTGCCGTGAGCTAGGATATCTTGAAAGTACTTTTTAAAATCAGTTTCACCACGTGCGCGAGCATCAAGACCAGCATAATAGAGTGCCATATCTTGTGTAGGATTTTTGGTATCTCGTGCAAGTGCTTGCAATTCGTCCCGTCCCTGCTTTTGCAGTGCGGTATCATCAGAGTCCATGTTCATTAATGCACGCTTTGTAGCGTATAAATAATACAAAGGCTGCGTCTTTGGAATTTCGGCAGTTGCCTTATTCATAAGATCAAGAGCTTCTTTCTGCTTTCCTTCTTCTATGAGCACATCTGCACGAAACGTAAGAAAATAGGGATGCAGTACGGAAGATGAATGTTTCCGCGCTCCCACATCGAGTGCCCGATCAAGATCATTCCATTTTTCATTTGATGGAGCTGTATGAGCTTTGCCATGAATTTCGATGATTTCAGCTAAATCCCTGTAAGCAGTTCGCTCTTGCATACGGTTATACCAAGAATAGCCATACCAGCCTGCAACAGCAAGACCAATAAGACCAAGAAACCCGGCTGCATAGTACGTTCGTTTGTCGTTCCAAATATCGAAGGTATAAGGCATCATAAGAAATCCTCCCGATGAGAAAGGTCAGAGACCTCGCTTATTACTTTTCTTCTTGATGTGCTGTCTCTTCTGGCTTAACTTGCTTTTCTTTCAGCTTTTGACGAGCCTCGCCTCGTTTTAAGACGCGCTCAATTTTGGTGCGAAGCACTTTTTTTCCTTTATAAAAGCCACACTCAGCACATGCTTGATGAGGACTTATAGGATGTGCACAGTTAGCACAAGCAGTGACTGCTTGCGGACGAATATGTTTATTTGCCGAACGCTTATCTCTTCTGGCCTTACTCGTCTTTCTTTTAGGTACTGGCATATCAAACTCCTAATACTAATTTCTTAATTGCTTATTCATAAATGTCTGTTTTTTAATTAACTGAGTCTAAGTGTAGCGTAATTCCTCAAAAAAGGCAAAAATGAGCCATTTCGGCCGCAGCCACGAATCATTCATAGAAGATGTAAAGCTCATTTTTTAGATACTTTTTAAGCTGCCGCTGGAATGAAGGTTGATCCATCATTTTCTATGATAACCGACTCATTGTCATCTTTGTGCAGCTTTGGTAACTGATGTGATTTGTAGAGGAACATTCCAAATGCGGCAACTAAGAAACTAAATAGGCTAAATCCTTTTTCTCCGGTTGTAATTCTCGATTCGGCGCGAGGGAAAGTTGCGTGCGGCAATGTGAGGAGCACGGGATGCAGTTGTTCATTCTGGTTAACTAGGACTGGCGCAGGAACTGGATCATTCACTCTCCCTCCCTTTCTCTCAAGCAGACTCGCTATCTCCTGCAGGCCCATGCGTCGAGCATAATTGAGAGCCGTTAAGCCCTCATTATCAATAGCATTTACATAATGCTGAAGATCTACAGGTCTGGCAATAAACTGTTCTACTATGTCACTAAGATTATATGTTACTGCTTCTATCAATGGGGTTTGGCCACTACCATTTCTTGAACAAAGAATATCTGGCTTGTTTCTTAACAGCTCAAAGATAATTTCTTTAGCCATTTCTTTATAATCTCTGAGTTGTACTTCGTTATAACCTGAAGGTATTTGAGAGAGCTTGCGCAAAGCAAGAGAAAAAATTTCATTGGTAAGCTCTTGCTCACGTAAAAAAACTGTAACACTATAACGATCTTGCATTTCTACAGCTTCGCTCAAGCTAAAAGCATCAGGCCTCACTTCTTTAAAAGCTCTCTTTCGCCGCTCTGCAAATTGTTGCCCAACAAGCCTATCCAATCGGTCTTTTCGCGCATTTTTTTCTTCATCTGAAAATCGCTGCGGATTTGTTAAATAAGGAAGGAGCTGCGCATAATTCCCTTTTTTAAGATAGCTCTGAATAAGCGGCTCTGCATGAACCCTTTCTACATCAGCCCCTAGCTGAACAAGGAGTTCAACAAGAGGGCGTTTGTTGAGCATTATGGCATAGAATAAAGCTGTATGGCCCTGAGAATCAATCTTATTTACATCAACCCCATCGTTCAAAACGAGCTTTGTAATACTTGACAATATCCGATTCAAATACTGTTCACGAATTCGCGCAGAAGCCTTTACAATCTCAATTAAATCTTCTTGGGCATGTTTTTCTCGAAGGCGAGGAGCGGGCTGTTGAACGCGAGTTTGTTCAGTAACTGCACGCGCTTCTCTATGAATATCAGCAACTAACAAGGGTGAAGGTGGCTGGCTCGCGTTAACTGCCATCTGGGTGACAATAATTACAAGGGATAACGTTGCTCGTCTTTCATATACCATAGTTTCCCCCACAAGTAGTACATTTACATTTCATGCCAAATAACCTATCACGTTTTAAATATTATTGCCATAAAATTTCATCACTGTTATTAGATCCTTCTCATACCGCTCGGGAGTAACATACCTGTCTTTGCATTTAGCACGGTAGGATAGTCTTTTACACAAAAAGCCTTTTATAAGATGACACAAGCTTATAAAAAGGAAGCATCTCATGCAATAATTTACTTAAAAAATAATAAAACTATATTCTTTTTTTATCACTTAGAACGTTTAAATGACATCCCATGCAAAAGAAATCCAAACTACACTATGATACGCGATTCTGATTCTTCTACCTTGAAATGGCCATTGGTAGTGCCCTCTTAGGACGAAACAGAAAGAATCAAGCTGCTTGCACCAACTAGCACAAACTTTGCAAGTTAGCACTTCAAAAAAATTTTGTACCTACTATCTCCAGGACGAGGGACTTAAAAAAGACCAATATTCTGCCTCCCTCTCATTCTTCTTTTTCTCTGAATTTTTGTTTCTTTGTGCATTGTAAGCATAAAGAACTGCAAGCAAAATAACGGTACCCACTCCTATCACTGCCACCGCCGGCCAAATACTCGCATTCCTTCGGACAGGACGAATATCTTCGTAATCGACAGGAGGGGCGTCAGGAATGGCGATGAAAGCAGGTGCATCAGCATTAAAATTCCAGAATGGTCTAGGGTGCGGTCGTACCTGATTAAGTCTGTACCAAAGTTCGTCTGCTCTCGCAAGTTCTTGATTCAATCTTGCATTATTTATACGATTTCTTTGTAAGTTATCCTGAGGACGCATTTGAGCAGGCCATAACCCATTCTGCGGAGGCACTTCTCTCGCTGCCTGTGCTGGATGTGCAAGTCTATTTTCACCTCCAGGCAGTTGAGCATTATCTCTTACTCGTGGCTGATTTTGCCCTGGTTCCATGCCATTAAGACGAGCCAGTTCTTCTACTCTCTGCCTTCTTTGTCGCTCATCAAAGCGGTGATATAGATTTTCATTCTGTCCATCCATGGCCCATTCCGCAGGTTGATGTTCAATGATAGCCAAGTCTCCTGCACGAACTTGCCTTAAACGATATCTTCTAAATTGAATTCTGTCATCCTCTCTTGGCCCCGGCATTTCTTCGCTACACCCTTGTGATTTGAGGAAATCAACTATATCCTGAGCCTGAAATTGAGCTGCATAATTGAGGGCATTAAGACCTTTACCATCTCTTATATTTACGAAATCACGTAATTCATCTGCACGCTCTATCAAAGCAAGTAGCTGCACAACGAGCACTTGTGAGCGTGTAGCAACTACGTCAAAAAGAGGCGTTCGTCCATATTCATTTCGCATAAATAAAAGAGCCCTATTTTTGCTAATTAAATCAAACAAAATCTCCCAGCTTTTATCAAGATCATCATTGTTCGATTTCTTGCCTAACTCAATAAGAGCCAATGAAAGTATCTCTTGAGTTGGGTTTTCTTGTGCTAGAAATTTTCTTACGACACTAGGTTCTTTCAAGATAATTGCTTCTGCTAGACAGCTTACTTCTTGCTCGGCTCTTTCACGCTCTCGCTTTCTATGCAATTTTTGCCTTCTCGTAAAATGTTCTTTTATGCGAGACAACTCTTCATCACTTGCCTTCTTCTGGGTGCTTAATAACTCATTAATTTCTTTATGACTTTCTTCATTAAGTTTTTGCTTTATCTGATCAGACTCTTTTATTTTCTCAGGATCCGCACGAAGCCACAGCAGTGTTTTAATTACTGTAAGATTAGGTTTAGCAAACATGACTGCATAGAATAACGGAGTGCGCTTAGCGCTATTGAGAATATCAACGTCAACATCCTTAACAGTAACGAGAAAGCGCATCTTATCGCATATCCTCTTTATCTCCTCAGGCCCTTGATTCGGAGTGCTAAACACAAGCTTGTGTAAATCATCGGGCAACTTCTCTTTAGACACCTTTTGATTTCTGCGCTCTGCCGAGATTTCTGCTTGATGAGAATCAGGTTCATCACGACGAACATTATGATTTGGCCGATCTCGTTCGTGAGGTGGCAATGGCTGCATCCCATGCAATGAGAAACTCAACAACGCAAACAAAATGAGATATATATTTTGGTTAGTCAACATAAGGATATCTCGTATTTTAAATGGACTTTCGCGTATCAAAAACAAGTTAACACCTTAAAGGAATTTTGTGCTTACCATCTGGTTGAATAAAATGAAGGAGATAATAAAGGCCAATGTTCATCTATCTTATTATCATACTTCTGGTTCTCCTTACCTGAATTTTTGTATCTTTTTGATTGTAAGCACTAAGAAACGCAACCAAAACAACAGCCCCCAATGAGACTGCCATCCTCTGCCAAAGGCTTGAATTCATTTGGATAGGATGAATAGCTGGGCCAACGTAAGGAGCGGTCACAGCAGGGGCATTAGCATTATACCAGGGCTGGACAGCCTGAAATGCCTCAGGAGCTCTGTACCAAGGCTCAGGACCTCTGTACCAAGGTTGGTTTATTCCAGCATTTCCTTGCAATCTTTCATCGTTCACATGATCTCTTTGTAAGTTAGGCTGAGGCACCTGAGCAGGCTGTAACCCAAACCTTTCCACATCTGGAACTTCTCGCTGTGCCTGAACTGGCCCTGGAAGTACGAATCTATTTTCACCGCCAAAACCCTGAGCCCCAAACTGAAAATCTCGTCCATCGAGAACTCGCGGTAAAGGTTCGTTTGCAGGGATTCCTCCTGCTTGGCCTACCGCGGGAGCTCTATTTTCACCTAACGGTGGTTGAGCATCCTCTCTCTCTGGCTGGTTTTGCCCTGCTCTTCTGACATTTTGCCCTGCTCTCATGATAAGATGAGCCAATGCTTCTGCTCTCTCCCTTCTTTGTCGCTCAGCAAGGCGATGAAATATATTTTCGTTATCGTCCCATTCTGCAGGCTGTGGTTCAATTACGGCCATAGCCGCGTTGCCCGCGCCCACTTGCCTTACGCGATATCTTCTCCATTCAGTTCTCTCATCCCCTCTTGGCCGAACCGGCATATGCTCACTACACCCTTGTGATTTGAGGAAATCGACTATATCTTGAGCCTCAAATTGAGCTGCATAATTGAGAGCATTGAGACCTTTATCATCTCTTATATTTATGAAATTGCGTAATTCATCTTCAACCTCTATCAAAGTAAGCAGCTGCACTACGAGAGCAAGCGAGCGAGTAGCAACTACGTCAAACAGCGGCGTTCGTCCATTTTCTCTTCGCTTTAAAAGATCCCTATTTTTGCTAATCAAATCAAACAAAATCTCCCAGCTTTTTTCAAGATCATGGTCATCCGATTTCTTGCCTAACTCAATAAGTGCCAATGAAAGTATCTCTGGTGTAGAATTTTCACTTTCTAGAAATTTTCGTACAAGACTAGGTTCTTTCAAGATAATTGCTTCGGCAAGACTGCTTACTTCTTGTGCTGCTCTTTCACGCGCTCGCTTTCTACACAATTTTTGCCTTCTCATAAAATCTTCTTTTATGCGAGACAACTCCTCATCACTTGCCCTCTTCTGGGTGCTTAATAACTCATTAATTTCTTTATGACTTGCTTCAGCAAGTTTTTGCTTTATCTGATCAGGCTCTTTTATTTTCTCTGGATCTGCGCCAAGCAATAGAAGTGTTTTGATTACATCAAGATTAGGTTTAGCAAACATGACTGCATAGAATAACGGAGTGCGCTTAGAGTCATTAAGAATATCTACATCAACACCCATAAAAGTAACGAGAAAATGTATCTTGTGGCATATCCTCTGTATCTCATCAGGTCCTTGATTCGCAGTGCAAAACACAAGCTTGTGTAAATCATCGGGCAACTTCTCTTTAGACACCTTTTGATTTCTGCGCTCTGCCGAGATTTCTGCTTGATGAGAATCAGGTTCATCACGACGAACATTATGATTTGGCCGATCTCGTTCGTGAGGTGGCAATGGCTGCATCCCATGAATTCGTCCATGCATAGCCCATAGCAAAACTAAGAAGAAAATATGTTTATTAAGCTTAACGAAAAAACCAAGCATCTGTAATGTTCCTCAATTCTCGGTAACTAAGGGTTTCACTTTTATTTAATTTATGTCGCCACGAGATTTTCATTTTCCTCTTGCGCATCATCACCATGAATGTTCTCTGCACGATTTTCACGAGTTTTGCTTTGGAAGAAATATCTAAACAAAAGGAAACCACCTAATCCCAATGCAGCAACCATAGCCCAGTTCCTTACAGTATTTGGTTTGACAAATGAAAATGAACTTGTGTCTCCACGCAATCCATCAATCGGCGAGGCTTCCCTTACCGCCCCTTCTGCTGCGGGCACTGGAACAGGATCGGGCCCAGGCTCGACAAACCAGGCTCTGCCCAAATGATCGGGTTCATGCTCCGCAGGAACTAACTCACCAAAACGATGTATCCTGTCGGGCGCCGGATGGGGCCTTTGCTCCGCCATAAGCCGGGCATTCCTCTCGCGCTCTACATCTAGCGGAACCCGATGTATCCGGACTGGCACTGGATCTGGCACATTAACCATGCCCAATTCCGCCCATGGCCTGGCATTATTCGGTGCCACTGGCACATTTACCACGTTACCTGCTACCCGCTGAGCATTTGGCGCTGCCTCATTACCACCGCGCGATCTCAGTAACTCAACTATATCCTCAGCACCAAATTGCACCGCATAATTAAGTGCACTCAGCTGCCTGCTATCTCGTATATTTATAAATTCGCCTAAAAGTCGTTCATCCTCCACCAAATTAAGGAGCTGTTCAACCCGGTCTCGCGAACGTGTGGCAACCGCATCAAACAGCACTGTTTTTCCATCTTCTCTTCGTTTAAGCAACAAACTCCTATTTTTAGCAATTAAATCAAAGAGAATTTCCCAACATCTACCAAGTTCCTCCTCACCTTGTTTTTTTCCTAACTCAATAAAAAAGAGAGAAAGCATATCTTCAGTTGGTTGCTCATTCAATAAAAACTGCCGTACCAACGCAGGTTCTCCCACAGCAATTGCATCGGCAAGGCATTTGGCTTGACTTATTGCATTTTGTCGTGCTTGCTGTTGATCCTCTTGCTGTTTTTTCATGAAAGATTCTCTTATTTGAGCAAAGGCCTCATCACTCCCCTTTTTGTGAGTCCTCATCAAATCCTGAATTTCTTGACTAAGCTTATGAGCTACTGCATTATATTCTATTTTTTGCGCATCTGCGCCTAACCAAAGAAGCGCTTCAATGAGAACGGCGCTAGGCTCAGGTACTCTCACTGCATAATACAAAGCCGTATGGCCGGATTCATTGAGAATATCTATGTCTATACCCCTAATGATAACGAGCAAGCGTATTTTTCTGCATATTCTTACTATTTCGCGCTCTCCTTGATTTACACTGTAATACACCAGGCTATGCAAATTTTCTGGCAATGTCCTGTTAGCTGATCTTGGATTTCTTGGAACAGACGGGCTCTCCAGACTATTCGAGTTAGGCTCGGTTCGACCAACGTTATTTTGAATGGGCCGATCACGTTCATGCGGCGGCAATCGATCCATCCCTTGTATCGAACAACCCAAGAAACAAAAGAGCAAGATGCTCACCATGTACTTAGACCTTTGAAATCTCTCAAAAATTAAAGAAAACACGTTTTTCATTTCTAAACCTTTCACTATCATACGTTCAATTTTAGATTATATCGTCTACAAAAAGTTTTGTCCTTAATGTTCTAAAAAACCTCTTCCCCACTACCAAATTGTTGATAGAACTCATGCCTTTAACAACGTTGTTAAGACATTATTATTTTGAGGGCTTCCGCTCGCTCTCATTTTGAGAGCTAATTATGTATAAAAGAATGCGCTATGAGTATGCAAAATGAAATATATGCCGCTAATATCAAACATGAGTTCATCTCTTTCTTATTATTCTTTAGCTCATGAGAGTGTTTTTGCATCGATAAGCTTGTTAAACTTCAACAACTTCGCTGCTCAATTCTGGTTTCGAAACTGTGCCACCCTGAACGTTTTTATCAGGTGTGTCTTTCTTTAAGATCTGGGCTAATTTAAACACCGCAGCCCAAAAAATAAAAACATTAAGCATTCTAAAAAAAGTGGCTTTGCTATTTTCAGGCGGTGGCAGTAGTCGTGGCATGATCGGATCTTGCACAAACGGAGGCGGAATATAGATAGGTATTCTGACTATTTCTGGACTTCGCTCTCTTGGTCGAATGACAGGCATCGAATCGTCTGCACCTCGTGATCTGAGCAATTCAACTATATCCTGAGCTCCAAACTGTGTTGCATAATTAAGTGCATTAAGGCCTTTATTGTCTCGGATATTTATAAAATCTCGCACCGCTCTGTCGGATCTCTGATTTCCTAGTAAAATAAGTAGCTGCTCTACATGCGCTCTTGAACGCATGGCAACAACATCAAAAAGGGCAGTTCTACCATCGTCTCTCCGTTTCACCAAAAGCGACGGTTTTCTTACGATCATATCAAATAAAATTTCCCAACTCTTTGCTAAATCACTCTCAGTTTGTTTCTTAGAAAATTCTCTCAAAGCCAAAGAAAACACAAGATCATCTGGTTCTTCCCTGGTTAAAAAGTGCCTTACAAGCTGAGGGTGCTGTAAAATAATTGCGTCAATAAGCGTTTTTACTCGCTGTTCAGCATGTTCGAGTGCTTGGTTTTTTTTCTCTTGAATCTTTTTTATGAATTTATCTTTGAGTTGCAAAAGCCTTTCTGGGCCTGCTTTTTGTTGAGTATTTAATAAGACAGCTATGTTTTTATGACTTTCTAAAGCTAACCTCTGCCTAATTCGTTCATCCTGTAGTATTTTTCTCGGATCAGCGCCAAGACAAAGAAGAGTTTTAACAACCTCAGGATGGGGCTTAAGGAACATAACTGCATAAAATAATGGGGTAAGATGAGAGGCATTTAAACTGTCAATGTCTACGTTTTTCATGGTAACAAGGTACCGTATTTTGCCACATATTTTCTTGACCTCATTGTCCTCTTTTCCTGCGCTATTCAATACGAGATAATGTAAACCGTCCCGCAATGATTCTGCATTCGCATCATTTACACGCCTTTCTGGACTATTGTTTTCTGGCTCTCTTTCAATAAGAGGCCTTCTAATCGGGCGGTCATGCTCATGGGGTGGCAGCGGTAACATCGCCTGAAGTGATATGCTGGTAAATAAAGAGAAATACAAGACGCGATAATCAAACATAACTGTTCCCCGAGCATGATTACTATCATTTCTAACGATAAGCATAAAGGAAACAGAGTCATTTTTCCAGAGGTACCCATATAAGTCCATTTTAAGGAGCGTACTCACTTTGGCTAAGGTTGCTAAATATCGCCTGGAGAGATTCCGATGAAGGTATGCGGTGTGCTTCCGCTCAATAAGATAATGGAATGCAACTTACCTTAAGAGTATTAGATCAGACCTTGAAATGAGTAAGGCACTACAATTCATGCCTCAAAGCGCCCCGCGAAGGTCTCAATCAACCTCTGAACAGTCCCTGGCCCGAATGTCTCGATGAGCGAAAGAGTGCAATAGCTGCCTTAGAGAACACATCCCACTGAGCAGCCGTAGATTAAAAGATGTTACTCTTCTGACTCCAAATCTTCTTCAGTCTCTTCGGGCTCTTCATCAGGAGTATGAGGAATCGGTTGTGATAATGATTCAGGAGATACTTCATCTTCTTCAGTCTCGTTCGGATCATCCTGTTCAGGATCGTTGTTGTTCCCTGGAACAACAGCAAGTGCCGCAAGATTACGATCCTCTTCAAGACGGATCAGACGAACACCTTTTGCTTGGCGACCCATCGTGCGAATTTCTTTAGGGGAAAGACGAATAATTTTTCCTTGGTTATCAATCAAGAGCGCATGACTCGTATCATCAACTACGGCAAGGCCTATAACGCGGCCATTGCGTGCCTCAGTTGGAATCGTACGAACACCATAGCCGCCGCGGTGAGTGACTCTAAAGTTGGCAACTTTCACGCGCTTACCAAAGCCTCTTTCTGTCACGAAGAGAAGATCCTGCTGTTCTTGAACGATCTCCATGCCTACGACATAGTCACTTTCATAAAGACGGATACCCATGACGCCGGCAGCAGTTCGTCCCATAACACGGACCTCAGGCTCTTTAAAGCGAATTCCTTGGCCCATAGCAGTAGCAATGACAATATAGTCATTACCAGTGCTTAATGCACAAAATACAAGCTGGTCACCTTCATTAAGAGTAAGTGCTCTAATCCCCGTGCTACGGATCTTTGCAAATGATGAAGCTTCGGTACGTTTAATAATTCCTTTTTTAGTGAGCATGACTACGTACTTATCATCTAAATCTCGTGTGCAGAGAAGCTTAACAACATGCTCATCTTGAGCAAGTGAAAGTATATTTACGAGCGCACGGCCTTTGGAAATACGTGAACCTTCAGGCACTTGATAGACAGGAAGGCTGTAAATACGACCCGTATTGGTAAAGAAAAGAAGATCATCATGAGTACGCGTAACAAAAATATCTAGTAAGACGTCCTCTGCCTCATCGAGAGCCGCCATGCCCATTTTACCTTTTCCGCCGCGACGTTGTACATCATATACGGTAAGAGGAACTCGTTTTATATAACCTTTACGCGTTAAGGTAACAACTGCTTCTTCATCAGGTATAAGATCTATGTCTTCGAGCTGATTGATAGGACCTTCAATGCGCGTACGTCGCTTATCAGCATAGTCATTTCTAATAACTTCAAGTTCTTTACGGATCTCTTCTTTAAGAAGTTCCCGATCAGCAAGTATTGCCTTGAGCTTCCCAATAGTAACTTTAATTTCTTCAAGTTCTTGGAAAATCTTTTCTTGTTCAAGCCCAGTAAGTCTTTGCAAGCGCATTTCTAAGATTGCCTTACCCTGCTCTGCGCTTAATCCAAATCGCTGATTTAATTTTCCGATGGCCTCGTCTCCTGAGGAAGATGTCTTAATCAGATTGACCACCTCATCAATATTGGAAAGAGCTATAGTGAACCCGTTTAAAATGTGTTCACGAGCAAGTGCCTTAGCAAGCTCAAATTTGCAGCGCTTCGTGACAACAATCTCACGATGCATGAGAAATTCACGAATCAATTGGCGCAAGGTAAATATCAATGGTCGATTGTCGAGCAATGCGAGCATTAATATACCAACGGTTGATTGCAACGCAGTATGTTTATAAAGAAGGTTTACTATGACTTGAGGAACTTCACCACGTTTGAGCTCAATAACAACGCGCATCCCCCTCTTGTCAGACTCATCTCTGATGTTCGAAATTCCCTCAATGACTTTGTCTTTTACAAGATCAGCCATCTTTATAATAAGTTCAGCCTTATTCACCTGATACGGAAGCTCAGTAATAATAATGGCTGTACCTTTTTTTGTTTCTTCAACGTCTACAACGCCTCTTAAAATAAGACTACCGCGGCCCGTTGTATAAGCTTTAAGAATACCAGAGCGGCCACAAATAATACCGCCCGTTGGAAAGTCAGGCGCAGGAACAAGTGCAAAAAGTTTTTCATCGGAAAGAAACTCATCGTCTAAAAGAGCTAAACATGCATTAATAACCTCAGTCAAATTATGAGGCGGCATCGATGTTGCCATACCCACAGCAATACCGGCCGTTCCATTGACCAACAAATTAGGCAATCTGCTGGGTAAGAGAACAGGTTCAACGGTAGATTCATCAAAGTTTGGAACAAAATCAACTGTCTCTTTATCAAGGTCCGCAAGGATTTCTTCGGCAATCTTATGCATACGAATTTCGGTATAACGCATGGCCGCTGCATTATCTCCGTCTACAGAACCCCAGTTTCCTTGCCCATCACAGAGAGGATATCTCTTTGAAAAGTCTTGTACCATTCCCACAATCGTATTATACACGGCAGACTCACCATGGGGGTGATATTTACCAAGTACTTCACCCACCACACGAACTGATTTACGGTGTGGTTTATTATAATGAAGTCCAAGCTGATTCATGGTATAAAGAACACGACGATGAACCGGTTTTAATCCATCCCGCACATCCGGAATGGCACGGCTCACGACGACTGACATCGCATAATCTAAAAAAGAAGTCTTGAGTTCTTCTTCAATGAGAACGGGCCTAATGCGAGACTGAGCGCCCTTTTCGTATGTTGAATCCATTTAAAAATTCCTGCTGCTTTCGAAGATATGGAACACGCCACTGATATTTATAGAAACTATAGTACTAGTATATATCAAAAAGCAGAATCCCTCAAGCCAAAAAAGCAGGTTAAAGCCTGGGATTTTCGAGAAGTTATCCCTTAAAATTTCTCTAAAAATTGCCGAAAGAAGTGATGACCTTTTTTTGACAGGTAAAAAAGGAGAGTGATTCCTCTCCTTCATCTTATTAATTGCATTTCAGAACGTGTAATCGTGCATTTTAGAGCGTATACTCACCCACTAAATAAATTGTTGGCGTTTCATCTTCAGCGGCAACTATTCGATTGAAATCTCTCTCATAATTTCCGCCATTTATGATACTTTGATAGGCGGCATGCAGAAATCTCAGTACATCCCTGGCTTCATCACGTATTGCAGGGTCAGTACTTGTCAATTTAGGTGTCCATGCTGCTACCAGATCTGTGTAATTTTGTGTGATTTGCGCGGGTGTTGCATCTTCTCCAGCATTAAGAAAGTAGCGAGCCAAGATTCGTTTCTTCCGATCCTCAGGAAGATCAAGATTCTCATCACTAATGCTTTTTACTTGAGGAAAGACATCCCATAGAATCGATATAGGATTAATGAGTTTACCCACCATGAGACCATATTTGTATGGGGTTACAAGACCAACGTAAGGACGTCTTTGTACCAAGAGTGTCACATTTTGAGCTGCCCCTAATCCTGGAATTTCTTTGCGAACAAAATCTACAAGATTTGTAAGTGGCCAATACCCGAAAGATAATTTGTGGAGCGTCAGCCACTGTTTGTATCTGCCATAAGTCGTAACATCAAGTAATTGTAACGTATCAGGATTGCCAAGATTGTAGTTTTGGCGGGGAACTAAAGTTATAGCTCGCGGGTTCAACTCTCCCGAGTGCTGAAAGTGCACAATGAGTTTATCTGGGGTCTGATTTTCAATGTAAAGCTGCTTCGCCTGCTGTTGCATGGCATGCAATCCAAAGGAAGCAGATAAAAAGAAAAGTGAAGATACAAGCTTATTCATAACACCTCTTACTGTCAGTAAATTTGATAAGTTAAAATTCTGCCTTTATTATTATATTTTACGAGATCTCCATTCTATTTGTCAATGGCCGGTGGCTGTAAAGTGAAGTATAGTAATAGATCCTAGAGATTTTTAATGTAGAACGCACTAGCCTACGGAAATCCATTACATCACCCTTATAGATCACCGCAGTTTGATCTTAAAGAACCACATTTCTAATAGAAAATATTGCATATAGAAATTATAATATGATATGTTCTTTATAATAGGATATTATTCTTGGGGAGATAGTTTTTTATTTGAAATTGCTTCGACAACAGGAATAACCATAGAACACTTCAAACTTGAAAAGGAGACTTCCATGAAAAAAATAATTTTTTTAAGCTTAGCTTTACTTGCACAAATGCCATTATTTGCACTCCCAACTGGAGGCGAGATCGCAAAATGTAAGATTTGGTGCAAATATCTGACGGGTGCACAATATACTACTTGCAATAGCAACTGTGAAATATGGGGACAACCCAAGTTAATACTGTGAAATATGGGGACAACCCAAGTTAATGATGTCTTGATATAACAAAATCACAAAAATAATATAACAACATTCCGGATTTGGCTACTGTCATCGGTACAAAAAGGAGATTTATATGAAAAAAATAATTTTTTTAAGTTTTGCCCTGCTCGCGCAAACGTCGCTATTTGCGGTCCCAACGGCAGATGAAATTGCAAACTGCAAGAGGACCTGTGGGTCGGTCATCGGGAAGATCATGCAGCCGGACTTTAACAGTTGTATTAAGAGTTGCGAAACAGGACAAACCGCATTCAATTACACGGGTGGCGGCATCATAGGTTGACATAACCGTCACTCAGGCCCTAAAAAAAAGGAGATTTATATGAAAAAAATAATTGTTTTAAGTTTTGCCCTTCTCACACAAATGCCATTATTTGCGGCCCCAACAGCACAAGAGGTTACAACGTGCAAGAATAAATGTAAATTGGGCAGAGCGTTGGGAATGGTTAAAGACTACGATAGTTGTACTAAGACTTGTGAAACAACCGGAAAGTTCCAGCGAAATGCCGCACCACAAAAGTAGGTTGACTGTTTATATAAAACTCTCATAATCGGATCCCTTGCGACGCAAAATTTATTCTGCAGGGATCGTAAAATACTTAATTAATAAGGAGATTACAATGAAAAAAATAATTTTTTTAAGTTTTGTTCTGATCGCACAAATGCCACTATTTGGGGTTTTGGTCCCAACAGAAGATGAGATTGCACGCTGCAAGACGACATGTCAGCTTTCTGCATTGGCTAAAGATTTCGATAGTTGTACTAAGAGTTGTGAAACGACTGGATACTGGACAGTTCCGAGCACCCTCTTGGGCGGCGAAACCCGCGTAATTTCAATAAGTCATACGTGAAGATTTGAGAATCTTTTTGGGACTTAAGTCTTCTGGATAATTAATCAAGCTAAAAGAGGGACGCGTGAAAAAATGATGCCACCCAAAGTTTCACATTCTTGGCACCATTCTCTCTCTGGCCCAAGCGAGTAGCCAAAAAACATTGATCGGCGCAACAGCGCGTGTATAGTAGCAAAACTATTAACTTGATTTCGTCAGAGACCAATGCAAATAGTGAAAAAACGGTCCGAATTGGCAATCCATTTTTTGCGAACCAACATAAATAGATTTTTTTACCTTCAACTCAAGAAACTTACTTTGTAAAGGAGATTATATGAAAACATTATTTGTTTTGAGCATAGCACTGCTCACTTCCACACTCGCATATGCATCATATTACGGGATTACCGGCGAAACGGCAGCCCTTGTGGATCCCCTCGTACAGCAGTGCCAGTCGAACTGTGGGGTAGATGTTGAGTGCATGAAACAGTGCAATGCAAAAAGAATTGCTGAGCTGCGAGCAGTAAGAGGATTTTAAACAAGAAAAATAGAATTGCATGGGCTAAAACAGGCCTCTTACATTTTTTCTCAAATCTGCTATACTAGGATCATGAGTTCAAAAGCTGCTCATTTCGGGCAGCTTTTCCTCCTATAATAAACTACTGTCTATGGATCCTAAGAAAATCGAATTAAAGCATTATATTCCGGAGAGAATCCGAAATTTTTCTATTATTGCCCATATTGATCATGGCAAATCGACCCTTGCTGACAGACTTCTCGAAACAACTGGCACATTAAGTACGCGCCACAGGAACGAGCAGTTTCTTGATAAGCTGCAAGTAGAAAAAGAACGGGGTATTACTGTCAAGGCACAATCTGCCTCGATGTTTTACGCCTATAAGGGCAATGAATACCTCCTTAATTTAATCGACACTCCTGGACACGTCGACTTTAGTTACGAGGTCTCTCGTTCTTTATATGCTTGTCAAGGAGCTTTACTGTTAGTAGATGCAGTTCAAGGGGTTCAAGCCCAGACCATGGCAAATTTTTACCTTGCTTTTGATCAGAATCTGACGATTGTCCCGATCATGAATAAGATAGATATGAGCAATGCAGATCCTGAACGAGTCGCTAAAGAAATGAAACACCTTTTTGACTTTAATGAGTCCGAAATCATCAAAGCCTCTGCAAAAATGGGTATAGGCATTACGACTATTTTAGATGCCGTTATCGAGCGCATGCCTGCTCCCGTGGGGGATCTAGCTCTGCCTCTCAAGGCCCTCTTATTTGACTCTTGGTTTGATATTTATAAAGGGGTTATTTGTTTAATAGCATTGAAAGACGGCATGATAAAAAAAGGTGACATAATCGCCCTTGCACAGGCTGAACGGGACTATGAGGTCCTTGAACTAGGACTTATGTACCCAAATGAAACACCCATGGACAGTCTGTATGCAGGCCAGGTAGGCTATCTCATCTGCGGGATGAAAACAGTCCATGAAGCTCGAGTGGGTGAAACGATCTTTCATAGCAAAAAGCCTGTTGTACCATTCCCCGGATTCAAGCCTGCAAAACCGATGGTATTTGCGGGTATTTTTCCGATCGATAGTGAGGAGTTTGAGCTTCTGAGAGATTCCATTGAAAAACTCACACTTAATGATGCGAGTGTACGCGTCGAAAAAAAGAATTCTGCCGCCTTAGGCATCGGATTCAGATGCGGTTTTCTAGGTCTTTTGCATATGGACGTATTCAAGCAGCGGCTTGAACAGGAATATGGCTTATCGGTTATTATCACTGCGCCAAGCGTGCTTTATAAGATAAAGATTGAGCATACTGGTGAAACACTTGATATTGAAAGTCCATCTGATTTTCCTGATCCCCAGAAGATTGAGGCAATTTTCGAGCCGGTTATTGATGCAACAATCCTTATGCCCAAAGAATACTTAGGATCAATTATTAAGCTCTGCCAAGAAAAACGTGGCGTGCAGCAAAGTTTGGAATACCTAAATGAAGAACGGATTATTTTAAAATATCGTCTGCCTCTTAATGAGGTAGCAACCGATTTCTATGATCAGCTGAAATCATTGACTTCTGGCTATGCAAGTTTGGATTATGAAGAGGCTGGCTATCAAGAAGGTGACTTAGTAAAAATGGATGTCCTCCTTAATGGCAAGCCGGTAGATGCCTTATCAGTTATCGTGCATCGAGATAATGCTTATAATATTGGGCGTGATCTATGTGAGCGCTTGAGAAAAGCGATTCCTCGGCAGCTTTTCGAAATTGTCATTCAGGCTGCTATCGGCGCTAAGATCATTGCGCGTGAATCTATCGCACCATTACGCAAAAATGTTACAGCAAAATGTTATGGGGGTGATATCACCCGAAAACGTAAATTATTAGAAAAACAAAAGGAAGGTAAGAAGAAGATGAAACAGGTAGGCACTGTTGAAGTCCCTCATGAAGCTTTCCTTAGTATTTTAAAGAAAGAAGAATAACGAATTATGGCAGATCCTAAACCAGAGAAGAGTCAGGTTTTTACTGGTAATATTTTCATCTTCCACGCTTTTGACGTGGGAGAGGATATGAACCTTGAAAATATCAAGGGAAAACAACTATTAGTACGAAGACCACTCATTCTCTCTAAATACTTTAAAAACTATCATACACCACTCGCCGTGGAGTTACCGCACCCTCATACGAGTTCGCGGTTGCTCAGTAGCAAGCTCCACAACTTTGGTGTAGTTTCACTTGCCTACAAGATTCCCTTTTCAGAATCACTTGAAGGCCTCAGAGGCCAGGTTAACTCTATTGAAGATGAATTTAGAGAACAAAGTGTTGTTGATGCTGGTGCCATTTTTAAGCGCATCAAATCTGAAATTAAGCAGCCGAAGTTCTTCCATCTCAGAAGATCTTATGTGCTCATTCAAGTTGACCCTGAGTCGACAATTGATATTGTAAAGCTGAAGGAAGAATTCGGAAGCCTCATTGCGTCGATTTTGCGGTTTGAAACCGAATCACTTTCAGAGCACCAAAAAAATGAGATCCTGGAATCGGCAATTGGGTACTATCGTGGTGATCTTATCATTATCGATACCGAAGCCGCATTCATCTATGATGATGAGTATGAAGAAGTGCTCGATCTTTTTGAATTTGCAAATATGCAGCAATTAGAGCTTCAGTACTTTGATCGCGTTCTCGATCAACAGCTAAATGCCGTCTATGAGCGAGAAATAAAAAAACTCCCCATCGGCACCTATTTGCCCTTCATCGGAGCACTCAAAACCGATCCCGTGGGCGATCTTGGTAAGCTTAAAGTCGATATATCTGTAATTACCGAACGTCTTGAAAATAGCATCAAGCTTGCAGGAGAAGCATACTACTCAGAACTTTATACACTTCTTGTTGAAAAGTTAGATATAGCTAACTGGAAAGAATCGATTAACCGTAAGCTTGATATCATCATTGATGTTCGAACCGTCTATGAAAATAAAGTTGATGCATTACGTGGCGACTTACTTGAAGTTCTCATTATCATATTGATTTTCATAGAAGTTGTGCTGGGCGTCTTGCACTACTTCAAATAAAAAATGCGGGTATTGTACCATTCTTGTTCTATCACAACAAAGGAGTCACATGGGTATCAAAAGTATGGAGTTGAGCTGGATCGTGGTAAAAGATCTTGCAAAATCAAAGAAGTTCTTTGCAGAAACGCTTGGCCTCGATATAAAAAACATTGACGAAGAGATGGGCTGGCTCGAGCTTACCTCTAAAGGCGGAGGCTGTCGCATGGGAGTTTCTCTTGAACATCCCGGATCAATCGCACCAGGTCATAATGCGGTGATCACCTTTACAGTTGATAACATAGAAAAAACAAAAAAAGAGCTGGAAGCCAAGGGCGTCTCGTTTAAAGGAGATGTTGAGGAAGTCCCTGACCAGATATGGCTGCTGCAGGCCCCTTTTTTCAAATATGGGGTAAAGCAGCCATCATGCTTGTTTTAAATAAAAATTAATGCTAAGCTGCGCATATGAAAATAATGAGTAGCTTTAAAGCAAATGATAACACTGTCTATTCGTGCAAATATCACATCGTTTGGTGTACAAAATACCGCAAGGCTCTTTTGGTCCCGCCGATCGATCAAAAAGTAAAAGAAATTCTTTATCAAGTCGCCGAAGAAACCAAGTCCTCACTTTGTGAACTTGAAGTGATGCCAGATCATATCCATGTTCTAATCGAAATTGATCCTCAATACGGAGTTAACAAAGTAATCAAACTTATGAGGGGCAGATCTTCACGGATAATGAGAAACAGTTTTCCTGAGCTGAGGAGGATGCCAGCTTTATGGACCAATAGCTCTTTTATAGCTACTCTTGGCGGTGCACCTTTAGAGATAATTAAACAATATATTAGGAACCAAAAAAATGTATTACGCCAGAAAGTTAAAATTAGGAAACTCCGGTGAGCTCGACCAATTGGCAATAAGCAGTGGTCGGTTGTATTCTGAAGTGCTTACTTTTTTTTGGCGCACGGTTCGAAGGAAAGGAATTTTTTTAAAAGACTCAAGCATGATGCGATTAAAAAACTCTAAAGAGTTACATGCGCATAGTGCTGACGCGGTGGTTCAATCATTTTATGCTAATTTTAAATCATATAATACTCGTCGCAAAATAGATCCTTCTGCAAAGCCACCGAAGAGAAGGCGTAAATTTTACAAGATTCAGTGGAAAAAAAGTGCTATGAAAGTTGTTGATGGCCTGCTTATTCTTTCAAATGGCCGAGGAAATAAGGAGCTAAAAATACCGTGGCGATGGTCGACTCCTGTCCTAGTCGAGATAGGATTTGATGGGGAGCAGTATGAGTTGCGAGCCACATACAAAGTTGAACCTCATTCGCAACCGAAAGGAAATAAAGTTGCGGCAATTGATTTAGGAGAAGTCCATCCTATGGTAATCTATGATCGAGAAAAAGTTATCATTGTTAATGGCAGGCAAGCAAGATCAAAAAGACGTTTAAGAAATAAGATAATTGGTGAGCTATCTTCACTTTTAAGCAGAACAACGAAAGGATCAAGGAGGTATAATAAATTAACACAATCAAAAAGAAAACAACTTAAGCCCCTGGATAATCAACTCCTGGATATTGCGCGTAAGCAAACAAGCAAAACGATCTCCATCCTCTATGAAAGCGGGGTGCAGGTAATTGTTATTGGCGATATACGTGATATACGATTGGATAACAATCTCGGCAAAAAAAATAACCAGAAAATACACCAAATGCCCCATGGTATCATTAGACACATGCTTAGTTATAAAGCTGAAGGTTATGGTATGCGTGTAGTCCTAGAAAATGAAGCATATACATCACAAGAATGCATCGTCTGTGGCAAAAGAAATAAGCCAAGAAACAGAAATTATTCTTGTGAATGTGGATTCAAATATCATCGAGATGGCGTTGGTGCAATTAATATCTGGAAAAAGTATCGTGGTGAAAGCCACGTAGCTGGAGTTATGGCGTCTCCCTTATCAATGAGATATAATGCTCATATGATATGTAGCTTGCAACAATGAAGAGCGAGAAGCTTGGAGTTGCAAGAAAGAATCCACTCAATTTATTGATGTGGAGTACGTCAACATGTGAAACTAGCAACCTTTGTAGATCCTGATAACAACATGTTTCAGTTAGTCGAAGTACTTTATAAAAAGTGATTAAAAAAATTTGAATGAGTGGCCCAGAGATTATATCTCCTGGGCTCTTTTTATGATATTTTAAGGGACCTTTTGCAGGCCTAAAAACAGTGCTCTATACTAAGGCTGTAAAATAATACAATCACTTTTTTACTTTAGGGGAAACACGATGTCAGCTACTGTAACACTTTGGCCAATCATTTCGGCGCTCGTAAAAGCGAGTGTCTTTCTTGGCATCGACGCCGGACTCTGGCAACCAATCAATGATCAACAAAAAATTTTTCTTTCAGAACACTTTCAGAAGAAAGAACAATTAAAACTCTTCAATCCTCAAGAAATCCGTTACTGGGCTTCAAGCAATCATGAGGAACTCAACAGTATTCTCGCGGCAGAGGGATTCTCAATTCGCTTGGAAAAATTCCCAAAAAAAGGTGAATGTTTTGGAATTGTAGCAATTCTTGACGTATTCATTGAATGGCTTAAGGAGGGACAAAAGGGATTGAGCATTATAGATACAGATACGGAGAAAAAATATCCAGCTGCCTGTATAGAATCAGGTGTCACCTTACACTCTTCTGGGAATCATAGTCATCCGATAGTAGCAATTAGAACAAAAAATGATGACATCGTTTATATGACTATTGCCGATGAATCTCTTGAAGGATTTGATTTAATGAACAAAATTAATTCAATAAAGAGCGCGATGAAACGGCACTCTACAGAGGGTATAGTGACGTTCCCATGCGTTGACCTCGATCAGGAAGTCGACTGTGCGTGGCTTCTCGGCATGACCCTTGGAGGCCATTTTATTTCACAGGCAAAGCAGCAAACCAAATTAAAAATGAATGAACAGGGTGTCCATGTCAAAAGTGCCGCAGGATTGGGTATGGCTACCTGTGTTCTTAGAAATCCTCGAGAAATAACCATAGATAAGCCATTTTATATGTGGATAGAACGATTTTCTGAACCAATTCTTGTAGCCTATATCAATCAGGACCATTGGAAAGATCCAAAAAATCTTGATCTCTAAAGACCTAAAAAAAGGCCCAGCTTTAAACTGGGCCATCTTTTTTATGTATCTTTATTTATTTATTTAAACAAGTTGTTTAAGTAATTTTGAGCTCTTTCGGTAAGCGTTAGCTCTGGTTGCTCAGCTACTGCAGCTGGAACGTTGGCGGTTGCAGCGTGTGCTCTTGCTACTCGTGCTCTCGCTGCTTGTGCTCTTCCTCTAGGCGTAGTACCTCGAGCAGTTCTTGCTTTTGCACCAAGTGCACGTGCACGCATTTTAGCCTTTTTCTTCATTGTTTCATATGTTCCGCTCTTAAGATTTTCTAAGACAGTTTGATTTTTCTTGAAAGCACGATCAACACGTTTATACAAAGTTGAATCTTTAGAAATACCTGCTTGATCTAGTAACTGTACGTTTTGCTTCCAGTCTGCAACAGCGACCTCTCTTTTCTTAATCTTGTCCGCCGTACTTGTCTTACTCCATCCTCCAAACATTCCCCACATTCCAGGAGCTTGGTCACCCGGTGGGTCCATCTGATAGCCAGCATTAGACGGTGTTTCAAAGCCAGCACCCGCAACTTTATGAGCAGCTAAAACTGCTTGAGATGCTCCAACAGACAATAATAAACCTGAAATAAGTAATAGACGTGCATTCATACAAGACTCCTTTATTTATAAAATTATATTACAGTCTAAGTATAAATGATAAAAGAGGCCAAAATCAATACATTTAATAAATTTTTTTATTATTCAGATAGAAACATTTTCATTGGGCTACACTGACTTTTGCAGGCCTCAACACCTGACCCTTACGCATATAGCCTTTCTGAAGGACAGAAACGATTTCCCCTGACACGTATCCTTCAGCAGAAACTTGCATTACTGCCTCAAAATACGCAGGATCAAATGTTCTCGTGACAGGAATTTCCTCAATATCATATTTCTTGAGAAGTTTGGATAAACTTTTTGCAATAAGTTCTATCCCTTTAAGATGAGATGCATGTTCAGGCGGCAATTGCTGAATTTCAATGAGGGCTCTTTCCATATCGTCGACGATGGGAAGAATATCAAGAAGTACCGCATCTTGGCTTTGCTCTATCCACGAAGATCGTTCTTTTTCTAAACGCTTCTTATAATTATCAAATTCAGCAGTTAAATAAAGATATCGTTCCCTTATTTGGGCCAACTCAGCCTTACATGCCTCAAGATCCTGTGAAGACTGCGTCTGCTCCGTACCATTCACATTTTCATTTTTATTATCCATACAACCTCATATGTTTTGCCCATTAAGTATATACAAGATCACAAAAAAAAGAAAATTAGACCTAGCCGAATCATAGAGAACAAAGACATTCAAATTGAAACTTTTATTGCTTATTCCATTGATTTTAATATATAAATTATAGTACTTTTAGTACAAGGAGAAAAATAATGCGTAACATGAAAGAGAACACATGAGAAGATTAGAACCTGTCGACGGCATAAGTAATATCTTAGTTCGTCATAACCTCATCAGCAACATAGATCTCATAGCGCTGCATAAAGCATTCAGACAACGGGATGACATTTCATTCGAAGATTTTTTAATTGAAGAAGGTGTTGTTGACAAATCTGACCTCCTTCAAGCACTTTCAGAATACTACAAGGTTCCTCAGTGTGATGTTGTTGGAATGTTTATTGATCATTTTCTTGTAAAACTTGTTCCAAAAGACGTTCTTCTTGAGCATCTCATGATCCCTTATCAACGTGAGGGAGATGAACTCTGGGTGGCAGCAGAAAAGCCAGATGATCCTCATTTGCCGGTCGTACTTGGCAAGTATTTGAGTCACAATTTCAATTTCACGGTCGGCCTCGGGCAAGACATCCGGGATGCAATCCGTGAATATTATGACGAATCTGTAACCTATCAGCCTAATGATATCTCAAATCAACAGATGGAGCGCAGTGCTCAAGATGTGCACGAACCTGCTCAGCTGGATGAACGAATTCCTCTAATTGTTGAAGAGACAGTCGATGATTATGAAAGCAGATAACTGATTTCCCCTATCTTCATTTTTCTGACGACAACGATTATACTTTATTGAAACGAAGATAAACCTCCCATAAAATTCGTCGTATGATAAAGTATATGCACGCCATAAGGCTCTTTTTTTTCCTTTTCATCTGTTTACCCATCTACGGTGGCTTTAACAGAAGTCTCTTTTTTCGTGCTTCCTCATTCTGGGATGAACCACGCTTTGAAAAACCTTTTCTCGGCACATTTGATATACAGCTGCTTGGCGGATCAACACATATGGGACGTAACGCCCGCGGGAAAAAAACAAATATTCTTGGTATTTATGGCCCAGAAAATATTGAAGCTCTTTCTTCAGTTGAGCCGAACCATCCCTTAATTCTGCCGGGGAACCCAAAAACAATTTGCTTTCAAGCAGTTGCAGATGTTCTTGAAGCTGATTTTAATCTCTATCAGAACTTCTGTAGGGGCGTCTTTTTGCACTTTCATTTTCCTGTAATACTGTTACATATCTTCCCATCGGGATATCTTCAAGATGAGTTTTGTACCGCTGTGCCCTGTAAACACTATACACCAGCATGGGAAATAGCTGTTAGGTCCTTAAATACCTTTTTAAGCGACTTTGACTTATGCATCAACCGTGTAAAAAAGGCCGCTCCCTCAGATTCCACCCTCTTTGTCGGTTGGACCCACTCATTTGAAAATACTACCTACCTAGATTTTATAGATACGACGATAAAAACAGGAATTCTTTTTCCTACAGGCAAACGAAAAAACACTCACGAAGTATTCGATATTCCCTACGGGTACAACGGTCATTGGGCAATACCCCTTTCCTGGGATATTTCTGTGGGTGCTCTTGATTGGCTCACAGCTGGCTTTCATATTGACAACCTCTTTTTCCTTCACAAAATCCAATGCGTGCGCATGAAGAGCGAACATGAGGTTCCAACAGGTGTCATTACCCTTGGTGAGGGCCTTGCAGACGTAAAACCGGGTATCGTCTGGCGCACAGGAGGATACTTGAAAGCAGATCACTTTTTTTCTGGACTTTCATTCCTTCTTGCATTCACCTATGAACAGCAAAATAAGAGTACCCTTATACCGTGTAACCAAGAAGTATTCAATGTCACTCATGTCAATGACACTATGGAACTTAAAAAGTGGGCCCGCTCAATTGCCCATATCCTTGTTGAGTATGATTTTGCACATGAAGAATCCCATGTAGGACCCCACATCGGTTTTTTTTATGATAAAGAATTTACGGGATTGCGTGTCTTTAATCTGAGTGTCCTAGGCGGATACTTTGGCATCGACGTTAACTGGTGTTTTTAAAAAGAGTTTTATCTTTTCAAAAAGAGTCCCTGCCTGAGTAAAGAGAGGCTCACACCCTTTAAAAGCTGCTTCAAAATTTTCCTGAATTGAGTTGAGAAGAAATGCAGTTTCGAGATGACTAAAATTCTTTTCCTTGGATATATACGGTAACGACTGATGGATAAGCTCAATAGTGCTTAAGCATTCTTTGAGAATGGCATTTTTTTGTTTTGTATCTGCACTCATCGCTAATACTGCGTCTATCCGCGTCCACAGATCGTGGCACACTTCAACAAAGTCCTGAAAATGTACAATTTCTTGCTTTGAGCACTTCCAGGGTGAGTCACCGGCACAGAGAACTGATGAGGCCATGAGAGCAATGAAAAGTATTCCGGCACTTACTTTCACTTTCCCCCCTTAGTTTTTTATCCACTATTAATAATTACAGATTGGATTTAAAAACGCAAGGGTTTATAAACGGGTTTAGTCAGAAATGATAAGACCTGTGAATTAAAAAGGAAGATCGTCAGCAAATGGTGCTTCATCCTTGAAAAGGGCATCCGCAACCTCACTGACTCCTTCATCTTTAGTCTTAACTGCTGGTGTCCCCAAACGATTTTCTGAGGGAACTCCTTGCTCATCTACACTTGCATCGGGACGTTGTCCAAGAAAAACAACGCTGTCAGCTACAATAGAATGCTTTTGACGTGTCTGACCTTCATTGTCTTTCCATGTATCAAATTTAAGGCGGCCATCGACAAGTACAGGACGTCCTTTTTGTAGATACTGCCGACAATTATCTGCTTGCGGTCCCCACACATTGACGTCTACATAGCACACTTCTTGTGACAATGCTCCTGTCTGTTTGTTACGAAAATGCCTATTAGAAGCGAGGCTCAGTCGACATACTGCCTGGCCCGAAGGTTGCTGTTTATACTCAGGATCCCTCGTCAGATTACCGATAATAATGACACGATTATAATTAGCCACGGCTACCCTTTCAGCTAAGGAGAAGAAGAACACAGTTGGGTTACATTATAGCAAAAACATAAAATAAAAAAAGGTTCAGGTTTTCTAGAGTTAGAGTGAGCGTAGCGCAGCCAGAAACTTATTCCGCTCAATTTCTTCTCTCTCTTGCCGCTCTTTTTCACGCGTAAGCAGCTTTAACATCTTGTGCAAATCGCGCACTGACGCTCGAGAGAAGAAATCTCCTTTTTTTGATGAACCGGTATTAACCGTTTTTGCATATGATTGCAGGTACTTACACAGCTCAAGCTGCATTTCTGCATTTGCTTTCGTAGCACTACTCTCATCCATGATAAGATCTCCCATGATCTCAACAATCTGCTGCTTTAATTGCGAGGCTGTCTTTTTACGCTCACGCCGTTCAGTAGGCATTAAGAAACTTTCTGAGCTCTTATCTGTATTTGAAAAGCACCAAAATGCCCCGGTAAGGACCAGAAGAAATATGATTTTTATGAGGGGAGACTTAAACATTTCTTACTCCAAAAGCAGTAACGGCATACTGCATAAATGCACAAAGTCGCGACATTGTCACGAGTAACAAGAGCACCGAAAAAAGATGGTAGGGACTTGCCTGCGTAAACCCGCATGCAAAGAACCATAAAATAAAGAGAACTTGTCCAAAGCTCGTCATTTTGCCTAAACGAGTGGGCTGTAATGTCTGAGGACCCTTTACAAAGCCAATATATATTGATGCTGCGACGAGCACCGACTCATTAATAATAACTATCACAAGGAACCAGAAAGGGATATGCAAAGCAGCAAACTGAAGATACATAAGTCCTGCATACGAGGAAATGAGAAGAATCTTATCTGCAAGAGGATCTAAGAGCGCACCCACAACGGTCACTTTATTTAAAAAGCGAGCAAGCGCTCCATCTACAACATCGGTAACTGCCGCTAGAAGAAATAACAAACATGCTAACGGCCACGCCTGTGCAATCATCGAACTCACCATACACGGTGCTAACAAAATCCGTATCATCGTAATAAGCGTCGGAATCGTAATCATCTGAAAACTGATCATGTAATAATGCCTCCACCTAAGCATTGTGTTCCGTCATAGAACACTGCATATTGACCCTGAGCAATGCCTTGATCCCGCTCAGCAAGCTGAACGTCAAAGGAGCCATCATCACGGGCCTCTAAACGTGCAGTATTAAATGTAGGACCATGACGGAGCTTTACTAAGAGCTCTCTCTTTTGGGGAATACCCGTAATCCAGTTGCATGAAGCTACTTTAAATGTATCACGCATTTTGTCAGCAGTATAGTAGTTCCGGGAAATAAAAACCGTATTATCGTGAGGATTTTTGGCAACAACATACCATGGCCCACCTCCTAAACCAAGACCTTGACGTTGGCCAATCGTGTAATACCAAAATCCCCGATGCTCACCAACTTTTTTTCCAGTTTCCGTTTCAACGAGCGCTCCAGTCTTTTCTCCCACATGATACTTGACAAAATCACTAAATTTCAGCTTTCCCAGAAAACAGATACCCTGACTATCCTTTCTGTCCTTGTTAGGCAGATCAAATTTTTTTGCCAAGTGCCGTACGTCAGCCTTAGTCAAATTTCCCAACGGAAAATGTGCTCGCGTCAGCTGAGTCTGAGTAAGATGCGAGAGAAAATAGGTTTGGTCTTTTATAGGGTCCGGAGTTGTATGAAGAGAAACTTTACCATCAGCGCTTTCTAACCGTGCATAGTGACCAGAAGCAATGAGGTCAAAATTCCTATCGAGCTTTGTATAAAATGAACCAAATTTAATGCGTTGATTACAGAGAATATCAGGATTAGGTGTCCTTCCTGCCTTAATTTCGCTGATCGTGTGAGCGACCACATCATCCCAGTACTCCTTTTGCAAAGAGATTATCTCTAAAGGAACATTGGCCTGCTTACAAACTGATTCAACATATGATAGATCTTCCTGCCAGGGGCACGTTCCTAAAAATGAAAGCTCGTCTTCCAACCAGATCTTTAAATAAAAGGCTGTAAGAGAGTGTCCCCGCTCTTGCAATAACCGCAAAGCAACGGAACTATCAACACCACCAGAAAGTAATACTGCACAATTCATATAAGATCGATCTCGTGTTATGAAGATTATAGCGCTAGGATACCAGAAAATGCCATTTAGTCAATTTAATTTTGAAATCAAAAGTTGTGTTGCTCTTCTAAACACACAAAAAAAATTAACCTCAGAAAGTGTTTCTTTTATATGCACACGATTACCCTTTAAAATTAGATCAATTCAAGTCGCTGGAGGTGGTGAGTTTAGGAAAGACCTTGAGCAAGCTTGCAAAGAACTGAATATCTCACTTTTCGTATTACCTCCCAATTCTCCCGACCTTATTCGCGCTGTAGGAAGAACGGCACTGTTCATTCGGTACTGCAACTATTTGCCAAGATTTTACAGGGCTGCTATGTTTTAATTAACAGATCAAATCAGCTATAAATGAAATGTATATATCTTTTTCCGAAGGCGCACCATGTTAAAAAAATTAGTACTATTTCAGGCATGTTTTCTTACCGCATTTTTGGCTCAAGGTATGGAATCTTCAAGGACTGTGACGGATATCCGAACCAAGATGTTACCGCTCACGAATGACGAAAACATCAAGAAAGCAGAACATTTATTAAAGCAACATCAGGCTTATCTTGATGAAGCATTTAACACGGACGATCCGCAAGCAAAAATTGCCGCTTTAGATAAAGCAATAGATGCGCTTTTAGAAGTTGAGAAGCTTGGTCGCGACACCAATAGGGATACGCATGAAGGCAAGAAAGTTGATTTTGCTCAGTCGTGTTGTGTTACAGCGGGAAAGTATGCGACCAAGGCGCTAGTTGAGCAAGATCCTCAAAAAAGGGCTTATTTTATTGAACAGCGTGATGAGTGGAATCTGAATGCAGCTGAAAGAGGCGAAAAAAATGCCCAATATAATGTTGCTGTTGGGTATAGGCAAAAATGCGAACAATTAATTAATGAGGTAGAAAAAGCGGAATGTTTACATAAAACACTTGATTGGTTTACAAAGGCAGCGAGTCAGGGCCATGTTGATGCACAAAATAGTCTAGGTAGCATGTTGTGTGAATATGCTGAAACTATCACAGATCGCCAACAAAAAGCACGCATCGTGGCTGAGGCAGTGCGCTGGCTTTTTGAAGCCGGAAGAAGGGGGCATGAGCAAGCACGTTCAATACTTCAGATGGCTATGAACAAATACTATATAAGCATAAACAGTCAAGAAGCCACTAGAAAGAAGGTCGAAGATGAAAGTTTAGCTCGTGAGTCAGCCGCCGAGAGATTAGCGGCGGAAAAAGGCGAAAAAAATGCCCAATATAGTGTTGCTGTTGGCTACCTTCGAAAAATCTACCAAACAATTAGTGAGCTAGAAAAAGCAGGATATTTACAAAAGGCTCTTGATTGGTTTGAGAAGGCAGCACGTCAGGGTCATGAAAATGCCCAAAATTGCCTAAGTAGTTTATTATATGAACGAGCTAAAACTATCGAAGATCTCGATCAAAAAACGCGCATAGAGGCTGATGCTGCACGGTGGCATTTTGAAGCGGTTAGAAATCATAGGGAAGCGGCTAAGAAAGACGAGAAAAAGAAAGCTAAAGAAGGATGGAGAAAATTCGTTGAAGAGGCAGAAAAAGGTGAAAAAAATTCCCAATATATGGCTGCCATTGGTTACTTGGAAAAACGCGAAGAATCAACAAGTGAGCAAGAAAAGGCAGAATATTTACAACAAGCCCTTGGTTGGCTTGAAAAGGCAGCACATCAAGGTCATGAAAATGCCCCCTATTGTCTAGCCAATTTATTGTATGAACTCGCTCAAACTATTGAAGATCCAGGAAAAAAAGCACGCATGACGGCTGACGCAGTGCGCTGGCTTTTCGAAGCGGGCGCGTACGGTAGCAAAAAAAGTATAGGACAACTAGCGGATTTGTACCTTACAAAATGTGTTCATTGCAAGGATCTTGAAGGAAAAAAAGTATATTTGCAACTGTCCGAAGAATGTGCAAGGCGAATACATGAAGACGAACGAGATTATCAAGATTATTTATTAGCGAGATTTCGGAAGGTGCGTGTAGACATTCAAGTGCTTGAAGAAATCGCTAATACGCGTGAAAGAGACGCTAAAACGGGCGGGGAGGCCGCTGAATCGCCCGACGACGTCGCGAGAAATGAAAAATTAGCTTGTATCAGGGCAGATGAAGATAGAGTCTTTGCTCAGGAAAGAACATCAGGCTGCTCACACACGGCCCCAAGTATATGTGAGCACTGCGCACAAAAAACAGGAGAATTAATGTACAAGCCAGCCCCAGGCACTGTGGTACACTTGAAAACGGATGGCAGTCGAGCAGCCTGTGGAATGGTATTCGCATATGAAGCACAATTGAGAGAGCGGGCTAGAGATGAAGATATCGATAGAGTGCAAGCTGAAGCAGAAAAAACTGCTTTGACAAATATAAATATGAAAGACCTTCATTTTGAAGATGGGCACCTAAGCGATCATGAGTTGTTGGTGGAATTTGCAATCGATTCAAATGATTTCTATCAGACTCGAAGGGCCTCTAGGGAATATGCAAGAATGGTATTCGACATTTGGCCCGAAACTTATCGTTCAGGAGTTATTAAAATTTTGAAACATCGTGATGAGGTTGTTGGCTTCTTTACCCTTATATTTTATCGAGACATTAAATTTGCCTGTCGACTTGGACATCTTTTTGTAAAACCTGGTTTACAAAGAAGGGGATTGGGAAGCCATCTTTTTAGAGAGATGGTCTCAATAGCACGTGCCCGAGGCTGTAAGACGGTGTGTTTCTTTGCGAGCCCCGATGCAAGAGATTTCTATCTTAAAAAGGGTTGTGAGATAGTTGAACACCTCCAAAATTCCCTCAACCCTGCACAACGAGGACTTAAGTGTAAATATAAACTTTGTCATCCTGAAACCCAAAATGATCCAAGGTGTTTATTGGATGAAGGAGATAAAACTATCAGGGATAATGAACAAAAAGCACCCATAAACGCCGATGCAGCACGTTGGGATTTTGAAGCGGCAAGAAATGGAGAGACTACAGAAGAAAGGTTGGTTTGTACTGCTCGAAAGAAAGAAGAGAAACACTGCGCTCCTGGACCCGAGATTACGTTCGGCGCGCAACTGCGACCTGGACCTGAGAGTGCATTCAGCGAGCAATTGCGAATTGACACAGATATCAGAAGAGTAAAGGATCACGCCGAAAAAACTAAGTTGCCAAATGTAAATCTAAAAGATCTTTATTTTGAAAATGCAGAGATAAGTCAACGTGAGTTCTTGATTGAATTTGCAATCGATTCAAATGACATTTACGGAACTCGTACCGCTTCTAGGGAATATACAAGGATGGTATTTAATATTACGCCTGAGACTTTTACAGAAGGAGTCGTCAAAATTTTGAAGCATCGTGATGAGATCGTTGGGGTCTTTGCCCTTGAATTCGAACCAAACAATATATCGACTTGTAAACTTAAGCTCTTTTTTGTGAAAGCTGGTCTGCAGAGAAAAGGCTTGGGGAGCTATATGTTTAAAGAGATGGTATCAATGGCGCGCGCACGAGGTTTTACAAATATCTTTTTTGTAGCTAGTTTTGAGGCAAAAGATTTTTGTCTTAAAAAAGGGTGTGATTTAGTGGGTAGCCACCCAAATTGTCTTAGCGCTAAAGAATGCGCGCTCCATTTTATATATAGTCTCACGTAAGTTAATGTTTGTGATGCGAGGGCTTTTTTCTCAAGGTGGTTGAGAATAACTTTGGCAGTTCCTTTATTTTAATATGCTTTATTTAGATAAGTACAAGCATAAAGCACAGAGTCTTATGAAGAGCAAGATTTTTCCTTTATTGTGTTTTCTGGTGGCTGTTCCCTCTCTTATTGCCATGGCAAAAAATCATCTAAGTGAAGTTAAATCATGCATAAATCAAACTCGAAGTATGGGAGAGCTTATGGAGGCCGCTGAAAAGGGTTTGACGGATGAGTTTGAACAGCTTTGTCAAAATCCAGCAATAGATATTAATGCTCAGAACCAGGATGGAAGAACTCCTTTTAGTTGCAGCAGCTGAGGCTCAGCAAAGGTAACGTAGAAATGGTTCGGTACTCATCGATAGTTCAGGCATCGCTATCAATCCTCAAGATAATAATGGCTTCACCGCTCTCATGCATGTTGTCCGCTGCAAATAACAAGGAAATCGTTGAAGTGCTGCTAGAGAAACCTACTATTGATATCTCTCTTCAAGAGCACGGAATTTTAACAGCTCTTGGACTTACCACCAGCGATGAGATCTTAGATTTGCTTAGAAGCGCAGGTAAACACGTCCGCTAACAAGGTTGGGAAAGAGGTTTTAATTATTTTTAAATAATTATCTTGAGAAACAAAAAAAGGTAAAAACGGATTGGGGCGATCGACACAAGTCTTTGAATTGACTTAAAAAAGAGATATACTCAATTTTGGCAAATCTTTCTAACACAAAATTTCAGTAAAATATTTGTGACATAAAGAATGAAAGCACTAACATGACTCACTTGCTTGATTTTATTCCCTTAATAGTTTTTGTTTGGTTTGCACGGCTTGCAGGAATTGAAGTCGCAGGTCCTGCATGGAAAAATGCATTTTATATCGGAGCAGCAGTTGCTTGTGCGCAAATGTTTTTTTATTGGTACAAGCGGCTAAGTTATGATTTTATCGCCCTAGGATCAAACCTGTTTCTCATCTATGGGGCCGTAGGTTTTCTTCTGTATCAGCCTTTTCTTAAGGCCTTCCTCAATGAATCAATAATCTTTGCATTTATTCTGTTAGTGGGCCTCATTACGACTTTTACCATCCGCGGCGGGTTTATCCAGCTTCCAAAGATAAAAAAAAATTCTGCTCTCATTGGCTCATTTGCACTCTTAGGCCTTACTCTTGTAGTACTCATAATTTCTTATGTATTAGTGAGATTCCTTCATGCGGGAACAATTGTCGGAGTAGCAATACCTTTTGCAGCTCTTATGTTCGGGAGAAAGGCTTTGAGAGATTATTTCTCAGAGCAGAGATGATTTCGATTTCTCTTCGCTTTCTATTCATGATCTTATGAAAAATTAATCTAATGTAAACTAGATAAAACAATGATGAGAACACATACATCGAAGTACCACATGATTCTCAAATTTTGTCTTTTATTTTCATTGCTTATGAGCATTTCTCTTTTCTCGATGGAAAAAAGCGTTGTTACACTTACTAAGGAGAATGCAATTGATCAAGCGACTGAAGAGAATGAGCTCATCGATGCCGCCAAAAAAGATCAACAAGAGCGAGTAGCAGAACTGCTTAAAAAAACAGATGCCAATTTTCAAACCAAAACAGGTACAACCGCTTTGATGTACGCTGCTTATCAAGGACACACAAATGTTGTTCGACTACTACTTGGTGTGCGTGACATCGCAATAAACATCCAAGAATACGGCGATGGCTGGACCGCTCTCATGATGGCAACACAAAATGGCCATGAAGAAATAGTGCGATTACTTATTGATAAACCGGAAATCATACTAGATGCTCACTCCAAAAAAAATAATGCCACTGCGCTTACCATCGCTGCTCAATGCGGTCGTAAAGATATAGTGCGATTGCTGCTTGCTAAACCAAATCTATTTCTTAGCGCAGAATCCCAAGGAGCACAGGCTCTAGCCCTTGCGGTGAATCATGGTCATAATGAAGTTGTTCAGCTCCTCTGTCTCCAGCCTGGTATTAATAGTAATTCTCGAACTCAAAATGGCTGGACTCCGCTTATGATTGCCGCACAAGAGGGCCATAAAAATGTCGTGGAAACTCTTCTTGCCCAGAACGGAATTTTAATTAATGCGCAAGACGTTAAAAGATGGACTGCCCTTATGATTGCTGCATTTAATCGTCGGCCAGAAATTGTCTCTCTCCTTTTAACACAAAAAGGGATTGCTCTTAACGCTTACAACGAATGCCATGAGACCGCTCTCATGATTGCAGTACATAATGGTTGCACGAGAATCGTGCAACTACTTCTTGAACAACCAGGTATTGCTATCAATGCAGAAACCGATGATGGCTCGACTGCCCTCATATTTGCTGCTGAAAGTGGTCATAATGAAGCAGTTAAAATGCTCCTCAAGCACCCAAATATAGCGGTGAATATGCAGAATGACGATGGCTGGACTGCTCTCCTTCTTGCAACGCGAGAAAATCATCAAGAAATAGTTCAGCTGCTCGTTAAAACACCCGGTATTGGCATTAATCTTAAAGAACAAAATGGATGGACTGCTCTCATAATCGCAGCACAGCGGTGGCGTGCCGAGATGGTACAATCGCTTCTTGCCCACACACATATCAACATCAACGTTCAGACTAACGTAGGATCAACTGCTCTTATATTTGCAGCAAACAACGGTGACAAAGAAACAGTTCAACTTTTGCTTAAGCATCCTGGCATAACTGTCAACACCGAAAATCACCATGGCGAGACAGCTCTTTCAATAGCTGAAAAAAAAGGTTTCAGTGAAATAGTTACATTGATACGCTCCGCACAGGCTCGCACATAAAAGAAATGCTCATACTTTCTAAAGAGAATATTTACCGGAGAAAATAACATTTTTCTCATTTCTTGCTATAGAACATAAATTGTATATACTATTTGCATACTTTGTTATACCTTGAGATTGGTATGAATAAAAAATTGTCACGTCATGGTAATAGTCTCGCAATTGTCCTTGATAAGTCCATCCTCGAGTTACTCTCGATAGATGAAGATACTCTCCTCACTATAAAAACAGATGGGAAAAAGCTCATTATCGAACCAAAAAGAAAAACTCAAAGGGTCGAAAGAACCCTTGAAGAACTAGAATGTGGAAGACGCCTCGGACTTTTATATGAACGTATTACAGACCGTACACTCTCAATTATCAGAAACAATCAAAAAAATCTTCTCACTTAGCCAAGAAATTACCATAGATCTTACGCTCAATACTGACGCTTCAAAACAGCAGTTTGGCGATTTGAGTACCAATTGTGCTCTTGTTTTAAGCAAGCAGCTCGGCATTTCACCGATCGTAATTGCTCAGAAGATACAAGAGCTGTTCACTCATCCTTTTGTGCAAAAAATTGAAAGAGCTGGGCCAGGATTTATAAATATTTTTCTGACCGCAGAGGCATTTGTTATCCTCGCTAAGGAGCTCTATGAGCAAGCGGAAGGCTATTTTGCTGAAAACTTATTACCAAAACAAAGTTATTCGATCGAATTTGTGAGCGCTAATCCTACAGGTCCTCTTCACATAGGACACGGGCGCGGCGGCATTATTGGTGACGTCCTTTCTCGCATTCTTAAGTTCCTAGGCAATAAAGTCACGAAAGAGTTTTATGTTAATGATGCGGGAGCGCAGATACAAAAATTAGGTCTCTCTTTTAAAATCCGTTGTGAGCAGCAAGCGGGAATGAATGTTGAACTTCCTGAAGATGCGTATCATGGTGAATATCTTGTAGAGCTTGCAAAAGAATGTTATGAGAAGCATGGCGCTGCATTGCTTAATAAACCAGAGTCGTTTTTTGCCGAACATGCAATGGTGCACCTGCTTAATAGAATCAAAGAGACGCTTACCAGCTATGGTATTACGTTTGACACGTGGTTCTCTGAAAAAACACTTCACTCCAGTGGTGCTATTGATCGGGTCATTAATCAGCTCAAGGCAAAAGGCTATCTCTATGAAAAAGAAGGAGCGCTCTGGTTTAAATCAACAATGTTTGGTGACGACAAAGATCGCGTCGTTAAAAAGAATACTGGTGAGCTCACCTACGTTGCAGCAGATATCGCCTATGCAGAAAATAAAATTGAGCGTGGATTTGATCATTTGATTATGATTCTCGGCCAGGACCATCATAGCTATGTGATGAGGCTCAAAGCCGTTATGCAAGCACTCGGCTATGATCCCAATAGACTTGATGTGATTCTCTATCAACTTGTTACGATAAAAGAAAGTGGACAACTGATTCGTCTCTCTAAACGAGCCGGACGAATCGTTGATTTAGAAGACGTAATTAATACAGTGGGCACTGATGTAGCGCGCTTTTTCTACCTTCAGAAAAAGGCAGATGCTCATCTTGAATTTGATATCGACCTTGCGTTAAAGCATACTGATGAAAATCCTGTCTATTATATACAGTATGCTTACGTCCGTACGAAAAGCATCTTTGCAAAGGCGCACGCTGAAGACAGTCTGCATAACATAACGCATAAGGATGCCGAATTTATTGGGCAACCTGAGCATCTGCTTCTTAAAAAAATTGCTTCTCTTAAAACCCTTCTTGAGACGTTGAGCCGCAGCTATCAGACGCATCAGCTCGCCTATTACGTGATAGAACTCTCACAGACCTTTCACAACTACTATAGTCACTATAAAGTGATTGACCTCGAGGTTATTGATCAAAGCCGCGGACGACTTTTAGTCGTTGAATTGGTTCAAAAAACGCTCAAAACCTGTTTTGATCTGCTCGGCATCAGTGCTCCTGAAAAAATGTAATCCCAAAAATTCAGCTTGCAGGATATGATTGATTGCTTGTATACTGTTCAGCATTATGCAAGGGATAAATCATGAAACAGCTTTTACTTTCACTTTTTATTATAGCCCTTTCCGGGCCACTTATCGCCAAAAAATCGTTTATGCTTGGCGGCTATATTCCCTATTGGCGTTCATCAAATGCTATGAATACCGCAAAGAAATATACGCATTTATTTGATCAAATCAGTCCTTTTTCATATGAAGTGGATGCACAAGGAAATATAAAAGACCCTTTTAAACATAAACATCTTCATTGGCGAGAATTCTATCACCATTTTAAGAAACATAATGCTCTCTTTGTTCCTACCATTTACTGGACTGATACACGTGATATGCACAACGTCTTTTCAGCTAAAAAGTCACGAGATGGGCATCTTAAACAAATAATGGACATAGTCATCAAAAATAGCTTTGATGGGATCAATATTAACTATGAACGTGTCGGGGGGCTAGATCGACATGGGTATTTGACGTTTCTTGAAGAGCTCTCACAAGAGCTTCATAAGCGTGGTTTAGTGCTTTACATAAGTATTGGGGGAAGAACGGGAGATAACACGATCGGAGTGCTCCATCCTCGCGACCGGGTAAAACAAAAAGACGAGTGGGTAATCAAGAAAAAATCATATTCATCCTTGGACAAACAACCAAAGAGAACGCACGTATCACTCAATCCCGGCAAAGGTGAGGATGCTGCTCGATACAAACGAATATTTTCGCAGTGTTGTGACCAAGTCATAATCATGGGCTACGATGAATGGGGCAGGCCTTACAAATGGAGCAAAGAAGCGCGCAAAAATAATTACTACTTTTCGCACTCGAGTACTCAGTGGATTGAACAAATCATCGAGTACGGGCTCACCTTTATTCCGAAACATAAACTTGTGCTCGGTCTTCCTACTTATGGCCTTGAGTTCGCTATCTTCCCGCAACCGAACGATGATTTTAAATTTAAAAAACGGCGTAATTTAAACTACACACAAGCACAGGAAGTTGCTCATGCTCACAGAAAAGAGCCGCAAAGAACTGCTGGTGGTGAACTCTGTTACACCTATAAAAATCATCATGAGCTGCGCTATGTCTGCTTTTTAGATAAAAAAGCGTATCTGGATAGAATTGCTATCGCAAAAAAATATGGCATCAAGGGAGTGTATCTCTTTACGGTGAATGGCTCTGAAGATACAGAGATGTGGAAACTTATTGAAAAAGAGCTGTTTGCGCCCTAGCATTCGAAGTAGCGGCGTATCCCACAATAGAGTGCCCTGACCAACTGGTCCCTGAATACATCGGTTAACAGATCTCTTTCTGCCTGCTGATTAGAAATGTACTCAAGTTCAATAACGACAGTAGGACACTTTGATTTCACGAGGATATTATATTTTGCGGCCTTGATCCCCATATCGATATTATTGTGATTGCGCAATGTTCCTCCATAAAACCGTGGCTTAATTTTATGACTCAGTTCATAATGGAGTGAACAGGCGAGCTTATAACACTTTTGAGGATATTTACATTCAAAGGGAACATAGATTTCATAGCCTCTCAGGCCTTTATTGACACTTGAATTTAAGTGAAGAGAAATGAAGATATCGGCCTTGTATTTCTGAGAAAACTGCGCTCGCTGTGTCAGATCATTAATATGATTCTTTTTATCAAATTCTTTATCAGTTTCACGCGTCAAAATGACCTTATGTCCCTTTTTTTTAAGCCGAGCGGCAAGTCTTTTTGCCAAATCGAGCACGACATCTTTTTCCTTAAACTTGCGAGTAGCGCTTATCTGCCCATAATAAATGCCACCATGACCAGGGTCAAGGATGATAGTCTGTGCTGCGAGTAACCAGGAGAAACTTAGTAATAAACACAACAATAAATGACGCATACTATTTCACCAGTTCTTTAAATCGCCATAAGAGATCAAGCGCCTGTTTGGGAGTAAGATGCTCACAATCGATGCTTGAGAGCTCGGCCGCTATAAGAGTTATGGGTGTCTGCTGCTGCGGCTCAGGTTCATACTGTTTGATATTGGCGCGCCGAGGAAGTCCCGTGTGACTATGTTTCTGAAGAATTTCTCGAGCACGTTTTATGACACTCTCAGGCAATCGAGCACTTTTTGCAACTTCGATACCAAAACTGCCATCAGCAACTCCCGCAAGAATTTTGTGAAGGAGAATGATACCCTCCACAGTTTTTGTGCTCGCAGCATAATAGGGCCTAATTCCCGAAAATACAGTGCACAAATCAGTAAGCTCATGATAATGCGTTGCAAAGAGACAGCGCGCTTGTATATGCGTGTAAATATATTCAACTACTGCCTGAGCAATCGCTAGCCCGTCAAAGGTACTTGTGCCTCTTCCCACCTCATCAAGAATGACGAGACTCTGTTTTGTCGCTTGGGTACAAATAAGCGCGGTTTCTTCCATCTCGACAAGAAACGTACTCTTGCCCTCAGCGACATTATCAGCAGCACCGATGCGGGTAAAAATACGATCTACAATTGAAAGTCGTGCACTAGCAGCAGGCACAAATGAACCCATCTGAGCCATCAAAGTAATAAGGGCAACCTGCCTTAAAAAAGTTGACTTGCCGCCCATATTAGGACCCGTTATGAGCCAGAGACTCGCCTCATCAGTAAGCTCAACGCCGTTAGGAATGAAGCTCGATCGCAATCGGGCTTCGACAACAGGATGACGTCCCTCAGTTATAATGATTGAGTGGTCATCAGTAAATGCAGGCCGTACATATTTGTTAGTATACGCACACTCAGCTAACGCAGTTAATGCATCAGCGTAAGCAAGTGCATAGGAGAGCCTTTTTAAACTTGCTACCTGATGCTCAACCTGGTCCTTAATTTTTTCAAAAACTTCTTTTTCCTTCTGACTGATCTCACTCTGCGCCCGCATAAGATCGCGTTCAAGATCTTTCAGCTCCTGCGTCGTAAATCGTTCACGATTAGCTAACGTCTGCGTTCTCAAATAATGAGAAGGTACCAAACTAAGATTAGGATTGGTAACTTCGATACCATAGCCATGCACGTTATACCGAATCTTTAATGAACTTATACCAGTTCTTTGTTGTTCTTGTGCTTCTAGAGTCACCAGGGCCTGCGCACTTCCTTCAACCAAGGTACGTAATCTATCAAGTTCCTCATTAAATCCCCGCTTTACGACCCATTCTTTGCCCGAATCATCATTTAAAGCGGCCTCTAAGAGAGTCTCAAGCTGCTTGAAGTCGCCTATTTTCTCTGCGATTGAGCGTAACAAAGGAGAGGGACTTTCAACAATTACCGCCTTAACTGCTGGAATGACACGAAGTGCAGTTAAGAGAGCTAAATAATCATATAACTGTGCCCGTTTCAATGCAATTCTTCCTATGATACGCTCACAGTCTCCCACCGATTGCATCAGTTTTTGCAGCTCATTTTTGCGCGCATGGTCTTTGACAAGTAGCTCTACTGCCTGAAGCCTTTCCTCAATATGTTCTTTTTTAATGAGAGGCCGTAAGAGCCATTTTTTAATCATTCGCGAGCCCATAGCTGTTACCGCCCGGTCAAGCACTGAAAACAACGTTGAGGCAGAAGATCCATCCTGGGTATTTTTAACGAGCTCTAAATTACGCTGCGTTGCAGCATCAAGCATGAGATAGTCTTCAGGTTTATAAAATGAAAACTGCTTGAGTTGAAACAGGCCTTGCTCATTATTTCTTTTTAAATAGGTGTAAAGGATCGTCAATGCAAAGCTCATCCCATCACCTGCTGCTAAGGAAAATGGTGTATGAGTAAATTGCTGCCTAAACCACTGCTCTGCCTCTTGAGTGCCGTGCGTGCTAAACTGCTCATATGAAACAGCAAACCCTTGTCGTTGAAATAGCTGTGCATAAATCCCACCAAGCTTTGTCTGGGGAAGGACAATTTCATCGGGCATAAAACGAGCAAGTTCTGCTTCAAGTAACGTTGTTGAAGACTCCGTCACAATTGTCATAAAAAGCTGGCCCGTTAAAAGCTCTGCAAACAGTAACGTCCATGACGTTTCTGTAGGAAAAAAGACACAGAGATATGAGGCTGATTTCTCATCTAAAAGTTTTGAGTCAGTGAGTGTGCCAGGAGTAAGGACCTGAGTAACTCCTCGATCAACGACTTTCCCTGGACGGGGAATTTCAAGCTGATCGCAGAGCGCCACTTTAAATCCCGCTTTAACCAGCTTCGTAAGATAATGGTCAACGACATGCAATGGAACTCCACAGAGCGGTATCGGCTCTCCTTTATGAGTTCCTCGTTGTGTTAAGGCAATTCCAAGAACTGCTGCTGCTTTGTGAGCATCTTCAAAAAAGATCTCATAAAAGTCGCCCACCTGAAAGAGGAGCAGGGTATCTGGATACTTGTTCTTAATATCAAAATATTGCCGCATGAGCGGCGTCAGACCTTTATCAGCATGCATCAGCTACACCTTATACTATTTTTTGGTACAGTCTTCAGTCTAGCCGATTTTACAAAAAAAGAGAGTCCTTTCGGACTCTCTTACAATTGGCTAGGTTATTACATGACTCGTGTCATTGAACTGAGCATTTCCTGATAAGGATCTGGTTCTGGACTTGAGAGGCCACCAGTGATAGACCCTTGCAACTCAGGTAAGATATATGTCTTGAGCGCTGGGAACGGCTCAAAGTCATTTGGATATCCAGCGGCGGCGAGTACCGGACTGAAGTTTTCCATCTGACAAATGATCTTAAAGAGGGATGTCTTAAGAGCAATACACATCATTGTCTTACGTTCAGGAATATCTCCTGTCCCCTTTGTAAAGAGATTGATTTTGTTTGCTAAGGCGTTAAGTTCAGCCCTAATAGAAGATATGCATGCTTCTGCACGAGTAATTTCTACATTATGCAAATCTTCATCTAAACGAGATGTTATAAAGCGCATGTAGCCCAAGATTTTTTCCATCTGAGCAACCCAAATCTTTCCATGAGCCACAAGATCAGCAAACATCTCAGGCTGAGCATTGTGAGGATCTGCCATAACAGTAAATATCCAGTTCATGATCCCATAGATCGCCTCATAGAACTGGGTAGTTTTTGTCATACAGCGCTGTAATGAGTATGTCTCTAATAAATACGATGCTGCATTAATTGAGAATGGTAATGACCCAAATAAAATCATACGAGCTTGGGTATAAGCCTCATTTTTGAGAATGTTTTGCACAAATGAAGGAGTCCATCCAAGTACCCATGATCCAAATGATCTTAATCCTCCCCACAGTTGCTCAAGTAAGCCTGGATCTTGAGGTGCTGGAGCCGGGAAGCGATTTTCTAATCCAGTAAGTCGATTATTTATGTTATTAGTGCGTGTGTTAAGATCAATAACAGCTTGTTGGGTGTTGAGAGGTTCAGGAGTGGGTGGCGTGAGCCATTTATATAACATATAACCAATACCACAAACACCCGCGGTTACTGCAAGACCACGAATAATGCTTCGTTTACTTTCATACATAGCAACACTATGCCTAAAAGCATCGATCTTCGTATCATCAACTGGGGCGACATCAGCAAAAATAAAATGCTGGCCAGCTATTGGTGCCAAGACTGTTGGCACATCTGGCGTGACTGCGGAGAGCAGTCGCATTGAACAGAACGTAAGTAATAATAGTTTCAAACGTAATTTCATAATAAGGTACCTCCATTATATCATTATTACTAAATCAAAGCCCGAAGCAAAAAGAGATCTCTGGCTGCTAAGGGCTTAATAGAGTAATCATAATGGATTCTTGTCTTTATGACAAATGGTGGCTAAGTACCTTTTTAAGATAGGTGCCTGTAAAGCTTCCTTGAGTTTTAGCTATCTCAGCTGGGGTTCCTTGGGCAATAATTGTCCCACCAGCATCGCCGCCCTCTGGCCCAAGATCGATGATATAATCAACCGTCTTAAGCACATCAAGATTATGCTCAATAATAATGAGCGAATTGCCCTTATCAACGAGGTTATTAAGGACATTAAGCAGCTTTTCTATATCGCTTGCATGCAGACCCGTCGTAGGTTCATCAAGAATATAGAGGGTATTAGTGCCCCTCTTAGCCAGCTCACTAGCAAGCTTAATACGCTGAGCTTCACCGCCTGACAGTGTCGTTGATGATTGACCCAGCTTAATATAATCAAGACCCACCTCACATAAAAGCGAGAGCTTTTTATGAAGAGATTTATGAGCCTTAAAAAATTCGACTGCTTCACCAGCTGTCATATCAAGTACCTGAGCAATATTCTTGTCCTTAAAAAGAATTTCACGAGTTTGAGCATTATAGCGTGTCCCCTTACAAACGTTACAGGTCATAGTAACATCAGCTAAAAAGTGCATAGAGACTGTTACTGTCCCCTCGCCTGCACAGTTTGAACAGCGGCCTTCTGCAACGTTGAAACTAAAACGGCCTACCTTATACCCACGGACCATACTTTCTGGAAGCGAGGCGTATATTGCACGTATCTCATCAAACAGCCCAAGATAAGTAGCCGGTGTCGATCGTGAACTTCGTCCGATAGGTGACTGATCTATGACAATAAGACTATCTATTCCTTGAACACCTTCAATCTTGTTACGTCCTTCAAACAGTGCTTTCATCCATTCAGGCTGTACACCAGGGACTCTCTTTAATGTCTGAGATAAAGCCGGTACTAATTCCTGCATAATAAGCGTACTTTTTCCGGAGCCTGATACCCCTGAGATACCACAGAGCACTTTTAATGGAAATTTCACGGTAACATTTTTTAAGTTATGTGCTGATGCATTATGCAATGTCATAAAACCATAGGGCTTACGAACCTTTGTAGGCACCTTAATTGATCTGCGCCCACTTAAATATGCTCCCGTAAGCGATGCCTTATTGAGCGAAATCTCTTTGGGTTCACCGACTGCCACGATAGAACCGCCATGTATCCCTGCTGCAGGACCCATGTCAATAATATAATCTGAGCTCAACATCGTATCCGTATCATGCTCAACAACCACGACCGTATTACCAAGGTCTCTTAACCGATGGAGGGTTTTGATAAGACGATCATTATCACGTTGATGAAGACCAATACTTGGCTCATCCAAAATATACAATACACCACTTAAGGCTGAGCCAATTTGGGTAGCCAACCTAATCCGTTGCCCTTCACCACCTGAAAGTGTTCGTGCTGTACGGTTTAAGGCAAGATAATCAAGGCCTACATCACATAAAAAGGTTAATCGAGCTGTTACTTCTTGAAGTAATCTTTGAACCATAACCTCTTGACCTGCATCAAAACGAAGCTTTTCAAAGAACTCTCGCAATGCGCGAACTGAAAGCTGACAGAGATCATAGATAGTTTTGCCGCCGATAGATACGGCAAGCGCTGCTTTATTAAGTCGTCTGCCTTGGCAGCCACCACAAATGACCTCTTTTACAGAATCATAGCGGCGATCTTCATCTCTATCATCATAGCTTTCATAAAGGACCCCTAATCCATGGCACCGCTTACAGGCCCCTATAGGTGAGTTAAATGAAAAAAGACGGGGTTCTACCTCAGGAAATGAATAAGCGCAGCGCAAACACATACGTTCAGCTGCATAAAGATGCTCTTCTTCCCCCACTATGACTTTGCATATACCTTGAGCTAAGACAAACGCCTTATCTACCGCATCCTGCAATCGGGATGCTTCTTCATGAGATACTTCACATGAGTCTAAGAAGTACATCAATCGTATGATGCTCAGTTTTTTTGAGCCTTAATAGATATATCTCTTCTACTCTCCTAAAGGTATATCGTTTACCATCTATGACAAACCGGTAATACCCGGCCGTGAAAAGCTTATCTAACTCATTGGTAAACTCGCCCTTTTTATACATAGCAATAGGCGCAGCAATAGTAATCGTCTGACCTAAGAATTGGGTCTTTAAAAGCGCTGCAATCTTGTCAGGCTGTTCCGCAGAGATAGTAATCTTACAATCAGGACAGGAAAGTGTCCCTGCACGGGCAAAGAGTACCCGTAGGTAATCATATATTTCTGTTATCGTTCCCACTGTTGAGCGCGGGTTATGACCTACCGTTTTTTGATCGATGGCAATAGCAGGACAAAGCCCCTCTATACTATCGACATCCGGCTTTTTAGGCAGACCCAAAAATTGTCGGGCATATGATGAAAGGGATTCTATATAACGTCGTTTACCTTCAGTATAGAGAATATCAAGAGCTAATGAACTTTTACCAGACCCAGAAGGGCCTGTAATAACAGTCACGGCGTCCTTAGGAATATCGATAGAGATATTTTTAAGGTTATGCTCGCGTGCCCCTACTACCTTGATCCACTGATTTTTCTGTTTTTTTATCATTTCTTACTTCCCCCGCATTAAATTTATCTTTCTATTATATCACCAAAAAAAATAAATTTGAAGTCCAAAAAATGTATATTTGAATGGGATTTTATACGGTTTTTGCGGAAAGACTGAGATAGAAGCGCCTCATTGCAATGCTATTAAACCAGCCAAGACTTGCAAAACTTACCCACAGATTAGTGATCCCGTAACTGATAAAGGGCAGAGGTAAGCCTACAATAGGCACGAGTCCTACAACCATGCACATATTAATGAGTGTTGATAGGACAATATGAATAATCAGCCCAGTAGCAAGGAGCTGGGCAAAGAAGTTCTTAATCGTAGCAATCACATAAAAGAGGCGAATAAAAAGAATCGAATAGAGCAAAATAACAATAAGCGCTCCCAGAAAGCCACACTCTTCACAGATAACGGCAAAAATAAAGTCGGTTCTGCTTTCCGGAAGAAACATAAACTTATTCTGTGTCCCATTCAAAAACCCTTTTCCTGCCAGGCCTCCCGACCCGATAGCAATCCGTGATTGCTCGATCTGGTACCGTTCCTTTCTACTATCACCAGATCCAAGAAAAACAGTGATCCTGTCTCTTTGATACGGCTTTAAACAGTGCCATAAAAGTGGCGCCGCACACGATAAGATCAGCGCAATACTGAGAAAAAATTTTTTATTGAGGCCAAGCAACCAAAGAAGAATAGTCCCAGAAAATAGGATAACCAATGCGGTGCCAAGATCCGGCTGTTTGCGTATGAGAATGAAACTGAGCCCGAGCACTGAAAGAGCGGGAACAAAATGTTGAAATTTAAGATTCGTAAGATCCCTATCTTCAGTAAAAAAGTAGTATGTTATAAATGACGGGAAAAAGAGTTTGGCAAGCTCCGAAGGCTGAAATTTCATAAAGCCTAAGCTAATCCAGCGCTGGCCACCCATAACAAGGCTCCCCTTCAAAATTGTCATAATGAGAAGCCCAAGAATTGCAAAATACAGAAAATAGCCACCCCGCTCTAACGTCCTGTAATCAAGAAAGCAGCAAATAAAATAGATAATAAGCCCGGTAATCATCCCAAAAAGCTGCTTTTTAAAGAACAAGGAGTAGGGAAAGTCAGGTCGAAACGTTGCACTGAACACAAAGAGAAGTCCGAGACCCGAGAGCAGTAGCATAATAATAAAGCTTATCCAATCAAAAGAATGGAAATAGCGACGATCAATAAGCCACATAAGGTCTCATACGAGGAACAGTACAGTCAATGAGATATAATTCTGGTCGGGGCGGCCAGACTCGAACTGACAACCCCTCGCTCCCAAAGCGAGTGCGCTACCAATTGCGCCACGCCCCGACAATTACTATCCAAGTGTATACAAAAACCGGAATGTTGCAAAACAGTTTTACTCTGGGGTGAATGGAGGGACTCGAACCCTCGGCCACCAGAGCCACAATCTGGTGCTCTACCACCTGAGCTACATTCACCATATAATGTCTATTATACGATATTTAGAGGAAAACATCAAAAATGCCAGAGCTCTTGGTTAATCTAGGTTTTTAGTATTAAGTCATATGATTGCTTTTATGTTTGCTGCTATATAGACCCGATTCGATCGATGACTCGAGCTTATTTAGACTCCAACCATTTGAAATGCATTCTTGGGCATACCACAGCCTTTCTTCTTCTGTTTTTAATTTTTCTAAAAGAATTATGTTATATTCCCATGGGATCGCAAATACGGGAAGTTGCTCAATATATGGCTCCGCTGCGCTCTTCTCATAAGCGTTAAAAAAAGCTTTCATCCGCAACATGTTACCCAGAGAAAAAGAAACTGTGTCGTGAAAGGTATTTTGTAGCTCCTTAGATAAACTTTCCACAATGCTCTTACCTTCTTCTTCGCTCTTTCTTTGCTTTTCGGAAATTAGCTTTCCCAAAGCCCAAAAAAGCAATGTAAGTTCTCTATTCGCGGCTGTCACAGCCTTTATTTGTGATTCATCAATCTTGTTTTTTATATCAGAAAATACCTGAGCATATTCTTGCGTGGGTATCGATGATGCACCTCTCTTATTACTATTTGTTTTTTTATTTTCCATGGCTGTCTCCTAGATTGTATAGTTTGATTTTAGCCGCTACACTCGACAATATCTTACTATGCATTGCCAAAAAACACAACTAGATGCAATTTTCTTTAAGAAATTCTCGTTTTATAACATGCAACACCGATAGGTACGGAGCTACCACGCAAGACAAGCTCGACCGTTATGGGATTTTTTTCTTTACAAAGAATAAGACCGATTGTTGCGTTATCTTCAGGCTTTTTCATAAGATCATCAATTGCTGACACATACAAACCAATTTGGCCCGCGTCTTTTGACTCAAATTGACGCGCCTTAAGCTCAATGACAATACAAGACTGCAATCTGAAATGATAAAACAACAAATCGATATAATATTCTGTATCTCCTATCTGTAAAGGAACTTGCTTTCCCATTAAAGCAAACCCATGACCCATCTCTGAAAGGAACTTTTGAATGTGATCAATTAGGCCTTTCTCTAGTTCTTGTTCTGTGTGCTCCTCGTCTAATTTCAAGAAATCAAACAAATAAGGATCCTTGAATACTTTCTGTGCATTATTGGAATGTGAGGCAGGCAGTTGAATCAAAAAATTAGTGACTGCTTTACCTTGCCTGCGATAGAAATCAGATTCAATATATGATAAAAGTGTACTACGACTCCATACATTTTCTATTGCTCTTTCGGCATACCATTGCCTCTCTTGTTCACATTTTATTTTTTCTGAAAGAGTTGTGATATGTCCCCATGGAATTGCAAAAATAGGAAGACTCTCAATTTCTTGCGGCCTGCAATTAGAGTAAACATCAAAAAATGCTTTCATCCTAAATAAGTTAGATCGCGAAAACCCGCCCATGCTAGGAAAATTTTTTTGTAGGTACCTGGATAATTTTTTTATGAAGTACGTGCCCCATCCACTCTGTTTTTGCTTTTCGGCAATCAGTTTTCCAATATCCAAATATGGTAATGCTAGGTCTCTATTTGCTGCAGCAGCCGCTTTTATTTGGGCTTCGTTGATCTTCCTTTTTACCTTAGAAAATTCTTGGAAATATTCTTCTACGGGGATTGCCAAAGCTCTTCTCTTATTACTATTTGCTTTTTTATTTTCCATAGCTGCTTCCCGAATTATATAGTTTGATTTTAGCCGCTACATTCGACAATATCTTAATATGCATCACAAAAAAACACAACTGAATCTATAATTTAAACTTTATTGCTTGCCAAAGTCTTTTGAAGTAGACTGTATCCATCAAAATAAACACAAGGATTGTTATGAGCACCCAAGAAGCTCTTTCTTTACTTACCCTCCCGGAAACTTTTGAGGAAAAACAGTTTGATTTTCACCCTAAGAATTTTGAACAGTATCTGGGTCAAAAAGAACTGAAAGCAAAGCTTTCAGTCTATGCTACTGCTGCTGCCATGCGCAATGAGCCATTAGATCATCTATTGCTTTTTGGACCTCCTGGTCTAGGAAAAACGACACTTGCGCAAATCATGGCTCATGTGATGCAAGCGGGTATTAAAATTTGCTCAGGTCCGATGGTTGAAAGGACGGGCGATCTAGTCGCTCTCCTTACATCACTTGAACCGAGAAGCATTCTTTTTATAGACGAAATTCATCGCATGCCGACTGCGGTTGAAGAGGTGCTCTACAGCGCTATGGAACATTTTAGGGTTGATGTCATTATTGGTCATGGAGCTGGGGCACAGTCTATTAATCTTCCTATTCACCCTTTCACACTTATTGGCGCAACGACTCGTGCAGGCATGCTCTCGGCGCCTCTACGCAGCAGATTCGGTATCATTGAGCGACTTGATTATTATGCTGAAGATGAGCTCCAAGAGATAGTCCTGCAAAATGCCAAGTTTCTTGGCCTTGACCTGTCTTCCTCGGCTGCGCTAGTGGTTGCACAGGCAGCGCGCGGAACCCCACGCATTGCAAAGAAAATTCTCCGTCGTATACGCGATTTTGCTCAGGTAAAAAAAGAGAAAGCAACCGATGCTTTTGTCAAAGAGGCATTGTCCTTTTTATCAATTGATCAAGATGGCCTCACTGCCGTTGATCACCTCTTTTTAAAAATCCTAGTTGAGCGGTTTGATGGCGGCCCTGCAGGTATAGAAACGATTGCTTCAATTTTGGGAGAAGATGTCGATACGCTTGAGGACGTATATGAGCCCTTTTTAATGCGCCAAGGCTACATTGAAAAGACTCCCCGAGGTCGACAAATTCCCTCAAATATGATATCTTTGCTAAAGACACGTTTTTTAGGACAATTACATCTTTAAAAGGAAATTCGGTATGTCAGGTCACTCGAAGTGGGCAACGATTAAACATAAAAAGGCGAAAGAGGACGCTAAGCGCGGGAAACTCTTTACCAAACTCATCAAGGAAATCACCATAGCTGCTCGGCTGGGCGGTGGAGATCCTGGTGGCAATCCTCGCCTGCGTCTCTTACTTGATAAAGCAAAAGAAATTAATATGCCTCTTGAAAATAGCAGTCGTGCGATCAAGCGCGGAACGGGAGAACTTCCCGGTCAAAGCTATGAAACGTACATGTATGAAGGCTATGGGCCAGGTCACAGTGCTGTGTTAATTGAAGTACTTACTGATAACAAAAATCGCGCAGTAGCTGAGCTGAGGGCTCTTTTTACACGCAAGGGCGCAACACTTGCCGATAGTGGATCGGTGGGCTGGATGTTTGATAAGCTCGGTGTCATCCGTATACCTGAGCAAGGCCTTACCGAAGATGATCTTATCGACAAGCTCATCACGCACGATGTAAGTGATATTTATAAAGAAGATAGCTTGTTTGTTATCAACTGTGATCCAAAGTCACTTGAAGAGATAAAAAGCTTTTTGACCTCTCAGGGCTATAAAATTGAAAGTGCTGAAGTTGAACTCGTACCAAAAAACACCGTTTCTCTTGATCCTACAACTGAAGAAAAAGCAATGGATTTTCTCAGCGCAGTTGAAGATCTTGACGACGTCCAAAATGTCTACACAAACATAGGATAAGTATGATCGTCAGTATGACCGGCTATAGCTCAACGATTTTAGCGTTGCCTAAACCTGCTGGAGAAAGTGGTTCCGTTCAACAGATTAACCTTTCAATAACACTCAAGACTCTTAATTCTCGCTTTTTTGAGCTCAATTGCAAGCTTCCCTATAGCCTGTCCTTTTTGGAAACAGAGCTTATTAAATACTTCAAATCAAAATTGCACCGAGGAAATATCAACTTTAACATTCATATGAGCGACTCTTCAGCTCTTACGGGGACGATAGAACCTTCACTTGGAACGATCCAGGCTTATCTTTCTTCAATTGAGCGGATGAAGGTTACCTTTTCAATTGCTGGTCAGCCGAGTATTGACACATTGGTTATGCTTCCTAATGTATTTCAAACAAAAGAATCGCCCTTAAATCCAGAGATTATCGAAGAGATAATGAAAGCAATCTATATCATCACAGAGAACTGTGTTCATGCGAGAATTAAAGAAGGACAAGCTCTTGCAATGGATCTCAAACGAAGAATCGAGGTCATTCAGGAATGTCTTAATTCGCTTGAACCACGAGCAAAAGTTTTTTTCGATCAAAAGAAAGAGCAGCTATTTGCACATCTTGCTACTGTGATGAAAGATACAAATCAGGAAGCAGTAACTGACTCACAAACAACGCTCATTTATAATCAATTAGAAAAAATCGATATTCATGAAGAAATCGTTCGTTTTAAATCCCATCTAGCTAATCTTCTTGAGATTGTAACAGACTCAGATGAGGTAGAAAATGGAAAGAAAATTGATTTTACTCTCCAAGAACTTTTTAGAGAAATCAACACGATCACCTCAAAATGTTCTGATGCCCAGATCAGCAATCTTGCTATTACTATCAAAGTAGAACTTGAAAAAGCACGAGAGCAAGCACAAAATATTGTCTAACTCTTGACAGAACTCCCCTTCAATAAGGTAGCTTAGAGATACTATTTTAAGCGAGGGAGATTATGAAGAAGATTCAAGTAATGAGCTTACTCTTCTTGAGCATACCACTGCTCGCCGGTAAAAAATCCGGTCCATTTTGCGCCAATACCCATAACTGGATCCACGCACGCCGTTGCTTTGGTGATGATCGAAAACCTGCCTTTAGGCGCCGTGTTGCTGCCGCATGCTTAAGAACCCTCGGACAACCAAAAAACAATCTCCCCTGCCAAGGTAATGGTGATGAAAGAAACGTTCCTGATTTTGCTGCACAATTTTCTAAGGGGCTTGAGCATTCATCCCTTAATGGTCTGCTTACTCCAAACGGCGCCACCAGCTATGAAACTCTCCTTGCTGCACTAAAAACAGGATCTCAAGATCTTTTTAACGATATAGACCGGGCTGGTTTTAGAAAGCTAACAAATCCGCAAGGAGGACTGACTTTCAGTCTTGAAGGAGATGATTCATCATCACACAGGATCGAGACATTTCCGAATCTTTCAAGTCCTGAAGCTGCCGCTTTCTTGATAGAACTTTATTTGATGGCACTCTGCAGAGATGTCTTTTTCAGTGATTATGGGACGGGTCAAGGAACTGATTCTGATGGCCAGGGAGGGTCTTTGACCAATAATGCCGCCTGCATTCTCAATGACTTAGGTGCAGCTTATACCGGGCCACGAAATCAGCAAGGAAATGTTGATGCTAGTGTACTTTTTAGGGGAAGTACGTATGGCAACATGATAGGGCCTTATATATCACAATATTTTTTGTGTTCTCTCCTCACGCTTCCATACACCCTCTTTCCTCCTCAATTAGGGTTGAATAATTTGCCGCAATCAGTATTTCAACAAATGGCTCAATTGAGACCAATAGCAGGCACTCGAGAATTTGGCGTTTCTTACAGTGATTTCGTCGCTATCCAAAATGGTACAATTCCGCAACCTTATCAGGCCTCAGACTATAACGCTACCGAAACGCGCTATATCTCGGATGGCCGAGATATGGCGAGCTATGTCCATTGGGATGTTCCTTATGAAGAATATTATAATGCACTGAACATACTGTTTTGTGCTGGATGTAAATATTCACTAGCAAGTCCTTACTCAAACGGATCAATTGCTAATGAAGATCCATTCAGCTCTTTTGGTATCTTTGATGTGTATGGCTTACTTGGCCTCGCTATGGCCGAAGCTGGCAAAGCTTCCTGGGCTCAAAAATGGCGTGCTTACCGAGTATTAAGACCAGAAGCACTTGCTGGGCTTGTACATAACGCAAAAGTTTCTATGCAAAATCCTTTTAACCTTGATTCGTCCTTTTTTGATTTACACTGCGGTTTTGATCTGCTTGCATTGGTACTGCAACATAATCAAAACCAAGGTGCTTCAACCTATTTATTAGGCCAAGTTTACCCGGAAGCCTCTCCTTTACATCCAAGTTATCCATCAGCACACGGAACAGTCGCAGGCGCATGTATTACCATCATTAAAGCATTTATGGATGATACCGCGCTTTTAAACACCATATTAACACCGGTCAAACCAGATCCAAATAATCCTTCAGTACTTATTCCATTAAACAATGAAGGTGAAAATCAAATGACCGTGGGCTCTGAGCTCGACAAACTGGCATTCAATGTTGCCAATGGGCGTAATTTTGCCGGTATACACTACCGAGCTGATGCTGAGCAAGGAGTTCTTCTAGGTGAAGCAGTTGCTATCCTCCTCCTTCAAGATCATGCAGCAACAATAACTGAACAAACATTTACCGGATATGAGCTCACTAAAATTGATGGAACCCGAATTCGCATTACTGCAGAAAACGTGACTCCTCTTTGAGTGACATATGCAGCGGGGCATGATTAACCATGCCCCCTGCCTATAATTGTTATGCTGTTAACTCCAGCCGCATTAAGCAAAAGTTCGAGATTAGTGAGCTTTGGATTACCTGGTTTTCAAAGTATACGATACAGATTTTCTGTACTTATCTTCGTTTGGTTTCAACTGCGGCCATCTGTACGCCTTGAGCTTCAAGGACATCTTTTAAAGCAATGAGAAAAAGAATTGGATTTTCATCCTTGAGAGCCTCATTTAAATAGCCAACTGCCAATTCCATATCTTGTAACTTTCCCATTAATATTTCACGGTAATCTCTAAAACGTCTGTCCATAGTAACTCCTTCCATGCAAGTCGATAACGTCTCGCGTTTCTTTTCCCCGCCCATTTTTCTTTAATTCTCAAAATTTCAATAACTTCTACAGGTATATAGAAAGCTGGCTCAATAATTCCTAGCAGATTTTGCTGAAATCTGAAAGCCGGCTTCATTTAATAAGGAGATGAGTTCAGGATACTCTTTTTTCGATCGTATAATCTTCTTCAGCTTAGCTTCATTTGCAAGCGATGTCGTTCGTTCACATTGAGCTTCGCATACATCTTTTAAGGGTGTTACCGAGAACTCAAATCCTATAGCATTTAATAAAGCGATCAGATTATCGAATTTCGGATTACCCTTTGTTGAAAGTATCCGATATAAATTTTCTCTACTAAGCTTGGCCTGTTTTGCAAGCAAAGTCATTTTTTTACCTTGGGCTTTGCAAACGTATTTTAAAGCAAGTAAGAAGACACGCGGATCTTCATCCTTGAGGGCTTCATTAAGATAAAGATTCACAAATTCTTGGTCTTGCAAATCCTCCATTAATATTTCATGGTACTCTATAAATCGTCTTTTCATAATAACTCCTTCCAATCAAGCCAATATCTTTTTGCTTTTTCAATATCTTGATGTTGGCTTTTCTTTTCCCCGCCTACTAACAACAGAATTATGCTTGTCCCATGTTTAGCCAAAATAAAGACGATATCCAGGACCGAAATCGATGATAACCTCTTCCCAAATATCTTTGGTTCCCTTAATGGGCTTTATTTTGCCAAAATTACCAAACCTTAGCCGATCTAACTGTTTTATAATAGCCATTGTGACTTCTTATCAAGCCCTTTATGCCAATCACGATAGGGGACTTTTCCAGTTTTTGTAGGTATACAATTATCCTGATTACATTCATAGATATATTGTAGCATAAAGGTAACATGCATGCAAGTTAAATCGAGTCTCTCAGTTGATGAAAAAATCATTAAAAGTCGCGATTGCTATTATAGCCACGGATGTCTAGGTCCTCTTCCTGTATTATAATTAAACTAATGCGGCTCAGAAGATTTATTATGCGAATTAGATTAATAAACCAACTGTAGCATAAAAGTTACAAGGCTAAAAATAATAAGTATCAGTTAATTCGATTAAAGGAAACTCATTTGCTAGAAATATTTATGATCTCTAAATCATTGTTACTGTGCCGTTTTTCGATAGAAATAATTGAATTTGGAATAAGGGGAATAGGCCAAGAGAATTAACCGTGTTATCCAGAAAAAAAATAACTTTACAGACCCGACAAACTTACTTACTTATGCTATACTTTTGAGAGGTTCACAATCTAAAGTCGAGCGTTATGGATAAGCATTTTACTCATTTGCATTTGCATACTGAATATTCACTTCTCGATGGAGCTATTCGGCTCGAAACGTTGATAGACTTTGGAAAGAAAAATAACCTTAAAGCGCTCGCTATTACTGATCATGGCAACATCTTTGGCGCAGTAAAGTTCTTTCAATTGGCAAAAAAGGCAAGTATAAAGCCAATTGTGGGCATAGAGTCTTATTTTGCAGAAGATATAAAGCAGAGAGATGTTGATAACAAATATCATCACCTTATTTTGTTGGTGCAGAATGCTCAGGGATACAAAAATCTCTGTAAGCTTATCGCTTTTGCTTACCAAGAAGGCTTTTATTTTAAGCCACGCATTGATTACAACATTCTTGAAGCACACTCAGAAGGGCTTGTTGCCACCTCCGCATGCTTAGGCGGACATATCCCAACCTTGCTCATGCAAGAGCGAAACCAAGAAGCAGAAGAGCGCATTGATTGGTTTTTGCGAGTCTTTGGACCAGAGCGATTTTATCTGGAAGTACAACCGAGTGATATTAAAGAACAAAAGATTCTCAATCAAAAGCTCTTTGAAATTGGTAAGAGAAAAGGAGTACAATGCGTAGCCGCGGGGGATTGCCACTATCCAACTCCTGAGGATCACGAAGCCCATGAAGTAATGCTCGCTATTCAAACCCAAGCTAAAATGAGCGACACTGATCGATTTACCTTCGGTGATTGTCGCGTGCATATGAAGACTGTTGAGGAAATGCTCGAAGTATTTAAAGGCCCGGAAGAAGAAGCCGTCTGGAATAGCGGCAAAATTGCTGACACCTGCGATTTTACCTTTCAGACTGGCAAGCTCTTTTTCCCCCAATTTGAGCTCCCTGATAATTATACAGAAGACACCTATTTTACCAAACTTTGTCAAGAAGGCCTTCAAAAACTCTTTGATGATCAGCGTATTGAAAAGATCCATGAAGAGCTCTATAAAGAACGACTTGAGTTAGAAATTAAGCTTATTATCAAAATGGGCTATGTCGGCTATTTTCTCGTAGTCAGCGATTTTATCCATTGGGCCCATGATAATGGTATTCCAGTAGGTCCTGGACGTGGTTCTGTTGCAGGATCATTAGTAGCCTGGGCCTTAAAGATTACTGACATTGATCCTATAAAATACAATCTCCTGTTTGAGCGATTCTTAAATCCTGAACGCGTATCGATGCCTGATATAGATATTGATTTTTGTATCCAAGGGCGCGATGCTGTTATTAATTATGTGCGCGAAAAATATGGTCACGATCGGGTCTGCCAAATTATTACGTTTGGTACCATGATGGCCAAGGGCGTCATTAAAGATGTAGCTCGTGTACTTGGCTTTCCCTTTGAAGATTCAAATGCGCTGACTGATCTTATTCCAGATCAGCTGAAAATAACACTCAAAGAAGCACTTGAGCAGGAACCAAAGCTCAGAGAATTGGTTGACTCCAATCCACAAGTAGCAAAGCTGTTTGATTTGGCGCAGCGGCTTGAGGGCATTACTCGCCATGCTTCTAAGCACGCTGCGGGAATTGTGATATCGCCAGAACCTATTAGCGATGTATTGCCTGTGTTTGTGCCAAGCAAATCAACAGATTTGGTAACTCAGTATGCTATGACCGAGCTTGAAAGCCTTGGCTTTCTTAAAATGGATTTTCTTGGTCTTAAGAATCTCACGCTTATTAAAAGAGCCATTGATCTTATCAAAGCACAACATGGTATTACCCTTGATATGGCTAAGCTTCCTCTTGATGATGAGCGTACCTTTGCATTAATCAGTCGCGGAGGAACTTCGGGCGTATTCCAGCTTGAATCAAGCGGTCTGAAAGATGTGCTCAGACGACTACAACCTGCTTGCTTTGAAGATATCATCGCGGTCAATGCACTCTACCGGCCGGGGCCACTTGGCTCAGGCATGGTTGATGATTTTATAGAAAGAAAGCAAGGAAGACAGCCAATTACCTATATCTTCCCAGAGCTTGAGCCTCTGTTGAAAGAAACGTATGGAGTCATTGTCTATCAAGAACAGGTGATGAAAATTGCCACCACCATAGCAGGATATAGTCTGGGAGAATCGGATATTCTCCGGCGTGCTATGGGCAAGAAAAAAGCTGAAGAGATGGCGGCACAAAAAGCCATCTTTGTAGAGAAATCTATTAAGCGCTCATTTGATGGCAAAAAAGCCGAAGAGCTATTTGATCTCATGGCCTACTTTGCGGGGTATGGCTTTAATAAATCGCACTCGGCAGCCTATGCCCTCATCGCGTATCACACTGCCTACTTGAAGGCAAACTATCCTGCTGAATTTATGGCATGTTTGATCTCATTGGAAGCAAGCAATGGCGAGCAGATGGCACAATATATCTATGAAGCACGAGATATGGGTCTTACCGTCCTTCCTCCTGCTATTAATCACTCACAGATAGATTTTAGTGTCATTAATGGTGAAATTCGTTTTGGCCTTCATGGAATAAAGAATGTGGGAATGGCTGCTCTTGAAAATATCATCGCCGAGCGACAAAAAGGGCCTTTCAAAGACCTCTATGATTTTTGTAAGCGCATCGACCTTCGCACCTGCAATAAGCGAGTAATGGAAAGCCTCATCTGCGCAGGAGCTTTTGATGAACTTCCGGGCAATCGGGCTCAAAAACATGAAGAGCTCGGCAAAATTATTGATCGAGCCCTTGAAAAGAAAAAAGCTGAAAAAACTGGTCAGATGGGTCTTTTTGATACTGCTCCCCTCGGCTCGGAATTGAGCGAAGATATCTATGTCTTTCAAAAACTCGCTGAATGGCCTGATAGTGTCAAATTAGAAAAGGAAAAGGACGTTGTCGGCCTCTATGTGAGTGCTCAACCGCTTGACCTCTACTCCCAGCATCTTCGCTGGATTAAGGCTTACACCTTCCAAGATGCTGCAAAGCTCCCTGCTGAAACCCTTGTTGTCTGCTGTGGTACTATGAAAAGTCATCGGGTAATTACCACGAAAAAAGGCGATAAAATGGCATTTGTGCTTCTTGAGGATTATGCAAGCAAGGCCGAGGTGGTAATTTTCCCTAAGCTGTTTGCTCAGATAGAGCTGCTGCTTTCTTCTCATACCGTTTTTATTATCAAAGGCAACGTTGATACTTCCGGTCAAGTAACCAAACTCAAGGCACAAAGTTTGATCCCCATCGATCTCCTCTTTGAGCAGTCGTGCGAAAAGATTATCCTCACCTTGCCTGAAGGATTTGATGAGACGGTGGTTTCTTCGTTAAAACAGAACTGCAAGCCTGGGTCAACCGTACTTGAACTACAATACATCGAGCAAAGTAAAAAGCTTACCCTCAAAGTCCGCGACAAAATTCGGCCGACACAGGAATTTTTGAGTTCATTGGAACAGTTCAGGATTGCAGCAGAAATGATTTTATAAACTCCACGGCTTTTTTTGACAGATAGCCATCTAATTTGTATACTTATCTTATAAACTAACTCGCAATCGCCATCGAAAGATTCTCATGAATAGTACCTATCGTCTTTTTCTCGCACTTTTTTTCCCATTAATCGGTTTATCATGTAATGCTATGAATTCGATTGGTGTATTTAAAAAGGAGCAACAAGAAATCTGTATGATTTCTTTTACCCAAGAAAACGAAGAAGCCGAAGAAAAACAGTTTTTCGACTTTTTAAATAAGTGCGGCGGTGAAAGCCTCGCCGTCACCTGCCTCGTCTTTGAACACCCAACAAGTCCTCAATTACTGGCGGAGAATATAGGTTCAAACAATGCATCATCTTTGAGCTTTAAACTGATGCGATATATTCATGAACATCGGGGTCAAAACAAAAATCTCCGATTTCTTCTTATCGCGCCCCTTGAAGGAGCAGATCTTCAGCTTCTTTTATTGAAACAGCTTTTCCCACGATTCTATGCACGTGCAGCAGTTACATTCTCTTCTGCTCACGGACTTCAACTACCTGACAGCTATCTCGGCCTTGAATTCCTTATGAAAGCAAGTCAGGACATACAAAAAAATGTTTTCTCGAAAAATCATTTTTTTGACTGGCTCAAACAAGTAGTGCGCTACGCCTATGAAAATTCTTTTCATAACGAGATGTATGGTGCACACATATACACCGCAGCAGAATACCTTGCTCATCTCGAACAAGAATGTAAGAAACTTCTCATCTATAGCGCATCTTCGGAATGTTTGCCCTTACTGAAAATAATGATCGAAGAATCGGTTGCCCGCGGGCGCACAGGCAAACAACATTTACTTTCATTCTTTACTCGCTATGGGACATCGCTGGATCTGCCTTTAATTGAATATCAACTCAATTGCATAGAAAAAAAGAAATCATTTACCGATGCGTTTCACGAAATTAACACTCTTTTTGAGCCATGCGCGGAAGCGTTCAGGTCCATAAATGCCCTTAAGGGGATACTACAAACGGTAAAAGACTCTCCTCGCCTTATCTGCATCGTGAACGAAATTACTGCGCGCACGCAACATGAAAGTCTAGAAAAATTAGGCTATTCTCGTCATTCTTATGGGGTGTTAAATGTACCTATTGGAGAGATATATGGTAGGCGTGCTCAAGTCATCCCTACTGAAGTACTGCAGGGGATTTTTAGTGCCGTTTTTACGGGAAAACCTCTTCCCACAAATGTGTCCCGTCAAGAATTGCAATGCTTCAACATCAAAACCCTGTCTGAAAGTACCACACCCGTCTATCAGCAAAGCAAACGTAGTTGCAGTGTGTGTAAGCAGGAAGCAATGGGAGTTGTCCAATACGTTCTTCTTAATGATAGATCCTCCCTGTGTTCTTTCTCCTGTCTTGTGAAGCATTTTTTAAAAGATCATAAGCTGGCACACCTTTTTGACCTAAGTCTCGCGCTCACAGACAATGAGAAGACTGTTTTACAAAGAACTGCAGCTCTTATTGAGCTTTATCAGATCGTTTTAGAGGAAGGACCGGCTGATGATCGTTGCAGATTATATAATGCACGTCATCGAATCATTAGCGAAAAATTAAACTCCCTGTTCAACAAAAACAATGGCTCCCCTGAAGATCACCAAATCTGGAATGACGCGCGTGAACTCGCCTCGTATTTCGGGATTGATTGCATGCGTATGAAGGTCTTTTATGCGATGACGGAGAGTCTCAAGTCGCAGTTTCAGAGCGAGCTTATTACGCAAGCACGATCTAAAACATGGAAAGGTTTCTTCACTCAACAAGCCAGCCCCTTCGACCCTCGAGGACAACTTGAGCAGCAACAGCTTTCATTAGCAAATACGATCGCAAAGCATTTGAGCCTTGAATCAAAAGCAGTTGGGTCAACCCTTGAGGCGCATTCCCTCCTTGAGAATCTACGGCTGGTTTATCATGATTTATACTGCGCTCTTCTACAAAGACTTAACACTGAGAAACTCGATATTATTGCTATTTTAAAAACAACTATTGCTGCACAAAATCCTGAGCCAGATCTTTCAGAACTTATTGGATCGGATACCAGCTCAACGTCCCTTCGGAAGGTTTTTGCGCACAGGAAAATAAAGCGAGAAATCCGTGCTCAGAAGGAGAAGCAAAAAACACCTCCAATAGCAGCGGCATCAAGTAGCGCAGCAGCTTCTGTAGCCGCTAATATCGTATTACCTCATCTTGTTGAAGATCACGGTGATACAACTCCTTTTACGCCTGTTGAACATAAACCTTTTGTTCCATTCACAGTGATCCGGTCTTATTTTGCAGGCTTACCGTATGAAATAACTCTTTTCAAAGTAAAAAAACATCTTGTGATAGATGACGGTCTTAAAAAGGCGCTTTCGCATTTTAAACAGTGTATTGACTTTGAAGAATCTCAGCGCATTAAACTTCTATTTGCTTTGTATCAAAGCCAAATAAATAACAGTGTACGAGAAGATGCTCATCATGGGTTATTGCTTCAAAATACTGCTCAACATATTGACCCCTCAATTGCTGAAAAAATTGATCTTCATCATCTTTTTACCCGCCAAATTGATCCCTTCATTTTTTCATACGGCATTGCTGAACTGAAAGAAGATACTTGTCAGGTCAGTCTGCCCTGTGCTATCACCCTTGCCAATGGGACCCTCCGTATTGGTTTTCTACAGTATACCTTTATTGGAGATTCCTGGATGCTTATTCACCGGAGTTTCAAGGAATATGATCAGGACAAAGGGCATAAGCATATAAGCAAACCACTGCGCAGAGCCTTACTTGGATTCTTAAAAGAGAACATGAGTAATGATCAGTCTTATAAGGAAATTATTGCTAAACTTGAAAAGCTCACCTAAAAAATACTCGATAATCACTTCACAAAGGCCTGGTGAATATCCTATACCTTAGTGTACACTGATAAGTGTATATAAAAATTGTAAAACTATTTACATGTGATTTCCGTCTGGGTACAGTAATAGCTAATAGTTTGAGGGAACACCCATGTGGCGTCGTTTAAGTTTCGTTATCCTTTTTTCCTGCTCTTTGGCTCAGGGCAAAATCCTTTTATGGGATCTCGGCGGCGTACTTTTTAATCCCAATAAATTTGGCGTTGCTAAAGATATTGGTCTTTCTCATTTTGTATCTTACATGCTTTTTGACTGGAAAAATCCCAATATTCAGCAAGTCCTTTTTGATGTACTTGAGCAGATGATGCCGCCAGAACCGGGTGAGCGTGAATACGCAGGGACTGCTGAAGGCGTTCCACTCCCAACAATCATGTGTCACTGGCAGGCAGGGACTGAAGGATGCAGTGGTCCAGATATTATTGCCAGAGCAAAACCACATATTGAACGACTTGCCGCGCGAGATTTTTTTGAAAGTGAGCGCGAAATGGAACTTATCCAAAAGACGATAAATGCTATGTTTGATCCAAAAACATTGGCAAAAAATGTCTATCCAATTAAACAAGGAGTGAGACTCTTACAAGAATGTATCCGCGTGAGAAATAAGGATGGCTCCAAGAAAAACCGCAACTTTGCCTTCTCAAACTGGGATCCACTTTCCTTTAAGGAGTTTAAAGGGGTACATAATTGGATATTTTCTCTTTTTGAAGATGTAATCATCTCAGGAAATATTAAAAAAATTAAGCCACGCAAAGAAGCATACGAATATATACTTGAAAAATATAACCTGGACCGCCGTGAATGTATTCTCATTGACGACCAAAAGGTAAATGTCATCGGTGCACAAAAATGTGGTATTAAGGCAATCCTCATCGAAAATGGCGACTTTGAAAATCTTCGCCGCGATCTTGTAGCTCTCGGTGCTTTATAATAGTTCACTTGCAAGCTTACTAAGCTCGCTTCTCTCACTAGTTTCTAAAAATACTGTGCCAAACAGTGACTGGCCTCTAAATTTAGAGCTCGCCACAACAAGACCGTTACTACTAAAATCGAGATATGGTGAATCAATTTGATAGGGATCTCCCGCCAAAATAATTTTACTTCCTTCACCAACACGGCTAACTAAGGTTTTCACTTCATGAGGTGTTAAGTTCTGTACTTCATCAATAATGATGAACTGATATGGGATAGAACGGCCACGCATGTAGGTAATTGCTTCAAGGCTCAATTTGCCTTCTTTAATAAGCTCATCAAGTCGAGGAATTAGTTCTTTATGCTGCTTTTTATGACGATATTTACCCTTAGGCTGCATACTTTCTTCTTTGTACACCGCCATCTCGCTTGCTGCATTAACCGAGTGGGAGATAAATTCCATATTATCATAAATCGGCTGCATCCAACTATGGAGCTTCTCCTGGATATCTCCTGGCAGAAATCCAATGTCAGGCCCAAGAGGAATAACCGGCCGGGTTACTAAGATTTTTTCATATTCGTGCTGTACTAACAGCTCGTGAAGAGCTGCAAGAAGGGCTAAGAATGTTTTCCCTGTTCCCGCCGGTCCTACAAGGGTTACGAGTTGAATTGATGTATCAAACAAAATATCCAATGCCATAAGTTGCTGAGGATTACGCGCCTCTAATGGCCATTTTAGCTGAGGAGCAGTTACCGGCCTAAATTTGCCAGACCCCATATAGCGAAAGATCACGTAATTAAACGGATTATTGCGACTTTCAACTAACACGAACTCATTTATAGCAAACTTATATTCCTTCGCCAACTCTAACAAATTGTCAGGTATTTCTTTTTTTAGTTGCACAGCTGGCACCTGAAGCGTGATCCACCCTTTATAGAGTTGATCTTGAGAAACGACGTCCTTTACGTAGTCAAAGGCAGGAATACCAATGACATCAGACTTAACCCGGGCATTAATGTCTTTAGAAATAAAATGAACATCATAGCCTAACAGTTTCTCACAATAGGCTATGTATAAAATTCTGTTATCCACGAGATCTTGAGAGAGGGGAATATCGCCACATTTCTCTCCAGGCTTGATAAAAAGTATTTTAAGGGTGGCTCCATTATCAAGAGGAACTCCTGCGCTCAATGATCCCCTACCGCGCAAAATATCCAAGTGCCGTATAACTTCCCGACTATTAAACCCCCGCTGTGTCGATTCATTCTTGAAAGTATCAAGCTCTTCAAGGGCCATGATCGGTATACCAACGAGACTATTTTCGAAGCTAAATGGAGCTTCAGGATCGTGAAGCAAAACATTCGTATCTAAAATATACATTCTTTCAGCAGCCATTAATTTCCCTTCAGTGAGGATGCGTCACGTCCAGCATACCTTCTTTACACAGTACCACACTTGCAAAATTTTACACAATAACTCACCTCTTTATTGTGCATTATACTGAAGACTGTAGAGCTCGCGAAGCTCCCGTACCGTGGTTGCTTGCCCCGGAGATTTGTCAATGCTATATCCCATAAAACGAGGGAAGCGTAAGGCAAGACCAGACGTTGTTTCCGTCCTTCCCGCAGCATGCAGGGGCGACTGGGTAATTTCGTCAGCAAGTACTACAACAACCAATGAGGGGCATACCCACACATCTGGTTTAAGCTCCGGTGCGCAGATCACATTATGAGGCTGCTCCGACACCGCTAACGCATCACAGCGCTTTTTTAAATCGATCCATTCATCATCCGTAAGACCTGTACCTATTTTTGCAACTGTCTCAAAAACGTCCTTTTCTTCGTTATAAACTCCGACGAGAAATGCACCAATTCCAAATGAGGCGCGTTTACCACGCCCTGCATAGTATCCAAGAACAACTGCATCGATCGTGTCAGTTAGGTGTCCTTCCTGATGACGTTTAAGCTTAATCCAGTTAAAATTTCGCTTTCCAGGCTGGTAAGGAGCATCGGCCCTTTTAACAACAAGGCCTTCAAGGCCATGCGTAATCTGCTCATTAAAATAATCGGTCAGTTCTTTTACATTATTACATCTGCGCTCTTCAATCACCTGCACCTTCTCATGAAAATTGCCAAAGAATTTTTCTAAAAGCTTGCGTCGTTCTTCATGAGTCTTTGCAAGGACACTTTCTCCATTTACGTAGAGAATATCAAATAAAAATAACCGCAGGGGCAAGGACTCAGCCACCTCTTCAATATCGTGCTTTCGCTTACGTTTTACGGTTTCTTGAAACGGCATAAAACTATGCGTTGTTTCATCATAGACAATTGCCTCACCTTCAACGATAAGCGTTCGCGCATTAACTCTTTCAAGTATCTCAAGAAGATCAGGAAACATCGCAGACATATCTTGTAAGTTACGCGAATAGAACCAGACTCGCGGCTGAGTTCCTGTTTTATCTATATGTATTTGCAATCTAAACCCATCAAGCTTGGGTTGAGCAACACAGGGACCCAATCGCTCAATAATCGCCTGAGGACTTTCAGCTCTTTCAGCCGCCGCAGGCCGAATTGGTATGCCGATCGTAGGCTGCATGGATTGAACAGCCTCAATTCCTTTGCTTTTGAGTAAATAGGCAATAAGTCCGATATCTGCACAGACGTTATAGGCACTTTCAATCGGTACCTTATAGGATTTATCGCCTACAAGCATCCAGGAAAGCGCATCAATAAGCGTCATATCTGAAAAGCCTAAACGCATCGTACCTAAGATAATGCGGATAATAAAGGATGCCGAAAGTGCATCGACCTCAGCAAGCAACTCTGTAAGAAATGAAGCTTTTTCTTCCTGCGATCCCGTACCAGAAATCGCCATAAGCTCTTCAAGACGTTTATGAACCTCTAAAATCGTAATACCTCTATCTTTATAAGGCCAGGACCCTTCTAAGACGGCAATACCGATATCGCCAACTTTTTTAGTCGTAGCTGTGTACTCAACAAGCGGCTGTTGTTGAATCTGCGCAAGTACTTTAAGCATGCTTTTTTCAGCAAAATTGAACTGATTCCCCTGATAGGGCGCCCTCAACGTGCCTAAAGCAAGATAGCTGATAATCTGTGCTTCTTGCGCAGTTGACTGGGATAGAAGCTGAGCTAAAAGCTCAGTCATTTTATTGCGCGAAGATTCTTGGCCGATAGCCAAAAAAGCTTGCGCGAGCATGTGAAATGTCATGTTTCGTTTTCGTCTCTTGGTGGCGACGCAGGGACTCGAACCCCGGACCTACGGATTATGATTCCGCCGCTCTAACCAGCTGAGCTACGTCGCCGTTATTAAATCGCGATTGATTTAGCACCAGTCGCAAGATACACATTAAAAATAGTTTTTAGCAAAAGAAGTCCGGTGACAAGCGTCGCAACGATACCTATCATCAAAGCAAGCGCAAAACCTTGAATTGCTGGCGAGCCAAAGTAATAGAGAACGGCGCCGATAATAAACGTCGTAATATTAGCATCTAAAATAACCGCTAAAGCCCCATTAAATCCTGCATCGACGGCCTTTCGCAATGATGCACCACCAATCAACTCCTCTTTTATCCGCTCATAAATCAAAATTGAGGAGTCGATAGCCATTCCAACGGTAAGAACCATACCTGCAATACCAGGCAAAGTTAACGTTGCATCAGGTACAAGCGCCAAGCCAAATAAAATAAAGAGCAAATTATACAGGAGCACAATAAATGCAAAGAGCCCTGCAACCTTGTATACAATAATACTGAAGAGGAACAAGAGTCCAAGAGCAATTCCACAGGAAACAAGACCCTTGTGAATTGCTTCTTGACCTAATGATGGCCCAATCGTACGCTCTTCAATCACTTCAACAGGCGCTGCAAATGATCCTGATTTGAGTAAGGCAGCTAGATCTTCTGCTGCTTCTCTGGTAAAACTGCCAGAGATCGATGCTTTTCCGCCTTCAATTGGTTCGCTGACATTAGGAGCTGAAATAACAACATTATCGAGAATAATAGCAACCTGTTTACCCACATTATCCCGCGTTAATTCACCAAATTTTTTTGCGCCTTCAGGCTTAAATTCTATAGATACCGCATGCGGGCTTTGTGCACCAAAGGCTCGTTCCTGAAACTCATAAGAGGCACTTCTCAGCATTTTACCATTGACCTTAGCAAAGGTAGGAACTAAATAGAATCCTGCCTCTTCTTTACGACCGGGAAGAATCATCGTTCCCTCAGGAAGTTTGCCTCCTGCTCGCTCTATAAGCTCATCTTTTGTTCGTGCAAAATCATAGACAGGCTTCAATTCAAGGATTGCGGCAGTACCTACGCGAGCTTTAGCTTTTTCAAGGTCGCTCACATTAGGCAGTTCTATACCAATTTTTCGTTCACCTTCAGGTACAATTCCAACTTCACCTGCGCCAAAAGCGTCAAGGCGAGTTCTTAAAATAGAAATATCCCCTTCAACTGCTTCTCTGGTAATGGCACTTACCTGTGCGGAAGAAAATTCAAAATTTAGATTTTTCCCATCTTGAGTAATTTGTGGCAACGCAGGATTCTGCCTATTGTAATACTGCAAAGCTTCAGTAGCAGCTGCTGGAGTTTCAAACGTTAACGTTCCCTTGTTGTCGTTGGCAACAGGTGCGCCCGGCAAAGCCTTATTGTCTTTTTTCAAATCATCAGATAACGTCTGCATCGCAGCTAGAAGATCATTTTTTATCGTTTCTTCAGCTTTGACGTCAAGCGTTAAATAACTGCCTCCAACTAAGTCAATGCCAAAGTTAATATAGCCTTTTTCTTTGCTCGGATGAAAAAGCTGATACAAGAAATATCCGCCGAAAGCAGTTACTCCAAGCCAAAATAGTACTGTTGCTGTGAGCCAAGGCTTTGATGAAAGCGTCATGTAGGTTCCTTTTTTGATGCTATCAGATGTTACAATAAACTTATGGTGCGGAAGAGAGGACTCGAACCCCCATGGGATTTCTCCCACAGCCACCTCAAGGCTGCGTGTCTGCCAGTTTCACCACTTCCGCACATGTATGCAAAAGAGTACCACAAGTACGCACTTTTGGCAAATTTTGAAAAGAGACAAATCGATCAGTAGAAGGTTCACTTATAAGGAAGTTTGAAGCTAAACTGTTACAAAAGGGATGATGTTACTGAAGACCCTCAGAATAAAAAGGGAACGCCTATGAGAAATCACATGACCCATTCCATAACCAGTGGTCCGAGCCAAGCAGAAGAGATCGCGAAATTTGCCTGCCGAGCGAAATTTGAAGACCTTACAGCTGAACGACTGGAACGTCTCAAAGTAAGCGTGCTCGATTCCTTGGCCTGTGCCATCAATGCTCTCGGGACACCTCCAATCAAGGCATACCTTGCTCAGGCACAAGAATTCGGCTCAGGTGGAAACTGTACCCTCATTGGAGGAGGGAAAGCAAATGTAGTCTATGCAGCAGCATACAACACAGCACTGATCCGCTATGTCGACTTCATGGATACCTATCTCGCTAAAGGTGGACTTTGCCATCCCTCAGACAACATTGGAGCCATCCTTGCCGTTAGCGAACAAGTAGACCTATCAGGCAAGGATTTCTTGACCGCCCTCGCAGTTGGTTACCAGGTTGATTCAGCATTGACTGCCTCTGTGCCATTCATGGCAGACGGGTTTGACTTAACCACTCCGCTTACCTACTCACTCGGAGCCGGATTGTCCAAGGCCCTGTCGCTCGACGAGGCAAAGACCGCGGCCGCCATCGAGATCTGCGGTGCATCCGGTATCCCGCTGCTCGTTGTACGAACTACTCCAATTTCACAATGGAAAGGTCTCAACTCATCTCAGCAAGCCATGGGTTGCGTGCATGGAGTTTTTTTGGCCTCTCGCGGCGTGACCGGCCCAAAATATGTCATCGAGGGACCCAACGGGCTCGCCCAGCTGTGCCACCAGCTGATCGATATTAATTGGGACCAGGAGCAACTTGATTGCTTCGACCAACTCGCCCTGAAAAGTTACAACAGCGCTCTTCCAACGCAATCGGCCATTTTTTGCATGCTGGAGCTGCGTAAGGCTCACACATTTGACCCCGCCAAGATCCTAAGTATCGAGGCTGATGTATTCCAAGCCGCATATGATTTTACAGGCGGAGGAAAGTTTGGACCGAAAACCGATGTCCACACCAAGGAAGATGCCGACCACAGCCTTCCTTATTTGTTGGCGGTTGCCGCCCTCGATGGTGATGTCCAGCCGAAACAGCTCGAACCAAGACGAATTGATAGTCCGGACGTCCAGGGACTGCTGCGAAAGGTAACAGTCCGGCCAGATGATTCCTTCACTGCCCGTTACCCTGGCGAGGTCCCGTGTCGGATAACCGTGCGACTCGAAAACGGCACGTCATTCAGCAGTGAGGTAAAGGATTATGCTGGTTTCCCGACTCAGCCATTCTCATGGGAAAACATTGTATCCAAATTTAATAAGCTCGCAGCCGACCATGCCCAGGAGGGTTTGCGTCACGAAATTACCGCCGCCGTCACCTCCTTGGAAAGCCTTCAGGTCAAGCACCTCATGAAACTACTTGGTCAGATCAGGTAGATAAAATAGAGAGCTTACTAACATGAGCCATTTTGCAAATTTGCAAACTCATAGCACATTCTATAGACTTTAAAAAATTGTTTTAACGCGATAACGTGTGAGGTTCCCCTGTACGAATGGTTCATCGCTCTTCAAATCTTTCTTGCCCTCTGTATGGCGCTGCATGATTGGATAAGCATTCCACCTTTAAATGATATACCGGCACTCAGAAAAAACCATTCAATACCCGGCCTTATTTTTGCAACAATGATGAGTACCGGCCTCGTACTCATTCCACTGGCTATTACTATTGCTTACAGAAAATACGATCCCTTCCCTCTCTATCCTGCAGCCCTGTTAGAGCTTTTTTACATGATGCTCACATATGAGACACTCAAGGCCTGGTGGTTTCCCTACTTCTTTGGAAGCACCTCAGCTTATAAAGAAAAGTTTGCCAAATTTAAGAACACTCACACATTCTTGCCTCGACGAGGCGATAATGTGCGACCAAATACGTTGCACGTATTCCTTCATCTTCAAATCTGGGCGTGCTTAATTTATTCTTTATACTTAGTCATTCATGCATTTAATGCGGTGTCAAAGCTATAATCGTGCAAGTGGAAGCATCGCTATCTCAGCATATTGAGCAAGTTCTTGCCTAATGATTCCCTGACCATTGCGCAGGTGCTTATTAAAGAAGCTCACAATACAAGCAACTGCGAGATGATGTGCTCGTTCACCTGAAATGGTTCCTATACCAAAGCGAAGAAAAAGCAATGGCGCAAGCACAGCAATATCCTTGAAAAATACCGAGTCACAAAAAGACATATGACCCGTATTTTTCAATATAATACGATACCCATCTTCTCCTGCCTTATGACAGAGTGCTTCAATAACAGGAAGACCCTTTTTTTGCATTTCCTCACGCTCAGCACGAGATTTAAAACCATATTGACTCAGCTTTTCATCAGGAATGTCCATGGTGTACCATTCAAGAGTCTGTTCTGCTATGAGAAACATACAGGGCTTTTTAAACGAGGCAAAGCTCTCACGTTCTCCTACTATGCCACCATCAACATTGATGCCGGCAAGAAGCTGCGGAACATGATGGAGTGCATTCACTGCTGTTGAGCCTCCAATTGAATGACCAAAGATTCCGCAATGACGAAGGTCAAGACGTCCTCGCAAAAGAGGATCATTCTCATTTAAAAAAGCTAACTGTTTAAGCACGCTCACAACGTCAGCTACAAGCATCGCCTGCAAATATGCTTGTCTTTCTGGTGTATCCATCATAAATGACGGAGATGATGGTACAACTCTGCCATCGGGAAATGTGACACTTTCAGCCATAAACGTATGGTCAATACTCACAACGATATATCCATGACTCGCGATATTTTCACATAATGCAGTGTTCTGAGTACGCATTTGGCCATATCCAGGACAAAAGATAAGTACACCATAGGTGGGCTGTGCTGAAGAAAGCGGTATTCCTTGCTCCGCAGAACTGAAAATTTGGTCAAGCACACCGAGTTTTTCCTCAGCAATGCCACATGCACGCAATTTCTGTTTCCAATGAGCTACAGCCTCAGGTGCATACGCAACTGTGGGCATATTATTACATTCTGCTGGATACCATATCTGTACCATAAGCTCTCGCCATGGACCCGATTGGTCCGCGTAAAACTCTTCCTTGCGACTCGTGTCCACGACGTGATGCGCTATCGTACCAACAGGAAAGGGACCTGTCGGCTTGGGTAAATAAAGAATTCCATATAATTTATTATTCATGCGTTCCTCTCTTTCTGGGCCTTTTTATGGCTGCTTCTATCCATTCAAAAACAGTCTTACTAAAGGGTAGGTTCGGTATCTGCGCGCGTTTATAGACAGAATAAATGGCTCTTTTTAACGCCGGCTTTTTGCCATATACATTATTTACTAAATTCATCCACTCTTTCCCCAACTTACGCCCTACAGCACTCTGAGGATCTTTATCGAGATTCTGTTCAACTCGTCTGATAAGTTCTTTCCAGCGATCTTGATAAGCAACAATCTCTTTTTCAGAGTACTGCTGGCCTAACTCAGCAAACTGTTTAAGCTGTTCCGGGGTATACACCTCAGCCGCCCATGATTTTTTCAATTTTTCTACAACACGATATACCTCAATCAATTCAAGAATCTTGTTCCAGTCGATGGCTCTGTTCTGATCAAGATCATTGATAAGTAGATCGAGATTTTTTAGGGCATCTTGTAACTCTTTTACTTGAGCCTGAATAAGCTTTCTTTGCATTATGAGCTGGCCGCGCATATCCTTCTGACCTGCCATAATTTCTTGGATGCGTTTGAGCGATAATCCGTAATATTTGAGCGCTATAATCTGTTGTAATGCAAGCAAATCGCGCTCAGTATATACACGGTAACCATTAGGTAACCGCCGTGAGGGCTTTAATAAACCAATTTGGTCGTAGTGGTGCAAAGTAGCCACGGTAACTTTGGCTAGTTTGCTTAATTCGGTAACTTTCCAGGTAACCATATGTGCCTCCATACTACTAGTGTAAGGCCTCAGGTAACCTGAGAGTCAAGCAGATTTAGGGAGGGTCGGTGTCGGTTGCGGCGAAACAGGCTTGGGTGGCGGTGCATTCACTGGTTTGCCGCCTCCAGAAAATAAGCTACCTACAGCACTGAAGAGACTCTTAAGAGAGTTCCAGAGATAACCAATGAGATCTCCAAGATTATAGATCCATCGTTTCCACCATGGCATCGCTCGTCGCTCTTCAGCCGTCTTCTTTTCAGCAAGTGCCTTTAATCTGGCTGCCTCTCGAGCTTTTTCTTGGGCCGCCTGTTCTTGCTTTTCAAGCTCGGTAAGAACGCGGACGTGTATACCCTTTTTTTCAAGATCCTCAATGGAACTTTTAATCTGTGGCATGAGTGGCTGCATCTTCTTCCAGGTTTCATCAATAAACTGTTGTAAAGGTCCTATGAGATAGCCGATGATGGCACGTATATTTTCGAGGCAATTTTCAACAATATCATAATATCCCTGTGCCTTTTGATCATCATACACCTTTTCAATACGTTCAAAATAATCAAGCGCTTTCTCATCGTAGTTCTGCGTCTCTTTTATCTCTTTCGGCACAACATCATTAAAGGCCTCATTAAGCCGCTGAACTAACGTATTAAATTGATCAAAATCATGCCTGAGTGCCGTGAGTGTTTTTTGATTCTCTTGCAGTTGCAGAATTTGAGCTTGTTCTTCTTTCGTTGGCTGCTTATCGCCTACCGGTTCCATTCTCTTTTTAATATCTTCAAGAAGGCTGTCAATGATCGGAATTGCCTCTCCCCGCTTTACAGGTAGTGATGTATAGTAGGTTTCTATGGCGCCAAGAAGAATTTTTTTTCGCTCATCGTAATCTCGTTCAATGCTTTTTACATGCTCCATCGCATCATGAATGTCTATTGTGTACACTCGTTTTGCTTCTTTCCACCAATGCAACTTATTATACCAATTACCCGAATCAGGCTCCTCTGATTCCTCATCAATAATTGCGCCAGGAACAGTAACCGTGGGATTGGTATCCTCCACTTCAGGATCATCCTGTTGATTAAACGAATTAAATCCTCTCTGCGCATAAGGACCGTATTGGCCATAGAGCGTGAGTGGGAGAACAAGCAATGACAGCGATAACAAGTAGGTAAGCATATAATCTCCATGGTTCCCATATAGTATGAACCGTATGCAGAATATTTGCAAATTAGAGTGACCGCGCAAGTTCTTTTAATTCATCCATGAGTGCTTTTGAAAGCTCTTCAGCTTCGGGCGAAGTGTAGGACCATGTTACTCCAGACTCTACTCGAGTAAGTACTGACCGATCGCTCTTAATATCAATGATATCGATACGAACAACATTCATAAGAGGATGGACAAGCGAAGGAGCACGAACCACTCCTGCTCTTCCGAGTACACTATAGGCAATATTTCCTTCGTCAAGAAAGCAGAGCATGACTTTTTTCTGCCATACCATATTATGATATCCAGTATGGTCCTTATGAATAGTCATCAAAAGGCTTTCAAGGCCTTTAGGATAAAGACATTGAATAGGCGTTGTGTGAGGTAGCCCCTTTTCAGAAAATGTTGCTAATACCGATACACCTTTTTCTGCTTTTAATATCGCATTTAAATCATCAGGCAATTTTACACCGACATGCTTAGCCATGTTTATTCTCCAATTTTAGAAGTCGTTAAATAGACGTAAGCTTCACAATTATCTCATTAGCTACTGAAAGTCCTGCAGGCGTTAACGCAATTCTCCCATCTTTTTCCCAGAGCAATTGGCCCTGCATAAGTTCTTCAGTTCTTTTATAAAACTCTTCTTTTTCTTTATTCGATAACGGCTCCGTAAGAGCACTTCGTTGTATCCCTTTTATTTGCCGTAGGCCGAGCATCAGTTCTTCAAGCCATATCTGCTTCGCTGAAAGCTCCTCATGAAAAAGAGTAACTTTTCCAGTATTGCCTATTTCTCGTAAATAGTTCAAGAGGTTTTTTTCATTTTGTGTTCTACATTCTCCATCAAATGAGCATGCACCTAATCCAAAGCCCTTATAGGGCTCTCGGCGCCAATAGACACTGTTATGTCGCGATTCCCATCCAGGTCGCGCAAAGTTTGATATCTCATATTGTTGAATGCCCGCCTTACAAAACTCATTAATCGTCCAATAATAGAGATCAACCACCTCGTCATCTGCAGGCAAAGTAACTTTTTTTGTCTGCACCCCAAAATAAAGTTGTGTATCTTCATGCACTGTCAAAAAATACATCGATACATGCTTAATCGGCCATGTGACAATCTTTTTAATCATCTCTTTCCACTCGTCAGGCCTAATTCCGGGTAAGCCGACAATGATGTCAACAGAAAGATTGTCAAAAAGCCCTGACGCCGCATCAAGCAGGCTATACACATCTAAAGCACGCTGATGTCGATTTAAAGATTTTAAAACCGCATCATTCAAACTTTGTACCCCGATCGATAAACGATTAATTCCCGCAGCTCTCCAGGCATGGAGCTTTTCTTCAGATACAGTGCCCGGATTCACCTCAATAGTCATTTCATAGCCCTGCTCAAGTCCACGCGTTTTTTGCAACAAACCAATCGTTTCAGTAAGCATCTCAGGTGGATAGGTACTGGGTGTGCCTCCTCCAAAAAAGACCGTCTTTAATGCAACAGGTTCGGTTGCATCTACGTAACAGGTAATTTCACGGAGCAATGCGGCATGATAATCACCCATGTATTCATCATGACCGGCAAGGGCAACAAAAGGACAAAAATGGCATCTATACGGGCAAAACGGCCAGTGTATATAAAAAGACGAAACGGCCCTCTCATGTGAGAGCGCCTCTATCGTTTCTTGATATCCAGTCTGTTGTAAATTCAAATAAACTCCACTTAATGCTTATACTCTCCGGTCTCCTGAATAAACAAAACTACATCAGCAATATCTTTTTGAACCTGTTGTCTCAGTGCGTCAATCCGCCCAAATTTAACTGCCTGGGCATCCGCCACGATTCGCTGCATGTGCTCTTGATGCTCCTTTTCACACCCAGCATCGGCAAGCAGTGCTGTGAGTTCATAATCCGTAACGCCGCGCGGAATGCCGTAGCGCCACCGAGTATATGATTTAATAGTATCCGTCAATTCTTGATATACCTTCCTGCTATCAACATGGTTCCTTTTGACACGTTCAGCCAAAAGATTCAAAGCACGCAATGCACGATCTTTTGTTGTTCCCTGCATATATCCGATAATTATCTTAGTCAAAACATACGCAAAAATTATCGCTGCAACTGCAAGTCCAATAAGTATAGCATATCCCAAGGATGTTTGCCAAAACGAGGTATACCAGACATCATAGACATCATCCAATACAAGTTCTTGCATATGACCTCCTTATTACTGAAACATACGCTCACGCAAAAATCGTACTAATGGCCCAGTAAATGATTTTTGCGCAATTAAATCAAGACAATCAATACGGTTTGAAGCAAGGAGCTGCCGTTGCTGTTCGTTCCATGAAACTAATCGCTGATTCAATGATCCTTCTATTTCCATCTGCTGTCCAGTCTCTTTATCTTCAATGATGAGTGTTCCCACATCAGGAAATGCTAATTCACGCTCATCAAGGCAACGGAATGCCATACATTCGTGTTGCCGTGATATGACAGAAAGAAGTCGGTGCTCGATAGTTCCGGCAAAATCAGAAATAAAACAGATTATAGAACGCTGACTCCTTAACCGAGCAATATATTCAAGAGCTACAGAAATATTCGTTCCCTTGTGCTGAGGCTTGAACGTAAAAAGCTCTTGCAAAAGCCCCAGAAGATGCGTACGACCTTGTCGGGGCGGTATCACTTTTTCAACCTCGCTTGTGAAAAGTATTAGTCCGACTGAATCTTTCCGATGATGAGAGACAAATGAAAGGACTGTTGCGATTCTTTTAATGAGATCGGTTTTCAGAAGCTTTCCCGTCCCATAATACGTGGAGTCAGAACAATCAACAACGATATAGACTACTCTATTGCGATCTTCAAGATATTGACGGACAAGCATTTTTTGAGAGCGCGCAGAAGCCTTCCAGTCGATAAAACGAATATCATCACCTTGAATATAGTCCCGCAGCTGATGAAACTCAAACCCAGATCCTTTTGCGGAACTCTCCCAATCGGATAGTAAAGGGCCCGATATCTGTTTTTTAGTAGTCAACTCAAGTTTATGTATGAGTGCCTGTATCTCTCTATCAATCATTTTGAATTCCCCTAAAAGCGCGGAAACTGTGTCCTTTAGGACGCAGAGGAAGCGCCTAAGAAACTATATCTATATCCGTCGCTGGTATGCACACGTTTGCAAAACTTATAATTAATACCGTCAACTGTTTTACCTTCAAGTTTGATTTTAAAAAAACCGCTCACACGTACGACGGTTTTACCATTGTATCTGCCAATTTTTTTACCTTTTGTAACAATCGCTTGTACTATGTCACCCGTTTGAAATCCAAAAAATTTTGTCCCTGCTTTAGCTTTAGTGCGAGGAAAGCCAAACTTGTCCATACGGCACATTTGTCGACTGCCATGGCCTGTGGCCGTAATAATCAGTGCTCTAACATGCTTAAAGTTTAACCCAGAAGGAGTACTTGGTCCAACGCAAGCAGCATCAATATAATGTTCTTTAGGTAAATTAAGCTGAGTCCGGTTAAACTTTGTTCTTCCTCCTGTCCCTATTTCAACGGGTAGACCAAGAGTGGTCAAATAATTATATATCTTCCATCGAGTAGCATTCGCAGCAGCTGCATCTTTTAGTGGCTTCTGAGTTTGAATCATTATATGAGGGTGGCCAAACTCCTCTGCAGTTTTGCTTCCTTTAGTTTGATTACAGGGTCTGCAAGCAAGAGTCAGGTTAGAAAGCCTGTTGCTTCCACCCCTACTTATGGGCACAATATGCTCAATTTCAAGAGGTATATTCTGAGCTTCACAATAAGCACATCTACGACAAAATTTTTCAAGGACATATTCTCGTATCTCATAACCCTGCAAAGTACCCTGTTGATACTGAATTCCTGAGATCTCCAGATTCTGCATAAGCTGTGTATCAAAGCATACTAATTCAAAACTGATAGCTGATACCGGGCAGTAATGCATTATCCTTTTAACAAAAGTAATGATATTTGCAACTCTGCTTTCTAATGAAGGAGGTAGCCAGCCTGAAGGCCGTGTTCTGTTATCAAAACGAGGAGCTCTGTAACGGGTGGTGCGTCCTCTTCTTGATCTACGGATTATTCTTCTTGTTAACAATAATTCATGAACGTAATGACCTCTGTGATTAAGGTGAGCTCCAAAAACAACTTTACCTGCAGTATCGTCTACAATAGCAAATCCTGTTACCCTGCTACCCGGATCTATTTTTAACCTGAGAAGCCGTACATCTAAATAACTTGGCTCGCGCAAAATTATCACAAAGGGATAGCGCTTCAATACAGCAGCCTTACCTTGATCAAGCAGGATACGAGCCTCAGCTGGATGGCAAGGGTTAATGGGTTGTCTATTATGGTTTAACACAAACACGTATGACATACGTCACCTTTTATAAAAATCTCCCATTGCTGGGGTAAAGTTTGCCTCGCCAATGTTATGGGGCGGCATATTCTAGAAGCACTGACTTATACCCTCAGTCTGTTTAACTTCTAGATTACAGAGCTTGGAACTGGCAAGCATTCCAAGGTGTGAGCTTAAGCGCTCTCCCATAACGTAGCCCGATAGTTTGTTTTTACAAACCCTGGCTGAAGCTGGTCAACGCGAGCTTTTGAAAGCTGCGGCCTTAAGGCCGCGGTAGTTGACAACGCAAGGTTATTGTGCCCAATACTTCCGGCAACTCAATAGTACCATCAGCCTGCTGATAAGTTTCCATCAATGCAACAAGAAGGCGTGGCAAGGCTAATGATGATGCATTGAGCGTATGAACCAAATGAGGCTTTTCTCCTGGTGCCGTTTTATAGCGTATCTCACTACGTCGTGCTTGGAAGTCGGTACAATTGCTGACCGAAGAAACTTCTTTATAGATCCCTTGGCCAGGGAGCCATACTTCAATGTCAAACGTTTTAGCCGATGCAAATGAACAGTCCTGGGCCGCTAACAAAGAAATACGATAATGCAGACCAAGTGTCTGGAGAATTGATTCAGCACAGGCAATCATCTTATCTTGCTCAAGCTCTGATTGCTCAGGCTCACATATCGTGTACAGTTCAAGCTTCTCAAACTGATGAATTCGGATGAGCCCGCGCTCAGCGGCACCATATCCACCAGCCTCTCTTCTAAAACAACTTGTCCATGCAGTCATATGGCGCGGCAAATCAGACGCGATGAAAATATGATCTCTATACATACTCGTTAAATTTACTTCTGAGGTTGGCGTTAAATAGAGATGATCCTCCGGAATCGCATACACTTCATCTTTAAAGCGAGGAAAATTACCTGATCCTTCTAATGCTTTTTCATTGACGAGATAAGGCGGCAAAATCGGCTCAAAGCCAAGTTTGGTATTGTTATCAAACATAAGCATCATAAGCTTATAAATGATACAGACTGCCTCGCCCCTATAGAGAGCAAAATTGCTTCCGGTCATCCGTGCTGCCGCCTCAAAATCGAACCAGCCATTACGCTCACCAAGTTCTGCATGATTTTTTGGGGTAAAGGTAAAGGTTGGCTGAGAGCCAAACTCCTTCACCACAACATTCTGCTCTTTTCCCCCCTCGGGCACACTATCCATAATAATATTGGGGCAGCGCAGATAGAGACTTTTAAACTCACGTTCAGTTTTGACAAGAGCTTCCTCGATATCTTTTAATCGGGTACTCAAAGCTGCAGAACGCTCGCGCAATTCAGGAGTTACTCCTTTTTGTCCTTCACGTGCAAGCTCATTTTTCTGACTGCGGAGTGTATCTACCTCTGTTTTCAACCGCCTGAGTTCTTCATCAAGAGTGATCAATCGGTCCACCTCAAAAGTTGGGTCCTTCTTTTTAAGGAGTGAGCTCACTCCTTCAGGATCATGGCGTAAACGAACTAAATCTATCATAAGTGGTTTCCAATAATGCGATATACACCAAGATACAAAAAAAAGAGATTTATGTAAAAAAAGCGATTATCAGAGCGCAATGATATGTTTTGTTATTATCATAAAAAGTGTCAGCAATTAAAATGCATCGAGCCTTAAGAACAAATCGATATAAAAAGGAAGCAGGATCATCCGATTATTACACATAAAATCATGAAAGAGAGAGGTTGCTATTTTGGAATAATCGATGTTATCAGGTGGATGTTAAGCTAGTAAAGCGTTATCTCTCAAGGCAATCTAAGAAAAATTAATAACCCATTTGCTTTAGTGTATGTGTCATTCGGTCATCCAGAACAGAGCGAGGAACCAATAATTGGATGATATCTCTACGCCAGTTTAATACCGCTAGCAAAAGCGCAGTTTCACCCTTTTTATTTTGGACATTGACGTTAATTCCAGGTTTCTTGAGTAACAACCGCACAATCTCTGTATGACCATTTTGTGCGGCTAACATAAGGGCAGTGAATCCAGCCACATCTTGAACGTTAATATCAGTGCTACTGTTATCAAGTAATAATTGAACGATTGCTTCACAGCCATGAGAGGTGGCGGACATGAGAGCTGTTATTCCCTCTGAGTCCTGAGCGTTCATATTAATTAAGGGGCTTTGCAAAAGTATAATACGGTTTAATTCCCCTCGCGAAGCAGCACTAATGAGCTGCTGCTCAGCCAGTCTGATGCCTGTAAGAGATTGCGTAGCGTTTTCGGCAGCAAAAGATGCCAAAAAAGAATTACTGATAAGAAGTGAGCTCCATAATAGTAAAAATTTAAGTTCCATCAAACCTCCATCTTAAAAAAGATAGCGTAACTCAACAAAAAAGCCGCATTGCTGCGGCTTACAGGTAAAAGCTTTTTCAAGCCCTCTCGGAGCGAGAGAAAGCACGTACTAATTCTTTTAAATTTTTTCCCGGTTTAAATTTAGCGACTACCGTCTCTGGTAGTTGAATACGCTGTTTTGTTGCCGGATTGATCCCGATGCGTGATGGTCGACGAGAAACGTTAAACGTACCAAATCCTGACCATTGGACTTTTTCTCCTTTTTTAAGAGTACGTTCAACAATTCGCGTGAGCGTATCAAGAAAACGAATCACATCCTTCTTGCTAAATGTCGTTTCCTCCGCCAGCGAATTAATCAACTCGGTTTTATTCATTATGAACCCCTTCTCGCGTTAGTATGTTGGTGTTACACTGCTTTTGACAAATTTCAGCACTGCTTATGCTCAATAATACTACCCAAGTTTCTTGGCATGTCAACATTTGTCCAACGAATTTGTCCTCTTCATGCCCTTTTTGGCTATTTGCAAACTGAATGAAGAGACAAAAAGTTCGGCAAAATAATGATTTTTACAATCAATTTTCCAGAATACTTCTTTATAGCCGAGATAGTGATTCAGTCTCTGCGATTTCTTTTAGAAAAAATATATTCCTTGGCCCTTACAAATAAATACTTTTTTGCAAAAAGATTGAACTTTTTGTATACTAGAACTAACTATAATTCAAGCCGTAAAAGGGCAACTGGGGTGCCAGGACTGGCGCCCCAGCTTCCTATTAAAGGTATGTTATGCTCATAGACACCCACTGTCACCTTAATATCATGATAAAAAAAGACTTTGATATTCCTCTGACTGAAGGAGATTATCCGCGTGCGGCTGAAATAGTTTCAGCAGCTTCTGCCGAAGGGGTAACAAAAATTCTTAATGTGGGGACGAGCCTTATTGAAAGTATCAACTGCATCGAGCTTGCAAAACGCTTTCAGGGCGTATTTGCTTCGATCGGGATTCATCCTAATGACCTTACTGAACACTGGAAAGATGATCTGAAAAAGTTATCTGACTATCTTAAAAACAAAGATGAGTTCAAAATCGTCGCTATTGGCGAGTGTGGGATTGACAAACATTACCTAGATTATAATCTTTCTCGTCAACAAGATGCATTCAGAGCACAGATTGAACTTGCTCTTGAACATAATCTTGCAATTGTTGTCCATACACGAGATGCAGGAGAAGAAACTCTACGCTGTTTAGAAGAATATTCGGAACAAGGCCTCAGGGGAACTATTCACTGCTTTTCTGAAGATCAAGCATTTGCAAATGCAGCATTGGACATGGGGTTTGTTCTGGGAATTGGGGGAACCATTACTTATCCTAAGAATGATGTCGTGCGCTCAGTCGTACAAAACGTTGGGCTAGAAAACCTCATTCTCGAAACTGATGCTCCATTTTTGCCCCCTCAAAGTATGCGCGGCAAACCAAATGCACCTAAATATATTCGATTGATTGCCCAGTACCTTGCAGATCTTCTTACTCTGCCGCTTGAAACTGTCGGACAAAAAACGACTGCGCAGGTTCAAAGAATCTTCCATTTCTAATACTATTTAGAAAATGTCTTCTTCACTCCTTTATCAAGGAGCAGGTGAGAAAAAACGCCTAACAGAAAAAATAAGCTCGTCGTGATAATTGTCTCGCCTTTATAAGGCAGAACAAAAATGAGAACAAGATCAATAGCGGCGGTTATAAGGACGATAAAGCTCAGATCATGAAAAAGGCCTCGGTGAGGAATAATAAGCGGCAAGAGGGAAAAAATAAGCACCAAAACAACGGGAATATACGCGTGCAAAAAGAGACAGAGGATGAGGAGAAGAAGTAAAATCTTTAAAAAGAGATGTTGCCCCTTACTTTTAATATCAATATCAGGAAAAAGTGCCCCCGCAAAGGTTGCTATTATCCATTGCAGATGGGTAGCGAGAGGAACGGTCGTTAATGAAAAAAGAAATACGACTGCTCCGTATGCAACTAATCCACCGAGTACATGACCTTTAAATTGTGACATATTAGTACGCTATTTTTTTAAGTTTCATAAATGTGGTATGTGGATAGTAAAACTTCAATATCTGTTTATACTGCCACCCTTGTTTTACCATAGCGTAGGTTCCTCGTTGACACAATCCCATATGGTGACCATGTCCCTTCCCTACTATAGTAAGCGTACGCCCATGTCGCTCAAAGGTAAAGCACAAACTTCGCACTTCTTTCAAAAGGGATTTTAATTTTGATGCGGGGAGAGTGAAAGAGCGCTTAGTTCCTTTTACTTTGATATCCTGAGCAACTCCAGCTTGATCGTGAGATAGTATCACAATGTCTTTCAACTTTCCAAAATCGGGATATGCGCTCCTAAGGACTTTTTCAATGTCATCTAATCTAAACTCTTTTTGCCACCGGTAGTATTTATAGTCCTTACAGTAATGACAAGGATAGCTACGATGCAGATAGGGGGCTTTTGCAAAATGAATGCCTGCCTTGCGCGAAGGGACTATGCCGCCACAGGCTACGTCAAACATTGCCAAAATCGGTTTATTTTTGTGCGCAAGCACGATTCCCTGTGTTTCCTTAACAATCGGCTCAAAACGCGCACATTTTGAACAACCCTTATACACCTGATGAGCTGTAGTATTCTTAATATCATAAGGAACAGCACGCCCACTCTTTTCGTGGATCGTGCGCTGTTCAAGTACCTTGGCTATTCCATAGCTGCGAAACACAATGCAAAACGCCTTCTGTACTTCATCAGGCCATCCTGGCCAACTTTCATAAGGAAGCACAGCAAGTACATAATCTTCAAGGTCAAGATGGTTGACCAAATACGCAGTTCCATCGAGCAGCGTTACCGCAAAAATACCATCAAAAATATCTTTTTTAAACTGAGTAAGACCTTTCAGCGGCACGATAAACAGGTGATTTCCTATCTGTTTTACGCCATTGCAGTAGAAGGCACCATTGCGCACCCTAAATTCCAATTCGTGAGATTGAAAGACCGTTTTCGTCTTGTTATGCGGCGAATAAACGATAAATGGACCGGATGAGCGCAGTTTCCATTGAACTTCACGTGCGCTCTTTTCATCGAGAAGTACCCGAATAGGAATATTGATTTCAAGTTTTTTAAATGCGTGGTTAAGCTCTCCTTTAGTAAGCGGAGCAGCAAGAGCAGATGAAACACTGAGAAAAATAATGCTACAGAGCTTCTTCATATAAAACCGAAATTTCTTGCGGAACTGCCATTTTCTTATCGATACCCGCGTTAGCAAGTTTATCAGCAATGGCATTCAGTTCTCGCCGAATATGTGTTACTTTATACATTATCCCATCTAAAATGGTTCGTATCGCATCATTCAAGCGAGAAAGTTCATGGTTTCTCACTCTATAAATGCCATTCATTTGTCGAACCAAAAGTTCAGAATCGGCTTTTATTACCAGAGAGTCTCCCTCTTTCATATGATGGCGAGCGTATAAAGCTCCTAAGAGAAGTGCAAGATATTCTGCTTGATTATTCGTTTTTGACCCTAAATAGATGCCGTGCTTTTCAACAGGAACTCCGTCTTTTAAAAGATAGAGTCCTGCACCAGCAGGACCAGGGTTATTGCGAGCCGCTCCATCTACATAGAGCTCCCAGTGATGTACTTTTTTTTCAGACACTTTCTTCTCTTTTATCGTTTTTATTGTAGGTATATAAGAGCCGATAACAGTCTTTACAAGTAATAAGTTTGCCCTGTTGTGCTTCAATAAGTTGCGGATGACTAACGCTATAAAAACAGGCTGAACAGCTATTATTAAGGAGAGGAACCGCCGGGTTTGAAACCTTCTCTTTCATACTTTCATATTTTTTAAAGAGCTCAGGATCAACCGATTGAGCTGCCTCAGTACGCTGCTGCACGTAAGCATCACTCAGTTCTTTAAGATGCTTAATTCTTTTTTCTGTCTCATCAATCTTTGTCTCTTTAGCCGTAACTCTGTCTGCTTCAGTCTTTTTAAGAATATCATACGCTTCTTGTGCTTTTTCCACCTCGCTTAAAAGAACTAACCCTTGATCTTCAAGCGCACTTGATTTCATGCGAATATCTTTGATTTCTTGTTCTAAAGACATGAACTGCTTGGGAGAAGTAGCTTCTTCTAATTTCGCTTCTCTTTCCTTACGCTTCTCTTTAAGCACCTTATGCTCAAGCTCAACAAGATCTAGGCTCTTTTTAGCCTGATTCAGCTTAAGGTGCGCAGCCTCAATGTCGTTTTTGAGAGCAATCAGTTCAGTAGTAAGAACGTCCCGTTCATTGGTAAGCTTTTCCATCTCTGCGCTCATCTGAGCCATACGCTGATCAAGCTCAACAAAATTTACAAACTGCTTAAATGATGAAGTATCCACGAAACCACCAGACTGTTGGTGGGCCCACCAGGATTCGAACCTGGGACCTCTCGGTTATGAGCCGATTGCTCTCACCGCTGAGCTATGGGCCCAAGAGAATATAGTGTAGTCTAGCCTAAAATCTCATTCCTGTGAAGTTGGCCATCAGATCATTAATTTCATGCCCTAAGAAGAAAGTCTTTCAAACGAACACTGTAGCCCCATTCATTATCATACCAGCCAAAGACTTTAACTGCCGGTCCAGTAGCTTGTGTCATAAGACTATCAATTATCACTGAATGGTTATTTCCAGAATAATCTGAAGAAACAAGCGGCTCCTCAGTATACTGAATTATACCTTTCATGGGCCCCTGAGCTGCGGTCTCAAATGCCTGATTCATGGTCTGGACTGATACAGGCTTTTTCAAAAAAACAGTAAGATCAATAAGAGATACCTTTGCTACGGGAACGCGTAATGACGTGCCGGTAATTTTTCCAACAAGTTCAGGCATAATCTTATCAACAACTTTCATTGCTCCTGTAGTGGTCGGCACAATATTAAGTGCTGCAGCACGGCCCTTTCTGAGATCTTTAACCGTAGCATCTACATCCAAAAGTGATTGCGTATTGGTGTATGCATGCACGGAAGTCATGAGACCCTGCTCAATACCAAAAGAGTCATGTATCACTTTGAGCATCGGAAATATTGCATTGGTTGTACAGCTGCCTATCGTAACAATAGTGTGCTTTGAACGATCATAGATTTTATCATTGACCCCGAGAACGATGGTCACATCATCTCCCTGAGCTGGGGCAGTAATAAGGACGTGATGAGCTCCTGCTTTAATATGCTTCTCTGCACCTTCTCGGTTCGTAAAATGACCCGTCGCTTCAACGACCCAATCAATTGCATATTCTTTCCAAGGTGCCTGGGCAGGATCCAGTTCACTGATTACAGGTATCGCCAACTCATCAACATGGAGCATGCCATCTTTGTAACTCACTGGACCTGGGTATGTTCCCATGAGAGTATCATACTTAAGAGCAAGTGCTGCAGCTTGAGGATCCCCTTTTCCAACATTGATGCAGGCTACTTGAAGAGAACTTAGTGCTTTTTTATCAACAAGTAATGCTCTTAAAAAACTTTTACCGATGCGGCCAAATCCATTTATTGCTATACGCATTTTCACACCCTACTTTTTTCCATGATCGTACTTCCTCAACGATCATTCGTTGTTCTTCATGTGCGAGTGGTGGCAGTTCAAGAATGATCGGTTTTTCTCGTAACAGCGGATGATTTATCCACGTTCTAAGGGTTGTGTGAAGCTCTCCTTGCCCTACAACACAATGACGATCAATGCAGGATCCTCTCTGCTCTTGTGTATCATTAAGGTGAATTAATGAGATTGACTCAGGAGACAATAATGAACACATCCACTCAATCCATCCTGGCTCTTGTATGTCATAGCCAAACACATGGGCATGGGCTGTGTCAATACAAAAGGTGACTTTCTCAGGTCGATCAAGTCGAGACCGTATGTAAAGAAGCTCTTCAAGGTCTCCTGCGAGAGCTTTTTTACCATAGGCACCATTTTCTAAAACAAAATTAATGTCAGGGAATCGTGTCACAAGCCGATTCAGTTGTTTCACAACTACGCCAAGAGCTTCTTGCCGAGTAAGACCATTAGTCAGAGCCCCGGGATGAAGTATAAGATGCGAAAATGCAAGTTTTTGGATACGATAGATTTCTCGTTTTAATGCGGGATGTTCATAATAGAAAGGATCAGCTATATTGACAATATAGGAACTGTGGGCATACAGAGATGCGAAACTATCGCGAACATCGCGAAATTTGCGCACCATTTCATCATCGATGGGCATAGAGCCTTGTGGGGTTACAAAAAAGACTTGAAAAATAGGAAGTTGTAGTAAGTGGGCAGTTTCAATAACTGCTTCAAATGAGTCGGTATAGCGTAAATTAAGACCAATTAATTGTTTAGTATTCATAATGATAGAGCAATTTGCTGAGATGTAGATAAGAAGGAACCGCATAAAAACTCAGCAAACTAACTCTATCATAATCTATTTATTACGACTTTTCAAAAGCCGTATCACAGCCGCGACCTTTACAAATATGTCGCGCTGATTTATGGCGAGGGGAATCATCAAGAATACGTTCTTCTTTATTTTCACCCCATTCAACATTCTGAAGCTCATCGCTAAGAGCTTCTTTTTTGTTTACTTTCATCGTGCCTCCGGGTTAGAAGTACTTGCATCCGCATTCGGCCATTTTACCTTTACCGTTCTTCTTTTCACCCTTAGCACCATTTTCATGCTTCATGCCATTTTTTTCGGCACCCTTCTTCATATTCTCGTCAGCGGCCGCTTTTGGGCCTTTTCCATTATTATTCATAAATATCTCCTTTATTATGTGGGATGAACTACTCATGGACCCTATTTACATTTCGCAGTCATCAGTTTCAGCCCTATAACATTTGTCTCCAGGGCGGTGCTTTCTTTCTACATCATGTTTATGCTTTGTTTCACTCGCACATTCATTCTTTCCTTCTCCACATCCATTGCTTACTTTTCCCATATTTTCTTCAGCAACTTTTCTGCTTTTTTTATTATCATTCTTCATAAGAATCTCCTTTTGTTAGTTACAATTTTTACCTTACGTTTATTCCCAACCTTTTCCGCTTTTAGCACCTTTTTCTTTGTTCTCACGGTGCTGCCTGTCTACTACATGCCCGTGCGATCTTTCTCCTGGACGTTCGCATCTTTCACATGACTCACATCCTTCTCTTTCAGTGATTTTTTTTGAAATTTCTTCAGAAGCGGATCTTCCCTCTTTTTTATGTCCATTATTCATAAGAATCTCCTTTATTATGATTCTTTATAATTCCGTTAATTCTGTTAGTTCCGTTTTACTATTGTTCTTTTTTAAACCTTTGTCGCCGTTCTCACCCCGAGCACTTTTTTCTTCGGTTTTTCCGCCACCGCCTACTCCGCCTTTTTTTACTGTTTCTTCAGAAGTGACTTTTTTGTTGTTATTCATGAGAATTGCCTTTCTTATTTTTTTTACCTTGCTTCTCTTCTGCTGCTTCAAATTCCTTGTCCCATTTTACAAAATCTTCATCGAGCCCTTCTGTCTGTTTTTGAAGCTCCCATTCTGGATGCTCATGCTCCGTAAGTATCTTTTTCTTTGTTGTTTCATTGTTCTTGGCGCCTTTTTTTGCATTTGCCATGACAATTCTCCTTTTTTCTAGTATGTTTAAACATAGACTTTATTATAATTATATACTAGCATAAAATTTTCTATTTGTCAAGTTGATGCTCGAAAAGGCGCTTCCATTCGATACTTTTGGAACTATGTTAAAAACATTCAAACATTACTGGCTGCACTTCGCAGGGATACTAAATCATGCTAGACTAATTTAAAATTACTCCCGGATTACCGTATGATTCCATTCAAACTCCAGATAAAAAATTTTGTCAGCTATGGGGACGTTCAAGAAATTGACTTTGAACCTTATCACCTTATATGCCTGTCGGGAAAAAACGGACATGGTAAATCTGCACTTCTCGATGCACTGACCTGGGTAGTGTGGGGACATGCACGCAAGGTCGGCGGCCAGGCAAAAGCCGATGAAGGCCTCTTAAGACTCGGACAAAACCATATGATGGTGAGTCTCGACTTTTCTTGCAACAATACGCTGTACAGAGTACGAAGAGAATATACCGTTTCTGCAAACAAAGCATATTCTGTTTTAGAATTTGGCATTGTCGATCCACAAACAAAAACTTTAAAGCCACTTACTGATAAGACTATTCGAGCAACTCAGGCAAAAATAGAGGCAATGATTGGTCTCGATTATGACTCATTTATAAACTCCGCTTTTTTAAAACAGGGACATTCAGATGAGTTTTCAAAAAAGACCCCAAAAGAGCGCAAAGAAATTTTAGCCTCAATTCTCGGACTTGGTCATTTTGAAGAGCTGCGCAAATGCGCGCTCGACATCGCAAAAGATGCCTCTCAGCAAAAAGAACAGACGGTCTCGTTCTTAGAGCGGCTCAAAAAAGAACTCGAAGAGCTTCCTTTAACATCACAAAAACTCACTGTTACCGACGTGTCACTAGCTACCCTGGCAAAAAAAGAAGATGAGCTCTCCCACAAACTCGATGACCTGAGAAAAAAACAGCAGTCAATCCAGGCTCAACGGAGCCTCATCGAAAAAAGCCTCTTTCAAAAAGAACAGCTGGAAAAGCGCCTTTCAGAGCAGAAGCAGATGTTATTACATGAAGTAGCGCGTTGGCGCTCTATCGCACGGCAGCAGCGCAAGCTTTCCCATCTTCCTCACTTAGAAGAGATGCGCACGCATTTACAGACTGAAATCACTTCTCTACAAGTCCTCGGGGCAAAAAAGATTCAATTAAAAGACGAATGGCTCTCAAAAAAAGAAGCTTTTCACAAGCTCGTGCAGCATACTCAGGAGCAGTATATGCAGGCACTCGAAAAAATTAAGCTGCAGGAACAGAGAATTACTCTAGAACTAACCCAAACACGTGAAAAGCAGCTCGAATGTGAAAAGAGACTTTCTTTGATCATAAAAGAGCACACAATCTTAGAAGCAGAGATTAAAAAATGCACTACAGAGGTGATTCCTGACATTACGATTACTAATCTTGAAAAAGAAATTGAGTATAAAAAAGGGGCATATCATACATTCTGTGCACAAATGCAACGTATAACTTCAGAAAAGGCAGAACTTGAACAAAAGATGCAGCTTTTGAAAAGCTCCGAAGAAGCTCAATGTCCGCTGTGTGAGCAAAAAACTGAACGGGAGGCTCTTGAAAGTAAATTCATGAGACACCAGCGATTATGTGATCATCAGGCCCATCGGCTCACAAATGTAATTAAAAGTCTCAAAACTACGCTTATTCATCAACATGATACTCTCCAGGTTCTTAAGAAAAAAAGTGAGCAGTCAAAACTTATTCAGGTTAAAAAAGAAGAGCTCGAAAAGCAGATACATAAGCTCAATGAAGAAAAGAAAGCAAAAGAGCAGGAATTGATTCGATGTACAGCAACTGTAGAGGCCACCATAAAGACAAAAGATATGATTACCCAAGAACTCATCGCACTCCAAATCAAGTTTCAACAAAGTAAGGAAGATGAGCTCTTTAAAAAAAAGGAACAAGAATTAGCGTTTATGAAAGATACCTTTGAAAAAATAGCCTACGATCCGGAGGCAGAGAAAGTGCTCCATAAAAAGCTTGAGGTAGTAACTCAGCAAACAACTCAGCAAGCAGCCTTTTTAAAAGAAAGTACTCTTCAAGAGGAACGCAAACGCTCGATTAATCAACAATGTACCCATGCCATTGAACTAAAAAAACAGATCAGTTTTCTCGCAACAACACTCGGGGACCTGCGTCCCTTTCATGAAGCGGAAGCTCAGACCGTAGCCGAAGAGAAAGAGCTTCTTGCTGTCAGAGAAACTCTTGCTAAAGAGAAAGAGCTTCTTATCCACCAAAAGGGCGCACTTGAATCACAAAGCTCGGTTCTTAAACAACGTGAAATAGAATATAAAACACACGAAAAGACACGAGAGAGTTTGGAAAAAACAGGCGAAGAATATACGACCCTGGCTACAGCGTTTAGTAAAGACGGGATTCAAGCCCTGCTCATTGAAGATGCACTGCCTGAGATTGAGCAGGAAGCAAATAATCTCCTTTCACGTTTGACCGAAAATCAGGCACACTTAAGTATCGAGTCGCTTCGTGATTTACGCAGCGGAAAAACAAAAGAAACGCTCGATATTAAAATTTCTGATGCTATGGGTGTGCGCCCTTACGAGCTCTTTTCCGGAGGAGAAGCCTTCAGAATCGATTTTTCTTTGAGAATTGCCATCTCGAAACTCCTTGCACGCAGAGCGGGAACTGCCCTACAGACGCTCATAATTGACGAGGGCTTCGGCTCACAAGATGAAGAAGGCCTCACTGCTATCATGGACTCCCTCTACAAGATTCAAGATGATTTTGCAAAAATTATTATTGTATCTCATTTATCAAACATGAAAGAGCAATTTCCTGTACACTTTCAAGTCACGAAGACAGCTCAAGGAAGTGAGGTCACGGTCAGAGAGCACTGCTAAGAGCTCTTGTGAAAATAATCAACAACACCCGCATGAGTTGGCTCGATTCCATCCATGCTCGGTGTCCAATTTGCGGGACAAACTTCACCATGCTTCTCCACAAACGCGACGGCATCGACCAAGCGCAAAACCTCTGCAATATTTCGTCCTAATGACAGATTATTAATCTGCGCTGATTGGATAATGTCATCTTTATCAATAATATAGAGCGCTCTATAAGCAATTCCCTCTTCCTCATTGAGCGCATCATACATCCGTGAAATAGATTTCGTTATGTCCGAAAGCACCGGGTAAGAAACGCCCGCAATGCCTCCCTGTTCTTTTGGCTGGTGAAGCCATGCCTCATGCGCATAGACTGAATCAACAGAAATACCAAAGATTTCCGTATCACGATTCTTAAATTCCTGATAGACATCTTGAAAGGCATTAAGCTCAGTGGGACAAACAAAACTAAAATCCAAAGGATAAAAAAAGAGTACTTTTGCTTTACCCTTATAGTCATCAAACGAGAAATCTTTTATCTGTCCGTCAATTATCGCTTGGCATGAAAATGACGGCGCCTTTTTTCCAATTAACATCAAATCCTCGTACATTGCGCATCTATTTAAGTATATCTGGGCGACATTACTGTCGTATAGGGTTCCTCTCATTAATTTGAAGAGGGACACATCATACCACGAGCTCACCGATCTTGATCTGATCCTTTTTCTTTCCTGCTCATGATAATACACTTTTCCAGAACTTTCTGGTTTGGCTTTGAAACTGACCTGATTCAAATTTACGAAAACCGGAATTTTTTATTTTTCCACAACTAGGGGTTATCACGTGGCTATTGCCTCTGCATTTCAGATTAGTTGTCATTATCCCTCTTTCTGGATATGCTTTATACTGCTAATAAGCACATAAAGAAGGCAAAACCGTGAAGGAATCATATGTTAAAGTTTAAGACATTTTCGTATACCGATGCTTTTAAGTTTGCATTTTCTAAGTACATGGACAACTTTCTTCTCTTTTTGGGAATAACGCTTACATTTGCCGCACTATTTATTGCAGCAGCGATACTTTTCTTAGGACTTGGAATTTTTACGAGCTCATTTTCTTATGTTTCATTTGTGCCTGTCTCCACATCTTATTTTCCCAACATAACATTAATCACTCAGGAGCCGAATAACTACCGGCTCATTTTTACGGGTGGGCTTTTTTATGTTCTTACGCTCTATGTGTTAAAAGAATTTTATTACTATCAACTTATACGCTACGGACTTTCTTTCTATGAACATACACCATTGAAATGGTCAGATTTTTTCGGCTTTGATTTTACTCAGTTTCTGAAATTTATTGGCGCACGGCTTCTTTACGTAATAAAAATAATACTTGGATTAATTTGCCTTATCATTCCCGGCCTTTATATGGTAGCGAAATACTTTTTTTCAGGATTTTCGCTCGTGGACGATAAGACTCACAGCATTCATGAAGATAAAAAGATGGCTGCAGCGCTTAGTAGTGAGATTATGTGGTCAGTCTTCTGGTTTGCAGTTATTACAGGTCTTCTGTTTGGTGCACTCTCGGGTTTCATAACCATTTTCCTCGCACCGATTCCTGTTCTTGCACAAGTCCACGCATACAAGAAATTATCAAGTTATTACGAAGAATCCAAAGAAGGTACCGTAGTAAATCCATGACGGTTCCAATGCTAAGGGAAAGCCTTTAAAAAGGAATACGAACGAGTACGTTTTGCGGCAATCATCATTTGCGCATTTCAAGCCTACTTGTCATTATCTTTCTTTCTCGATATGATGTTCAATACTTAATGAAGCGCATTCACCAAAAAAAAGGAATTTCCAGAAGGAGTCGTATGTTAAAAGTTAAGACGTTTTCGTATACCGATGCATTTAAGTTTGCATTCTCAACGTATATAGACAACATTTTATTTTTCGTAGGTATAACAGTTGTAACTGAGGCACTTGTTATTGCTGCGGCAATACTTTTTTTAGGATTTGGAGTTGTTACGAGCTCATTTTCTTATGTATCATTAATTACCGCATCGTATATTCCCAACAAAACGCTGATTATTCAACCAACTAACTACAAATTATTTTTAACCGGTGCGTTATTTTTCTTTCTTATCAGCTTCGTAATAAAAGAATTTCTCTACTATCAATTTATACGCTATGGTCTTTCTTTTTATGAACGCAGATCTCTGACCTCAGGAGATTTTTTTAACGTTGATTTTACGCAGTTTTTAAAGTTCATGGGAGCCCGAGCCCTTTACACAATAAAAATAATACTCGGCTTTATTTGTCTTATCATCCCTGGCCTCTACTTGGCTACAAAATACTTTTTTTCAGGATTTTCGCTTGTAGACAACAAGACTCACAGCATTCATGAAGATAAAAAGATAGCCTTATCGCTTAGCAAGAACATCATGTGGTCAATTTTCTTCTTTACCGTGATTACCGGTCTTTTGTTTTATACGCTCACCGGTTTCATAACTGTTTTCCTGGTACCGATACCTGTTCTTGCACAAGTACATGCTTACAAAAAATTATCAAGTTATGAAGAATCCAAAGAAGGTGCTACAGTAAATCCATGACAGCTCCGTTGAACATAGGGAAAGCCTTTAAAGACGCTTTCTCAACCTATCTTTCCTATTTTAAATATTTTTTTGTCCTCGCTCTTATTTTTACTGCGATATATGGACTCTGTTTTTATGCTCTTGCACTTTCAATCTGGGGATGGGAAGGACTTCATTTTAATTACTTTGCACTTATTTCATTTTCCTTTTCAACGACGGGCAACCAAAGTCTCATCATCGGTGCACTTTTATTTGTGCTTCCTGAGCTCTTTACATTCATGGTATATAAATGCGCCCTGGTGATATATAACAAACAGCCAATTACCTGGCAAAAAATGTTCTCAATCGATTGGAGCACATTTTTTACATTTCTCGGAGCGCGCCTCCTTCTTATGATCCAGGTAGCTCTTGGCTTTTTTGCTTTCATAATTCCTGGCATATATATACTATGCAAATATTATTTTGTAGGCCTACCTATCGTTGAAAATAGCAAACTAACTGTCCAGCAGGACTCTAAAATAGCTAATTATATCAGCAAAGATTCAAAACTGCGGATCTTTTGGCTTGCGTTGCTCACGTCGGCCCTCATCTTTTTAGAACCTGGCGTAGTAAGCCTCATCATGTATCCATTTGTGGATCTTGTACTCTTTTATGCCTATAAACAGCTTGTAGAACATTATGTACAAGAACTACCAACGCTCAAGTCTTAAATAAGCAAACTTGCAACCATTGCTGAGAGAAGATTTGCTAAAGCACCGCCGAATACAGCTCTCATACCGAGCTGACTGAGCCATTGTCTCTTTTCAGGAATGAGCGATCCTATTCCACCGATCTGAATGCCAATACATGAGAAATTAGAAAACCCGCAGAGGGCATACGTCATAATAGCTGCAGTTCGTTCAGAAAGATGCATCTGAAGCATTTCGTGATAGGCCACAACTTCGTTAACCGCCACCTTCGTACCAATAAGCTGCGCCGCTTCAATGGCCTCTCTACCGCTAAAGCCAAGCATCCAGGCAAAAGGAGCACAAATCCATGAGAAAATATTATTAAGCGTAATCGCTGGCAAGTGCAAGCCAAAGAGATCATTAAGCTTAAGGCACGAAAAACCAAGAAGATTATTAATTACTCCTATAAGCGCAAGAAAAGAGATAAGCATCGCACCCACATTTAAAGCAAGCCACATTCCATCAGACGTACCTTGCGAGATTGCATCAAACACATTGCCAGAATGCATTTCATACGTCGCCGTTGCATCGCACATCGGTTTTGATTCTTCTACTTCCGGGTAAATCATTTTTGAAATGAGAATAGTTGCCGGAATGGCCATAACACTCGCTGCTAAAAGGTGCGTAGCTGGTACTCCCATCACGGCAAAGATCGCCAAAATCGATCCACTGATTGTCCCCATTCCACTGATCATCATAACGAGGAATTCAGACTTCGTCATATCTTTAAGATAATGTTTAATTAAAAGTGGCGCTTCCGTTTGACCCAAAAAGCTATTGGCAATAGCACAGAGAGTTTCAGGACCTGTCGTTCCTAACAATGGTTGAATCCCTTTATTAATGATCGTTACAAGTGTCTGAATAACGCGCAAATAAAAAAGCAAAGACATGAAAGCGCCGAAGAAAATGATGACGGGAAGCACCTTAATAGCGAAAACAAATCCCCACGGACCATTCATATTCGCGAGATTGCCAAACACAAAGCTTACACCAGCATCTCCTGCCTGATAGAGTTTGGTAAAAAGACCGGCAATATATTCTATAATATCTTTGCCAATCGAAGTTTTTAAAACAATGCACGCTAAAATTACGTGGAGTATAAGACCGGTACCAACGAGTCGCCAATTGATTCGGGTCTTATTATTAGACATAAGAAAAGCGAGACCAAGAATAGTGGCGATGCCAAGGAAGTTGTAAATTCTGTTGTACTCAAGAAGATACGCAAGAGGTGACATGAGACCGCCCTTTAAAAAAAGATGATTAAAACGCCAGTGATTTCCGACGCTCTAGTTATTCTCTTTCCATCAGAGCATCTCACGATGCAACCCAAAGGCCCTTCAAGAATTATTTCGAGCTTCTTTAGGGTAACACCTCATTAGGGTTCTGTCACGCGATTTTAAAGAAAATTATTCAGTAAATTTTTTTGCAGCTTATTCAGATCTAGAGGACTTATTGGCCAATTACATAGAATTAAAAAGAGCCATCTTTATGTGATGACTCCCTTATACTGAATACGTCTCAATTAACTGTAAGGCAACGGCTGCTTACGTCGTTCTTCATGCTCTTTTGCCATTAAGGCATCGATAATCTCATCAAGATCACCTTCAAGAACCATATCAAGCTTTTTGAGCGTAACCTCAACCTGATGATCAGTAACGCGGTTTTGAGGAAAATTATATGTCCGCACCTTTTCAGCTCTCATTCCTCCGCCAACAAGCTCTTTACGCTTTTGGCTTGTCTCCTGCTCATGCTTTTCTTTTTGAGAGGCAAGAAGACGAGATTGGAGCATTTTAAGGGCTTTAGCTTTATTTTTATGCTGCGAACGTTCATCCTGGCACGTTACAACTACACCAGTAGGAATATGGGTAATACGAACAGCAGAATCTGTCGTATTAACATGCTGTCCTCCAGCACCACTTGAGCGGTAGACATCAATACGCAAATCTGATGGATTAATCGAAAATTCAACTTCTTCAGCTTCCGGCAGCACTGCCACTGTAGCTGTCGACGTATGAATCCGCCCAGAGGCTTCTGTGACTGGTACTCGCTGTACTCTATGAACCCCAGACTCATACTTTAAATGGCCGTAGACATCTTTCCCTTCAATATGAAGGATTATTTCTCGATACCCACCTAGATCTGTCTCACTGATACTTGCCACAGAAACTTTCCACCCATGCTTGAGGGCGTAGTTCGTGTACATACGTAACAGATCTGCAGCAAAGAGTGATGCTTCCTGTCCACCGGCTCCCGCCCGTATTTCCAAAAAGGCTGATCTACTATCTAGAGGATCAGTCGGGAACATGAGTTTATCGAGTGCTGTTGTTTCTTTTTCTAAGGATGTCTTAAGAGAACTTAACTCTTCGTCGTAGAGCTCATCAAGTTCTGGATCTTTGTTTTCTTTCTTTTGTGCTTCAAGTGACTGCTGCTCCCCTTCTAAACGAAGAATCTCTTTATATTTTGAAAGGAGCGTTGAAAGGTAGGAAAGTTCCTTTTGAACAAGATGCCGCCTGCTGGAATCCAGCGAGGCGGAACTCACTTGTCCATTAAGTTCATCATATCGCTTTTGAATGACATCCCAAGATATGGAACGATCGTTCATACAAGCTTATGCCTTATACTTTTTCTTGAATTTCTCGATACGACCAGCTGTATCTACGTGCTTCTGTTCTCCCGTAAAGAATGGATGACAGCTTGAACACAGGGTTGAACGTAATTCCTTACGTGTCGAGGTTGTCTTAAATTCATTACCACAGGCACAGTGAGCCGTTACATCAAATGTTTGTGGGTGTAAGTTTTGTTTCATAGTAACTCCTTCTATTGATTCTTATTCGGATGCAATCCTGAGTCTCACGAAAGTTCAACTCAGTACTCCTAGTATACCTCAAAATGAAAAAAATGACAATTTTTGAAATCCCGTACCGCCAAGGCGTAACTACAAAGGAATTCTGCTAAAGAAACACCTTCCCCCACAAAGGCATTCAGCCGCATATTCCACCTTGGATCGTCGCAAACAATTTCGACTGTTTTTTGCCGATCTTTAGTCTCTTTCTAAGGGGCATTTGCCCGTAACTTAGTAGCCCGCTAGAATAAGAGCTAAAGAAACTCAAAAAAAATAAGGAATGCTATGAAATATCCAATCTTACTCCTCGCTGTTTCCACAGTTATATCAGGTTCTATTTTTTCCATTAAAAACAGATTTCCTCAAGCCACTGTTCATGAAATGAGATTTATCGAGGCTGCTGAAAGCGGCCATCTGGGTAATTTCAAAAGACTTCATAGGCATATCAGTGATATCAATGCTCGAAATTACAACGGGAAAACGGCTCTCATGCTCGCAGCTAAATATGGGCGCACAGAAATTGTGAGACTCCTCCTTGCAGAATCGGATATTGACGTTAATCTGAAATCTCTCAAAGGCAAAACAGCTCTTATCATAGCAGCTCAATACAACCACAAAGAAATAGTTCAATTGCTGCTTCAATGCTGTAAGGTAGATATGAATGCTCGGGACAAAGAAGGTTTAACTGCCTTTATGCATGCTGTCGTACAGGGTGATACTGAAATGATTCATATGCTTCTTAATACCGGTTGTATCGATATAAACGCCAGAAGCAAAGAAGGATTGACCGCCCTCATGTATGCTGTCAACAAGCGATATGATGGTATCGTTCAGCTCCTTAGAGCTCAACCCGGTATAGATGTATCGTGGGGAGGGCTTGATGATGGTGATGATCTGGCGAGAATCGTTAGAGAAGAAACCTGCTCGTTCTACGATGGATGCATGTAACTCTTCCGATGACAAACAACGAAAGGTTGGCATCACTCAACTGCTCCTTTCTTGTGCCCAGAAGCAAAATGATTTAAAGAACGTCTAAGATGACAAAATTATCGGCGCTGATAGACTTATCTTCAATGATCGAGAATATTAGTTTAACGAGCTGAGGAGTTTTATGAACATTGCTCAAAAAAGTCTGCTTTTATTGATGTTATTCGGCACAGCATCAGCCTATGCCGCGATTGAACGAAAGAATATAGAAATCGACAAGCTTCACCTTGATGAACTCTATTTCCCTAAAACATTTCTCTTTGGTTTTGCTATAGCCGAGCAACAAAATTCAGGGGAAGGAAATCTTCCTGACAGTAACTGGTCTCATTGGGAAAGAACTTCATTCGAAGGCGGGGCTCCGCATATCAGAAGAGGCCAACGATCTGGGACCTCATGCGACCACTGGAATCGCTATCAAGAAGATATAAAGCTCATGAAGGAGGATTTTGGTGCAAATGCCTTCCGCTTTTCATTGGCATGGGACCGCATAGAACCCGTTCGAGGACAATACTCCGAAGCAGCTCTTAAGCATTATAGTGATGAAGTCGACGCTCTTCTTAAAGCTGGTATAACTCCTATGATAACCATTCATCATTTTGCGCATCCTCAATGGTTTGAAGAAATGGGCGCATTTGAAAAGGAAGAAAATATTGCCATCTTTGTCGATTTTGCCAGAAAGGTTTTTGAAGTCTTGGGCAACCGAGTCAAACTCTGGTGCACCATTAATGAGCCTACGGCATATGTCCTTCAAGGATACTTAACTGGGGCTTTCCCGCCAGGCAAATCCGTTGATAAACCCCTTGCAGGTAAAGTCCTGAGAAATCTCATGCAGGCTCACACTGAAGTGTATAAAGCACTCAAAGGAATGCCTGGTGGGAACGAAGCACAAATAGGTCTTGTACATGCGTATCTTAAGTTTGAGCCTTACTGCTTTTTCAATCCGCTTGAGTATTTACCGGGACTCTTTTTCAACAGTGGCTTTTTAAATGATTCTGTACTTAACTTCCTTAAAACTAGTGAATTCTCTTGTGGCTTTCCTCTTTATTACTATGAATCCTACAAAGCTCCAGAAGGACCTGTGAGTGATTTTATTGGCTTAAATTACTACTCTCGCGTCATCGTTGAGCTGAAGCTTACCAATATTTTGACGCTTAATCTTGGCCAGGCAATAGAACCTTCCTGCTATCCGGGAGAAGTCATGACCGATATGCCATATGCACTCTATCCTCAAGGCCTTTATTACGCCATTGTTGAGGTTGCAAAAACTGGACTCCCTATTTACATCACTGAAAATGGCATTGCTGATAAAGAAAATATCAATGATTGGCGTCGCGCCAAATTCTTTAGAGAATATCCTAAGATTGCAAGTATTGCGATAGAAGATGGTTATGATATCCGTGGCTATTTCTGCTGGACACTTGATGATAACTTCGAATGGGACATGGGCTATGATATGTGTTTCGGCGTCTATTCAGTAAATCTTGAAACCAAAGAAAGAAAGATCAAAGAAGGAGCCACCAAGTATGCTGAAATTATGAAGGCAAGCATAGCAGGTCTCTTACAAAGACACACATCTGATTATTTGCTTAACCCAACTCGTCCACCTGCAAACGTCGGCCTGTTGGTATAAAAATCTGATACGAACCGTTTTGATCGAGGCCATCATATGATGGCCTCTTTTGTATACAACTTTAATTGAATGATTAGAGAGGCCTGAAAGTCTTTGCTCACAAACAACCACATTAATTGTTGGACTAACAAACAATCCTTCCACAAATAGCGATTTTCACCCTACCATTTATTGACAAATTTATACAATAAGAAATAAATAAAATAAAGAGTCCATTAAAATCTTTCAGAAAGTCAATGAGTGTTTCTTGAAGCTCTATCTCATGCCCAGAAACGAAAATGAACCATCTTAAAAAAGGAAACAGTATGAACAAATCGCTTTTCATGGTAGGTATTTTCCTATTCATTACATCGGCGGGAAAGCTCTATTCAAACACTGAGCCTGCAAAAATTCCTTTCGATAAAACAACGCAGGCATTTCTCGATAAAGTGAACAGCCAAAAAGGGCCTGCTCTGCCTGAGCTCCCTATTGCTCAAGGAAGAAAAAGCCTCATAGATATTCAATCACTACCTGTCCACAAGGCTGCGGCCGATGAAGAAAAAGTTTGTATAGATAGTCGTTTTGGTCCACTCACGCTGACTATTGTTCGACCACAAGGAAGTAAATCAAAAAAATTACCTGCCGTCATTTATATGCATGGTGGTGGATGGGTGCTTGGTAATGAATTTACTCACGATCGATTAATTAGACAAATTGCGCATGACGCAAATGTTGCCGTAGTTTTCGTAAATTATACCCCTTCCCCCGAAGCCAAGTATCCTGTAGCGGTAGAACAGGGGTACAGTGCGGCACAGTACATCGCAAAAAATGGCAAAGTTCACAACATCGACACCTCAAAAATAGTGATTGCAGGAGATAGTGTTGGTGGAAATATGGCTACAGTCATAACAATGCTTGCAAAAGAGCGTGGTGGTCCTCATTTCCTCTGCCAAATTCTTGCATACCCTGTCACTGATGCAGCAATGGACAAAGAATCCTATAAAGAATTTGGCGCAGGCGGATTTTGGTTGACGAAAAAGAATATGCGATGGTTCTGGGATCTCTATGTACCCGAAAACAAAAGAGGCTTACCAACGGTATCTCCGCTCAGAGCCTCACTTAAACAACTGCAAACTCTTCCGCCAGCTCTCGTTATAGTAGGAGAATGTGATATCCTCAGAGATGAAGGGGAAGCATATGCCCATAAACTCAAACAAGCCGGTGTAGATGTAATCGCAGCCAGGTTCTTGAGCACGATTCATGATTTCCTGATGCTCAATCCACTCGCCAATACACCTGCAACAAGAGGTGCTCTCACGCTTATTACGGGAACCTTAAAACAAGTTCTTGCTTAATATCAAATGCTCGTGCGCTAGATCACTAGCGCACGAGACATTTTTCTCGCAATTTGCTATACTAGTACGTATGAGTAAATCAGATACTTCACTTCTCCAGGGCCCTCCTTTAGAGAAAATCAAAATCAATTTTAATCCCATCACCGATTTTAAGCGATATCCCTTTTCTGTACCTATAATTAAGAATCTTACAGAAATTGAATTTCCAACACAGGTTACTTTTTTTGTTGGTGAAAACGGCTCCGGAAAGTCGACGCTTCTTGAAGCTCTTGCTGCTAAGGTTGGATTTGGCCCGGAAGGCGGCAGCAAACATATCTATTTTAAAACCTCAGAAGAAAAAACCTATAATGCTGCCCAAGAACTTGCGGAGCATTTCACGCTTTCCTGGAGACAAAAACCAAAAAATGGCTATTTTTTTAGAGCTGAAAGCTTCTTTAACGTGGCAAATCACATCGATTATATCGCCAAAGAAGGAGGCGGCGAAAAAGCGTATGCTCCTTATGGAGGCGCATCTCTTCACGAACAGTCACACGGCGAGAGCTTCTTGGCTTTTTTTAGAAATCGATTAGGTAATGAAGGTTTTTTTATTTTTGATGAGCCTGAAGCAGCACTCTCACCGCAGCGGCAACTTGCGCTAATGGCTATCATCCATGATCTTTGCAAAAACGACAATTCTCAGTTTATTATCGCAACACATTCACCGTTACTTTTGGCGTACCCAGAAGCAGTTATTTACTCATGCGATGCTGAAACGTTGAAATCAGTTACCTACACTGATACCGAACAGTACAATATTACCAAGAGTTTTCTTGATAATCCTACTCGCTACCTGCGTCATCTTTTCAACACATCAAGTTGATCTAACTCTTCTAATGATTTCAAAATAATAATCTGTTTTGTGCTTTTATATGCACCAAGCGTTTCAGTGATCTGAGGGCCATAGCGCTTATTAAAATTCCAAATCCACTTGAGAAGTCTCATAAACTCACGATCAAAAATGCGCTGTTTGCAGTTGTGAGAGCTTCCTGGAAGTTCCTTGCCAAGATTCAAAACTGCGCGCTTTATTACGTACCACAGGCACTTATAACGAGGAACATCAAGAAAAATAATGACATCTGCACGAGCAGCACGATAGGGAAGAAATTTGAGATAGACACCTTCCATAAGCCATTCACTTTGATTACAAAGCTGAGCATGAGCGTCTTCAAAAACCTGTAAATCGACCCTCTGCCAGCCAGCTTTCCAGTAATACTGATCTAAGTGATAGAGAGGAAGACCAAGCTGATCCTTAAGTTTAAATGCTAAGGTTGTTTTTCCAGAACCAGCACAACCAATAATGGCTATCTTTTTATGTTGTGAGGTGATCATTGTGCGATTCTCTGAATTATGCCTTCGGCTTTTCTAGGTTAATGGTGTATGCAAAAGAGTCCTCAAATCGTTGTTTTTCGAGAAAACCCACATCCTGTGCAAGATGAAGTGCTGTCCCAATTCGCTGGTAATGAGGATCGAAGATAATTTCTGTAATTGAGAGTATTCCGCCCGGTTTAAGCGCGTTAAAAATCTCTTTGAGAGCGCGTTCCTGCGCAGGAATCTCACCTAAGACTGTTACAAGCACTGCGCGATCGTAGGCATTCGGCTCCAGTTTACCATCGCCAATACCAGCTTCAAGAAAGGTAATGTTGGAAAGTCCTGCTGCTCGTGCTTTTTCTCGCGTTTTTTCAAGCATCGCCTCCTGAATATCCAAAGCAACAACCTTTCCCTGTGGCCCTACTTTTTGAGCAAGTGGGATGCTAACCCTGCCAGGCCCGCAGCCAATATCCACGACGTTCATCCCTGGCTGAAGCTCGAGATGTTCTACAATCGACGCTGCTCGATTAATTTTAGTAAGCGGATTATCCAGCTCAACCAGCCAAGCCAACCATGCGGGGCAGGGAATTGAATATCGCTCTGAAAGAAAGCGCCATGCGAGCATGAAAAGCCCAAGCAAGAGAACTATACTTAAAAGTGCACTAATCCACATAAAAACTCCTGGTAAAAAAGAATTTTTTGTCTCGCATAATGATTACAACAGATACAATGAGCAGCAGTACTGTTATCAGACATTTGGTAACTTGTGTCGTCTGAAAAAGAACTGAAAAGAGATCGAGTGTAAAATGAAATAAGATTGCTATGGTAATGCTGCGATTATTCTTGTAATAGACCCAGTTGAGTAAAAACGTAACAGGAAAAATACTCGCAAAGAAGTTAATAACATAGAAGATATTTGTATTCCACAGCACCTGTTGATAATAGCCATTGATGAAAAATAACGGTAGATGCCATAAACCCCAAAGAATTCCAAAAATGATACTTGTGTTAAATAAATTAGTGTACTGCCTAATACTATCGACGCCATATCCTCTCCATCCCAGTTCCTCAACCAGAGGGGCTAAAAAGATGAACAAAATACCCAAGAGAAATCGGCCTTGCATTACATTGCCCTCATGAGACAACGAAAACTGATTTGAAGACTGGCCAAGGAATAATGAAAGTGCCGTCGCTACGAAAAGAGTACAGGGCATAAGCAAGAGTACTATCGGCACATACTTCTTCTTAATGAGGTTTAAAGTGAATCTGTCCCAAAAATCCTTTTTAAGATCTTCATTTCCTGAGCCATAAATCATAGCTAAAGCAACAGCACAGGGAGAAAAAAGACCCAACAGCATACAAACAAGCTGAACGCTCTCCATCCCCTTTTGATAACTCACCGAGGCCGCGAAAAACCCGAATATAAAAGTGAGAATAAAGACAGCTGCAAAATAAGTAATCGGTCTATAGATATGACGTAGCTGCATCTCTACTAATTCTTTTCGGGCCCAGAGAAAAATATCTTCTTATCAGTTAAAACAATGATACCTGAAAGGATAAGGAGCAAAATGACCATGATGAGCCTAGTCATTTGAGTTATCGGAGCAAGAAAAAAACAAAGACTGAACATACAGTGAGCCAAGATACCAACGATAATACTTCGGTTATTAGAATAATAGACCCAGTTTATCAAGAATGATGCAGCCAAAACACCACCGTAATAAATTCTCTTATCAGGGGGCAGTTCAACTGGGACACACTGCAACTTGCTATGTTCATATACGCTATTCCAACCGATTAAGTCCACTTGCAAATATCCCCAGAGGAAAGCAAAAACTAAGCTTGTTATAAATAAATTGAGGTAAGCCCTCAGACTGTCGACTCCATATCCTCGCCAACCAAGCTCTTCAAAGACTGCAGCCGATAAAAACACTAAGGGACTGCATTGCAACGCGGTGCCCGAAAGGAAAAGTGTTTCTCTATATCCAAGCAACCATCCAATCCCGATCGCCAACAAAAGAGTGCATGGCATAACCAAGAGGATACCAGGCACAAACTTCGCTTTGATCTTGTACAGGCTCAATCTCTCCCAAAAGTCTTTTATAAGTTCAGTGTTTCTCGAGCCGTAAATCATTGCTAATGCAACAATGCATGGGGTCAACATGCTCAGAAACATACAGAGCTGCGGTATCCATTCTTTTCCTATCCTCCAGTTATGCACTAAGTTCATATACACTATGACGAGAGCCATGAGGAGGGTCAGAAGATAAACACTGACAAAGTAAAATATGGGTCTATAGACATAACGTGACTGCATTGTGACTCTCCTTCATTGGCCCAAAGAAATCTATTGCCGGCGAACAGTGCGTACACTCCGCACTTTCCGCTGGTCTAATCTTAAACAAAAATTGAGCTTTTCTCAAGACAAAATCGCGGCAAACAAGCCATTGCCTCAATAATTGTAATCTTATTTACGCTCAAAAACATAGATGTGTTGTCCAGACTCAAGTTTTAACTGCATCACGCTATCGTGCTGTTGCGGTAAAAACTCAAATCCTGCAAATGGACCATCAGTTAATATAAGTATTCAATAAACCGCTTTTTTCTCGTTTTTGACCAAGAGAACCTCTCCAAACACGTGCATCAAATTCCGCACCATCTGCAACTCGACGAATAACGATCCTGCCTAATACTGGATGCTCATACGTACCGAAAAATTGCCTCAGCCATTCACTATCTGGTTTCCAAACTATATCATCAAAGCTTTTTTTAAACATTGTCTTTTGTTGATCGATACCAACAGTTAACATTTCTTGTGCCTGACATTTGCCATCAAAAAGCATCTCCATAAACTTACGTTTAACCGCTTGTATAAATACCGAAGCTCCACGGGCATTAGTTAGCACCACTATTCCTGTATCATAACCGGGTAAAAAAAACATGAGTGAAGAAAATCCCATCGTCATGCCATCATGCCCAACTGACAGAACACCATAGTTATTTTCCATCATAAGTCCAAGGCCATAGCTAATTTTGTCAGTAACTTTGATCTGCGGCTCACGGCGTTTAAGCAGATTATCTTCTGAAATAACTCGCTTACCATCAGCAGTAACTCCATTATGCAATTCCGTGATCATATACTGCGCCATATCATGCACATTAGACCATGCGCCACCTGCAGGACGTATAGACTCTAGCCATTTTTCGTCAGCATCTTCCAAAGGAAGATAGGTGCCCTTGCAACCCTAAACCATGAGGAGTGGCATGATTAGATTGCTCTACCTGAGAAAAATCAAATGTTGTTGAATGCATATGCAAGAGGATCAAAAACACGTGATTGCATTACCGTATCATAAGCTTTGCCCAGCTCACCATTTTTATTAACAGAATACGCAGCTATATAACCACCAGCAGAAACCATAGCATTACTATACTGAAATGTTTCACCAAAGCCTGTTGTTGGCTTCATAGTGCGCATTTCCTGTATACGCAATGTGGGAGTTGCGTGGTCATAATTAAACAGAGTCTCAATATCTTGTCGCGGTATGCCAGTACTTGCAGAGACCATATATTTCATTAACACTTCTTTAGTTGTCGCTTCATCGCCCAAAGCGAAGTCAGGCATAATTTGTGTAACCGGTGTCTCCCATGTAAATTTTCCTTCATTAACCAAGCGAGCCATCATGAAAGGAGGTCAATGCTTTAGTGGTACTACCGATCATGAAAAGCGTTTCAGGAGTAACTTTCTCTGGCTTACCGTGCGTACGAACACCAAATCCTTGTTCACAAATTATTTTGCCATCTTGCACTATGCCCAGCGCTACACCAGGAATTTCGCATCGCACTCGCGCTTCTTCAACAAAAGCCATAAATTCTTTCAATTCTGCAGTACGTAACGTGTGTATTTTTTTATGCGCAAAAGATTCTTCTGCAACACCAGGAACTTTAAAACTCGTATCTATCAATAACACTCCGGCCATGCGTCTATCGAATGCAGCCTTTGTACCATTAATAAGTTCGACGATACCATGTTGGCCCAACTCTACGCGCAATTGCAAAAACAAATGGCTCTTCCTCTATCTCCTTTGCTGGGACTGAAGTGGTATACATAAACTGTACTATCTCATTCCACCCATCTCGAGGAGCTTCTTTCATGATATGTTGAATAACATACTGAAAATTTTGCTGCATTAGCTTCCATGCTGCCGTCACTGCTTCTTCTGCGGAATTTTCTTTATTTTCAACTAGTGTTACCGTTAATCCGTGATCAGGTTCTTCCAGGGTTATTACACCATTATTCCGTAATACAAACCACCCTTTTTCTGCGGTAAAGGTAGCACCAGAAAGTGTCTTTAACTGTGTATCTTGATCAAGTTTTTTAGGTGCCATACAATCACTCCCCATTAATGTTCTGCCTAGCATAAAACTCATCAAACCAATGATAAAAATTTTTTGCGTATTTTTAAACATGGAATCCCTCGTACATCGATTTAAAGTAATTGATCATTTTTAAATTTTTCAATGGCATTCTCAATCAACGTAATTTCGTTTTGATAATGCGCCAAGGACCCGAATTAACAAGCTAGGTGAACAAATTTTTATGAGTTCTAAGTTATATGAAAAGAAGCAACTTTTGGGCTGCTTCTTTTCGAAAGTAACTTCGGATTACGCAAAGCTCGATAGAGAGCTTACAGAACCATTAAAATTGCTGGCCATATTACAAGATCAAACAATATGGCGGGGCTGACGAGACTCGAACTCGCGACCTTCCGCGTGACAGGCGGACGCTCTAACCAAACTGAGCTACAGCCCCATTAATTTTGGCTCCTCGGACAGGACTCGAACCTGCGACCCAACGATTAACAGTCGTTTGCTCTACCAACTGAGCTACCGAGGAATATAATTTTGGTTCTGGTGGGCGGTACAGGACTCGAACCTGTGACCCCCAGTTTGTAAGACTGATGCTCTACCAACTGAGCTAACCGCCCTAGTTTTTACAACTAGATAACCACCAGCTTAAAGAAAAAACCTCAGAAAGTCAAAATCTTGGCCTTCCATCGTCCAAAAAAGCTTGTCATATCCGGGATAATGAAGTATTATGAGAGACGCACTTTCACCAAGAGAAGAAAAAATGGCAACATTTGCTGATTATGTAAAAAATATTTTCTTGATTCTCCTCCTTCTATCCTTTGCACCATATTTTCTACGCAGCATCAAACAGCAATTTTCAGACCTTCTTGAACCAAAAACAAAAATTGGAGTCATACCTGTTAAAGGCCTCTTGTACAATGCCACAACCGTTATCAAAGATATTAAAAAATTCTTTGAAGACTCTGATATTAAAGCAATTGTCTTTAAAATAGACTGCCCAGGAGGTGTTTCAGGAACTGCTCAAACCATTTTTAATGAGATTAATTACTTTAGGAGCCAATTTCCCAATAAGTATGTCGTGAGCATTGTTGAAAACATAGCGGCATCAGGCGGATACTACGTGGCATGTGCAACACAGTATATTATTGCATCTCCCAGTGCATTTATAGGAAGTATAGGGGTCTATATTCAGCACCCTGAATTTAAGCATTTTATTGAGTACCACAACATCAAATACGAAGTTATCAAGACAGGTTCTTACAAAACTGCAGGCAACCCTCTTGTCGAGCTTACGTCTGATCAAAGAAAATTGCTCCAATCTCTCACTGATAACACTTATGACCAGTTCGTTCGTGATGTGGTACGGCATCGACCCCACGTACCTGCCGACAGTAAGACCTGGGCCGACGGAAAAATCTTTACTGGAGAACAGGCACTGTCATTAAAACTTATCGACGAGCTTGGCTCTCCTTCATCAATCATTCGCGTGCTTAAAGAAAAAGCTCATATTGAAGGCAAGCTTGAGTGGGTCAAACCGACGAAAAAAGGAATACTGAGTTTTTTTAGCAGTGATGACGATGATGAATCTGGTTCATATATTGATACATTCGTGAATGCTCTTTCAAAGTCCTTAGAAGAACGCTCAACTGTACCTCGGGCTATTTATTAAAAAGCTCTGGTTTCGGCTCTTCTTCTGGTTTAAGCTCCACAATATTGTCAAGAAGACAGCAGTACTCAATTCTTCTAGTATTTATCAAAGGCTCAATGGTTACTGCGCAGGTATATCCATCCTGTTCCCACTGTTTTATTGCCCCCAAGCCAAATCCTCTGGGAAAGACTGTTCCTTCACCGCTGGTAAGCACAAGATCATTCTCTTTCAATTCTGCCAAATGATCGACATAGGACAGTTTGGTCATATCGAGGCGTTTTATTCCTTCATGAATGCCTCTCACTCCGCTTTCTGCACAAAAGGCAGCAACCTTACATGCAGGATCGGTAATTAAAAGGAGTTCACAATAATAGGGATACACCTCGATGACTTTGCCCACAAGACAATCCCTGTAAACGGCTATCATCCCCTTAGTCACTCCCTTGCGAGCACCCGCATCTAAAAGAAACATATGGCTCGGCTCATACTGCTTGAGCAGAACCTGTGCAATAAGCGCTTTATCGGTTTTATAGCGCTCAAGAAAGTCTCTGAGCTCTTTCGTGTGTTTTTCGTAATCAATAAAGGCTTTCAGCTCAATTATTTCCTTTTGAAGGTCCTCTTGGCGAGCTAAGGCGTGTTCTAATTCAGCGATAACGGAATGGTGTGTCCTTTTTCGATCTGACCAGGACCTTATTCTCGAGCTTATCCGCCGTTGTACTTTTAAAAATGGATACATAATAACTGATGCGGCAGACTCAAGAGCTCTGCCAGAAATTCCCAGAAATTGGCCTAATCCAATAAAAAAAAGAAGTGTAGTAGTTGTGCCAAGTAAAAATTTTCTAACCATACGTGAAAGCCTTAAAAAAGAGTTCTCACTTGTATGGTAACAGGTAATCTCTTCCTAGGCAAAAAGAGGAGGGTGCATTGTGTGCCAAGGAGTAGCCTGCTCATAGGCATAGGCAGCTTGATAGATATCAGCTTCAGAAAGTTCTGGGCCTATCAGCTGAAATCCTATAGGAAGTTTGTCTTTCGTAAATCCACACGGGAGGGCTAATGCCGGTGTCCCTGTTAAATTATTCGATGCAGTAAAATAGTCTTGAAGGTCCATTTCAAGGCTTGATGCCTTGAAAGCATTAAACTTAAATGCCGGCATCGGACTTACCGGAGAGAAAAGAAGATCTACTTCTTTAAACGCACGAAGAAACTCTTCACGCATGGCTGCTTGTACAATCTTTGCACTTTTGTAATAAGCATCCGCATGCCCTACAGAAAGAACGTAGTTGCCCACAAGAATGCGTGACTTCGTTTCAAATCCAAATCCTTCATTGCGGGTGTGAGTGTACAGATCAGAAAGTGTTTCTGAATCTTTGCTTCTGTAGCCATAACGAATACCATCAAACCGAGCCAAGTTTGAAGCAGCTTCTGCACGACTTACCATAAAATATACTGCTGCAGCATGATCCATAATAGGGAGCTTCATCCGTTTAATACGGGCTCCCAACCGTTCAAACTCTTTAAGAGTATCATTAAGAAGATTATATACTTCAGGATCCATTCCTTGTGCTTCAAGAGCATTATCAATAACTCCGAGCGTAAAACCCTCTTTGAGCTTGCCAGTGAGCTGTTGTGTATAATCTTTTTTCCCGACAGGAAGAGTAGTTGAATCAAGCTCATCATTGCCTGCTAATACTGAAAGCACGAGTGCATTATCATAGACGGTTCTCGTTGCAGGACCGACCTGATCAAGAGATGAAGCATAGGCAACAAGACCATAGCGAGAAATAAGACCATATGTCGGCTTTAATCCGACTATTCCACAAAATGCTGCCGGCTGCCGCACTGAACCACCCGTTTCCGAGCCGAGCGCCCAAGGAACCAATCCTGCAGCAACAGCTGCGATTGAGCCACCGCTCGAACCGCCAGGAACCCGCTCAAGGTTCCATGGATTCTTCGTTTTTTTAAACGCCGAAGTTTCAGTGGAGCTCCCCATAGCAAACTCATCACAATTAGAACGTCCAACACGAAGTGCTCCCGCCTCGTCGAGGCGTTGAGCAACCGTTGCATTATAAGGCGCCCTATAATTTTGCAAGATTTTTGAGCCACAGGAAGTAATCCGGCCTTTCTGACAAATATTATCTTTCAAGATTCCAGGAATACCCTGAAGTGCACCTATGCCTGTTGGCTGCTTTAAAATAGAATCTGCATCAAACACTTCAAGAGCAGATCCTAACTGTGCATCATACTTTTCAAAACGTTTTAGGCACAATGAAAGCAGATCAGCTACCGTAATACGTCCCGCATCGAGGGCTTCGCGCATCGTTTTTATAGAAGCATAGGCAAATTCATTCATTAGTCTTCGCTTTTCAAAATAATCGGAACGACATAGAAGTTTTCTTCACGGCTTGGAGCAAGAGCAAGTAATGGTTCTGAAGGTGTCGGAATAACAACATCTTCTCGCATGACATTAATATTTTTTGGCATTGCTGCACCCTTTTGTTGGGCTGCAATTTCCTGAAGATATGATGCATATCCAAGAACTGCCTCTAATTTTTCAACGAGTGGCGGTATCTCATCTTCAGTAATACTCATCGCCGAAATCTTTGCTAATTTAAGTAAATCTTCTCGTGTAATTTTTACCATAGTTTTTTGTCCTTATAACTTGAGTAGTATACTCTCATCGCTCTCATAAGGGAAGGGCTCATCTCTGCCAATTATATATTAGAGTTTTAATGGACGTATTTTCAGCTGACACCTCTGGAAATCGGCACTTATTGAGCAAAGTGTTTGCATGGGTAATGAAAATCGCCTATAATACAAACAAAAGCGACAAACAAAGGAATAGATTAGATGAAAAAAGTTCCCATAGGTATTTCTAATTTTAAGGAACTTAAAAGCGGCAATTACTATTACGTAGATAAAACTCTGCTTATCAAAGACATTTTTGAAAGCGGAAAAGCCGTCCTGGTGACGCGTCCTCGTCGCTTTGGCAAAACTTTAAATCTTTCAATGCTCCGTTATTTTCTGACATCAGATGATACTACTAATAATGCGAATCTTTTTGTTGATACACAGATCTGGAAACATAAGTCTTATAGAGATCTACAAGGACAATTTCCTGTAATTTTTATTAGCTTTAAAGACATTACACAGCCGACCTATGAGGTCTTGCTGGAAGAGATCGCATACGCTATCCAAGTTGAATTTCTAAAGTTTTCTTATCTTCTGGAAGGAGATATTCTCGAAATTGAAGAAAAGGAATTGTTCAATAATATAAAAAAGAGACAGGCTAACGTAGTTGATCTGGGTAATAGTCTTGAATTCCTGGTAAGAATGCTTCATAAATATCACAAAAAGGGAGTAATTGTCCTTTTGGATGAATATGATATCCCTTTGCAGACTGCGTACATTTGTGGATTTTATGATAAACTTTTACCCTTCATGAGGAAGCTTTTAGGCGTCTTCAAAGATCAAGATTTTCTTGAAAAGGGAGTTATTACCGGAAATTTAACCCTCGCAAAGGCAGGTATTTTTTCTGGTCTTAATAATCTTGATGTATTTAATGTAACAGAGCCCGAGATGGCAGATAAATTTGGTTTCACGGCATCGGAAGCTTATGAGCTGCTTGATTACTACAAATGTAAAAATACTGAGGAGATAAAAAACTGGTATGATGGCTATACTTTTGGAGAAATAGGAGGCATATTTAACCCCTGGTCAATACTTAAGTGCATTGCTAAGAAGGGGAAATGTCAAATGTATTGGGTAAATACGAATCAAGAGGTTTTTCTAAGAAAACTTATAGGCTCTGCTGATGAAAATATAAAAAGTGATCTTATGCACCTTCTTAATGGCACAGCAGTTGAGCATGCCATTAGAGAATCAATTGTCTTTAAAGATCTTGACACACAATCGGATCTCATCTGGAGCCTATTACTGTTTACAGGCTACTTGACGTACAAATCATGTACTATAAAAGATGGGAGAAAAGAATGCAATCTCATCATTCCTAATCAAGAAATAATGTCTCTTTACAAAGAGCTCACAAGGGAAATTTTTACAGCGGGCTTGTCAGTCGCAAAGGCAGAAGAACTCCTCTATGCAATGGTTAACGGCGACACAGAAAATTTTTCAACGCGTCTTGAAAATTTTGTTCTCAGCAACATGAGTTCTTTTGATATACCAAATTCTGAGCCTGAAAGAAGTTATCACAATTTTGTAATGGGTTTGGTTGGCATGCTTGATCACTATGAAGTTACCTCAAATCGAGAAAGTGGATTCGGTAGATGCGATATTATGCTTATTCCAGAGATACCAGGTAAACCTGGAATAATTATCGAATTTAAAGTATCGGATAAAACGACAATACTTCCAGCTGTTGCTCAAAAAGCACTCGATCAAATAGTTGAAAAAAAATATGCAACCCTATTGTTTTCCAAAAAAGTTCCCTCCGTTATTGCTTACGGAATCGCCTTTAAGGGAAAAACTCTCTTTGTGAAATCTTTGATTCTTTCGAAGAACCAACACTAACTGTTCACTGGTTTATCCCTAATTTAATTTAGCTCTCTTTAAATTTGAACTTCTGCTTTAGGAAAAGAAAAGAAAACGAGTTTCCGTTTCTTTGACCCTACCGTATAGTCCTCTTCTTTTACCATAAAAGGCTGCTCCATTTCAGATGCCTTCCAATGGCGTGATGCCCAGTATATAAGCTGAGCTTGTTTATAAGGTGACGAAGGTTTAAATACTCGTAATAATTCCTCCGACTGCACTGATGCTCGCGCACAAAACAGATCAATACCATAGTTAGTCTTTCGTAAAAATGTACGCCAGTCTAAGTCGACGACCATTACCCCCTTTAAAGAAAACTCATCAATAATGTGCTCGAGAAATTCAATTTTCTTATGATTCACTTCGATAAGCACAATTTCAAGGTGAGGATGAGCAATTTTGAGGGGTATTCCTGGAAATCCTGCGCCGGTTCCAACATCTGCGAGCATGGTAATGTGAGAAAGATCAAAAAAATTCCCCAGTACGAGAGAATCATCAAAATGATATGCGATTACGCTCTCAACGTCGGTAATAGCGGTAAGATTATGCAGATCATTTGTTGCAACAAGGAGCTCATAATATCGCTTAAAAAGGCTTTCCTGCTCGTGAGTAAGACGATATTTGAGAGCGAAAGAGCGCCAGAGACTCTCCTCATCTTGCGAAAATTGTGGTACCATAGAATTGGACTTTATGTATGACTTTTTGCTACAGTGTTTAAAGCATGAGTATTAGTTTAATGCATGGAAAAAATAAAATGAAGCACAGACTGATCGCGTTGAGCATTCTCTGGATTGGTTCAGTTGCAGGCCAAGTTACGCCACATGTTATAACATTTTTCATTCGTCCCATACCAGAACCGAAAAAGGAAGCACTCGAGGCTGCTGCTGCACGTCAAAAAAAGCCAGCCGGCGTCGGGAAAATTCTTAAGACAATCGTTCATAAAACGTTAACCTTTTTAAATTCCGGCATCTATGTCTCATATGCAGGGGGTGTTGCTACCACCGATGTAGATGGCCAGGTGATGTTTGAGCGAAAAACCCCTGAACTTAAGCTCCGCGTACTTGTTACTGAAGATATAAAAGCCGTTCCGGTAGACCCCTTAATTCACAAAACCCTCTATGGCTTTGTGATAGATCCAAAGGCCTATGCACAACAGTACCTTTTCGAGCGACTACAGGACCCCGAAACTGAGCTTTATGAATGGCATGTATCTCAAATTTCCGTGCCAAAGGCAAAAATTATCCCCTATGATACGATTATTATTTTTGCTAATCCAAAGCACCTTATAGCTCCTATAGGTAAAACAAATACCATCTACAGCGAAAACTTCGTTCTTCCTGACTTCTTTACAACTGAGAGCCATAACCCGGTTGCAAATGCATTCCGGTTTTTAAAGATTAGACACTATTTTGCACCAGTGAAATTCGACTACAAATTCTTCCCTGAAGAGTACCAACAAAAAATTCGATCTTAGCTTGCAGTTTAGTAAGGAGATGCATGAAGTTACAAGTTGCGTTTGATATCTCTGACTTAGATAAAGCGCTCTCTATAGCACAAAGCGTGCACGAATATGCAGACATACTCGAAGTCGGGTCTCTCTTGATTTATAAGCACGGAGAGGCATCAATTAAACGATTTAAAGAGTTCTTTCCTAAAAAGGCTGTCCTTGCCGACGCGAAAATCATTGACCGTCCAAAAGATGCGGTGACCCTCTTTGCCGAAGCTGGTGCTGATTGGATAACGATCATGGCGGGGGCAGGACCCAATGCAATTCACACCGCCTGCACCATTGCCCATTCATTTAACAAAAAAATTATGCTCGATCTCACAGACTCAAGCTCATTTGGACAATCGGCCCTCGAAGCCAAGAGCTTGGGTGCCGATGCGATTCTTTTTCATAAACCCTCAACTGAAGATGAGCACCTTCTTTTTCAAGAGCGCTGGGACATGGTCAAGGGAAATACGACATTACCTATCTATATAGCCGCCAATATTAACCGCGAAAATGTCGCGGATGTGCTCTCGATTGGAGCAACAGGCATCATCCTTGGCAGAGCAATAGTCGCAGCGCAAGACCCCAAATTAGAAATGGAATATTTCGCCAATCTCGTGGGCCACAAACCACTATAATTTTTTTCTTTCAACTCAAAGCTCTCTAAAGTACCGTCTACTGCAAATCAAGCCCTTCTTTGCGATTCATATTGTCAATTGACGAAAATAATTTCTTTTGATACAATACAAATATAATTGGAAATAATAAACATAAAAAAGGAACTCCTATGAACTTAAAATATCTTCTTGCTCTTGTGCTGCTTGGCTCTGCGCCAACAAGCGCAATGCAATTAGCAAATAATTCAGGCCCTTCATTAGGTAATGACATACATAGCCTCTGTCTTAAAGAAAATGACAGAAATGATGCCCTTACTGAACGTGCTCTTGAAGAAATTAGTTTTTTAGTATTGATACAAGGCGTCGATGTAGACACTCTCAAAGTTGTTACCGATGGTCAAAAAACGCCTTTATTCGATGCTGTCCTATGTAATAAACCGCGTACGGTGCGATTATTATTGCAACTCGGTGCCGATCCACACAAATTGCGCTTCAATGAACAACAACTGCAGATGCTTGCTGAAAATCAACATCCAGAAGTCGCAGTCATTTTACGTGACACCGTACGTTTGACAGAAGCTCAAATGGGCGATTTGAGAAACAGTATCTCAGAAAGAATCCGTAGACGACAAGAAACCGTAGCCAGTTCAGCCCAAGTAGTTCCCAGGGCTGCCGCTGCATCAACCCCTGCGCCAACACCGGCTCCTACCGGATTGAGAAGGGTTCTTGATGCGCTTGCATCCCTGATTCCATCTCGAGTGCCTGTTCCCGCTCTCATACCAGGTGGCGTAATTTTCGGTGCTCATGCTCTTGATTCTGCCTCCGCACCAGCAAGCCCAGCTCCGGTAGTTCCTAGCAATCCCGCTGTGGTACCAGCCCTCATCCCAGCTGTAGGACCGGTTAGCTCAGCCCCAGCAGGCTCTAGTAGTCCGGCCGTTCCAGCTCCCGCACCCGCTGCAGGATTAAATGGTACAGCTCAATTAGTCCCTGTTGAGCCTGTTCTAGCTCCGGCGCCAGCTGTCGGGCCAGTTAGCCCGGCCCCAGAAGGTTCTGGCGGTCCGGCTGTCATACCAGCTCCCAGCCCTACTGCAGTACTAAATAATACAGTTCAAATAATTCCTGCACCTACTATTGCTCCAGCTCCTGCTTCTGAAGTCACACCAGTTAATCGAGGCTCTGCGGTTCCTCATGAACCTGCTATTGCCCCAGCTCCAGCGGCTTCTCATTCTGTCGCATCAGTTAGCTCAGCCCCAGTAATTCCTAGTGCGCATTCTACTGGACCGGCTGGCACAGTTCCTGTAGCTCCTAATGATCCTGCTATCGTTCGGGCTCCTGCTTCTGCAATCGCACCAGTTAATCGAGGCTCAGCGGTTTCTCATGAGCCTGCTATCGCCCCAGCTCCAGCGGCTTCTCATTCTGTCGCATCAGTTAGCTCTGCCCCAGTAATTCCTAATGCGCATTCTGCTGGACCGGCTAGCACAGTTCCTGTAAATCCCAGTGTGCCTGCTGTCGTTGCAGCTCCTACCCCAGCTGCTGTTCCTAATGAGCCTGTTATTATTCGAGCTCCGGCTCGAGCTGTTGAACGAATTAGACCAGCTCCCATAGTTCCTCATGAGCCAGTTATGGCTCCAGCTCCAGCGCGTTCTAATTCTGGATTAGGCGTCCTAGCTCCATTACTTCTTGGTGCACTTGCTATCGCTCTAGCTCCTGCTCCTGCCACGGCAGCTAACTCAGACGCAGTAATTCCTAATGCTCCTGCTATCGCACCAGCCGCTATGCCTGATGCAGTTGAAAGACCAGCTAATCCTGCGGTGCCTGCCGCTCAACCACCGGCTCAGGTTCAAGCACCAAATCCAATTTTAGCTCCTGTTCCTGGTGCCTCAGCTAATCCTGTAATACCTGCTCAAGTACCCTTTCAGGTTCAAGCACCAAATCCGGCTTTAGCTGCTGTTCCGGCTCCAGTTGCAAGACCAGCTAATCCTGCAGTGCCTGCCACTCACGCGCCTGTTCAGGCTCAACCACCAAATCCAGTTTTAGCTCCTATTCCTGCTCCTGCTGGAAGACCAACTAATCCGATAGTGCCTGCTGCTCACGCGCCTGTTCAGGCTCAAGCACCAAATCCAGTTTTAGCTCCTATTCCTGCTCCTGCTGGAAGACCAACTAATCCGATAGTGCCTGCTGCTCACGCGCCTGTTCAGGCTCAAGCACCAAATCCAGTTTTAGCTCCTATTCCTGCTCCTGCTGGAAGACCAGCTCATCCTACAGTGCCTGCTGCTCACGCGCCTGTTCAGGCTCAAGCACCAAATCCAGTTTTAGCTCCTATTCCTGCTCCTGCTGCAAGGGCTGCTATTCCTTTGGTGCCTGCTGCTCAAGCTCCCGGTCAGGTTCGAGCACCAAATCCACAATTTGTTTCGGTACCAGCCGTTGTACCGGCACCTGCCCATGTTCCAGTGAGTGGTGCAAGATCAGTCGCACCAGTCCCTGCAGCTTCTTCTGCACCAGTTGCAGTACCGGCACCAGCGCCAGTTTTAGCTCCAGTGCCTACTGTTGCTGTCGGTCCAGTAGCTCCTAGTACACCTACTGTCGCTCCAACTCCAACTATATCTGTAATTAATCCTGTGCCTGGGGTTATACCAACACTAATGGCCGACCCAATAACACCAGATGTGACCCCAAGTAAGCCATCGGTAACACCAGCCGCACCAAATATACCGGTATTACCTGCGACAAAGCCTAAACCATCTCGACCTACGATTAAGGCGTTCCAAAGAAAACCCGATATCAAGAAAGTCATTAAGCGTGGTGTAAGGCAATCGACCAAGTGCGTTGCAAAATCCAAAAAAAGAGCAACTGCTAAGGTGACCAAGAAATGCGGCAAAGTCGCAAAGCCAAAGAAGCGTTGTGCAAGAATGCGACGAGCGCGGAAACGTTGCTAAAAACTAACGTATTGAGCCATTACCTCCTACCTCATGCGACTATGTGCTCAATAGGTATGCAGTCTTCTTAACTTTTTTCATAGGAAAAACCATCCCCTGGAGAACATTATTTACCAATTGACTATAATAATATTTTTGGTACTATAAATTAGTAATAAATAGTACATTATCAAAATAATAATTAAGGACGCTCATGTATTTCAAATCTCTTTTGTCGCTTACGCTGCTTATAAACATGTCTGCAAGCGCAATGCAACCAAGTAATGATGAATTGGCTCTATCTAGCAATGACATTCACAAACTTTGTCTCTTAGAAGATCCTAGAAACCTGAACCTTACAGATCGTGCACTTGAAAAGATTAATTTCTTAGTTTTAATGAGAGATGTCGATGTTGATACTTTAAAAAGTACTAATAATGATGATGGCACAAGGACAAGTGAAAGAACCCCCTTGTTTTTTGCGGCCTTAACAAAAAAAGCTCGCACGACACGATTGCTTTTGCAACTCGGTGCCGATCGAAACAGATTAAACCTCACAGCAGAACAACAGAACTTACTAGCAGATAACGAACACCAAGAAGTTGCCGCTATTTTAAGAGAAACAGTACGATTACCAGTTGCAGAAATCGATGCTATGAAAGCAATTTTCGCTGATAGAATCCGCCAGCATAAGCTCGCTAAAAAAAGAAGAGTAAGCACTTTGCACGAAGCAATAGAAGGACTATACCCAGATCTTGTTGAAAATTTTATACAACGTGAAAGACCTACACCTGCTGATTTTGAATTGGCTTTATTGACGCTTACCGAACCACGTCTTCGCATTCCCGCAAACTGGCCACAGGCCCTTGAAAGAGCAAGAGCAATTCTGAGATGCCTTGCCCAGCATATTCCAAATGTAAGGAATTACCGAGATGACAATGGCAGGGGCTTTCTTTATCAGGCAGTAGTCACAGGAATTCCTGATCTTGTAGAAATACTCCTTTCACTAGGATTTGATCGCGATGTGCAAGATAATGCTCGAAGAACTCCACGCGATCATGCAGTCCGTTTTGGGTTCCAAAACATCGCAGAGCTTTTGCGAACGTACGTATATATTCCCGAAAATTTTGGGGACTGTCCTATCTGTCTTACTCCTATAAATCACGATGAGAAGCACAATGAAATTGGTATACGATGTGCTTGCACTCACAACTTCCATCTTGAGTGCTTATTACCCTATGTCGAACGACAAGGAAATGAACGTAAAACATGTCCAGTTTGCAGAAGAAATATAGTCATTCTTGATCCGATTGAACTTCGTGCGAACAACAATATAGGCCTCCTTGGATGCAATCGGGTACTCACTCCTCAGGAGTTAGCCAATATTCAAAAATTACGCTCACTGAATAATGTTGAAATCAGTCCGCTCAACCGGCCAGTGCGCTCAGTAGCTGTTCCACAACGCATCAATCCTGAGTTTGAGCGTCCTGAAGTACCTGAACTGCCAGACAATGAAATACCGCGCAATGCGGCCGAACGAGCATTAAATGGACTGCCTGCACAGGACCCTGCCGCTAGAGGTGCTAGGCCTGCGCTCCATGCTCCAAGACCTTTTCCTAACTATGTTATCGTTGGCCACTTGGGGGAGTGCGGCAGATATCCAGATAACGAGACTACAGTCATTTGTGGTGTGAGAGAAATTGTCAGTTTTATTTTAGGCGAACTTGGGGTTGAACAAGTACACCGTCCTGTTCCATTTTTTGAAAACGGAAGGTGGAATATCGACGTCTGGGAAAATCAAAGATGGCGCAGAATTCCATTGACTATTGGAAGAGAAGATATGCTCCCTTATGAGGTCTGGGCCGAAAATACCGAACGCATATTAAATATATTTCCTCAAATGGCAGGCGAGATTAGAAGAGTAAGAGAGCAAAGAAGATTGTGGTGGGCACAACAACCGGTCATACCTGTGCACCGGCAACGGCCGCCAATAGCACAACCAGATGCTATTGTTCCAGCAGGCAACCCAATTGCCCCAGCAGATGCATTTCGAGTTAGGCGACTCGGACCCGGACCCGTAGAACCAGTTCCGGCCCCCGCTAATGCTCAAGCACCAAATCCGGTTTTAGTTCCTGTTCCAGCCCCAGTTGCAAGACCCGCTGATCCTGTGGTAGTACCTGCTGCTCGAGCTCCTATTCAGCCTCAAGCACCAAATCCGCCTTTAGCTCCTGTTCCAGCTCCAGCTGCTGCAAGACCTGGTAATCCCGTAGTGCCTGCTGCTCAAGTTCCTGTTCAGCCTCAAGCACCAAATCCGGCTTTAGCTCCTGTCCCAGTTCCAGCTGCAAGACCCGCTAATCCTGGAATGCCGGCTGCTCAACCCCCTGTTCAGCCTCAAGCACCAAATCCAGTTTTAGCTCCTGTTCCGGCTCCAGCTGCAAGACCCGCTAATCCTGTAGTACCTGCTGCTCGAGTTCCTGTTCATGCTCCAGTACCAAATCCGGCTTTAGCTCCTGTTCCAGCTCTAGGACCAATTCCTGTGGCTGTAAGGTTACCTGTACCTGTCCCTGCGGTTCCTGCTGCTCCAGCTGTTGCTCCAGCACCAGCACCAAGACCACGAATTCCAGCTCCGGCCGGCCCTGCTGCACCAAGTGCTCCAGCGGCGCCAGGTCCAATCGGTGGCCCAATACCACCATTACCAGGTCCAATTGGTGGGCCCGTTCCTCCAATATCACCAAGCCCAGCTGGTGGACCAACTAGCCCGATATTTCCAATTTGGCCGGTACTCCCGGTGCCAGCGCCCATGGTTAGCCCAATAGCGCCGATTGCACCGATAAAGCCTGCTTTATCGCCTATACGTGCGGCAAAACCTAAAGCTAGGAAAATTGTTAAAATTGTTAAAGGAAAGCCGGCACTTAAAAGGCCGGTTAAGAAAATCGGAAAGCGGCCGACTAAGCCCGTCGCCAAACTAAAAAGACAAGTGAGCAAGAAGCCAATTAAGAAGCTTGTTTCACGAATAAAACCGACGAAGCCTTCTTCAAAAATGCAGCCAGCACGCAAGAAATTCATACGAAAGAATGGATTTTGGCATTTGGTTCATTAATTACTGATGTGGGCGGCTTAAAAAGCCGCTCACTTTCCTATAAGTAACCTCATATCTCTTTTGTTACTCTCAAAAATCCGTTTTCTTAAAAGTCTTTAAAAGAAGAAAGTAGCCATCCAACTGCAGCGATTTGTTAAGGGTTCAGGTATCTTTGGTAAATTTTTTGACAAAATCAATTTTTTTTGCTAAATTTATTTCAAATAGAATAATGTTAAAATAAAAATTAAGGAAAACCATGAATCTCAAATTTTTTGCCATTCTTATCCTGTTTATCAACGCATCAGCAATCGCAATGCAACCAAATTATGATGAAATAGCTCTAGGCAGCAATGACATTCATAAACTATGTCTCTTAGAAGACTCTAGAAACCCGATCCTTACGGAACGTGCACTTGAAAAGATCAGTTTCTTAGTGTTAATGAGAGGTGTCGATGTAGATACCTTAAAAATTACTAGTAATAATGATGGCACGAGGGTAAGTGAAAGAACTCCTTTGTTTTTTGCAGTACTAGCAAAAAAATCACGTACCACACAACTACTTTTACAGCTCGGTGCCGATCAGAACAAATTAAATCTCACTGCAGAACAGCAGAACTTCCTAGCTGATAATGAACACCAAGAAGTTGTCGCTATTTTAAGAAATACCGAACGATTTACTGATGCAGAAATCTTTGCGATACAAGAGATCTTCGCTGATAGAATGCTGGAGCATAAGCTTGCCAAAAAAAGAAGTGTAAGGACGTTGCATGAAGCGATACAAAGACTTTACCCAGATCTTGTTGAAAAATTCGCACAAAATGAACAACCTACAGTTACTGATTTTGAATTGGCACTATTAAATCTTACTGAACCTCGTTTCCGCACTCCTGACAACTGGCCGCGGGCACTTGAAAAAACAAAGAGAATTCTAAAATGTCTTGCCCAGCATATTCCGAATATACACAATTATAGAGATGTTAATGGAAGAAGCTTCCTTTATAAGGCAGTGATCACAGGAATCCCTGAACTTGTAGAAATACTTCTTGTTCTGGGATTTGATCGCAATGTGCAAGATAATGCTCGAAGAACAGCACGCGACTATGCCGTCCAGTTCGGCTTTGCACAAATCGCACGCCTTTTAGAGGCTTCAGTACACCTTCCGGAAAATTTTAAAGACTGCCCCGTTTGTATGACACACATAGGCCATGATGATGAAGACAAAGAAATTGGCATTCGATGCACATGTAAGCACAACTTCCACCTTGAGTGCTTATTGCCTCATGTCGAACGACAGGGAAATGAACGGAAAACATGCCCAGTTTGTAGACGTAATATAGTTATTTTTGACCCAATTGAATACCGTGAAAACAACAACATAGGTCTTATTGGATGCAATCGGACACTTACCACCCAAGAATTAGCCAATATTCAAAAATTACGCTCACTGAATAATGTTGAAATCAGTCCGACCAACAGGCCAGTGCGCTCAGTACCTGTTCCACAACGCATTGATCCTGAATTTGAGCGTCCGGAAGTACCTGAACTTCCAGAAACTGCTCGGATGGCGGCCGAACGCTCATTAAATGGTTTACCGGCACAAAATGCGGCCGGTGCAGCAAATGCTCATCCCGCATTACCTGGGCATGAAAGAAACCAAAATGCTCAACCACACCCAGTCATCGCGGAATTTCTTGCTCATAGAGAAAGAAACCAAAATGCTCAACCACACCCGGTCATCGCGGAATTTCTTGCTCATAGAGTTAGACTACGACTCCGCCCTGTAGAACATGCCCAAATACCAAATCCCGTTTTAGCTCCTATCGCCAGACCTACTAATCCTCTAGCTTCTGCTGCCCCATTTGGAGCTCAACCACCCCTTCCTACCTATGCTCCATTACGGATTGCTAGGCACGTACCAGCTCCTATGCCTACTCAACCTGCAGCAGTCACTATAGCTCCACCACGCGCTCCAGCTTATATTCATTCTCCGGTACCAGCTGCCCCTGCACGACGACTGCAGCCAGGACCAGTCGGAAATACGACTTACCCTACTGTGCCTGGTAACCAGAATGTCCAACAATAACTTCGGAGCTGTGTAAGCACATTAAATCTGCTTGCGTTAACTGTGCTTGCAACAAAGCCAAGGCTTTTAGACCGCTCAGAAAGTCAAGTAAGCCATGGTTCAAACCTGGGCGATTGCAAAGCCGATTAACCACAGCAAAGCCGGTTAAAAAATATCTTGCCAACACATTTGAAGAAAGGTTCTTTAGGAACACAATAAGGTACTAGGCAATTTTTCATGGCACAAAGCATTGTAACTTTCGCTATTATAGCCTTGAAGATTTTTGTGAGCTAAAGCAGCTCACTTTTTTTGAAAAATCTCCTCATCACATTTCGTTAAAAAGTTAAAAGTCTTTAAAAACGGCAAGAACACTGCTACAGTTGTACCCAGTTATGCATTATAAAAAAAGTATGGTATCTTAAGGTACACAGTTTACAAAAAAAAGAACATTATATTGAGGTTATGAAAAATTTATTAATCGTAGAATCCCCCGCAAAAATCAAAACGATTTCAAAGTTCTTGGGAAAGGACTTTAAGATCATGTCCACAGTGGGACATGTAAAGGATCTCCCTCAAAAGGAGATCGGGGTTTCTATTAATGATACCGTTGATATCCACTATGTGACCCTTGAGGGCAAGGAAAAGACCCTTGCCGATATTGCCAAGGAAGCACGTACTGCCGATCATATCTATCTTGCAACTGACCCTGATCGAGAAGGTGAGATCATTGCATGGCATGTTGAACAAGAGGTAGAAAAGGTCGTTAAAGATAAGAGTAAAATCAAGCGTATCACGTACAATGAAATTACCAAGCCTGCTATTGAAGAGGCTATCTCTCATCCTTCAGATGTGGACCTTAATAAAGTGTCCGCACAGCAAGCACGTAGAATTCTTGATCGTTTAGTAGGGTATCAGGTATCTCCCGTCCTGTGGAAAAAGGTTGCAAAAGGCCTTTCAGCGGGACGGGTACAGTCAGTTGCACTTAAACTCATCGTAGATCGCGAAGAAGCAATCAGAAACTTTAAGCAAGAAGAATACTGGTCAATCGATGCTCTTTTTTCTGGCGCAAGTGGATCGTTTACTGCCCCTCTTACCCATATCAATAAGAAAAAAGCTGAGATTCATAACGAGAAAGAAGCTCAAACGCTTGTCGATAAGATTAAAGGGACTTCTTACGCAGTAGAATCAATCAAAGATACCAAGAGATTAAAGAACCCAAATGCTCCATTTATGACGAGTACCATGCAACAGAGCTCCTATAATCAATTAGGATTCTCAGTCCAAAAAACAATGCAGGTTGCCCAAAAACTTTATGAAGGGATTCCTCTCGATGATCCTTCGACACCAGTTGCGCTTATTACCTACATGCGTACCGATTCTTTGAGGATCTCTGATATCGCGCTTAAGCAAGCACGTTCGTTTATAGAAAAAAAATATGGAAAAGACTATTTACCTGCATCTGCCCAGCTCTATTCCAAATCAAAAGCGCAAGATGCGCACGAAGCGATTAGACCTATTGACGTAGAATTGACGCCTGAGATCGCAAAAAAATATCTTCCTGCTGATGCAGTAAAACTCTATGATCTCATTTGGCGCCGCTTCGTAGCCTGTCAGGTAAAGCCTGCACAATATGCGCAACGACAGGTTACGGTTCAAGGAGGTGCTTTCACATTTAAAGCAACCGGATCAACACTTATATTCGATGGTTTTTTAAAAGTGTATGGTGGTGAGGAAGCAGAAAAAGAAGAAGAGGAAGGAAAAACAGTCATTCCTAAGAATCTTAAAGAAAAAGAAGCACTCGAGATAAAAAAGATAAACCCTAAGCAACATTTTACGCAGCCACCCCCTCGGTATACTGAGGCTACTTTGGTAAAAGATCTTGAAAAAGAACGAATCGGACGACCAAGCACGTATCAGACAATTATAAAAACAATTCAAGCTCGTTCATATACCTCTCTTGATGATAAAAAGCGATTTGTGCCAAGTGAACTCGGTTTTGTCGTCACTAAGATGCTTAACGAAAATCTTCCAAAAATCATGGATCTTGGATTTACGGCAAAGATGGAAGAGGATCTTGATAAGGTTGCGGGCGGAACACTCAAACGAGATACTCTCATAAAAGATTTTTATACCTCCTTTGAAAAAGACCTTGAACAATTTAGAGGTGGTGCTAAAAAGCATATCGAAACTACTGATATCGTCTGCCCTGAATGCAAAATTGGTCATATTCTCATCCGTTTTGGAAAAGCGGGGCCATTTGCAGGATGTGATCGTTATCCTCAATGTACCTTCACAAGTAATTTTGAGCGACTCCCTGACGGCACGATAAAACTCATTGCAGCCGAGCAGCCAAAAATTCTTGCAGAGGCCTGTCCTGTGTGTGAAAAACCATTGCGACAAATGCGTGGCCGCTTCGGACCATTCGTCGCATGTACGGGGTATCCTGGATGCAAGTATATAAAGCAGGTAAAAGCTGGCTTTAAATGCACACAGTGCGGCAAAGGAGATGTCGTTCAAAAAATCTGGAAAGGGAAAAAGTTCTGGGGATGCAGCACATACCCTGAATGTAATTTCTCAATATCTGGGGAAATCGAAGAAACGCCGTGCAGTAAATGCAAAGCACCCTACCTGCTCAGGCGCGTTGATAAGGCAGGTAACATAACACTCATCTGTAACAATAAAGTCTGCGGATTTAAGCGCGCTCTCGTTGAAGGCGGAACTACTGAGCACTAACTCAGACGCGTTCCGTTAGCTACCGGATTAACTGGGCTAATAATTCTCAATGCTTCGCCATCTTTAGCAACTAACATCATTCCTTCTGAATCAAGACCCATCATTTTACGTGGCGGCAAATTCAAGACAAAAACTGCCTGCCTCCCTAACAACTCGATAGGTGCTAGGCTCTTTCTCACCCCGGCAAGAATCTGTCTTATACCAAACTCGCCACAATTGACTTTGAGTTTGTAGAGTTTGTCTGAGCCGGCGATATCTTCGCACGCTTCGATCGTACCTACGACCAAAGCAACTTTGGTAAACTCATCATAGGTAACAACTGGTAATTCCGGGGCGGTCTTTCCTGGGACTTGCGCAGGTTGTGCTTCATATTTTTCAAAGAGCATCGGAATTTTCGTAAGCAAAAATGTCTTAGTCCATGGATTATCATTGAGCTCCTGAACAAAATCGGTCGTTTGATTCGGTTGAACACTCACACCTAAGCTATTAAGCAATGCTTCCATTTTAGAAGGCATAACAGGTAAAAGAAGAATGCCTATAGCATGGAGGCTGTGACACGTTGCCGAAATAACCTCTTCAAAGCGTGCCTTATCAGTAATCTTCCATGGCTCTGATGCATGGAAGTAAGCATTCACTTCGCCAATAAACTTCCACAAGCTATTGAGTGCTCGATGAAAATATCCATCCTCCATATCAACTGAGTAGAGCTCAAGCATGCTCCAGAAAGAATCACGCAAATCAAGCTCTCGAGCTCCCCAATTTTGTGGATGTTTTATTTCAAACAGCTCATGCTTATGAGCAAGTGTAGAAACTCTGTTGAGTAGATTACCAAGATCATTTGCAAGATCAGCATTAATACGCTGCTCTAAATCAAGTGTACTAAATTCAGCATCATGCGTTATCGCCAACTGCCGAACAAGGTAATACCGTACCTGTTCAGCTCCGTAGGCCTCCAGAAGAGCAAGAGGATCAACTATATTGCCAAATGATTTAGACATTTTTTGATTGTTTATTTTGATCCAGCCATGCACAAGCAGATGTTTCGGCAACGCTAACCCGGTCGCCATAAGAAATGCTGGCCAGTAAACAGCATGGAATCTGACGATATCTTTTCCCATTACCTGCATATCAGCAGGCCACCAGAACTTAAACTCTTCTTGCCGAGCTTCATTTCCATAGCCAACTGCTGTTATATAATTATTAAGAGCATCCGCCCACACATAGGTTGTATGCTTCACATCATCGGGAAAGGGAATACCCCATTTGACGGTCGTTCTTGAAATACTGAGATCTTTAAGTCCTGATTCAACAAAGCTTACCGCCTCATTAAGGCGCTCTCGTGGCACAATAAAATCAGGATTCTCAGCATACAATGCGAGTAACCGATCTTGATAAGCCGATAATCTAAAAAAATAAGATTCCTCAGAAATAAACCGGGTCCCTCTCTCACAAGAAAGGCACAAGGGTGCTTCGGCTTCAGGCGTTTGTGACTCAGTCACATAGGTTTCACACGGTGTGCAGTAAAAGCCACTATAAAAGGATTTATAGATATCACCTGATTGCTGTAAATCTCGTATCCAGCGTTGCACCGCTTTAATATGACTTTCATCAGTCGTTCGAATAAAATAATCGTAGACTATTTCGTACTTATCCCAGGTTTCTTTAAAAGCATCAATAAAACTATCTACAAAAGCTTGCGGGGGCATATTCGCCTTCTGAGCAGCTTCTGCTATCTTTTGACCATGCTCATCAGTACCCGTGAGAAAAAAGGTTTTATATCCTCTGAGCTTATGCCACCGTGCAGCAACATCCGCTAAAAGTGTTGAATATAATGAGCCTAAATGCGGACGAGCTGTAACATAATAAATAGGAGTAGTCACATAAAATTTGCGTTGGTGATCATTCATACTTCGAACTCTTTTAAAAAAATTGCACTGATATCAGTTTTTAGTAATCAAATAAGCTAGTAATTTCAGTATAAATCAATAAAACTCAAAGATCCACCCAGAGGCTTCATACAAGATTTTGTATTTATCTTATTAAGTAGTACCGAGTATATTTCAGAGATATTATTATTTTGAGATAACGCATTCATCGGGTTATCAGCGCTTAGCGAGTGACTCTATAAGCACTTCGAATTAACTGTGCAATAGTGGCATACCCGCTTTGTTCAGCTATCTGCTCAGCTGTCAAATCTTCGTGATCCTTGATATTCATCTCTAAATCATATTGATGAAGTAGCAATTGAACAGTTTCAAGATGACCGTTTTCAACAGCAAGCATAAGAGCAGTCCGACCATCACTATCTTGAACATTGACCGCTATGTCAGGAGCACTGAGAAAGCACTGAGCTGCTTCAGTATGACCGTTTTCCGTAGCGTACATGAGAGCCGTTACCTGTTCATTATCTTGAACATTAATGGCTATATCAGGGTGAGCAAGAAGTAATTGAACAATTTCTCTGTGACCCTCATGAGCAGCAGCCATCAGAGCTGTCCTGCCTGTCTCGTCTTGAACATTAACAGCTATAGTAAGTTGAGCAAGAAGCAGCCCAACAATTTCCTCGTGACCATTATAAGCAGCAATCATGAGAGCCGTTTGGCCATCATCGTCACCAGCATTAAGAGCGACATGAGGCATTGCAAGAAGTAGCCCTGCCAGTTCTGTTTGACCTTTTTGAGCAGCAACAATAAGGGCTGTCTCACCATGTTCATTGTGTGCATTTATATCTACGCCAGGTTTAGTCAAAAGCACTTGAAAGATTTCTTTGTTTCCTTCGCGAACAGCGTCTAGAAGAGCTTTATTTCTATCTATGTTAGGGTCATTAGCCAAAAGTAGCGCTATTTCCGGGTGACCAAATTTGAGCGCACACCTAAGAAGTGACCACCCGTACTTGTTTTCGCCATTTATATTACCGCCAGGTTGTTGGAGAAGGAACTGAACCATTTCTTTTCGCCCACAAATGATAGCTTTCACAAGTGGTGTATCGCCAGATTCATCTGCAAGATTAATACTGATATTTGTTCGGGCAAGAAGCAATCGCATCATCTCTACATTGCCCGCTGAAATTATTTCCATAAGAGCTGCTGTAAGATCAATGTGAGGATTATCAAGTAGTAAGGCTACTATTTTTTTGTGACCACAGCGGATAGCGAATGTCATAGCAGACCACCTCGCTTGATCGCGCGCACAAATATCGATACCTGGATGCTTAAGAAGCAGTTCAACAATTTCCGTAAAATTTTCTTTGCAAGCGCATATGAGAGCGGTATGACCAAATTCGTCTTTTCGATTAACATCGACACCACGTTGTTGAAGGAGAAGCTCCACTATCTCCTTGTGACCATTTTCGGCAGCAATACCGAGAACCGTGTGTTTTTGATACACGATATTTATGTCAATACAAGATTGAGCAAGAAACAGTTGGACCGCTTCTTTATTATTTTTACGAACGGCATGAAAAAGCGCTTGTTTGATATCTATTCCTTTTTTATTAAGCAGTAAGATAATTATATCTTTCTGTTGATAATCAAATGCTAATCTCAAAGCACTCAATCCCGCTTCTGTGACAGCATTGACATCGACATCAGGTCTGGCAAGAAGCTGTTCGACAACTTCTTTTCTACCAAACGTGACCGCATCAAAAAGCACTTTCGAAACATCGATGCAAGGTTGATTTAGAAGGAGTGCTGTTATTTCAGCGCCCTCAGATCGAATAGCATACGTTAAAGCCGTCCAACCGGATTTCGTTTGGGCATTGATAGCAATTCCAGGTTGTGCAATAAGCAGTTGAGCGATTTCTTTTTGATCAAATTGCGCAGCAAACATAAGAGCTGTTTTGCCATCTTTATCTTGAGCATTTACATTTATATTGGGTGCTTTAAAGAGCAACTCAACAACTTCTTTGTTACCAAATTTTGTGGCGATCATCAGAGCTGTTTCTCCTCTTACATCTTGGGCATTAACATCAATAGCTTTTTTAGCGAGCAATAACTGAACAATTTCTTTGAATCGAGATATTTTGGCAGCGCACATAAGAGCGGTTACGCCTTCTTGATTTTTGGCATTGATATCTGTGGCTGGTAGTTTAAGGATCAGTTGAGTCATTTTACTGTTGCTTTGCTCGATAGCCCTTATAAGTGGAGTATTTCCATGCGCATCACGAGCGTTAATATTTCCCGGCTTCTTCAAAAGCAGCAAGAACTCTTTTAATTCTTCGTTTAGATTTTCAAGATGCTGTCTGGTAATTTTATTCCTTTGTTTGGCTAATTGTTTTGAGGACATCGCACACAGAGGATAAGAAATAAAGAGTAAAGAAATTAAGAAATTTTTAATGTTCATAGAGAATTGTCCGTGTTATAAGGTGCTACCGTTATATTAGCAAACTATCTTAAATGCAAAAAACATCAAATGCCGTTGCCGGAGCACCTCTAAGAGATAACCATAAATAAGGAACCGTGACCCCTAAAAATTTTTCAAATTCTTGTTCATAATGATAAATAAGCGGCAAAAGGCTTTATACTTTTATTCTAATCCACAAATCCTGCAATTCTGCTTCACTGAGCGCATTTTTGATAATATCGTAGCGCAAGAGATGAAAGCGCTCAAATTCTTTTTTTGAAAGCGTAATGAGCTCACGAGCTTTTGGATGAAGACTTAGCAGAGGTAAAGCATCAAGAGTGGCGGGGAAAAAGCCAAGATGAGCATAGTTATGTGCAACATTCTCAGGACGCATCATAAAATTCATAAATGAATACACGAGATCTTCTTTATTGCTTGAACTTGGAATAGCAAAACTTTCAATGGTAACGAGTGTTCCTTCTTTTGGTATAACGAAATCAAGCGAAGGGGATTCTTTCATACTTTGTAGCATGTAGGAGCTTGACGAAACGGCAAGACATGCATTATTACTCGCAAGATAGTTGCTCGCTCTAAAATCTCTATAGGCGGCTACCCATTTATATTGGCTTGTAAGTAGCGCCTTGATTGCTTGTATTTGATTTTTAGAGAGTTCTTCAAAAGAATGATAGAGATAAAATGATGCAAGCGGAATGGCAACTAATGGGTCATTTGTCATAATGATGCGATGTGTCTTGAGCCACTCTTTATCAAAAATAAGCGCCCAGGTCTCGGGGAGCGATTTTTTCCGGTTTTCATAGCACTCGTCGTTAATACCAATCACATAAATTGACCATTCAAACGGCACTGAGTAGTTATTCTGTTCATCAAAATAATGACCGAGCAAGACAGGATTCAGGTGCTGATAAAAGACAAGCTTCGTCTTATCAATTTTTTTGAGCATTCCTCTCGTTTTAAGGTGATCAATTGCATAGTCTGATGGAAGAATAAGATCATAGCCATGCATTTGAGAGGTCCCTAATTTAAGAAAGAGCTCCTCATTACTTTCGTAGTAACTCAGATTTACGTGAATGCCCGTCTGTTTCTCAAACTCTGAAATAAGCTGCAAATCGAACATCCCCGACCAGGTACACACATTGATAGATTTTCTCGTGCTTGAGAACATCGAAAAATTAGGACAGTACGCAAATCCCATAATTACAGCAAACCAGAACACAACAATTACAGTACGAAAAATAAAAAGTCTGGTCGTCATATCCGTATCAGTTTCGAGCGCATCATTATATAACACAGTATTATTACCAAAAGGCTGCTCAACGCTAACAGAATCGTTGATAGCGCATTAACCACCGGTGATATTCCCGAACGAATCATGCTGTAAATATAGAGCGAAAGCGTCTGGGCCTCACTGCCTGAGCAAAAGTAGGAGATAATAAAATCATCAAAGGACATAATAAACACCAAAAGAGCCGCCGAAAGGATAGCGGGTCTCAAGAGCGGTAGCTCAATCTTCCAAAATGTCTGGCTTTTTGTTGCACCAAGATCAAGTGACGCCTCGTAAATCCTTTTATCTCGTGAAAGATAACTTGTATAAATAATGGGCACCGCATACCCCAGTCCTAACACCGTGTGCCCCGCTATCAATGCAATAAGCCCTAACGGAATGGCAAGGAGTGAAAAAAAGCTCAATAAGCCTATGGCAAGCACGACTTCGGGAACAACCGTATTTCCATAAAACAGAAAGGTAAATTTTCTAATCGGTCTTTTTGTGCACGCAAAGTAAACCAGACCGAGGCTAAACGTTACGCTCAAGATCATCGCCGAAAGAGCAAGGATAAGTGAATTATAAAAAGCCGACCAAATAACAGAAGAATGAAAGAGCTCATGGTACCATTTTAAAGAAAATCCTACCCACGGTGATGGAAATGGTCCATCATTGAAAGAAAAAAGAATAAGAACCGCAATAGGAACATATAAAAAAAGATACGATGTCGCGATTAATAAAATAAAACTGAGCCTTCCAAGGAGTGTCATCTTTCACCCATAAAATAAGCATAGATTACTTTTTGGAGCTGATAACCAATAATCATAAGAATAACTAAGCAACAAAAGCTCGTAACGGTAAATGCTGTCCCATAAGCAAGCGTCTTGCCGCCAAGTGCGTACTGGGCGATAACAGATCCCACAAAAAGATATTTTTCACCACCCATCAATCCTGGAATTGCAAATTCACCGAATGATGGAACAAACACTAAGAAAAATCCTGTAATGATCCCTGACATTGAAAGTGGCCAAATAATGTGAAACCACGTCTCGAATCCCGATGCGCCCAAATCTTCTGAAGCTTCAATAAGCGTTGTATCAAAACGTTCAAGCGCAGTATAGATTCCGAGCACCATAAAGGGCAAGTAGCAGTAGACCATTAATACCATAATCGCCCCGATAGAATTTAAAAAAGGGAGGGGTTCCCCGATAAGCCTTAGGTACAAAAGAGTATTATTGAGTATGCCACTTCTATCAAGAACAAAAAACCAAGAATAGACATGCAGAAGAAAATTAGTAAAGAACGGTAAAATTAACAAAAAAATAAATATGGGCTTGAATCGTCCCGCCCGAAAAACCAAAAAAGAAGCAAGTGGATAGCCAATTAAAAAACAGAGAATTCCTGTAACCGCGGCTAAAATAACCGATTTAATAATAATATATATATAGGCATGGTTCAAAAAAGGAATATACCTGCAGACAGAGAAAATGGGCACCGCTCGTTCTGGACAAATAATGATTAGACTCATAAAAAACATGAAAGCAAGCGGCACATAGAAAAAGAGTATTTGCCATACAAAGCTGGGAACAATAAAAAAGAAGGGAAACTCACGCTTCAATTTGCTCAGAAATTCTTGCATAGGCTACCTTTCCAATAAAACGGCATTTTCTTTTTGCCAGTGCAAATAGACGATGTTATCGTAATCTATGATCTCATGCGGGAAATGTTCTTCATTCTGCTCAAATACCTGAACAATCTTGCCATTTTTTAAACGGACATTATATTGGGTTGATCGTCCGTGATACACAATGGCCTCAACAACCCCTGTAAGCATATTAGCAAATCCTGGACGTTCACTGCGTGCAATAAGTATCTTTTCAGGCCTTACACTCAACAGCAGCTCAGATTTTTCAACCATCCAATGCTTTTCCGAAGGAATTTGGACAATCAAATCACCTAACCCAGGAACTTCTAGAAGTGGTGTCGGCTCTTTTTTAAATGTGCCCTGAAAAATATTACTCGTCCCTACAAACTGTGCAACAAATGAAGAAACAGGGAACTCATAAATTTCTTTGGGAGTTCCCTGTTGTTCTATATCTCCATCATGATTGAGAATTGCCATCTTATCAGCTACCGTCAACGCTTCGAGCTGATCATGCGTCACATAAATAAACGTCGTTTTTAATGTATCTTGTAATGCAATAAGATTGACAAGCACGCGTTCCCGCAGCGTAAAATCAAGCGCCGCCAGAGGCTCATCAAGCAAGAGCACATCAGGCTCATTTATAATTGCTCGTGCAAGTGCAACACGTTGTTGTTGACCTCCCGAAAGTGTTCTAATCGCTTTATTAGCATGAGCTTCAAGACGAACCATTTTAAGCATTTTATCGACTTTTTCTTTAATCGTATGACGGGATAACTTCGAGATCATCAGACTATAAGCAACATTTTCAAAAACGGTAAGATGAGGAAAGAGTGCATAATTTTGAAAGACGGTATTAATAGGACGTTCATTGATGGGGAGTTTAGTGACATCCTCGTTTCCCAAAAAAATCTTACCGCTATCAACACGCTCAAATCCTCCGATTAAGCGGAGCAAGGTCGTTTTACCACTACCACTTGGCCCGAGAAGCACAAAAATCTTTCCTGAAGGAATAGTGAGATTGATGTCTTGTACGATCAGTTCTCCGTGAAAGGATTTCGTTACATGTTCCAGCCTAACACTTTTCATTTTTTAGTTTTCACTCCAGCCCAGTACATAGGCACTAGAATATCAGAAAGCGTGCAGGGAATGACCACAGCAATTACCAAAAATAAAAAGACCCATCCCATCCGTGGGTACCAATTATCAAAGCCATGAGCGACCATATAAAAGAGCGCTGCAAGTGAGCTAATGAGTATGTGCATGACGTGTGAACCTAACGAAAAGACGGGAAGCATTGAAGAATGATGCATACGTAACACAAGGCCATTAATCACCCCAACTGCCAAGAATGGAAGCACGTTCTGAAGCTCTCGATGAAAGCAGATATGCAGTTCCATATCAACGCCCAGCAATCTTCCTGCTAAATATGGCAGGAGCACGTCAGAAAGCATACAGAAAAATGCCGGAGAAATCGTGCCGATAATGAGCATCTTGACGATATTTTGAGAAAAACGGGAAAACGTAATAATTGTTCCCGTCGCTGCAAAAAGTATATGCAAAAAGTGGAAACTGTGAAACAGCATATGATAGCCGCCACAGGCAATGCGACGTGCCTCATGTCCTATCGAATGAAGAACAGACGCATAATCAAGGAAACTTAAGATAATCATGCCCAATGCTACTGAAAAGATAGCATAAGGAAGGTGATGCATCAGCTCGGTTTTAAAAGTTGGGTCATGATGATGGTGGTCGTCATGAATATGGACATGTTCCGGTGACACATTATTATTCTGATGCCCCATAAAATCCATTGGTTGAGATTTATGTTAAACTATAAGCATTACCCAATATATAGCTTTTTAGAAGGAAAGCAAAAGGGGAAAAAAGAGATGACAGCACAAAAAAAGGCTACCACCAATCTTATTAAAACGCTTTCAATGGTCACCCATTATCTGTGGAAAGGTGACAGATCATGGATGCTAAAGATCGTCCTCGCCGTCTTTGTGATGATTATTACCATCATGATGAATGTTGGCGTGCCTCTCATTTTTAGAAAGGTAATAGCTCTTTTTTCTACACAGAACGTACCTGCAGTTGTAAGCCTCATGCTCATGCTGTATGGCATAGCATGGACAGTAAGCCAAATAGTTGCGCATATTCGCTCATATCTAGTCACAGAGATTTTAGAGCAGGTAACCAATCGTTTTAGTTTGGAACTCTTTGATCACCTCCATACGCTCTCTCTCCGCTTTCACCTTGAACGAAGAACAGGGGCTATTTCAAGTGCAATTACCCGTGCTCACCATGGCATAGAAAATCTTTTTTGGGGCCTCTTTCTTTTTATGATCCCCACTATTGCAGAAATCATTGGAGCAATCATTGTTATTTTCTTTTTATACGGAGCTCTCTATTCAACTGCAGTTGCTTGCATGCTTCTTCTCTATATCGCCGCAAGCATCATCGGACTTGAGCGCTCTCATAAAACCCATGAAATCTATAATGAAAAAAGATCGGGTACAAAGGCATTTATTATTGATAGCCTCATTAATTTTGAGACCGTAAAATATTTCACCAATCAGGCATTTGAAAAAGCGCAATGTAGAAAACATCTCGACGATCAAACACAGTCTGCTCACTGGCTAAACAAAGAGACAATGTTTATGCATCTCCTGCAGTCTCTTATTATTGGCACGGGACTCTCACTTATTACCTGGTATGCGGGAAAGGCAGTTCTCAATCACACATTACAAACGAGTGATTTTGTACTCATTAATGCCTACATCCTTCAGTTTGTCGTGCCCCTAAGTTATTTCGGCTATATTCTCCAACAAATTCGTAAGGGCTTTGTAGACATTAGCGATTCAATTGCCCTTTTAGAAAGAAAACCTGAAGTAGTAGATGCACCAAATGCGATCGCCCTTGCGGCTGAGACTGCGAGTATTACCTTTGAACAGGTTTCATTTAGCTATGATGCAAAGCGAGAAATCCTTCATGAAATAAGTTTTTCAGTTCCTGCAGGAAAAACCATTGCTCTTGTAGGACCCACTGGATCAGGAAAATCGACGATCAGTCGTCTGCTTTTTAGGCTCTATGATGTAACGGGAGGAGCTATTTTAATAAATGGTCATGATGTCCGCACCGTAACTCAGAAATCTCTCCATGACCTGATGGCTTTTGTACCCCAGGATACCGTTCTTTTTAATAACACCCTCTTTTACAATATTGCGTACGGAAAACCGAGTGCCACGAAAGAACAGGTCTTTGAAGCGGCGCGGCTTGCGCATCTTGATACGTTTATTGCAAAGATTCCTGATGGGTATGAAACAATTGTAGGTGAAAGAGGACTCAAAATTAGCGGTGGCGAAAAACAGCGTATCGCTATTGCGCGTGCAATTATTAAAAAACCAGCAGTATACGTATTTGATGAAGCAACGTCTGCATTGGATACAAGAACTGAAAAAGAGATTCAACAAAATGTAAAAGAGATATCTGCATCAACTACTGCGCTCATCATAGCGCATCGCCTTTCAACAATTGTTGATGCTGACAAAATATTAGTATTTGATCATGGCCGAATTGCTGAAAGAGGCACTCATGAGGAACTTCTTTCACAAGGTGGTCTTTATGCACATCTCTGGCAGGAACAGGCTCAAGAATTTTAAAAGGCATGACCGAGCGTAAGGAACCATGCATATCTCTTATCTTCAGGATTACGCTTTTTCCATTTCCACCCAATATCAAAACGGACAGGTCCGACCGGCGTAGCAAAGCGTACCCCAAATCCAGTTGCGCCCACCCACCGTGCTTTAATATCTGCAAATTTATCTTGGGCAAGTGCGCCCATATCAGTAAATACTACCCCGCTCAGTCGTTGATACAAAGGGAACCGTAACTCAGTATTAATATTAGCCATCGATTTACCACCAACAGGCACGAAAATGCGGCAGTTATCACAGACAAGATCATTAAGCGGTGGAACCATATTTGGCTCATAACCACGCAAGGTAGAACAGCCACCCAAATAAAACCGCTCAGTTGGCAAGATGGTATTAAACTGCGGATTGAATATATGTCCCACTCTCCAGCGCACCGCACCAATCAATGAGCGATAGAGAGGATAATAAAAAGACTGTTCAAAAACTGCTTTAATAAACCACCCATCTCTGACCCCAGGTGGGACCATCGCTTTCAATGCAATAATCGTTGAAAATCCTTTGCACGGATCAACCTTATTATCAAAATGTTCAAACGTGACGATCGGCTCAAAATAGAGATAGGGAGTCCGATGATTTACCAATGTCGGCTCAAAATCGATCACATGAGCAAGCTCGGGAGCAATACATGAGAGCTTATCAAGCTCTATACCAAATTTAAAGCAGCCATGCCACCAGGGATGACTGTGTTTGAAAGAGACACTAACACCATCATGCGATTCTTTATAAAGCCGCTGCTTACTCGAAATAAGCGGCTGATCATACTGATCACTATACACTCTGAACAGTGTCCTCACCGGTAACGATCCAATCCACGGTACTTCATAACCGATGGCAAGATTACGGGTATACCAGCTTAAATCTGCATCAAGGGTCAGACGATCGGCAATACCGGCCGGATTCTTCCAAAGAAAAGATCCACCAAGTCGAAAGGTTGACCACGATACATGCGTAAAACTCTTGCTCACAAACTGAAATCCAAGTCGTGTTCTTATTTCAAACGGATCATCCTCTATGCATTTAATAAGCACGGGCTGAAACTGACTATTTGCCGGCTCTTCAGACAGCGGTGTAATGGAAATCGTTTCAAACATGCATAAATCGCGCAACCGCTTTATGCTTTCGTCTATTTTCTCCCTACTCCAGACTTCGCCTTCGTGGTACCGAAGCTCTCGTTCAACAATATAGGGTTTCATTTTTTTAAGGCCAGCAATAACCGTTCGGCCAAATCGAACTGGCCCTTGTGATATATCGATCTTCCATTCTAAAGTCGAGCCTGAGGGGAGTATCTGAATGTCGTAGGCAATTTTCGCATTGAGGTATCCACGCTTAGCAAATGTTTTTTGAAGCCATCGCCTCTGCTCGTCAATCTCTTGAGGACTGATAGATTGGGGAACTTTTAAACAGACCCATCGCTTAAAGAGCCCTTCTTTGAGAAATTCTGGATGATCCACAATGATGATATTTTGTATCATTCGTTTATTACCCAGATGAATATCAAGCACGATATCTTGTTTTTTAGCTCTAATCGGCTTCATCTGCACCTCAATATGAGCATCCCAGTACCCCAGGCGAGTAAGCTCCTGGGCTGCTTGAAAACGCCGCTCATCGATCTGCTCCTGATCAAAAACCGGAAGGCTTTCAAGATCATGCTTCAATTTTTTTACAATCTCTTTTACCGATAGATCTGCAGGGTGATCTCCCGTTAGTGCTTTGCTTACGGTTCCGACTTTATATCGCTCACCCTCATGAATGAGAAAGGTAACTATACCCGGTTTTTCATTCACATCCACATGAGCAGCTAAAAATCCTTTTGCCCTATACAGAGCTTCAATATCTTCTGCAATCAATGAGTCCGGCAAAGAAAGTCCCTGTTCTTGCACTAAAAGAATTTCATCAAGCAGTTGATCACTCGTAAAAAAAGAATTTCCGGTAAAGAGATATTCCTTTTTCTCGACTAGTGTCACTACAAAAGAAAGAGTTGCTCGATTTTTCTTATCTTCTATAATCGCCAGATGCGACTGTATCGTTGCACCAGCATATCCCTTTTTAGCAAGATACTTTGTCATCTCATCTGTTGCAGCAGCAATGCGATCCTTTTCTGCAATGGCATGCGCGAGCGTCTTCTCTGCTTTTTTCTGCAGCTCATTACGTAGTTCAGGATACTGATCTAGTTTAACTTGAACTGAATCAATAATATAACGTGACCCAGGCTCAAATCTAACCGCGACAGAAACAGTTTTGCTCGCCTTATCATAATTTATTTCATCGGTAATGCGTGCTTTGAGGTACCCTTCTGCTTTCATCACATCCACCATTTTGGTTAAAGAAAGCTTATGCTTAGAAAGATCAAAACGATCCCCAGGCTCAATAAGATAGTGCTGGAGATAGCGTTCTTTAGAAAAAAATGATCCCTTGCCCCGTATTTTAGTAAAGGTCCACGGGACATCCGCATAAAGTCCGCACGAAAAAAGCGTTAAAATAAGAGTTAATTTACTAAGAATATGCATAGTCAGAACGCGTTAAAGTTATTTTATTTTCACGTCCTAGTATACACAAAAAATGGTAGTACGAATATCAAGAATTTATTCAATGACACGGAAGACACCGCGATAGTCCTTATCTCTGACATGCGGTTCAATTTCGATTTCTTTAATTGCAGAGCCTGTTGCCTCGCGATGAATCGAGTCGACAAAAGAATCGACCTGCTCTTTTTCTCCACAGACAATAATTTTGACTTTATCAGAACCAAGTGGCTGCACTATACCTTCAAGATTATTCTTGCGTGCTTGTTGCTGAATAATATTCTGCAAAAAGCCCTCTTTAATCTCGATAGTAAGCGTAATTTTTAAACACTTATTCATTCCTCTCGTCCTTTTTTCATTACACCCAAGCCACCTACCATACCAACTTGCCTTTTTCCTGTCAAATTCCAAGCCCCAGAAGATTCTTCTGGAACGATTAGCAGATCTCCAGCTCCGATAAGCAGAGGTCTTTTATGTTAGAATACAGAGTTTAAAAATAAATAAACAAGAGTTAGAAGAGATTGTGAATTTTTGAAAGGAAGCAGCTTTTTAAGAGAAGAACATGCCGCTCCTTCTTGGGAACGGCATGTTCTGGATGCTCACTCTACTACAGAGAACATTGTTATGCTGCGGCAGATGTCTGCGTTGGCTTCTTATCTGCCTGCGATGGTGCCCGTTTAAAGCCTTCTCGAGCAACACGTTTCTCGTGAATCTTGGTCTTTATCACGCGATCAATAATAGCTCGAGTAACCATCGAGTCCTTCGTTGAGTGCGCGGTACTTTCTATCATTAACATCATCTTTGAAATATCACGTCCCACAAAGTCATGTCCTTCAAGTTTGTCGCTGATTTCATCAATCAACTGAGGACTCATCTCATTATCTTTGAGTAAGCCTTGTTCGAACTTAAGTGGCGTAGGAGGCGGTGGTGGCGATGAGAAAAGATTGTTAAAGAATCCAGTAACTGTGGCCACAACCTCATGCACCAAGTGTTCTGCTTTAATAAGATATTTCGTGAAATATTTCTTAATTAACTGCTTACGCTGAGGAACCGCTGGGACTCCTACATACATCTGAATATCGCACCGGCTTAAAAATGCTTCATCAAGGCGCTCAGGAAGGTTACAGATAGCAAACACGCAGCGTTTACGATTTTCTGTTCCAAAACGCGTTAAAATTAAATTGAGGTAAGCCTGCTTCTTATCAGATTGATTGGCAGGGTCTTTTCTGTCACCTAAGATAACTTCGCATTCGTCGATAACAATCATAACTGGTCTAGGATGGTTTTCAGCTCGATCAAATACTTTATTCCACTCTATAATTCCTTCTTCCACACTATAGGCAAATGCATCGGGACCTGCAACTAAGAGATAATCCATGCCACTACTACGAGCAATTCTTTCAAGCAAGAAAGTTTTACCAGTTCCTGGAGGTCCCCAGAAAAGTCCATTTTTAAGATAGGCACCATTTTGAACGGAGTATTGCATTGCTGCAACGATCTCCTCCACGCGCCTTTCATCTTCCTCAGGCAAAATCACATCTTTTATATTTGCTTCTTTTTGTGGTTTACCCGTTAACCAATTAAGCATCTGTTCTTTAGTAGAAAGGAGCGATGTTTCTTGCGCAAGACGTGGGGTTTCCTTTTCAAAACGATGTGCCGCAATCTGCAGCCCTTTATAGGTACCATAGCTTGCTATGGTCAGTCCTGCAGTCATGCCCAAAATATATTTCGGATTACCTCGAACCCAATTAGTAATATCGGCAAAACGATCTCTGCTTGCTTGCACCATTCCAGCACGATTTTCACGAGCGTTAATAGCTGTATTACCAAACTGCGTTTGCCGTGAAAATTCTTCTCTCCCTCTATCCAAAATGAACCTAGCATATTCTGCTCCGATATTTACAGCAGCTTGATGGGCATTCTCCAAAAGACCTCCGTGTCGCCTTGCAACGGCAAAAAGCTGATCTTCCAATTGAGCACGTCGTGCTAATAATCTCTCTCGTTCCACTCCACGAGCATTAGCTAAGGAGATATTCACAGCATCAAGTGCATTTTGCAATGCTTCACGCTCACCAAGAACCATCGCATTTATGTTGTTCCGAATGGCTGGCTCGACTACGTTATAAACTTGTGCAATGTGTTCCCCAACCTGCGGTCGATTAGGATCATTCGGGTTAGCTGCTCCTGGAAGTGCTCCTCGAGCCGCCTCCATAGAGTAAAGCTGCACAGCCCCCTGTAAAAAGGATAGATAGAATACCGCCTTTAGACCTCTTGTAACTATTTTATCCATCATATAGGTTCTCCTCTAAGGTTTTTGTCTTGACATTAAGCTGGATGCTCAGCTCGCGGATGCGTTATATTCCAATACCATCGGGCCAACTTATATGCCATTATACCCGTCAAGCCAAGGCTGACCGCATTCGTTATTGTAGTGGATCCACGAGATTCCGACTTCCACCACTGCCTTGCCTCAGCACCCGGCAACCATGAATTCATGCGGTGGCCATTTTCCACAAATTTTCTCAATTTTCGCTCAGCTTCTTTAACAGCGACCTCAGCATTATCAAGTTGCTCTACTGCACGTTTATAATTTTTTAAGCGTGTGAGAAATTTTTCACGGTTCTCCAAAACGTATTTCGTCCACGTTTCACCGCATTGTCTATCAAAAAGTTTCGCGGAAAATCCATAACCTAAATATTCGATAGCCAACTCAACCGGCTTCGAGTAGAATGCATCAGGTAACTTTACTCCTGCGAGCTGACTCATAGTCTTGAAAATTTTTGCGTCATTAAAAAGAGGCGCTGGAATACCCCAAAGCCATAATAAAAATACTCGTAAATTCATGGTGCTTGGCAGCTTATGAAAATACGAAAAAGATAACAGCCATTCGCAAAATCGCAAGCTCGTTGTTAGTGTAAATGGCGTCTTTTCAGCCTTTATTAGTTGCCCTTCAGCATTTGGTTGAAAGGCTTCAAGATATTCCATGTTCAAAGCTTGAACCCCACCCCTGCGAAAAATCTCATCATAATCCTTCTCTAAGAGCGTCGATTCAAGCCAGGAGCTCGTCTTATCAAAAAGCCAGCATGAGAGTAACGGAAATAAAACCATGGTATTAATGGGCAGATAACCGATAAGATAGTGGTTCTCGTAAAGGTACTCACGTATAGGATTCAAAAGAACATCTCGTGCGCGTGAATCAACAGTAAATAACTTTCCAAGCGCACTTTTTTCTTCATACTCAAGCTCATATTTTTCTTCGGCTTTCTTTACCGATTCGAGAATTTCGATGAGCGAATTATATGCGCCTTCAGTAATATGCTTAATGATAGTTTCTTCACGGCGTTGTTTAAGCGATGTTCTAAGAAGCTTACGTGCATACAATTGGACCCCATAAATGGGTAATTCTATAAGATCTCTCTTATAAAATCCAACAGGCACCGTATAGCCATTAATTTCGAATGGGGTAAGAAGGGTATTTCTCCATTTAATTGATGCTTCAAGTTCCTCACGCTCTCTGCGCTCATATTCTGCCTGCTCAGCATTCACTGAGGCGATAAGAGCTTGTGGATTGTTTGCAGGATCATGAGCAATTTCATGGGCAAACCTGATTGTCTCGCGCAATTCGACAGCTTCACGTATGCACTCTTCTGGAGATCTCAGTCGCTGTTCAATGGCTCTTTGCGCAACCCGCTCGCCTGAAATTGGACTATTAATTCTCGATTGACGTTCCGCAATTGCCGTACGAATGCGGCCTTCCAAGAATGCCTCTCCTGCTGCATTGAGCAGAAGTGGCATAAACGTTACGAAAGCCAGAACTGATTTCTGACTTATATTCATGGTGTTCCCCCGAATCACATTCCCAAATAGTGTACTCTTAAAAAAAGAGATAGTACTAGATTACTCTCTATTACAGGTAAGCGCAAATGGTGCCAAAAGAGAAAGCCTCTTGGATATTCCAAGAAGCTCTCCACAGATTGGTTTTAATAAAATTAGGATGTGGTGGACTGAAAAGCTGTAAGATCTTTTTCGGCTTTGTCTGCAAGATAGAAATCAAGCGCTGCTTGATAGCGCACGTCTTCACTAAAATAATTACAGTGTATATACTTCACTGCGATACGCTTTGTTTTTTCATATTCGGCTTTCTGCGCTGCTTGTTCTGGCGAGAGGATCGGAACTTTTTTATTGTCTATCTGAGCTACTGGCGCATCTTGCTGTGCTTTTTCTGTGTTCTTCTTGCTTTGTTGCTCTGCCCAACGAAGCTCATTGAAATACCATACCCTCGCAACATTCCGTTTTTCTTTAAGAGGACTCTCTGCATCATTAAGAATACTAAGCGCTCGATTCAGATCATCTTGATAATGTCCTAATTTAAATTCTTCCCGCGGGGTGTCGTCATGAGGCTCATCAGCACTTACTCTTTCAACGGCATCATTTAGGGCAAAAAGAGCCCTGCCCGAAGCCTCTTCAAGCACAGCCTGAGTTGCGGTCTTTTTTGCAAAATGGACCGAGATCTCACCTGAAAGTCTATTTAAAAATTCAACCGTCTCGCTTGCCTGTTCTTTTTCCTGTTGTGATGATAGGCTGCTTCGAAGAACCTTCAAAGCACTGTCCAACTCTGTTCGCACTTTAAGCATCTCTGCTCGCCTTTCTTTCTCAGCGCGAGCAAAAATCGCTTCGGCTATACGCGCCATAATGTGTAACATTTTTTGAGAAGGAGGCAGTCTGGTTAGAATTTGTTCATAGCACTGAATATTACGTTCCTCTTGCTGCATCGCCATTACCGAAGAAAATAAAGTAACAAGCAAGCACATAACTACTGCTCTCTGCGAAATATTCATAAAAACCTCCGTTTTATAAAAGCCTTCTAAAGATGGAATCCTCTAAGATTCAAAACTAATTTAAACAAAAAAGAGCTCTCTTGGAAATATCTTGATAATATCCAAGAGAGCCCTCTAAAAAATTAATTAATGCGAAGCTGACTGAGTACTTGGATGCACAAGTCGTCTTATTTCTTTTTCAATCTGATAGAAATCCAAAGCCGCTTTCACACGTACTTCCTCAGTAAAGAAATAACAGCCTATATAAAGAGCTAGAGTATGCTGCTTCTTCATATATTCAGCTTTTTGGCTTGCTACTTGAGTAAGAACCGGTGTTTCTGTTTTCTCGGTTGCAGCATTATTGGCTTTCACTTCGTTAGCAGCATTTTTTCTTTGCTGCCCTTCCCATCTCTTTTCAGTCCAATACCAGGATAAAATGGTGTCCTGTTTAAGTAGATCAGATGCCTGAAGATCATCAAGAATTTTTTCATATCTAGCACGTGAACTTAAATAATCCTCATGGGTCATAACTGTTTCAGAACCACCCACACATTGTTTCGGTGGCTGACCAGCCTCAGCTGCTGCGCGCTGGAGACCTGAAATCGTTCGCCAGCGAACTTCAGTAAATATATTATCTAAGGCTGCAGCTTTTGCATAGTAATCAGCTATCGCAGGCATCAAACGCCCTAAAAACTCTATCTGCTCAATAGCAAGTTCTTTTTGCTCTGGCGTCGACTCACTGTTTTTAAGAACTTGCAGAGCTTGTTCATTTTGCATTCTAGCCTTTTCCATTTCTGCATCCCTTTCTTTCGAAAAGCGAGCAACAATTTTCTTAGCTAACTCAGCCATACATTCTAAAATTCTTCCATGCACCTGTGATTTTTGCATAGAAGCTAAGAGAGCGTTTTGTACCGTTTCTTGAGGCTGGGTAGAAGATTGCGCTGCCTGTCCATTTGAAGGCCGCAGACCTGCGCCAGCCGCTCGTTGTGCATCACGTCTATCGACAAGATCACTAAGCTCCGTTTGTAAAGTTTGAATAAAGGCCAATCGTGCCACACGTTCGTCCCCTTGCGCAGCTTCCAAGAATCTTTTTTCCGAATGAAATCGTTCTGTTAGTGCGTTTATTTGAGCATTAAATGCTCCAACTAAGTTTTCAGTAGTTGTCGTATGCTCCGCAGTCATGGAGTCAGCTGAAGCTTGTGATGATGATTGCATTGCTTTTGTTGAAGTACTGAATGCAAGACCAAGCAAGATGATCTTGATTGAAATGTTTTTCATAAGAACCTCATAGTATCTGAGTATTTTTGTCATTTGATTAAGAATTCTTTGTAAATACAAATTAGTTATTGAGCAGCCGGCTGACTCTGTGATTGGGCGAGCTTTTTTTCTGCCTTACTTATTTCGTAAAACTCTAAAGCTGCTTGCGAACGCGTTTCTTGAGAAAAGAAATAACTGCCTAAATAGGAAGTTAACATGCGCTTTCTTTTTGTATATTGTGCTTTCAGAGCTGCCATTTGAGGCGAGAGAACTGTCGCTTCGATCGTCGCATTTGCGGCCTGCAGGTTTGTAGCGGCATCCTTTTTTTGCTGAGTTGCCCAATTTCCTTCATTCGCAATCCAACACAGTGCCGCTATTCCAACGTCATCAGCAGTCGGTCGAGAAGCCAAAATTTTCTCACATCTTATACGCTCTTTGAGATAGTCTTCATGGGTCATTTCACGATACGGAGCTACACAACATTCCCCAGGCAGATCAACTTTTGAAATCTGCCATTGTAAGGCAGAAATAGCACGCCATTGTACTTCTTCAGCCACTTTCTCTAAAGTAGCTTTCTTCGCATAATAATCAGCTATTGCCGGTATTAAGCGAGCGGAAAATGCTATATATTCCAAGGCAATCTCTTTTTCCTCTTGCGTCGACTCACTGTTCTGAAACGCGCACACAAATGCCGCTTGATATTTTTCATTGGCCTTTGCCAATTCTTCCTGTTTTTCTTTCTCAATACGAGCAAGAATCGCCTTCGATATCTCAGCCATACTCGTTAAAATAGCTTGCATGTGGGACTGATCCATAGAAGCAACAAGCATTTGCTGCAATACTGCATTGTTTTGCTGATCAGACGATTGCGCCGTTGTCTGCGACTATTTGCTGAAGTTTGTGACTGCTGCATCGCCTTCACTGAGGGAAGTAACACGAGAGCAGAAAACAAAATCTTTACTATAATGTTTTTCATGAAAACCTCGAATGTATAACTACTGATATATAACAAAACAGGACCACATAGGTACCTAGGCTCCTAGCATATTCTAATTGAGCAATTTGTCAATAAGAAAAAAAATCACTGATCTTTTTTGTCTGAAGATCGAATATCTTTTTGTGCTAACTGAGGAGTACCAGTAGCTCCTTCCACAAGAGCTTTTTCGATAGCTTCTTTCGCTAGGCGAGCAAGTTTTACATTGGCATATGCAGTATCACAATACCAACCCTTGACCATTGCGATAACACCCAGTATTACTACACCTGCAGAAAGACCACTATAGACTAAATTTGTTCTTCTTTCTTCAGGGTCCACCCCCGAGTTTAGCGGGCACCTAAGGTAGCGTCTGAAAAAAAAGCCGGCAAGTCCTGTGCAGCTTACGGTAACGGTTGCTCCAAACAGAAACCGTATAAGATCACGTGGGCTCTTAAGAAGAGATGTTAACTCTCTTTTTTCCCCAATGACATCATCTGCAAATTTGATCCAGGAAGTCTTATCTGCGGTTTTAAGAGGCTCTACTTTTTTCAGAAGTCCCCTGACTGCTAACACATCAGACGTCTCAATAGCATCTCGCATGAGTGCATTCTGTGCTTTGTCAGCATGCAAACTAACACTTCCAAAAATAACCAAGTACATAGGTATTATCGTTAGGGTTTTCAAATCTTTCCTCATCGATGAATTATTTTTCTTTATGGGAAGTACTATTTTACTGGATTTCCACATTTTTCTCGCGGCACTTTGTCAGCAAAAGCCGAGTAATTTTTTCTGCTGCTGCCTGCCGATTAAAAGGACCGATTATCCCGTAACACATTCCTAGCGTCGCAAAAATAGTATTCAAAATATGCCAGTAGTTAGCACCATCTCTTTTAAATAAGTGTACACCACAATATATAATCAAAAACCATTCCCACCACTTACGTTGTGAACTTTGTTTCATGCGGGAAGAAGCATACTCAAAAGCAGTTTCTAAATCCTTTGTCTGCATAGCATCGACATCCGCCAAAATTCTTTTAACTTCTCGAACATCCCTTTTTTTTATGGCAGTCATTAGGTCTTCATTTTTGTCTATACCTCCCACATGCCGATCCTCTTGATCAGCAAAAATGCAGCCTGTAGAGATGAAAACTAGTAAACCAATAAATAAACGATTAATCATCATGCTCCTTTAAATGCCTTGAAGAAATATATCGTTATACTATTTTTGTTATTTCTCTCATCAAATCATACAACTAATCTTTTCGAAATTTAAAATAAAAAAAGGGCTGAAAAGCGTATTCGCTATGCTTTTCATTCTTTTAAATAAAATGAAAATCAATCCTCGTCATCGATTATTAATCTTTTTCGTGGAGCTGGTTGCTCACCTGCATTTTGGGATTTTTGATCAGTTTTTTTAGCTACATTTCCTACCAGGCGTGCAATTTCTTTCGCACCAGCATAGCGCTTGTATGGTTCACTTATCCCGGAGTAAAGCAGATACGCCCATAAAGATGTCCAGACAATATGCACCCCATCATGCAAATTAGGAAAAGGGACATTTCTGAATTCTTCGTGGGTGAACCTCACGTACCAACTAATCAAATTGGTTGATAAGAACAACCCACCAGCAATAGTCTTCGTCCATTCCCATCCAGTCCGAGATAAGGATGGCGATTTTGTTCGATCGAGAGCATATTCAGCTGCTTCCTCGAGGTCATTTTTCTGGATTTGATCGGCCTTTCTTAATATTCTTGTGACTTTTTCTACGTCACCTTTTTTTATTCCACTGATAAGTTCATCTCGCTTATCCGCAAACAAAATACTTGTGAAAGCAAAAGACCCAATAAGAAAATATTTATTCATGGTTGTTCCTCTTTAATAAAGACTCAATCTTCGTCATCGATTATTAATCTTTTTCGCGGAGCTGATTGCTCGCCTGCATTTTCAGATTTTTCTCCAGTTTTTTCAGCTGCATTTCCTACCAGGTGAGCAATTTCTTTCGCACCAGCATAGCGCTTGATTGGTGTGCTTATCCCGGAGTAAAGCAGATACGCACATAAAGCCGCAAACATAGCATGTCCCACATCAAACCAATTAGGAGAATCATCTCTAAATGGTCCCCCGGTGAACCAGTGCCAACTAAGCAGACTGGTTGGTAAGAACAAACCACCAGCAATAGCCTTCGTCCATTCCCATCCAGTCCGAGATAAGGATGGCGATTTTGTTCGGTCGAGAGCATATTCAGCTGCTTCCTCGAGGTCATTTTTCTGAATTTGATCAGCCTTTCTTAAAATTCTTGTTACTTTTTCTACATCGCCCCGTTTTATTGAACTGATAAGTTCATCTCTCTTATCCGCAAACAGAGCACTTGTAAAAACACAAGCAAAAGACACAATAAGAAGATAGTTGTTCATGGTGTTCCTCTAATAAAAGTGGTCCCTTCAAATATAAGCTTTTCAAGCAAAAGCCTTTGTTTCCCTTTTTCAGGATGTTCTCGTACAATATCAGCTGCTTTTGATACATATTCAGCAATTACTTCTGACGCAGTCGAGCGTATAATTGGCGCCAAAAAACCATTAAGCATAACAAAGGGTGATACAACCAAAGCACCCAGGTGTAACCAAACAAGCGGGCCATTTGAACGTCCCATTTTCGTCAAAATCCAATAGAGACTCCAGAAACCCACGGTAGGGCCTCCTATAACTTGGCACCATTCAAAAGGAGTTCTCTCTACTGACGGATGTTTTAGTCTATCAAAAGCATACTGCTGCGCGTCCTCTAGATCACTTTTTTGCATGAGATCTGCTTTCAATAAAATCCTTGCAAGTTGATTAATGTCGCGTTTTTTTATTGCATCCATAAGCTCTTGCTTTTGATCAGCAAACAGGATACCCGTGAAAATGGGGACTAGAAAAGCGATGATAATATAGTTCTTCACGTTGTTCCTCTTACAGATCAGTGCTAATGGTATCATACTTTTTGCGACCTCTTCCGTCAAACGGCATCTTTTAGTGGGTTATAATAACATTTCATGCCAGGTAAAAAAAGAGTTTGATGTAATCTATTTTTGCTCTGCTTGCTTTTCAGATGATTTCGCAGAATACGCTGAAAGGGCCACAAGCCGAGCAATTTCTATCGTATTAACTTGAGGATCAGCTATTGTAGGTTGATCTAGACCAAACCATTTTACTAAAAGGCCTAGACATGGGACAGCAACGGCAGGAATAAATGACATCACTAAGCTCTCGTGCAGTTGCATGTGATTGGCCCGGCAAATGAAAAACATATAAGAACCATATATGTAGATGAGCGACAACATGGTCGATCCGAGCCTATACTCTTCGTTAGCAGCCCTTAGTGCAATTTCGTTTTTTATTTTATCAAGAGCAAAATGTGCGGCATCGGTGAGATCACTTTTCTGTATCCCCGCCTTTAAAATTCTCGTAACGCTTTCGACATTACCCTCTTTTATGGCTCTCATAAGTTCTTCTTTAGAAAGCTCTTCGTTGTTTTCAGCGTATAAGCTGGAAGAAAAAGCCAATAATCCAAGAATGAGAAGTTTCTTCATGATGTTCCTCGTATGATATGGTTAGCGTTATATCTAAGATATTTTTTGATCCCTATTTCATCAAAAAAGAATCTTGAAAAATCTTCCTAATAAATCTGCTCATATCGAACTCATGTTTTATTTATTTTCAGACGGTTCTTCAGGTTTGTGAGCTGAATGTGCCACAAGTCGAGCAATCTCGAGTGCATTAATATGTGGGTCAGGAGTAGTTATCTTATTTAACTCTAATATATTAACCATTGCCGCTGCGAATAGAGTTCCCACAGACGGCATCAAAGCTAACGCTAAGCTTTCATAAAAATTAATCTTATTCGCATAGCAAATTCCAAAAATATATACTGAAATTCCTAGCATAGCTGCCATCAGGGCAGTACCACTCTTCTGGGCTTCATTTTGAACTTTTATTAAACATTCGTTTCTTGTTTTATCCAAAGCAAAGAGAGCAGCTTCTATCAGATGATTTTTCTGCACGTCACCTGCCTTTAAAATTCTCGTAACGCTTTCGACATTACCCTCTTTTATGGCTCCCATAAGTTCTTCTTTATAAAGCTCTTCTTTGTTTTCAGCGTATATGCCCCAAGAAAAAGCCAATAATCCGAGAATGAGAATTTTTTTCATGATGTTCCTCGCACGATATGGTTAGTGTTATATCTTAAGATATTTTTTGATGTCTATTTCGTCAAATGGTACATTTTTTTCCTTTTATGATATAATGGAAACAAACTGAAATTTGCAAGAAAGACAACTAGAGACCCGCTATGACTAAACCAGCGCCTCGTGTACGTTTTGCCCCTTCGCCAACAGGGTTCATGCACTTAGGCAATGTACGATCAGCCCTTATAAATTTTTTGTTTGCCCGCCAAAAAAGCGGGACCTTTATTCTGCGCATTGAAGATACTGATCAGCAAAGATTGGTAGATCCTGAGGGTCATCAAATCATGCAAGACCTTGCCTGGCTCGGTCTTGATTACGATGAAGGCCCTGTTAAAGGCGGTCCATACGCACCGTATTATCAGTCGCAAAGAACTGAATTTTACAAAAAGTACCTACAGATCTGCCAAGACAAGCACCTTGTGTATCGCTGCTTTTGTACGCCAGAAGAGCTTGAAAAAAGAAGACAACGCCAGTTGGCGATGAAACAGCCACCGCGGTACGATAGAACGTGTCTCAAGCTAACGGATGCTCAAATTGAGGAAAAGCTGGCTGCAGCTATCCCTTTTATTTGGCGTTTTCACCTCGATGATACAAAAACCGTCTCTTTTTATGACCTCGCTCATCATGCGATGCATTTTGAACTGAGGCACTTTTCTGACATACCGCTTACGCGTCAGGATGGCAGCTTCACGTTCTTATTTGCAAATTTTGTTGATGACGTTGAAATGAAAATTACTCATGTATTTCGCGGAGAAGATCATTTGACAAATACCGCATCTCAGGTTGCCCTTTATGAGGCATTTCTTGCAGAAACACCCGTTTTCTGGCATCTGCCTATTATTGGAAATGCCGAAGGAAAAAAGCTGTCAAAGCGAGATTTCGGTTTTTCATTAACTGATCTAAAAAATAGCGGATATCTGCCTGAGGCAATAGTTAATTATCTTTCTATCATTGGTCATTCTGTCAAAGAAGAAATCATGGATAAGAAAAAACTTATAGAAACGTTTAATTTTGATCATCTTTCTGCAACAGGCCAAATTCGTTATGACCTTGAAAAATTGCGCTGGGTAAATCATCACTGGATTATGCATTATGATACCATAGCACTAACACAGCTGTGCAAACCTTTTTTAACAGCTGTAGATCCGAACTTTGAAAACATACCCGATGACAAACTTGCCATGCTCATTGCCTACGTCCAACAAGAGCTCGTAACGCTGAAAGATACCCCGGAAGCGCTGAGTTTCATTATTGAAAGACCCAAGATCAGCATTGAGCTTCTCAATGTCTACCACCTTCAAACTTATCAGTCATTTTTAAAAACTGCGCTGAGCGCTATCGAAGAAATGCAGCCCCATGATGCAGCAACACATTTACAGGCTTTGTGTAAAGAACAGTCTGTTCCAGTCAAAGATATTTTTTCTCTCGTCCGCATCGCGCTTACTGGCAAGCCTCAGGGACCAAGCATCAAAGATCTCTTCTCTATGCTGCCCTCGGATGAAGTCAAAGCACGCCTTGCAGTCTTAACGCAATGACTTAGACAAGAGCATTCGGATCAGTGAGTCTATTAGATAACGCTGTTACACTCAAAATCACGCCCTGCTTTTTCAGATACTCAAGCAGCTCCAAAAATATCCGTTCATTGTCATGCGGCACAAAAAATTCAAATGTCGCAGTAGATTTGTCATATGTGCGATCAAAAGCAAGATGTTCAAAGCTGCGCAAAAGTGCAACCAAAAACCATGATTCCTTTTCGGTGACTCGAGCCTGGTAATATGAACAGTACATATGAAACTTCCTCAATAATGAATGCGAGTTTCAGTGTAGCATAATTTGACGAAATGCAGTATCAATGCTATAACATAGACCAATCGCTCTAATAGATGAGCACCAGAATAGCTAAGAATATTGAAAGGATAGTAGCATCATGCGTAAGGGACTGAAGGGGATTTATAAGGGCATAATAGTTATTTGTCTCAGCAGTTCTCTTAATGGATTTCCAAACCTTACACGCAATGATCAATTACCGCCTTACAGTACCGTTTATCCCTATTCATATTTGGCTACCCGTCAAAAAGCAAACTTAATGCGCTTTGATTATACCTATGCATTAAATCGCCTCCAAATCAGCGTAAGCCCTTACCATCAATTTGCTAACTGCGCTTCAAATAGTGAACGCGATGCCGTCAATATTGGTGACCTTAATGGACGCTGGAACATGTGCGGTCTTTTTTATGACCCAGCCCTGAAAACCGTTCTGTTTACGGCATTGGGTCTTACCGATGCAGACTTTACAGTTTCAGATGATTCTAATTGTCTGCTAAACGTCACCAGTCCCCAGTATGTAGATAAAAACCAAGAATTCGGTTTTTTTTCGATTCCGACAGTATATAAAAAATATGGCGTTCGCTTTGAAAGTGAATGCTTGCTCATCGATCGATGCTGGTATGCTGTCGGTCTAAGAGCACGATGGGGAATTTCTGACGTTCGGCAAACTGTCCATGCATTTAATGATTTTACGTGCCAAGCGCTCGGTACTGCATGCCCTGCAAGCGCTATGGTTGGCCCTCTATCCGGCACAACAACAACCCCGCTGCCCTTTACCCCAGTACCTGGAATTGCGCCACCTTATGTTGATCCAACAACAGTGCCTCCCTGCCCACAACCATCGTGCAGTCCAACAGGAGCCACCGATTGCATCGTACCAAAACAGCCCTTCATGCCAATCGACGACGCAGTACTCAATCTTGGATATACGGCTGATTGCAAGCAGGCAGTAATTACTAATATTATGGACAATCTTTACCCGATTGCTGACATTTTGGGACTTGATATCTGTAATTATCACAAGGTCGGACTTGATGATTTGCGACTTTCACTCTTTTGGCGGCACCTCTTTCTTATCAATGAAGATGATGAGCGGTATCCCCGTCTTGTTTTCATGCCATTTGCTGAAGCGGGTGTGGGAATTCCGCTTTCTAAAGAAATAAATGCTAACAAACCGTTTGCCGTACCTATAGGAAACAACGGCCACACGTATGTAGGCGGTATAGCCGGGTTTACGATCGATTTTCTTGATACACTGGATTTGACCTTTGCCGGCGGTTTCTCGTACTTTTTTAGACAGGATTTCTGTAATTTCCGCATGCCTACTAACTATGCAGAAAGTGGTATTTTTCCTTATGCTGCAGATGTGAGCATTCGTCCAGGACCTACCTGGCATTTTAATTTTGGGTTACACGCTTACCACTTTTTAGATAATCTGTCATTCTGGGCAGAATACTGTATTACAAGTCACGCTCAAGATAAGATCACGGTCTGTCGTTCATTTATCCCAGAAAATTCCAGTTACTATGCTACAGGATTCGATGTGGAGCGTACGGAATGCTTTAGCAAGTGGGAAGCTGATGTTGCCAATGTCGCATTCAATTACGATCTTTTTGATTGTCTCGCTATCGGTATCCTCTGGCAGGGTCCCGTGCGCCAACGCAATGCCTACAAATCTGGTACCTACATGGGCAGCGTGACATTTACCTGGTAATAACTTTTCATAGCCTAACCTTTACTTTTTCACACCCTATTATATAATAAATAATGATATTAAAAGAAAAGGTAGAAATATGCAAAAAAGACACATGGTTCACGTCACCGTGAGCCTTCTCCTTATCCACGACGATCAGCTCCTTATGCTCCGTCGCCGTTCGAAATTTGCTAATGGATTTTATTCCGTGATTGCCGGTTGCATCGACCCAGATGAGTCAGCAACACAAGCAATCATTCGCGAAGCTCAAGAAGAGGCAAATATTCTTATCAAACCTGAATGGTTAAGATTAGGGAGCGTCGGGTACAATACTATGAACGAAAGAGGCCCCACTCATGAAGCGGTAGATTTCTTTTTTGTGAGCCATAAGTGGGAAAACGAGATTGTTAACCAGGAACCTGATAAGCATTTCGATCTCGCTTTCTACCCTCTTAAAAATTTGCCTGATCCAATCATCCCATTTGTAAAAAAAGGCATAGAAGCATCGCTCAATGGAATACCATTGGTTGAATATGGCTGGTCAAAAGATCTTGCAAAGTCAGCTTGATTTCGAGTCATATCAAAATGGACAAGCACAGCATCCTTTGACAATTTTTATAAATTTTATATCATTACTAATGTAAAATAAAAATTGGAGCAGCTCTTGGATTTCTTATGAAACTCAAAATTTTTTTTATTACATCTAGTTTGTTTGCAAGTACATCCCTTTTAACCATGGAGCAAACACGTAAGGCCCTCGGCAACACTAACCACAATGAGTCTGGAAGTACCGTTAATTCTTCACCGGTAAGTACCGAAATCGATAGGTGTCAATCATCACTCACGCAACAGCTCATCTCACTTTCGGCGGAAGATCAGCAACTTTGCTTGTATATGTTACGAATACTTGAAGCTATTATATTTGAAAAGACAAGTCATAGTTCCGATTGGAGACCATTTTTTATTTCTATCGCGCAAGACATCAAAAAATTACTTGAGCAACAATCGGGTAATACAACCATACAACAACTCTGCTGCAGGGCCCTTTTAATAGCTGCTGAATGTGGACGTACAGAAATGGTAAATTCGCTTTTTGGCATTCCAGATATTGATGTTAATGCTCCCCATCTACCCGACACTACAACTGCTCTTATATCAGCTGCCAAGAATGGTCATTACGAAATCGTTCAAATACTGCTTAAGCAACCAAAAATCAACATCAATGATGAAAGAGCCGGCGTATCTGCACTGAGCTGTGCTTTGTATGGCGGACATATAAACATCGTTCGATTGCTCCTTGCAATGCCCAGTATTGATGTAAATATAGGCTCAGAACCGCCACTCATAGTTGCTGTTGAAAAGGGCAATCAAGAAATTGTACAGTTACTTCTTGACAGGGATGACATCGAGATTAATGCGGTTGAGTCCTATGGTTACACCGCTCTTATGCTCGCTGCCGAAAAAGGTCACATAGAAATTGTGAAATTGCTTCTTGATGAACCGGACATTGATGTCAACGTTCAACAAGATGTCGGCCAAACAGCACTCATGCTCGCATGCGAAAATGATTTCTCAGAGATAGTACAATTACTCATAGATCATCCTGATGTCGATATTAATGCTCATGAAGAACAAGACATCAGTGCTTTAATGATTGCTGCTGAGTATGGAAATACAGCCAGTGCCGAATGCCTTCTTAGTAAGGCTCATATCCATATTAATGCACAAAATGAAGATGGTGCTACTGCTCTTATGATAGCGTGTAAACATGGTCACACTGAAATGGTTCGACTCCTACTTAAAAAAGTGAGCATTGACGTTAATCAGCAGGACAATGATCGATGGACTCCTCTCATGTGTGCTGCTGATATGGGACATACAGAAATTGTTCAACTCCTGCTTAAAGTACCTGCAATTGATCTGAATGCTCAAAATACGGATAAAGAAACTGCTCTTGAAATAGCGAGGCAACGTGGACATGCCGCTATCGTTAATTTGATTAAGAGTTTTGGAAAGATCACGCGTTAATAACAAAAGAAATCAAAGGCAATATTGAGCCTTTGGATAGTATAAGTCATTGTTATTTCTGTGGAGAAAGTATTTTTCCGATTAATTAAGCAAAACCGTGCCACATAAATGATGCTATCACCAAGTGACAATTTCTTTTTTAGGCTATTTACCGATGAAGAATAAGAGAAAGCACTTCATTAAAAAAAGGTAAGTCATGCGCATTAAAGTATTTATCATTATTTCATGTTTCACAACATATCATTCTCTTTTTACGATGGAAAAAAGGAGAATTCTCAATGATGTTGTAACTGAGCAAGGTTCCAAGAAAACTCGCGTAACTCGGGATCAAGATCAGACGTTGTTGAAGCCCACGACTATGCAAAAGCCCTCATACTTGCCGCTGAAAGTGGTCAATTAGAAATCGTCAATGCACTCCTTGGCAAACCATATATTGCCATCAATGCACAAAACGAAGAAGGAAACTCTCCTCTCATGTGCGCAGCTAACAATGGTCATGTGGAAATCGTTCGCGTCCTCCTGAAACAACCTGGCATCGATATCAATGCTCGTAATTGCTGCATGACTGCTCTCATACTGGCCGCTATGAACGGCCACAAAGACATCGTGCAACTATTACTTACACAGCCTGGCATTGATATCAACAACACGCATGGTGAACATGATCCCGTTTGGACTGCGCTTATTGCTGCCACTGAACAAGGATACATAGAAATTGTAAAATTGTTGCTTGCTCAACCACAGATAGATGTTAAAATACAAGACGAAGATCTTGATACAGCCCTCACAATTTCACTTAGCAATGATCGTGAAGATATAGCACTCTTGTTACTTGAGATGCCCGGCATAAATGTCAAGGCCAGAAATGCTGACTGTTGGGATGCTCTCATGTGCGCAGCGGGTAGCATTACTGAGAAAAAGCAAGTCGTTCAGCTATTAATCGACAAATTTCAAGTAAATATCAATACAAGAGATCATTCGGGTTGGACCGCGCTTATGCTTGCTGCTTTCTATGGCCATAAGAATGTTGTGCAAATGTTGCTTGCTCAACCACAGATAGATGTTAATAGGCAAGAAGAAAGTCTTGATACAGCCCTCACAATTTCACTTAACAACGATCGCGAAGTTGACAAAATCCAGGATCTCGAAAATATAGCACTCTTGTTACTTGAGATGCCTGGCATAAATGTCAATGCTCAAAATTCTGACGGTTGGAATGCTCTCATGTGCGCAGCAGGAAGCATTACTGAGAAAAAGCAAGTCGTTCAGCTATTAATCGACAAATTTCAAGTAAATATCAATACAAGAGATCATTCGGGTTGGACCGCGCTTATGCTTGCTGCTTTCTATGGCCATAAGAATGTTGTGCAAATGTTGCTTGCTCAACCACAGATAGATGTTAATATGCAAGACGAAAGTCTTGATACAGCCCTCACAATTTCACTTAACAACGATCGCGAAGTTGACAAAATCCAGGATCTCGAAAATATAGCACTCTTGTTACTTGAGATGCCTGGCATAAATATCAATGCTCAAAATTCTGACGGTTGGAATGCTCTCATGTGCGCAGCAGGAAGCATTACTGAGAAAAAGCAAGTCGTTCAGCTATTAATCGACAAATTTCAAGTAAATATCAATACAAGAGATCATTCGGGTTGGACCGCGCTTATGCTTGCTGCTTTCTATGGCCATAAGAATGTTGTGCAAATGTTGCTTGCCAAGCCTGGTATTAATCTCGATGATAAAAATGATGAAGGAAATACTGCCTTAGAAATAGCTATCGAAGAGGATGAAACCGAAACTGCTGAATTGATTCGTTCTCACCGCAAAGTTTTAAATTAGCAAGATCAAAAAACATCCTATACAAACCATAATCATTAGCCGATACCATTAACAATCAGCGAAAATACTCAATAGGCAATGTACCATATACGTAAGTCTGAATGCGCCAATCCTGTAACCCAACATGAAGAAATCAGTATTTTATGCTTAATTCTAAGACCTTTCCAAATTATCAGCACCCTATATGAATTTGACAAAATTTGTGCGGTCTATATATTTACTAATGATGAATAAAAATAGACGCTTAATTAAGAAGTCTTGGTTTGATATAATTTGATAATTTTACTCTGGTCTTTGCTAATCATAATAAGGATGTGTGCTAGATGAAATTCGGAATGTCCATGAAAGTCAAAATTTTTCTTCTTACTTCGTTCTTATTGACAAATCAAAGTGTCTTTACCATGGAAAAAAGGCAGCACGTTGACAGTAAAACAAAAGAAAAGATTGAGTGTAAAAAAGCTCGCACAGAAAATGCTACGACTCCGAAAATGACAGATAAAAATATAGTTCCACACAATACTATGCCAGCTACGACATCCTTACGTGCTAGCCGCGTTCATCCCACTATCGAGCAACCAAGTAATGAACAGTTCTTAATTGGAAATGCGCCAGAAAGCGCAATGAAGCCATTACAATTGCAACAGTTCACTCACGCTCACGAAAAAAAGGGAGGAACACTGCAACTCATGATTGCTGCGCACAAGGGACATACACCGATCGTTCGGTCGCTTCTTTCTCAACACGTGAATGTCAATGTCCAGAATGAACATGGCTGGACTCCTCTCATGTTGGCTGCGGACAGTGGTCACGAAGAAATCGTGCAGTTACTGCTCACCGATCCTGGTATTAAACCCTACATGAGGGATATCATTGGCAATACCGCTCTCATGATTGCTACAAAAACCGGGCAAGCAGCAATTGTTAAATTGCTTGATAAATTATCTATGCCAGATATCAATGCTAAAGGCCCCGGAGGCAGAAGTGCTCTTATGCTAGCTGCCGAATATGGCAATAGCGCAATCATGAAAATACTTCTGAGTAAACCTCGCATCGACATTAATGACCAAAATTACGAGGGCTGGACCGCTCTCATGATCGCTGCAAACATTGAGCAAATAGAAAGCGCCCGCATACTCCTTAATCAAACTACCATTGATGTTAATATTCAAGATAGCAAAGGATGGAATGCTCTCTTAATCGCTGTCCTCAAGGGACGTACAGACCTCGTTAAACTTTTGCTTACTCATCCTGATATTATTGTCAATGCTCAAAACTTCTTGAGAACTACTCCTTTGAGACTTGCCGCGGAGAAAGGTTATAAAGGTATTACTAAACTCCTCATCAACCATCCAAGCATCGCCATCAATGCGCAAAATAGTCGAGGAGAGACGGCCCTCTTGATTGCCGCTAGCAAAAAACACAAAGAGATCGTTCGAATACTTCTTAGAGATCCTCATATTGATGTAAATGCTCAGTCTCTCGATGGGTGTACGCCTCTCATGGTTGCTGCTGAAAAGGGCGATTCAGAAACAATACAGATGCTTCTCGACAGACCCGAAGTTACCGTAAATGCACGCGAAGAAGATGGTTGGACCGCACTCATGCTAGCCGCCAATTGTGGACATAAAAAAGTCGTTGAGCTACTCCTTGAAAAAGAAGAAATCGAGGTCAATGCTCGCAGTAGATCTGGAGAGACGGCGTTAACGCTTGCAATATGGGGCGGCTTTACGGAAATTATAGAACTCCTTCTTAATAAACCGGGCATTTTAATCAGTGGCTTTGCATCTAATGCTTGAACTGCGCTTTTTGTTTTATGGTGATTTGATTTTCAGCAAACGTAGCATTAACATTATTATGCATTGAAAAATAATGAAACCACTTTCGAAATTACAAATCAAATCGCTAAATTTAAAAAATACTATTAATCCGCAGAATGAAAAAGACAAGTCTTAATTAAATAACACGACTTTATATGCATTTAACCCCTCACAGCACTCCTGTAGTGAGATAAAAAACATCTAAAAGGAATTTCAATGAAACTTAACATTTTTCTCATTATCTCATGTTTGCTCGCGACTCATTCTCTCTTCACCATGGAAAAAAAAAGACATCTAATAGATGACATCAATGAGCCGACTGAACAAGAGTTTAAAAAAACTCGCTTTTACCAAACTGATCAACAAGAATTAATTCCTGAAAACATGGCAACAGACAATCAACAATTTATTCCTGCTGCACAGGCAAGCAGCTCGGGGTCAAGCACGGTAAGCGTCCATGTTGCCTCCTCAGAATTTTCACCTCAAGTCGCTGAACATGCTCAAGCTCCCATTGTGCCACTTCCTGGATTTATCTCTCCTGAGAGTATAGAAGTGCAATATATAACGATACTCCAAGCACTACAATCCAAGTGCAATATTCTAAACAAATTAACACCTCTCTTGCTCGCAGCACGTGGCGCTCCGGTGGAATTTGTGCGATTTCTCCTCGCCCAACCTGCTACCGATATCAACGCCCGAAATTTAGATGGTGACACTCCTCTCATGATTGCCTCTGAAAAAGGACATACGGATGTTGTTGAAGTACTGCTCGCTCAACCTGGAATTGATTTCAATGCGGGAAATGTCGGTGGCGAGACGGCTCTTATGTTCGCTGCCTACAATGGTCATGCCAAAATTACAAAGTTACTTCTTGATATCCCTCGTATAGGTTTGAATGCGCAAGAAATTTCGGGCGCAACCGCTCTCACACTTGCCGTTATAGAAAACCACCCTGAAACAGTGAGGTTGCTCCTTGAAAAAGAGGGTGTTGATGTTAATTCCCAAGATCATTCTGGCACAACAGCTCTGATGTTTGCGGTTGCTTACGGTCACACTGAAATAGTTAAACTACTTCTCAATAAACAGGGTATTAATGTTATGATAACAGACATGCGCGGAGAAAGAGCTCTCGATCTTGCCTGCAAGAAGCCGGAGAACAGCGAGATTCTTCAATGGCTTGTTGCATTTGATGCCTATATTCTTAATACAGCTTCTTAGTGAAAACTAGAATAACCCAAAACCGGAGCTCTTTTTTGATTAATGAGGCAACTTTTTTCAATTTGCCGTACAGAGGGAACTTATCACTTTGCTCTAACACACGTATTTGATAAACGATGGACAATTTCATAAAATCCGCTATACTAAGGTATACAATTAAAAAATTCCGCAAACGAAAGGACAAGCTGATCTTATGAGTCGAAGAGCAAATATTTCTATCAATGTGCATGATAATGTTGATCGTGCATTGAAACAGCTAAAGAAAAAAATTGAACGTGAGGGTATAGTACGTGACATGAAGCGCATCGTCTACTATGAACCCCCTACCCAAAAACGACGCAAAAAACTACTTCGCGCAATTAAACAAAATTGGATAAGAATGGCGTCTCAGCGATTCTAATATGGTATCTTCAGTATCAAACGTTAAACGAGCACAAAAAGAGTCCCTCCTTTTTCGAGAAATATCACAGCTTTTCTTACAAGCCTCACTCGATGATAGCAGGCTACAAGGCATTACCGTTAATCGCGTCCAACTCTCTCCTGACAAAGGTGTCTGTACCGTCTTCTTTTATACTGCGCAAGGAGAGGAACATTTTAATCAAATTCTGAGACAGCTTACCCTCTATAAACCTTCTTTAAGAAAAGCATTAGCAAGTACCGTCAAGTCTCGTTACACTCCCGAATTAGTTTTTAAGTTTGACAAACAGTTTGAAAAAACTCAGCGCATTGAGCAGCTTATTGAAAGTGTAAAAACAAAGGAGTAGCCATCTGGATTGTCTTACTCTTTTTAATATTTCTGTGCTGGGGATCCTTCTTAAATTGCCTAGGATATCGTCTTATTAAGGGACATAGTATTCTGGGTCGCTCATTTTGTACCAATTGCAAGATCCACCTTGCCTGGTACGATTTAATCCCGATAGTTTCTTGGATCATCCTCTGGGGACGGTGCCGCAACTGTCGTGCTCTTATCTCATTTTTGTATCCTTTTATAGAACTGTTTACAGCAATTGTGCTTACACTACTGGCTATCTTTATTCCACAGTATTTCTTCAGCTATGGTCTCTTTTTTTCCGCGCTCATTGTAACTATAAGAACGGATTTTGAGAGCATGCTTATCTCTGACTATATGACACTCGGAATGATCCCCGTAGGCATTGTACTGACTCTTTTTCATGCCCTCCCTTTAACTATTACCGATAGCGTTCTAGGAGCTGTTCTTGGCTACCTCTTACTATGGCTCATTGCTCGGCTCTTTTATCTGGTAAGAAGGATAGAAGCACTCGGTGAAGGAGATCTTGATCTACTTGCCATGATTGGCGCATTTACCGGACTTTGGGGAGCCTGGCTTACTCTCTTTATAGGAGCATTCTTAGGGTCACTTGCAGGAATAGCGCTCATTTTTAAATACAAGAAAATGCACTCTATCAAGCTCGCTTTCGGGCCTTGGCTCGCTATTGCCGCTATCATGTATGTCTTTTTGCAGGACTATCTAAAATTTATCCTAATGCATCATTAACAATTCGTATAACATGGTGATGGTCTATAGAGATGATGTCCGGCTTGTCCCCATAGATGTATCCTGCCGCATAGAGTATAAAACCATTTTTTGAGATAGTAGCTCCTGAAAGCAGAGACGGAGGGGTGTTAAGTTGACCAGTGAAATGACCGTCGCCTTCAGCTCCTTCAGGAAAACCGTAGGTATAATTATAGTTTCCTTCAGGCTCCCACTGCAATGAATCAGAGCCTTTTTTGCCTATCTTTTTTGTGTAACTCCCATGTTCAGCATGATAAGCTTTTTGAGCCTGAGCAAGAGTATGTAAATAGAGATATGCCTCAGCCCGCTTAGCCTTTGCTAACACTCTTAAGAGACTCGGTACGGAAAGCATTGAAAGAAAGGCGATGATGGCGACGATGATCATAAGTTCAATAAGCGTAAAGCCGCAATTGTTGTGCACGAGGGTCCTTTTTTCTGATTTGAACTAACTTTTATTTTATGCTTAACTAAGAGAAAATTTGCTTACTTCAAAAAAATTTCCTAGGCATCACATTTTTTCAGTTTAAACTAGTATTAGGAAAAAAAAATCAATCTCTTTTCCCGTCTCATTATAAGCACACTCTTAAATTCTCGTCAACACGATCTGATCATTAATTTCGGAGTTCATTTCCTTTTTATTTTTTTGTCAATTTAACGTTAGATTTCAAAATGTGGAATTTATATTTTGACATAAATAAAATTTTGGGTTACTATTATGAACATCAACAGGAAATTGTGACAGTTGAAAAATTGTGAAACATTTTATTTACGGAGTAATTTATGATGGACATTCGAAAACAAACCCCATCTAAGACTTCCCCCCAGACTAAGCTGCGGAACTATACTGAAGTCACTGAGTATCTGGACGCTCACTGGTCTGTGAACAAAGACAGCAAAACCCTTGACAGAATCAAGCAACTTGATGCTGCTTTTGAGCACCCATCGCGTAAGCTCAGTACCTTGTTTGTCGCAGGAACCAATGGGAAAAGTTTGACGGCCTATTTGACCACAAAACTTTTAAAAGCGGAAGGACTCAAAGTCGGGACGTTCTCATCTCCTCATTTACTCACCTATAATGAACGTTTAGCAATTAACCTTGAAGCAATTCCTAATAAAGCATTTACCGATATCGGCAACGATGTAATTAATATGGCCGAATCTTTGGGCATCGACGCATATAGTAATGAGCTTCTTACCCTAATGGCTCTCCTCTATTTTGTTGATCAAAAAATCGATGTTGCAGTCCTCGAGGTAAGCCAAGGTGGCGCATTTGATGCCGTTAATATCTGCCATCCCTTTGCCGCTACTATCACACGAATTACTCCTACTGACGTAGATACTACTGAATCTGAATTGGCCCCTATTATTAAAGAAACGATGGGGATCATCAAAAAAGGTACCTATCTGGTCTCCGGTGACCAAAGCAAAAATAATCTCCAATTAATGAATGACCTAACCGATACGCAAGGTGGTCAGTGGGCCATGCCCATCCGAAAACTTGCTCCCTTAAATTACCCCTTTGAACAGCTGCATGGTCGTTGTGCCGCTCTTGCAGAGCGATTAGCTCAAACATTTATGGAACGATACTACAATAAAAATGTTACCATAACCGCTGACAGCTTACTAAGCAAACAAAAAGGCAAACGTGGCCGACCAACACGTGAAGACAAGCGCAAATCTGAACAACAACCGAAAAAAACTCTCGATCAATATTGGAAAGAGGAAGTCATTGAACTTCCAGGACGATTCCAAACCCTCGATAAAGATAAACCACCAGTACTTCTCGATACAGCCTCAAACTTGGATGCATTCCAGAATGTTCTGCTTGGCGTCCGGTTGCTTCACTATGCGCGCCCCTTAAAAGGACTTTCTATTATTATGGCAGCTGCAAGAGGAACTATGCACTGTGAAGAGTTCCTGAAGTTAGTACGATATTTCTTTAAAAAAACCTCTGGAACCCTCTATATTGTGCCTCTTGAAGAACCGCTTATTGGGGTTAATGAAGAAGAATCATGGGACACTGAAAAAGTTACCAATGATCTTAAAAGCATGAAAATTAAAACTCGTATGTGCAAGTCTTTCGCAGAAGCTATGGAGCTTGCTAAAAAACCTGTCGACGAACGCAATGGTCTTATCGTCGTTACCGGTTCTCGTTCCGTTGTGAACAGTTATTGGCGTTATAAAGGTGTCAAAAAGTTTTAACGCCAAAGAGCTATGATTGAGCATACTATTCATGGTGTTCCCCCGCTCATCATAGGTTTCCTTTCGGGTTATTACTATGGGCTTTCCCTTGTTCAGCAAGGGAAAGCCCTGACGTTTTCTCAACCCTATATTCCCCTTTTACGAATCATTGCCTTTTCAGGAGCAGCGCTCTATTTCTTGCAATGGGGCATAATTCCTTTTATACTCTTTGGAGGAAGCTTAATAACAACGCTGTGGATTGTTATTTTGACAAAGACACGATAAAAACCAAGGCAAGACTATGGAAGGCGGCTTTGAACATGAACAAATGTGGTATCCCCTGGCTCCCTTGGGAATCACAAGTCCTTACGCCGCACTTACTGCATCAACCATCATAAATACCTGGATAGCACTCGCTGCTCTCATTTTCTTAATTGTGATTGCCCGCTTCTTTTTACGCAGAAAGGATTCTGCCGGAGCGTGGATCGTAAAAATGATTATCAAAAGCTTTATACAACTCGTTGAGCAGTCAGCAGGTACTTTTGTATATAGCTACTATTCCTTTGTCGCTCCTCTCTTTATTTTTATTCTTGCATGTAACTGGATTGCTCTCCTTCCTTACGTCGAAGAGCCAACCAAGGATCTCAATACGACCTTGGCTTTAGGAATAATCGCATTCCTCTATATACAAAAAGAGGTGATTAATGTGCACGGACTCGGAGCGTACTTAAAAGATTACTTTATGCCGCTTAATATTTTCTTCCCACTCAGCCTTATTGCGGGAATTATTATGCTTCCTCTCAAGGTCTTGGGCGAAGTCGCAGGCATCATCTCGCTTTCCTTCCGTCTTTTTGGCAACATTTTTGGAGGGGCAATTATCATCCAGATCTGGCATTCATTTATGTCAAACTCGATTCTGAAAAGTAGTCTAGGAATTCTGCTTGGTATCAATCTTGGTCTTACTGGGTTCTTTATCCTTTTTGAGGGCTTCCTTCAGGCATTTGTGTTTTCGATCCTCACGCTTACCAATATCAGCATGGCTACATCTATTGAGCAATCGGAGCAGCATCTATGACATCGCCAATAGCGCTCATTCACTTTATTAGTATCGCGTTTAGCACTGTCTGTGCAGCATTTGGTGTCAGTTTGGGGCAAGGAATTGCCACGCAGCAGGCATTCGATGCAATAAATCGTCAACCTGCGGGGCAGCCAGCTATCACACGTACGGTCATATTTGGGCTCGCTCTTATCGAGACTGCGGCTATCCTTGGCCTCCTCATCTCATTTCTGCTTTTTTTCAAGCAGCCAACTACATTGCCAGCAGCAGTTGGGGAAATTGGGATGGCCATAGCGATCGGAATTCCTGGGCTGGTCATCGGCTGGGCCGCCTCACAACCTCCATATGAGGCCTTTATTGCAATCGCTCGGCAACCATTTCTTTCGCGACAAATAAGTAACTTTATGTTGCTTGCTCAGTCGCTCAGTCAAACCCCACTCATTTTCGGATTTATTATTGCGCTTATCATACGTAACAAGCTTTCCTCAGTAACAACAGTGAGCCAGGCACTTGCCCTTGTAGGCGCTGGTGTGGCCATCGGCTTTGGCTGTGTAGGGCCGGCGCTCGGAGGCGGCCTTTTAGCAAAGGTAACCACCAAAAGTATTGGACTTAACCGTCTTGCCTTTAGCAGACTCTTCACTTTTACATTCATTAGCCAGGCAATTATCGAAACCCCGGTCATTTTTGCATCGATCATCTCATTTTTATTAACCACGCGATATACATATGTTCCTGACCACTGGCTGTATGGATTAGCTTATCTGGCCTTTGGGGCAACTATTGGCTTTGGCACGTTTGGCGCTGGCATAAGCTCCGGCAGATCAGCTGCCGCCGGTGCACTTCAAATTGCCTACAATCCGCAATCATATAACTTTATCTCTCGAGCAAGTATGTTAGCTCAGGGACTTATAGACACTTGCGCCGTGTATGCTTTCATCATCGCCCTCTGGCTCGTCATCACGCCACTGGTATAGGGGTAATTTTGCTCAATTTTTCCAAAAAATCTCTGTGTGAAGTAAGATGAGATATTAAAATTAAGCGGTATCGACAAATAAACGGTTTATTGATTCTTAATTGTTAGCAAGAGATGCAGATTTCACAAAGAGTGTCTTACCCTTGAAGGCAATTCCGTAAGCAAAGACAGAAGACACATTTTTGGAAAATAAGGATATCGCGTATTTCTTCTCAACTATTTGATCGAGCGCTTTTTGGGCAGATACCTCCAAGCTTTCATTCTCACCCCACACTTTTTTAAATTCGATAACAATTCCCACTTTCCCTGGAACTTTCGGAATGAGCGCAATATCATACCTGCCTAATCCTCCTTCTCGATTTGATGAAACTTCATAGTCTTCGCTCAGCATAACCAGTAAACCGAGTACAAAGAGATGATAGCTTCTTTCAGGATCAGAACTCGGCACATCAAAAGTACTCATGCTTTTTAAAACAAAATCTTGAAGAAGTGTCGTAAAAGTTGCTGTGTCGCCACGAATGATAGCAGAGAGGAGTTCTTGTCCTTTGCCTGGCAAAATCTGTGTAAAAATGTCTCTTATGAGCTCTTCGTATAAATATTTTATTTCATTATTAGGAATGATGAGTGTGCATTCTTTTTTCCCGTCCCTTACGTGACAAGATGTGTAGGTTAAGTATCCAGTAAACAATAATAAGCTCCAAATAAGATCGAATTGAGTATCAAGATCTTTAAAGATAATTGATTCACGAATAGTATGTTGCACTGATTGACCATTAAGAAGGTTCACAAGATCGCTTTTTGTTCCTTCATCAGCTGAGCCAATAAGTTTTTTAAGGAGAGAATTATGACTCGTATTTACCCAATAGGTGTAACGAACACCGTTTTCTGATATGCATTTAAGCATTGACCACGGATTAAATATGCCTTTCACTTCTCCAAAAGTATAACCATCATACCAGTTTTTGATTTCCTCAATGATATTTTTACACTCGTAATAATCAAGTAAGCCGTATGCCTCCTCAGTTGTAAAACCAAATTTATCTGCCATGCGAGTATGTGTTACATTATACACATCAAGATTATTAAGGCCCGAAAAAATCCCCGCTTTTGCGAGTGTCAAATTCCCCGTAATGACGCCTTTTTCAAGCATTACTTGATCTTTGAAAATACCCGTCAAAAGGTCCCTCATCACGGGAATAAGTTCGTCATAAAATCCATGGAGGTACGCGGTCTGCAAAGGAACATCATATTCATCCAAAAGCACAATAACCTTTTTTTTGTGAAACTTATGAAGCATTCTTACTAAGAATTCTAGACTGCTTGCCAAATCTACTAAATCCGCATGCCTTGAATTTATGCGATTGAACATTTCTTTTTCATGAGTTTTAAGAGTTTCACCTTCAAGAATATAAAAAAATCTCTCAAATTCAATCGAAACTGTATATGCAATTTTTTTTAACATGTCATTGTAATTTGTCTGAGTAATATCTCTAAAGGTGATAAAAATTACAGGAAATTGTCCCTGCAAATTTTTGTAAGATTCATGTGCCCAGATCTGAGTATCAACAAAAAGGTCCGAATTATTACTCTCTAATGTAAAATAATAATGCAGCATAGAAAGGTTTAACGTTTTACCAAAGCGACGAGGACGAGTAACCAAAACTGCTTTTCCGCTTTCAAAAATATCTTTAATAAGCATCGTTTTGTCTACATAATAGTAGTTACCGCTTTTGAGCTCTTTAAAATCTGAAATGCCTATGGGAACCAATTTTTTCATTGCATGCTTTCGATGAGTTTGTTGCATTCGTTAGTATTATAGGTGATCTTAACAAGCCATGCAAGCGCTTTGTTCACTATTTATCCTCACATCACCTTAGAAAATCCCAACCGATTCTGGTCCTTTAAAAAGAATCCGGAATAATTTACCATTGACGACGAGTGTACTTGTTTAATCGAATTCTCTGCTTAGTAAGATAACAGTCTTCTTAATGAGGGCACTCTCGCTTTTTATGTATCCCTGTGATATACTAATAAGTAGATAAAGTTTTTTGAAATGGACAGTTATATGTATCTTTTTATTTTTTCTCATCGCCTTTTTACCTTGCCACTTCCCTAACGGGTATCTTTTTTGTCCCTTCTCATCTTTACGCCTTAGTGAATAAATATGTATCCTAGCTTTACGCGTGCGTAAGCACTCGTACTAAAAAAGGATTTTTATCATGAACATGTACTATCTTATTGCGTTTATCGCTTACTTTGCATTTTTTCTGGGACTCAGTCTCTACTTTTATCGAAAGAATACCTCTACAAGCTCATTTATCCTTGGTAACCGTTCAATGAATTACTGGGTAACCGCCCTTTCTACCCAAGCAAGCGATATGAGCGACTGGCTATTTATGGGATATCCTGGCCTCATTTACGGGTTTGGAATTTTTAATGTGTGGGTCGCTCTCGGCCTCATTATCTTCATGTTCCTTAACTGGCAGTTCATTGCTCCACGCTTACGCACAAGTACAGAGCAGTACCAAAGTCTCACGCTTGCCTCTTTCTTGGAAAAGAGATTTGATGATACTTCAGGTATGATTCGATTACTGGCAGTTTTTTTCACGTTCTTTTTCATTGTGTTTTATATAGCAGCTGAACTCATTGGATTAGGGAGATTATTCCAGACAACGTTTGGCATCAATTATAATCTCGGTATTGCTCTGAGCATTTTACTGGTCGTTCTTAATATTCTCATTGGAGGATTCGTGGCACTTGCATGGAGTGACATGTTTAGAGGAATCTTTCTTCTTGCTATGATCCTTATGGTACCGATTGTAGCATTTAATCATATCACAGATACGTCTGGCCTTCTTGCGCAGATGAGTTTTTCAGGCTTAACTAAGGGACTCTTTCCTGATTTTTCGTGGCCAACAATAAGCAGCATTCTCCTCCTTTCTACAGGCTGGGGCTTAGGCTATTTTGGGTCACCACATATTCTTATGAACTTTATGTCGATCAAAGATGTCAAACAAATGCACAAAGCAAAATGGGTCGGTATATCATGGCAGACAATAGTCCTTGCCGCAGCTACCTGTGTCGGCCTTGTAGGGAGCTATTTTTTTGCAACGCCTCTTGCAAATAGAGAGCTTGTCTTTATCGAGATGGTAAAACAGCTCTTTCCTGCTCTCTTTGCAGGCTTTATTTTATGTGCTGTGCTTGCAGCAACAATGTCGGTTATGACTGCACAGATATTTGCTACATCTTCCATCATTGCTGAAGATTTTATTAAAAGACTTCACAAAAAGGGAATGAGCGATAAAGATTCGCTTACTCTCTTGCGAGGCTGTATTATTGCCCTTCCTCTATTAGCGTATGCAATTAGCTACAATAACACGAGCAGCGTTAATAGCTTAGTAAGTTACGCCTGGTCAGGGCTCGGCCTTTCATTCGCCCCATCCGTCATTGCTGCACTCTATATTCCGTGGGCAAATCGCTATGGAATCAGAGCAAGCATGTTCTTTGGTGGGATACTCGGCCTTCTCTGGCCTTATTTTAAATTTGGCTTTATGCCTCTTCTTCCAGGATTTGCACTTTCGATGATTGTGCTGCTGACTGTTTCTCGCTGTACACGAAAGGTAAAAGCATGAATATCTCATACCAAGACTTTGAAAAAGTTATTATCAAAGTCGGTACTATCACTGCCGTTGAAGATTTTCCGGAGGCGAGAAAGCCTGCATATAAGCTCACGATAGACTTTGGACCGGACATAGGAATCAAAAAGTCATCGGCTCAAATTACCCATCATTACACAAAAGAGCACCTTATCGGCAGCCAGGTATTAGCGGTGGTTAATTTTGCTCCCAAGCAGATTGGCCCTTTTATCTCAGAAGTGCTTACATTGGGAGTCGCTGATACTAAAGGTGATATAGTGCTGGTAAGACCTGAAAAGGAAGTTGCTAACGGAGCCCGGCTTTTTTAAGGGTGCAAATGCACCCTTTTTTGCTTTTGATTAAGCCCTTTCTTTGCGTTATACTTAAGGCATAATTTCATATGTTCTTAAGAAAGCTCACTATGCTTCACAATAATCTCATTAGCGCGATCGGTAACACGCCGCTCGTAAAAATCAATTTTGATTCACCTGCACAACTCTACGCAAAACTTGAATACCTCAATCCAAGCGGTAGCCTCAAAGATCGCTCCGCTCTCTATCTTATTGAGCAAGCAGAAAGAAAAGGGCTCATAAAACCGGGTGGTACGCTTATAGACGCATCATCAGGCAATAACGGCATATCAATGGCAATGATTGGGGCGAGCAAAGGATATAAGGTGATTATCTGTGTCTTTGAAAAGATAAGCCAAGAAAAGTATCAGACGATACAAGCGTATGGAGCTGAAGTCGTTAAATGTCCTGCAACACGCTTTATTGAAGATCCCTTAAGCTATCATAGCCAAGCAGCAGCACTTGCTAAAAAGATTCCCAATTCACTTTTTTTGAATCAATATTTTAATACGTCCAATGCGGATGCGCACTACAGTATGCTCGGACCTGAGATTTGGAAGCAAACCAATGGAAAGCTTACTCACTTTTTTGCAGCAGCTGGAACGTGTGGAACAATAAGCGGTGTCGGTAAATTCCTTAAGGAGAAAAATCCCGCTATTAAAGTGCTGGCAGTCGATTCCATTAACTCATTTAGGGCCACTAAGGGCAATCCTCTGCCCTATAAGCTCGAAGGAGTTGGCATCGATTTTGTAACGCCTGTTCTCAATACTGCTGTTATCGATGATTATCTCTGTGTTTCTGACGAAGATGCTTTAGGTATTTTAAAACCGCTTGCAAGTAAACACGGCTTTCTTGTTGGGTTGAGCAGTGGAGCTGTAGCGGCGGCCGTTAATGACTATGCAAAAACAATGAAGCCTGAAGATATCGGTGTCATGGTCTTTGGTGACTCAGGACGAGCTTATCTTACCAAAGGGTTTTACGATTAATTCACTGTTTGGGAAACCACGGGATAAACACGCTCGTTTTTCTTTTATATTCCTGATACTCAGGATTCGATTCAAATACTTTTTCAACCCATGGAACTCCAGTTACAAAACACAATAAAAATGTAATTGTGATGGGTGCAATAACCGCTAACAGCCCATGTGGCACTGAAAGTGCTATCAGGAAAACTCCCCACCACATCGTTACCTCCCCAAAATAATTAGGATGTCTCGAATAATGCCAGAGACCGTATTTCATGATCTTGCCTTTATGAGACGGATCTTTCATAAAGGTATATAACTGATAATCACTAACTGATTCCCAATAAAATCCTACCAACCAGAGAGCAAGACCGATAAAATCAAATACAGCGAGGCCGGGATCGCTGTACCTATTTACTATAAATACCGGTACTGACATGATAGCCAACAGGACTGCTTGTAATCCAAAAATATAGCCAAGATTGATAATAAGCGCTTTCGCTCCTCCCTCATGTTTCCACTTCTCAAAACGAGGATCATTTCCTCTATAGCGTAAATATACATAGAACGCTAAACGGCTTCCCCAGATAAGTGTCATGACCGTGAGAAGAATCTGGCGAGCAAAAAACGTTCCTCCGGTGAGTAATGTGTAAAGAGCGGTGAGCATAACGCCACCACCCCAGGTAAAGTTAGCGATACTCGTATCTCGCTTTACCTGGACAATACAGACCATGCATGCGAGGTAAATAACCTGCAATACAATCAGTAAGAAATCTCGATTCATCTCTCTCCTAATAAAAAATGATCTCCACCATTACACTACTATAGAAGGAAATGAGTTTGCTAGAGAAGAGCTATCTGAGGACCTGTTCGATCTGGATTCCCGATTCAAGGTGAGCTATGATCTGAGGTTGCTCACTATGCCGCTCGCCGATTTTCAGCGTAATCAGTTTTTGAGTAAGACTCTGCTGCTGCCACCAGGCAACAAGTCGATCATAGGGTCCTGCATGTGTATCTGTACCAAAGCTGTAGGTACCCCAATGCATAGGCACAAAACAGTGAGCATTAAGATCTAAAAATGCCTGCCCAGCCTCTTCTGCACTCACATGAGTATAGCTCATCCATCTACGCGGCTCACACGGTCCGATAGGCAGAAATGCATAATGAATAGTGGGAAATGCTTCCTGTATTAGTGAAAAATGAGGAGCATATGCTGTATCTCCGGCAAAATACAAATTCTTGTTATTAAAAGAGATCATCCAGCTGCCCCACAATGACGCATTAAAATCAAAAAGACTCCGCTGTGCCCAGTGGTGCGCCGGCAAAAAAGTAAATGTCACTCCTTTAAATGAAGCACGGTCCCACCAGCTATATTCGCTTACGCGTTCAAATCCTCTTTTTTCAAACCACCTTTTGTTACCCTGTGGCACAAGAAAATGGGTCTGCTTATGATTTTTAAAAAAAGTGAGCGCATTTTCATCCATATGATCTCGATGATTATGTGAAATAATTACATAATCGATCTCCGGAACCTCAGCCATTTCAAGGCCAGGTTTCGTCTGACGGTTAAAAAGAGGCAAATGCGAAAATATAGGATCAGTTAAGATATTGAGCTGACCAGCTTGAATAAGAAAGGTCGAATGACCTATCCAGGTAAATGCGAGCTCTTCACTGCGCATAATTGGCTTCGTCGGATTAAACCATGCATCAATATTTTCTTCTTTCTTTTTGAAACTATTCCAATAGCATTCAACCAACATTGTAAGTGAGGGAACTAAGAATGAGTGATATTTTTCATCACTATGATTAAAATAGCGGCCTTTATGCCGATGTGGTTCACGGTAATGGTGGTTCTTTATAGGCATTGTTATAAACAATACCCCTATCCAGACAGAGGTGTCACGGACAGGGGAAATGGAGGTTATCAAGACTTACCGACTTCCTAAGTCTACCTCAAGAAAAAACAAAAATCAAAAAGTATTTTGCGCATTTTTTTTATGCGTCACCAAAGGAAAAATTTGCTTATTATTACAAAACGTCAAGATTTTTTAGGGTCGAAGCTAAACGTCGAGAAGAGGTGTAATGGACACCTGCAATATTGCAATGCGCAGCCGCAATGAGATTCTTTTTTAAATCATCAATAAAGAGAATTTGCTTGTCGCCGTGACCTTCGCTTTTAAGAAACTCCTTAAACCCCTCATAAAATCCCTTGTGAGGTTTATGGAGATAATTTTTTTCGGCACATGCTGTAAATGCACCATCAAAGTAAGCGGCAATATCTGGATAATTGTGGCAGAGTTCAGTGTACGTATCTCGGCCAATATTTGATAAGACGTAAAGCTTGTAACCTCGTCCTTTTAGCTCCTTAATGAGTTCGACAGTCCTACGGATCGGTTTTTGAATATTCGTCAGCCTAATAAATTCACCCCTAAATGGTGCAAGGCCGGGATAGTACGAGGTCATTTTGTGGAAAATGTCTTCTGCTACGTTCGATTTTGTACGAATTCTATATGCACGGTACCACACGACAGGATGGAACATATAGCGCCAGGTGCCTTTGCGCATAAGCTTCAAACAGGAAGCAACTATTTTGCGAGTCTGTTTTTTGAACACTACGTTATGCAAATCAAACACAATCACCGTCGTTTCAGGTGAGACGTCATCAGATAGTATATGGAGATTATTTTTATACATACCGCACCTTGAATCCTCTCTGCTTATTTAGTTTACAGGCAAGAGAGCGGTTTATGCAAGCGGATCATGTAAATTCTGCTAGTTTTTAAGATGAGACAAATATGTATCAGAGATGAAAACTTTTCTAACATTGATAGGTGAAATTTTACCACTTAACGGGAAATTCTGTAAGAGAACCTGAAAAACTTCATTGGGCTGATATTATCCGAGGGGAAAGAATTTCTCACATTCGAAGATACATTTTACCATCCAGTGGTGAAATTTTGCAAGACGTGTGAAAAACCCCATTTGTACGGCTTATCAGTCGTCAAATAATTTTCTAGTTAAATTTTACCATCCAACGGGAAATTTTGCATGATTATCTGAAAAACAAGATTGGGACTGCATTATCAGTGGTGAAATCATGATTAATCAATCCAACTAGTTTTAGCTGTCGGTCTAATTACTTTAATATTTTTAATGTTGTTGATTGTGAATCAGCCTAGTTATCTTGTCTACCAGATATTTTTGCCTATATTTTCGAGGAGTAATTGTCTTAGCTCCTGCGAAACTGGACATTAAAGATTTTTCACCCTTTTTTACTAACATGCGTAAAACCTAAGAGTGTAATATGTCCCTTACGTTCGAGGAGAAAGTTATAACCGAGACTCTTTAGCACCTTAAAAAAGCTTTTGGTATTATAACTTTTTTTTGAACCTGATCGCATTTCTTGAACAATCGTAGGGGATACACCCGCGAGTTTTGCAAGTCTTCTAACCGAGATATTATCTTCCTCCATGGCTGCTAAAACAAGTTCTGAAATGATGAAATCTTTAAGTTCCTTTTCATACCCATTCCTTTCTTGAGGTGTCATGGACTCCATCAATTCATCATATGTCGTTTTTATTTTTTTACTCATAATACTTTCCTCTTACACATGTAAGAATGTACCGGTACAACGCAAAGCAAATATTTAAAAAAAACTTATCCTTTTCAATTTATCTCACACTATGAAATGGGTTTGCAAGCTTATGGAAAAAGGGAGGACAAAGGGAACTTTTCCGTGAAATATATTGAAAATTTGCTATACTTTTAGATAAGAAAGGTTTCTTCAGTATGACAAACGTTAAAAAAATAATTTTTTCAGGTCTTTACGGGGCGTTCATACAAGGTATCGCGCGCATTCCGCTCACGGCAATAATCGGTACCCCATTTGCCTCATTCAGCCTTGCAACAGGTCTTACACCAGTTGCTGGTTTTTTTGGCGGCAATCTAGCCGGCTTAATTGTGTACTTTGCACGGTGCCTCACCGCCTTTGCGCTTACCCATTCACTATTTACGTGGGTCCATTTTTTACCGACCTTGGGAGGCTCGCTCTATCTCTCGGCACATTCCCAGCTCTTTAAAGCAAGCCTGGTTTTGAGTTGTATTACCTCATTTTTACTTCATCCTGTTGGGTTTTCAAGCTGGTATTACACCCTCTATTGGTTACCGCCATTAGTATTAAGCATTGTATCGGTACGCTCTATATTCATGCGGGCCTGTGCAAGTACGTTAACGACTCATGCCATTGGTTCAGTACTTTGGCTATATACCCACGAGACTAATCCTCTCTTTTGGAAATCCCTTATGTCGCTTGTGTGGATTGAACGACTTATGTTCGCACTTCTTATGACAGCAGCCTATTACGGAACAGTAAGCATAATGTCTCTTGTAAAAAACCTGCTCGCACGAGATACGAAACGGAGGGTATAATGTCACGACCGCTTATTCTTTTTTCACTTATCCTCTGTTTACCTCTTGCTCACCGGTTTATTAAATTTTTCAGCAATACGCCCACTGATTCAGCGCTCGATATACGTCCCCCACTTAAGCATCTTGCAATTATTATGGATGGCAATCGTCGCTGGGCTGAAAAGCGAAATTTGGTCAAGCAAATGGGCCATCGTCGTGGCGCTGAGACTGTGCGCAGAGTAGTGCACTATTGTCTCGAACATAACATTGAAATCGTCTCCGTATATGCCTTTTCTCTTGAGAATTTCCAGCGCAGCCCAGAAGAAATCAGTGCAATATTCTCGATCATGATTGAAGAAGCTCAGAAGGCCCTTCCTGATCTTATAAAAAATGGGGTTCAGGTACGCTTTATTGGTGATACTACAAAATTCCCTGAGACGATTCGAGACACGATTGCCCGAGTAGAGCGAGAAACTGCAGAAGGATCTAAATTACTACTGAATGTACTCTTCTGTTATGGGGGTCGCCAAGAAATTCTTTCAGCAGTGAAAGCGATTGTCAAAGACGTCAAAGATGGAAAAATCAATGACATTGATGAAGAAACTTTTAAAAAATATCTGTGGACGAACAGACTGCCCGACCCTGATCTTATCATCCGTACAGGCGGAGTTAAGCGATTAAGTAACTTCTTGACCTATCAAACTACCTATAGTGAACTGTATTTCACTGACCGTCTCTGGCCAGAACTCACGGCCAAAGATCTTGACGATGCTTTAAAAGAATATACTCAACGTAAGCGGAACTTTGGCAAATAAAAAGAGCCCCGAACAAAATCTGCTCGGAGCCCTTATCAATTAAATAGACGCTTATTTAATTGCTGCTTTTGCATTAGGAACTAGGCATTCAAACAATGCGAAATACACCGCGTAAGCAGTAGCACCACTTGCTACAAGAAGCTTTGCAATCCTATTAACCCTCGCCAATTTATCTGTTCCAGGATCATTAAAATGTCTCACTTGATTCCAAAGTTCTGCATCAGGCTTTGCCATTTCCCACACAGCCCAAGCCCCATAAATCCCTACAGCAGCAGCAAGTATTGCTTTTCCTGCCGAAACCGCTTGATTTTTGCTTGGTTCTTTAAAATCTGCAACAAAATTAGCATTCGCTGTTGAGACAGCAGCAAGTAAAACACCTAATACAAGTATGTGTTTCATAAAAAACCCTTCAGAGATTGTGGCATTCCGCCAGTTATTTGAAACTATTCCCGCCCGCCTGACTAAGGCAAGGCCCTGTCAATGGGTAAGAATAGCATATCCTTTTTTAGAAAGCTATATAATTTTGTGCTGATCAGAGCATTAACGCACTGTAACGGTTACCGAAGGTGTTTTTTTGAGATCTATAAGGGTACCTGATAATGGCCGCTGATCAATTATTTGGCCATCTATAACATCGCTGGGTACTACCTCAACTTGTATGCCATATGGTTTAAAAAAAGTAGTTACCTCGTCAACTTTCTTTCCCTTAAGGTCGGGAAATATCCTGAGAGGTGTAGTCCCTGAAGAGAGATAGAGCGAAAGAGTCTTATCAGAAAGCTCATGGCCCGGTTGGACATTTTGTGCAATGGAAATCCCTTCTGGATAGATACTTTCAATCTCATACATCTTAAGCCGTATATCTAGCTGCTCAGCTTTTGAAAGTGCTTCGGCCTTAGAAAGGCCATAGACTTCAGGAGCCCGAGGTTTCGGAGGTCTGCGGGTTACCACTAAAAAAATCGACTGATGAGGCTTTACTACCGTCCCTTGGCTTGGAGTTTGCATTAAGATGACGCCTTCAGGAAGATCAGCCTCCTCTTTTTCTGAGAGGATACGCACATTAAGGCGGTTTGCTGAAAGAAGCTTTATCGCATCATTCATATGAAGACCAACAACTGAAGGAACCGCAATTGTCTGAGTATGCGTAAAAATGCGTAAAAGCTGATATCCCAGTAAAAAAGCTATAAATGGAAGGATCCACAGAAATGATACAGACGTTGAACGTATAAAGTGCCTAAGAGAGGACATACTAAGCCTTTTATTGAATGATAAGGTAGCCGTTAAGCCGGATTCTGTACCTATAAAGGTTGGCAACCATCTATCTAGGCGACATACCCGCATGTTCAAACCGTAACGAACGCCGTCCATGCCTACTTTGTCTTGCTCCAGGCAGGGTTTGCCCCTTCATACTCTTACGAGCATGAACCGGGTGCTCTTACCACCCGTTTTCACCCTTACCAGAGGAATTGCTTCCTCGGGCGGTTATTTTCTGTGGCACTTTCCAGAGGCTTACGCCTTCCTTAGTTTTCCTAAGGTGCCTTGTTCGTTTGGAGTCCGGACTTTCCTCTCATATTACTGAGCGATTGCCTCGACTACCTTGTACTAAGTATACCACAATTATCGCATTTATTAAATAAGTAAAGAGGAGCGGTACGCTGATACCAAGGCCGAGCCACCAATAATCCATGACTAAATAGTGAATTATTCCGCACAGAGCAACAGCAAACATCTGTGTCACCATGTTCATATCTGCTAGCTGAGCAACTTTCGAAAGAAAAAGGCCCAATGGAACCATCACTACAAGATCAGCTCCCATGACGTGTGATAGTGCAAAGGACTCAAGCAACACATAGCATCCGGCTATTATTATCTGAGTAAAAGAGCCCTGAGGACACAGAGCATAAAATAAAGAGGATGCGAAAAATACCCGCGGTCTTCCCGTGTAAGAGAAAATAGTCATATCAATTATAAAGCATAGTGCTGACAAGAAAACCGTTTGCCAGGTCTTTATCATTCTGCCTCCCGCTGCCCCTTTGAGAGGAGCCAAATGCATGATATCCTTATATTGACAGCGTACTAGAAATCGCTCCTTTTTATAAGCCGTGTTATGATAAAACGTATTTTTTTTGGACTCCTCTGTGTTATTATCCTCTTCTTTTGCACCTGCTTAGGAGTACTCTTTTATGTGACCGAGCAGCCGTGGGTAGATTTTTCGGTTCTTGAACATTATAATCCCGGCAAGCCATCAATTCTCTTAGATGATGAAGGAAATGAGTGGGGCCGGTTTCAGCTTGATAAGCGAGATGTCATTAAATTAAGTGAGATCCCTCAGCACGTCATCAAAGCCTTTATCGCCGCAGAAGACTGGTCATTTTTCCGACACTCCGGTCTTTCGCTCAAAGGTATCGCGCGCTCAATCCTTGTAAATACAACTCAGCTACGCAAAGCACAAGGAGCGAGTACGATTACTCAACAGCTTGTTCGGCTGCTTTTTTTTGAAACGGAGAAAAGTTTTAAGCGGAAAGTAAAAGAACAGATCATTTCACTTGTGGTAGAGCATCAATTTACTAAAGAACAGATTCTTGAAACCTATCTTAATCATATCTATCTTGGATCTGGCATCTATGGCGTAGAAGCAGCAAGTCAGCGCTTCTGGTCAAAACATATCCAAGAGGTTTCAATCGATGAGGCTGCAGTTCTTGCTTCAATTGTGCGCTGCCCACAAGAATATTGCCCTCTTTATAACCCCACCTCTACAAAAAAACGGCGCAACCTTATTTTAAAAAATATGCATACGCTCGGCTTCATCACTAAGCCGGATTATGAAGCCGCTCGCGAAAAACCTATCACCGTTTTAAAAAGAGATTCAAAATCTCTTGCACCACACCTTAAGGAATCGATTCGTATATTTTTAGAAGAGACCGTAGGCAAACAAAAACTCTATACAGGTGGCCTTATCATCCAAACCACTCTTAATAAGAAAATGCAAGAAGCTGCCGAGACAGTATTTGCCAAGCAGTTTGAAAAACTCCATAAAAAATTCTCGCCACAACTTGAAGGAGCTCTGCTTTGCATTGAAGGAACCACAGGCGCGATAAAGGCACTCATCGGAGGCTGCAGCTTCCAGGTGTCGCAATTCAATCGAGCTCTTAAAGCACGTAGACAAATGGGATCGGCATTTAAACCACTAGTCTTTGCTCATGCTCTTTCGCTTGGTAGATCTTTTTCAGAAACAGAAATAGATGAGCCTATTACTCTCACTTGTTACAATCAAGAATGGAGTCCCAAAAATGCAACTGATAGATTCGACGGCCAAATGACCCTCGGCCATGCTCTTTCAACATCAAATAATATTATAGCGATTAAAACACTGTTATCATCAAATCCCCAATCTCTCGTAAACCTTGCACGTGAATGTGGTCTTGAGGCTACCAACCCTTATCCTTCTCTTGCTTTAGGATGTCTTGACGTTACCGTCAGTGAGGCGGCCTGTTTCATGAACATGTTTGCACAACAAGGTACTCTGGTTGAACCTCATTCTGTGCTATGGATTAAAGATGAGTGGGGAACAAAATTATGGAAAGCCAAGCCTGAAAAGAAACAGGTGCTCAACCCACGTATCAGCAGCCAAGTGGGGAGAATTCTCATGCTAAAAATCGAAGAGGCAAAAAAACGTAGTCCTGAACGATGGTTTGATTTTGATGCGCTTGGCAAAACAGGAACCACAAATGATGCACGTACCTGTTGGTTTGTCGGGGCAACTCCTCGCTACTGTACTGGAGTATATGTTGGATTTGATGACAATAAAGCGTTAGGGGATGATGTCTTCGCTGCCCAAACTGCTCTTCCAATTTGGAAGGAATTTAATCGCAAAATTACTAACGAGATAAAACATTTTACATTTGATCCAAGTCTCATGGAAATCAACGTTCATGCAATGACAGGTATGCTCTGCAGTCCTGATGATCCTAATGGTATTAGCCTCCTAATACCTCAATCCTGATTCATACTATAAGTAAAAATCGATTCTTACTCAAAAAAACGATGCTGCGCCGTTACCTCAATTAAACGCCTACAGTCATATTACGAAACAGGTAAATCAGCGCAATTTGAAAAAATCATTAGAAGTCGCTCGATAATTACTAAAATAAATGCCCTAACTTCATCCAACTATTTAATGTACATTTGCTTGTGCATCTATCCTAGTTTAACATGCCTTTTTATTTGCAAAGGCAAAACGCTTAGCAAAAAAAAGCAAGTAATTGATCTGCAACAAAAATAGAGGAACTTGCTAATTCCATTGGCTAAATTACTTTGAGCTCAGTGGGATATCCAGGGAGTGGTTGAAAAGCTTCAAGTCTTGTTCGATCATCTATATCTTCAAGAATCTGGCCGAATAAGCCAAACGTAAGTTCGAGACGCAATAAATAGAACCCTGGACCCTCCGGAAGCGGAAAATTCCTTGTTTCATATGGTTCAACAGCATAGGTATGGTCCTTTATAGGTAGGTACGAAGCCTTTCGGGCCTATAAGAGGGGTTCTTACAGATTTCACGTGTCACATACCCCATGAATAAATTCAAGGGGCTTGTCTCTAACTCATGTTGAGACAATAGCCCGTGTGATCTGCGGGCCACCGACCGAGGATATACCAAGGTCGGCGAGAGACGATATATACCTGTCTCGAATATTTTTTGATGCATTCAAGTCAGCATTGAGACAGTACCCACATTTCTTGCAAAGAAATAGACTTTGAGATTTTCGATTAGCTCGTTCTGTATGTCCGCATCGAGAACACCTCTGGCTCGTATGTCGCGGGTCAACCTTTACAACTTTGATACCACGAGCTTCCGCCTTGTATTCAGTAAATCTGTAAAGTTGGTTATAGCTCCAAGAGTGCAACTGGCGCTTACCCTTACCTTTTTTACGGCTCGCATTTCCACGAATACCAGCAATATCTTCAAAGACGATTGTACCTCCTGCGGAGGCACTTTGACTCAATCTTTTGCTAAGAACATGGTCGTCATTCTCTCTTTTCCGAAACAGTTTCCCCCTCAACTTATTAAGATGTCTTTTGGCAGAGAGGGTGCCTTTGGCTTGTAGTTTGCGACGAAGTCTAAATATACGTTGTTCACCTTCTTTCGTTTTACGTTCACCTAAGAAAAAATAATTTGATGTAACCGCTGGACGCGTAATGCCAAGATCAACACCGATTACCTCCTGAGTTGGTTCAACAACAGGAGCTGGTATAGATACAACAATATGTAAATAGAAGTGACCATTGCGAAAGCAAAGATCAGCAGACCTAGTTTCATAACAAATATATTGAGCAGCATGCTTATTGGCTGTAAAGGGAACCTTAATGCGCCCATTTACTGTTAAGAGACTGGCGGTCATTGAGTCCCAATTAACCCAATATGACCGTTGATCATAACGAATGAGAGCACACTTAGAATATGGCGCAGTAATAGGTTTTGGTAGAGGCTTTCCATTCTTTTTTGCCCGTTCTATATATAAAGCCTGTTTCATTTCCCAGGTGAGCGCGCTTTTAACTGCTTCGGCAGCTTTCTCGAGCTGCAATCTGAAGCTGAGAAGGTAAATTATAGAGACTACGCAATCGACGATATGTTTTTTTATGTAGTTCAACACTGTTGCTGCATTTTGATTCAAAACCAACCTTTGCATTGAAATTAAAGCACTCAGTATGCTCTCTGAGTGTCTCGCTCAATGCAGCTGGCTGTTCACTAGTAACATTTAGTTCTACTATTATTGTTCTTTCCATAATACGCAAACTATATCATTATTTGATATGTTTGTTAAATTAAAAAAAGGTGCTTCCTCCCCATCGCTCAAGCAAGGGGTCTCCGCAGCAGAGGTTGCGATGAGAATTTAAGGAGACTATTTGTTGAGTTCGCCAAGCTAAATGCTTGGCATCCACCTATCACAAATAAAACTGCACTTATTAGGACGGATATCAATATTTTATTCACAGTTCTCCTTTCTAGAATGTGGCGCCATAAAAATAGAGGAACTTGCTAATGGGATATGCTCAATTACCCTGAGCTTCATAGCAGTAGGAATTTGAGGGATTGGTTGAATGGCTTCAAGTTCTGTTTGATCATTTATATCGGCAGTAATCACATCGGCTACCGTAAAGTTACGCTCGAGACGTAATACATACAACCCGGGACCATCTTGAAGTCGACCTACGTTCCTTACGTCATGTGGGCCAACCGGATAGGTGCGCATTGGTCCCCCTTCCCCAACAAGAAGCATTCTCGTGGCTTTCATGTATGAGAATTTAACGGGAATATTGGTCGAGTTCACCAAACTAAATGCTTGGCATCCTGCCATCGCAAATAAAACTGCACTTACTAATACCGATATCGATATGTTGTTCATAATATACTCCTTTAATTATTGAGCTGTACTTTCCCGCGTCAAACTCGAGGATAAAATGAAAAGCATCCTTTCATTTGATGCCTAATCCAATTTCCTTTGCCACTTTGATTTTTCTTCTTGTAATCCTCAGGCCTCGTATTTACGAACATACGAGGCCAATTAAGTTACAGGTTAATTTAGGCTATTGGTAAAGTTGAGCCTTGTTGTGCAGCCGCAGAACCTTGTTGGGCGGCAGCTACTGCCGTAGCAACGCGCACACCCCATGGTATGACGAGAAACTTTGCTGTGAGCCTTGGCTCATTTTTTTGGTTGCTGAAGTGCTGTGAGTTGTGCATTAGCAGCCAAAGTAACATTTTGCTGGGTTGTTATAACTCTGCCGCCTGGAATACTGAGAGAGATAATATAATATCCAGGCCCATCATCAAATACTGTTAAATCCCTTTTTTCTTTCGCAGCAAGTGTATAACTACGTTGTGGTTTTTGCTCAGGAACATTCTGAGAATTTGCTGATTTCTGATATGAGATAGTAACCGGGTAATCTAATGTATTTAATAAACGAAATGCTTGACACCCGCCCATCGCAAATAAGATTCCGCTTACTAAAACTCCTATTGATATTTTATTCATAGAACTCCTTTTTGTTGCTTAGGTAAAAATGTTCATCAAATCAAATAATTATTCTTTTATTGAGGTAGTTGCGTAGAAACGGTTGTACGCATAGTCGGTCCCACGCTAGCCACGAGCTTAGGCTCAAGACTTCCTTCTGGTTGGGTGGCTTTTAGTTGGGTTATTTCGAGAAGAGGAACATTTGTATATGATTTGGTATTACCCTCAGCATTGACGGATAACGTGTATAACCCAGGACCATCTTCAAGCGTCAGGTTCTTTGTTTCTTTTCCTGCAAGTTGGTAGCTACGTTGTGATTCGAATTCAGGTTCGTGTTGCAAACTAGCAGTTTTCTGGTAAGTAATAGTAACTGGATAATCCAACGTATTGACCAAACGAACTGCTTGGCATCCTGCCATCGCAAATAGAACCGCACCTAACAAGGCGGATATTGATATTTTATTCATAACTCTCCTTTGACTCATTATTAAGATTTAGATCATTCTATCAGTTTCTATTTTACAAAAAAATTAACATTAAAAATCAATAGTTGAAAGGATATTTGATTCACCAACTTTTCAAGCTGAAAATCTAAATGGGCTTAGAATTTTTGTCGAGCATTGAAATATGGCAAAATTGATATGGCCTGAAAAAAACAAGCCTCATTAACTTATGGATGCCGATTACAGCTAAGACGTCAGTTGTTTTGTTATTGTGCTACAAGTGTAAACTTGCCAGTGCGACGATCTTTCTTTGCAAATATCTTGCTCGTACCAGTCAAAGGTACTTTTGTTTTAGACGCAAGTTCACTCTTTTGACTTTTTATTTGAACAAAATAATAGCCGTTACCATCTTCAAGACTAGCTAAATTTTTAATCTCTTTATCTTTAAGGTTGTATGTACGCGCAGGAAGGCCGGGTGTTACCTGAAATTTTACGCCAGGTTTGCCAAGTATAGAAGGTGTAAGATCAGAAGGCGCCAAAGGGACTTCGGTTCCTACTTTCACAAGAGTGAAAGTAACTGGAGCTCGCTTTTCGTTAATTAATTGAACATTTGCTAGACATGACATTCCTAAGAAAAGTGCGGATGCCAATACAACCGCCGAAATTGATTTCATAAAAACCTCCTCCTTTATATTTGTTGATAAATGAAACGTCCCTCGCAAAGAGCACACCATTTGTTCTGTATCCTCATTAAGCTGAAGCCTTAAATTTTTAGGCTTACAAAAATTTAGTGAACACATCAAAATATCGAAGATTTTCTCCCCAATTATCATTCGTGGAAATGTTCATCTGAAACTGGCCATTGAGTTATCAACGGCCAGTCAAAAAAGATATATTATTGCTGAGCTGGTATATTAATAGCGGTCTGCACTAACAATTGGATTCTTGTATCCTTCTGGTTGACCAGCATAGATCTGCCATATATCACTCAACCAAACACCTACTTTAGAATACAAAAATTTACCATCGGCGGTTCTAAGCCCTATGAGATAAACCCCGTCACCATCCTGGAGTTTTCCTAGATCTTTCGTCTCCTTGCCAGTAAGTGTGTACTGACGCTCTGGATTGCTACTCGGTGCCTCTTTAACACCCGTCATGCCAGTTCTCGGCACTTCACCAACAGCACCTGTCAATAGAACCTCATTTGCATATTTTTGATAATAAATAACGAGAGGATAATCCATACGATTAACTAAGCGGAACGCCTGACAAGACATTCCTAAGAAAAGCGCGGATGCCAAGGCAACCACTGAAATTGATTTCATAAAAACCTCCGTGAGAGTTCTAATAAAAACTAGTTTACATTAACTATATGATACAATGAAACTTAAAACAAAGTCGATATTGTTGCTTTTTTAAAGCGAATTTGTTTCAGGCTGTATCGCATTAAGATTGGAGCATTTCATAAAATCTCTTGTGAGAAGCAATCTCACCTTGTCGAATGAGACTAAAAAGGTCTGGCCTTTGTCTCACTAGAGCTTTGGCATTATCAAGCTGATGATCGGTCATTGCAATTTCCAAGGGGATGAGAATCGCTCTTTTGGAAAAAAAGAGAAGCTCAAAGAGGGTCCCCGCTCCCGCACGAGCTATAACAAGATCTGCAGCTGCATAGCAATAGTGAAGATCATGCATGTAATCAAACACTAATGCACGAATGTTGTGCTTTTCATAAAAGTGCTCAAGAGGCTTTTCCTGAGATGCTCCGGCTTGATGAATTACCTGAATGTTCGACGCTATGTCAGGTCGATCTTTAAATACAGCTATCATGAGATCGTTAATAGATTTTGAGCCTTGAGAACCTCCCAGAATAAGAACCGTTTTCTTTGACTGATCTAATCCAAGATGAATACGACCTGATGCCTGAGTCACCCTATCTTCTGCAGTAAAACGTAAGGGATAGTCAGTAAGCATATTTTTTTCGCGCTTAAAATACCCTTTTGCTTCATCAAAGCAGATATATATTTTACCAGCCAAAGGAGCGAGCCATCGTATAGCTTTTCCTGGAACAGCATTAAGCTCAAAAAGTTCTACAGGGATACGTAACATCCACGCTGCTAGTGACACTGGCAGTGAAATATAGCCACCCATGCTCACCACCCGTTCAGGCCGTTGAGCTCGAAGGTAGCCCATACTTTTAAAAAAGGCCTTTACAAACTCCCAGAAAAAAAGTGGGTACAGCCACACCTTTTTTCCTGGCACTCCACGTAACGTGAGAGGAACATAAGAAAAAACATAGGGATACAGTGCTATTATTGAACGATCAAGCTGAGTATCGGTTGAGAATAAAAGAACAGAATAATTAGGATGTGTCTGAGTGAAATTTTTTACATAGATGATTCCGGGAATTATATGACCTCCCGATCTTCCTGCAACAACACAGATTACTTTATTTTTTTCCATCAGTGCTCACTTTTGAATCATGCATCGTGCCCAAAATTTGGCAAGTGCCGCTTTAAGCTGTTCATCAGCGATCTCTTCAAGCGCCTTGTTTTGAAACCTATTTAATTTTGGCTCAGGAAGTTTTTCATGCTGCTTCGTGCGCTTTTCTTTCTTTACTAGTCTCTTTTCTTCGACCAACATGAAGCGCAGATGATGTACTCGCTCTTCTCCCAAAAAGGTATTAATTGACTCAATGAGAACTGAAGAAAGAAGATGGAGCTCTTGCATCCAGTGCGATTCATAGACACCGATTACTAAGGTATCATCATAGATTTTCTCAAGTCTAATGCGCGTCTTAAGAGTGCCTACGACAGTATTCCAATGCTGCAAAAGAGCCATACGCCAGTCTATTTTGCGCTCAAATAAGTGTGGAAGGATGTCTTTTACTAAAAGTGCCATAGTACAAAATGTTAGGTGTTTAGTATGAGTATAACATGTTACCACCACTTTGAAAGAAGCTCGAGGCAACGAAGGATTCGTTGCCCCAACTGCTTATACCTCCATCTGAGACAGTACCTTTTACATGAACGAGGTGCGGGGAGCCCTTTATTCTTTTTACTTCTCAGCTCCCAGCGCACGTTCGTTTTCTTTTACTCGTGCCTGATCAAGAATTTCTTTGACCGCAAAAGCACGGATTAATTTTTCGGATCTTTCTTCTTTCATACACCCATGAAATAAATTTCTCACACTATGATATGCAGCTATACCAGCACAGGCCTTAAAAAGATAACTTATGCGTCTTAAATCATATAAAAAATTTCCCGCATGATAACAGAACACGCTCAACGCAGAATACAATCCCGCTTTTGCTAAGCACCACAAATCGGACATGTCATGAAAAGAATCAAGATAAGAAAGGCGTTCATAGAGTAAGGTCGTCGCTATACCAACGTACTGTTTTTTCTCATTCTCGGTCAAAGACTCAGAACGAATAAGATTCAGAACCTGCTCGGGGTCACTTGTTATAATTGATAGCTCCAAACTGGCTTGTATTTCTAGCGTGTAAAACAGGAGCAGTACTTTTATACCCGTGCTCACCTGATGCATCTTCATGTTGACCTCACTTTTTCATGACAATCTTGATATATTCTATATGAAATCATTTCAATTTATAATTAAAAAATATGTTGCATAAGCGTAACGACTATAGTACTATATACCCAAGTTTATGTTTTGTAAATAGCTCGCAAGAGAGTGTAAATATATCGTCTAGAAGGGTATAACGAAATGAAATAAAGGAGTATATATGGCGTAAAAAAGAAAGAAGTTTAAGATTTTTTGATTATAGTGCAGAAAAAGTAAAACGATAAAAAAAATAAAGGCTTGCAACTATGATAGTATCAGCTTTAAGAACAGCGCTCATCGTAAGCACATGCTTTGTCATCAATACCGTCCATGCTTTTGGCGGCGTAGTAGCACATGCATCAAAATCTGCAGCAACAGGACTTATGAGTCAGCTCCTGGGCAACCCACAGGAAGGCCTTGAACAGTTTAGGACCCGATGTTTTAATGTGCTTAAAGCCAATCCAGAAGTATTGAGACAACTCATCAAAGACGAATTGCCAGAATCACCGGGAAAGAATTCTGCTACTATTGATCAATATATTGAATTTATTCAAACTCATCCTCAAGCAACCTATACGACAAGCCCAGTAAGCGCAGCTCAAACGGTAAGCACACTTGCTACAGCACTGCAAGCGATCCCAGGCGCAGCTGATCGTCCGGTTTTTATAAATCTTAATGTACATGATCAAGTAGCTGAAAACACCGTTCAGGTAAGCACGCCTATAATTTCGGCACCAGAGCCTGCACGACTTCCAGAGCAAAGGGGTATCTGGGCATGGATCAAAAATCACAAACTCTTAGTAGGCGCTGGCTGTCTCGCAGCTGGGTACGCTGCATTACACTATTATTTATGGCGTCTCGCCTCATACCTGAATAAACCGACCTGTTGGTCTTTGTGGAAAAAGCAGTGCTCGCTTGAAGAACTGTATCGCATTAAACAAGATGAACTTGTGGAATCCATAGCGAGTTCACTTGAGAGCTCATCTAGCTCGAATCAACCAGCTGGGCAAGTCATCCAATTTGTCCAGGAGGCAGAAAAGGAACTTTCGTACCTTCAAAGATATCAAACTATTGCGCGGTTTCTCGAAACCTGGTGCCTATCAGCGCTCTTTTTTTATGACAAAAAAATTGTTGAACAAGCACAAGACCGAATTCAACGACTGCAATTTCTTAAAAATACGGTTCTCGGTTGGCTCAGCAATTTTAAAGGGGTTCAGAGTTATTCCATTCTATTTAACAATGCGTAATCAAGAGGAGTATTCATGAAGCTGCTCACTATGGCAATTGTCTTGTGCACTCTGTTCACGGTTGCCGCACAAGACCGCCTCTGCTTATCAGAACTATTAAATGGGGAGCCTGTTCAATTCATTAGTGAACTGCTCTCTTCTCAAGGCATGAAAAACCGGAGACCAGAACTCTGTTCACTTATCAACACAATTTCTCAGCACATAGTGCATGGAGATTTTGAAATGGCTTTTGAGCTGGTGGAGCAGGCAGAAACGTGCGGAACTGTATCCGCACGCTCACAACAGAGCAATGGCAAGCAAGGATTTTTGCATAAGATTATCGATCCCCTTAAAAAGATTCTTTTCAATGCTGATCCCGCTACGATAAAGGCCACTATTGCTGCATTTTTTCCACGTGAACACAAGCAAGGTTTTTCACTGCCCTTTTTTAAAAAGAGCCTTCTTGATGCCTGGATCAATACCCATATAATTCTTAGGGAAGAAGCTGCCTGCGATGATACCGTGGAAAACTATATACATGCTCATCCCGTTCTTATGGTTGCGCATCATCTGGCTCTTGATAGGATTATTAAGACCCTCTTTATTTTTTTCTGTCCGCAGTCAACAAGCTGTGACCGGATGAAAGCACTTTTTCTGTTGAATCGCATGCATCTTTTAGGAAAGAAGGGACGCCTCTTTAAGGATTTTATTGCCTCCTCAAATAGGCATTATTTCAGCCCAGAAGGTTTTTTACTTATGTACGATCCCAGTTCAATCAATAATAGCGAGCCACACAGACTTCATGAACTTGCCCGCTTTCTTAAAAAGATTTTGTGTAAAGAGCACTATTTACGGTATCTCGCAGATGCACTCAAGCTCGGTATTTCTGGCCTCCAAGAAATCTACTTTCATGATCAACAGGCAGGATGGCATGAGCCTAAAGAGCGTTCACTATTTAAATATGCAAAGGGCATACTCAAAGAGATGACTGGCTATGACTATGTCCATAATCATTCAATTGATCAATCAATCATTTGGGCTAACAAAACCAATAAAGACTTTGTTGCGCTTATGACACTTTTAGAACAGTGTGATCCACAATCGCGAGAAAATACTACGGTTCTTACCGCAGCAAAAGCACTCATCGTGAAACAGAAAACTGAACATCGTCTGCATCAGTGCACTGTTGTACATGACATGCAGCGCTACTATGAAGATGCAGTAAGGATTTTAACGCGACACTAAAATGTTGACTCCTCATCGCCTCCCGCCCCTGTTCCTCCTTACTGGCGATGAGGAGCGACCTGTTTGCTTTCTTAGATAGCACAGTTATGCTTTGGAGTGTAAGGAGATCGAATATGCAGATGACCTTGGTTTATATAACAACACCCTCAGATCAAGTGGCGGAGAAAATAGCAGAAGATCTGTTAGAAAAGAAATTAATTGCCTGCGCTAACCTACATCGCAGCACAAGTATCTATATCTGGGAAGGCAAACGAGAAAAAGCTCAGGAAGTAATCATTATTGCTAAAACCTCTGATGCTCTTTTTGACCAAATAGTCAAAGAAGTCTCAGCTCTGCATCCCTATAAATTACCCTGTATCATCAAAATTACTGCTGACGCTCACGGTCCATTTAAGGCATGGGTACAAAGCCAACTGAAAAAATGATAGGGCGCGAGCTCGATAACTCGCGCCGTACTTAATAATTAATTTTTTTGTTATTTGATAACATACCAAACTGTTTTGCTAGTACCTGCCGTGTTTACCGTGTATCCATGTGCAGAGAAGAAATCATTGACTGCTTGCATCACTTGAGATGTTGAGGCAGAATAACCACAGCCCGCCAAGAGGCCTCCTGTTCTTACCTTATCAAACCAAGCTATCAAGTTTGATCTTACATCTGCGTATGCCGTACCAGCATCAAAGAAGGCAAAGTCGAAAGAGCCATTTTTGTAGTTATGAGAAACTTTTACAGGAGTTCCCCGAATGAGTGAAAAACGATTGCCATATTGTGAAAGACGCCTTTTGGTCAAGTAATACATAATATTGGCAAATGCTTGTGGCAAGTTTAAATGCGCTCCTTTATATTCATCTGCGCATACCAATGGGCTCACGTTGGTATTATATAAAATATCTAGAGCAAGGCCGCCATAGAGCACTCCTACCATCACTCCCGTTTTATAGTTATTTGACGCTATCTCCTGAAGTATCCACGGATAATAGTCTTGTGCTGCTTGCTGGGTACTTTCATCTTCTCTGAGCTGGAACACCCCCAGTGCTTTTGTGACAGCATCTTTACTATAGTCTGCCGCAGCCGTAATATTAGCCATGTCAGTTTGGCTCAGATTATCTGCATAACCATATCCTTGGATATTTGTAGACAGCAAAAGAAGCGCGAGAAATATCAGTTTTTTCATGTGTTCCTCCATATAGTTTGTGTGTTACCCCTATGTAGTAACAACATAAACTGAAGGAACTTTACGAAGCAAGGCTTATATAAAATTTGAGTTTTTTACTTTATACTAAGCCAAAAAGACCTTCATAAGAATTTTCCTCATGTTTACGTATGCTCGCTTTGCTCTCCTGACCGACGAACTTCTTGAAAAAGAGTTTGATACCTCTTTTTCGAAAGGGCTTACTGCCGTTCAAGTCCTTGAGAAAAGAAAACGCTTTGGGCCGAATGCAATTAAAGAAACAGGCGGGTCATGGCTTACTCTATTACTGCGACAATTTAATTCACCTTTCATGTACCTGCTGGGCGGCGCTGGTCTGCTCGCATTTTTCCTTGAAAGTAAGATCAATGCAATCATCATTTTTATCATTCTCTTTATCAATGGCCTGTTAAGCTTTTTTCAAGAATATCGTGCGGAGCAGGCACTGAAACTTCTTAAAGCACACCTTACTATGACAACGACTGTGCTGCGAGATGGCAAACTGCTCCAGATTGATAGCGAAGAGTTGGTCCCCGGAGATATCATTATTCTCCAGCCGGGGTCGATGATCCCTGCCGATGTAAGATTTATTAATGGCTCGGTAAGCGTTGATGAGTCATCACTCACGGGTGAATATAGTCCTGCAAAAAAAATAAGTACTGCGAGTGCGAAAGAACCAACCAGTATCTATGATGCGGATAATCTCGGTTTTCTGGGGACGACCGTGACTTCCGGATCAGCACACGCGCTCATTATCGCTACAGGTGGGGCAACGCTCTTCGGCGCTATAAGCGAGCTCACCTTGCAAACGGTACGTCATAGTAGCTTTGAGCAAAGATTGTTCAAACTCAGTACCTTTATTTTAGCAGTGATTGTGATCACTCTTTCTGCTCTCTTTGTCTTTCACCTCATTATAAAAGGATTTCAAACGGATATTATAGAACTGCTGCTTTTTTGCTTGGCACTAACGCTGGGACTTACCCCAGAAGCACTCCCTACCGTTACTACGTTTGCTCTTTCAAAAGGAGCATTGCAGCTTGCCAGACATAACGTCGTTGTAAAACGCCTTTCCGCCATTGAAGATCTCGGTGCAATCACTATCCTCTGCACGGATAAAACTGGCACACTCACGGAAAACAAACTCTCCGTTGCTCATTTTCTTGAAAAAGATCATCAACTACCTGTCTTCCTTTTACTTGCTTCAAAAAAAGACAGTCACGATGCATTTGATACGGCGTCATGGGCAGCCAGCTCAGATCACGCAAAAGAAACTGAAAAAGAATATGAAAGAGTACTGGAAATTCCTTTTGATCCTGTGCGAAGACGCAATCTCGTTGTGGCAAAAAAAGATTCCGCCATACTCCTTATAACCCGAGGTTCATATGAAGACATTATTAGACTGGTTTCTACACCTCCCAATAAGGAAGAATTGCAAACATGGACGGTAGATGAGGCACAGCAGGGAAACCGTGTCCTTGCAATTGCTTATAAGCAGATTAGTTCGCCTGAGAATGTCGACTCACAGATGAGCGGGTTTACGTTCGCAGGACTCGTTTCGTTTCAGGATCCGATTAAGTCAACAACCTCGGTTGCTGTGACAAAAGCACATAAGCTTGGTTTACAGATTAAGATGATCACGGGAGATAGCAAAGAGGTTGCCTGCAGTGTTGCTCTTCAAATTGGGCTCGTTAAAAGTACAGAATGCGCTCTTTCAGGTACTGAATTTGAAGCACTTTCACCAGAAGAAAAAGAGACCGCTGTACATGCTTATAATGTCTTTGCTCGGATTTTACCTGAACAAAAATATGAGATCGTGAATCTTTTAAAACCAAACAATGTTGTCGGATTTTTAGGCGACGGCATGAATGATGCTCCCGCTCTTAAAACCGCGCACGTTGCTCTCGCAGTCCAGGGCGCAACTGATATTGCAAAAGATGCGGCAGATGTTATCCTTCTTAAAAAGAGCTTACTCGTTATTGTTGAAGGTATCGCTATTGGGCGCAATGTATTTTCAAATACGATCAAATACATCGTGGCAAGCCTCTCATCAAATTCGGGGAACTTTTACTCAGTAGCTATAGCATCATTGTTTATCGACTTTCTCCCTTTGCTTCCCTTACAAATCCTTCTCCTTAACCTGCTCTCTGATTTTCCCATGGTTTCAATTGCTACGGATACAGTAGATGCTGATGATCTTAAAAAACCGCAGCACTATAATTTACGTGAAATAGCCTTTATTGCGCTTATTCTTGGCCTTGTAAGCTCTGTCTTTGACTTCATATTCTTTGCACTGTTCCTCCCTTTAGGACCCCAAGGATTGCAAACCAACTGGTTTGTGGAAAGCATATTTACCGAACTTGCTCTCATCTATTCAATACGGACAAAAAAGATCTTCTTCAAAGGACGCCGACCTTCGCTCATTCTTCTGATTCTCTCCTTCGTTTCTGCCGCTATTACTCTTCTTCTTCCCTGGACGCACTGGGGACGAGAATTCTTTCATTTTCAACCATTGACACTCCCCAATTTACTCACGATAGCAGTTATTGTTATCAGCTATTTCTGCAGTACTGAGTTAGTAAAACTGCTTTATGTGAGACTTACTACAACCGGAAAGCCTCAGCGCTCGTAAAAATTCTTGTTTTGAGAGCAAGTACCCCATTACACTGATTAAAAAGGGGGAAATTATGAATCGACGACTATTGGGCATTGTCACTCTATCTTTTCTTACAATCTTTTCGACACATTGTTTCGTTCGGCTCAGCCCTCATGCTGATGATATTTTGAAGCTTGCTAAAAAGTTGTTGCCCGTCAACAGTCACATTCTTGAAGCAGGTGCCGCTGATGGTTATGAATCTGCAACAATGGCACAATCGTGGCCAAAAGGAATTCTTTATGCATTTGAGCCCGTTCTTGAACTTTTTACAACACTGCAAAAAAATGTGGCTGGTCTTTCGAACGCTCACATATTTCGTTTAGCACTATCTGATCGCAAAGGTACAGCAACTTTTCATATCTCTGAATTAAATGAAAATCCTGGGGTTCCCTTTTATTCGGGCTCTCTTTTAGAGCCAAAAGACCATTTGACCTACGTAAAACAAGTAAGTTTTCCGCGCAAAATAACAGTGCCAACAACGACCATTGATGCTTGGGCACAAGAGAACAATATTAAAAGAATTGATTTCATGTGGCTCGACATGCAAGGCCATGAGTTAACCGCCCTCAAACATGCTAATTCAATTTTAAACACAGTAAAGTTGATTTATATTGAGGTATCATTTGTAAAAGCTTATGCAAATCAAGCGCTCTACACTGAAGTAAAGCAGTGGCTGGAAGCTCAAGGATTTGAAGTCTATGGCGGCGATTTTGATCAATCACAGGCTGCATTAGGCAACAAAATTGCCCCTGGGCAACAGTTCCAGGGAAATGCTCTTTTTATACGATCCTCATATAGAAAATTCATAGGCGCTTAAAACTTACATTTCATCGATATTCTTACAAACATAAGTTTCCCACCTTTTTGATCGCAATTTTTTATTTCAGTCTTTAAATTAAAATATTGCTATCTAAAGAAATACTTTTCTATAATTAATTATGAGCAGCACTCGAGGGGGAATCATGAAAACAAGCATGAGGTTCGTGCTTTTGGGACTATTGTTTAGCTCGATGCCTTTTGCACTAGGAACCGATACATTAGTCATTGGTAAAGGTGCAGGTTTATTTTCAGCATTTCTAATGGCGCTCAATAATATAGCATGGTGCGATAAAAATAATATAAAACCTGTTATGTATTGGGACAGCGGGTGCTACTATTATGAAAGTAATGGCTATAATGGCAGTTATAATGTGTGGGAATATTATTTTGAGCCAACCTCCTCTGCCAGCTACCAAACGGGTGATCCTGTAAGGGAGCTTTTTGAACTTGTCTATGCACCTGATGGCAGCACAGTTGATTTTCTGGTCGACAGACATCCAGAAACCTTTCACCCTTACCGACGGACGATGAACGAAATCTTGAAGAAATATATCAAGATAAAGTCCTCGTTAACTCAAAAAATAGATGATTTTTATCAAAAATACATGGCAAAAAAAACGACAATTGGGATTCATATCAGAGGCACAGATAAAAAATCAGAGAATCCGCCTATCAATCCATCAGTCATTTTTGATGCGGCGAATGAGGTCGCAAGGCGCTGCAGCAACTGTCAATTCTTAGTCGCAACTGATGAGCAAGCAATTTTGGAAAGAGCAAAAAGAGAACTTAAACATCCAATTATTTACTACAATGCGTACCGCTCGCGAAATGGTATTTCAATTCATAACACCGCACAAGCTTATAGCAAAGCAAAAATGGGGGAGGAAGTAGTCATCGAGGTACAATTATTATCACGTTGCCATGTCTTTCTTCATAATATTTCGAGTGTATCAACCGCTGTCTTATTCTTCAATCCAAATCTTCATGATATGATGTATACTATCTGGAATTGGTGGGATGGACCATATAGACACTATTATAATTCGTTTGATGCCCAACGTATAAAAAAGGTATAGCAATATAGCGTAATCAACAGTTTTTTTGTATCATAAATCAACAAAATATGATACTAAGGAACGATTATGCCAATCTTTTTTTTATTGTGTTTTCTCATTTTTAGCACCTCAATCTCAAAAGAAATTGAAATAGTGGGGGTAGATTTTGAGAGCTCGTTAGGAAAAAATGATCCCTATATGGGAGATTATTATACCAACTTTGTTACTGCACTGAGCGACCCAGATCACGGCGCTTTTACTTTTATTCGACCGCATTCACCTGACACAGTGCTTACTCTTTGTAAAAAAACATATAATTCATATATCTTCAACCAGCAAAAACTCGGTACCCCAAGAATTCCCCATACTATTCATCAAATATGGTTGGGCACAAAACCATTCCCCGAAAAATATAGACAGTGGCAAAAAAGCTGGCAGTCGATTCCTGGATGGACCTATAAGCTTTGGACGGATAAAGATGTAGAAAAACTTAATCTCGCTAATAAGGCAATTTACGATAAAGAAAATAACTATGGTGCACGTTCAGATATCGCGCGAATTGAAATTCTCTACAGATTTGGTGGCCTTTATGTAGACACTGATTTCGAACTGCTCCAACCAGAAGTATTGTCTTTTCTTAATGAGACATGTGACTTTTATTGTGGAATTACTCCACTAGATTGCTGGTCCTTCATCATAGAAAATGCACTTATAGGATCAATACCGGGTCATCCTGTGCTAAAAGCGTGCATAGATTCATTAAAACATGAAGATCTAGAACAACAAATAGTCGGCAAAGGACTTGGATTTTTTACGAAAATGATACTGATGCATGCTCATAAAGGCTATCGGGATGTCATTTTCCCTCCGACATTTTTTTATCCACTTGGCTATCGGCAGGCGCAGCAAATCCGCGCAAGCGAAAAAGATCCTCACCGTTTTGAAAAAATAAAGAAGTTAGTGGCAAAACCTGAATCTATCGCAATTCATTGGTTTGACGGGAGCTGGACCACCGCCGATGGATATGTAAAGAAATCTCAGAAATTGTAAAAAAAATACAGTATTAGCACTTTTCCAGAGGTTAGCGCTTCTGTTGACAATCTTGCGTAGAATCCATTATTACTAAAGATAATAATGTGTTGAAGCGTGAAGGGAACAATGAAGGTATTTGCGACAATCTGCTCACTTTTTTTTTGCATGACTCATATACATGCCATCGATATGAGCCCGTTCGCAATTGACTTTGACATCTCGATGGGCAAAGATAACTCCTATTTGAAGCCACATTACTCACAATTTTTTGAAGCATTAAGAGGTTATAATCGCTGGTGGTTTAACTATATTCAACACAAAAATCCAACTGAGATTTGGAATTTTTTCAAAAAACAATATTCACAAAATGCGTTAAATAGGATAACGCCAAGTAACTATCGTAGATTCCCTCAGACAATTCATCAAATTTGGATAGGCAAAAAACCTTTTCCAGAAAAATATAAGGCTTGGCAAAAAACGTGGCAATCCATTCCTGGCTGGAACTATAAACTCTGGACCGACAAGGAAGTTGAATCATATCCCCTCATTAATAGGCACCTGTACAATGCTGAAAAAAATATAGGAGCTCGGGCTGACATTTTAAGATTTGAGATTCTTTATAAAGAAGGCGGAGTCTATGTCGATATGGATTATGAGTGTCTACGCCCCGAACTGTTCGATATTTTAAGTTATTATTACGATTTCTATTGTGGACTTACGCCCTTAGACCTTGGACAATTTACGCTTAACAATGCAATTATTGCCTCGATTCCGGGCCACCCGATTATTAAAGCATGCATCGATGATTTGCCTCATCTTCAGCCTCTTGAAAATCCGGCACTTAGCATTGTCAACAAAGGTCCCGGGCTTCTAACAAGGATGTTTTATCTTTACGCCAATCGGACACACCGAGATATAGCATTTCCTTCATCCTTTCTATACCCGCTACCAGTATACTATATGGGAAGGCCTCATTCAGGTGAAAAAATTGTAACCCAAGCATTGTTGAAAAAAGTAAAAAGTGAGGTTGTTAAACCCGAATCAATTGCTGTGCATTGGTGGGAAGCAAGTTGGATTATGTCTGATGCATGGGGCTATTAAGAAGGAATTATAATGATATCAAGATTTTTTATTGTAGTGCTCAGTATTCAACTGTTTGGAAGCAGTCTTAATGCTCTCAATCACCCTTTGAGCAGCGATCGTCTCGCCACGATCTTAAAAATAAGCACAATTGAAGCACAAACAATTACCGACCGCCTCAACAAAGACGATGAAGCATTCACTCCAGCACTTGCTGCAGCATATTACGATGTTATGCCAAACCTGATTAAAAAATATAATCTTAAAGTTGGCTGCGAACTAGGAACCTTTTTTGGCAGGCATGCAGAACGCATTCTTGCTACAACAGATATCACAAAATTATATTGCGTGGATGCATTTAATCATTTACATTTAGGCGTATGGATGAACTGGCCAAGCCACAGTTATTCAGAAGCTCTCTACCATAAGGTAAAAATTATTTTAGGACAATTTAAAGATCGAGCCGTTCTTTATAGAAAACTTTCTCATGAGGTTGCTCAATTTTTTAAAAACAACGCACTCGACTTTATTTTTATCGATGCAGGCCATTATTACGAGGCAGTCAAACTTGATTTAGAAAGCTGGTTTCCAAAAATTCGTGCCGGCGGAATCCTTGCTGGAGATGATTATGACAAATTTCCCGGAGTCATACAGGCTGTAAATGAGTTTTTTGGCAAGCATAATATCACGATACATACTGAAAAAAATAAGCGCATTTGGTGGGTCCAAAAACCAAAAGTAATTGGGGGAAAGAAATGAAGTTTTTATTTATAAAGGGAGCATTTATGGGAGTGCTCCTTTTAACAGCTCAGCTGAATGCGAACGAGCAAATTTTTACAAAGATTTATGCGACAAATTATTGGGGTCATTGGAATGATCCGACCGTATCAGGTAGTGGGTCAACCGTACAAGTCACTCAGGAACTACGTAAGTACCTTGAGGCCGTTTTTACGAAATACGGGATTAAAAAGATTCTTGATGCACCCTGTGGTGATTTTAACTGGATGCGCCTTGTTGACCTTTCTGATCGTGTGTATTTTGGATACGACATAGTAAAAGACCTTATCGCAAAAAACAATTGCCACTATAGAAGTTCAAATAAACTGTTTATTCATGGTGATGTGAGAAACTGTTTCCTGCCGAAGGTAGACGTAATTATCTGCCGCGATCTGTTTATACATTTCCCATCAAAAGATATCAAGGAGACGATAAAGAATTTCAAAAAAAGTGGCAGCACCTATCTGCTCACTACGACCTTTACTCGAAATAAAAATGTTAATGGGGAAATTGCGATGGGTGGCTGGCGCTTAGTAAATTTATTTCTGCCACCTTTCAATTTCCCTAAGCCGCTTGAACTTATAAATGAACATTCTACTGAGGTATCGCCTCAGTATGGTGCCCATAATGACAAATGTATAGCGCTCTGGCGGCTTGCCGATTTATATGCAGATTAAGGGTGCTTTCTCATTTTCTAGTATTATCATATGCCAGGTACTAGACTAAGAAAAGTTCATCCGACTGATAGGCGAGAAAGCATAATCATGATAAAGGAATTTGAAGTTGTCCCACACACTGCAGACCTCAAGATCTGCGCTTATGGAATTTCGTATGAAGAGCTCTTTCGCCATGCGCTCAAAGGTATGTTTGCCAGTATTAAACCAAAAAGTCCAGAAATTACTTATATGGATGATGTGCCTCATATAGCTCATTTTACTGTTGAGCACAAAGTGGTTGTCCGTTCCCTCGACGTAGAAACCATGCTCATAGATTTTCTGTCCGAATGTTTGTATCTATCAGATGTGCATAACGAAGCGTATTTTGATGCACTTTTTTCTGAATTTTCAGATACTGAGCTCGAAGCAACTATTTTTGGCGTAAAAATCGATGGCTTTGAAGTTGTAGAAATTAAAGCAGTGACGTATCACGAGCTCGTCCTCGAGCAGATAGATGGTCTCTGGCGTGCATGTATAGTTTTTGATATTTAGGTGCTGTATGCAGATGAGACCGATTACGAAGCAAGAATTAATTGAGATACATAAAGCCCTCTATGAAATCCCCCGCACCTTTCGTTCTGATATGCGCGTTCCCGCACATATATATATTAATAGCAGAATGTTAGAGGATGTATTACATGATACTTCGCTTGCTCAGATAGTAAATGTTGCTACCCTTCCTGGCATTCAAAAATATGCGCTCGCTATGCCCGATATTCATCAAGGATACGGTTTTCCTATAGGAGGCGTTGCAGCCTTTGCTATTCAAGAAAGTGGCATCATTTCTCCCGGTGGTATCGGCTATGATATTAATTGTGGTGTAAGATTAATGGCTGTCAATATGCGCACTGCGGAAATTAAGCCTTTTTTAGAGCAGCTTGCAACGGAACTCTTTCATGCAGTTCCTTCTGGTGTAGGCCGGGGCGGCAAAGTAAAACTCTCACAACCCGAACTGAATAAGGTCCTTAAAAACGGCGCTCATCAGATGCTCTCCCTCGGATATGGAACTGAATCCGATATTGAACATTGCGAAGAAAACGGCAGAATGGAAGAAGCCGATCCTGATCTGGTATCAACCAAAGCAAAAGAGCGTGGCCATGATCAATTAGGAACGCTCGGCTCGGGCAATCACTTTCTGGAAGTGCAAGAAGTTGAGCACATTTATCATGAATCAGTAGCACGCACCTTTGGCCTTGAAGTAGGTATGGTAACAGTCATGATTCACTGTGGATCTCGAGGACTCGGTCACCAAAATTGCACCGATTATGTAAAAGTAATGCTGCCAAAACTCGATGCGTGGGGTATCACGCTACCTGATAGAGAGCTTTCATGCGCACCCTTTAAATCACAAGAAGGTCAAGACTATTATGCTTCCATGTGTGCCGCTGCAAATTTTGCATGGGCCAATCGTCACTTGATAGGACACTGGGTTCGTGACTCCTTTAAAAAAGTAATTGGAGAAAGCGTTCAGCTTAGAACCATCTATGATCTTTCTCACAATATGGGCAAAAAAGAACGACATCGGATAAATGGCACAATGAAAGACGTTATCGTCCATAGAAAAGGGGCAACTCGAGCTTTCCCTGCAGGCAGACCCGAAGTTCCTTCACTTTATCGAGCAGTTGGCCATCCTGTGCTTTTACCAGGAACAATGGGAACGGCATCCTATGTTCTTGTTGGCACAGAGGAAGGCATGGAGATAGCTTTCGGTTCGTGCTGCCATGGCGCAGGTCGCCGTATGTCCCGGATGAAAGCAAAAAAAACAGTTCGTGGCTCAACATTGCGTCATGAGCTTGAAGCACAAGGAATCATTATTCGCTGTGATTCTGACCCCGGTCTTGCTGAGGAAGCACCTATCGCATATAAGGATGTAGATGATGTGGTAAGTGTCGTGGAACATGCACGCCTTGCCTTACCGGTTGCTCGCATGAAACCGATAGCAGTCATTAAAGGTGGATAATCACTATGAGACTTTTTGTAAGCCTTGAATTACCAGAAATGGTCATTCAAGAAGCAATCAGGGTGCAAAAAGAATTCCGCGCGCAAGAATTGTTTGAAGGAACATTTGTAGCCCCTGAAAATATGCACATCACACTCTTCTTTTTTGGGAGTGTTGCTGATGAGGGAGTTCCTCAGATTGCTCATACCCTTGGGACCATCTCTTATCCTTCATTTGAAGTTCACTTAGGAGAGCTCACTGTCAACTCATATGCGCATCCTCATGTACTCTGGATCTCCGTTGAAGGTATGCTCTTAAGACCATTCGCTCACCTGTTGGAAGAAAACTTTCCTGAACAGAAACAAGAACGTGAATTTAATGCGCATATCACTCTTGCGCGCATCAAAAAATTACGACACAAACAGCGATTAAAAGAGGCAATAAGTAGAATAACGCTGACTCATTATGATTGGCCGATCACTCATTTTACTTTAGAACAATCAGAAACATTTCCTGAAGGACCTGTGTATACAACACTCGCAACGTACCAACTCCTGTAGACATAAAAAGGGCCCATCACTTGACCGGCCCATAGCTATTTCAGGAAAAGTTATGCCTCTGCTGGTGTTGTACATGAACCCATGCAATATTTCGTTGTAATGTAATCTTCGATTGGATTTCCAACAAGTGCTCGCGTTGCAGTAACCGCAACTGATTCTGGAGCGGATAAGCAATTTGCTGAATCTTGGACAACTATTTCATAAGTTGCTATTTCAAGATCAGTAAACTCATTTGAATCCTGGAAGCTTTCACCATTATTATCTGAGTATGTATATGGAGGAGTTCCACCAGTTACATCAGTAACGGTTATTGTAGCTAACTTTAGAGGCATAGTGTTACACGTGGCTGGCGCGGTTATTTGAGCAGTAAAGGTAATAGCAGTCGGCTCTGTAATAGTTACATTAGGACCTGTAACCGTCGTTCCTTGGCAGGTCGCACTAGTCATGTAGGTTCCAGCAACAAGCCCTGTAAATATCCCTGTTGCATTTGTAAAAGTCGTAGTGCCAGTTACAATCGAATAGCCAGTGGTGCTTGGAGTATAGGTGCCATAATAGTAACAAGCAGAAGTAATAATCGTAATAGTACCATTATCACCACCTGGACAAGTTACATTGGTTCCTGTAGCACCGACGATAGCAAATCCAACTTGTTGAAGCATATCAACGCCAACAGGATCTGCCGCTACACCCATTGAATCAGTAGCTATGATGGAGTAGCTCCCTTTACGCAGGCCTCTAAATATCCCGCTATCGCTTACTTCTCCGTCAGGGTGTAGGGTATAAGAATAAGGGGGTACACCACCACTGGCAACTGCCGTAATGGCATCCAAAGCCGTCGGCAATGCCGTAACACCAATAGGATCTGCCCGCAGGCAAAAAACCAACCCTGCAAATGCTAACAGTGAGATAGATATTTTATTCATAGATTCCCGGTTGAGATAAAAAAAGCCCATCAATGATGGGCTTTTTGATTATTCAAAAATTGTTATTCATTTGCTGGTGTTGTACATGAACCCTTGCAATATTTAGTGGTTATATAGTCTTCAATTGGATTTCCAACAAGTACACGGGTTTCATCGACTGTAACTGATTCTGGAGCTGAAACATTATCATTTGCATCTTTAACCACAACATCATAGGTTCCTGGTTCAAGATCAGTAAATTCATCCGAATCTTGGTAGGTGTCGCCATTATTATCTGAATAGGTGTATGGAGGAGTTCCGCCAGCTACATCACTCACGGTAATCGTGGCTAACGTAACAGGCACAGTATTGCACGCATACGGCTCTGTTATGTCTGCAGTAAAGGTAATATCAACTTGGCTTGGAAGGACTACTGTCTGTCCACTGCGTATTGCACTCGTTGAGTTTATAGCAGCGCTCAACGTTCCTAAACAAGCTAATACTGCAATTGTTAACATTGAGATAGATATTTTATTCATAGATTCCTCTATTGAGATGAAAAGCCCATCAATGATGGGCTTTTGATTATTCAAAAATTGTTATTCATTTGCTGGTGTTGTACATGAACCCTTACAATACTTAGTTGTAATATAGTCTTCAATTGGATTTCCAACAAGTGCACGCGTTCCAGTAATGTCAACTGACTCTGCAGCGGACATACAATTATTTGCATCTTGGACAACTATTTCATAAGTTCCTACTGCAAGATCGGTAAACTCATCGGAATCCTGGAAGTTTGTACCGTTATTACTTGAGTATGTATAGGGAGGAGTTCCACCAGCTACATCAGTAACTGTTATTGTACCTAACGTTGGAGGCACGGTGTTACAAATAGCTTCCTCGGTTATTGTAGCAGTAAAGGTGATAGTAGCCGGCTCTGTAATAGTTACCGAAGGACCTGTCACTGTAGTTCCCAAGCAGGTCGCGCTCGTGGCATAGGTATCGGCGGTGAGCCCAGTAAACACGCCTGTTGAATTTGAAGTAGCAACACCACTAGAATTTGTAATGGTATAGGTAACGGTACTTGGCGTATATGTATACGAATAATAACATGGAGAAGCGATAATGGTAACGGTACCATTATCACCGCCTGGGCATGTTACATTGGTTCCTGTAGCACTCGTAATAACAAATCCGGCTTGCTGCAGTTGCTGCAAATCAACCGCAACGGGATCTGATGCTATACCCGTAGAATCAGTCGCTATAACGGTGTAACTTCCTTGACGCAAACCTCTAAATATTCCGCTATCGCTTACTCCTCCATCAGGATTTAGGATATAGGAATAAGGTGGCACGCCGCCACTGGCAACTGCCGTAACAGCATCCGAAGCGGTTGCTAACGCCGTAACACTAACAGGATCTGCTGCCCGTACTGTTCCAAAGCAAAAAGCCAAACCAGCGATTGCTAACATTGAGATAGATAATTTATTCATAAACTCCCTCAGATAAGTAAAATACACTAACTTACTTTTTCAACAGTTCTACAATGATTTGTTTATCTCAAAACTTTGTTACCTCCTTGTTGGATGACACCCCCATATATTATAAAAAAGAAACTCAGAATGCAAGAAAAAAGCTAAGAAATAGATTTTTTAAAAAAAGTTTCGCACTTCCCGGCATTGCTAAATGGGCTCTGGAAGCATCAATTAGCCGAATTGCATGATGCGCTTTCTTCATAAGCAAAATATTATTTTTTTTATGCCCAACTTTATATTGCTCGTGCCAAAATTCACTTACTTGATCAAGAAGATCGTAGACCTCTCGTTCATGAAAATGATGTTTTCCTAGTTCTTTATGAAAGTTGCCTGCATAAAGAAGGGGATCGTCAGTAAAATAGGTATATAAAGGATGTTTAATTGCTTTGGTGTCACCTAAAAATTCCTCAATTACACAGCGTGATCGAATCGTGGCTACGATTCCTTCGCGTCGTTGTGCAAGCAGAATGAAATGATACCCTCGTGGTGGCTCCTCAAGTTGCTTAAGCAAACTGTTAGCACTTGCCGCATTGAAATAATCTGCTCTTTCAAACACAATAAAAAATAGCTCCCCAGGTTGTAAGGAAAATGCGAGTGTCTTAAACACAGGTTCTAACTGGGAGAGCGTATAGTAGTTTTCGGCACTCAACCATAAGACTGCATGATGCCGCTTATTATCAAGGGCGATGCAGTTATGACAGGCACCACATGAATCTTTTTTGCACAGGCTCCTCCTTATAAAGGAGTGAGCGCGTAATCTCAGATCTTCCTCAGGACCAATCCATAGATGTGCAGGATGGAGCATCTCTTGATTCATTGTAGTATTCCTTGCAATCTTACTCGCACTTCATTGGTCATTTCTTTATGTACTTGTTCTTCATTTTTGTTAGCATCGATCGTAATCACATTTGACCGCCCGTTAAAAATGTGCTCAAATCCCTGAGCAATACGCTCAAAGAAATCGGCTTGTTCTTTTTCAAAGGCGGTTGCTTGTACCTGTCGCTTATGCATGCGTTCTCGTGCAGTAGAATAATCAATTTTTAAGTAAATGATAATATCTGCTTCTAACCCTTCGGTTACCCATTCATTAATAGAGGTGATCCAATTATCATCAAGACCTCTGCCAAATCCCTGGTATGCGCGTGAAGAATATTTCATACGATCAGAAATGACTATCTTTCCTGCCAGCAAGGCCGGCATAACCACTTCCTTCATATGTTGTGCTCGATCAGCAGCAAATAGAAGGAACTCTGCTTTTGATAAAAGAGGATAGGTACGCTCTTGAAGGACCGTCCTTAAATGCTTACCAAGCTCAGTTCCTCCAGGTTCTTTTGTCAGTATGACAGGAAATCTTTGACTGAGATATGAAAATAGTGCTTGCGCAGCGGAGCTTTTTCCACAACCGTCTATCCCTTCAATCGCAATTAAAATGCCGTTTTTCATACCATACCCTACCAGCAGAGTTTATATAATAGTATAATACTACTGCTTACCCGTGTTGTGAACTCGTCTTACTATGAAAGGACAACTATGAGTTGTTGTAAGAAAGAAAAAAAGGCTACTGATCATCGCGAGCTCACCATTGAGCCAGGCTGTATTGCATGCGGTTCATGTTCCTATAGAGCTCCTGAGGTTTTTGAAGTAACTGATAGATCCCGCATCAAAGCTGATGCTGACATCGAAAAAAATGAAGAGCTCATTGAGGCTGCAGTCAAGGCATGCCCTGTCCAAGTAATACAGTATAAAAAAAATGACTGCCAGTGATCGATTTAATGCGCTGAAAGCGTCATTAACTACTAATGGGAAACTTATACACGTCCAGGCAATTCTCGAACGCGCAGCTGGCCTCTGGCCCAAAAACAAAATAGTTCTTTGTATGAAGGAGCAGCTTACCTACAAAGAGCTGTACTTTAGAGCGGTGCATCTTGCCCATGCTCTGCGTTCTATGGGTGTTACTAAATCAGAACGAGTCATCATTTTTTATGAGAACTCCATAGAATTCTATATCGCTTACTTTGCTGTCTGGCAGGCTGGAGGAATTGTCGTCCCGCTCAATGTTTTTTTAAGCGAACATGAGCTTATTAAAATTGTAGAAGATTCTCAGCCAAAAGTACTTATTATTTCCCCGCAGCTTAAGGAAAAGCTTTCGTCTATTCCCCCTCATTGGCCTCCTATCATTACTCACATCGATAAAACGAGTACATTACCACGCTCTGTTGTTACTCCACCTCGGGATGACGAAGATATCTATGCAGTAGCAGCTCTTCTCTATACCTCCGGAACGACCGGGTTTCCCAAAGGAGTCATGCTTAGTTCTTTTAACATTATTAGCAACGCACTCCAAGGAATCTCAGTGTTTGAATTTGATTCTAAAGAGCGGGTATTTTGTGCGCTGCCTCTTTTTCACAGCTATCCTCAGAACATCTGCATGTGGTCGACAGTTCTTTTGGGCGCTACAGCAATTATTGTCCCCAAAATTGAACGGAAAACTATTATTAGAGGAGTAAAGCAAAAGCCAACTATCGTCGTCGCTGTACCGGCCCTCTATGGCCTTTTTTGCCTATTACGTTCTCTCACATTTAAGCGCGTACGCTATTTTGTTTCTGGAGGAGATGCCCTTTCAGATAAAATACGCTCATATTTTTCGCTTCTTTATCGTAGAAAAATAGTTAACGGCTATGGTCTTACCGAAACTACTCCTTTTGTTGCGGCCGACATCGAAGATTATACGAAGCCTACCAGTACCATAGGCAAACCGCTTATTGGTATCAATGTAGAAATCCGTAATGAAACAGGAGAAAAGCTCCCACAGGGTACCATAGGAACCCTCTGGGTAAAAGGAGACAATATTATGATGGGGTACTATAATGCCCCAAAGGCTACTGAGGCAATCCTACAAAACGGATGGCTGAACACTGGTGATCTTGCTTACCTTGATGATCAAGGCGATATTGTCCTTGCTGGACGTGAGCGAGATCTTATTAGTAATAAAGGACTAAAAATCTATCCCCAAGAGATTGAAAATGTCCTTCTTTCTCACCCAGCCGTCCTCCAAGCAGCCGTTATTGGAGTAAAAGATGGTGGTGAGGAAATTCCCGTAGCATTTGTAGCAAGTAAGGAAACCGATACGGAAAAACTTATTCATGAGCTGCGGCATTTGTGTGAACGTAACCTTGCAGCTTATAAGGTTCCTCGACAATTTTATGTAATGAAAGAATTACCCGTAACTGCAACAGGAAAGGTTGATAAAAAAGTACTTGAAGTTCCTCAATCCCAGGGAAATCCTTGAATGTGGGCATGTAATTTTAAGCGATCAAATGCTTCCTTAATATCGTCCGTTTGCGTAAAAAGAGAAACATCTTCCTTTCCGACAAGCCCTTCTTTGAGTGCCGAATTTATCATCCAGTCCATAAATGGCTTCCAATACTCGATACCTATGAGAACAATAGGCGCTTTTGCACGCAGATTATTTTGAATAAGCGTTAAGAGTTCAGTTAACTCATTAGCTGTACCAAATCCACCCGGAAACACAGCAAATCCTGTAGAAAAAGAAATCAACAACCATTTCCGAGCACCAAAATTGTTCATCTCTATAATATTATGCTCACATTCTTGGCCTCCTACTTTGAGTCCTTGAACGGTAATGCCTATTGATTTTATTACTTTTGATTGAGTTCTTTCCGCACCACAGGCTGCAGCTTCCATGATGCCGGGACCACCACCGGTAAGCACAGGAATGCCCTCTTTTGCTAACATTTCTGCAAGCTCCATAGCATCTTTCATATAAATGCTATTAGGCTTAAGACGCGATCCACCAAATATGGTAACCGGTGCTGACTTGAGTTTTGCTATCCTAGCAATACCATACATAAGATGAAAAGTAATCTTCGACATGTAACTTACCATTCTCAGATAGGCTCTCAAAGACTCCATTTTTCCCCCCTTTCTTGAAAGAATAGGTTGTTTTGGCGCTTCAAAGCAAGAGTTAGCACAGGCACCAGCGTAAGCCGTTACCACACATAAAAACAAAAATCTTTTCTCTTTAATTTAAAAAATCATATTTGTATAATAAATTATAGAGGGGGAATTATGAATAGGCTCATATGCACTTTGCTTGCGCTTGGAATTGTGCATGCAGCGACTGCTCAAGAATCAGAGGAATGGATTACTATCCTCATTCATGGAACAGTAGCATTTCAATCAAATGCATCACTGCAGAACGTGGTTCTTATCAAACAAGATCGCATTGAGGGCACGAAATATGAGCGTAATGTTCTCCAAGTACGAAAAAATGAATACCTTTTTACCGTTCAAGCAATTCAGGAAATAGGTCTTCACCGCGTAAAAAAGAAGCCAGGGTTTCTCAATGCGGCCTATGCATTTAGCACACTTTATGCCGATGTTCAAAATTTATGCGGTATTAAAGAAAAAAATACATTTTACACCTTTGGGTGGTCAGGCCTTATTAGTATGAAACGACGATATGCAGAAGCACGAAGCCTCTATCAGGAAATAAAAAAACTCCTCAAAAAGAAAGGGAAAAAAACTAAAATACGTCTTATTGGGTATAGCCATGGCGCTACCATGTTACTCAACTGCGCTGACGTCAGATGCAAAGAGTATCCTCAAGATACATTTCAATTTGACGAGGTATTCCTGGTTGGCATCCCTGTACAAAAAGTTGCTTCCCGCCAAGTGAAAAGTCCTCTGTTTAAACAAGTGTATAGCATTTATTCTCATGGTGATAAAGTACAACGCCTTGATGTATTTACCCCTTACGACCTCATCTCTCATCGTACCTTTAAGGGCTGTCAAGCAAACCTCACCCAAATTGACATGCGCATAAGCGCACCCTTGCGACCAAATCCCTGCTATTGCCTACCTTCCAATATGCAAGGTACCATTAATCAGTCGCCAGGGCATATAGAGCTGTGGTTTTTTGGCTGGATACCATCGAGTTACCGGCAGAACTTGAATATGTACCCATTACCTGCCGCCGTATTTATCCCTTATCTAGTATGTGCAGCCAAAAAACTACCGTGTAACCATATTCAAGTAGATATTTGGCCAGAGGAAGAGTTTGCTTACCTGCGCTCACACCTTAAGGACTGCTGCGCAGAGATTCCCTTCTTTACTAACGAGCAATATGTAGGACTGATAGATAAAGGTCTGGAATGGCATCCGAGCAGGCCAGAATACAAAAAGTCATTTGATAAGCTTTTAAATTCAGTCGACAAAAATGCTTATCAGTAATCATGTATAAGAAGCTGCCAGATCCCTAGCAAATCTTTCATTGTCATCTGCTGAGCTCTCAGACCTAACGTCTCTTCTGGAATGCGCGTCAAATCATAGTGAAATGAATGAAGATTATTTTTAAGTGTTCTACGCGGCTGCCCAAAGCAATGCTTAATAAATTGCCAGAATTCATCTTCCTTCGGAATGACTTCAAGCACTTCGCGGGACTTAAAATAAAGCAGACGAGAAAAAACTGCAGGCGGGGGATGAAATGCCGTTGGAGGAACCTTATCTAAAAGCTTCCACTCAAAATAGTACTGAAAGAATAAAGATGGATATCCATAACCTCGGCCATGGGTTTTAACGATTTTTTGAGCAACTTCTTCTTGAGTCATAATAACTCCCTCCTTTAAAAGGACGCGATTCCGTTGCAACAGGTGCAAAATAGGAAACGTAATCTGGTAGGGAAGATTTGCTAACAAAACCCACGGCTTATAAGGCTCAAATCGAGAAAAATCAACATCAAGGATATTTTCCTCAAACATCGTCATTCGCGGATCTTGGTAGGTAAAACGTACATACTCTGCCCACTCATGATCAATTTCAAATACCCACAATCGCTTGCATGGATGCTGCAAAATCACCTTGGTAAGAAACCCATCGCCCGCCCCAATCTCAAATATGGAACTTTCATCAGTAAGAACTACCGCTTCAAGCATATGATCAACAACTTTTTGGTCCCTTAAAAAATGTTGCCCATACTTCTTTTTAAGAGCAATACCATGTGCAGTCGGGCGTGGCTTTTTCTGAAGTTTTCTTTTCATAAAGGATTCCTTATTCCGAGCGTACACCTTTTCAGTAGAGGCATCAATTTTAACCTTTTGACAGAAGAACGATGAATTTGTATGGTTAACATATCTGTCAACAAGCAATCTAAGATAGATTAAACTTTACTTAACGAAGGGAATATTATGAATTATCTAAAATTATTTCTCATCTCTGCATCACTTCTCTTAGCCCCAACGGCAAGAGCTGCTGATGGAGACGATATTACGCTACGTCAACCAGCAGTACAACAGTTACAGGTAACTCAACCGGAAAAACAAACTGATAGTGTATGGAAAAAGAGACTGGCTGCAGCTACTGTTATTGCGTCAGCCATATTAATAGGATTCCGTGTTAAAGACATGATAACAATAGTGAGAAGTCCAACTATCCCCAATGATAACCAATCAAAAACATTAAGAATATTATCTCACCTTTGTTTGGCCGTTGTTACAGGTTACATTGGGTTTAAGGCAGTCCAGGATTACAATCTAGAATCATAAGATTGCACAGGTGTTACTTTCCAAATCAGTACCGGTAAATGCTGGCAGACCAATTGCGGTATTTTCGTCTACTTTTTCCCAAATATGATCCATGTAAGCTTGTTGAACAGCTTGAGCGGTTTTTGGGTCAATCCCTGGAGGTGGAGGATGCCCGGGAAGGTGCTCGAGCGCACTGGGCTTTAGTGGATGATAACATTCCGGATGTTCTGGACAGGGATAATAATGAATATCTCCAACTTTACGTAATCTACGTTGCTCATTTACCTGTTTAACATGTTTATACTGAATGCATTCATCACAATAGTAATGAAGCGCAAATACTGTATCATAACTATCCTTACATTGATGCATCGTTACTTCAGCCTCTTCTCTAAAAGCTACCCGTTGAGCTGCTGGACGAGTTAATGGGTAACAGATCTCACAAGCAACCTCTCGCTTTAAATAGAGCGCTACTCTACAAATGGGACATGTATTCTTTCCACTAGCACGCCATTGCTGGATGCACGTTGCACAAAAATAATGATTACAGACAAGGCTACGTTTACTCTCTGGCGTCAATTCTTCCCAGCATATCGCGCAATCTCTGAGTGCTTCCTCGCTTCGGATACAAACCGAACAGCCTCGCCTATTGTGTGTCCGATCACATTCAACACAAAATTTGTGATCACACATAAATGGTTTAAAAACAATCATATTATTCTTATTACATCTTATACATATACCAACAATATTACGTATACCCGGTTGATTCTGAAATTGATCTAAAGGCGCTTCTCTTGGAGGACTATTATTCGGACTGACAGATGCACTTGATGAAACACTACTTGCAGCACTGCTGAGTGGACTATTTCCTATGGATGAAGAGTGTATCATTGGTGAGCCCGCTTGGCTCATTTCAGGTGAAGAGCGTATCATTGGCGTACCCGCTAGGCTATTTTCAAGGAAAGCAGACCTCATTACAGGCGTATTATCATTTGGAATTGAGGCACTCAATAAAGGAATAGGAACAGGAGATGACGTCTGGCTTTGCATAGGTAAAGCACTCTGCATGAACAGCAGAAGCGCACAAAAGTAAGCTTGTTTATATATGTAGTTCATCGCTGAACCCTCCCTTTTATTTTAACGAGCCACCTTAGATTGTAATATAACCTACTACTTTCTTGCAATTTTTCAAACAATTTTTTAAGTAAATTTTTATCTCGTGAGAACAATCCTAAAAAAAGAGCTTTTGATTTCTCGAGTTCTTGATTTATACTCAAATCATAAAATCCTTACAACAAAGGGGGTACAACCGTGAAACTATATATGCTCTGTGCTGCACTCATAATCGCAGTCCCACTTAATGCTCAAGATTTACCACAGAAAACTCCGACCTCCTTAACAATGGGAGTAGGGAAAACAATTTTTGGACTTTGTGCCGGTATTTGTGGTGGACTTGCTGGAAAATTTCTCTTAGGTGAGTGTTTTCGCCTCTATGAGGAAACAAACTACGCAAGTACTGCGCTTTATGCAGCTTTTCTTGGCATAACAGTGCCCTCATTGTTTTTCGTGTGGCATAAGTTTTGCTGGACTGAAGGACTAAGTGAGATTCGAGCCGCGCTCAATGCTCAAGAAAAAGAACAAGCGGCAACTACAGACACGGGTAAAAAACAAGAGGCTCTCGGAACTAGTCCTGCAGCTTAGACCTTACTTGAATAGAGTATCTTTAAAGAAATCTAATTCTTCAAGAACTTTTCCTGCGCCATTGACCACGCAGAACAGTGGATTTTCGGCGATACTTACCGGTAATCCCGTCTGATGAGAAATCAATTTATCAAGGCCGCGTAACAGGGAACCACCACCCGCTAACATGATACCTTTATCAACAAGGTCTGAAGAAAGTTCCGGTGGGGTATTTTCAAGGGCTTCTCTCACTACCTGGACTATGAGAGAAACTGTTTCTATGAGAGACTCATGCACTTCAACACTAGTGAGTTTAATAGTCTTTGGCACTCCTGTTACGAGATTACGTCCTTTCACCTCTATAGCCTCCACGGGAACTGAATCATCAGGCATTACGGTGCCAATTTCAATTTTGATCATTTCTGCAGTGCGCTCACCAATAAGCAGGTTATATTTCCGTTTCACGTATTGCACAATTGCACGATCTAATTCGTCCCCGCCGACGCGAATTGAGCGACAAAAAACAACGTCCTTTAAACTAATGACAGCTACTTCTGTTGTGCCACCACCCACGTCAACAATCATACTTCCCGAAGGATCCTGTACAGGAAGTCCTGCTCCTATGGCCGCGGCCATAGGCTCCATAATAGTATAAACTTCGCGAGCCCCGGCCTGTTTTGCTGATTCTTCCACTGCTCGTCTTTCTACCTGAGTAATACCGGAAGGAACCCCAATAATCATGCGGGGTCGCACGAGCGTCCTTCTGTCATCATGTACCACGCGAATAAAATAACGAAGCATACTCTCCGTAAGCTCAAAGTTAGCGATTACCCCATCTCTCATCGGTCGACATGCAACAATACTTTCAGGAGTCTTGCCGAGCATCTCCTTAGCTTTTCGTCCTGCAGCGAGCACATGATTAGTATTCGCTTTAACAGCAACCACTGATGGCTCATTAAGCACTATTCCTTTATTAGGAACATAGACGACCGTATTTGCAGTACCTAAATCGATAGCAAGGTCATTTGAAAAAAAACTAAAAAGTCTTTTTGCAGGCATAAATTTAGCAAAGAAATTTTTCATGGAGATCCCCTAGAAATCAAGTTCCAACATCAATGAGAGAGCATTCGTTTTCGCCGAGCGTTTACTTACTAACCATTCTACAGGAATATCCCAATAAGCGAAAATTTTTGGATACCATGTTGGACATTCTTTTGTCGCAGAGAAATCATAAAATGCTCCAAAGGTAACATATTCACTGGCCCAGGAAGAACGAGCCCTAACGGGATCAAGCAATGCCGGCACTGCAGTTTGAGCTTCGAGTGATCTTCGATCTATAAGACCATCACGAAAATGGCTCACAAGCGTATATTGTGCCTTGAGACCAAAGCCCTCCCGCAATCCTTCAAAAGAAATGTAGGGATTAAAAACAAATGTCCATCCTGGATCAATTTCTAATGGACCTATAATAGCCCCATAATTAGAAGGCTCCCCTGCTGCTGGCATATGAAGGGTACGCGTCTTTTTAAAACGCTTACTAGCCCTAAATATCAGGCCGACATTAACGTCTTCCTTTACTTCAAATTCTGATTCAAGATTAAGATAGGCACCCCAGTGCTTTTCTCCACCTAATGGTAGTGCTGCAGGATTATTTATCGGCGTTTCTGATGCTGTCGGAATAATGACCCCAACTTTCAGTCCACTATCTATTCTTCTAAACTTCCAGGTATAACAACAAAGTGACCCTATGCGGATATAAAAATCGATATCCCCTAACCCTGTTTTACTAAAAAGTGCAGGAACCAAACCGAGTTCCCTATTTATTTTCTCTTTCAACTCAAGAAGATACTCCTTATCTCCTGGAGGAAGATTCTGCTCACTCCCTTCTAATAAAAACTCATAACGGCTGCTGACATGGCCAAAGTAGGTATCAAATCCCACAGAAAAATAGTCCCCTAACCCCTGCTCAAAATAAAGAGCCAGACCTTCCGCATCAAGTCGCCCTCTTCTATGCCAAGGAATCGAAGACTTAGTCAACAGATCCGACCTTAACGGATTAGGATGGCCGGTTGCAACTAAAGCATTGACAATACTAATAGTGTCATATGGACCTTCAATATCTGCAATAGAATGTTTTTCTTCTAAAGAAAACGCCCTATCGGCCCTCATAAAAAAAGGCTGCATGCGTATATAGGTACATACGCCCGGCAATCGGGTAAGTGGCTTAAAAAATAACGGCAAGAATCTATTTTCAAAATCCATTGCCTGGGCTGATAATGGCACGAGCAGTAAGCATAAAAGACGTTTTAGCATGATTATTTATCCCACGTGTATATGAAAGTCCCTATCAAACAATCTCAAGACCGCCCTCCCTAATGTCGCCTGGAGGAGAGAGGGGGATTCGAACCCCCGATTCCGGGTTAAACCGGAATAACCGCTTTCGAGGCGGCCGCTTTCGACCACTCAGCCATCTCTCCAAGAAAAAAGAACTCTTTCTTGAAACCGAGCTTATTAGTAGTATATTATTTTACTTTATCTGCCCATTTTTAAAAGCCTTTTTTGGACAAGCTCCCTCTTAAGTCGTCACGCTTCTTATAAGAAAAGAGCATGTAACTCCAAATCAAAAGCCGATCTCTTGCAATTTAAAAAGGAGAAAAGGTAGTGTTTTTGATAAGGCAACAAAAAAAGGAGGGCGAATAAACCAAAAAATCTATCACTGATCACACTAAGTTTTTTTTAAAAGGAAGGTATATTATGAAAGCACTTAAAATTGCAACACTTGTCATTACATCTTTAAGTTTTGGATTAATTGAAGCTCATCCTAATTTCATTCGTAAGGTCGCACCTGGTACTAAAATAGTAGCCGCGCCTAAAGCAACGCCATCTAAGACCGTAGCTCAAGCGGAAGCACCTAAGGTTGCTACTAAACTAACACCATCGGCTGCAGCTCAAGCAGAAGCACCTAAGGTTGCTGCTAAAAAGGATGCACCTCAGGTTGAAGCACAAAAAAGTGAACCGAAAAAAGATACTAAAAAAATAATAAGTCTTCCTAAAGACGATAAGACTGTAGCGAAGCTTGCAGCATTGAAAGCGCTCGCTCCATTTGTATCAAAATCAAGTAAATAATGAATATGAATAAAAGAGAGCAGAGGTTTCCTTTGCTCTCTTTGTTTTAGAATATCTCTTAACTCTTAAACTTGTGAATTGGTTGTTATCGCGTTCTGCTTTGCATTAAGGAGCATGCTCATCGAACTGACAAGGCGCGCGCCTTCTGAAAACTTCCTATTCACGGTACAAAATTTACCATCCCATTCAGAGATTTCATCAGCCAATTTGCTTTTTTCAGTTTCAAGAAGAGCGATTTTTGCTCGCAACTCTGTTATTGAAGCATTCGAAGCACTGAGCTGTGCTTCCAATCGACTAATGTTACCGCTCTGTTGAGCCGCTTTCGCTTCAAAATCCTGCTTTACGCGAGAGACATCACTCTGCGCTTGTTGGCGGACATCTGCTGTTACTTTAGTCGCTTGCTCCACAGCTTGCTCTTGCTGAGCCGCCTTCATTTCAAAATCCAGCGTTAAACGGACAAGATCATTGTGCGCTTGTTGGCGCACATCTGCAGTTACTTTAGTCGCTTGCTCCACAGCTTGCTCTTGCTGAGCCGCCTTCATTTCAAAATCCAGCTTTAAACGAACAAGATCATTGTGCGCTTGTTGGCGCACATCTGCGGTTGTTTTAGTCGCTTGCCCCAAAGCTTGCTCTTGTTGAGCAGATTTTGTTTGCCATTCTGTAGCAGATGTTCTCAGTTCATTTTCAACCAGAGCACACTTCTCCTGCGCTTTTTGCAATGCTTGGTGTAATTGTGCGCATTGCTGTTCATTTTCGTGAAGTCGAGCAGAGAGGTTATCTCTTTCGCGAACAAGCGCATCAAGCTGTCCAGGCTGTTCTTGGGGTGCACGTGAACTGTATAGTACAAGAGCTTGCGATGTTATCTGTAATTTCTGTTTTTCACGGGCAAGTCTCTGCGCCTGAGCAAAAATTTCATCTGCAGCATTAAGACTGCCCAGACTATCCTCACAATTTTTAATCTCGGATTCTAGTCGCGCATTCTGGGATTTGAGTGATGCAAGGTCTGAAAGAGTCATCACGAGCAACGCCTTGAGCGTGTCATGTGGTGTGCAATGGGCAAGAAATTCAAACTGCTCTGCTAATTCAGGCGTCGTGATTAACGGCGACAATAATTCAAATGCAGGAGTCACATCAGGTATCTTCGCGGATGACGTTGCTGCTGGTACAGTCGAAACAGAATCAGAACTCTCTTTCCGTACTCGTTTTATGCGCTCTTCATCATCCTTGTTTACTATTCTACAAAAACCAAGTGCGTGATAGGTCGACAAAAGATTGAGCAAAAACTCTTTTTCTGTAGCGGAGAGACTTATTTCAATATCTGCATTCAGTTCCACATTCGGATTTCCTTCTTTTCGCAATGTATGATAGAGGTATTGAGCATACTGCTCAAAACAATTCACATAAAAGTCCCGTTGTTGCTGTGGTTTATTACACAGTAAGCGCAACATGACCGCTTTTCTCAACAGTCCCCGATCCGTTCTCTCGTGATTACGTGTTTGCGGAAAGATTAAAGCTGTTTTCAGCAAAAGCCCTTCAACAAGTTTGGGAGAAAAAATAGGCTGAACGCCTAAGAAAAAGATGAATTCAAGAGCTTCATCACTCAGATTTGAAAGATGTTCAATAAGTCCTTCCTCGTGCCGATTTTTACATTGATAATGTTCTGAGGGAAAAGTGAGCGGATGAGAAGTTTGTTGAATCACAAATCTCCGCACCTCAATTTCTTCAAGATGTGTGATGTGCGATTTTAGCTTTGCTGTGAAGCTATCCTTTGTCCCATGATAATAGAAATGATACATATCCCACAGTCTACGAAGCATAATAGTTTTAAGCTCTTTGCACAGTCTCATTCCTGAACGAAGTAACATAATGCGGGGCGCTTCCATGGGAGCCAACATCTTTGAAAGATTGATTGGATCTGCCAACATGGACCAATCATGAGAACATGACGCCGCAACATCAAAGATAAATTCTTCAAATTCGATCGGCTTTCTAGTCCCTCCACGATGGTCTAAATAGAAATTGCCGCCCGCAAAATAGGTATCAATCTCTTGCAATTGACGAATTGTGCCCGTATCCCCATCGTTGAGCGCAGTAAGGCATTCAGTAGCACGCGCATTCAATTTCTCTAGACTGTAATGCTCAGGACTACCTGCCATAAAAAATAAGAGAGTCTTGATGAGGAGGATATGCTTATCAGGATACCGACGATCAGACTCCTCAAAAAGTTGATTATTAAGAAGATAGGTGATAAATGTTAAGTCTTTTTTATCAAGCAAAACAAAGAGCTCACCGTACCGACTCTTAAAGGGACATTTAGGATGATGTACGATACCAGTGGTAAGAGAGTCCAGGTTTACTTCTTGTTTTATCATACCGCTGCACGCAGGAAACAGGGCGGCACTCAGGAAAAAAAGAAGAATTGCTTTCAGTGTTTTAGAGCTGTTCATGTGAGAATCCTTGTAAAAGTCTTTCTTGCTGTTCTTCAAGCCGCTGCTTGGCTTGAGTAATATCTCCATCTAGCCTCATTACATCATTGCGAGCGGTCTCCACAGCTGTTGTTTTCTGCGCATGCTGCTCTTTTAAAGCCGCTAAGTGCTGCATTTTCTCGAGCATAATTTGTTTAAGATCCATGCGCATATGAAGCGCGAGAAAGACCAACCGACTAAATGCACTTGGTTCTCCTTCAATCGGCGCTATAACAGTATTTACCGCATCTGAATGTGCTTCTTTCAATGCAACTAGTTTCATTAGAACATCGTGAATTTCTAGCTCTCGAGTATGCACTGATGCAACTGACTCCATCGCATACAATGGAATGAATACTAACGCTCCCAAGAGAGCTCCTATGAACAGTTTCATGGTGTTTTTCCTGCGTCTTTAAAAATTTCCTGAAGTTGTGCAACATTTTTTTTAACTTCTGCCAAGAGAGTTGCATCTTGTTGAGTACTCTCATTGAGCAGCATATACTCTGCCTGTAGCAGTTCATGCCGCTTGTTTAACTCATCATAGGCTGCGGCATGTTCTTCAACCTGATTCCTCAGTAATGCTGCTGATTCATCTGATTGAGCAAGTTGGTCCGTGAGCTGCTTTACCTGTGCCAATGCTTTCGTTCTTTCTTGTAAGAGTGACTTGAGGCTTTGAGCAACTTCTGGGCGAAACATATCAGTCAACGTATCAAATATCTCCGAGCTCAACCCTAAATCAGCTCGTGTCGAGTGACTGCTCTCTGCAGCCGGTATTCTATTCTCTATCCCATTGTCCGATGTTCTGTAACGATCATCACCTTCGCGTGAGCGTGAAAGCGTATTTCTGCTCTCAGGAGAATGTTTTGCCTTTTTTGGAGTTGAACTAGAACGTAGATCTGATCCCGTACGCTTTTCAGCACTTGGAGAGTTTGGCGAAGGATACGTCTGAGGTTGCTGTGTATACAAGAGCTTAAGCAACTCATACACTACTTGTTTTCTTTCAGGGGCAATTGATTTAAGACTAATACCATCCCATTCTGGAGCTCGCGATTTTAATGCTCCTTTTAACTGGTCACAAAAATGTGAAAGATGTTCTTCAACTTGTCGTCTTAGTCCATCAGGCATGTTACGTTTTAAAATATACAGCAGTCTGCGAATGAGCGAGTTGCGTTCATTTCCAAGAGTTTTCGGACCATCAGACTGTGTGAGGAACAGCTTAATAAGCAGCCCCTTTGTAACAACCGGATTGATGTATGGCTGTGAAAGTAAAAAGAGCGCTCGTTTTAAACCCTCATCGCTAAACTGCCCTAGGAAATTCTTCATTGGCATATCCTCTGGGAGTTCTCTCAGATCTCTACTTTCATCAGCATGGTTAGTATAGAGAGCAGATTGCTTAAACCACACTTCCAAAGCTGCCGCGCTCCGCCGAATGCTCTCTAAGATATGACCATCATCAACATCTTTATGAATGGCCTTATAGAGACCGGTGAGAGCCTCAATTAATAAATATTGAACCTCACCAAGTTTGTTAGCTTTCTGTATAAACATATAGAGAGCAATATCTCGCGAAGACAAACAATCATACTGTTGCAAGGGAGGTAACTGAGTTCTTTGACCCACTACTAAAGCCCCAAGATAATCAATAATCATACCGCTGACTATCTCTTTAAAAGATCCTAAATTCTCAAATAATCTTTGAAAGTTCAACATCTGATCAAGTTGTTCTTGGTTGTCATTGAGCGGTGTTCGAGCAGTGCCCTCTTTCAAATTAGCCTCGTAGGCAGCAAGTCGTTGGCCCAGCTTAGTCCTTGTATATTTATTACCAGGATTAGCGGAAAGAGCATCAACATAAGCTTTTATAAAAAAGAGATGCCGCGACGGATTATTATGAAATATCTTAAAAAGATCGCTTTGCATGAGATACCTCACGTCTGGCAGATCTTCCATTGAAAGTGTAATAATAAGTTTTGCATACGGACTTTTTAACGTACAATGCTGATCACTAACAATAGCTTGTGCGCTGTCAGTAAGCGTTCGTTCCATTGCAAAGGTTGAAGAACAGCCGAGCAAGAACAAAAACAGCATTCCAAAGTTTTTAAATGTCATAGGTATCCTTTATATCTATTTTTGAGCAGATGGTTCTTGCTTAACTGGCGATTGTGCACGAGGTATTAACTGAATAGACTGTGTATCAGGATTCATTGGCCCACTCCGTAATTGCAGTATACCCTGCAGAGTAGTTATCTCAGCTCTCAGAGAAGCTACTTGAACTTCACGCTCATGGGTCACTGTTGCCAGCTGACTACGTAAAGCTTCATTTTGTGAGCGGGACTGTTCCAGCTGAGTAGAGAGGTCTTCAACTTGTTTCTGCAAATTCCCATAGCGGGTTGTCGCCCCTTTATTACCAGCATCGACGCGCTTTCTTTTTTGAGCTAATTGCTCCGCTAATTCCTTTTTTTCTTCAACGACCTGGTTTAATTGCTCTGCTAATTGCTTTTTTTGCTCAACAAGGTCTTCATAAGCCTCGCTCAATGTCTGTATTTCTTTGCTCAGCCTGTCATTTTCTTGTCTTATTCTGTCATTATCTATTTTCACAGCAGGCTCTTGCTCATCCTCGGCTGACCTTTGAGCTGACGGCTGGGCCGGAGGAGGCTGTGAAGATCGAATATCCCGGGCTGTTCGCTGTTGACGCTCCATAAACAGCATATCATGTGACCGAGCGAGATCTTCGTGAGCGGCTCTCATCGATACCGCTTCTTGTTTCAATCTTTCATTTTCAGCTTTCAATGCGGCAAGCTGTTGCTCAATTTCAACCGTTTTACTAGGCGCTTGAATAAGATCAGCCTCAACTGTCTGCGCCGCTACAAGACCCTCTTGTAATTGAGAAATCCTTTGCTCGAGGTCCGCTATCTGTAGAGCATCAGATTTATTTCTTTCTATGGCGGACTTAAGTGTTCTTATACTGAAAGTAAGCATTTCTAAACAGGCATCCGGTTTGAGGAGAGCCATCACGTTAAGCTGGCGTTTAAATTTTTCTTGATCGCCCTCTAAAACAGCTGCCCTTACTCCCCGTTCAGGAACAGATGTCGCTGGCAACTGAAAGAACATTGCAAGCGATGTGTCAGAGGGAGATTCGCTTAAAATCGGCGTAGGTGAACGAAATAATGAGTCATCCGAAGCCCTTCTTTTAGCCTGAGGCGTTGAAGCTGCTGCAGCCATCACTGTCGGTTCATCCTCTCTCGTTACCGCTCTCTTTTTATTGGGGGTCAAAGCTACCGATTGATTCGAATCGTAGCATCCATAGCGCACAGAGGTACTGCTAAAAGTAATCCCCCTATACTCGCTAAACAGGATCGTTTCATAAATGCTCTGATACTCATAGGTATCCTTTCTCTTATCATGTATATCGTGAAGGCCTGTACGACTGAGCTCATGAGAAAGCTCCATTCAGCCTCTGGGAGGGTCATAGATGGTCATTTTTTCCCCCAAAAAAATTCACTCTCAATTATTCTTATTTGAAAACTATTTTAAATATAACACAAACTGAAAAGATTGCAAGCGGTATATACACATTACTTTTAAGTCCGCAATTCCGCCATTTTACATAGTAGCTATGTTTGATACACTAAAAACCGTTAGCTCAGGGAAAGGGAACCCATGAATATCCAAGCGCTCATTTTAGCTGCGGGAAGCTCTCGCAGATTTAACACAAGTCAGCCAAAATTGTGTGCTCCGCTCTGCGGACAAGAACTTATTGCTTACCCGTTGCAGTTACTATCTTCCTTAGCAATCCCTACCACGCTCGTTGTCGGACATAAAAAAGAGCTGATCCTCTCCTGTGCCCAAAAATATGGATCTTTCCAGCATGTTGAACAATCAGAACTCCGTGGAACTGGTCACGCTGTCCTCTGCTCTCAAAACTATTGGACATCAGATCATATTCTGGTACTCAATGGTGATGCGCCTCTCCTTGAAAAAGAAGATCTTGCGCTCCTCATTGAGCGTCATACGCAGACCAATGCTGCTGTCTCTTTTATTGCTGCCTATAATGCTGATCCTTCGATTACAGGCTACGGACGTGTCATTGAACACGCCGGGACTGTTTCCATTGTAGAACAGGCCGACTTTAAGGGAGACCCTTCAGAGCATTGCCGGTTGAACGCTGGTATCTATCTATTTAAGCGAACATTCCTCCAGCAGACGCTGCCTACCTGCATCCCTCACCCACCACGCAATGAGATTTATTTAACTGACCTTATTAAGAAAGCATCGGAACAAAAGCTTCCTGTTGAGATCGTTGATATCCCTTTCGATCGAGCACGGGGCGTCAATACACTCAGGGAGCTCTGGATAGCCGAACACATAAAAAAGTCTGCGCTTATTACTGACTGGATGAGCAAAGGGGTCCGTTTTAGCGCGCCACAATCGGTACATCTAGATACGTCGGTTACCATAGGGCCAGATAGTACTATTGGTTATGGAGTTCAACTGCGCGGGAAAACACTTATTGGTAACAATGTACATATTGATGCTTTCTCGATCATAGATAATAGCGAGCTTCATAATGATGTAACCATTCAGTCTCATACTGTCGTCAGCGACTCTCATCTCTTTGCTAAGAGCATTGTAGGACCTTTTGCTCATATTCATAAACAGAGCATCATCAATGAGCAAGGCGTTATTGGAAATTTTGTCGAGGTAAGTAAGAGTACTCTTGGAAAAAAGAGCAAAGCCAAGCATCTTACCTATCTTGGTCAGACCGAGGTGGGCACTGAGGTAAATATTGGTGCCGGAACTATCGTCTGCAATTATAATGGTGTAACAAAGAATAGTACCACGATTAAAGATCATGCATTTATTGGGAGCAATAGTGTCTTGATCGCTCCTGTAACGATCGGGGAGAATGCAATGACCGCAGCTGGATCAGTCATTACGCATGATGTTCCTGATGAAGCTCTCGCCATTGCACGAGAGCGACAAATAAACAAAGAGCTCTACGTGCAGAAATTCAAAACCAAGTTCAAAAAACCACAGCATACAGCTACTTTATGATACGTTTTATTCACACGGCTGATATTCATTTTGGGATGGAAAACTATGGTCGCATTGATCCGCAGACGGGTATCCATTCGCGCCTGACCGACTTTGAAAAGGCACTTAATTTTTGTATTGATTTTGCTCTTGAGAAAGAAGCCGACTTTTTCCTATTTTCAGGTGATGCCTATAAGACTTCACATCCAACTCCTACTCATCAACGCTTATTAATGAGCTGCTTTCTGAGACTATACAAAGCGGGAATTCCGGTAGTCATTATCGTGGGCAACCACGATAATCCATTAAGCTTTGGAAAAGCACATGCTCTTGAAATTTTTGGTCAGTTACCACTAACGGGATTTCATGTCATAGCAAAGCCAACAATCCTCAATATTTCAACCAAGAGTGGCCCAGCGCAGATTGTTGGTATTCCCTGGCCTACTCGTAATACTATAGCGCTCAGTACTGAGCACATACACGCAACAGCTACACAAATTACCGACTATATTAGCGTTGGAGTTACAAAGATTATTGCCTCTCTCGCTGCTGAGCTTGATCAATCTATCCCTGCAGTTCTCGCCGGCCATTTAACGGTGAGCTCTGGTATCTTTTCAGGCTCTGAAAAACGAGCCCTCTATGGAACCGATCCGCTCTTTCTGCCTTCGCAGTTGGGCATCAGTCCATTTGATTACGTTGCGCTCGGACATCTTCATCGTTTTCAGAATGTAAACGGAGAGCTTTTCCCGCCAATAGTCTATTCAGGATCTATTGAGCGCGTTGATTTTGGTGAACGAAAAGAGGAGAAAGGATTTTGTTATGTGACCATTCATGAAAAGGAATGGACTACCTATGAATTTATTAAAACACCGACCAGGCCTTTTATACAAATCGAGGTACATCTTAATGAAGAAGAGCCTCAGACAGAACAGATTCTCAAAGAAATTGAAAAATACGCCAGTGAAGAATCATTTAGCGACGCAATAGTAAAAATTCTTTACCATTTGCCTGCGAACGTTCATGATCGGGTCGATCTTGCAGCAGTTCAAAAAGCATGTGCCCATGCGTGGTATGTGGTAGGAATATTCCCTGTACGCGCAGTACAGACACGTGAACGAAGAGCAACACTCAAAGTCGATATGTCCCTAGAACATCTGCTTACGGCTTATTTTGATACAAAGCCGGAGCTTAAAGATCAGAAAAAACATCTCATTGAAAAAGCACTGCAGCTCGAACAAAAACTATCAGAAGATATTTTTTAAATAAGTGGGTCTTCTGCTGCCAATTTGGCTACATTCTTATCGATGTATCTAATATGGGCATTCTTAATAAGAGTCTTATAGTACTCTTCTAATGCTTTTATGTAACGCTCTCTGCCTAGTTTATTGGTGATTTTAATCTTGAGCTCTTCAAAGGGAACTCTTGCTTTAGAGTGCATTTGAATGAGTGTTATTCCCGATTCATCATCTTCAATTTTAGCTATGCTCTTAGGAGTCATAGTCTTAATATGTGCTTTTTCAGGAGCAATGTCATTCTCCATAACGCTTACAGGAGATGACCACTCAACAGACGTAAAGATGGCCCCTGACTCAATATCATCGTCAATAACGGCATTATGAATAGCACGAGAACCTCCATTTAAAGGCACAAAAGCTTGACTTACCTCATAGCGCCATAATGGATTATCATTGTATTCTTTTTCAAGCTCACTTTTAGAGACAAATGCTTTACCTTTCACACGATGATCTATCGTTTTTTCCATAAGAAGGTTCTTTTCAAGCTCCTTCTTTGCCTCATCAAACGTACGCCCGTTGGACTTAAAATAGTCGGTAAGTTCTTCACGAGATTTGCCTAACTGCTCTTGAACACGAGCAAGATGGCGATCCGTCTCTCCGTTATCAATAGGTATTTTGAGTGCTTTAGCGTCAAGCAGAACAAGCTCTTTAAGCACCACATCCCTAAAATACTGTGGTTGTCCTGAAAGATCTGGCCCCACATCAGATTGGCAAATCAGCTTTGATCCATCTTCGTGGTAAATGATTGCAAGCACACGATCCGCCGTCTGCTTTTTAGCTGCCACCGCTCCCATTGCAAGTATTATACAGAGTATTCCTAAACTTCGTTTCATGTGTTGTGTCCCCCAACTTTTACGGAAAAAGGGGATTTTTTTGATCCCCTTTTTCCTTTTCTTATCTTACAAAGCTTACATCGATTTTGGTTTAGAAGCTTTCGGTTTTTCTTCTGCTGGAGCAGCTTCTTTTTCTTCTTTCGCAGCTGCTTCTTGGAACTCTTTTATCTTAGCTTCAAAATCAGCTTTTTTCTTAGCCGCTTCATCTTCTAAGTACGTGTTGTTTTCTGTAACATCAAGTTCCTTCTTCTTATCTTCGATAAACTTCATGAATGCAGGCTGGAATTCAGTTTGCTTCTTAATATTAGCTACTGTTTCCTTCAACTGAGGATTTTCTGCGATGGCCTTCCAGTCCAAATATTGTGCAGGAACACGGGTTGCTCCAGCTTTCACCACAGCAAATTTGCCTGATTGGAGTTTGACTAACTCAACACTACCTGGCGTTATCGTGCGCGCCTTTTGAGCAAGCATGAAATCAACTTCGCGCGATTGTGGTGATACTGTGCCATAATCTTTTACGCTCTTCTTAATTGTGCTTGCAAGCGAGGCAAGACTAGCACCTGGTTTTTGAGCTTTCGCAAGGAAATCTTTTGCAGATTTTTCATCAGAGAATTCGACTCCTGAAAGTTTTATAGACTCAGGACTCTTGAGGAACGGTGGATTATCAAAGGCTCGATTTTTGCCTCTATTTTCTTCATAGAACTTTTCAAGAGCTGCATCAGAAGTATCTATTGAATTAAGAACTTGATCTCTATAAATACCAAAGTTTACTGCTCCCATAGCAAGCATAATAGTGTTGTTAAGCTGCTTTTTATATTCCGGAGTTTGATCTTTTCCATCTTTTTTTACACTAGCATCAAGCACTTTAAGCATTTCAAGTTCTTTAAATGCCTTAGTCTTAATTTCTGGATCGAATGCTGCAGCATATTGAGCTTCAGGGCTGCTGCCAATCCACGTCGTGTAAAAGTCTTCAAGTGACTGTTTTGTAACAGCTGGCTTACCACCTATAGACAACAATACATCTTCTGGTGCTGCCCTTTCAACTTCAGGAGCACAGGTTGGACACGTTCCCTTACCTTTAAAGAGCTCAGCACAACCAGCGAGGAAGGCGAGTGTTGAAATTAAAAGAGACGCATTTATTATAAAGCGAAATTGTTTTGTCATAATAAAATCCTTTTAGATAAGACATTTTTGTGTAAAGTCGTTCTTTAGTGTCGTATACTATCATAGAATCATACAGTTTGCAAAATTTTAAATAACACGACAGGCAACAAGCGCATGTACTTCTTGCGGATTGCCCGCAACAAGCGTTCTTCCTGCTTCATAAAGTGTTGCTCCTGTCGTCATAAGATCATCAATGAGCAGCACCTTTTTGCCCTGGATGGCCTCCGTTAGCTCGAAAGCGCCTTTTACATTTTCGTATCGTTCCGCTCCAGAAAAAAAGGACTGTTGCCCTGTCTTTTTTATTCGTTGAAGACAGGTAAGCACCGGTATCCCCGTCTGTTTACTCAGCTGTCGGGCAATCACCTCAGCCTGATTATAGCCCCGCACAGCCTGACGACTTTTATGCAAAGGAATAGGTACTAGGTAATCACAGTGAATATGGCGAACAACAGAATACTGGTACATGAGCTCTGCCAATTTTTTGCACGCCGCAACGTCAGAACGACCTTTGGCACAAATTAATGATTTTAGTGGCCCCGCATAATCTGATGCTGCATGCACCTGCATCGCGTACCGATCACCGAGATGTATCGTATGAGACAGCATAGGCTGTATTATTTTGGCACACGTTACGCATAAAAATTCATCAGTCGTAAGATACTCCAGACAATAAAAACAGAATGGCGGTGCGAGAATCTGGCGTACGCCTCTTAAGATATCTACTAACATTTTAAGCGTCCTTTATGAGTCAGCATATATAAAAAGCCCTTTAAAAGTTTTTTTAACGCATTTTATTTATAAACGAAGGTATTAGTCTTTTGATTAAATAAATGCCTCGAAATAAAAGGGCCACCCTCTTCATACAGCGTGATGAATTTTGCGGAAATACCTTCAGCTTGTTTTTTAAATGCCTCCACCGGCATCCAACAAGCATCGGCAATCTCGGTCTCCTGTATCTTAATGATGTTAGTGAGAGGGCGAAGAAGGATACAAAAATAAAATTTATTTACGCTATCTAAGGCCACCGGCCATTGGCCACCATGCCTAAACGCGACAATGGCTTCAAACGCAGTCTGTATACTAGTTTCCTCAAAAACTTCTCTTATTGCCGCGTCAGCAAGATCCTCGTGAGGCTGTACACCACCACCAGGAAGTCCGTAGTATGATTTACGGTCTTTTCCATATAATTCCTTTACACATAAAACGTTATCATCAGCATCGATAACTAAACCAGCAACACCGACTATGTGTGTACAGAAAGAAGGAAGAATATTTTCGGGCTGCTCGTTAAGCCATAATGTCAATACGATCTGTTTCTCTGTTGAGTGGTGAAGCACGAAGTTCATGCGTAATAGTGATGGTAAATAAGGTGCGTGAGCTACAGGTAGAGCACACCACACTGCCTTATGCTTCTTCTCTTTCCATAACGTTAGTGAATTGATTATTGTCTGCTCGAATTCTGCAATGGACCCACAGAACGGAATGGTTATTTCTACATCATTGTGATCATTTACCTGGTAGTCCAGGGTTTGAATAGTGCCAGAACAGAAAGTAACTATAGATAGGAATGCTACAATAAAAAATACATGGGCTTTCATGAGCATTCTCATTTTGAATTAGGCTGTCCTGGCTGATTCAGCATATAGAAATTCAATGAACATAATGCAAACACCGCACACAATTGCAATATCAGCAATGTTAAATACCGGCCATGCAAGGCCTTCTTTATGTAGAACGATAAAATCGATGACACCATGATAGTAGATACGGTCACTAATATTAGAAAGCGATCCACTTATAATAAGGAGTTCACCAATAATGCTCTGATGAGCTGCAGCTTTCTTGTAAGCGTACAAGGAAAGGGCTAACGTTACCACTACAATAATAAAGGTCACGAGAGCAAAGCTTGCTGTCGAATGATAATTAAAAAAGCCCCAGGAAATGCCTCTATTGAGATTCACCTGAAAGTACACATAAGAATTAATTACATACTCTTGAATCCAGTTGTTGAGCGCATACCATTTAGTACATCGATCAAGACATATAATGAAAAGACTGCACAAAGCGTACTGTAGATAACGAATGTTCATCGGATGTGTGCTCCCAGCTGTGTTACTGAATTAACGACATGCTGCCAGATTTCATCAATTGACTCCTTAGTAAGTGTTCCTTCAGGATCATAGGCGGTAAACCTCATTGTTATCGATTTTTTATCGGGCCATTCTGGTTTTTCAAAGCTATCAATGAGCTCAACTGTAGTTATACGTTTATCAGCGCCACAAATTGTCTTTTCAAGACCGTCAACTGTGCACTCAATAGGCACCCACATACTGATATCAAGATCAGTTGAAGGATATTTGTGCAGCGGCTTAAACATTATTTTCTCAGGATCGTAGTTACACAGAAAATTAGCATCAAGTTCAAATATAAATGCCTGTCCTTCGGCAATAGTCCTCAAAAAGAGTGGTGCCATCTTACCTGCTCTACCAATAATGCGATCCCCGTGCCACAGTTCGGCTGCTTGGTTCACATCGTACCAGGCGTCAAGCTGTTTCGTTGGTTTTTGCCAACGTACCGCAATTTTCAAAAGATCAAAAAGAATTTCAAGCTGCGCCTTACCCTCATAAAAATCGATAGGTACTTTGTGCTCATACCAGATTCCTGCACATTCTTGTTCTTCTACCGGCTCATCATCTTGCATAAACCAGACTCTATTACACTCAAAAAAGCGTAAGCTATCCGTATGATTTGTCGCCACACATTTAAGAAGATTCGGAATTAACGAGGTAACAAGACGCTGCCAATGCTCAGAAAGCGGGTTTGCTACTCGCAGAGCGTCCCTGGGATCAAAATTCAGTATCCGTAGAAAATCCTCATCATAAAATGCATATGTCTGCACCTCGCGCAAAGCAAGACCATATGCCAAAATTTTCTTAATTGATCGTCTACGCTCAATAGGGCGTACATCAAAAGCAACCATACCTCGCCGAGGAGGTTCAGGAACAATGGTATTGAGCCCAATAAAGCGCGCGACTTCCTCTACAATATCTTCTGGGATAGTAATATCCTTTGTTGCGCGGTATGTGGGCACCGTAATAGAATATATGCCGTCATTTTTTACTTCGATTCCAAAACCAAGACGGGTTAAAATATTCACTACTCGCTCACTTGGCACCTTAATACCTATTTTACTTTCAATGAGCGCACGTGACACTTCAATCTTTTTTTCATGCGCAAGTGGACCCAATGATACAATCGATTCAGAAGCCTCAAATGCAATAGATGCATCACGCAATAATTTGAGATATCTGAGCAATGCATTTGTATTTTGGTTCGGATCTAAACTCTTTTCATGCCTGGTTGAACCTTCACTTCTTATCTTAAGTCGCGTAGAAGTTTTGCGAATAGCAATAGGATCAAAATTAGCTGACTCAAGGAGTAATGATGTCGTAAAACTATCAACAGCGGTTTCTGAACCGCCCATGACACCGGCAACAGCTAGCGGCCGCTCCCCATCAGAAATAACATAATCCTCCGAACTAAGTTTTACTTCTTCTCCACCCAAGAGTTTGATCTTTTCTCCCTCGTGAGCGCAGCGTCCTACTAATTTTTTTGATGGGATCTTTGCAGCATCGAACGCATGCATTGGCTGACCAATGTCGGCCATAACGTAGTTAGTCATATCAACTAACGCATCGATAGGTCGCATATCTACGCGCGCTAACCGAGTGGCCATAGAAAGAAGTGAAGGACGATTTTCACATCGCGAGATATACATCGCAGCTAATCGTCTACATACAGAACATTTCTCTTGTTTTACTATCTCAATCGAAAATGGATTAGAGCCATTAGCGGATGCATAATGGTCATAATGCTTGATAGGTTTATGCTCAAATATGAGCTCTTCAGAAATCAGCTCCTTTTGAAGAAGTGCAGCCACTTCTCGAGCAAATCCTCTGTGACTCCAAAGATCGGGTCGATTCGTCAAAGCAGTATTACTGATCGTTATGATCTGATCCTGCTGCTCGAAACAATCACGCCATCCACCTTTTATATCTTTCTCTTGGATCCAGACGCTTGGCATAAGACCATCTTTTTCAGAACCTATATCGGTGAGCATTGCCCAGTTGTATTCAGGTCCTTCCTTTTTGAGAAGATACCATTGACCGACAATCCCCCCTTTACGAAGCGGTAAGCTGAACTTTTTTTTAAGCTCAGGAACCTCAACTTCACACCCCTGAGAGGAACTGCTTATGAGGGATGCTATCATCAGATGTGAAAGATCAGTTTTAATGAAAGTTGTTTTATCAACTTCGGCAGTTGTGTCATTGATCTGACTCAGGAGTGTCGGAACATCAACTTCTCGTCTATCAACCTTGATATGATCAAGAATCCAAGATAATGAAATCTTCATACAAGCCTTTGGTTTTTATAAAGTATAAATGAAAAACAAGAAATGCACAATCTGGTGTTCTGACAGGGCGCTAAAGAAATCTTATAGCAAATTATAAGCAGCCAAGCTTGGTTTCCAAAACATCTTAGTGCCAGTACTATTATTAATAAACGATAATGAAATTCCCGGATAGCCGCTAGTTCCAGAGTCGCTTTCTGCCACACACTCGCCTAAATTCTTATTATAAGTATACCGGACATTCGATTCACATGGGGGAGACGTTGGTCGAATTCTAATGAGCGCGCACGTTAGCTCATCTGGCAGTTTTTGGCAATATATTCATCAAGCAGAAACTCGTTCTCATTTAGCGCATGACCGGCCAACAGCAACTCTCGAACAATTTTTTGATGACCACTATCAGCAGCAAGAAAGAGAGCGGTGCGGCCGCTTTCATCTTTCGCATAGCGATTGATATCATTTGTATCAAGCAGCAATCGCACAACTTCGATGTGACCATTTTGAACCGCAAACATGAGAGCTGTCATGCCGAATCGATTTTGTGCATTAATATCAATTCGTGCAATGCTATTAATTTCTGTGCGCGGTTTACCTAAGAGAAGTTTAACAATCTCTGTGCGACCCTCTTCAGCAGCTGCCATGAGTGCCGTCCGATTGTGAATTTGAGCATTAATATTCATATTTATCCAATATTTTTGTAACGCCTTTACAACTCTTTCTGACTCACCTTTTTCCGCAGCCTCAACCAGCTCATCTATATTCCTTTGCTGCTCAGCGATAAGAGATAAGCGCTTTTCTAACTCGTATACATTTAACTCGTATACACATGATTTGTCTATTGCCGACCCAATGCTCATAGCATCTATTGCAAAAAGAGGAGCCGTTATAGCCATGATAGCAGTTAATCGAAATGTCCTGGAATTCATATTTGTCCTCCTTGTCTAGTCTGAACCAGTTCTCAGGAAAAACAGAAAATCCAATCGACTTGCCGACGGAAGACGAGAACTATCCAGCATAAATCGAGCCATTTAAATGAAGAATTCGGTTTGGGCGCATTCTGCTATTTAACTTAAAACATGAATATAATCAGGACTCTAAGTTAATTGTCTCGAGGTTGCGGCCGCAAGTAATTGAACGATTTCATAATGTCCTTGCTTTCTTAACAATGCAACTTTATAATAAAATATTTACAGATTTGAAGCAAACTGTCAAATTTTTTTTCAAAAGGTGTGTGCGATGCAAAGATCATTTTTGATCGATCCCGAACATCCAATCAAAAGGCTCGCGAGAACGGAAAAAGGCTCAGATGCTGGAACAAGAGATATTTAACTTTCTCGAAATTTCAAGTATACTGTAATTTATATGACCACAGAGCACAAATATGGGAAAAATACTTATTTTCTACAAATATATTACTCTAGAAGACCCTCAAAAGCTTATGGACGATCAGAGGAAACTCTGCCAAGACCTTGGCTTAAAAGGAAGAATTCTTATTGCTCGTGAAGGAATCAATGCAACCATCGGTGGAAGTGGTGAATCGGTAGATCGCTACAAACAAAATATGCAAAGCCACGAGCTTTTTTCTGATATTGATTATAAAGAAAGCGAAGGCGAAGCTGATCATTTTCCTCGCCTCATGGTAAAAGTCAAAAAAGAGATCGTTAATCTCGGCCTTGATCCTGAGCGCATCAACGCTGGTAACGCAGGAACCTATCTGACTCCTCAACAAGCTCATGAGCTTATGCGCAAAAATCCTGAGGACCTTCTTATTTTCGACGCACGCAACAATTTTGAATCTCGAGTTGGCGCAGTAAATAATGCTATAAGGCCCAACATTGATCACTTTCGAGATTTACCAGCATATATAGACGAGCATCTCGATCAGTTTAAAGACAAGCAAGTCATTATGTACTGCACCGCAGGAGTACGCTGTGAACGAGCAACTGCGTATCTTAACCAAAAGGACGTTGCAAAAAAAGTCTATCAGATAAAAGGCGGTTTACATCGCTATATAGAAGAATATCCTGATGGATTTTTCCGTGGCGTAAATTATGTTTTTGATGGACGTGTTACTGTGCGAGTAACGGATGACATTCTTGCTCAATGTGAGCAGTGCAAAAAGCCCTATGATGAGTACCAAAACTGTATCAATGCAGAGTGCAATAAACAGATAATCGTCTGTCCTGAGTGCGTTGGAATTTATCATAATACCTGCAGTGAGAGGTGCATGGAGCTCATCAGAGCTTCAAAAGTAAATGTACGAACTGTTCCCCATAAAATTTTTATACCAGCACAGAATAGGTAACAATGGCATATACCAGTCTTGATATTTGCGCACATCTCCCATTAAGTGAGCATTTAGTATTTCCTTCAGTCTCTCTTGCTGACAAAAACTGGTTTCGTACCGGCGGTCTCGCCACATTATTTGCTGAGCCAACAACTGAAGAAGAGTTCCAACAACTTCTCCATTATGCTCAAACTCAAGAACTTCCTCTCTGTGTTATTGGCGAAGGGGCAAACATGCTCGTCAGCGATGACGGGTATGATGGGCTTATCATTCGACCACAGATTAAGTACATAAAGCGCTTTCCCTATGACGAAACTTATGACATCGTCGAAGCAGGAGCTGGAGTGCGCTTTGCTGATCTCATTAACTGGTGCTTAGACAATAACCTGAGTGGGCTTGAAGAGTTTAGCGGAATCCCAGGTACAGTGGGTGGTTCAGTCTTTATTAATATTCATTATTTTGAGCACTTATTAAGCCATTTTCTCGTAAGCGGCCAGGTCATTGATAAACAAACTGCGGCGGTAAGCGTAGTCGATGGATCCTGGTTTAACTTTGGATATAACTATTCTCAGCTTCATAAAGATACTCACTATCTTGTAAGTGCACGTTTTAAGCTCAAAAAAGTAGAGAGTGGTACTGCTCTGTATGCAAAAGGACGTAGCGAAGAAATGATTCGTCATCGCTCCAAACGCTATCCTCAATCGCATACGTGTGGCAGTTTTTTTAGGAACTTCCATGAACATGAAGTTTCACAGGTGAGCACAGGCAAAAAATTAATCTATGTAGCCTACTATCTTGATAAAATAGGAGTAAAGGGCGAACTATCAGTGGGAGATGCCATTGTCTCGTATCAACATGCCAACATGATCGTTAATCGAGGGAATGCCACAACCGCCGATATAGTCCAGCTTGCGCGAAAGATGCAAGAGATGGTCTTTGCACAATTTGGTATTTTGCCACAGCCTGAGTGTCGATTTATTGGCTTTAAAACCTATCCTCTCTTATGATTAAATCACTCACTTTTATTCAAGGTCTTCTTATCGGTATAACCATGGCCGCTCCAATAGGACCGATTTCAATTTTATGTATTCGACGCAGTATAAGCAAAGGCCACCATGCAGGGTTAGCAACTGCTTTGGGAGTCGCTCTTGCCGATGGATTTTATGCCGTCGTAGCTGCCTTTGGACTCACTGCTATCTCTTCTTTTCTTATTAATCAAAAAGAATATCTCTACTTAGGGGGCGGAATATTGTTTCTGTTTTTAGGCTATAAAGCGTTTACTTCGCCACCTATAGATATAGCTCAGCCCATTAAAACAAAAGGTTTTATAACAACTGCGATACAAACCATGCTCATTACGCTTACTAACCCGATGACTATAGTCATCTTCATAGCAGCATTTGCTGCACTCGGATTTGTGCCAAGTCAACACACCTGGTTCCAAGCATTCTCATTATGTCTTGGCGTATTTTTTGGATCACTTCTCTGGTATCTTATGCTCAGCACCATTGTAGCCCATCTACGCACCAAGATGACCCCCTATTTTCTTACCTTTATCAATAAAATTTCAGGCATCCTCCTCACAGGCGCGGGAATTTTCTTCATTCTCAATGCTCTCAAAAAATACATTTATGCATTCGCTTAGTTGATTTCTCGGGCCCTTTTTCCAACAGCCGTTAGTGAGAGTATACTTAAGTAAACAATATAATATTAATGAGGAACACCATGAATGCGAAGCTCCTACTTGCCCTTTCTTTCATAACACAAGCAGCCCTTGCTCATGAAATTCCAGTATCTTTCGAAGACAAATTTCGCGGAGCTATCTTAGGCTCAGCTCTTGGTGATGCCTTAGGACGAATAACAAAATTTAAAGATACTACACAAAGTATCAAAGAGGTTTATGGGCCACGCGGTCTTACATCATTTGATCAATTTAGAGTGGAAGATTGGGTAGTGCTCAAATCTTTTACCATTAAAAAAAAGAGACCTAATCCCGATGAAATCAGACCATGTGTTTGGCCTCCTTTTGAAAATCCCTATTCTCTTTGCGTTAAAGAAAAAAAAGTTGCAGCTTATACTGATGATACAGTAATGGCTCGTATTGTTCTTGAAGAGCTCATTCAACAGAAATCTCAACGACCAGATCCAACACATACGATTCGCGCATTCGCTGACAGATTTGTAAAAGTTTTTCGATGGCGCGCCATTTTCGAAAAGCACGTATTTGGATTGGAACTTAGTAACCATGAAGATCCTCTTTTTGATATCAGAGTACACAACCGAACAAATGAGATTTCCTGCCAAGCTTTAAGTCGGATCATGGGTGCTTGGCATGATTCCAGCCGCCGTCTTCCGTGGTGGTGGAGAGGACCGGTAAATTATGATTCAGTCGCAGATGAAGGCATAGCACAAGAAAACGACGCTGGTTCAGTTATGGGTGCATGGCCGATCGGGCTCCTTCTTTACTCTGCAGACGATACTGAAATGAGAAAAGACCTTGCAGATCAGCAGTCGAGACTTACTCATCGCCATCCTACGGCACGAGCTGCATGTAGCGCACTTGTAGAAGGTATCGCCTGTGCTTTACAAGGCTCTACTCCACTTCAGATAGTTAATGAGATGGTCCGTGCCGCTCACACATATGATAATGCTGAACACACTTACAAGCCAAAGGCTTTACTAAACCCATGGGTCTTTAAAGGGGCTGAGTTAGCCCCCGTCGGTGAACTCCCTGCAAAACTCGTAAATAAACTTTTGCAAGGAGAAAACATCAATAAAGAGCTTCTTCTTACGAGCACAATGATTGAATTAGCGGTGTACATGTCTCTCAATGATGTTTCACCAGAAAAGATTTTGGGGACTAACACGAGTTTGCCTGAAAACCAGTGGCTCGGATGGCAAGCAGACGATGCCCTGGCTGCAGCTGTGTATATTTTCTTGCGCCATCCAGACAATCTTTTTGATGCACTTGCTGAGGCAGTCAATACGGCAGGCAACAGCGACACTATTGCATCTCTTGTAGGTGCATTAGTCGGTGCTCGCATCGGCTGGAAAAAAGCTCAGGAGCAGCTTGAAGAAAACCGTTTTACTCGGTATAGAGACTTAGAAGATTACCACATCTTCGATAATCTTGCTCATCAAGCATACATGGCTTTGAAAAATGGCCCCGATTGGATAAAACTAACACAAACAGGCGGTCCCCGAGATCTTTCTACAGATGATGTATTGCTGCGTAACATATTGTTAGGCAACGTAGATTAATTTTTTTCCTTCACTCAATGTTTGAAGTTTAAGGTGTTTTCTTATACGATTCGATTCATGAGCATTTATTCAGGGATTGGGAATGCGTATAAAAAGCACCTTTTTTGTAAAACAAGTTCTGCTGAGCCTCGTTTTTAGTATCGTTCTGTCCAATTATGCCTATGCGATGGAAAGAGAAGCTGCCTATGGAGAATACAGCTCCTCCTTTAATGCTCTTACGTGGATAAGCTCTGCAATAAAAACCTTTTATAAGCACTATATTACTCAGCGCAATCTACGTTTTGTTTCTGCTTCCCCCTGGCAAGAGAAAGTCATTCCGCTTTTACAGAAATTTATAGAGAGGGAAAATATAAACGTATCTGAAGAGGAAAAAAATAAGTTTTTTTGGGCTGTCGCCTTTTGTGGCAGTGCAGAATTACTCGAACATTGTATTGAACGCGGAGTTACATGGCAACCGGACACGATTGCATATCTTAGCATACTTACCAGACATCTTTTGAGCTCTCAAAGAATAGAAAAATTAAAACTACTCATTCATAAAGGGTACAACGTTAATCTCCCCGATAAATGGGGAGGTGTAGGACTCCGCAATATCTTTGACAGTGATCCAATCAATTTTAGTGATTTTAATTATCGCTGCGCTTACGCTAACGTTTTACTTAATGCCACGGCTGATCCAAATTTTTCATCAACTGAACGAACTCCTTTTCATCAATTTCTTCACATAATAAATTCTACAGAAATTACGAGCCCTGGCTCAGAAAGAGAGATTGCTATGGCAAAAGCATTTCTAGCCTGCGGTGCCGATTATACCAAGGTAACGCAAGCAACAAAAATAGTCCTGGATACCGATAAACCTTACATCCCGTACCTTATAAAATCTTTTGAAATGGATAAAGCTGCACTTTTTGTAGCAGTAGAACAAGCAGATTTTGAAAAAATTAAGGCATTAGCTCAACGGATTCCTTTTAAAATAAGGAATGCCGCGGGAGATACTCCTCTTCACCATGCAGTCCGCACGCTTAAAGGAGTTGCTTCAGATGATTTAAAAAATCTCAACGAAGAGGGAAAAAAATCTGAGCGCATTATTATTTTGATTTTAACTATATTACCTCAACTTGCTGCTGTGCCTAACAAGAATTGCGAAATACCACTCATGCTCATCTTTCCCGCTAACAAATTTTGGATGCTTAAAAGATGTTTTATCCAAGCAGCTGATCTACGGCCTCAACTTCCATTGCTTCAAAGATTGCCCCTTTTCTTTAGAGTGTCTTTTTTTGGCTGTTTTTCTCTCGCCCTGGCCCATCTTTCTGAAAGCAATCAATAATCAAGGAAAGCGTAATCTCAAATAAATAAAATTTGCAGTTTTCACGATTAGCTCTAGAATCTTATCTAAAATCAATGCTGGTTTAGGGTTCACCGTGAATACTTTCTTAAATCAATTTATAAAACTCACACCTTTCCTCTGTTTATTTTTGTGCTTACCGTTTCCAAATTTTATTTCGGCAATGCAAAGAATAGAGGTAAAAAGCGACAGGCCCTCATCTGCTTCATCAACAGGAAATTGGTTCAGGTCAATGGTCTCACTGCTTTATAATGAGAAACCAAGACTGGGTTTTTATAAGCAGCCAAAACCAGATGAGAAAATGGAAAAAGCACATCTTGAGCTTTTAGAAAAAGCATTACGTGGAGAAATTCCGCTCACTGTATCTACAATTGAAGGACGATCACTAGTCGATTGCATTCTTACGTGGGTTAATGCACAAACCTTGGCATATTTTATTGAACATGGTGCTCAACCAGAAGGAACTGCAATTATATTCCTCAGTATGGCGAGCAAGGATGATCCTCACGCACAAAGAGTAGAAAAACTAAAAGTACTTATAAAAGCCGGATATGACGTTAATTACCGGCTGTCGAGTTTTACACCATTAGGTACAGTTTTTTCTTCTTCAAATTATAATTTTTCTGCATATGACCAAATGACTCCTAATCACCTGCCCTGTACTAGTTTTGAATACGATTCCTCCTGCGCTAAGGTGCTATTAAATGGTGACGCAGATCCAAACCTTCGAAGTCTAGATGGCAAAACATGCTTCAATATACTGCTTGATGCGATTGTTCAGCTTGGCCAACAAACTCACGATGATCCGGATCTCCTCCTTACCGTAAATAGACACATACAAGCTTTCAAAGATCAACCATATCCCTTGGAAACAGAGCAACTCATCGTCAAAGCATTTCTTGCTTGTGGGGCCGATTTCCGTAACGTAGCTCAAAAAACATGGGTTTTACTGGAAGCTAGGAAATCTTATATTATACATCTCATAACAAGTTTTGAGACAGATAAGGCTGCACTTTTCAGTGCGATAGATGAACAAGATTTTGAAAAAATTAAAGCATTAGCTCAACGTCTTCCCTTTAAAATTAAGAATGCCATAGGCGATTTTCCCCTGCATCACGCTGTACGTAATCTTAAAGGAACATCCGATTTCACACTAACCACCCTGGATAATGCGGCTCAAAATTCCAAAAATATCATTATTTTGTTACTCAGAGTTTTGCCGCAACTTGCCGCACTAAAAAATAGTCGTGATGAAACACCAATTAATATGATCTTTCTTCCAAGTAAGTTCTGGATGCTCAAACATTGCTTTGTACCAGCATGTCTTCCGCCGCCATCGATTATTAATCAGTCGCTTTGCAAATTCTTCGAGTTCTTTTCTTGATATTTTCAGCATAGTAGTTTGTACATCTTTGTGTGAAATTTTCAAGCCTTTTATTTTCGCTCAAAATGTGTCTTGTTGCAATTCAAGCCTTTAGCTCTCATCATAACGCGTCTTTATCGAAACAATCAAATAGCGGGTTAAGTGTCATATTTAATGAAAATAAAATTTGCAGTTTTTCTTGATTCGCCCTAGAATTTTACGTGTAATCAATTCTGGTTAAGGGGCCGCCATGATAACGTCTCTTGCAAATCGTTTTCTTAAAACTAGAAACTACTTTTTGTTGAGCATACTTGTAAATTTTAATGTATATAATTGGACTTTCGCTATGCAAAAAGGACGAGTGGTTAAAGAAACCTGCTCGCCCAGCTATCTTTCTTCAAGCCTGAACTGGATCGCTTCATCTATAGCAAATCTTTTATCGAAAAACGAAAAATTAGGATTTACTGTACCATACCCGTGCCCAAGAAAAAGTGCAATCTTTGAAGAACTTTTAGATGAAGTCTTGCGAGGAGAGCGCGATATGAACGTGACTATTGAGTTAGATTATAGTCAGTATTCTTTGGCTTACCAAGTTCGTTTACGTGGAACTGCAGCCACATTAGCATATTTTATCGCGCATGGAGCAACGTGGAATGATTCGTGGGTGGGTCTTTCTAGAGCAATGCCTCTATTTGACCATCATAAATTACAAAAAATAGAAAAATTAAAAGTACTCATGAAAGCTGGTTTTGACCCGAACGACAATCCTGCCGGCCATGTCGAACTTTATAATACTTTTTGTGGATCCCATGATTACTTTTCTATACGTAACTATGAAAATCTTGACTATCTTTGCGCCTACGCGACAGTACTATTAAAGGCCGGCGCTGACCCAAATTTCTTACCTGACCCTAAAAGACATCCTGACGCGGTGAGAGGCACGCCATTTTGCCTACTTCTACAAATAATTGCTGGACTTAAGTGCCCATGTTATAAAACTGATACGCCTTATCCACAGGCAAAAGAAAAATCAATTATCAAAACATTCCTACAATATTGGGCTGATTATAATAAAATAGATTACGAAACGAGGAATGAACTCGAAACTAAAAAGCCTTATCTGGAAGTTTTAATAGCAAGCTTTGAAACTGAAAAATGTGCACTTTTTGCAGCGATAGATGAACAAAATTTTGAAAAAATTAAAGCATTAGCTCAACGCGTTTCCTTTAGAGTTAAGAATGCTGCTGGCGATACTCCCCTCCATCATGCTGTGCGTAAGCTCAAAGGAAAAACCGACAATAAATTCACAGTGTTAGACGCAGAAGCTCAAAATTCTAAGCATATTATCTTTTTGCTGCTCCTTATCTTGCCGGAACTTGCAGCTTTCAAAAACAGTAGCGGCGAAATACCAATTCTGCTCATTTTTCCCATAAACAAATTTTGGATGCTTAAGGAGTGCTTTATACCAGCAGCAAATCCTCAGGCTCTTAATCATTGACGTACTCCACATCAATAAATTGAGTGGATTCTTTCTTGCAACTCCAAGCTTCTCGCTCTTCATTGTTGCAAGCTACATATCATATGAGCATTATATCTCATTGATAAGGGAGACGCCATAACTCCAGCTACGTGGCTTTCACCACGATACTTTTTCCAGATATTAATTGCACCAACGCCATCTCGATGATATTTGAATCCACATTCACAAGAATAATTTCTGTTTCTTGGCTTATTTCTTTTGCCACAGACGATGCATTCTTGTGATGTATATGCTTCATTTTCTAGGACTACACGCATACCATAACCTTCAGCTTTATAACTAAGCATGTGTCTAATGATACCATGGGGCATTTGGTGTATTTTCTGGTTATTTTTTTTGCCGAGATTGTTATCCAATCGTATATCACGTATATCGCCAATAACAATTACCTGCACCCCGCTTTCATAGAGGATGGAGATCGTTTTGCTTGTTTGCTTACGCGCAATATCCAGGAGTTGATTATCCAGGGGCTTAAGTTGTTTTCTTTTTGATTGTGTTAATTTATTATACCTCCTTGATCCTTTCGTTGTTCTGCTTAAAAGTGAAGAAAGCTCACCAATTATCTTATTTCTGAAACGTCTTTTTGATCTTGCCTCCCTCCCATTAACAATGATAACTTTTTCTCCATCATAGATTGCCATAGGATGGACTTCTCCTAAATCAATTGCTGCAACTTTATTTCCTTTCGGCTGCGAATGAGGTTCAACTTTGTAGGTTGCGCGCAATTCATACTGCTCCCCATCAAATCCTATCTCGACTAGGATAGGAGCCGACCATCGCCAAGGGATCCTAAGCTCCTTGTTTCCTCTGCCATTTGAAAGAATAAGCAGGCCATCAATAACTTTTATAGCACTTTTTTGTCGGGTAACGAGACAGTGTTTCCAGCGCCCCGTCCCCTAAGAACCGGACTTGAAAGTTTCCCTTCATCCGGCTCAAGCCTTTCTAACGCAATTTGAGTCACGCGGCGTTCCTAGTATCTGAGGCACGTTTTTTTCTCTTTTGTTCGAAGTAAGGCCTCCATTGAGGGTCGTAAGGGTTTGCCTCACCTTTTACTGGGACATGTCGAATTATCAACACTTCCGAAGCTCGACATAGCCTTATTCTCTTCAGGGAGTTTCCTTTTTTCTTGCTTGTTTGGAATATCCAGTTTCGACTTTCCAAAGTTCCAAAGTATCGTTCTCGCAGCCACTTCTTCGGTTTATTTGGGTGTCTGCGTCTGCACCATTTCCACAGCATCCAGAATATTTTGGCATCGACTTTCCTGAACGTTTGCTTGCTGCTGGCGTGTCTGTGATAATTGGCCCAGCCCCTTATCTTCGGGTTGAGCTGCATTATCAGAACCGCCTGATCTAAGTGCAAGTTATTCATTATGAATAGCTTGACCTTTTGCAGAAACGTTTGGACATTTTTCTTCGAAGGCGTGACAAGGGTTTTCTTGTCTTGATATCTTCGAATATGTTGTCCCAAGAAATCGAACCCATCCTTGATGTGCGTTATAGTGGTTTTCTCTTGTGAGAGTTCTAGTCCACGTTCCTTCAGGAACTCCTCTATTGCAGGCTTAACCATAGTTTCGAGCAATTCTCTCGAGTTCCCCGTAACTATAAAGTCATCCGCATAGCGTATTATATTGACCTTAAGTCCTAATCGCATCGTCGGAAAGTGCTCTTTCAAAAGACGTTCTAGTCCATTAAGGGCAAAGTTAGCAAGGGTGGGTGAAATCACTCCCCCTTGCGGTGTTCCTGCGATTGTATCGTAGAAGATACCTTGTTCTAGGTATCCCGCTTTCAGCCATTTCCGGAGAATCATCTTATCCATTGGCACGTACTTGAGGAGCCAGTCATGGTCGATTTTGTCGAAGCATGACTTGATATCTGCCTCTAGTACGTACTTTGGGCTGATTCTTCGACACAGCGCTACGTGACATCGACTGATTGCATCGGCAGTCGATCTCTCTCTCCTAAACCCAAATGAGCTTGGGTCAGAGATTGTTTCGACCATTGGGTCTAGTGCTAAGAGATGCAACGCCTGAATCGCTCTGTCATGCATCGTTGGGATCCCTAGAGGACGTAGTTTCCCATTGGATTTTGGGATATACACTCGTCGCAAAGGTTGAGGCTGATAACCTCTTCTGCGAAGTTGTTGTATAGCCTTCGATTTCCTACTGGGTGTTTTCCAAACTTCACCGTCTACTCCTGGGGTTTCGCTGCCTTGATTACTGGTAACTCGTTTGATGGCAAGTACTTTGCCACTAAATGAGTTCGTCAGAAGATGTCCCAGAGCTTTCGCTTTGTTCCATCTTCCTTCTTTAATTGCCTTTACGATACGCGCCTGGAGTCGATTCACCGCCTCTTGAGCTTTCTTCCAGTCAATGGAGAGCCAGTCAATCGGTATGTGGGATGCTGCACCAGTATTTTGAGATACCGTCATTTGCTTTGCTTCCTTTATCGATTCGCCAAGTTTTCTCGTAATGAAAGACCAATTGGAAGTCTGCCCGCTTTCGCGTAAGATTATATTTCAACCTTTATCTGTCTCATTACAAGACAGCATTCGCTTCTTCCAATATCCTCTACCTGCATTTTCATACAGGCTTACCGCGTTCAATACTTGGACCCGAGTGGGTTAGGTTCTACCAATACGCCGGTGACGTTTTGTCTGCGGATGGGGAAATGGAAGCCCCATCTCCTAGTCACATACCTTTTGGTTCAAGCCTATCAGCATCTTTGGCTTGTCAAAGTTCACGACGCTTACGGTAGTTCACATATGTTAACCATGCCATTCAACCCTAGACCTCGACCGCTCTGATGCTAGCAGTCACTTTACTTGCGTGCAGTGCCTTTCGGCAAGATGCATTGTCCCAGAAGCTTTAGACAGACGGTCACCCTGAATGCCTATTCTGGTAGGGTACTATTGACAGAACAATAGATTACATCGTCATCCTCAGACTGTAATAGCTCCAAATATCGCTTTCGCGTCGCACTCCACTGTACCTTGTAAAATTTACGCCTTCTCTTCGGTTGCTTTGCAGAAGGATCTATTTTGCGACGAGTATTATATGATTTAAAATTAGCATAAAATGATTGAACCACTGCGTCAGCACTATGTGCATGTAACTCTTTAGAGTTTTTTATCCGCATCATGCTTGAGTCTTTTAAAAAAATTCCTTTCCTTCGAACCGTACGCCAAAAAAAAGTAAGCACTTCAGAATACAACCGACCACTGCTTATTGCCAATTGGTCGAGCTCGACAGAGTTTCCTAATTTTAACTTTCTGGCGTAATACATTTTTTTGGTTCCTAATATATTGTTTAATTATCTCTAAAGGAGTACAGCCAACAGTAGCTATAAAAGAGCTATTGGTCCATAAAGCTGGCAGCCTCCTCAGCTCAGGAAAACTGTTTCTCATTATCCGTGAAGATCTTCCCCTCATAAGCTTGATTACTTTGTTAACTCCATATTGGGGATCAATTTCGATTAGAACATGGATATGATCTGGCATCACTTCAAGTTCTATAAGTGAGAACTTGCTTTCTCCGGTGACTTGATAAAGAATTTCTTTTACTTTTTGATCGATAGTTGGTAACAAAAAAGCCTTGCGGTATTTTGTACACAAACCACCATGATATTTGCACGAATAGACAGTATTATTATTTGCTTTAAAGCTACTCATTATTTTCATATGCGCAGCTTAGCATTAATTTTTATTTAAAACAAGCATGATGGCTGCTTTACCCCATATTTGAAAAAAGGGGCCTGCAGCAGCCATTCCGGTCAGATACTCAATCCCTAACTAAACCAAGAACCGATTCTTGACCTGTTACTTTTGCAAGTTCTTCTAGCTCTTTACCCGATATTTTCATTAGTTTGCTTACCTTTTGTAGGAATGCTTTTTATTTTTGTTAGATTGTGATCCTATTGTGATTCAGAGATTTCCGGTCTTTAGCTTGCCTCCATAGCAGCCTTTATCAAAATCGTATTCTGGTTTGAAACGAAAGTTGCTGTTTCCAACAAGTTCTTATAGAATGATATCAGTGTATTAAATTTTGGGGATTGCCATGATTACACTTTTAAATCAATCTTATGTAGGTCCCACAAGTTTCCTTCTTTTATTTTTATCTATAACTCTTCAAAATTTTATTTCTGCAATGCAAAAAAGTAGTGAGGAAAAGGCTATCCCTACTAATTCTTCAACAACAAGAAGTTGGCTTAATTCCATTGCTTCATCACTTTGTAATCGTCAACCAAAACTTGGTTTTTATAAACAGCCAAGCATCTATGACATACAGGGAAAAGAAGATCTTGAGCTCTTAGAAAAAGCACTTAGAGGAGAAATTCCTCTCGAGACAGAAATAAAATTTGAACCACTCCCTGATAGGGTTCTTACTTCGGTTAATGCAGCAACATTAGCGTATTTTATTGAACATGGCATCCAACTGCATCCATGTGCGATTATGAGGCTAAGCTGGCCAGACAATGATGATCCACAAGCACAAAGAATTGAAAAACTAAAATTACTTCTAAGAGCCGGATTTGATGTTAATTATTTTTTGAAGCCATTTATAGCTTTGGGTTCGGTCTTTCATCCAGATAAGTATGATTGTAGTTCTTATAATTATATACTTCCGAGCACGCTTCCCTATACTAGTTTTGAGTATCATTGCTCCTACGCTATGGTTCTATTGAATGCTGGAGCAGACCCAAATCTTCCAGGTATACGTAACGAGACATGTTTTAACGTACTTCTTGAAGCCATTGTCCGACTTGGCAAACAAGACCCTGATAAATCTGAACCTGACTTTCTCCTTAACTTGAACAGGAAAATACAAGCTTTTAGGGATAAATCTTATCCCCTAGAAACAGAGAAACTAATTGTCAAGGCATTTCTTGCTTGTGGAGCAGATTATAATAAAGTATCCGAGGAAACAAGGAGTGAACTGGAAACTAGAAAACCCTATATCGTAAACCTCATATCAAGTTTTGAGACAGACAAAGCTGCGCTTTTTGTTGCTATCGATGAACAAAATTTTGAAAACGTTAAAGCATTAGCCCAACGACTTCCTTTCAAAGTTAAGAATGCAGCCGGTGACACACCGCTTCATCATGCTGTACGTAATCCTAATGGAAAATCTGATCAAACGTGGGTCACCTTAGACACATCAGCTCAGAAGTCTAAGAATATCATCATTTTGCTGCTCAGAGTCTTACCACAACTTAGCGCTCTTAAAAATAGTCAGGGTGAAACCCCAGTTCAACTCATCTTTCCAAAAAGCAAGTTCTGGATGCTTAGACACTGCTTTCTACCGGCAGCAAATCCACACCCAAAACCAATAGCTGACCAGCATTCTGTCGTCAGGATTCTCAAATCAATTATTTCTTAAGATCAGCTATTAGTTTTTCTAGCTGTTCTTCTTGCAGTTTTAAGTGAATACCCTGCATGTTGGCGCTTATAAATTCTTCAAGCATTTTCTTTTCTCTTAGAGCAATATGCACGTCTCTAAGTATCAATAGCACAAGTTCAACAAACTTGGGATTCTTTTCTTTTTCTTTTTCCCAGGCAGATTTCAAATCATTATAAGCTTTATCAATTGACTTTACTTTCGCACCTTCTGGAACACCAAGAATATGATGTAGTTTCACAGTAACATGAGCCGTTTGAGTATCATACACTGCTCCCGGAAAAGCCTCACTAAGCCAGCCACTTTTAGGCATCACCGATGCTTCATTTACTGGTATAAAATCTATAATAAAATTAAATGGCTTCAACGATTGTTCAACTGGCGCAGAAAAATACTTAAATATACCAGCTATTCTTCGCAGGCCTGGTATCCGTTCTAAGTAACTTTCTAAATGTTTCGTAATTTCTGGAGTCAAGCTTACATTGACCTGAATATTCATGTCAGGGCGCCCCGCATGTTGATCAACATGCCACTGCGTAAGCTCGCGTGCCAATAATTTATTCTCAATAAGATTTTCTGGCGTTCTATATTGAGTCTTGCCAAGATACTTTCCACTTGGGACGAGCCTTATTAGACTGTACTGCCCTGCTTCATAATTCTTGAAGGTATAGGTTTCTTTAGGAACTAATGTTTTTTCATAGGGTTCTTTCTCATCTTCCTTTGTAAAACCATACTGAAGGATGATTTTCCAATCTGTATCATTTCTAATAATGAGATCTGGATGCTTCCGTGGTCCTTCTGGAATTACAACAGATACAATTGATGGCAGGGCTACAGGTTGCGAGGGTTGAGCTGCTGGCTGAGATGATGGTTGGGCTGCTGGTTGTGATGGCTGAGCGACCGGCTGACCTTCTTTTTGCATTGCATGCAAAGCAAAAATGGAGCAGGACAGTGCTAAAATAATTAGATTCTTGTAATTCATGGTTACCTCTACGATATTCTTTACTACATTATTCTTAATACAATTCTATTTAAAAGTATAACGAAAATTTCGTTAAAAATCAACCGATATAAGCTTTTCGAAATAATTTCTGCTGGAAATATCTCCCTGGGACGCTGATTTTTTAAGATAATTCACCATAATATGGTCGATTATCTTAAAAATTAGTAAAAAGCGTAAAAGACACTGGCATGTTTTTGTTTATAATGTTAATTTTACCATATGATGGTCGATTATCTTAAAAATCGTCGAATTTTCAAATAATGAGTGCTTAACTACTTTACTTTTAGTTATCTCAGAAGGATAGAATGGAATTATATCGCAGATCCTTAAGGCTGAAATTGGATGCCGCTTTAAAGCAAAGTCCAGCTGTCCTTGTTACCGGTCCACGCCAGGCAGGCAAAACAACTCTTATTAAAGAAATGGGCATAAAATACGGTTACTCATATACGAACTTTGATGACATATTAGCTCTCGCATCGGTAATAAATGATCCTGTCGGCTTTATTGCGAATCTACAAAAGCCAGCGATTTTGGATGAAGTTCAACGTGCAAACCAAAATGTCTTCTTAACTATAAAAAAAGATATCGACGAAAACCGAGAGCCAGGCAGATATGCTCTAACAGGTTCTACCGATCCTCTATTAATACCTCAACTGTCAGATGCTTTTGTGGGAAGAATGGAAATTCTTAATCTCTTGCCATTATCAGTTGGGGAAATATTAGGACAGGACAGTTTTTTTATAGATACGGTCTTCAAAAATAAATTAACTGTCGATGTTTTTTCTAAACGCACAATAACACAGCGTGAGCTTTATTCGCTCATTCTTAAGGGAGGTTATCCGGTCATACAAAAATGCTCTGATGCTCAACGTAATGTGTGGTTTCATTCCTATATATCGACAATTATAGAACGAGATGTACAAGAATTAGCACATATTGAAAAGCTTACGCGCTTACCCAATCTGCTTGAACTTTTAGCAGTACGTACAGGAAGTTTGCTCAACATATCAAACTTATCAAAAGATTACAGTGACATACCCAGGACAACTATCCATCGATATTTAGCTTTGTTCTATAAACTTTTTTTGGTCTATTTTTGTGAACCTTGGAAGGCTAATCTTGGCGATCGCTTAATTAAAACACAAAAAACATTTTTTTTCGACACCGGATTAGCGGCATTTCTCTTAAATCTCAATGAAGAAAGAGCATCATACAATCCAATAATGATGGGCAACTTGCTAGAAAATTTCGCGCTTGCTGAAATTTTACGACAACAAGCATGGAATGAAACCCGGATAAAAATCTATTACTTCAGAACCTCTTCCAATATCGAAGTTGATTTTGTCCTTGAAAATGGTTCAGGGTCCATAGTTGGCATTGAAGTCAAACACAGTGGTACAGTAAATCCATCGGATTTTAACGGCTTACGCTACCTCCAAGAAAAAACAAAAGAGAGATTCATTCGGGGGATTGTTCTTTACATGGGTACGGAAAGTATTCCTTTTGGCAAAAATTTTTGGGCGGTCCCAGTCAATCAACTGTGGGAAATGGGAGCTCGCAAGAATTAATATGCAATTTTTTTTGGTTGTTAAAATTTGTGAAAATCTTTTCTCGAGCATCCGTTTCTTTTTTGTCATTAACTGGTAATGAAAATATTGGATAAGACCGCTTTTATAATGATATCTCTCTACAAGAAGAAGCCGCTCCCAACAACGAATTCTTTTTCCACGCCGGTACCAACTAGCTTCTTAATCATTTTCACATAGACTTTTCGAGTAGCATTTCTGACTTTATATTCGACCCATCCCCCACCATTGCGAGCGACAGTTATCATATCAGATACAACAGCCTTACCTGTTTGATCAGTGGTCTTTAAGAGGTTCTTCCAAATGCCCGTTTTTTGAGTGCCGTTGATAAATCGCACCCCATCTGTGTCATAGATAAAAATGTAAAGATCTCCTCGTAAGTATACGTTGTCTGGCTCACTAAATGTCTCAAAAGCCACATCCAAACTACTTGTCTGTATAAATTCTAGCGCTTGGGAAACGAGTGATTGTGTAGATGCCGTCTTCGAAGCGGGGAAAAACTCCGCTCCTATGACAAATTTCCCATCTGGTGTATCGACAAATTCAACGTAGGCAAGAGCATTAGCATTAAAATTAGTATACGAAATAAGGGCTTTACCATACTTCTGCGCCTGCTCAACCATTTCTTTATAATAGAATCGTCCGTGTTCGCTCGTAATTTTCATGAGGTTCTGGCCAACAAAGGATGGATTTTCACCATTGGCGAGGCAATTTCCCTTCAAATCGAACACAAAGATACCGAGTCCACCTTGAGCAAATTCACCAACAAGATTAGAAAACTCTGCAAAAGCTATTTTTGAGCCATTAGCTTTGAGGTAGGTAATTGCCCGCGCTACATAACTTTTTACTGTTTCTAAGGTAACATTTGGGTAGTATCCAGCGCAGAAAACATAAGGAGTTTTTGTTTTTGGATCAATAACTTTTTCAACATACGTCAGCTTATACTCGTTGCGCCAATAATAATCAACCCATCCGCTTCCCTTTGTCTTAGCGACATTAAGAATTTCTTTGATGAGAGGTTTCCCTCGTGTATCCACGGTATCACTCAGATTTTGTCCAACTAATGCAGCATTTTGGCCATGGGCTTGGTATACCCCTTCAAAATCAAGTACGAACATATAGATGTCACCCCGCACAAAGGGACCTTTAGGGTTGCTTATAAGAGCAAATGTGGACTTAGGACCATTCGTTAAAAAGTAATCGATGGCTATTTTAACAACCTGTTTAGTTGCATAGCGGTCGTTTTCAGGGAAAAACCCAACGCCAATAAGATAGGTAAGTTTATTCTTCTTTACTGTCTTAACATAGGAAGCTTTATAACCATTATTCCATAAATAGCTTATCCATCCTCCCTTTTCTCCCGTACTAAGCATATCTTTAATGACCGGCGCCCCACCGACCCCTTTAACATCATTCATGCTTTCCCAGAGGAGGTGATAATCATCACCATGAGCAAGAATTCTTCCCTTTTCGGTAACAACAAAGACGAACAATTCTCCCTTACGCCATACTGAATCACGAATAAAATCACTGCAGGCGCTTGCAACTGACGAAACCTTCATAAAATGCTTAACAGCGTTCTGCGTAAGCTGTTCACATTCAGTTTCCTTACGCTTAACATCAACATCTTCTGTAGTTTCGATGAGCGGCTCATCTAAAGCCTGCGCCAAGGGTTCATTATACCCAAGCCAGGTAATGAGTAGTAGAAAAAAAATTATCCTGTGAAGAGCCTTCATGAAATTCCCCCGCTCTTGTGCGCACACGTGCATATTTTTAGCTTACTGGAAGGCCTTTTTTACCAGCAAGGGTTTTGCTGGAAACTTTTTTCTCTGGCTTTTCTCGCGCAATTCTGGTATAAAAAAAGTAAGTAGGAGGCGATGAATCTATGTCAACCATCATCAGTGTAACCCATCATAATTTTGAACAAGAAATACTGAAATCAAATAAACCTGTTGTTATCGATGTCTATGCAACTTGGTGTGGGCCCTGTCAGCACATGGAGCCCTATTTTGAAGAGCTTGCCACGACTTATGGCGACAAATATACCTTTGCCAAACTCAATGTCGATGAAGCTCATGACCTTGCTGTCCAATATAGCGTACGATCAGTCCCTACATTCGTTTTTTTTAAGGGAGGAAAGGTCGTAGGGGAAGAAATTGGCTATATGAGCAAGGAAGATCTTGAAAGCAAAATCAAGGAAATTCTCGGCTAATTACTCTGCTCATAGAAGATTTAAAAATACCGATCCATTCGAAGAAATCCCGAGTCAATAATTTCTTGTTGTAAATTTAAAGAAATTTTATTGACTTGAGCTATCCCGATTTAATATGATGAGGGTGTAAACATATTACTAACCCTTTAACAATAAAGGATCTACCATGAAGAAGCTTCTATTAACCCTTGCGGTTCTCGCTTTCGGTGCAGAAGTATTTGCTGGATGCGGTTGTGCAGCGAGAGCTGCTGCTCAAAGAGCAAACCAAGCAGGCAGCGCGACGGCGGCCAAAGTAGCTAGACCAGCTCGCTAAGGTTAGCTGACAAGATTTGAGGGACATGTGAGCAAGCATATGTCCCTTATATTTTTTTATCCTGGACATCAATGCCGAGTGCACGAAGTGCCTCACGCACTTCATCTGACCGTTTCCAGTCTTTTTTCTTTCGTGCTTCTTCTCGCTCATCAAGTAATGCTTGAATTTCAGGGGTAATAACTACCTCTGGTTTAGCAAGAGGTTCCATAGTAAGCCCGAGAATTTCTTGTAAGATTCCTTTCAAAAGCGCAAGCTCATTAGGACCGAGCTCTTTTAAAGCATCAAACACAATGCCAAAAAATTTAGCAATAGTAATATCATCGCAAAGAGCCTCAATGAGTGATTGTATAAAGGGGATATTAGTCTGATAAATCTCTTCTTGAGATGCCGGCTTATAGGGCTCTAGTGCTAAGCACAAGCGCTGATAGCTTTTGGAAGCACTCGTAATATCATCAGCTGAGAAATCCAAAGGACTGCGATAGTGGTGAATAAGATAATAGTACCGTATAAGCATAGGATCGAATTTCTCCATAATCTCATGTAACGTAAAAAAGTTACCAAGCGATTTCGACATCTTTTCTTGATTTATCCGCACAAAAGCATTATGAAGCCAAAAGCGAGAAAGTGGTTTGTTATGAAGACCTTCTGACTGAGCAATCTCATTTTCATGGTGAGGAAAAATGAGATCCATACCCCCTCCATGTATATCAAGCGTCGGACCAAAATACTGGTTCGCCATTGCAGAACATTCAATATGCCACCCCGGCCTGCCAAAGCTCCAGGGACTTTCCCAACCAGGAGGAGCATCTGCAGATTTCCACAACGCGAAATCAAGCGGATCTTGCTTGTCTTCCCGCACGCTCACCCGAGCTCCCGCCTCCAAATCAGATAGTGATCGTTTTGAAAGCTTTCCATACTCAGGAAATGAAGCAATACTAAAGTACACATCTCCCAGTATGGTCGTATATGCTTTCTTTGCATCAATAAGGCCTTGCACAAAACGAATAATCGGCTCTATATGCTGAGTTACTCGAGGCTCGATATTAGGAGAAAGACAGTTGAGCTCCTTCATATCCCTATGAAAACTCTCTATATATCTATTGGCAATCATTAAGAACTGGGTCGGATCATTTAGATCCTTATCAGCACGGTTTATTAATTTATCATCGACGTCGGTAAAATTACGGCAATAGGTCACTGAATAACCTAAAAACTTTAAAAGCCGATAGAGGACATCAAAAGTGACATAGCACCGTCCATGGCCAAGATGAGCAGAGTCATAGGGGGTGATCCCGCATACATACATAGAAACTTTTTTATCAGAAGAAGTAAAGGGTTCCTTACGGCCTGTCAACGTATTAAAAAGGATCAATGACGGAGAATAAGAGCTTTTTTGCATCTTGCACCTAGCTAAATTTGCCAAAAATAGTAATATAGTAGAACCAATTATTACCAGTCAACAGTTCTGACCTCGGATTTATAATGCTGAATAAAATGTCACTAAAAAACTGGTTTCTTCCGTTTTTTCTCACGCTAACGCTCATTCCTTTCTCGTGTATTACCGCCAAAGAGCGCACACCTGATAAGGAATCAACACCAGATGTTGTCCGTAAAACTATACGTTCAATTAGTATAAGCGGAAACAAGCTCATAACTCAAGAAGCATTGCTTGCTCGAATTCCCTATCGGGTCGGAGGCGTATTTAATCCCGCAAAAACAGGTGATCTCATCAGAAATTTATATGCACTTAACTACTTTGATGATGTCATTGTTGAGCTTGAAGATGTCTCACCTACCGAGATAGCTATTTTCATTACGGTTGAAGAAAAAAAGAAAGTCGAAGCTATTTGCTATGAAGGCAACAAAAACCTGTCGATTGATGAAATTGAAAAAAAGTTGAAGCTTTCCGAAGTTCCAACGATGAATGAGGAAGAAATCGACCTCTATGCTGAGCAGATTAAAAAGCTTTACGCAGAAAAAAACTATCATGCGGTAACGATAGAAACGAAACTCGAGCTGACAGATCGGGGCACTTATAAGGCAATCTTCAAAATCAATGAAGGAAAAAAAGGGGTCGTACGAAAAGTTAATTTTAAAGGCAATCAGTGTGTCAGCAGCAAAACATTGCGCAAAACTATTTTTACCAGGGAAGATTGGATTTTTGGATTTCTTAATAAAGCAGGAAGCTATCAGCCTGAAATGGTCGAGATGGATAAGTATGTGATTGAAAACTACTATCAAAGCAATGGCTATCTCGCGGCTCGTGTTACCGACACACAGGTAGATGTCGATCCAGAAACGCAGTGTATCACCGTAACTTTTACCGTAGAGGAAGGGGATATCTACTATATCAAATCAGTTTCTGTCCCAGGTAATGAAATACTAAATGAAATGCAGCTTCTTTGTATGATTCCGATCAGACCAGGCCAATGCTACTCACGGGAGCTTATTAGACAGTCGATGGAAAATCTCCGATCCATCTGGGGCCGTTTTGGCTATATTTACGCCGACATAGAACCGATTATTATCCCCAATATGGAAGAAAAGACTGTTGAGATTACCTTCAACTCAGAACTCGGCAATAAAATTTTCTTGAACAGAGTTAGTGTGACCGGCAATTGCAAGACGAGAGACTATGTTATTCGCAGATTATTGACCGTTTGTGAAGGTCAGATGTTAACGACACCTGCTATGGATATTTCAAAAAGCCGTGTTGAAGCACTAGGCTATTTTGATCAGCAGAATGGTGTCGAATGGAAGACGAATAAAATTTCAGAAAATAAGATAGATCTTGAGCTCGTTTTAAAAGAAATTAAAACAGGAAAAATCGATTTCATGCTTGGATTTGGGCCAACTGATCCACAATCACCTGCGACGGGTTTTAGAGTCGCAACAAGCGTGACTGAGCGAAACCTCTTTGGCAGTGGTATGCGTGCAAATGTTTCAGTTAGCTGGGCGAAAGAAGATCGTGCATTTGCGCTTAATTTCTTCCAGCCATGGGCCTTTGATAAACCGATCGGGGTTGGTTGTGGCTTCTTCCATAGACGGTCTCTCTATGAAGATTTCAAAAACGTTAACAACGTTCCGCGAGAAAAACTCACGGGCGGCGATATACAATGTATGTTCTCACTACCATGGTGTCCATCAATTGCAACCTCAGTCAATGGAGGGGTAGAACGTATACAGTTTGAACGAGATTTGCGAGCACAGCGCTTAGGCAAATCAAATCTCCAAGTAGAACTCATCCAATCATTTATCGATAGACGCTTCGCTTCGGGTACGACAGGCTGGGCTGGGATAACGCTTAGTCAGGATCTGCGCAATCATCCTGTATTTCCTAATCGCGGCTACCAATGGAGCTTGGTAACCCGCTTTGGAGCACCACTTGGCAATAATACATTCGCCTATGTGAAAGCCGATTTTGATTCTACCTGGCTCACTCCACTCATAAATGAGTATGATCTCATTTTCCTCTTTCATACCCATGCAGGGGTCGCCAGACCTATAGGAAGTCACTGTATCCCTTATCGTGACCTTTATAATATGGGTGGCCCAGGAACTGTGCGTGGTTTTGAGTTTGGTCAAATCGGGCCACAAATCTTTGGCAGTTCAGTTGGCGCCCAAAATGCATTCTGGGTAAATGCTGAGCTCATTTTCTCGATTATGAAAGATCAATCTATCCGTGGCGTTCTTTTCTATGATGGTGGAGCAGGCTGGGATACTCCGTTAACGCCCTATCAACGAGACCTTCTTGAAAATCCACTCAATACCTATGCTTTAACAAATAATAGATTCAGATATCGTCACGCTGTCGGATTCGGTCTGCGATTCCTGCGCCCAATGCCAGTCCGTATTGACTGGGGCTTCAAGCTTGATCGCAATAAGAGACTCAAAGAAAACTTCTATGAAGTGCACTTCACCATGGCTCAAGAGTTTTAATGATTGGAGCCTTTCATATTTGATCAATTGTTGTCTCATCTGATGCTTTCGGCTGGAAATAAGCATGTAGTGAGTAATGTGCTTGCATGGGCTCTTAATATCACCTATAATACTTATAACAGCTACAAGATTCATGAAAGCGTGCAATGAAAAAAGTTCCTATAGGTATTTCCGACTTTAAAAAAGTGAAAAGCGGCAACTACTATTATGTAGACAAGACCATGCTTATCAAAGACGTTTTTGAGAGCGGAGATGTAGTACTGATTGCCCGCCCTCGTCGCTTTGGAAAAACGTTAAATCTTTCTATGCTTCGCTATTATCTGACCTTAGATGGTAACCATAAAGATCTTTTTGTTGATACCCAGATTTGGAAACATACGTCTTATAGGGATTTGCAAGGTCAATTTCCCGTAATTTTCATTACCTTCAAAAACATCACTCAGCCCACTTATGAAAGTATGTTGAAAAAAATCGAATATACAATTGCTGCCGAGTTTAAAAAGTTTCGCTATCTTCTGGCAGGTGATGTTCTGGAAGATGATGAAAAAGAAATGTTTAATAATATAATAAATAGGCGAGCACTCGTAGATGATCTGGGCAGCAGTCTTGAATTCTTAGTAGAGTTGCTTTATAAATATCACCAAAAAGAGGTTATCATTCTTTTAGATGAATATGACGTGCCGTTGCAGACTGCCTATATGAACGGTATGTATGATGAAGTTAAGCCCATCATGAGGGAGCTTTTAACGGGAGCATTCAAAGATCAAGAAATGCTTGAAAAAGGCGTTATTACCGGGAATTTAACCCTTGCACAAGCAGGAATTTTTACAGGGCTCAATAACCTCGATGTGTTTAACGTAACCGATAATGAGATGGCAGACAAGTTTGGCTTTACCTCCTGTGAAGCCCAAGAGTTACTTGATTATTATCACTGTAAAAATACTCAGGAAATACAAGATTGGTATGATGGTTATACATTTGGCGAAGCAAAAGGTATATTTAATCCCTGGTCAATGCTTAAATGCATCGCAAAGAAGGGTAAATGCAAAATGTATTGGGTAAATACGAGTGATAATTTTTTACTTAAGAAACTTATCGGCTCGGCATCCGAAGCAACAAAAAAAGATATTGAGACACTTCTTACAGGGAAATCAGTCCGACATACTATAGAAGAAGCGATCGTTTTTAAAGATCTTGACACTCGCTTTGAACTTATTTGGAGCTTATTATTGTTTACGGGCTATCTCACATATACCTCATGCGACTTGAGTAGTCAGGGCACCAATGAGTGTGATCTCAGGATTCCTAATACAGAAGTAGCTCTGTTATATAAGAGCCTTATTACTCAGATTTTTATCGAAGCTATACCGGGCCAAGATGCGAAAAAATTCCTTGCAGCTCTCACCGAAGGAGAAACAGAAGAATTTTCAAGACTCTTACAAGGCTTCGTTTTAAATAATATGAGTACATTCGATTTACCAGATACAGAACCCGAAAGAAGTTACCACCTTTTTATACTCGGTTTGCTTGCTATACTCATAGATCAGTACGAGGTTACCTCAAACCGAGAAAGCGGCTTAGGTAGATATGACATCATGCTGATCCCTAAAGTAGCGAGGAGGCCTGGAATAATTATTGAATTTAAAAGAGGTAACGATAGCGATCTGGAGGTGGCTGCCCAAAGAGCCCTCGATCAAATAGTTGAAAAAAAATATGCGGCACCGCTTATTTCCAAAAATATATCTCCTATTATCGCGTATGGAATAGGCTTTAAGGGCAAAAGCTTATATGTGAAATCTTTGTCGCTTTCCAAGAATGCATACGCTCGAACGACACCTAATCAAAAACTAAGAATATTCCCAGAATCATAATATCTCATTTTTTACTTATCAAAAGAAGAATAGACAGCATCGCCTCAAAAGAATGTTGTGTATATAAAAATTTCCCGTATACTAAAGGCGATATGCTCAAAAGAGGGACGGGAAAGATCGAATGAAAAAGTCAGGTTTCATTATCTCATTTATGGCATGCCAACTCTTGCTTGTCTTTTTTTACATCTATCACCAAAACATGCTCATTCAGGCTTCATATCAAAAACAGAAATATGAAAAGAAAAAAGGTGAGCTCTCCCAAAAACTGCAGGATATTAAACATTCCCTTGAAATGAGTCATGATCTAGGATCAATTAAAGAATTTGCAGTAAACGCAGGTATGCAGAAAATTACGCTCGATCAGGTGCGACAGGTACCTCATGAATAGCCACCCGCGCTATACTCGCTTAATCATTGTTTTTTTTCTTTTTACGTTCTTCTATCTGCTGTTACTTTTTAATTTGTATATCATCCAAATCAAACGATCTGCATTTTTCAAATCTCGTGCACAACAGCAGTACTCTATGACTATAACAACCACACCACCGCGTGCAGAAATAGTTGATCGCACTGGGTTACAACCATTAGCACTCAATAAAGAAAGCCTTTCCGCATTTATCACCCCGAGAAAACTAGAGAATCCAGAAGGACTCCAGAAATTTCTTTCTCAGCATTTTAAGCAGGCGGCAGAGCGATTAAAAAAAGGTAAGCGGAGCCATTTTATGTACATTAAACGGCGGCTTACTTTAAAAGAAAAAGATCTCATTGAGAAAAGCAATCTTCCAGATATTCAGTTTCTGAAAGAACCAAGCCGCTTTTATCCAATACAGTCCGTGGGACCCATCGTCGGTGTTACCGATATTGATAATCATGGCCTTTTTGGTGTAGAACTCATGTATGATAAGACACTTTCAGGCGAGCCTTCGACCTATCTTATAGAAAAGGAAAGTAGATCTGGCCACTTTTATTTTAGTAAAGAGACCAAAGTTCAGGGTACTGTTGGCACGCCAATTATGTTAACCATTGATAGCGTGCTTCAGTTCCTTGCCTATGAGGAGCTGAAAGACTACGCGCGCCACATGGGTTCAAAAGAAGGCTCCGTTCTTATACTCAACCCTGACAATGGCGATATCCTTGTTATGGCAAATTACCCCGATTTTAATCCCCAGGACAGTGAACTTCCCGATCCTTGGTACACAAAAAATCGGATCATTACTGATGGCTACGAGCTGGGCTCAGTTATTAAAGCATTTTTGGCTCTCGCTGCATTTGAGGAAAAGGTAGTTAAACCTACCGACTTAATCGATTGCGAAAACAAAAAACAGACGCGTTTACAAGGCATTGCTGTAAGTACAACGAAGGCAAATGGAATCATTCCTTTTTCTGATGTTATTAAAGATTCTAATAATATTGGCGTTGCCAAAGTTGGCCAGCGTGTGGGAACAAAGCTCTATGATCATTACCGCAATCTTGGATTTAGTAAAAAGATCGGTATTTTCCCTGGGGAAAATGGAGGCTTTATTACCCCTCCTGATAAATGGTCAAAAGCATCACTGATCTCCCTCTCCTTTGGCTATGAAATCAGCGCCTCAATCCTTCAACTTGGTCAAGCATTAAGTATTATTGCAAATGATGGCTATCTGGTTAAGCCTCGGCTTATACTATCTGCTGAAGAGGTAAAAAAAGAAGGACCATTTTTCAAACCTGAATCGATTACATTAATGAGAGAAATCCTCAAAAGAACGATCGATGAAGGCGCTGCTCAAAAAGCGCGCATAAATGGGTACAACGTAATGGGAAAAACGGGCACTGCCCGCCTCATAACGAATGGCACATACGATGCGCACCGACATATTTTTACCTTTATGGCAATTATTGAAAAAGGAACGTATAAGCGCATTGTGGTAATCTTTATAAAAGAGACAGCAAAAAAAGGACTTCTTGCATCAGCAGTTGCAGTTCCCCTTTTCGAGCGGGTCGCCCACAAAATGCTTATCCACGATAAGATTATTTAACTATGGAAAAGACAATCTTCATTCCCGCAGATGTTCCGGCGCACGCCCGTCAGGAATTTAGTAAGAATTATCGTTCAATAACGTTTGATACAGGTCGCCTCTTTCTTTTTGCAGCCGACCATAAAATTGAGCATCTCGATGCTGATTTTTACGGACCACGAATTGATGTGTCAGCACATCACCCCTCTCATATGTTTGAAATCGCTCACAACAGTCCCGTCGGAGCACTTGCCTCACAATTAGGGCTGATTGCTCGTTTTGGCAATCTCTATCCTTCTACCAATTACATAATAAAACTTAACTCCAAAACAAATCTTATTCCTGCAACAGATAAAGACCCATTAAGCAAGGGCCTCTGGGAGGTAAAAGACGTTGTTGAGTTTAAAAAACAATCGAATCTAAACATCTGCGGTGTCGGCTATACAGTCTATCTAGGCAGCGAATATGAACCAACTATGCTTACCCAGGCTGCGCAAGCTGTCTATCAAGCACACCAACATGGCCTTGTTGCAATTTTATGGATGTACCCCCGGGGCAAACATGTCGCCGATGAGCACAATGCGGTTCTTCTTGCTGGCGCAGCGGGAGTTGCAGCATGTTTGGGTGCAGACTTTGTAAAATTACATCCTCCCAAGCCCACAAAAGACCATACGAGTGAGGAACTATTACACTTCATCGCCCAAGCTGCAGGAAACACCAAGATCATTTGTGCTGGAGGAGAACAAATTGATCCTAAGAACCTTATAAAAGAGATCCAGAGACAACTGGCTATTGGCGGAATAGCAGGCGCAGCCGTTGGAAGAAATATTATTACTCACTCGCTTGAGCATGCAAAAATCATTGCGGACCAAATATCGACGATTATTTATGGGAATACATGAACAAGACGTTACACTCCCTAAGTGACATCGGCTTAAAGCTCCTTTTGGTCTGTGCTCCACTGCTGTGGGCTGTTCTTTATGGATTTCTTCAGAGGGCTCCTATCCCCTACGCCTGGGAAGCTATGGTTGTTTTAGTACTCGTAAGCGTTCTGCTCTTTAAAATACTCGAATCGGCACGCAAGACATATCAGGCAACCATCTTTAACTTTCCTCTGTCCTTACCACCGTGGTTTGTCTTTGTGGGACTTACGCTCGCGGGACTTGCCCTGCTCGGTCTCTTTCCTGTCGTATGTAACTGGCCCATACTAACTTCCCTTATATGGGGCGTATCATTCTCACCAACGTTTGAAGAGCTCATTACACGATCTCTTTTTGTTGCTTTTCCTCTCTCAGCAATCGAAGCCATCTTTCTCAATCTACTAAGCTCATGTGCTTTTTCTTCGATGCATTATGGATATCATGAAATACCCAAGACACTTCATCAGTATCTGCTCATTCATTTTGGATTTAGCTTCATGCTCGGATTGATCGCTTACAAAACTAAAAGAATAGAGCTGTGTATGCTTATTCATGCCTGTTCTAACTTTTTGCGCTACACTCTTCCTGTTTTAATTTTGGGCCAAGAAGGGTGCAACCCAACGATATCGCTGATTTATGAATGTATCACACTCATTATTCTTGCAGGATGTTCTTACCGTGCAATTGCTGGGAGATTAAAAAATTGAACTATCTGATGTGCTGATTCCATCGACGGTAGATGGGTAGTATCGATCACTAAATTCTCAACGTAAGGAATCTGAGAAAAATATACTTTTTTGAATATCTCTTTCAGTAGTTCAGGTGAGGTGATCTTGCCTGTTTCTAATCGCGAAGGATGTAAGACCCTTCTCATGAGTTCTTCCTCAGAAGTCTCGAGATACACAAAGCAGAGCCTAATAGTAAGCTTATTGCACAGATCAATAAGATCACGCACAAACTCTTCTGATGCCGGGCACCAGTACCAGTACGTAAAAAGGATTCCTGGGATCTTTTGTTTAGCGGCGGCGGTAAAAACATCAAAACTTATTTTTTTGACCAGATTAAAATAATCAGGTGAATCTTTTTCGAAAACAGCAGCAGCAGGATTTACCACCAAATGTAAGTGTACCAATTTATAGCCCGTAAGCTTTTCAAGCTCTCGAGCTATGGTTAATTTTCCCACGGCGGGTTTGCCATAAATGAACACAAGATCCATGTTCTCGTTCCTCCCTCAGTACTAGAGTAGCAGTATCGGGTACGAAACTACAGACTATGAAATGCTTCAATCACAAAGAAATCAAAGGAATTTAGGCTCTTTTTTTATTTTTTTCGAGCCAAGAAGGTTGAATATAGTCATAATGGATTTTCTGGCCTTCTTCTAAGGGTTCAAGAACATAACAGCCTGATACATTAGAAACATAGACGTCATGGGTTATATAATGACCCACAGCACGCCACTTTGTTGGTTCAAATGTTTTGCTAAAACCCCATCTGGCCTCGTAAAGACCGTCAAGATAGCCTTCAGGAAGAATCACGTTTCTCACCTCATGAGGCGGCACTTCGACACGCACCACCCTTGTGCCATCTTTCCAAAACTCAACTCTTACTTCTTCACGCATCCTATTTTCTAAAGTCGTAGCGGTTAAAGCGAGCCAGGGAAATGCTGCAGCTATACATACTTTTAATAGATTCATAAATATCTCCAATTCTTTAATGCCATTTCAAATGATTATATATAAATTCAATTTTACACAAATTACTAGCACATATCAATACCATTTGAAATAAATCAGAGAAGAACCCAGACCTTCAATGGGTAGTTTCATTAGATTACTTACCCTTGATTTTATAACCTGAGATTGACTATATTTTCTATTAGAATGCCCTAAACATAAAAGGTGCCTAATGAAAATTCATATGCATTTAACAATTTTAGCAACTCTTATTTCTGTCTTATTTGTAAACAATTATGCTTATGCTGAGCAAAAGACTCCAGCTGCGCGTATATCCATCGACTCTCCAGAATATCAGCTTTTAGATGCGATCTTACGGGGCAAGCTACAGCGTGTTGCAGAGTTGCTACAAAGGCGAGGCATAAATATTAATGCCGCCCGAATGTTTGGCATGACTCCACTCATACAGGCTGCAGCATTTAATCGGAAAGAAATCGTACAATTCTTGCTCAGCCAACCTGGCATCAATGTCAATGCCCCAGATCAATTTGGATTGACTCCTCTTTTACGTGCAGCTCATGCTGGAAACATAGCCATTGTAAAATTACTACTCAATCAACCGCACATCAACATCAATGCCCATGGTAAAAACGGAAACACAGCTCTTATGCTCGCTTATGGCAACAAAGCCATGGTAAAATTATTACTATCAACACCTGGCTTCGATATCAACGCACAAAATCGTGACGGGAGAACTGCTCTTATGGCCGACGTGCACCGAGGCCTAACGCGAGTCGTATCATTATTACTCAATAATCCTGCTATTAACGTGAATGTAAAGGATAAAGATGGCAGGACAGCACTCATGATTGCCGCTGCAGATGGTCGCGAAGATATGGTGAAATTATTACTTGAGAGACCCGACATCGATGTTAATGCACGAGATAAATCCGGTTCAACAGCTCTTGATCTAGCATCGATCGGCAAACATATCAAAAAACGTGCTCCTATCTTGCAATTAATAATGGCATCCTTACAAAAAAACGCATCCGAATCTCAGCTTTAAGGCAAGAAAAAGGCCGCTGCAGCGCCTGCTGCTATGCAGAATTCTTAGCATATTTAGCCATCTGTATACGAAGATCTACTGGCTCTTCCTTATTTATCAAAAGTAAAACACCCCCTGAAAATCAGTTTTGTCATGATCGTCAGCGTAAAATTCTGCCATAACTTTCAATCATTGAAGCTATTGCTCTGTTGGCAGCAAGCGCAAGAGCAGTTCGCCGGGGAGTGCTATTTTCGAGGCTGACATCGATGTTTGGTTTTTCAAGCAGGAGCTGAACAATTTCTGTATACCCTTTCTGAGCAGCAACCATGAGCGCTGTTACACCATCAAGATTTTGGCTATTGATAGCGATACGAGGCCTATCAAGCAATAATCTAACAATTTCATAGTGATTACGATAAACAGCGAGCATGAGAGCTGTTAAGCTATACCTCGCTTTAATGTTAATCGCAATATCAGCCCTGTTAAGCAACTGTTTTACAATTTCGGTATGACCATTTTCGCACGCTATAATGAGTGGGGTTGCTCCCTGTTGAGATTGAGCATTGATAGCAATACCAGGCATACTCAGTAACAACTGAACAACTTCTTGACGATCATAAAATACAGCATGCATAAGAACCGTTGCTCCTTGCTGATCTCGCGCATTGAAGGCACAGTTAGGGTTCATGAGGAGCATTCGGGTCATGGTTATGCGCCCAGCGGCAGCAGCTAACATGAGCGCAGTTACACCTTCTGAGTTTTGAAAGTTGGTGTTTATCCTTGGGTTGTTCAAAAAAATCTGAACTATAGTTTTATAGTTTTTTTGAAGACCAATCATAAGAGCCGTCTGACCAGCTTTCGATTCCACATTCAGATCAATAGCAGGATGTTGAAGAAGCACTTTAACAACCTCTTTGTGACCGTTAAAAACAGCAGCCATGAGGGCTGTTATGTTGTTGAAGTCAGCCGAGTTCAGAGCGGTACCAGGTTTATTTAGAAGCAATTGGACAATTTCTTCGTGGCCATGCGCAGAAGCCAAGATGAGAGCCGTTGCACCTTCGCATTGTCGGACATTAAGCTTAATATCAGGTTTATTAAGCAGCAGTTGAACAATCTCTTTATGACCATTTTGAGCAGCAAACGTGAGAGCTGTCATCTTATTTTGAGATTGAGTATTGAGTGCGATATCAAGCTTCTCCAGCAAGAGCCGGATAATGTCTACGTGACCTTTTTCTGCTGCGAACATGAGAGATGTCTTGCCATCTTGATCATAAGTATTAAGAGCGATATCCGGTTTTGCAAGAAGAAACTGAACGATTTCTGTATGCCCGTTCCGCGCGGCGCGCATAAGTGCAGTCCAGCCAGAGACCGTTTGAAGGTTGCATTGACGTACTCCACATCAATAAATTGAGTGGATTCTTTCTTGCAACTCCAAGCTTCTCGCTCTTCATTGTTGCAAGCTACATATCATATGAGCATTATATCTCATTGATAAGGGAGACGCCATAACTCCAGCTACGTGGCTTTCACCACGATACTTTTTCCAGATATTAATTGCACCAACGCCATCTCGATGATATTTGAATCCACATTCACAAGAATAATTTCTGTTTCTTGGCTTATTTCTTTTGCCACAGACGATGCATTCTTGTGATGTATATGCTTCATTTTCTAGGACTACACGCATACCATAACCTTCAGCTTTATAACTAAGCATGTGTCTAATGATACCATGGGGCATTTGGTGTATTTTCTGGTTATTTTTTTTGCCGAGATTGTTATCCAATCGTATATCACGTATATCGCCAATAACAATTACCTGCACCCCGCTTTCATAGAGGATGGAGATCGTTTTGCTTGTTTGCTTACGCGCAATATCCAGGAGTTGATTATCCAGGGGCTTAAGTTGTTTTCTTTTTGATTGTGTTAATTTATTATACCTCCTTGATCCTTTCGTTGTTCTGCTTAAAAGTGAAGAAAGCTCACCAATTATCTTATTTCTGAAACGTCTTTTTGATCTTGCCTCCCTCCCATTAACAATGATAACTTTTTCTCCATCATAGATTGCCATAGGATGGACTTCTCCTAAATCAATTGCTGCAACTTTATTTCCTTTCGGCTGCGAATGAGGTTCAACTTTGTAGGTTGCGCGCAATTCATACTGCTCCCCATCAAATCCTATCTCGACTAGGATAGGAGCCGACCATCGCCAAGGGATCCTAAGCTCCTTGTTTCCTCTGCCATTTGAAAGAATAAGCAGGCCATCAATAACTTTTATAGCACTTTTTTTCCACTGTACCTTGTAAAATTTACGCCTTCTCTTCGGTGGCTTTGCAGAAGGATCTATTTTGCGACGAGTATTATATGATTTAAAATTAGCATAAAATGATTGAACCACCGCATCAGCACTATGTGCATGTAACTCTTTAGAGTTTTTTATCCGCATCATGCTTGAGTCTTTTAAAAAAATTCCTTTCCTTCGAACCGTGCGCCAAAAAAAAGTAAGCACTTCAGAATACAATTGCCCACTGATTCTTGTCAATTGATCAAGCTCAACAGAGTTTCCTAATTTTAACTTTCTGGCGTAATACATTTTTTTGGTTCCTAATATATTGTTTAATTATCTCTAAAGGTGCACCGCCAAGAGTAGCTATAAAAGAGCTATTGGTCCATAAAGTTGGCAGCCTCCTCAGCTCGGGAAAACTGTTTCTCATTATTCATGATGATCTTTCCTTTTAAGCTTGATTACTTTCTTAACTCCGTATTGAGGATCAATCTCGATTAGAGCATGAATGTGATCTGGCATCACTTCAAGTTCTATAAGTGAGAACTTGCTTTCTCCGGTGACTTGATAAAGAATTTCTTTTACTTTTTGATCGATGGGCGGGACCAAAAGAGCCTTGCGGTATTTTGTACACCAAACGATGTGATATTTGCACGAATAGACAGTGTTATTATTTGCTTTAAAGCTACTCATTATTTTCATATGCGCAGCTTAGCATTAATTTTTATTTAAAACAAGCATGATGGCTGCTTTACCCCATATTTGAAAAAAGGGGCCTGCAGCAGCCATATCTGGTCAGAGGGGCGTTACCGCTCTCATATTTGCAGCCACATTGGGTAATGCAGATGTCGTCAGGTTATTGCTCAGTGTACCTGGTATCGATGTCTCCACAAAAAATTTCAATGGCGATGATGCGGCCACCATGGCTACTCAACAAAATCATCCTGAGGTCGCACAATTGATAAAAAGTAAGATGCCAAGTAAACAATCTAGATTACGAAAAGGGCCCGTTCAGGGCCCCTTACCTGTTACGCGGAATTCTTAATACATGTCTGGCATTCCCATACCACGACCACCATGTGCATGTGCTGCTTCTTTTTTCTCTTCAGGAATCTCAGTGATAAGAGCTTCTGTGGTAAGAAGCATAGCGGCAATCGATGCATGCATTTTGAAGGGCAGAACGGACGACTTTAGCAGGATCGATGATACCTGATTTCACCATATCAACATATTCACCTGTTTTTGCATCAAAGCCTGTCGTTACCTGTTTCTTGACGCACACGATTGACTATAACTGATCCTTCATAGCCAGCATTTGAAGCAATAATACGCATCGGCTCTTCAAGTGCTCGCGTCAACAATTTGAACACCAAGCTGCTCATCACCTTCAAGCTTCAGTTTACTTACTTCTTCTTGAGCACGAAGGAGTGCAACGCCACCACCAGCAACAATGCCTTCTTCAACAGCAGCACGTGTTGCATGGAGAGCATCTTCAATACGATCTTTCTTTTCTTTCATTTCAGTTTCAGTTGCTGCACCAACTTTGATAACTGCAACACCACCTGAAAGTTTAGCAAGTCGTTCTTGAAGTTTTTCTTTGTCATACTCTGAAGTTGTATTTTCAATTTGGTCTTAATTTGCATGAATACGACCTTTGATTGCATCAGCACTTCCAGCACCTTCAATAATCGTGAAGGTATCTTTGGTAACTATACCACTTTCTTTGCTCGACCAAGATCAGCAATGTAAGCATTTTCAAGCTTTAGACCAATTTCTTCTGAAATAAGCTTTACCACCAGTTAATATTGCAATATCTTCAAGCATCGCTTTACGACGATCACCAAATCCTGGAGCTTTTACTGCAACAATGTTCAACGTTCCACGCAGCTTATTAACAACCAAGGTTGCAAGGCTTCGCCTTCAATATCTTCTGCAATAATTAAAAGAGGCCTACCGCCTTGGCAACCTGTTCAAGATAGGAAGCAAGGCTCTTCATACTCGAAATCTTTTTTTCATAGAGCAAGATGTAAGGATCTTGCAAGACCGCTTCCATCTTTTCTGGATCAGTTACAAAGTACGGAGAAATATAGCCACGATCACATTGCATACCATCGACAAAAGAAATCTCACTTTCCATGCTTTTAGCTTCTTCAACCGTAATAACCCCATCACGGCCAACTTGTTCCATCGCCTTAGCAATCTGCTCACCAATGAATGTATCAGAGTTTGCAGAAACAGTTGCAATCTGTTCAATTTCTTTTTTACTGCTTACCGCTTTTGCTTGCTTTTTCACAAACTCAACAGCAACTTTTACAGCTTTTCAATCCCTCGCTTAAGTTCCATTGGATTAGCACCAGCAGTAACATACTTATTACCTTCTCTAAAAATAGCCTGGGTCAAACTGTTGCAGTCGTTGTTCCGTCACCAGCAACATCTGCTGTTTTGCTTGCAGCTTCACGCACCATTTGTGCGCCCATATTTTCAATAGGATCGAGAAGTTCGATTTCTTTTGCAACACTCACACCATCTTTGGTAATCGCCGGAGCACCAAATTTCTTTTCATAGGCCACATTACGACCACGGGGCCCAAGAGTCACTTTTACTGCATTTGCAAGAGCATCAACACCAAGCTGACAATTTTGACGTGCTTCAGCACCATATAATATCTTTTTTCCAGCCATTGTTCATCCTTTATGTTATTATTGTTCTATAATACCGAGAATCTCATCTTCTTTAATAATAATATGCTCAGCACTTGCTTCAGTACCGGCATATTTTGGAAGGAAAACAATGTCACCTACTTTGACTTGCATAGGCACCATTTTGCCATCTCTTAATACACGGCCAGGACCAACTGCGACCACTTTACCTGTCTGTGGCTTTTTCTTTTGCTACATCTGGGATATTGATGCCTCCGGCCGTTTTCTCTTCATGTGCGAGTCGCTTGACCAATACACGATCAAGTAAAGGACGAATTTTTTCTACACCATAGCGTTACTCCTTAATGCATTGTTAGATTTTTATCTAGCTCTATTTAAATACGAATAATATAGAATTACAGTATACTGGAAAGTTTTACTTTGATCAAATATTTTATAGCAACCCACTCAGATTTTTTATAGAAAGATACTCAGCGGGATAGTCCATAGAGAGAGCATCTTCGGCCATACCAGGCTCCTTCAATGAGTCCACGACGGCTTTTTGAAACAATCCAGATATGGCTATTTCAGTCAAAAATAAATTACTGCTTATATTTTTGAAATCTTGACAGATTGGGGCCTAATGAGGTAAAATAAGATAATAAAGCCCATAAAAATAGTAAGGAGGTCTTGTGACTGTGTCGTTCAGACAATTTTTTTTCATTACTGCACTCGGCATTCTCTCTTCTGCACGGGCAATGGTAGAAACACCGGCTCCGGTACTACCTGCTGCAGAAAGTGGCACCGTCACGTCAGTTGCAAAAAAAGAACCTCGCGTGTATATCGTCAATGATACTGACTACAAACTCCTTGTTCGTTATAGAGAAAAAAACAAACCTTTCATAGAAAAAGACCTTGCTCCCAAAGAGCGTCTTACTATCAAAAAAAGGCCCTATGATCTCGAGGAATTATACATAACCCCAAGTGGCGAATGGCTCAGCAAAACTCAATTGGCAGCTCCAAAAAATCTCGCTGAATTTAGAGAAATATCGCTTGACCGAAATGCAAGCCCAGAAATACATGTGGTACTTTCTCAAGCCGCAACCGCTGCCATCCAGGCCGTGCCTCTTCTAGGACACCTTGTAAGCCCATTTACACGCAGGGCCGAACAATATCTTACTCCATTCACCTTTGCCCATGGAGTAAACCCTCCTGAAAGTACAGGGTCGATTACCCCTCAAAGTAAATTGATTTTTGATGCATTTCCTGGTGTCGTCTATGCGCAAGGTAAACCAACTGCTCGTCATATTTTAGGTATACCTAAAAATGCCTCGCTTGAATCAATTGACACAGCATATGATACCCTCAAAGAACAATGGGAACAAGAAAAAGACCGCTATCCGGTTAATACCGCTTACGTAGACAAGGTGCTTGAACTACTTGAAGGTGCATATAAGAAAACCCGCACAGCACGTGAACTTAAAGACATGATAGCGAAAGATGTTCTGGCTAAATTTGCCTATAAAGGACAGTGAGCTGTCGACAGATCATTTCTTGGTCCTCTATACTGGAGCTGGAGGATTACCATGGCCCAACTCTTTCCCTCTCTCATTTCAGCACATCTCTTAAATCTCAAGGGAGAGATCGATCTTCTTGAACCCTACGTAACCGGTTTCCATCTTGATGTTATGGATTTCCATTTTGTACCTAATCTTACCTGGGGTCCTGCCTTTATTAATGCCATTCGCCAAGCGACCACAAAGCAGATTTTTGTGCATCTTATGGTCGATAACCCTGGCCTTTATTTAGAAAGATTGTCCTTGCACAAAAATGATATCGTCTCAATACATATAGAAAGCCTACCCTCTGAACAACTTATCTCTGTCCTTAATAACATTGCTGCCTCTGGATGGATACCAAGCATAGCCATCAATCCAGAAACAAGCCTCCATCACCTGGATCACTTTAAGGATTCATTTCGCCACCTCCTCCTTATGTCAGTGCATCCAGGATTTTCTGGGCAAACATTTCTTGAGGGTACGTATGAACGGTTAAAGGAGGTAGTTGAGTTTAGAAAAAAAAGCACGTGGTTTCCCATCGCGATCGATGGTGGCATTACACCTGACATTGCTCCCCACCTTGAATCCCTCGGTGCAGATCAGTTTGCAGTCGCATCGGCGATCTTTAATCACAAAGACCCCCTTGCCGCACTACGGGCGTTCCATACCCTAAAAAAATAAACTGCCTCTAATAGCAATATTTGACAAATAGAATCATTTATTGTATTATTAAATCATATCAAATTACAACATATAAATTGAGGTTTACCTATGAAAAAAAGTGTATTAGCCGTCCTTCTCCTCTTTACAGGAATGGCTTCAGCAGTTATCCAACAAAATCCCCCTGTCGGCTTAATTAATATAGGCAATAGCTGCTTTATGAATGCTGCCTTGCAATGTTTATATAACTTGAAGTCAGTTACAGACGTTCTTACAACAACACCTCTCTATGGAGCAGGAACTATTGGACAACTTTATACAAACTTCATCCAACAAATTCAAACAGGAACAGCCAATCCTGCGCCGGTATGCCTTGCAGGCTGGAAAATGATGGGATATCCTCAGGCAACTGCACAAGATGCAGATGAATTCCTGACCCAACTTCTTGATCACTTAACTGATCGAGACCTCATAGCCGCCACAAAAAATGCCAACAAACAAAAATTGGCACCTTTCTTGGGTACGGCAGTGAGTTCTACTCTTTTCTATGCTCCTGACAACTACGTTTCCAAAAAAAAGATTGAAGAGCAACCAATTCTTATTCTTCCAATCGCAGGCACAACCCTGGCTCAATGTTTACAAAATTTCATGCAAGGTGAAGATATAAGTGGCTTTAAACTTCCCTCAGGCAAAAATGTAACGGTCCGCAAAAAACTTGCACTTGAAGAAACGAAAAAGTATTTCATTGTTACTCTCAAAAGAACTGATATTCTTAAGGATGCAAGCGGCATGCCCGTCTTTGATCCGGCAACAGGTAATTTAGTAATGACGAGGCATGATAACCCGCTCAGTTTCCCTCTTAAGGGTCTGAATCTGGCCCCTTACTACTCAAATCCAGCAAGCAACAACGGAACCTATGATCTTACTGGTATCGTTATGCACTCAGGCACTACTGCCGGTGGGCACTACACCGCCTATGTAAAATCTGGCAACATGTGGTACCTTACAAATGATACCTCTATCACACCTGTATCAGAACCTGAAATGGCTTCTATAGCCCAACGAGGATATGGGGTAGACAGTTCAACGGTTCCTACCACTCTCTTTTATGAAGTTGCGCCAGTTGCTACACCTGCACCAAGAGTAACTCCTCACCCGGTGGTAGGTCCTAAGACTCCTGCACCAAAAAAGAGTATTCCTGCAAAACCTGTGGTTAAGGTTGCGCCAAAAAAGAGCATCCCTTCAAAAACAGTTAAGGCTGTAACAAAGCCAGGAAAGACTATGAAAGTTGCTCATAAAAAGATTCTAGCAAAACCTGTTAAGAAAGTTGCAGCGAAACCAGTAAAGACTGTAGTAAAAGCGGCGGTTAAAAAAATAACCAAACCCGTTATGGTTAAAAAAACACAAAAACCGGCAATCAAACCTGCTGCAAAAAAGACAGCTCAGACAGCTGTCAAGAAGAAAGCGGCTGCCAAGGCTCTCTTGCTCAAAAAGGCAGTGCAAAAATCAGTAACCTCACGAACATAATACTCACATACAGAGCATAACCCGGCGCAATAGTGCCGGGTTTTTTTATTTTCTAAACAAGGTCTTTTGTACAGTTGAACGCTTTTTTTTAAAGGTCTTGATTTTTATACGTATACGTATTATATTTATACACATAATCAGTTAACCATATATTTTTAGGAGTCACCATGAGTTCATTCGTACCCGCATTAGGCTATGTTCTTCTTTTTGTAGAAGACCCGCTTAAAAGAGTCTCTTTTACCAGGGTCTTTTAGGCTTACAACCTGTGGAAGAAGCGCCTACCTTCGCTCTATTTGTCCTCGCAAACGGCGTTAAGCTTGGATTATGGTCTCGCAAAACTGCCGAACCAAAGGTTACTGCATATCCTGGAGCGTCTGAAATCTGCTTCAGTCATGAGAATGTTGACGATCTTTATGAGCAGTGGAAGAAAAAAGGTCTCTCATTTGCTCAGGAGCCAAAAGATATGGATTTTGGGCGAACCTTTGTTGTATTAGATCCTGATGGTCATAGAATAAGAGTATCCCGTATGTTTGAGCAACAATAAGCAATCTATGAGTAAAGTAGACTTCGAATCGGCAAGCAAATTCAAAACCCCGGAAGAAAGTCCCGGTTATCTGCTATGGCGAGTAAGCACGCAATGGCGTAGTTCTTTAGAAAAAGCTCTAAAGGCTTATGGCCTAACGCATCCACAATTTGTGGTTCTTGCAATAATCGGGTGGTTGAGAAGAAAAGCTCAGAGTATAAATCAGGCAGAAATTAGTAGGGCATCTGGACTTATCCTAATACGACCTCACAAATAGTTCGTGGACTTGAAGCAAAAGGGCTGATCGAGCGTACTCAAAAAATAGATGAGCGCAGCAAGAATCCCCAACTTACTATGTTAGGAGCCGAGATAGTAAGTAAGTCTTTGCCCTTAGTTGAAAATGTTGATGCAGAGTTTTTTGCCCCACTGACTAAGCAAGAAACTCATATACTTATCAGTCTTTTTCAAAAGCTCATTAAAAAGAAGGTCAATTAAAGAGCTTTTGCATGAGCTACTCGAGAAGAACTAGAGCTGGGCAATATTTCATCATATATCGCGATGAGCTGAAAAACCATTCATTGAGCAATTAACTCAGCAGGGGCAGAAATTGATTTAAAGAGCACTATGAGAAACTACTGATTGGCAAAGAAGTCTTGACCTTCTTTTTGTGATTTTGAAGACTAGCAAAATTGTGAATAACGCGGTATGATACCAATATTACTTTACCGCTTAACAAAGGCTCCCCATGGCTAATAGCAAAAAAAAGCTCCCTATTGGCATCCAATCGTTCTCTCAAATGATTGAAGGCGATTTTATATATGTTGATAAAACTCGTTATATCTTCGATATCATTGAGTCTGGCAATTACTATTTTCTTTCAAGACCGAGAAGATTTGGAAAGTCACTGCTCCTCTCAACAATGAAGGAAATTTTCTCTGCCAATAGAAAACTATTCGAAGGTCTTCAAATAAGCACCACAAACTATAAATGGCAAAAACACCCAATAATTTTTTTCAGCTTTACTATAAATGTTGAATCTGCGGAAAATTTAAAAAAAGATCTTGAATGGCGTCTCATTGATTTGGGCCGACAGAATGGCATTGATATCAGCGATGCACCATCTTTGCAGACGAAACTTATTGCCCTGATACAAGGATTGGCGGTTACACATAAAGTTGTGATTCTTATTGATGAATATGATTACCCTTTAATAAATAATATCCATCAACTTGTTCTTGCAGATGATTGTCGAAAGGTTCTACATGATTTTTTTATTGTACTGAAAGAGCTTAGTGAATACATAAGATTTATTTTTATTACGGGAGTAACAAAATTCTCGAAAACTTCTATTTTTTCTGGGCTAAATAATCTTAACGATCTATCACTTTCACCCAGATCAGCTACCCTCTTAGGCTATAAACACTCAGAACTCTTACATAATTTTGGTGATTATATAGAGGAAATCGCTCTCAAAAATAAAACAACATCCACAAGCATTCTGGAAACAATGCGCAGCTGGTACAATGGTTATCAATTTGTGGAAGCTGATACACCCGAACAAGCTAAGGAATTAAAAGTTTATAATCCATTTTCTGTTCTCTTATACTTGTATAATGGCAAGCGATCGAATTATTGGGCTGATACCGGGACGCCTTCCTTTCTCACACATTTAATCAGGATGCAAGAATATCCAATTTCCGAAATCGATTGCTCAGAAGTGAATAACGAAGAAACAAAATCGTATGATCTTGAAACTATAAAGTTGGTTCCATTATTGTGGCAAACCGGTTATTTAACTATCGATTCATACGATCCCAGAACCCAAAATTACACACTTACTTACCCAAATCAAGAAGTAAAATCGTCATTCTTTAATTACTTCTTGAGCCAATTAGTCGACACACCCATTGCTCTGCTTAAAAACTATATAACAGAGTTTCATAAGGCTATAAACGCAGATGACCTCCATCATTTCTTCCGAACTTTCGAAACATTTTTTGCGGGAATACCCTATACCATGCAACTTCCTCTTGAAAAATACTATCAAAGTATTTTCTATGTAATCCTCAGCCTGATTGGAGCTAAAATTGTAGGAGAAGATACGACGAATGATGGCAGAATCGATGCAGTTCTTGAAAGCTCTGCAACTATCTATATCTTTGAGTTTAAGCTCAATGAATCAGCTAAAACAGCGCTCAATCAGATTGAAGAGAAGAAGTACTTCCAAAAATATCAGCAGAGTGGGAAAAAGATTGTTTTAGTTGGTGTGAGTTTTAGTACTTCAACGCGAAATATTGTTGAGTGGCTTAAGAAGGATCTCATTACGAAATAATACTACTGCTGTTTACCAATTTCGCCGTAAGGCCTTGAATTTTATTTCTAAGGATATAAGGCGACCCTTTAGAAACATTCAAGAAAAAAAATTGCTTGATATTGGCTTCGGCTTTTAGTAGAGTGGCTTTGTAATAAAAAGATAGATTGTACTAGTAAGCCCAGAGGATAATGATCAAGAAAATTATAACTAAGACATTTCGTTTTAGACTCGAACCTAATAAGGCTCAAAGAAATTTCTTTGCTCGTTTTGCCGGCTCCTGCCGATACATCTATAACCTTGGACTCGAACTCTGCCAGGCTTCTTTGCAGCGTGGTCAAAGGTTAAGCTATGCAGATCTTTGTAAAGAATTAACTGCCTTAAAAGATCTCCCTGATCATGAGTGGCTTTCCGAGCCACCATCACAATCTTTACAGCAATCTTTAAAAGATGTTTATAATGCATTCAATCGTTTTCATAACCCTGATAAAAGTGGAAAAAAACATGGGACACCTCATTTTAAGAAGCGAGGCATTAAAGATTCGTTTCGCTATCCTCAAGGTATAAAAGTTGAGAATGGGTCAGTCTTTCTTCCGAAAGTAGGATGGGTGCGTTAACGAGATTCACGCCCATTGGAAGGAGAAATTGCTCAAGCAACTATTAAGCGTGAAGTGAATCATTGGTTTATCACAATTGTTTGCCATAAAGAAGTTGAAATAAAGCCTATTCCGGTGACCAAAGCCACAATGGTTGGGCTGGATGTAGGCCTTTTAAATCTTGTGGTGCTTTCTACGGGAGAGGTCATTGAAAATCCTCGTTTTTTGAAAATGAGATTAGACAAGTTGATCAGAGAGCAACGTAAGCTATCGCAAAAGAAAAAAGGAAGTAAGAACTATTGTAATCAAGTGGAAGTTGTAGCAAAATGTCACGTTAAAATCAAAAATGCGAGGAAAGATTATCTACAAAAAAACTCTACACAAATCAACAAGAACCACGGTGGTTTCGCAGTAGAGGATTTAAGCACACGTAATCTCATGCAAAATGGCAAATTGGCTTTGCATATAGCCGATGCAAGCTGGTATAGTTTTCTATCAATGATAGAATATAAGGCTCTATGGGCAGGTAAACCATTCATAAAAGTTTCAAAAAACTTTCCATCAAGTAAAAGCTGTTCATCATGTCATGCTAAGCAAGATATGCCATTGAATGTTCGTACATTTAAATGCGAATCATGCGGTCTTGAAATGGATAGGGACCTTAATGCCAGTTTAAATTTACAAGCGGCGGGGCTCGCCGTGTTAGCCTGCGGAGTGATTAGCACAAGCTAGCACCGTGAAACAGGAATCCCCTCGATTTATCGATGGGGAGGGTCAAATTACGAAAGTTACTCACTTTATTAAATTGCAATTGGGTCACAATAACCTATATTTTTTGCATTAGTAACAGGGGCCTCAATCTCGACAAGCGAGATAGGCACTTTAGTTGAAAATGTTGATACACAGTTTTTTGAGCCACTGACTGAACCAGAAACTAATGAGTTAATCACTCTCTTTCAAAAACTACTAAAAAAGACAAGTAGCTAAAGAGCTCTGGCATGCGCAATTCGTGACGGACCGGAACTATGGAATGTCTCATCATACATGGCAACAAGCGCAAATCCCGCTTGTTTGAGTAATTGGCGGAGTTCATCATCTGTATACCAGGTAACCGAGATAAGCTCTTGTTCTTGTGCCTCAACCTTGCCATCAACTATGAGATCATAGCAACAATATCCATCAACTCGTTTATGTTCCTCATAAAACAGTTGACGCGTAGTGAGCTTAATGACCGTCGAGGGATGGATGTGCACCATGCGCACTGAAGGCTCGGTCTCTCTAAGATCCGGAATGAAAATATCCATAAGCAAATCTCCGTTCTGCTCCATATGATCGCGAATATTTTTAAGGACTTGTAAGGCAGCTGTCCGATCTACAATAAGTTGAAACGAACCTACCGCAATGGTAATTGTGGAGTATCTATGCGGAAGCATGAGCATTTCTAGTGACTGTTCATAGAGCTGAGGCTGTAATTGAAGCTCAGCGCATCGATGACGGCAGCGATCAAGCATACTTGTCGAATTATCTACCCCATCAACCAGATATCCTCGTTGTAAAAGAGGAATGAGCAGCCTGCCTGAGCCAGACATTGCCTCTAAGACGCGACTTTGTTGGTCCATGAAGGACGCATAAAAACTTACTTCCTGTTCAGAAGCAAATTTCTTAGTAGCATCATAAAAGAGACTACACAGTTTTCCGTAAGCAGAGGGTTTATCATTCGTCATAGTAAGTAAAGCTTATCATGAGCACACAAAATCGACAAAGCCTTCCCGAGCATAATGTGGTATACTTATTATATTGAGGTTTAACGATGCAGATACAAGAAATTCAACAAAAAGAAATGCATGCACACGAGGTTGTCGAACTCATCCAGTTTCTAAAATATCATGATATTGAAATTATCATAGATGGCGGATGGGGCGTTGATGCCCTGCTTGGAAAACAAACTCGTCCCCACGCTGATCTCGATATAGCACTGCCGCATAAAGATGTATCAAGGCTACGTGAACTACTTAAAGCGCGCAGCTACTATGAAATTGTCAGCACTGATACACGTGAATGTAACTTCGTTTTAGCAGATGACAAAGACCACGAGATAGATGTCCACTCATATACCTTTGATGATCAGGGGACACTTATTTTCGGTGTGGCATACCCGGTCGAGTCACTGACCGGTAGAGGATACATCAACAACTGCCCGGTAAAATGTATAACGCCAGAGTGGATGGTCAAGTTTCACACAGGATATGAGCTTGATGAAAATGATTATCTTGATGTGGCAGCATTATGCAATCATTTTGGAATCGAACTTCCCTCCGAATATAATAAGTTTTTACATGCAGCAACCATCATTGATGCTATAGTCTGCAACTTTGAAGATAAAACTATCCTGATTCAGCAACGATCGGCAACCAGAAAGCTCTTTCCGCTCTGCTGGGACTTCTTTGGCGGTCGTCTTGAGCACGGAGAAACGGTCGAAGAATGCATTAAGCGGGAACTGTATGAAGAATCCAAGATGAATCTGATCGAGATAGTTGGCAAGCTCCATGAATTTACGTGGACCGCTGATAAGAAAGTAGTGAGAGATATCATCTATCTCATTAAAGCCGAAGGAGAGATCCTTTTAGAAGAGGGCAAAGCAGTCACCTATAAATGGATAAAACGGGATGAAGCCGCTTTAGTTTTGAAGCCTGGCGAACATACCAATGGACTCTATGAAGCAATTCACAAAGCATTTGATATTATTGATACTATGAGTAAGTGAAGTTTTCTAAAATTCAGAAATTCTTTGCAATTCACAAATTCAAATTACATCATAAACAAGCTTCTATAGCCATTTCTATTTTCTCAGCTATTAGACCAATTATAAAATTTTAAAAATTATTGATTTTAATGCTTCCCTTATCATATCATTACTAATAGAATATAGACTGAAATCAAGGAGATAAAAAATGAAGTTCTTTACGTATGCCCTTCTTTCTTTTGCATTTTTACAGAATGTTCTGGCCTATGAGTTACCGGACTCTTTCAGTCTTCAAATTTCAAACAACTCAGATCGTGCAGTAACTTTTAAATACGAAAAGGCAAACATGCCAGAAGCAAAAGACATCGCTCCGGGTGTTTGTTATTGAGAATCTGGGATCGGTATCAATGCCGGGAACTACAGGTAATTATGTAGAAATCGCCACTGCAACACAAGATTATATTATTGCATTGGCAGGAGGACGAAAAAATCCTCGTCTTGAATTACACAAAAAATCTGGGTACGGCAAAATAAATGAAGCATCAGTCTATCTTCCCGTCTTAGTTACTATAAGCCGTCAGGGGACAGCGAATTTAGCTGCTATGGCTGCGGCGGCCTCTTAAAAAATCTTTAAATGCTGCGTGTTTTCTTTTTAGCAGCTTATGTATCTATAACAGCAATCATCACATCTAAAAAAAGATTACCATCTTGCCAATTGCTATCGATTAAGATAATTTGATCCTAGGCTGTCTATAAACGGCCATCATATTTTCGAAATCGAGTTTCATCAAAAGCATTAGTTCAAAAAAAGACCTCAAATGGGAGTTTTAAATCATGCCCACAAAGAAAAACACTAAAGATATCAATTATTATCTTGATTTGCCATGGACATATTCTGTTGAAATGACACGAGAAACTGGAGAACTTCTTTATATAATTCATGTGAAAGAGTTGCCTGGAATTTAATGCACCATCTTTTGAAGAAGGAATGAAGCTTATTAAAGAAGCAATGGAAGGCGCCTTTAAACTTTATTTAAAACACGGTGATGAAATTCCAGAACCGTCCGATAAAAAATAAACTCAAATGAGGATAAGAACTTTATAAAAGTTTTTTGTAGAAAGCGGGTACTCATGAAAAGAAAAACAATTGATTATGAGCTTAGCTTAGGGAACGTTTTTGCTGATTTAGGATTACCCAATCCTGAGAAATTACTTGCTAAAGCTTCTTTGGCTATTCAGATTAATAATCTGATTGAAGAAAAAAAACTTACTCAAATTCAAGCAGCAAAACTTCTGGGTATAGATCAAACAAAAATATCTTCACTTGCCCAAGGAAAATTTTCTGGATTTTCTCTTGAAAGGCTTTCTAAATTCCTTAATATTTTAGGGCAAAATATTACCACCAAAGCGACTAAAACCAAAACAAAAATCAAGCGCGGGAAAATTAAATAAGCCGGCGTAGTAAATTTGCGCTCAAATTTTGGGTTTATCTTGTCCTTCGACGTAAGCCCTCAAGCATTGTCCCGTTAATGAATCTTTATTTGTAGCTATTTCTTCGGGTGTACCAGTTGCAACAATCGTTCCGCCTGCAAGTCCTCCGCCTGGACCAAAATCAATAATCGTATCTGCTTTACAAATAACATCTAAGTTATGCTCAATCGCGACAACTGTATTTCCTTTGGATACTAATTTTCTCAAGATATCAAGAAGCTTTTCCACCTCATGGGGGTGTAAGCCTGTCGTCGGCTCATCCAATAAGTACAGCGTATTTCCTGTTTCAGATTTGGACAATTCGCTCGCCAATTTAATTCGTTGTGCTTCTCCACCTGATAAGGTCGAAGTAGATTGTCCTAACTTTAAGTATCTCAAGCCAACCTGTCTCATTACATCCAAGAGCCCAAAAATTTTCTTTTCATGCCTAAATAGGGGGATGGCATCGCTCACTGTCATATCTAAGAAGTTCGCGATATTGTATCCTTGAAATTGAACTGTTAATAATCCCTCATTAAATCGCATACCATTGCAGACGGGACATTCAGTCTCAATATCAGGCATAAAGGTCATATCAACGCCCACTACTCCTGCGCCGTTGCAGTTCTCACAACGCTCATCTGAGGTATTAAAAGAAAACTTCTCAGCACCAAAGCCGCGAACTTTTGCTTCGGGCAAAGAAGCAAACAAATCTCGAATGAAGTCAAAAAGTTTTGTATAGGTCGCTACATTGGAGCGCGATGATTTTGAGTTACCTATCGTAACTTGGTCGACCGTTACTATACGGTTAAAATAATCTAATCCTTCAACGGAGTCATGCTTTCCCGGAATTTCACTAGCATGATTAAAATGCTTTCGTGCCACCTTATCCAAGATATCAAATAAGAATGTTGATTTTCCTGAACCCGACGCACCTGTCATTACAACAAACTGTTTTATGGGAATACTAACGTCGATATTTCTCAGGTTATGTTCACGAGCGCCATGTATAGTGAGGGTTCCACTATTATGGACAGAAGGATTCGCAATTGTCGTTTTTTTAACCAAATATTTACCTGTAATAGAAACCTCATGCTTCATAACATCATCCGGCGTACCAGAAACTACAAGTTGACCGCCCTTGCTACCTCCGCCAGGTCCTATGTCTAGTATGTAATCCACATTTTTGATGATATCGACGTCGTGTTCAATTATTAAAACAGTATTACCAGCTTCTTGTATCATCCTCAGTGTTTTTAACAATTTTGCATTATCACGTGGATGTAAGCCCGTTGTTGGTTCATCAAGAACGTATAAAACTCCAGTAAGCCCACTACCAAGTAAGCCTGCGAGTCTCACGCGTTGGGATTCCCCAGCAGATAGCGAAGGAAGGGTCCGGTCTAAAGTAAGATAATCTAAACAAACCTGGATTAAATTCGATGTTCGCTCTTTTAATGCTCCCGAAAAAGCTGCAAGAACTGGCAATTCCCCCTCTGAAACCTGTTGATTTAAGTCAGATATCCATTGATGCAATTCATTAAGATTTAGCCCTACTACATCAATGATAGTTTTTCCAGCTACTGTTACTTCTCTGCCTAGCCTTCCTAAGCGGGCATTCTTACACTCACAGCACGGTTCATGTACGATATATTTTTTGACTTCATTTGAAACTTTTACAGGATTCTTCTTATAAAGGTTCAATAGATGAGGAATAATGCCTTCAAAATTCCCTTCACTAACTTTTTTAGGCGCTTGGATATCCTTGTGTGCCTTTACAAAATCTGGAAAAGTAATCCCATAAAGTAAAAAATTTCTCTGTTCTTTCGTATAACTACCTACAGGAACCTCAGGGTCAAATGGGAAATTATAATGCCTACTTGCGGCAAGAATGACGCTCTCGTAATACGTTGCAATCGGCATGTCCCAAAAATCTATTCCACCGTTCCTCATTGTTTTTTCGTCATTAAGTAATCGTGATAGATCGGCGCTTATGACTTCACCCAATCCCTTACAGGTCTCGCAAGCTCCAGATGTTGCATTAAATGAAAAATGGGCCATTTTCAATTTTTCCAGAAGGTGGCTACAATGCGGGCAATTAAAATAACTTATTTTTCTTTTTTTTGAAGAAGATACTATTTCATCTACCTCTATCTCAACCGTTGTCAATTTATGCTTATCTTGCAAAGGTTGTTTGACGCTTTTGCCACAGCCCGTACAAGGCTGATGTCCCATAGCTGCGAACATATTTCTTAAAATTGTAAGAATGCCTGTTTTTGTACCGACTGTAGAACGAGGATTAAAATCCGCAACACGCTGTGCAACGCCAATTGAAGGAGACAAACCCATGATAATATCTGCTTTTGCTTTTTCTATATGATCCGTGGTCATTCCAAGCGATTCTAAATATTGTCTTATGCATTCTTTTTGCAGGATGTCAGTTGCAATAGAAGATTTGCCTGACCCTGAGGGACCCGTCAATGCGACTAACTTGCCTTTAGGGATTTCGAAACAAACATTTTTTAAATTATGCTCTTTTGCGCCATGAACAAGAATGCTCTCGGGTTTGCGAATAACAGATATGGCATCTTTACAAAAATTACAAACAAAATTTGTTTTTGACATACCTATCCTTCCAACCCTTAAAATTTAGCTCAGTGATATATCTAATTATAGACAAAACACCACTGGTGTCAATTTTGGATGAGATTTTCAGCTAAAAGATTTCTATATGAAATAATGATCTCTCTAAAATTTCATATAGAAATTCTTCTGGAATAATCAGCCGCACCATCTCTTCTATGGAGATATTTTGCTGATACTTGGTCTAAGGTACTTAGTTTTTTTAGACAATCGCCTCCAGTCAAAAGTCCCGGACTACGCCAACTCCTGCTCTAAAGGCAAATAGTGCATTATACCTGACTAGGCAATCTATACTACAATGTAGTATAGTAATAACGCTGAGGAACTTTGCAAATCATTTTAACAGGAGCTTATAAATGGCTACAAAACTATTTAAAGCATTAAAAAGAGGATTTGAAGAAGCGATTGCGCATGATCAAGGAAAAATTGATCTACACTCTATATTCATAGAAATTCCAAAACCTCCAGCGCCTTATAAAGCCAAGGACATAAAAAAAATACGAGAAAAAAATAAATATCTCAAAGTATTTTTGCGCTAATTCTTAACGTAAGTACTAAAACAGTACAATCTTGGGAATCAGGTCAACGTACACCTAGCAAAGCTGCACTCAGGCTTTTAGAAATTGTTGATAAGGGAATTTATCAGCCAGGAAGTCATAAAAAAAGATAACTAAAAAAACAGCTTAGATGTCAATGCTCTTTTTTCGATTGACGACAATTATCATTACCGGTTTTAAAAAGCACGTCGATTTTTATTTCAAACAAGCTAACTGTCTGTAACAACCAATGCAATGCTTCTTTCAAGCCTCGTGCTAACGTTTAAACACTTCTACCGACTTTAACAATCCGCTAAGTAAATAAAGGTAAATTTTCTCGTTTTTCTCTTGAAAGGCTTTCTAAATTTCTTAATTCACTCAGTTAACATATCTCATTCAAGCGAAATTCCTTTATTCTCCCATTTCAATGAAATCTAATTTCCAGACCTTTACCTAAAGCAGCTGCAGCACGATAGAGCGTCAAAAGGGTAACAGAATAATTATCCGGATTCAGAAGACGCATTACAGCCGCTCTACTAGTGCCTATCCGTTTAGACATCTCTGTCTGCGAAATTTTTTTCTTTTTCATTTCCTTTACAACTTGCTCGGATATTACTTTTTTTATAGCGGCAAGTTCCACGGCTTCTAATATACCTTCTTCTTTCAGAAATTCATCAAAGTTTGATCCAATATATTTATTCTTTCTCATCTTTTCCTCTTGTTTAAAAATACTGCCATTAGAAAAATCGTTTAACTTGTTTAGCATGATTAAGCGCAATCTCTAATTCATTGCTTAGGTCTTCATTGTCTTGTATCACGATCAATTATTTTGCGATCTTTTTTATTAACTCTTTAAGAGATTTTTGAACAGTCGGTCTCCCAGAAGGTCTTGGCAAGTGCGCCCAAAAACCTATTTATTGCAATTAGCAACTCTACATTTAATTTTTTTGACGACAAGTCAATGGTATCAAAAATGACACACTTCGGCAAGCATCTCTTTAGAAGTTCAGATGTACCACAAACAAATTTTGTCGCTTAAGAAACGGCTATATTACAAGAATTATTTTTTTGAAGAAAAACCCCAGTCAATCGATCTTTGGAACTTGAGAATTAAAAAAATGGCGAATTGTCTGGGTGGTTATGGTGTGCCCGGTAGGATTCGAACCTACGACCTACGGATTAGAAATCCGTTGCTCTATCCAGCTGAGCTACGGGCACCTAGTCTATAGCTAAGTATACTGGACAAAACGGCTTTCCACAAATCAGGCAGGCACGAATAGACTTGTAAATTCTTTTGCAATAGCATGGAGCTGCTCTCGCTGTTGCTCAGTTATATCTCCTGACGCCAATATGTCTTTATAAAGAGCAGGATAAATAGAGTTAACATAACTCACAAACTGAGTCACAAAAGGGCGAATATCTTTGAGTGGAAGGGCATCCAAATACGTTTTCTTTAAAGAGAAACAACATCAGTGATTGATCAACAAAGTGATATGTCACATACTGCTTTTGACGCAAAAGCTGATACACAACTTCACCGCGAGCAAGTCTCTTTTGCGAAAGCACATCAAGCTCCGTTCCAAATTGCGAAAACCCAACAAGTTCATGATACTGGGCAAGTTCTAATCGGAGGGCCTGTGTCATCTGTTTGATGGCCTTTGTTTGGGCAGCACCAGCTACCCGAGATACCGAGAGCTCAACATTGACCGCAGGCCGATTCCCTGGTTAAAGAGCTTTGTATCTAAAAAAATTTGTCCATCAGTAATGGAAATTAAGTTTGTAGGAATATAAGCAGTAATATCATCACTTTGAATCTGTGCAATAGGTAAGGCAGTTATAGAACCACCTTTTTTGAATTTCCCGGCCCGCTCAAGAAGCCGTGAATGAAGATAAAAAACATCGCCGGGATATGCTTCACGACCAGGTGCTCGTCTCATAAGGAGAGACATTTCCCGGTAGGCTATCGCATGATTACTGAGATCATCATAGACAATAAGTACATCGCTTTTCTGATCGCGGAAAAACTCGGCTATTGTCATTGCAAGATAAGGAGCTAGATAGCGATCAAGTGCGGCCTGACTTGCATCGGCGCTCACTACCACTGAATAACTCATTGCACCGTGTTCTTCTAAAAGTCGCACAAGCCGTGCAAGATTCGCTTGCCGTTGACCAATCGAGACATACACACATATTACATTTTTGCCCTTTTGATGGAGAATCGTATCGATAACAAGCGAAGTCTTACCTGACCCACGATTGCCGATGATAAGTTCACGTTGCCCTTTTCCAATGGGTACGAGAGCATCAACAACTAATTTTCCAGTTTCAAGCGATTCATTAATAGGGGTTCGCTCAATAATGCCTGGTATCGTAACTTCGATCGGACGTAATTCTTGGTAATTGAGCGTCCCTAGGTCATCAATCGGATCTCCAATAGCACTAATAACACGACCAAGAAGTCCCATCCCAACTGGGGCTTTAAATACCCCGCCTGTCCTTTTTGCTATCTCTAACTCAACTACTGGTGTCTGTGCCTGAATTAAAAACACTGATACATAGTCCTCATCAAGGTTCATAATAATGCCCTTGTTTCCGCCTTCAAACACAATAAGTTCCCCAAAGACGGCATTTTTAAGACCATGTATCCTACAGAATGTATCGCCAACCTGTACGACGAAGCCGATCTCATCAAGCTTCTCTTGAGGAACCTGAGCAAGAGATTTCTCGAATAATGATATCAGGTCACTACTTTTAATATCCATACCTTTTTCCTTTTACTACCGCTCTAATGCACGTAGATTTTTTCGAATAGATTGCTCAAAGCCACGTGTATCACTATACACTTTAAGGCCAGCTATCAGGTCAGTATTTTTTTTTGTTTCATAGATGATCTTTTCACCAGTCTGTTTCTCAAGAAAACTCTTTAATGTACTTATTTCATTATGAGAAAGCGTTAAAGGCGATTCAATAATAAATTTCATAATCCCTTGCTGCTGCAAATAAAAAGCATATAAAGCCTTCAAAATATGAGGTAGTAAAGAAACTCGTTTATGCTCAATAAGCAGATTAATAAGGGACTCAAGCATACCATCAGTCCCCTTATGAGTAAGAATTGATTCAAGTTTCTTTCTCATAGCATCGCTATCAAGGGAAGAAAGCTGCACATATACCAATGAGTCTCGATGTGCAAACAGATACTCACCCAGAGCACGAAGCTGCTCAACCTCATCAAGAGTGAGGGTAGACCCGTAAACAGATAAACAGGCCTTGGCGTATTTCATTGCAAGTGTATCTAATGTACTATTCATACTTCACACATTGAGCCTTTTAAGCACACGATCGATATAGGCATGCCCTGCATCCTCCCGTGCAAAATGAGCTCTTAGTTCTTTTTCAAGAAGTACACGAACCTCTGGCCCGACGCGCTCATAGGCAGTCCTAAGCGCATGATTTCTTGACTGAAGAGAAAGTTTTTCGTCAGCCTGCTTAATTGCATACTGCCGTTCTGAATCATTCTGAGCTCTTAAAAGTTCTACTGATCGTTTCCACTCATTTATCTTCGCAAATAAATTTGCACATGTCCCTTCTTGATCAACCGTTTCTTGTTCAACCTGCTTTTGGGTAAAAAGAAGTTGGCGGTGTTCATTATGAAGGGTATCGAACATCTTCTTTTGTGCGGTAATTTTAGAGGTCACGAGAGGTCGAGCATAGCGCAAGGCAACATAGATAAAGACTGCAATAACGATACCAAAATTAAGGAGCGCAAAAAATATATTGATCATTGCAGGACCTTTTGCCAGAGCTTCGTGCTTATCTCCTCAGCATACGTTTTGACCGTGTGCTTATCGATTGAGACGGATTCAATTGGTTTTATAAACTGTAAGCCTAAAATTTCTGTTTCGAACACGGGACGATGTTTATAAAAATAGTTCTGGCAGATCTGCCAACGACTTCTTTTATACTCTTTTTTCTGGGCAAGGATCTCTTGCTCCTGGATAAGCACTGATCTGAGGTTATGGAGTCTTTCATCATCTTCTTTTAAAGCATCATATCCAGGTCTTAAAAAAAATTTGGAAAGAATGAGATACGCAAAAAGAAAGTGTATCATCTGAACCACAATGGTCAGATTAATCTGCATCGTCATAGGGTTAGGTCAAGAAAATAAGTACAATTGCTACCACAAAAGCATAAATAGCGCTTGTTTCTATAATACCTAACGCTAAAAACATGGTTGTCCTGATTTTACTAGCCATATCAGGAAATTTCCCCATGTTTTCAACGGCTTTTGCACCAACGAAGCCCTGTCCCAGAGCAGGGCCTATGGTTCCTATGCCCATAGCAAAGGCAGCCCCAAAATAGGCTGCCATTTTTACATAATTAATTTCTTCCATTGTCGTTCCTCACAAAAAAGTGACCATTACCTAACCCTTAAGCATAATGCAAACAATCCCTTTTTTGCAAGCGGAATTTCATTAAACGTACATTTCGATACGAGCACTTAATGCTCCCGGTATCTCATACTGTACTTCAAGGAAGTCTATGATTTTTGCCATGTGAGCTTTTTGCATTTCTCGATCGAGCTCAAAGTCCTCATCGCACGGAATAACAAGTACCGGCACCTCCTTAAGATACTGCGCAACACCTTCTTTTCGGATGAGCCATTTTTCGTGCTTATCATGAAGCTGCTGGAGATACTCAAGAGTAACTCCCACCTCTTCAGAACGATTTCTTTTAAGCAGTCGCTTATAACAGACAACAGGATCTGTTTGCAAATAAATAAAGCCACTCGGCTTTGCCATATAGCCGTCAACAAGCCAAGCGAACCATTCTTGGTATAGTTTCCATTCTAGTGCGTTCATTAAGCCTAGTTCATAGCAATTTTGGGCAAAGCAGTACCTATCGGAAAAAACCGACCGTTCAAGAATTTGAAAAGGAAAGCCGCTTTGAAGAGCTGCCCGTTCTCGCTCAAGAACCCGCGTCACAAAAGCATACGTCTGGAACGTATATGCCCATCGCTGAGTATCAGCATAAAAACGTTCAAGGAGATTTTCGCCGGACACATTCTGCCATTTTGTATGAGGTTCATACACAACTTGCGCATTTAAAAAAGTGTTAATCACTTTTAAAAAGGTCGTTTTGCCAGCACCTATGTTACCTTCTGCAACAAAGTACTTCATATTTTGAGCCTGCATGGTCTCCTCCTTGGTTTAACCGCTATCTCCCTTGTGCAAGATGTCACATCTTGTAAGTTGAGAAAACACACTGTAGCTATTGCTGTAATTTTTTCTGGACCGGGGTTCAATACCCTTACTGGTACCGGACATAAAAACATGCTAAACTCTAGTCTAAACAAAAAAAAATCGACGTAAATATGTAAAACATACTGTTTTTGCTTCCTGTGATAGAATCATCGAAAAAGAACTTTGCAATGAAAAAATGTGTATATTCACTTATTTTGCTGACTATTGTGCTTCCATTTTTCCTCCACCAACGGGTCTTTGGGTGCGAAGGAGAGTTACCACCAGATATTGAAGCCCTTCTTGATCCAGAGATCATTGAAGTAGAAGCCCCAGTTCCCGTGGTACCTCTAACGCAGTGCTTTCCAACAGAATCTATCTTAAGCATATTAACTCCAGCAACAACGCCAGAGCAAAGTCCGCCTATTATCAATGCAGTAGCAATTTTAGCTGAAGACCTCTACAGAAAGACGACAGGTCCCGTTACTAGAAGAAGCCTTCTCGATGAACCCGCACTCATTCCTGATAACTTTTACAACAATTACTGGACATTTACCGTCGATCTTTTTTACAACTTTTCCCCTAAAGTGTTTTTCACAAAAAATAGCGCTTTCTTATCCTGCTATATCGATCTTACGAATGAAAACATTATTAATGAGCTTGATAGTGTAGAATTTATTGAAGCTGATGTTCCTGGCATTTTAGGTCTTTTTCATACTATCAAACTACAACAGCATCGGGCAGGTCTTATGGTAAACGTTGCCCGTCAGTGGGACAGATGGCTCTTTAATGTGAGAATGCCTCTGTACTATATGCTGGAAAACTTTTATCTCACCAACGATGAAATTAAAGCAATAGAAAACAATCCATTCTTTAGTAGTGATGATGGAGGAGTGGGCACAAGTCCTAAAGATGATGTCATGCTCTTTGCGCTAAAACATCTCGTTGGCGACAAACTTGGTGTTGGTGATATGCGTGCCTCGTTTCTTGGTCACCTCTATAGCAGCCCCCGCCAAAACTTATGGTTTGGTCTTCAAGTAACTCTACCGACTGCAAAAACTTTTAAAAGAGGTATCATTGGCGGAGAATTTGATCCCGATGAGCCAATTCCGCCATTTAATTTACAGCACTTTTTCAACGTCTATTTTTGTAACACCAATCAAACACTTGCTAATACTGTTATCATCAACGAGCTTACGAATTTCCTCGTGTCTGCGCTTGATCGCCTTTCGACGATTCTTATTAATGCGCCGCTTGGCAACGGCAAACACTGGGGAATTGGTCCTGAATTGGATTTCAGATATCATTTCGATGAATATTTTAGTATGCATATTTATTCGGCACTTCAAGCATTCGCTCCGCACCATGAACCACGTTTTTACTTACTTGATAAAACCCAAGAAGATCTCGTCCGAGATTGGCGTGATCCTGCCCTTGCCGGAGAAAATCTCGCTCTTCTAAACCGCTTAGTCGTAAGCACCCTTTTCCCCGTGGGAATAGAGACGACGATCCATCCAGGATTGACGTTCCAAATTAATGAAGCATTTATGTATAAAAACAGCCACTGGGATCTCAAGCTCGGCTTTGACTATTGGTACCAAGCAAGCGAAAAAATGAGCGCTCTCTTACCTGTCGTTCCTTGTGATCTTCCTTTCAATCGGGTAAAAGCACACAGACCTGCTGCGCAACAGGGGAAACTCTTTGCTTCAGGAGGCTACTATGATATTCTTCAAGATTGTATAGACTGGTATATATGCCTTAATGTAGATGGTACTGTATTAAACACCGGCATTGGCGAAAACTATACGTTTAGCTTACGCTTTGGAGCAGAATTTTAATAATTAACAACAACGAGGGGTCACCATGAAAAAACTACTTACCATTTCACTTATCCTGCTGACGTGCGCTGTACAAGCAGCAGGCTCAAAAAAAGATCGTCCCTTAAATGACCCTGTACTTGAAGGTATCGATGGCGTTTCTGGACTTATGGATGCAAATAAAATTAAGAACAGTATTTGGATGATTAAGGAAATCAAAAAAATCCATGGCGGATCTATCAGAGTCAATGCTGCCGGTAAAGGTGATCCACGTTCAAACACGCTAAAAGAAGTCATGTTTCAAGGAAAGAAACAGGATCTTAAATCGTTAATCGACATCGAAAAGCATGTGGATCAGCTCTCTGCCCAAGATAAAGCTGCTCTTAATGCACTGTTTCACGAGCTTAAAGACTATTTCGGGATGGTCAATGATATCATGCTTGCTGATGCACGAGGCACCTTTAAATTTATGGTTAAACTTATTAAAGAGTTTTGTTACAAGCGCAATCGCATTGATAGTTTGCTCATGAACTGGGAAGAAAATCACGAGACCGAACTCTATAGAAAGCAAGTCAACTCCTTTAGAGGGCTTTACTCGTTTACTACGGATCTCATGAACTTCCTTGCTGATATGATTGTGAGCTGTCCTAAAGCGAAGGCTGCTTACGAAGCAACACTCAAGCATGGTTCTGCCCATGCAAGAACTTGAGCTTATTTCAGGTACCATTGAACGGTTTCTGTTTCAAAGCCAAGATAATGGGTTTTCAGTCTTTGTTTTACAAGCCCAGGGAAAAAAAACGATCACCGTAAAAGGCTACCTGCCCCAGGTCAAAGCGGGGCAGGAGGTCCAACTTAAAGGGTCCTGGGTTTTCCATGCAAAATTTGGTCAGCAGTTTGAAGCTCAACAGTGCATTGAGATTCTGCCCACCACTGTCATCGGCTTAAAAAAATATCTCGGCTCCGGTCTTATTAAAGGCATAGGACCCGTCTACGCCGAAAAGCTCGTTACCTATTTTGGCGCAGACATTTTAAAGATCATCGAATCCAGTCCTGAACGCCTCACCGAAGTTGACGGCATTGGTTCTAAACGCATTGAACAGATTGCCGCCGCGTGGAAAGATCAAAAAGAGATCGCCAATCTCATGGTCTTTCTGCAAGAGCGGGGCATAACTACTGCCCTTGCCGCACGCATTTATAAGCAGTATCGCCAAAACTCACTTGCTGTTCTTCATGAAAATCCCTACCGTCTTGCAGATGAGATGTGGGGAGTCGGTTTTAAAACGGCAGATGAGATAGCAAAAAAATTAGGCTTTCAAGCACATGCACCGCAACGAATAGCCTCGGGTATCCTCTATGCTATAAGCATGGCAGCCCAACAAGGACATTTATATGTAGAACTTCAGGATCTCAAAAAAAAGACCATCGAGCTCCTTGAGCTCACGCATGGAGAGTCCGAAGAACTTATTAAACAAGCGTTGCACGATCTATATAACAAAGATCGCATCAAGCTTATTACTGAAAAAGAAGTTCACTATATCACGCTTTCTTCATTTTACTTTTCTGAAAAGGGAATTGCGCACCGCATAAAACTGCTGCTTTCTCGACCATCGCACCATTCATTTAATACTGAAAAAATCTATCATTCACTGCGCGCTCCCAAAGCGGGAGAGATCCATTTAAATGAAGAGCAACAAAAAGGAATTTTGAGCACGTTGCACAGTAAGGTCACCATTATCACCGGTGGTCCCGGAACAGGTAAAACAACACTTATTAAAAAATTACTCTCAATTCTTGATGAAGAAAAAGTAAAATATAAACTTGCTGCACCTACCGGCCGTGCTGCAAAACGCATCATGGAAGGCACAGGAAAATTTGCAACAACTGTGCACAGGCTTCTTGAGTTTGATCCCGCAAGTATGCGCTTTACCTATAATGAAAGTCATGCACTCAAGCTCGATTTTCTTATTCTTGATGAAGCATCGATGATCGATGTCTTTCTTGGTCACTCCATTGTAAAAGCATTACCTGAAACTGCCCACTTAGTTCTTATCGGTGATGTTGATCAGCTCCCTTCTGTTGGCGCAGGAAACCTCCTTAAGGATCTCATCGCGAGCGGTAAAATACCTTGTACTCGACTCAGTCATATTTTCAGACAGGCGCAAGATAGCCTCATTGTCGTCAATGCTCACAAAATTAATCGCGGTGAATTTCCGGTAACCTTTTTACCTGATGCACGAAAAGATTTTTTCTTTATAAAAGAAGAAAAACAAGAAGAAGTACAAAACCATCTCAAACGAATTCTTTTTGCCGAGCTTCCTAAAAAAGGTATATCACGCGATGATGCGATTGTCCTTACCCCGATGAATCGAGGACTTATTGGCACCATTTCATTAAATCACACACTCCAAGAAATGTTCAATCCCGACAAAACTCCTGAAATGGTTGCGTACGGTGGAACAACGTACAAGAAAAATGACAAGGTCATGCAGATTCGCAACAACTATGACAAGAACGTATTTAACGGTGATATTGGAACAATAGACAGTATCGATACTGAAGAAAAAGAAGTGTTTGTGTCGTTTAGTGACCAAAAGCGTATCGCCTATGATTATGGTGAGCTCAATGAACTCGTGCTCGCCTATGCCATCTCAATTCACAAAAGTCAGGGATCAGAATACCCTGCAGTGATAGTGCCGCTTTTTATGCAACATTTTATGTTGCTTCAACGCAACCTTGTCTATACTGCACTTACTCGTGCAAAAAAAGTGTGTTATTTTATTGGTCAAACAAAAGCCCTTGCCATTGCGTTGCGCAATGTAAAGGGGCATGAACGATTAACTTTTTTACAAAAGTTTTTGCATGAAGATGATCTCTAAAACGATGCTGCTTTTCATATCATGCCTAATTTCTGTAGACCTGAGGCCAGAAAGTTGTATTGAACAACAAGGAAAAGAACTTACTGAAGTTGCTCCCGCTGAAGATCTCATGCGCGAGCATGGTGTCTTAAATCGCATACTCCTGATTTATGAAGAATGTATTCGCCGAATTGAAAATAACGAGCAATATCCTCAAGACGTGCTTCGCCAAGCGGCCCAGATTGTGCGCACTTTTATTGAAGATTATCATGAAAAAAATGAAGAAAATTATATTTTTCCGGTATTCGAGAAAGCAAAAAAATGCTCACGACTTACAAAGAATTTACGGCATCAACATAATGTTGGAAGAAAAATCACTGATACAATTATTTCACTAACTCAGTCTCCTAAAACAACTAAGAACAAAAAAAGGTAGTAAAAGCACTGCGATCATTTACTCACATGTATCGAGCCCACGAGACACGTGAAGATACTGAACTTTTTCCTCTTGTTCATTCTCTCTTTACCGACGAGGAGTATGAAAAGTTAGGGGATATTTTTGAAGAAACAGAGCATAGGCTCTTTGGTAAGAAAGGCTTTGAAACCATGGTTGTTAAAGTTATTGGCTTAGAAAAGGAACTAGGCATTAACAATCTTTCAAAATATACACCTGTCTTATAATGTTCTTATAATGTAATTTTCATTAAGCACATAAAGAAAAGCAGTCCTTATCCGAAGATAAAGACTGCTTTCTATTAAGCAAACCTGTCAGTTGTTTGAGTTTTACCTCAGCAATTATTAAGGAGTTGCTTTTGCGAAATAAACATTTGTACGATTGTTTGTATCAATTGTTCCAAGATTAGGTGGCGACACAGGTGTATTGACTAATACTGGACTGCTTTGATTGGTAACAGTAAAGGCAGCTAAGAATGAATTCTTTGCTGTAGCTGCTAAGCCGGTAATCGTACCAACACCTCTCAGAGCGAGAGACCCTAGAGTTGAGGTATATCCCGTCGGAGCGATATATGTTGGGAACCCAACAGATGCATCAAATGATCCGGTTTCTTCCGTCAGACGAATTTCTCCAACAAATTGAAGCCCTATTCCTGTAGTTCCACCGGTTTCAGATGACGTTTCTGTGAAAAGTGCAATCCACGTATCAGTAGAAACTGGTACGATAGGATTAGTTGGTGAGCCTTTGTAATTTCTGAAATCGTTATACACAATTCCTAACATACCGTTAGGCAAGAAAACCATGTTAGGGTTGAATGCTTGGCAGATTTCTGGGTTATTGTTACAAATGCTTGTAGGTATACATGGAGTTTGGCTTACGGTTACTGCATTAGACCACGTTTGTCCTGTGTCAGTAGAACGCGAAAGCGAAATTAGAGGATAGAACTGATTAACAGTAGGATCTGAACTTACACAGGTGTTATTTCCTTGCCAACAGACGTACAAACGGCCGGTAGTTGGACTCACAACGAATGGAGTATTGAGAGTACCATCTGCCACGAAAATGAGACTTGCTCCCGTCGTCCTTGGGTCATGTGTAAGAGCAAGAACATACTGCGGCAATGTGTATGCCGTTGAAGTCCAGGTTTGTCCATTGTCTGTCGAAACTATTACGGCGTGATCAGCAACTGTAGTATTACCAGTATTATCGAATGCGATTGTTGGGCTACCGTTTATAGGACAACCATCAACACTTACAGGTAAACCCTCAGTATATGATTTAATTCGTGGATAAAGTCGAATAAAGGCATTTAAAAGAGTTTGCCCGCTCTTTGCACTCTTACTTTTTCCTGATGTTGGAACTGAAAGAAGAGTTCCACCATAGCATTCTCCTAGAAAACATGTTCCTGTTGGAAAATTTGAATTGTAGTACGAACTATTTATAAAGCCTTGATCAAAAGATATATCATAAATTCGCTGTGCCGGTATCGCTGAAAAATCAGCGCCACTATTTTGAGATTGTGCATACCAAATACTTCCATAGAAAGTGCTTGGAAAGAAGACACGAGACCAACTTATATGAACTGTAGTAGGAGTTACCGGATCTGCATAAACTGAACCCGACGGGGAGTCTAGAAAACAGGTATTTGTGCAATCAGTTGCACTATTACCTACGCAATTAATATAGGACTCGCTCATTACTCCTGGCGCATCTACCACAGTTGGGGTAGACCATGTTGCACCGCCATCTGTTGATGATTGTACATAGATAAAACCTAATGGATTAGTTACCGGCCGAGTTTGAGAAGCGAAACCTGCAATATATACAGTGCCATTGCTTGAAAATGATATAGGAAATTGAGATGGTGCAGTTGTTTGAGCCAAAGTCCCACCGACGCAGCTTGAATTTTGCGGTGAAGAAAGCGACCAATCCAATCCCCCATTATTTGTAAAACTAACAAAGGAATCGCCACCCCTTGGCGTAAATATCGCACTTAGATCAATAAAAGAATCACGAGTTTGGAGAACTACTATATTCGATGGTTTTGTTGGATTTATGGCAATAGCCGCACTGTTAAATGTATTCAACTGTGAAATGACGTTTGCTCCTGGAGACTCGCCGTATCCTGTGGGCCACATACATTCTATACTAGCGGAAACACCCGTTGCAATAGGGTCTGTATTTGGCAGTTGCACTGTATCGGTTACCTTAGAAGCAGCAGTAAGTGATACTGGTATTAAAAGCGTTATTGATAAACATTTGACTGTTTTTTTAAACATATTCATATTCCTCATTCCTTTTTTAAAAGTTTAGCAAGATTGTTTTTTTCAGCCGTATTTGAGGCTGTAAAATATTTTGATGTTTTTATGCCATACTCGCTTTCCTTTCGTTTGAACAAACAAAATAGTAGTGATGTTAGCATAGTAAAACTTAATGATTCGGCGCAATAATTTTTTGCTAGAAATGAGCGCAATCGGCTTAAGAGTTTAGATGAAGGTTTTGAAAATATTGCTGTAGAGTCGTTAGCATCAAAAAAAGCTTCGATATTAATAATCTCTCAAAGCACTTCCCCAGTTTCATAAAACTCTTTGACTATATTCGCATTCAGTTACAAAAAAAGCAGTCCTTATCCGAAGATAAAGACTGCTTTCTATTAAGCGAAGCTGTCACTTATTTGAGTTCAACAAATATTAAGTTGTTACGTTATTGAACCAAACATTGAGTCGGTTATTAGTATCAATAGTACCAAGGTTAGGTGGCGGTGCAGGGCTAGTAACCAAGAGAGGAGTACTTTGATTGGTTACACCATAAGCAACTAAGGTCGAATTAGCCCCATTTGCCGCTAAGCCACTCGTTGATCCAATGCCTTTAAGAGCAGCCGATCCGAGAGTAGAGAGCGCGGTAGTCGCCCCTTCAAAGGTTGGGAATCCTACAGCCGCGTTAAATGATTCGCTCGTTATACGAATCTCTCTAACAAATTCAGGTCCATTTACCGTATCATTGAAAATTGCTAACCAGGTATCAGTGTTCACGAAATTAGGATTATAGAATGGGTTAATAATTGGATTGTAATATCTAAAATCACTATAAATAACTCCTAACTGTCCATTACCCAAGAGTATCATATTCGGATTAAATGACTGGCAAATCGCTGGATTAATACTACCATTGCACGGAGTTTGGCTCGCGGTCAAGGTGTTCCATGAACCACCGCCATTTGTGGAATAAGCAAGTTGAATTGAAGGAAAGAACTGATTCACAAGAGGGTCAGTACTTACTTCTTCATTTCCTGCCTGATAAGCAGCGTAGAAATTCCCTGTTGCTGGATTATATACGAAAGGAATATTAAGAGAACCATCCGCTACAAAAACAGGTGCAGCGCCACTTGTTCTTGGATCATGAGTTTCTGCGAAGGTATAGAGTGGTAGATAACTGAAAACACTCCAACTCTCCCCATCGTTAGTAGATACTAGAATGGCATGGTCTGCATAGGTGGTATTTGCTGTATCATCCCAGTTTTCAGGAGTCACTGGAACACTCGGGGTTTGCAAAGTATTTACTCTTGGATATTCGCGGAGAAAAATATTATATAGAATACCCGATGAACCACCCGAAACTATGTTTCCTCCAATGGCTTCGCCATAAAAACAACTACCGGCGCCACCGAAATTACTATTAACTTCGATGAGAGAGCTTAAATCATTTGATATATCATAAATCAAGTTCGGCCCAACAGCAATTGATTGGCCATAATCATCTGAACGTGCATACCAGAGGTTACCATACAAGGTACTCGGGAAGAATACCCGGGACCAGGTTACATGCACATACCCCTGATTAAAAGGATCAGCTAAAACACCACCAGAAGGGCTATCTAGAAAGCATGTGTTCGCGCATCCAGTCTGCGTGCTTGAGCAATTAAGATAAGCTAAACTAGTGGTTCCTCCAATAGAACCATCTACAAGAGTAGCTGGCGACCATGTAACACCGCCATCATTCGATGATTGGAGAAAAATATACGAAAGCGGATTTGTTACTTGTGTTTGAGAAGAAACTCCCGCGACATACAGCGTGCCGTCTGGACTAAATGAGAGAGGATATGCAAGCGGGAACGCTAACTGAGCTAAGAAAGAGTCATCACCAACGCAGTAGGATTGTTGTGGAAATGAGAGCGACCAGGTAGTGCCACCATCCAGTGAAAGACTCGTTAAGAAACTACCAAAAAAAACTGGTGTGAACGTAGGTGGACAGCTCTGATCAAAATAAGCATCACTTTGTTGCAGAACAACTATATTATTCGCATTGGTTGGGTTTACAGCAACCTGAGGGCTGAAAAATGAATTCAACTGTGAATAAATATTTGCACTTGGAACTTGCCCATTTCCTGTAGGCCAAATGCATTGTATGGTTGCCGGAAGACCCGTTGCAACTGGATCTGCATTCGGTAACTGAATTGGCTGAGCATTAAGCGCCGATGCTAGAAGTGCTAGCGATAAAAATGTTGCTGTTTTTTTTAACATATTCATGTTTTTTATTCCTTTTTTAAAAAGTTTAGCAAGAGTGTTTTACAGCTGTACAGAAGTACTGTGGGGGTTATGCCATACTCACTTTCCTTTCACTTGAATAAACAAAATAGTAGTGATGTTAGCATAATAAAACTGAATGAAGCGACACAATAATTTTGCTAGAAATGTACGCTATCGTATAAGAGTTTTAGTTGGTAGATTGTTTTTCTTAAAAGAACGAGCCGCAGTCTTTTTCAAATGCATGGTTACATTTTGAGCTCTGTTGACTCTACAATAACATGGTGATCGGTTGCTAGAAAACCCGGACATGATTTTTTTTCGTGCCGTTGCATATTGCGCTTGAGTATTATTTTTCCGCAATACCTGCAGTGCGCTTTCTCACTTTGCTTGTCGTTTCTTTTCTTAGAAACAGTCTGGTCTGGTTTCTCAGATTGTGTCGGCAGAGAACAAAGAAGGGTGAGAACAATAGCAGCTTCTTTTTCCTGACTCCCCTCATGACTCAATGACGTGTAAGCAGGATATGGTGCATCCATGGCTGAAAGATGTGAAATAAAAAGTACAATGCTATAGAGGTATTTCATAATATCCTGCTACCGTTATTTCTGATTAATGGAGCCACCTTACCTGTTGAAAATAATCTCTTAAAAAGATAGCCTAAAAGAAATTCCGATTCATTTCAAGGATAAACCCAAGGAAATAAAGTGTCACAAACATTTTCTCTTATTTTTATAATTGTATCTTTCGTTCCTTGCTCTCTTTTCGGCTGGTCATTTTTTGGAGCAACTCCAGAACCGGTGCCTCAAAGACAGTTCACCCTTATGATAGATCCGGCAGGAGATGCACGAGATCCTGGAAGGGAAATTGACGATTCATTTGAACGAACACTTACTATGCAGTGCGCAGAAGAGCTGAAAAAAACGTTAGAACCCAAAATACCTGGACTGCGAGTCATTTTAACACGTTTTACTGGAGAGATCGTGGAGCCTTCGCAAACAAGCTCTTTTGCTAATCGATTAAAAGTGGATGTGTTTATAAGTCTTCATTTTTATGAAACTAAGGAAAAAATGAAGAAGATTGCCGTTTATCAGTATCTTCTTAACCCTGCCACTGATTTTATAGAGAAAAAGAGAGATGAACTTACTCTTTTACCTTATGATCAAGCATATCGCTTTTCAACAAAAAAAAGTGGGTCTTATGCTGAATCCTTATTTAATTTTTGTAAGGATGAAGGAAAACAGTTCAAAATAGCTTGCGCGGAACCACTTGCTCTGCCATTTAAACCTCTCATGGGTATTACAGCGCCTGCATTAGGGATCGAGATAGGCATAAAGAAAAAAGAGGATGTTAAAGACATAGAAGCATTTTTAGAAAGATTCTTTGAAACTCTCATTAATTCGACGAGCATTCAATGACAGTCATCCAATCAAGACAGTATCTCGTTATTAGTCTTGTAACACTTGTGATTGGAATGCTTTTTTATGGGCTCTATAACGAACTCATTATTATACGCCTTCCTTCAAAAAAAGGGGGATCAATAATCGAGCATAGTACCTCACAAAGAAAGACAACTAAACTAATTTACTGGAATAATAGTTCTTTCGTAACGGAAGAAAAAGGCGTCCTCATATCAACCGATCTTACAACTACACTCTATAATCTCATCATGAGTTGGCTAACACTTCTAGAGGAAGAAAATCCCCGACAAAAGAAGGTATCCGTGCAATCTATCATGCTCGATAAAACTGGAACGGAGCTCTTTCTCTCATTTGATCGCAATCCTCTTACAAAAGAGCTGTCTACCTACCAGAAATTATGCTGGATTGAAGGACTTTTAAGAACCCTTGCTCTGCAGAATCTTCCTATTAAAACAGTACAGTTTCTTGTACATCACAAACCACTCAATGACCCTCACTTAGATTTTAGTCATGCCTGGCCCATAACCGGATATCTTAAGAGATAATCTGTCTCTATCAATACAATTATAGTTTTGCTTAAAATCAACCCTTTTCTTATTGAAATTACTACCTGTAATTTTATATAATAATAATGAAGTTAATTAATTTCTAATTTAAAAAAAGGAGACTTATATGGCTCAACATAAAGATAAAGGATCTACTGAAGAAGTACGTAATGGCTTTGCCAAAGATGTGGAAAGAACCGCGGCTAGGGCAAGTGAAACATTGAGTAGTCACCCCGTATTACAAGGATATTTGATTCTTGCTGCAGGTATAATACTCCTCTTATTCAGTTTAGGTTTTCTTACAACCCTTAAATGGGCTATTGTTTTTGCGGCGGTCGCCTTGATCGTCTGGGGTACCGTAAAATCAAATCTCGTTGAACGAACATCCAATCTCATTCGCAAACTTCGTTCACGATAGGAGTCCTTATTACGCACCTGAACGGCCTAAGGTAGTTATACCTTAGGCCTATCCTAAAGAAGGTCCTCCATGAAAAATGACAAGCTCATAGAAGTGATTGATCTTACAAAAAAATTTCCTGAAGATGGAAAGCTCTTTTCCGCCGTCGATTCTATAAGTTTTTCACTCAACAAGGGAGAAATATTAGGGATTCTTGGGCCCAATGGGGCAGGAAAAACAACGACTGTACAGATGCTTTTAGGGGTACTCACGCCAACCTCCGGAACTATTAAGTATTTTGGACAAGATTTTGAAAAGAATCGATCGAACATTTTACAAAAAGTATCCTATGGCAGTAGCCATGTACGATTCCCCTGGCAAATGACAGTCTCAGAAAATCTTCATTTTTACGCAAAAATGTATGGCATTCCCCGAGATAAGCGTGAAGCCCGTATAAAAAAGTATCTCACTCTTTTCGGCATGGAAGATCTTGCACATCGTGAAACTGGTGCACTTTCTTCAGGACAGATGACTCGATTAGTACTTGCAAAAGCATTTATATCAGAACCAATGATTGTTCTTCTTGATGAGCCAACCGGGACTCTTGATCCTGATATTGCACAGACAGTCCGTTCTTTTATCTTGGACGAGCAAAAAGAGTTTGGTCTATCGATATTAGTAACCTCACATAATATGGATGAAGTGACTCAAATTTGCAACAGAGCCCTTGTTTTGAAAAAGGGACAAATTATTGCCGATGATACCCCACAAAATCTTGCATCGAGTGTTTCAACATTTAGAATCCATATCATTACTGGAGCCATTGATGCCTGCGTTCATTTTGCAGAAAAACACTCATATAAATATGAACTCATAAAAAATGGTATCACCATCATAACTGATGAAGCCTCAATCTCCACAATATTGGGACAATTACAACGAGAAGGTATCGCCTATAGCCAATTATCAATTGATAAGCCGACTCTTGAAGACTATTTCATATCAATAGCACGGAGTACTACGAATGAATCTGAGTAGAATCATAGCATTGATAAACAGGTACACGATCATATCGTTTCGGCGCTTCGATAGAGTTATCACCATTCTTTATTGGCCAGTTGCCCACATCACCTTATGGGGTCTTACAAGTTCATGGCTCCAGCAAAAAACTCATGATCCTCACCTTATTACCTTGTTTCTCGTTGCGCTCATATTGTGGCAAACGGTTTTTAGAGTCTACATTGAAACATCAAAAAGTCTCACCGAGGAAATCATACAACACAATGTAGTTGCTCTTTTTAGCACACCATTAACGCTTGCCGAATGGATTGTTTCAATGTTTTTCATGGCCATTATAAACATGGTTATTATAACCATCACTTCATCGATTGTAGCATGGCTCATGTATGGCATTGATATATTTCGTTTGGGCTGGTATTTGTGCCCCTTGTTATTTTCTCTGATGCTTTCAGGATTGGCTATGGGTCTTTTTATTTGCGGGCTCATCATTTATTGGGGTCTTAAGATGCAAGATTTTATTTTCTCTGTAGGGTGGATTCTTTCTCCGTTAAGCGCTATTTATTATCCCGTTCACGTGCTTCCTCCCTTTTTCCAAAAGCTCGCTCAATGTGTTCCTATGTCCTATGTATTTGAAGCAATGAGAAGCATTCTCCGTTATACAAATCCACCTCCCTACTATGTGCTTATAAGTTATCTCCTTAATGCCGTCTATCTTGTTGTTGCTATTGCATTTTTCTACTATATGTTCAAAAAGAGTAAAGAGAGTGGTCTTGCACGACTCGATTGAAGGAACGAAGTTTTTATGCAATACTTTCCCTCAAATGCATATAACCCATTCCAGATCGATCGCATATGTACGGCTCAGTCTTACAGGTTAAAAACCTTACTAAAACATATTCTCTTAAAACTGAACAGGGAAGCGAAACATTTCTCGCTCTAGATCATTTGAACTTTTCTCTTGGAGAGGGAGAAATTCTTGGCATCCTTGGTCCCAATGGAGCAGGAAAAACAACAACCATTCAAATATTACTGAGTGTGCTTAAACCAACAAGTGGCTCAATCGACTATTTCGGTAAAAACTTTTTTAAGTATCGCTCAGAAATATTAGATAAAGTGAGCTTTGCAAGCAGCTATGTAAGACTTCCTTCACAACTTAAAGTGCGTGAAAATCTCGAAATTTTTGCGCAACTCTATGGTATCCCTCAGGCACAATGGACTGAACGAATTAATAAGTACTTATCATTTTTTGGGGTGCTTAATCTCGCAGACAGAGAAGCAGGAACGCTTTCTGCAGGTCAGATGACGCGCGTCATTCTTGCAAAAGCTTTTATGTCTGAGCCACGGATTGTACTTCTTGATGAACCGACAGCATCTCTTGATCCAGATATTGCTCAAGATGTGCGCACATTTATTTTAGAGCAGCAAAAGCAACAAGGGTTATCTATCTTAGTCACTTCTCACAACATGTATGAGGTCACGCAAATTTGTAATCGAGTACTTGTATTAAAAAAAGGACAAATCATTGCTGACAATACCCCCAAAAACCTGGCCTTAAGCGTTTCTCGAGCACGTATCCATCTTCTTCCAGATAATAAAGAAACACTCCTTGATTTTGTGCACAAGAATAAGCTTCCTTATAAAGACGAAAACAATATTATCTCAATTGAGATCGATGAGCATGAGATTGCCTATTTATTCATTAAGCTCGCACAAAGTGGCATAACGTACTCACAAGTCTCAATTGATAAACCTACACTAGAAGACTATTTTCTTTCAATTGCTCGGGATACAGAATCATGAAGTTACATCGCATCCTCGCTGTTGTGCGCCGTCACTTTCTCCTTACCTTCCGACGACTTGATAGAATCCTTAACGTCCTTTACTGGCCATTTCTTAATATTATTTTGTGGGGTATTACGAGTGTTTGGATGCAACAACAAAGCAACCAGCCCATAGTTATGATGGTTCTCACAGGACTTATTCTCTGGCAGATCGTATTTCGTGTAAACTTAGAGATTGCAAAGGGATTGTTTGAAGAGTTACTTCATCATAATGTCGTAAATCTATTCTCAAGCCCAATCACATTTGCTGAATGGGTAGCAGGCATGATGATTATGGGAGTTATTAATATGTTTCTCGTTTTTGCGTGCTGCATTATTGCCGTCTGGTTTCTCTATCAGATCAATATCTTTATTCTTGGATGGCATCTCATTCCTTACATGCTTTCACTACTCATATCAGGCTGGTTTATTGGATTTTTCATCTGTGGACTGCTTATTTATTGGGGACTCAAAGCACAGGATTTTGTGTTTACCGTAGGATGGGTATTTTCTCCTTTCAGCGCAATATACTACCCTCTTGATATATTACCTCCCTATGTGCAATCAATAGGCAAATGTCTGCCGATGACCTATGTATTTGAATCAATGAGAGGTATATTAACAAACACATCTGTTCCTGCATATTATTTGCCGCTCAGCTTTGGGTTAAATATTCTTTATCTTTCTTTTGCACTTATCTTTTTTAAGTACCTCTTTGAAAAAAGCAAAGAAAAAGGATTAGCGCGATTAGAATAAATCAACATTATTCCCAAGCGGTGATCGAATGAGCCCAGAAACAGTGTAAACAGATAATACAATCAAGCGTATAATATCACTCTGAGCAATTGTACCAAAGAAAAACGTTCAATTCATGTTTACAATCTCATCCTCTAATGAGCTATTCTCTTTTTTTTCCATATCTTCATCAGTTGGAACTTTGCTTTCTTCGACAAGCTCTTCCTGCGTTTCAATTGATTTGCTTGGGATTACAGTGACTAGCTCTTGTTCGTCAGTTATTGGACTTGCTAACCTTTCATCTTTCACATCTTTCTGTGCTTCTTCTTTAAGCAACTTGCTTTTATTTTTATACACGAGCCACACAAGGAACGCGGCAACAGCTAGTGTTGGGATAGCAACAATTGATGAGCCTGAAGATTGCAGATTTGACGCTTGCTTAGAAGTAGCCTGACCTGCTCCCTGATTGAGATGCTGGTCGTGTGCTAGTGCAGGCTGTTGGCGGCGGTTTGACACAGAACTGGTAGTTCCACCTGCGATTGTCGGATTATTTGGTACAGGTGTATTAATCTGAGGCGTAGGTTCTGGATCTTGACGTTGCACCGCAGCCGGAACTGAGGAACCCATTGTAGAGGCAGCCGGGCTAGGCATAATTGCAGGAGCTACCGGTGGCGGCACAGAAATAATAGTATCTCTACTAGCTGGCACAGTCATCCCTGTAAGTTCCTGAAGGATAGCGACAGATTCCTGAGGAATATTCACAATCCCATCCGCAGCAGTTAACAATCCTAAGCTTTGCATTATCTGTTGCCTCGCATTCTGATTAGCTTGGAACGCTTGGTTAACAGTGTTATTATCTGCTGGGTTGCCAGAATCATAACAGGCCACTTTAATTTTAAGAAATTCGATTGCTTGGTTTCGACTTTTTACTCCGTGCAATTCTCGAGCTATAATCCTTTTTTCAACAGAGATCCCATGTACGACAAGCACATTATCTTTTGCGATAGAAAGTAAATATTGAAGAATCACCTCACGCTGAAGATTGAGACTAGGAGCTAAAGCAGCTAACTCTTTTCTTTCTCGTTCTTCTTGAGTAAGTTGTTCTTCAATTTGACACACGCTTTCTGTAGATGGCTTCTTGTTTTGGAGGAAGTTCCCCAACATATTCATCACTTGGTTATGTGATGAACTCTTAGCGAGCCTCCCAGGATTTAGTCTTTCAGTCCGGCCTATTGTCATAGGTTCTCGTGAAGAATTTGAAGCCGTAGCTGCAGGTTCTGACTCTCGTTCTGGCTCAGACGATGCGATCACAGATTCTGACTGAGCAGTTTGATCATCATCTGCCCAATCTGCTTCTGCCGTTTCAATATCCGTCGACTTTCGGCTTTTGAATTTATCCCTTATTACTTCGCACAACCCTTCGGTTTTAGCACGTATTTGGAAGCTACGATACTTCAAAAATTGCTCCAGTAAATCAAGCAATCGCTGGCCAGCATCTTTATCAGTAAGTTTTTTTACATGTTTCAAAAGTATCTCTATTGACCTGTATAAGACCGCTTCATAGTCTTGATCATTCGAATTTAATGATTTGATAAAGTTTGAAAAAAGCTCAGGCCACTCGTCTTGCCCTGAAGTATCCATCCTTTCCTGAAAGCACTTCAAGTTGTGTCGGTTATCGAAAGAATTTTGATCAGAGTTCTGTCCTAAAAAGTATCCTGTTGCAGAATTTGAAAGAAATCGTGGATCACCCATAGTAAAATCATTCGATTTCATCGATAAAAGTGTAGTTACAGCAAAAAAAGTCAGAAAAATCGAGATCGCTAAGAATAATCGATGCATCATAAAACGCCCCAATACACTGAATTATGCGACACTATTTTAGTCTTTAACAAGCATTCCAAAAAGCAACAAAAAACTTGTGCTATGAAGTTCAGTTATTTGATCCTTGTTTCACAGGAAAGCTATTGATGTACGTTTGCAAAACCGGCCAATAACTGCCTGATTCTCGTCTCGAAAACTTTTTTTGTAGAACTGAAAATCATTGCTTCCAGGTTAACAAAGCTCTTCTCAGCGTATAAAACGGAAACCAACACGTATCATCGTAAGCCCTTTAAAAACGTTCAAGCACATCGTCATAATCTCGACATGACGAGAACACCGGCAGGGCCAATAAGAAAAATAGCATTCTGTTATCCCTATCCCCGCCTCAATTTATTTAAAACTAATGGGCTAACTAACTCGCAGAAGCTGCCTCGACGAACAGTGATTTCACCGCAGGAACTGCGACAGAAAGCGGCGTCTCACCTTTACCATTACGTGTCCGCGGGTCGGCACTCGCTAAGAGCAGAGCTCGTATAACGTTGCCTTGCCCATTTCTTGCAGCCGAATGTAACGCCGTGTCATCTCTTCCATTCCAACTTCTCGATGATCTGATGTTAGCATGATTTTTGAGAAGCCATTGAATAACAAGAGTATTTCCGGCTCTTACAGCAGTATGCAAAGGAGACTCTCCCCAACCAACCGTATCATTTATATTCGACCCGAGTTTGATAAGAAGCTCGAGAGCATCGATTTTTCCAGCAAATGCTGCGTAATTGAGAGGTCTAGCAAATGTACTATCGACAACATCCAAACTCATACCCTGATCTTTAAACCACATTATCGCATCTAGGTTTCCGTGAGCTGCTGCAATATGCAAAGGTGTCGCTTTCAATGTATCTCTCTCATTGATGTTTGCTCCATTGTCGACAAGGAATTGCAGTAGAGCCGCAGTACCACGCACAGCTGCGAGGTGTAAAGGAGTTCGTCCAAACCTATTTGGTATACTGACAATTTTTTGCCTGCAAAGTAATCTGACAATCTCTAAGTTGCCTTTTCGTGCTGCGATATGTAAGCAGGTATCACCTTCATTATTTTGCAATTGAATTTTAGCGCCCTTTAATAGCAAGTCTCTAATTTCATCAACTTTTTCTGTTTTTACAGCTCTATGGAGACTTGTTTCACCATCGCCGTCCTGGCTGTTTATTTGCTGTTTTACTTTGTCTGCCGCTGCTTTAACGTCGCTGGTGGTTGCTGCTTGCGCTAACTGAAATTCTTGCGAAATAGTAGAGGCTGATGGTTGGCGCGACTGTGAAATAGATATAATCGCTGCCTGAGTAACTACTCTAGCCGATTCTTCACTTAGACCTGTTTCGCTTGCCAATTGAGTCATTTGTGAAATTTTCACCACAGATGGCCTATTAGCATTACCCTCTGATGGGTTTTGAACACCTTGTGATGCCAGCGTAGAGGCAGGCACATTTTTGCTTTCAGCTTCCTCCACCAATTCAGGCTTTTGCGAGTCCTTCACTGCCGATGACTTACTAATATTAATGGGTTCTAGCTCAACAGCTATGGCTGGCGTGGAAACCTGTGTAGGCAAACTTTGTGTAACTTTGTCTTCAACCTGGGTGTTTTGTGCAGGCTCATTCACCGGTGATAATTTACTAGCTCGATCGATAGCTAATGACTGAAGAATTGATGAGAAAGGCTGTGCTAATACCGTGATTACTTCTGCAGCCGCAATTTTTGGCGATGCCTTCTCTGCTGAAGGTTTACTAATAGTGCCCGCGCCTGATGACTGAACAACTGGTGATGCTAACAAAGAATCCTGCACTGATACACTTGCAACCGTCGCTTTGCCTCCAGCTTCTTTCAGTAACTGAGCTACTTGTACGTTCACTCCTGAGGCCTTTTCCACATTATCGGCCAGAGACACTTGAACATCTGGCGTAGCTGCAGTAGAAGTCTGTGCCGCTATACTAGTTCCAGTTTTGCTTCCAACTACTCCTGGTAAGTGAGCTCCTTGTGACACCATTAAGGCTGATGAAGTTAGCCCCAGTTCATGACTAAACTCTCTAGATGATCTCGCACTGTTTACTGAGCTGCCGCCTGAAGAACTTGATGCCGAAGATGCTGTTGCACTCGCCGATCTATCAAGATAATCCCTCAGACTCAAATCCGAAGCTTTCCTTCCCGAATCTTCACCTGTTCTCACACTTCTTTGTGAAACTCGATCATTAATATCTGCAATTTCCCGTTGACCTTTTCTATACTTAGCAACTGGAGCACTTGCTTGCGGACGCTTTTTCAAATCTTCAGTTTTATCGTAGTAGTCCAGATAATAGTTAATTACGTCCTTATGGTCCGCTCGAGCATATTTCAACAAAATAACGAGAATTTTGACTAAATGATTCACATAATTTCTTGAACGCTGTAACCGATCTAAGAGTGTAAATAAAACTTGCTTTTTTTCGTCCTCTGCAAGCCAAAGTTCTTCTGCTTCCAGAATTGAAAGATTGGGTTTAATTACTTTTTCGATATGAGCTTCAAATAAAGTGTGATAGTCTATAGTGTCAAAAATCTGTTTTATAATACTATCTATATTGTCTTCGCGAGCTTTTTTATTAGCTTCTTGTGTGACTTTTCTATCAGCTTCTTCTACTGCTTTTTCATCAGCCCGTTCACCTGACATCGACAGCAGTGGCGCAGTTCCTGATACAATAAAAAAGATACCAAAATACCGAGAAAATAACTTCATGATGTGTTCCCCTCAATCAATGAATTAATATGTTTGGCTACGTGGCAAATTTGTAAACTTTATTATAGTATGCATCCAAAAAAAAGCTAGTTGCCCTAGTTCATAAAAAGGGATAAATGATTAGCATATTGAAGAAAAGCTTATTCTGCTATTGAAATTAATCTCGCCCAGCTCATAATTCGTAGAGCTTAAGAGAAAATGTACAAAGAGCTGGCGTTTTTCCGTCTTTATCAAGCGTATCCCTACGAGCTCTCCTTTCAAGCAAGAATTTGATAGTGTCTATATCAAAGCTATGTGCACCGTCATGCAATGGGTTTTCTCATAATTATTCGTCGAATTAATAGTGGCGCCTTTTGCCAAAAGATGATCCCAATAATCTCATAAAAACTCCTTAAAAGTGTGCTATATTTCACAAATAACACATGGCTGCTAATCCACTTTTGGTACATTAGGTCCACCTTCATTAAAATTAATCTGAATCCATGAGTAGATTAATCATTTTAAGATCAGCCGCAAGAAGAGCTGGCGTATTACCCCTCTTATCCACTGCATCACTCTTTGCTCCCTTGATAAGCAACAATTTGAGAGATTGCCTATCTTTTCCACGTGCACAATTATGCAGAGGAGTAGTTCCCTCACTATTTATCGCATTAACATCCGCTCCTCTTTCTATAAGAAAGGCTATAACACTCAAATATTGAGTATTATAGTCACCATATGCAGAGCCCGTTGCACGATGTAGAGGTGTATTGCCATGTGCATCCCTACAATCAACTTGTGCCCCATGGTCAAAAAGAACCTCAATTGCTGCTTTATTTCCTCCAGAAGCCGCATAGTGTAGAGGCGTCCTTCCGATTTTATCGGCGGCCATCACGGAACTTCCTGCTGCAATAAGCGCTCTAATTGCATCAGCTTCAGAAGAACCGTTCTGGGAAACATAATGAAGCGGTATTGCACCATCGACATCTATATAGTTTACCAATGCCCCGTGATGCAGGAGTGTATTTACTGTCTCTGTTCTTGCTGCAAAAAAAATCGGCGTTTGGCCTTTTTTATTTGTTACATTAACAGCTGCGCCTCTATCCAAAAGAAGCTTGAACACTCTTTCCACACAGCCCACATCATAATGTAAAGGCGTATTACCATCATTATCTTGAGCATTGAAGTCTGCACCCGCCTCTAGCAGCTCCCAGACAGCAAGCCATTTACTCGCACTTGCCGCATAATGAAGCGGCCTTTTTCCTTTGCTATCAACAGATTCGATATCCGCTCCTTTAGAAAGGAGATAACGTATAGTGCTGGTTCTGTCTCTTAAAGCAGCGTGATGGAGAGGAGTGGCTTTATTTTCATCTTTGCCATCAAGTGGTATTCTCGTGTATGTATGTATGAGATCAATCATTTCGGTACTGCCAAAATAAGCGAGATGATGAATCAAAGGAGACGGATCATAAGTTTTAGTACGAGATACATCAGCCTTGGCACCTTGGGAAAGAAAATAAGTAACCGCTTCTTTTTTTCCACTGTTAGCTGCGGTGTAAAGAGGTGTTTCTCCCATAAAATTACGAGATTCAAGACACGCCCTAAACTCCTCAACTAGTACTCTGATCGCTTCAAGATGCCCGCAGGTCGCAGCCTTATGCAATGGTGTATTATTATAACTTCTAATCTCAACGTCAGTCCCGCTTCTTATCAAATCCCTAATACGGGGAACATCATTTTTTTCTACGGCATCATGCAAAATCACTGCCGGTGAATCTTTGGCCTCAGCCTTGAACCGATTTTCCTGCAGTTCTTTTTCCAGCTGTTCCTCAACTGCCTCAAGATACTTTCTATGGTCTCTCTCCTTTTTCCTTCATTACCAAATCGCTCACACACGTTGAAACGATTCTCCACTCTTCATTTCAATTCTTTCAGCGAGTTCTCTGTTGATATTTTGTGCATCGCGACTGCCGTTATTGCCCTTTGTTTGCGTTTCAATGTGCACGGAAACCTTTGCCATTGGCAACAGAAAAGGAGTCCATGATAGAACGCCCATAAACAAAATGTGTGATATATTTATTTTCATATGAATCCCTCCAAAGAGAACCCCGTGTATTGTGCAGATTTTCCCAAATCTTAAAATAGTGGGGAGATGGTTAGCATATAGAATAAACTTTATTTTACTATTGAGTGACATTAGTCTCGCTCAGCTAATAATTCGTAGACTTTAAGATGTCGTGTCCAAAGCGCTGGCGTTTTTCCCTTCTTATCAACTATTTCCCTACAAGCACTCCTTTCAAGCAAGAATTTGATCGCTTCAGTATCTTTTCCGTATGCACAATTATGCAGAGGAGTAGCACCATTATTATCTATCGCATTAACATCTGCTCCTCTTTCTAAAAGAAAAGCAATGACATTCAAATAATTAGCATCACCATGATAGGACCAAGAAGTTGCCTCAAGTAAAGGCGTATTTCCAAAGTCATCCCTAGAATCAATCAGAGCTCCGTGAGCGACAAGAACCTCAGCGGCACCTTTATTAGCACCATATGTGGAGTAATGTAGAGGTGTTCTTCTACATATATCAGTTGCCATTACGTCACTTCCAGCTAATACAAGCGCTTTAATCGCATCTGCTTCGGATGCGTCTGATGAAACACAATGCAATGGTATAGCACCACGGAAATCCCTACATGCTATAGATACTCCACGACTTAGGAGTGCTCTTACAGTTGCTGCCTTTGATGCAAAATAGAGAGGTGTTTGCCCATTATTATTGGCTGTATTCACATTAGCTCCTACGCTCAAAAGAAGCTCAACAACTTTTTCATTACCTCTGACTGCATAATGCAAAGGCGTATTGCCTTCACCATCTTCAACATTGACAGCAGCACCAGCCTGTAAGAGAATTGAGACTTGACGATATTTACTAGCATCACTTTGAACATCATGTCGATCATAATTTGCTGCATAATGAATCGGTTTTTTCCCTTTGCTATCTGTAGCATTGACATCTGCACCATTAGAAAGGAAATATCGTATAGTTTCAATTTTGTCCGCTAATCCAGCACAGTTTCCATCTAAAACAACACAGTTTCCGTCTGAAACGGCATAGTGAAGAGGAGTAGCTTGATTTTCATCTATGACGCTAAGTGGTATCCTCGTTGTTTTGTAAATAAGATCGATTATTTCATGAGCACCATAATGAGCGAGATGGTGAATCAGAGTCTGTCCTTTCCAACTCACTATGTCAGCCTTGGCGCCTTTTGCAAGCAGGTAAGTAACTACTTCTTTTTTCCTACTTACGGCTGCTTTGAAAAGAGCTGTTTCACCCCAAACATTCCGAGATTCGAGGCAGGCTCCAAATTCCTCAACTAAGGCTCTTACTGTTTCTATATGTCCCAAAGATGCGGCACGATGCAAAGGTGTACAAGTATCAAGCTCGGTTTCAACATCGGTACCTTTTCTTATCAAATGCCTTATATGATTCACATCATTTTTTCTAACCGCATCATGCAAAAGTGATGAGTGTGTCGCAGCAGCATTGACTAAACGAGCATTTTGTTTTTTCTCTTCATCTCTTACAACTTCCTCAAGATGGCTTCTGTGATCTTTTTCTTGTTTTTTTCTTACCAAATCTCTCATAGGCGCTGAGACGTTTCGCGCTTTTCTTTCAATTCTCAATACAAGCTCTTTGTTGATAGGTGCAACGGGCACGCCGCTATCCACTCGCACTTCTTCGGTTCTCAAAGACATGGAGAATAAACCAGAAGTCCATACTATAAAAACCACGAGCAATAAGGATGATCCCAATAATTTCATAAAAACTCCTTAACATTATGTGCTATATTTTTCATAAACAACATTGATCCATGTTTTGTAGATCATCGACAATTTCTTTCACGCTGTCTGTTTGCTAGATTAACTCATCTTTTTAAAAATCAATCCGATCCCATCAGTAGATCGATTGTTTCGAGATTAACTGCATAAAGAGCGGGCGTATTGCCATCATTACCTACTATTTCTTTGCAAGCTTCCCTCGCAAGTAAAAATTTGATGGCCTCTATATTGCCATTTTTCGCACAATAATGCAGAGGGGTGTGACCTGTATTATTTACGGCATTAACGTCAGCCCCTCTATCTACAAGAAAGGTAATGATGCTCAAATACCGAGGATTCCACCCATATGCACGCGAAGCAGCATAATGTAAAGGTGTATTTCCATGCACATCCCTGCAATCGACTCCAACTACTCGATTAACAAGAACCTCAGTGGCGGTTTTATTGCCACCACAAGCCGCATAGTGGAGAGGCATTCCTCCAAACTTATCAGTGGCTGTCACAGAAATTCCTGCATTAATAAGAGCATTAATTGCATCAGACGATTCAGAGTGCTTCGACACACTGTGAAGCGGAGTAGCACCCTTCTCATCCCTGCATGTTACGGACGCTCCTCTTCGAAGAAGTTCTCTTACTGTTTCCGCTTTTTTTGCAAAAAAGAGTGGGGTTCGACCCTTTTTATTTTTCGCGCTGATATCAGCACCATTGCTCAAGAGAAGTTCAACTACTTTTTCCTCACCTCTTAAATCATAATGTAAAGGCGTATTTCCCTCACTATCTTGAGCGTTAACATTCGCACCTGCTTGTAACAGCTCAGAAATAGCTGACCGATGACTCCACCGTGCAGCATAATGAATTGGCCTTTGCCCTTTGTTATCTGCCGCTTCAATATCTGAGCCTTTTGAAAGAAGATATCGTATTGTACCATTTTTGTCGGAGCTTGCAGCACAATGAAGAGGTGTCGCCTGCCTTTCATCATCTCTGCTATTGAGAGGTATTCTCGTAACTCTGTGCAAAACATCAATTATTTCAGTATGTCCCGCATAAGCGGCATCGTGAACCAAACAAGTTATGTGAGTCATGGCACCTTTTGAAAGAAGATACTCCACCACATCTTTTCGACCGTTCACTGCGGCTATGTAAAGAGGTGTTCTTCCTATGTCATTGCGTGCTTCAAGGCAGGCCCCTGCCTCGACCAACACTCTGACCGCCGCGATATGTCCTTCGGATGCAGCCCTCAGCAAAGGCGTACGGAATAAACATCTAGCATCAACTTGAACACCTTTTCTGAGTAAATCTCTAATACGTTGCACATCACCACGCTGTGCAGCATCATTCAAGAATGCAGCTGCACTATTTTTTGCCTTAGCTTGGAAGCGATTTTCCTGCAGTTCTTTTTTCTGCCGTTCCTCAAATGCCTCAAGATTCTTTCTACGGTCTCTCTCCTCTTCCCTGATTACTAATTCGCGCGTGGGCGCTGAAACATTCATCGCCTTTCTTTCAATTCTGAGCGCAAATTCTCTGTTAATATTTTGGACTGTTGGTCCTCCATCACCCTGTCTCACTTGTTCAGTTTCGTTGCTTTGCTGCCGTACCATCGGTAACAAGAAAGGTGTCCACACTATAAAAATCATGAGCAACAAGTGTGATGAGAATAATCTCATAAAAAAGTTCCTAACGATATTTTCTATATTTTTCATAAACAAACCATCCGCAACTTCTTTCACGCTGTCTGCTTGCTGGATTAACTCTTTTTTTAAAAATTAATCCGATCCATCAGTAGATCAATTATTTCGAGATTAACCGCAAGAAGAGCTGGTGCATTTCCATCCTTATCTATTATTTCATTTGAAATAAAGAAATACTACAGGTAAACATGCTTAACTTACGCTTACGATCTCACCCTCTGTTGCATCATTCTCTTTTTTTTCTTTTTCTTCATCCGATGGATCTTTGCTTTGTTGGAGCAGCTCTTCCTGCGTTTCGATGGATTTACCACGGATTGCGGTAGCAAGCTCTTGTTCATCAGTTACTGGACTTGCTAATCTTTCAGCACTTATGTCTTTCTGGCCCTCTTCTTTAGGCAACATCACTTTATTTTTGTAAAGAAACCAACCAAGAAGTGCCGCAACACCTACTGCAGATACCGCAGCGATTGAAGACTCAGATGATTTTGGTGAACCTTGATTTAGTACAGCATTACCGACCCCAGGATTTGGTGTCTGTGTTTGGAAAGGCACAATTGGTGATACTGCGGATTGTGTGCCTTGGTTTGCGCTAGCACGAGTTAAATGAGGTAGCGACTCATTTTGTACTGATTCACTGTCTGCTCTCGATTGTGTAACCGAAACTGGAGGCAGGGATAGTGGTGTCGATGCCGCAGGTTTTCGCAGTGGCCCTGGCGGCATTTTTCCAGGGATTGGAAAAGCGCCTTTCGCTACCGCTGGCGGCAAACTTGTTAACGGGGTTAATCTTCGAGAGCTGGTTTCCAAGTTGCCAGTAGAAGTAGGGGGCGAAGCAGCGCTCGCCGTTGGCTGCTGAGGCACAGGAGAGCTTGCTGGATTATTCGATACATTTGTTAGTCCTACCGGTTTACTTCTTGCTGGAGGCGCAGGTGGAGGACCCGCATTTTCGGCAGTTGGCGTGCTTGAAGTTCTTAAAGGTGGAGGTGGTGGCTCATCCTTGGAATCAGAAGCGCTAGATGATGAAGCCGCAGGCCCTGGCGCAATTGTACGATTTTGCGTTTCGGTATCTAGCCGTTGCATTATTTGCTGTTTCTTAAGTTCGCGCTCGGCAATATGCTGTGTAAATATTTGATCCCAATTAGCTGAATCTGCTTTATCTTTAGAATCCTCATCATCGCTTTCATGACCCAAATCATCGTCATCAGATTTCTTTTTAGCCTTAATCTTAGCCTCCTGAGCCTTAATATTTGCGATTTTCAATCTACGCTCTTCTACTGCTAAGTTATCTGCTCTTTGTCTTATTAATTCCGTATAAAATAGCAAATTGTTTTGCTCATCACCTTCTGCTTTCATCTGCTTTTCGAGAAGTGCTTCACGTTCAAAATTGTAGCTGGGCTCTAGAATCGCCAATTCTCTGGCCAGCCTTTCATCTTCGGGAAGATTTTCTTCGTCAATTTCCGTATCTTGTTGTTTAATCCCTAATGAAGAAGAACTTGATGAATCAGCTGCAGGAGCGATCGAAGGAGAACCGGGTGGCTGCTGAGCTTCGGGAGCTGTCGGTGAACCACTAGCCGACTGAACTTGTGGTGATTTAATCCTGCTAGCAAATAAGTCCAAAGTGCGTACCAAGGATGGAGTAGAAGACCTGCTTTTCGACCCTGGCGAATCAGTCTTTGGTTTTTTTAAAAAGTTGTCCAGATCACCTAATTCTCTACCATCAAGAACTGCTCGTCGTTTAACTGATGAGGGAGAAGATGATGTAGCCTGAGCTTGCGGTGAATTTAAACCTGCTCGTGCTAAGGTTACATCGACCAAAGTTGCCTGCACAGCTTTATTTGTAATGAACTTTTCTTTCAATTTACTATGAAGATCCTTAATTTTGTCTTTGATTTCAGGATCTTTGAGATGGGTATTAATTAGGTGAAGAATTTGCATTAACTGCACGCCAGTGCTCTCATTTGTTAAAACTGACAACTTACTCAAAAGTATATCAACCGCTTGTCTTAAAAGATCCATGCTCTCGGCATTGCCAGTACTCCAGAGCATTGCCGTCGATCGGGCAAATTTAAAAAAAACCTGCCCCCACGTTCCCTGAGGAGATTGATCGAGTTCTTGCTTAAATTTCTCTACTTTTTCTTGATTTGATTCCTGATGATCGGTATGAGCATTCTGATTTGAAACTTGTGGAGAACCATTGAGATTGCCTTGAATTCGTGCAATATATTCACTAGGTTTCATTGCCAAAAGCTGATCTGCAACAAAAAAGATCGAGCAAAAATATGTGCAAAACTGAAACAGAACTCTCATAAATGCCCCCTATTAAGACTGATAAAACCTAAATTTTTTTACACAGTAATAATCTTACCAAACAGCTGCAAAAAAGCTAGTTTGTTATGCTTGATGTAACTAATACAATCAGCAAGCACGAGTCTATAACCGCTCAGGCTTCTGATAGCGCGTCTGCCTACAAGCAAGAACGTAGATAGCAATCTAATTTTTTTTAAACAGATGCATTTAAACGAGAATACTCTCAGAGTCAGTTCCAAAAAAAAAGGATCGCCACAAAGACTCTTAAAAAACCACTTTAAGCTCTTATTTTGTACTACTTCGACTAGGCTTATTAATACTTTTCTAGATGCTACTGAATTCGATTTGTTCATTTTCACAACCATCGGTTAATGGGTGATTGTTTCGAGATTTTGGACAGCGCATTCTTATGCGATTGCATGCACGATACAAGTTCTGTCTTTTTTCGCCTAAAATCCCAATCTTAGCTACAGCAGAATTTCCTGCAAGCGTCATTTCCGTGTCAGCGATTGAAACATCTAGCAGAAGTCAGCTCATGATCACGGAAGATCATAACGATGTAAATAGTGCATCGTTATCTTTTTAGCTAACTTAAATCAATATCTTACTCTTATAAAATTTCTAACAAATGCCTCTTTCAGCAATACAATGCAATCTCCTCGCATCTATATTTTTACCTCTTCTGACCGGCGCGTGGCGCGTTTTTGTGCAATGGCATATAAGCGGCGTATAGACAGAGAGATCATAACCAGTTGAATAAGAAAAAACACCGGACTGACCATTGCAGTTCCACCCAAAGTACTAACCCAACTTCTCAAAACGACCAAAGCAACATCTTCTTTGGCTAATTCCTTACAGAGAGCGAGGTCATTCTCAAGATTCAGAGACAGACGTGTTTGTTCATCAGCCGCACTGCAAGATTCAACGTTCCTTCTCTTTTTTATAAGCAGTTCCGCTATTTCAGCATTGATACCTTTCTTTTCATATGTTTCGGAGCTTTCTTTTGTTACCAGCATTGAAAAAATGAAAGAAGATGTCCCTAAAAAAATTGTAAGGACATATATTGATAATCTGTTCATGAAACTTTCCTCGATGTAAAAATACATCTATAAATATAAATAAAGCATTCGACGAACAACTAAACAGTTGCTCGATGTCTTATGGTTGTAAGGATGATATCTCAGCAGTATAAAAATTCACTGACCTGACATTTGTTTTCATGATGGCTATCACGCATTCGAGTCTCATGCATAAGAGCAGAAGCTTGCCCTGCCGCCCAAATACAGTCTTTTTGAACCTCAGCTTTTCTCAAATAACTTACAGCAGCTGGCAAATCAGTCGCAAGCAACAGTTGCCCTAGCCTTAAATTCGAAAAGCCCCAGGCACCGTTCTCACTGCATTGGATCGATTTTTCAAAACACGTGCGCGCTTCCACTAGATTTTTGGGAATACCGCGACCCTTTACAAGCGCGTCGCCCCACCAAGCGTATCCCCATGATGCGCTTTCTTTGTCCTGTTGCTGCTGAGCAGCTTTCTTAAAGTAAAGAAGAGCGGCAGCTAAGGCAGAGGGTTTCTTTTTATGATGAAGATAGTAAATCTGGCCAAGCATGCGCCATACATAGGGCTGATCAATACTACCATCCTCTTGTGCAACAGACTCAAAGCATTTGCTTGCTTCATCAAATCTACCGACGCTATAGTAAAGCGTCCCAAGCCAACAAGCTGCTGCCAATCTACACTCTTTATACGGTTGTTGCGCGGCAAAATCGAAGTACCGTATTGCCTCGGAGTAATTATGCATCTCATAATTAAGAACGCCAAGACCCACCGCAGCTGCTGCCTTTGCGAGCGCGTCATCATTCTGGATCCACGCCTCCAAATACCATTGCTTAGCTTTATTTGTGTCCTGCTTTACTCCGCATCCCCTGTGGTGGATGAAACCGTGCACGACTCGTGCTCTCGCGCAAGCAGCTTTGCTTGTCCCCTGCGATGCTCCTTCTAAGCAAACCCAAGCATACTGATAGTTTCTTGACACTCCACGACCCTCAAGGAACAATTTGGCAAGCCAGACACTCGCTAATGCAGATAAGTCTGGATCGTCTTGTCTTTCTACAATACGAAAGTTTGCAAAGGCCTCTTTATAGTTATGCTCAACCCAGTAGCACTGCTCCGCAATTTCAATGAGCTTTTTCAGCGTTTCGACAGGTTGTGATTGTGAGCTGTTTTCGCCTAAAAGATTCAAACTCACGTGCAAAGCACGAATCTGACTAGTAAGTTCTTTAATCTGAAGCCGCAAAGTTTCTACAACAACGGGCAATTGTGCATAAACGAGAAGCTGTTCTTCACATTTTCTTAATTTTTCTTGCAGTATTACAACTTGCTCATCTTGCACACGATCCATACCAATAAGAGAGCCCGTAAGCGTTACTAGACCGATGAAATAAATTCTTTTCATGATTAATGCGGACCTAGTTGACAGTTACAACAGACGACCTTCTCACTAAAGACAAGAACCACTCAATCCAGCCTTCACGTTCTCCTTTGAGAATTCTCTGCACTTTAGATGCATTGCTGCCGCAAGAGTCATCATAATTCATTTCCCAAAGTAGATGCCGAGCGTGAGATCGAGCTTGTTTATATTTTGATTGACTGTTTTTTACGAGCAGCGTGAGGGCTTTATTTATATCAGGCTGATCTTGTTCATATTTATAATATATTTCCGCTAAATGTACCTCGGCAAGAGCAAGCGCCAGCGGTTCCTTGATGTCTAACGTCAAAACTTTTTGAAGTTTTTCACGTGCCCTAACAGGATTTTTGGTTAGACCAAGACCTCTCAATTCCAGTATAGCCGACCAAGTCAATGACCAACTATATTCCCAGGACGTGACATCACTTGCAATAACTTGATCAAAGCATTCAATAGCTGCATTATAGTTATTCTGCACATAATAAATGTGGCCCAGTCGGGCATTAGCCCAAATGGCAGCTCTCTTATTTGAAGAAGCTGCTGCAATAACAAAATGCGTACGTGCCTTTTCAAAGCCATTTCCTTCACCATGACCCGTATAATACAATTCTCCCACATGTGCCTCAGCCAAGGCGCTCCGTTCTGCCGGAACACCTCGCGTAGTTAGGAGGTTTAAAAAAAAGTTCAAAGCTTGTTCATAATCCTTTTGTTGAAAAGCATTCATTCCTATGTTGTACAAGCGCTCTGCCTCTTGGGGGCTAATTACAACAATTGGAATCTCTCTTGATTCCGTTTCTTGAGATATTCGAATTTGTGCGACTGGAGAACTATAGGTCTGTCGTACTGATGGTTGCCCACCGGAAGCAGACTGGCTTGAAGTTGAACTGGTTGGCTGAGGCAACCGTGAAAGAATTGTTTGCAAAGAAGCTTGCACACCGACCATATCGCCGCGCAAGGTATTCATTTCTTCTGACAATTTTTTAACTGTTGCAGGCAATGTTGCCAGAGGAACTAAACTCATTTCTATCGTTTCTACTCTGCCGCGAATTTCCGCGATTTCTCTTTTTCTTTCTTCATCTAGTGAGCGTCTACCTAGCCCAGCCACGTACTCTCTTTTCTGGGCAACATTATCAGCTATTTCCTTATTAAGTGTGTTGTCATTCATTGAAACCAGAATGAAAGGGAAGCCAACCAGAGTCATCAGAACATAGCGATACCATAAACATTTCATATGATTGTCCCATTTAATTTACTTTGCATTAAATATTAACAAACTAACTGGCAGATGCCACAGCTTCGAGCAATGATTTTACATGAGGAGCAGCAACGGAAAGAGGTGTTTCTCCTTTATTGTTAGGGACCCTTGGATCCGCGCCCGCTGAAAGAAGACAGCTTATCGCATCTTTGTGTCCTCTTCTTGCAACTTCATGTAACACAGTATCATCTCTGCCATTCCAGCTACTTTTTGACACAATGTTAGCGCGGTTCGCGATAAGCCACTGAATAACCGGCACACTTCCGCTTCTTGCCGCAGAATGTAAAGGAGATTCACCCCAGCCCTTTGCTTCATTGACGCTAGCACCAAGTCCCACAAGGCAATCAACTGCTTCGGTCTTTCCTGAATATGCTGCGTAATTTAAAGGAGTGGCCCACATCTTATCTACTGCATGAATATCAGCATTATGCTTCTGAACAAGACATAGAATTACTGCTACATTTCCACAAGCTGCTGCAAAATGAAGTGGTGTTGCCATTAAATTATCTCGCGTATCTACCCGTGCTCCATTTGCTCTTAATACATCGATCAAAGCGTCATTACCGCGTGTGGCCGCAAGATGTAAAGGGGTAAAGCCTGACTCATTTCCTGTATTAATAATCTGCGAATTATAGCATAGCTTAACAAGATCAACATCCCCTTTTAGTATAGCTAAATGCAACGGTGCGTTACCATTCTTATTGAGCACTTTCACATCAGCACCATGCTCCAATAAATATCTTACCCGATCAATAGTTTCATTTTTTACTGCACGATGCAGGTCTGCGTCTCCATTGGCATCCTGTTTATTAATTTTCGCTCTTCTTACAGAAGAGAAATTTTCTGCTCTCTGCACAATATTATCAGCTATTTCCTTATTGAGTGTGTTGGCATTCATTGACATCAGAATAGATGAGATGCCTATAAATGTTAAAAGAACACAGCAATGCCATAAAAATTTCATACAAAATATCCCCCGTTATAACACCCATTTTCTCAGTCAAATCTACATTAACACTAACTCGCTGATGCCGTTTTTTGTTCAAGCAATGATTTTACGCGAAGCGCCGCAACGGTGAGTGGCGTCTCGCCTCTGTTATTAGGCTGACGCACATCGGCGCCTTCTAGTGAAAGGAAGCAGCTAACAGCATCTATATGTCCTTTTCTCGCAGCTTCGTGTAACGGCGTATCGCCCTTTCCATTCCAGCTCGCTTTTGATTTCACATCTGCTTTATGTTTCAGCACACATCTTTTAATAGCTTCGACATTTCCGCTTCTTGCCGCAGAATGGAGAGGAGATTCACCCCATCCTTTTACCTCATTCATCTTAGCACCAAGTTGCACAAGGCAATCAAGTGCTTCAGTCTTTCCTGAATATGCTGCGTAATTTAGAGGAGTGGCCCACATAGTATCTACTGCATGAATATCAGCCTTATGCTTCTGAACGAGACATAGAATTACTGCTACGTTTCCACAAGCTGCTGCAAAATGAAGCGGTGTTGCCATTAAATTATCTCGCGCATCTACATGCGCTTCACTTAATAAATTGATCACCGCATCGTTACCAAGTTTTGCCGCAAGGTGCAAAGGAGTAAGACCTAAACTATTTGCTATATTAACAATTTGTGAATTGTTGCAAAGCCTGACAAGATCGAAATCACCTTTTAGTATGGCTAAATGCAAGGGCGCATTACCATCTTTATTGAGCAATTTCAAATCAGCACCACGCGCCAATAAGTCTTTTACGCTATCGATCGTTCCACTTTTTACTGCACGATGTAGGTCTGTTTCTCCATTTACATCCCGCTTATTAATTTTAAATCTCTCAGCTTCTTCTTTTTCTAACTGAGCTTTTCGTTCAGCATCAGCTTTAGCCTTATTCTCACTTTCAAGTTTCGCTCTTCTCTCAGCCTCTTCTTTTTCTAATCCGGCTTTTAGTTCAGCATCTGCTTTAACTTTCCTGTCAGTCTCTTCTTTAGCCTTTCTGTCAGTATCTTCTTTGTCTTTAATAGTGTCACTCGAACTTTGACCCCTTTGTTCATGGCGTTCTTGACCTATCTTATCACTGCCTGAACTGTTATCGTCTCGTCTCTCATCCAAAGATGATCTGCCACTACTTGGAGTTGCCGGATTGGTTGAATTTGAAATTGGAGATGCGGTGCCGCTTGCAGATGATCTGTTATAAAAATCACTAAGACTCTGACTAGAACTCTGGCGACTTGAGGTATCGCCTCTTGCATTAGCAGACCGTTTTTGTGCTGCAGCACCTAAACATTGCGTCACAGCATCTCGATAGCCCCTAACCAGAGCACCAAGCCGAATTTGTCTTGTTAATTGTTGCTCATTATTATAATATTCGAGGTAACGCTCAATTATATCTTTATTTTCCGAGTTCTTATCCTCAATCAAAAATTCAATAATCTTACCTATCTTCTCTATATTGTACTTGTTCAGATTTTTCTTGAGCTCTTCTAATATTTCAATTAGAGCTCTTTCTCTTTGGGCATGAGAAAAAACAATTGGCTGATTTTGTAAACGTCCGAGTATGAGTTTAATGGGCTGTTCAAAAGTAAGCCTTTTATTTTGATCAATAGCCCAATTTATACAATCCTTTAAAGCTTTTTCTAAAACTTCTGCACTACTAGCACTACGCTGACGAGTTTCACTGCTCGAGGAACTCGCACTCGCGGCAGCTTCTTTGGACACATATGATGATTGTAAAGCCGCCGATGTTCCGATTAAGACAAAAAAGATACTTAGATTTGTTAAGAACGATTTCATAGGGTCCCCCAACCAATTTAACAAGACATTTGATCTAAAAAGTATGAGCTTAATTATACTACGTCCCGATAAAAAATCTAGCTTTTAAACTCTCTTTTGATGCATTTAAACAATTAAGATTCCATCGCACCCGAAAAAAGCCGGACCTAAAATTGCATGGATTTTTTCGCAACTTGAACTTGAGCCTAATAATTCATTTAAGTTGCGGTGCAGTGAAAACCACGGCGGCTGCAAACTCGGTTATTGTGATCCATAATAATTCGCATATCTTTCTAATATTGACGTAAGCAACCACTCCACAAATGAGAAGCAACGAACGAGCAAGATCTCCTTTTCAGATTTTGTATAGTTTGGCTTCTTTATCGTTTTATCGTTTATAAGCTCAATTCGTAACACAAGAATTGTCAGTCTCTTCGCTATTTGCTTCAAGTTATCCAGTCATTCTCTCTTTTTGCTCATTAATAAAAGGAAACAATTAATTCGCATACCGACAAACTCAAAAAATGCAGCCAATTTTTCCGATTTACCAACTGGTTGAGTAATCTTGAAAACTTTTTATTATGCACGAAACACAAATTTTGACATTTTTTCATGTAACCACCTTGACCAAACGGTAGGGTCCTGTATAATTTTTTGCAAATAACATCTTAATCTAGGGGGCTCACGTGTACAAATCAAAATATTCCCTTAATTCTTTAAGTCGATTTTTTCTAGCTTTTTCTCTCAGTTCATTTTCAATGGAAGCTATGGTTTTGGTGGCACAACCAAATGAATTAGCTGGATCAGACATCGATGCTTGCGATAATAAAGGAACAACTGCGTTACATCATGCAATTTGCAGCATAACTGAGGTCAGACGTTTACTTGCACTTGGTGCTAACATAAATGCGCAAGACGCAGAGGGCCGAACTCCACTCCACTGGGCCGCCGCTCTTGGCTACTCAGGCGCTGTAACCGAATTACTTGACCAAAACGCTAACTCACACATAACATCTAACTCAGGACTAACTGCGTTGCACTTCGCTGCAGGATATGGGCGAACTGATATTATTTCTCTTTTTCTTGCCAGAGATACTGACATCAATTTTCCTGGCAGGAATAAAGAAACACCCTTACATGTTGCAGCAGCTCTCAATGATAGGAGCGCCGTCAAATTCATTTGTGAGCTACCAAATGTGCAAATAAATGCACAAGAAGTAAATGGTGCCACTCCTTTATATTTTGCTGCAGGAAATGGCTGTCGTGATGCCGTGGAGGAGCTCCTCAATCATCACGCTAACTTCTTGCTTGCAAATAGCGCAGGGTTCACGCCTTTACATATAGCAGTTGACGGCGATAAAACTGATATCATCAGCTTACTGCTCTCACAGGGCGCGGACATCAACAGTACTACCCACCTCAAACAAACTCCTTTACACATTGCTGCTGCACAAAATCATGAAAAGGCCGCTACATTTATTTGTCAACAACAAAATGCCAATGTAAATCTTCAGGACGAAAAAGGCTTAACACCTTTGCATCTGGCCGCCGGGCACGGCTGTGCTAAAGTCGCCGTTGTGTTGCTGGAACATAGCGCTGACCTCATGATTACCGATAATGACGGATTTACGCCATTACATGTAGCAGCCAGTTGTGATAAATCCGATATTGTTGAACTGTTACTTTCTCACAATAATATTAACGCCGGTAAACAATCACTTGGATATATAAATGTTCAAGCAACAAATGGCGCCACCCCGTTACATAGGGCTGCAAAAAACGACTGTGTAAAGGCCGCAAGAGTGTTACTTCAGCATAATGCTGACATAAACATCCAAGACAAAGATGGATTAACTCCGTTGCATGTAGCTGCCTTGTATGGCAAAACCGATATTATGGGCCTGTTGCTTTCAAACAACGTGGACATCAATAGTCGGGGCCAGTGTCAAGAAACTGCGTTACATGTTGCGGCTACCCTCAATAATGAGGATACTGTTAAATTCATTTGCCAGCAGCCAAAAATGAATATAAATGCTCAAGACGAAAAAGGATGGACCCCTTTACACAGCGCTGCAATAAAAGGGAACCTCAATGCCACAGCTGAGTTGCTCAAGCACAATGCCGATGTAAATATTCAAGATAAGCAGGGATTAACCCCTTTACATCTTGCTGCGTTTGCAAATCAAAAGGGAATCATCGAACTTCTTTGTCAACAGCAAAACGTCCAGGTCGATGCTCAAAATGAGGACGGAGTAAGTCCTTTACACCTTGCTGCAGCAAATGGTTGTACTAGTACAGCAGAAGCGTTACTTAAGCATCATGCAACATTACATATTCAAGACAAACGAGGGTTAACTCCCATACACTGGGCCACAAACGAAGACGACACTCAGACCATCGGCTTCTTATTGTCTAAGGGCGCCGATGTAAATATCAGGGCAAATGGCAAAGAAACCCCTTTACATTGGGCTGCCACACTCAATAACGAAACTTTCGTAAAACGCATTTGCACGGAAAAAAATATCGATGTTAATGCTCAAGATGATCAGGGAGCTACGCCACTACATGTGGCAGCACGCAAAGGTTACACCAATGTTGTAGCAGCACTACTTGCATGCGATGCTCGTGTAGAAATTACTGATAGCACTGGCCTGACCCCTTTGCATACCGCCATGATTCATGGGAAAACCGATGTTATGGAGCTTTTGCTTTCTAAAGGCGCCGACATCAATAATCCTCTGCAATTTAAAGCAACTCTTTTGCATATTGCCACTGTAGACGATAATAAAGCTGTTGTTACTTTTATGTGCCAACATAAAGCCGATGTTAATGCCCAAATGGAAAATGGCCGGACTGCGCTACACGTAGCTGCAGCAAATAACTGCATAAATGCGGCTGGAGCCCTGCTCGAGCATGGAGCTAACTGGAATATTCAAGATAAAGAAGGATTAACACCTCTGCACGTGGCAGCACAGTGCGGTAAAATTGATATTATTCACCTTTTACTCGCCCGTGGTGTCGACATTAATATCACTGGCAAGAAATCCCGAACTGCATTGCATGTTGCCGTAGATCATAATCAATTACAAGTAGTAGAATTCGTCTGTAAACAAAAAAATGTCGACCTGAATGCCAAAAATGCGGAAGAAAAAACTCCCTTACATGTTGCTGCAAAAAATGATTTTGTAAAAGCAGCAGAAATGTTAATCGAACATGGTGCCGACATTAATTCTCAACAATCGGACGGAGAAACTGCGTTACACGTAGCGGCAGAAAATAACAGCATGCTTACGGCAACCAAGCTACTGAAATGTAAGGCTTTATATATTCCTGATAAAAATGGATTCTTTCCTTTACATTGGGCAGCCGCATACGGCAACAATGATATGATATCCCTCTTGCTCTCTAATAATGCTAATATCAATAGAGCTAATACAATTTATGCAACAACTCCCCTCCATTCTGCGGCAGCTGGGAATCAACCAGCGACGGTACATTTTCTCGTTAGCCAAAATCCAAAAGCTGATGTCAATGCTCAAACGATAATTGGAACAACTCCTTTGCATGTTGCAGCGCGGCTGGGACATATCAAAGTAGTTGAGTGCCTTTGCTCTGTTGGCGCGGATAAAGAAATTCGAGATAACGATGGCAGAACTCCACTCCATTTTGCGTTAGATAATAACCATGATGAAGTTGTTAGATGCCTTGTACAAGCAGGAGCCACCCTACCACCACATGAAACCGCAGGGTCGGTACCTTATCAACGCTATTACGCGCGCTTAACAAAGATAGCAAAAAACTGTGAACCTGAGGCACGTGATTCTGTATCACTGCCACTTCACGAAGAAGTTTGGAATCGGCATATGAAAGATATCAGTCAACTTTGAAGAGCATTATTCATAATTTTTTGGTATAAATTTTATAAATAACTTTTTTATATAGGGTGTGCATTATGTATCAAAAATTTTCAAAAAATTTCTTTGTATTGTCCTTCGTCATCTTTGCATGTGTATTAGATTGTAATGCGATGGTTACTGAAGTAGCGCTAGCAGACAATTTATGTATAGCAGCTCTCAGGGGAGACGTTCAAACTCTGAGCAGTATAAGACCAGAATCGGCGCTGAGCGCACCTGGTATAAACGGACTGACTCTCCTTCATATAGCAGCAATTGGCCGATCTTTGGAAGCATTACGATTTCTTCTGACCAAAAATCTCACAGCAAATGTAGCTGCCAAAAATGGAGAAACTCCTTTGCATGTAGTATCTTCTGCTGATAATATGCGAGAGCTCGTTCCTCAGCGAGTAGAGGTCAATCCGAATCTTCCATTAACTGGCATCATACATTTTCTTCTTAATAATGGCGCAAAACTTAGCGACGCAGACAAGCTTGCTGCAACTCCTTTGCATTGGGCTGCTGCTAATGGATCGAAAGGCGCGATGCAAGCTCTACTAAGCGGCTGTGAAAATCCGCATTTATATGTAAATCTAACGGATAAAAAAGGGAGAACTCCTTTACATTTTGCAGCTGCACTTGGTTACACTGAGATAGTACAGCATCTTCTTAGTAAAGGAGCAAATCCAAATGCTCGCAATTACAAAGGCAAAACCCCTGTCCATCTTGCTGCTAAATATGATCAAGAAGAAATCTTAAAGCTGGTTGCCCTAAAAGATAACATCAATGAGCCTGATATTAAAGGCATGACTCCCTTACACAAGGCTGCAGAGTTTGGTGCGATGTCGGCAGTACGTTACCTCACCTCTCAAGGTGCAAATGTGTTAGCTAAAAATAAAAAGAATGAGACCCCTTTAGACCTTGCCATTCGAAGAAAACCAGTAACAGCAACAACCAAAGAAATAAGTGATTGTCTTAGAAAATTTCAGGCAGACGCAGAAAAACAGGCTGCAGCGGAAGCTGAGAGAAAAGCTAAGGAAGCTGAAGCTGCTAGAATTGCTCAGTTAGAAGCTGATCGTCAAGAAGCAGCTAGAAAAGCTCGCGAAGCTCAAGAGGCTCAAGAGAAGGCTGAAGCTGAGAAAAAGGCTAAAGAAGCTGAAGCTGCTCGATTAGCTAAACAAGAAGCCGCTAGAAAAGCTCAAGAGGAAGCTGCTAAAAAAGCTCGCGAAGCTCAAGAGGCTCAAGAAAAGGCTGAAGCTGAGAAAAAGGCTAAAGAAGCTGAAGCTGCTCGATTAGCTAAACAAGAAGCCGCTAGAAAAGCTCGCGAAGCTCAAGAGGCTCAAGAAAAGGCTGAAGCTGAGAAAAAGGCTAAAGAAGCTGAAGCTGCTCGATTAGCTAAACAAGAAGCCGCTAGAAAAGCTCAAGAGGAAGCTGCTAGAAAAGCTCGCGAAGCTCAAGAGGCTCAAGAGAAGGCTGAAGCTGAGAAAAAGGCTAAAGAAGCTGAAGCTGCTCGATTAGCTAAACAAGAAGCCGCTAGAAAAGCTCGCGAAGCTAAGGCTGAAGCTGAGAAAAAGGCTAAAGAAGCTGAAGCCGCCAGATTAGCTAAACAAGAAGCTGACAGGAAAGCTAAAGAAGAAGCTGCCAGAAAAGCTCGCGAAGCTCAAGAGGCTCAAGAAAAGGCTGAAGCTGAGAAAAAGGCTAAAGAAGCTGAAGCTACTCGATTAGCTAAACAAGAAGCCGCTAGAAAAGCTAAAGAGGAAGCTGCTAGAAAAGCTCGCGAAGCTCAAGAGGCTCAAGAGAAGGCTGAAGCTGAGAAAAAGGCTAAAGAAGCTGAAGCTGCTCGATTAGCTAAACAAGAAGCCGCTAGAAAAGCTCAAGAGGAAGCCGCTAGAAAAGCTCGCGAAGCTCAAGAGGCTCAAGAGAAGGCTGAAGCTGAGAAAAAGGCTAAAGAAGCTGAAGCCGCTAGATTAGCTCAGTTAGAAGCAAATCGTCAAGAAGAGGCCAGAAAAGCTCGCGAAGCTCAAGAGAAAACTGAAGCCGAGAGTTTAGCAGTTATAAAAACGAGAGCAGAACAAGAGATTGCTCACGGAACTGGACGCACCGCTTTACATATCGCAGCAAGTATGGGCAATTTAGCAACAGTTAAAACTCTCGTTGAGCAAAAATTTAGCCTTATTGCCAAAGACTGTAATGGTTGGACTCCTTTACACGCGGCTCTCAATACGGGCGATCTAGACATAGTAAACTATCTTCTATCGCTACAAAATACCCTTAGCGTGGAAACAAGTATCGGTTTAAAATCTATACCTAAAAGTGTTTGGGAAAAAAGACTCAGCGGACTAAAACAAAATATAAATATGTCACCACTTCATGAGAATGTGTGGGATGAACATATTGATGCAATCAAACGCTTATGATGGAAATTCTTAATCACAAAAAATTAGAAGCGATATCAAATTGATCATGCTTTATCGGGGCTTAAAAAGCCCCGAACCATGAACTGAAATCCATGGTCAGCGAAGATGTGAAGTCCGTCGGACTATGGGTGGCAATTCCTACGATAAAATAGAGCAATGTCAGGCAGCAGCAAAAAGAAAATGAAGGCGAGCAACGCTACAAGCAGGATGACGGACTCCTTAAAACCTTTCAACCAAACTAACAAAATTTGCTGATTGCGCGCAAAACCTAATGACACAAACGATCTTATAGCACCTCTTTGCATTGGGCTGCTAATAGATCGAAAGATGTGACAAGGGGTTACTAATCAATTATGCACGCGTAAATCTCATGGATAAAAAAGGAAGAACTCTTTGCACTTTGCCGCAACATTCAGTTACACCGAGCTGATACACGCGTCAGTAAAGAAACCAACCTAAATGCACGCAAATCACATGGGCAAAATCCTCTTCGTCTTGCTGCTAAATTTGCTCATACGAAATTTTTAAGGCTTCTCGTCCAATTGCACGGTGCTCAGACTTGGTTCAAGAAAAGCGTAAGGAAAATTCCCTCTAATTTTTTGTGATTAAGAATCGCCATCATAAGCGTTTAATTGCGTCCAGATGAGCGTTCCACTTATCCTCATGCAAAGGAACTACATTTGAATTTGTCGCACTATTTAGTTGATTTAGTCGACTTAGCCATTCAGTTGGCTCTATAATCATCAAACCAATACTTGTTGAGGAGCACAGTGTATCTCGTCGGGATTTCAGGAAGTTTGCGGTTTCGACATTACCGCTATTAATAGCAGTCTGTAAAGGGGTCCACCCATTGCTATCTTTAGCATCAAGACTTGCATTTTGTGTTTCTAGATTATCATTCTGTGCAAGAATAGTCTTAACTGCAATTAAATTTCCTTCGCTTGCTGCAATATGTAGTGGAGTGCGTCCGGTGCAACAAGCCCCTTCTCGTTGTGCTTTTGACTGTATAGCCGCCAATGCTGTAGCCCTATCAGCTTCCTCTTTCTCACGAACTCTTTTATCAGCTTCTTCTTTCTCGCGAGCTCTATCAGTTTCTTCTTTGACTCTTCTGTCGGCCTCTATTTTAGCTTTTTTTGCCTCATTATACTCAGAGTTAATATCGAGTAAAGATGTGACGGTTACCGGATGTCCTTTAGCATAGTCTAATGGGGTTTGATTTTGTTTATCCTTAGCAGTTATGTCGGCGCCTTCTTTAAGCAAAAGCTTAATAACATCCTCATGCCCACGTTCCGCGGCTATATGTAAGGGAATTCTTCCATCAATTGCCTGAGCATTGATGTTAGCGCCATGAGTAATCAAAATTTCAGCAACTTCTTTTGCACCACTATATACGGCCCAATGTAAAGGAGTTAATCCACGAATATCCAAGCTATTTACGTTAGCTTTATGGCTGATTAAACGTTTAACTAGATTAACATCTAAAACAGCATGGTGCAGAGCTGTGGCACCTTCTTTATGCTTAGAGATGTCGAGCAAAGATGTAATTTCTGGATACCCTTTAGCATAGTCTAATGGGGTTCGATTTTGTTTATCCTTAGCAGTTATGTCTGCACCTTCTTTAAGCAAAAGCTTAATAACATCCTCATGCCCACGTTCCGCGGCTATATGTAAGGGAATTCTTCCATCAATTGCCTGAGTATTGATGTTAGCACCATGAGTAATCAAAATTTCAGCAACTTCTTTTGCACCACAATATGCGGCCCAGTGCAAAGGAGTTAATCCACGAATATCCAAGATATTTACGTTAGCTTTATGGCTGATTAAACGTTTAACTAGATTAACATCTAAAACAGCATCGTGCAGAGCTGTGGCACCTTCTTTATGCTTAGAGATGTCGAGTAAAGATGTAATTTCCGGATGTCCTTTGGCATAGTCTAATGGGGTTTGATTTTGTTTATCCTTAGCAGTTATGTCGGCGCCTTCTTTAAGCAAAAGCTTAATAACATCCTCATGCCCACGTTCCGCGGCTATATGTAAGGGAATTCTTCCATCAATTGCCTGAGCATTGATGTTAGCGCCATGAGTAATCAAAATTTCAGCAACTTCTTTTGCACCACTATATACGGCCCAATGTAAAGGAGTTAATCCACGAATATCCAAGCTATTTACGTTAGCTTTATGGCTGATTAAACGTTTAACTAGATTAACATCTAAAACAGCATGGTGCAGAGCTGTGGCACCTTCTTTATGCTTAGAGATGTCGAGCAAAGATGTAATTTCCGGATACCCTTTAGCATAGTCTAATGGGGTTCGATTTTGTTTATCCTTAGCAGTTATGTCTGCACCTTCTTTAAGCAAAAACTCAATTGCGCCTTTATGTCCATATTGCGCGGCCATATGCAAGGGAGTTCTTCCGTCAGCCGCTTCAGCATTGATGTTAACGTCAACTTCTTTTTCAGCGGGGAAAAACAACCTAATAACGTCTAATTTGCCTTCATGCACCGCCAGATGTAAAGGGGTTGTGCCATCATTTGCTCGAGCATTGACATTGGCACCTTTTATGATCAAGTGCTGAACGATATCTTTTTTGCCGTACCAAGCTGCCCAGTGTAATGGGCTTCGCCCTTGATTATCTAAATCATTTACGTCAATACGAAGATTAAGTAATCGATCAATTTCAGTAGTATTATCGACCCTGTGCAAGGCAGTTACGCCTTCACCATCTCGAACAATGGCTGCCGCTGGCGAAGCAACTGCAACCATTGCTCTAAGCTGAAATGTGCTAAATGAAATAAGTACTAAAAGAAAAGTAGACAGTGAATGAAGAAAAAATTGATTATGCATGCGAACCCTCAATTTAAGATATTATTTTAAAAAAATTATACAGCACCCCGCAGTTTGGTCAAGAAGACTTATATGCTTTCAAAGCGCGAATCAATAAATTTTTCATGAAGAGCGTGCAGCTAAACTTTTAGCTGGTCCTAAAGGGCCAGTTAATTTCTCCTATGGGAAATGAGAGCCTTTGTAGGTGTCGTTTGACGTAAATTTAAGTTTTCTTCAAGCTCTCAATTAAACCCATATTATTATTCCTCGTGAAGAGTAATTATGGTCGCTCTGATGAGCTCTCTTGTATTTCTTGTAAGCGAGCCTTCACATACATCGAAGGGGATTAAGTCCTCCTCATTAGTGAAGTAGCGCGTTTTAAAAGATTATAATAACTGTTCGATCCACAGTTCACAGCTGTTTGGCGACATCTTATAAATCATTTTTCAATATATTCACTCATCAGAGGGGTGTTTCTTTAGACTTCTCTTGAGACTTCTCTTGAACAAGTCTAAGTACACGTGTAGGTGAACCTATATCCATGCCATGAGCGCGAAGAGTACGTACAAGCTCGAGGCGCACATCTGAAGCAATATCAAACTGATCATGGACCTTATCGGGGCTTAAAAAGCCCCGAACCATGAACTGAAATCCATTGTCAGTAAAGCTGTGAAGTCGGACAATAGGTGGCGGGTTTTTAAGGAGGTTGACATTACGATCAAGCACATCAAGTAAGAGCTCTTTGACTTTAAAAGGATCTGTAGAATAAGCGACATCAAGATGAATATCCTCAAATGCAAAATAAGTGCGCGAATAGTTCCAGTTCACGACCGGCCTGGTCATAATAAATGAGTTAGGAATTATTACGGTAACGCTATTATTTTTTCTGATAAAGATGGAGCGGAGAGTAAGGTGACGCACTACTCCCTGAAGATCAGGATCTACGCGCACAAAATCACCTATCTTAATCGGACGCTGAATCAAGATAACAAAGTAGCCAATAAAATCGGTAATGATTTCTTTACCAGCAACCCCAAGACCACCAAGTACTGCAAAGATATAGATCAAAGAATAACTCAGACCGATACTTTGAAGACCAATAACAATTGCAGCAATAATAATGCTGTAGCGTATAAGCGATAAGAAGGCATTTTGTACACCTGGATTGATAAGTAATAAATCAAACATCCGTCGAAGCACAAATCGATTGATGAGATAAGCGAGAACAATGCCAACGAGGATATATACAAAGACCCTTCCGATATCAAGGAGATTAACATCTATGGTTCTTCCCGTCGATGTATTTGTGTAATCATAGCGCTTCTCATGCAACCATGAAGTGATTTCATTGAAACCTAAAGGATATCCCCAAATATTCACCGCAATGATAATTGCAAGACTCGTCAAAGCCAGAAAACTGCAGATAACAAAAAGACCATAGGAGGTTCTACCGTAACGAAAGCGTTCTTTTATCCCTTCCTCATCAGAATAAAAGAAAAACGAACCAGACCATCGTTTAATATAACCATGCAGAGCTATGAAAAATGGAATTAAGAGAGCGATAAGTGCTAAACGGCTAATGGCATAAAAGAATGTAGGACCATACCCAATATAGGGATTACTCATCACAATCACAAAAACAATTGCCGAGAGAAAAAGATAATAATATCTGTTCAGTACCTCATAAATCCACTGCCACAGGGGAGTTGTACGAGGAATGAGGCTCAAAATTTGTTCGCGCCCAATAATGAGGATTAATGAGAGTTGTGCCAAAATAAAATTAAGCGCAAGGAGCACGCGTGGCGCATCTGACTTAGGCAATGCAAACAAAATCGCTTCTCGTAAAAAGAGTATAATGGTTGTCGCATACAGAAAAATCGAGATCACGAGAAAGAAGCGTTCTTGATATCTCTTACTAGTAAAAAGATAGCCTCGCTGGGTATTAACCGCGCGCAAATTTGAAATAAACTTTTGCACATAGTAGAGCCAAAAAGGTATTGAAAAGAGATAAAACCAAGCCCCCAAATAGGCATCAACGAGCTGATAGCGCACTGCCAGAAATAGAAGTGTCCAAAGATAGAGTGGTTGCAAATTCCGTGCAATAAAATAGAGCACCGTGGCAATAAAATTCATGGAGGCATGCACAATCCCGAAATCAGGCGGCACCGCATTTGAAAACATGAGCGCAATATCAGGAAGATACAACTTAAAAAGGAGGTAAAGCAAAAAGAGAATGAAGGCATAGAGCAACGCAGCGAGCAGGGACGAGGGACTCTCTTTAAAACCTTTCAACCAACCAACAAAAGTTTGCTGATTGCGCACGAGACTTTTACTGACCTGTTTATCCCCTACGAGGAACTGCACAAATTTCCCCATATCGGGACCAAACTTTTTAAGACCTGTAAGCAGAGGAGGAGCTCCTTTCCAGCGAGTCTTACTTGATAAGACTGCGAGCATCGCATCAATCTTTTTTATTGTGAGATTCTTGTAGTTGGAGATACTTGTATAGAGTTCAACAAGCTGTGTGATGAGTTCACCCCGTTGTTGCGACTCAGTAAAAGCTTCTTCTTTGAGCAGGCCTCCCAGCCTATTAAACTCTTCTAGATTATTTTTAAAGACGGTCTGTCGTTGTTCTTTAAATGCCTTGAGTCGCGCTTTGATAGCTTCAGCAATCCTTAAATTAGTATTAAGAAGGTTAGATGCGGCTGTGCGCTTGTCTGCAAGAGAGCCAAGTGATGCCTGAATGTCGGCTTTAATTTTCTCGTACTGCTTTATCTCTTTTGCCAACTCCTCCTGTTGATACCCATCGAATTTTCCCGTAGTAAGGTTGTACCATGATTGAATAATCATACTACTTACTTCTTGTTCAGCTACCTTAGCTTTTTCTTGTTCAATATGCGCTTGTAAGGCCTGCGTGTGCACCTCAATCTCAAAGATGATATGATCATGAAGCCTACCAATCTCAATAAGAGCACGCCATTCAGGAATCGTTGTCGGAGTATAGGTCCAGTTGTAGAATGCTTCTAACATTCCATCAGATATTTGAAATCGTTGCCGCAGTTGATTAATTTGAGCAAGCTCACTTTGCTTTAAAAGATTGAGGCTTTCTATACGCTTTGAATAATCTTCCTGAAGACGACTCGACTCTGCCATTTGTTGCTTGAGAGCCATTTCAGCAGCAACTACATCTTTTCTGTCAATCTTTAACTCTTGACGTACATGTTCTTCTTCTTTTTCAATCGTCTCAAGCTGTAGTCTTTTAATTCTGATCGACTGTTCGATATACTGTGCACGTTCCTCGGCCTCTTTAATTTTTGCATCGCCCAGCTCTTTTCTGTAGCCAAGGAGCCGTTCTTCTGCATCAAGAAGTTCACCCTGCTGCTTTAATGTAAGCCGCTTTCTTTCTGGTCGCTCCTCTACGATGCTGCCACTTTTGAGCTCTTTTTGTTCCTTCTTTTTTTCCTCAAGCTCCGCACGAGCGAGTGCTTGATTCTTGCGCAGTGTTTCAGCATCCAGACCGATTTTAGATAAACGCTCTTCAAGCGCCTTAAGTTCATTATCATACTGCAGCACGAGGCTGCTCATTTTTTGAAAGTCGTCGATCGAATAAATCGATTTTTGCTCAAAGACCAGCCCTTTTTGTTTAAATTCTGGATCTTGCTTATAATCCTGCAGGAGCTTAATATGTGCTTCTAGTGTTCCTTTCATCTCTTGATACACTTGCACAAGCTCTTTGAGCACCTCGACTATCTTCGTTGAAAGAGCAAGATACTGATTTACATAATCTAGCTCAGCACCTCGTACTCGCTGAGCCCGTTCTTTTAAGCTCGAGACTGTTTTTTGGACGACATCGAGAGTTGATTTATAGCGTGCTTGGCTCTTTTCAACATCTGCTTTTCGCTTACGCAGATCTTCAATGTGTTTCTCAACCTGCTGGGCAAAGCTTTTAGTAGTTGCCCATTCTTTCTCAAAAAACGACGCAAATGGACCAAGCGCAGAAGTGCTTACAGCACTGCTTACAAGAAAAAAAAGAAGGACTAGTTTCTTTTTCATGCACTTTCCATGATCTTTAAATAGCTTGCCGTTTGTAATGAGGCCGCTTGTGGATGTTCACGAATACATTGCAAAATCCATCCATCGAGAGTATCATGCGGCTCTGGATGCATCCCACACGACCTGAAAAAATGATACAAAAAGTTCTTTTGAGCTGATGTATCGGTTACTGCATAGGGATCTGCATACAACGTCGTAAGCAGTTCATATGTCTCAGAAGCGTGCTCATCCCACGGCAAAAAATAGTCTCCTAACTCAAGAACATGATGAAAAAATAAGAGCTGCTCAGGAGACCAGTACGTGGGCATATCAATTAAACTGATATTTGAAAGGATATAGCTCATACCCTTCTTTTTGAGCGAATAGGAGATGAGCGCTCCATGAAACAGCTGGTGTTTTTGTGCATAGACGAGCCCTTCTATTTTTCCATACTGCTCATCTAACAGAGTTACTGTTCTTTTATACGCTGACAGAGTTCTTAACACTATTCCGTTATGAAGATGCGCCATAAAACCAACCTACATCAATCTCTTTGACTGGAGAAAGGATACCTCTCCCCTTCTAGTCACTTCTTCTAGTATACAAACACTATTTTATAAGTGCAATGAGATCGCAATCCTGCGCTTATATCAGACAAACTTAAGGTTAGTAAAATCCTCAGCATGCACAATTATTTATGTTGATTCTCGGAAAGAGTCAAGGATTTCACAAAGAGGTTCTTGCCCTTAAATGCGATTCCGTAAGCAATAACAGCGGGAACTTTTTTGGAAAACAATATGGATGCATATTTTTTCTCAACTATTTGATCAAGTGCTTTTTGGGCAACAGCAGGAAGCATTTCGGTTTTATCGGACACCTTAAATTCGATAATTATTCCCGGCTTACCCTTTATCTCTGGAATAAGCATAATATCACATCTACCGAAACCACTTTCTCGATTTGAGGTGACTTCATAGTCATCAAGCATGCCAACCAAACCCAGTACAAAATTATGATAACTTCTTTCAGGCTCAGAATTTGGTATATCAAACGAGCTCATATTGCTGAGAACAAAATTCTCAAGACGCGTTGAAAAATTTTTTGCATCACCGTTAACCATTGCATAAAGGAGTTCTTCTGCCTTATTAACTGACAAGCCCGCAGTAAAAATTTCCCTGGTAAGCTCTCTGTAAAGAGAAGTTATTTCTTGATTAGGAATAATGAGATTGCATTCTTTTCTGCCATCTTTTATATCACAAGATTTATATGTCAAATAGCCAGTAAACAATAATAAGCTCCAGATCAGATCCGATTGCGTATCAAGATCTTTAAAGACAACTGATTCTCTAATAGCATGCTGAATTGCTTTGCCATTAAGAAGTTGCATAAGATCACTTTTGATATTTTCATCGGCAGAGCCTATAAGTTTTTTTAGAAAAACATCTTGATTTGTATTGACCCAATACATTTGGCGCTTACCTTTCTTAGCAATGCACTTAAGCATTGACCAGGGATTATATATGCCCTCTACCTCTCCAAAAGTATAGCCATCATACCAGTTTTTTATCTCCTCCATATTTTTACATTTGTAGTAATCAAGCAATTCATAGGCTTCGGATGTCGTGAAACCAAATTTGTCTGCCATCTCGTTCTCTGTTACATTAAATACATCAAGATTATTGAGACCTGAAAAAATACCTGCCTTTGCGAGGGTTAAATTTCCTGTGATGACTCCCTTTTCTAGTAAAGCTTGATCTTTGAAAATGCGTGTTAAAAGCTCTTTAATAAGCGGGAGAAGTTCATCATAAAATCCATGTATATAGGCAGTTTGCAAGGGCACATCATATTCATCTAAAAGGACAATAATATTTTTTTTATGAAATTTATGAAGCATTCTCACTAAGAATTCGAGACTGCTTTCCAGATCGCCTAACGTGAATTTCTCTTTGCGTATGCGATTAAATTTCTCTATTTCATGCGATTCAAGAACATTACTTGCCAGAAGATAGGAAAACCTTTCAAATTCAATAGCAATTGCCGAGCCAAGATCTATGAGTATTTTCTCATAGGTTGGTGCGCTTATGTTTTTGAAGGTAATAAAAATTACCGGAAATTGTCCCTGTAAATTCCTGTAAGACTTGTGTTTCCAGATCTGCGTGTCAACAAAAAGATCGGCATTATTAGAGACATCATCTAATGTAAGATAATAATAAAGCATCGAAAGATTTAATGTTTTGCCAAAACGACGAGGTCGTGTAACTAGAACTGCTTCTCCGCTTTCAAAAATATCTTTAATAAGCATCGTCTTGTCTACGTAATAATAGTCACGACTTTTGAGCTTCTTAAAGTCGGAAATACCTATGGGAACTTTTTTCATGTAATTTTTCCTGTATTTGTCGCTTTTGTTAGTAATTATAGGTGATCTTAATCAGCCATGCAAGCGCTTTGCACAATATTTGCACGTTTCCACCGAATTAAACAACAATATGCCCGTCAAATCAATTAGTAATTGAAGAGAATGAGCCCTTATCAAAACGCTCGAGTCTGTTATACTGAGATAGTCTCAACATCATCTGTAAGGATTATTCATGAAACTGCTTTTTTTCATTCTTCTTGCTTGCATCCCTCTCGCTCTCGTTTGCTACTTTCTACATGCAAAAAAAACTCGCTACAACCGTCCTGACTTTCAAACGTTAGAACAGATTGTACGTCTATTCCCATCGACCAAAGAAGAACTTGAAAATGAAGTAAAGAATGCATGCTCTCAAATCCAGGAAGATCTTAAACTTATTTACTCCTTTAAACCAGAGGAGCGAACATTTGATAACACAATGCGGGCACTTGATCTTGCAGGTGAACGCTTTTTAATCATCGCAGCGGTGGCACAAGTGCTCTCGTTAGTAAGCCCTGATGAAACGATAAGAAAAGCCGGACAAGAAGCGCTCGTAAAATTGACTGCTTTTGGCGTAGATAATTTCACGCTTAATGAAAAACTGTTTAAAGCATGTGAGGAATACGAGACACTTTTCCAAAAAAATCCTACTAAAGAGCGGCTTAATGATGAGGAAAAATACTATATTAAAGAAATAATGCGTGATTTTAGACGCAGTGGCCTTCAGTTGCCGAAGGATAAGCAGGCTGTTCTTAGGAAAGTTGCTAATGAGATTTCTGCACTTGAAATGCAGTTTGAGATGAATATTGCAGCCAAGCAAAGGAGCATTGAGGTTACTAAAGAAGAACTTAAAGGACTTAATGATACATTTATAAACAGCCTAAAGAAAAATGAAAAAGGGCTGTATATCGTTGGCACTGATTTTCCTACTTTCACTAAAGTGATGGATGAGTGCGCCGTATCAGATACTAGAAAAAAACTTGGCAGGCAATACACGAATAATGCATACCCAGCAAATGAAGAGGTTCTCACAAAACTCATTGGGCTTCGCGACGAACTTGCAAAACTCTTAGGGTATCCAAGCTACGCTGCTTATGATATTGAAAATACGATGGCTAAAACTCCTGAACGAGCTCAAAGCTTTGTCGATAGAATTATCAAAAGAGCACGGCCAAAAATGCTCCAGGAGTCCCAGGAGTTTAAAAAAGATTTACCCGAAGGAGTAACGTTGACGCCTGATGGTAAATTCCATCCGTGGGACTTAAACTATATCATTGACCATTACAAAAAGAAGCACTTCAATGTGAATGAAGCTGAACTTACTGAGTACTTCCCTGTTGACCATACGCTCCCTGCACTTTTTTCTTTGTACGAGAAATTCTTCGGTATCTCATTTAAAAAAGTAACTGCTCCAGAAGTATGGCATACCGAGGTTGAGTTCTGGGCAGCATATAAAGAAGGCACCTATTTAGGTATGGTAATGCTTGATCTCTATCCACGTCCTTATAAATATACGCATTTAGGAGTTAAGGCTTCGATCGTGCCCTCACTTAAAATGCCGAATGGAAAACGTTACCCCGGCGTCATGCTCGTCATAGCAAATTTCCCGCCACCACAGAATGGTAAGCCAGCTCTTTTAACGCGACAGAATGTCATCGTTTTTTTCCATGAGTTTGGTCACGCAATACATTCCCTGTTAGGCGCAACTGAGCTTTCACAATTTTCAGGAACAAATGTAAAAGAAGATTTTAAGGAGATGCCTTCCCAAATGCTCGAAGAATGGATCTGGCAACCGCAGATACTCAAACTTATAAGCTCGCACTATCAGACAAAAAAGCCGCTTCCTGATAATGTTATACATGACATTATAAAGATGAAAAATTTCCAGTCGGGAGACTATGTAACTCGGCAGCTCTTTTTAGCCGATGAAGCCCTTGCCTTTTTTGCACCAGGAGCTCACAAAGATATTAAAGCAATCGACAGAACCCTTTTTGAAAAGATTCGCCCTAATGTCTATTATGACCCAGATAGCCACTATTACTGCTCGTTTATCCATTTAAACGGATATGGTGCTCGATACTATGGGTATATGTGGTCAAAAGTGTTTGCTCTCGATCTCTTTTCGTACATAAAGCCTTACGGACTTTTCTGCCGCATGATTGGTGAAAAATACATAAGGGATATTTTAGCGCCGGGGGGCAGTAAAGAACCTGAAGAGATGCTCAAGACCTTCTTGGGACGAGAGCCAAATGAAGATGCTTTCTTTAAAGATTTGGGCATCTAAGGATCGTTCATAGCTAAATAAGGACTTTTTATGATGATGCTCCTCTTTCCTTTTCTGATAGCTTTGATTGCTCTTGTTTTAGCGTATCGCCGTCTCTATGTACATAAGACTCAAGACAGTCGTCCAGACGTACAAACAATCGAAGATATTGTAGGTCTTTTCCCTTCAACCAAAGAAATGATTGAAAAGACGGTAGCAGAGGTGTGTTCGCAGATCGAAAAAGAGCTTGAACGTATTTACTCGATTAAGCCAGAACTCAGAACATTTGATAATACAATGAGGCCACTCGATCTTGCCAGTGAACATCTCACAATCAATACCTCTATAGCACAAATCCTCTCATTGGTAAGTACCGATGAAATCATAAGAAAAACTGCACAAGATGCGCTTACTACATTGACTGCCTTTGGGGTAGACAGCTTTACGCTCAATGAAAAACTGTTTAAATCGTGTGAAGCGTATGAAACGCTCATTGAAACATCATCCAATAAAGAGCTGCTTAATGATGAGCAAAAATATTATGTAAAAGAAACAATGCGCGACTTTAGACGAGAAGGTCTTCAGTTACCAAGGGATAAGCAAGATCTTGTCAGCAAAATTTCCAAAGAACTTTCGGCACTTGAGGCTCAGTTTGATATGAATATTGCTGGAAACCAAAGGACCATAGAAGTTACCAGAGAGGAACTTACAGGGCTTGATGATCTATTCATACAAAGTCTTAAGAAAAATGATGATGGGCTTTATATCGTCGGCACAGATTATCCCACATTCACTAAAGTGATGGAACAATGTTCTGTATCTAATACAAGAAAAAAGCTGTACAAGCAATACTCAAACAATGGATATCCTGCAAATCAAGAGATCCTTACTAAGCTCATCGAGCGTCGTGATGAGCTTGCAGATCTATTAGGATACCCAAGTTACGCCGCGTATGACACTGAAAATATGATGGTTAAAACTCCTGAACGAGCTCAACAATTCGTTGATAAGGTTATCAAAAGAGCCAGGCCGAAAATGCTTCAGGAATCTGAAGAATTTAAAAAGGACTTACCTGAAGGTGTATCTCTCGCGCCAGATGGAACATTCTATCCATGGGATCTATCCTACATTATAAATAGTTATAAAAAGAAGCATTTCAAAGTAAACGAAGCTGAAATTGCTGACTACTTCCCTGTTGAACATACGCTTCCTGTCATCTTTTCCCTGTATGAGAAGTTTTTTGGCATCTCTTTTAAAAAAGTATCTGCACCGGAAATATGGCATAAGGATGTCGAGTTTTGGGCTGCCTATAAAAATAGTATGTACTTAGGTATGGTGATGCTCGATCTGTACCCGCGCCCTTACAAATATAGCCATCGCGGCGCTAAAGCAACCATCGTTCCTTCACTCAAGATGCCTCGTGGCAAATACTACCCTAGTGTCCTGCTGGTCATAGCTAATTTCTCCCCATCACAGAATGGTAAGCCAGCACTTCTTACTCGCGATGATGTCTTGGTCTTCTTCCATGAATTTGGTCATGCGATACATTCCCTGTTGGGAGCAACCGAATTTGCCGAATTTTCTGGAACAAATGTAAAAGACGACTTTGTAGAGATGCCTTCTCAGATGCTTGAAGAATGGATCTGGCAACCCGAGATCCTGAAAATGCTAAGTTGCAACTATCGGACGAAAGATCCCCTGCCTGATGAGGTTATACATAACATCTTAACCATGAAAAATTTCCATTCGGGAGACTATGTTACCCGACAGCTCTTTTTTGCCAGTGAAGCGCTTGCCTTTTTTGGACCGGGTGCTCATAAGGATATTAAAGCCCTCGATAAAAGTCTTTTTGAAAAGATTCGTACCAATGCATGGTATGACCCTGACGCTCATGCGTATTGCTCCTTTATCCACCTAACGGGATATGGAGCGCGGTACTACGGTTATATGTGGTCAAAGGTATTTGCTCTCGATCTCTTTTATTACATAAAACCTCAAGGACTTTTCAACTCAGTGATCGGCGAAAAATACACCCGGGATATTTTAGCACCAGGTGGCAGTCAAGACCCCGAAGAGATGCTTAAGAACTTCTTGGGACGGGAGCCGAATGAGGATGCATTTTTTAAAGATTTAGGAATCTAAGGAGAGTGATTGTCAGTGCAATATTTCATAAGAAGACTGTTATCTAGGCAATGCAACTCTGTGGTATATTGAACTAATCTTAGTATCGACAATTAAAGGGTTTTTTCATGAAACTATTTTTTTTCTTGCTTCTAGTAATCATACCTTTAGCATTATTGTCCGACGTTCTACACGCAAAAAAAGCGCATTACGATCGCCCTTATATTCGAACGATTGAAGAGATAGTACGCTTGTTCCCAACAAGCAAAAATGAGTTTGAGAAAGAAGTAGACACCGTATGTTTACGCATCCAAGAAGATCTTAAAAGCATTTACGCTGCTAAACATCGAACATTTGATAATACAATGCGACAACTCGATCTCGCCAGTGAACGTCTTGCAATTATCGGTGCAGTAGCACAAGTGCTCTCGTTAGTAAGTCCTGACGAAACAATCAGGACAGCGAGCCAAGAAGCATCCATGAAATTAGCGGCCTTTGCGGTGGATAACTTCACGCTCAATGAAAAACTATTTAGAGCTTGTGAAGAATATGAAACACTCATTCAAAAATCTCCTGAGTCCCTTAATGATGAACAAAAATATTATATAAAAGAAACAATGCGCGCTTTTAGACGAAGTGGCCTTCAGCTTCCGAAAGATAAGCCGGTCCTTGTTAGAAGCATTTGCAAAGAACTGGCTGCACTTGAAACTCAGTTTGAAATGAATATTGCAGCCAACCAAAGAACTATCGAGGTTACTAAGAAAGAGCTCGCCGGACTCGATGAAATGTTCATAAACAACCTCAAGAAAAACGAGACCGGGCTTTATGTCCTGAGCACCGATTACCCTACATTTACCAAAGTAATGGAGCAATGTTCAATTTCAAATACGCGAAAAAAGATGCTGCAGCAGTATACGAATGTTGGATATCCAGCTAATTATGAAGCGCTCACGAAGCTCATTGATCTACGAGACCAGCTTGCAAAACTATTGGGATATCCAAGTTATGCCGCTTATGATATTGAAAATATGATGGCAAAAACTCCTGAGCGAGCTCAATCATTCGTAGATCGAGTTCTTCAAAAAGCGCTGCCGAAAATGTTCCAGGAATTTGAAGAATTTAAAAAGGACTTACCTGAAGGTGTAACACTCACTCCTGATGGTAAATTTTATCCATGGGATATAACCTATGTTATCAACCGTTATAAAAAGAAGCATTTCAATGTGAATGAAGCTGAGCTTAATGAGTTCTTCCCTATTGACCATACACTTCCTGCACTCTTTTCCATTTATGAGAAGTTTTTTGGTATCTCTTTTAAAAAATTAACTGCCCCAAAAGTATGGCATGAGGATGTCGAATTTTGGGCTGCCTATAAGGAAGAACACTATCTAGGCACAATTCTTCTTGACCTCTACCCCCGACCCTACAAATATACGGATGCAGCTGAGGCAGCTATTGTTCCTACACTTAAGATGGCCGATGGACAACAATATCCTGCTGTCATACTGGTCATAGCTAATTTTCCCCCGCCACAGGATGGTAGACCAGCGCTCCTTACCCGACAAGATGTCAAAGATTTTTTTCATGAATTTGGCCACGCGATACATGGTCTTTTGGGCGCGACTGAACTAGCTCAGTTTTCAGGGACAAACGTAAAGGCTGATTTTGGAGAAATGCCTTCTCAGATGCTTGAGCAATGGATGTTGCAACCTGAGATACTTAAAATGGTAAGCTGTCATTATCAGACAAAAAAACCGCTCCCTGATGATATTATAAACAACATCATAAAAATGAAAAATTTCCAATCAGGACATCATATAACCCGACAACTCTTTTTGGCGAGCGAATCACTTGCTTTTTTTGGACCCGGTGCTCATAAAGATATTGAAGCAATAGATAGAAGCCTTTCCGAAAATATCCGTACTAACATTTATTATGACCCTGAAGACCATTATTATTGCTCTTTCATTCATTTAACCGGGTATGGATCGCGGTACTATGGTTACATGTGGTCACAGGTATTTGCTCTCGATTTATTTTCGTATACAAAACCCTATGGACTTTGCAGTTCAATGATAGGGGAAAAGTACATCCGCGCTATCTTGGCGCCAGGCGGCAGCAAAGAGCCCGAAGAGATGCTCCACACCTTTTTGGGACGGGAGCCAAATGAAGATGCTTTCTTTAAAGATCTGGGTATTTAGCATCTGCGTATTATTACCTTCTCACGTTCAATTAACAATTTCTATTTGTAAATATTGAAAAATATTGCAATAAATAAATTCTCTCTGTTAGGATATAAGTAAGCAAGAGACCGTAAGGCTGAAGGAGAGACTATGAAAAAAGCCATTACAAGCCTTGTCCTCTTTTTTATGGGAACAAGCGCCGCTCATCTTGACCTTGATCCCGCAATGAAAGCGGAGTTTGCACAAAAACGCATCGCTCTCATGAAGGCAAGTAAGGCAACTAAGGAAAAAGATATTGAGAAGAAAGAAGCATTGGAAAAAAAAGGGAGTGACCTCGAGCGATTGAAAAAAGAAGTCGCACAACTTCAAACAAAAATAGCTGTCGCTGAAACTTCCACTAAACCCTTGATGAAAATGTAAAAAGGGACTCGTATGAAGCACACCAGTTTAGCATTACTCTGTTTGGCCTATTGCGCCTCTTTGTATGCACCGAGATTAGATGAAGCAAAAATTAAACAGCTTTTAGAGGGCAAAAAGAATATCGCTCATCAGGTTGTCATCGGAGCTGGACCAGCTGGTCTTGCTGCTGCTATCCCCTGCGCACGTTCAGGCTATCATACCGTTATTTTTCAGGGACCAAAGCCGGGCGGAGAACTTATGGACTCTCAAACCGTCGAAAACTGGCCCGGAGTCCCGGCAACGAGTGGTGCGCTTAGTATGCATAAGCTGGAAAAACAGGTCATGGGCTTTGGTGCACACATCGCTCCTCAGACAGTCACAGAAGTCGATCTTTCAACATGGCCGATAAAAGTAACCTTGGATGACGGTTCTTATGTCAATGCTCTTACGGTAACTATCGCGACTGGTGCTTCTCAAAAGATGCTTGGCATTAAAGGAGAGGATGAGTATTTTGGCAACGGGCTTTTTTCATGTGGCATCTGTGATGGCTCTTATACTACCGGAAAAGATACCATCGTTATTGGGGGAGCCGATATTGCCATGCAGAGAGTACTGCAACTTGCTCCAAAAGCACGGAGTGTTACGCTTATTGTTGCGAGCGAATGTCCGACGGCGACAAAAAGTCTTCTTAAAAAGGTTAACGATCTAAAAAATGTGAAAATTCTTACTAACAAAATGGTAACCGCAATCTGCGGAAATGGAGAATCTATAACCCATATCGAACTTATTGACACGGTAACCCGAGAAAAATCAACGCTTAAGACATCGAGCGTCTTCCTTTCCACAGGTATGACGCCAAACACCGATCTCATTAAAAATAAACTTGAATGTGATGATGCAGGATGCATTAAATTAAAAGATAGAACGCAAGAAACAGCAATTGAAGGAGTCTTTGCATGCGGTACCTGTGCTGATTGTCGCTACCGACAGGTAGCGGTAGTAATCGGTGATGGGACCAAAGCAGGACTCGATACCTTACGAATACTGTCACGCTGGGGCTTTGATGGACCACTCAGAAAGAAAACTCTCGATAGGTTGTACAAGCCAACCACGATTCAAAGCCCTGCAATACAATTAATCAAGACAGTTAAGGAGTTTAAGCGAGCTATACGCAATGCATCCCTTCCAGTGTTAGTTGAATTCTATTCACCTTCCTGTCCTTCATGTAGAAAGATGGAAGCTCCTCTTTCAAATGTGGCTGAAAGGTTTAAAGAAGTACTTAAAGTCCTTAAAGTGAATAATGATAAACTCTCTGAGCTTGGAAAAGATCACGATATCGACATCATTCCCGCCTTTATTATCTACTTAAACGGCAGACCAGAAAATCGTATGGAAGGAGAGATGACTCTAGATGAGCTCTCAACGTTCATCGAAAATACCTGTGATATTACACTCGACGATAAAAGTAGAAGGGGCTTTCCTTACTCCATGACGTGCTTAAGTGAAGAGTCTTCTCTAGCTTAAAGCTTTTATGTTCAGGAAGTTGCTTGAGTGTAACCACAACAAGGCCTTTCTTCAATTGAGCAAGCTTATTGGTCAACGTGCTCATAAGCTCTTTTGAAAAGCAGGTAGAGCACATAAAAACGACATCTGCATCGCTCACATCTGCTTCTGTAATGTTGCCCTGTTTAAATTCAAGCGCGCGGCCCTTCTTAATAAGTCCCTTTTTATCAAGTTTTTTCTTTACATCCAGCGCAGAGCCAACGCGCGTTTTTGAAAGCTCTACGCCAATACATTTTTTTGCATCGGTAGTTAGAAAGAACTGAACGACCGCTTTTCCTACTCCGCATCCAAAGTCGCAAAAGACCCCATTTTTGAGCTCTTTTTTCAGATCATTGGCTATTTTGCCAAACGTTTCGAATGTCCCCTCGCCGTAGGTCGGTGCACCACCCACTGCCTTAATTGATTCTATCTCTTCATCATCAATACCATATCCAGAGATGCCAACATACAGATCATTTATAAATTTTTCATCAAAAGACTCTTGCGCTGCATAACAGGCAAGCGTTATCAGCGAAAGATTAAGAATTAAAGCTTTTTTTAGCATCATAACTCCTGAGTTAGCGGTTAAATTGTTCCAATTCTTCAAAGCTTATGTCCAAAAGTGGATACTCGTTAGCATTACAATCACTAAAGTGCCACCATTCCGTAGCTAAAGGAATAAACCCATGTTCTTGCATAATTTTCGCAAGAAGTGCGCGATTATGCAACTGCTCTTCACTGAGCTCCATAAAATCATAATGTGCCTTCTCACTAAAATCATCAAAGCCAGTGGGCATATTCAGCTCGTTGCCAGTAAGATAAACAAGTGTTACGTCAACTGCGGCTCCTCTATTATGGTTCGAGCCCTTAGCAGGATCTGCCATATAGCGGTCATCAAGCACCATTGCCCAGAGCTCCCGTTGTGCAGAAAGAGGTCGATATGCATCCCAGACTTTCAGTCCAAGTCCTTGTTTTTCGAGCTCACGCTGTACCTGGTCCAATTTATATGCAACTTCTTTTCTTAAATACGCTTTCGCCGCAGAATATACGGGCCGTGAAAGAAAATTATCCGAAGTTGCATACTTAATATCTAATCTGATACATGGATTTATTTTTTGAATATCGATAAGATCCCCATCCTGGGCGCTTACAAGTCCCTGAGCACACATAAGAATCATATACAATTTCTTTACCATGAAAAACTCCTGCTAGCGGTTTAAAAGAACTTCCAATTCTTCAAAAGAAATATCAAGAAGCGGATACGTCCTAACATCAGGATCACTAAAGTGCCACCATTCTGTAGGCAAAGAGACAAAGCCCTGCCTCTCCATACTCTCTGCCAGAAGTGTACGATTGTGTAACTGTTCCTGAGTAAGCTCCTGATAATCATAATGAGCCTTCTCGCTAAAATCGTCAAAACCAGTAGGCATGAAGAGCTCTCCACCAAAAGCATCTACGAGAGTGACATCGACAGCAGCTCCCCTATTATGACTGGACCCCTTAGCAGGATCAGCCACATATCTCTCATCCGGCACAAGAGACCAGAGCTGTTTTTGAACGGAGAGCGGCCGATACGCATCCCAGATTTTCAATCCAAGACTTTGTTTTTCAAGGTCACGTTGCACCCGATCTAATTTACCGGCAACTGCCTGTTGTAAATATGCCTTTGCTGCAGTGTATACCGGCTTAGAAACAAAATTATCTGATGTGGCATACTTAATATCCAAGACGATGCGTGGATTTATTGTGCGTATGTCGACTAATGTAACATTTTTTGAATTCATCTTTTGTTCACGTAAGGAGAGAAAAATAGCCCTTTAGAGTCTGAGCGGAATGCTGCAACGATTCTCGTTCTTTATCTGTTAAATCAAGATCAATGACTTTTTCAACGCCATTTTGGGATAATAGTACCGGCAAGCTAAAACAGACACCATATTCTTCATGATACCATGAAACGGGCACAGCCTCTCTTGTATTGTATATAATCTTTTCGCAGACGGTAGCAACGCAAAGTGCAATACCATAGTAGGTCGCACCTTTGGTTGCAATAATCTCATAGGCCTTTGATTTAGCAGCTTGCGCAATCTTTTCTTTTAAAGAGTCCGTAACGCCGAACTGTTCAACAGATGCACCTGCTATGCGCGTAGTTGACCAGGCGACAACCTCAGAATCTCCATGCTCACCTAAAACGTATCCTTCAATTGATTCTGCAGCTACACCAGTCTGATAACTTAAGAGTTGTTTTAAACGGTACGAATCTAAAAAGGTCCCCATCCCAAACATGTGGGACTTAGGAAAATCAAAATGTGTATGAGCGTAGTAGGTCAAGAGATCAAGTGGATTGCTTACAATAATGAGTATTGCTTGTTTATTGAGCCCTTTAAGCTCTCCAAGCACACTGCATATCATTTTTTTATTAGCTTCTATCAGTTCAATTCTTGTCTGACCAGGCCTCTGTGCCTTGCCCGCAGTTACAATAACAATATCTGCATCGAGCGCATCTTTGTATTCCCCCTGATGTAACGATGAGGCATATGATAATGCTAAGCAATCAGTCAAGTCAAGCACTTCTCCAGAACATCTTTTTACATCTATATCTATGAGGACTATTTCGGCAACGAGATTTTTTAGCATGAGGGAATAAGCCACTGTCGATCCAACGGCTCCCGCGCCTATAATTGCAACCTTGGTATGTTTCATAAGCTAATTCTCATTAGTGATTCTTTTTTTTAAATGTATCGCAAATGCAGAAAAAATCAAAAATGGCTGGTTGTGAGCATGATTGTATAAGCGCGAAATCAGGCAGCTAATCACGCAATCGAGACACTTTAAAAAAGTTTTTAACAAAACTCTTGTTTTTTGTTTTTCCATTTTTTTATAATGCGCTGCAATGTATTAGAACAAAAGCTAGGAGGAATTATGAAGCTTGCGCGTTTTTTCTTATTAAGTTCACTTTTTTCAACATCTACACTCTACGCGATGGACAAGGTTAAGCAATCTGAAATAACGGTTGCCCATCAGATACCGATGTTAAAAGAGCTCGCAGCTCGTGGCCTATCACACACCCGCCCGATTGAGTTGCCCGCATTTCTAGATGCAAACCCACATCTTGATCTGGTTTTAGGACAAAACCATTGGCTCGAAAATGTAGAATCTCTGTGGCGTTTTTTTCCAGAATCGAGCGCTGTTTCTGCTGGGCATGGCTATGGGAGAATTCAGTGTGTCTTTGTAAAAAATTCTTCCCATTTTGTAACAGCAGGATCTGATGGAGTTCTTCGTCTCTGGAGCTGCGAAAATGAACATGAAGGTCCAACAATTGTCAAAAGTGTGAAAGCACATGCAAAACGAATTCGTGCACTACTCATTCATCCGCAGCATACTGCTCTTTTTACGGCATCCGATGATCAGACAGTATCGCTCTGGTCAATCCCAAAACTAGAAAAAGTGAAGACATGGGATCAGCCTGCACCAGTATCATCACTTGCCCTCAGTCCTGATCAACAAACAGTAGCCGCGGGATATGTAACAGGAGAAATCGGCAACTGGCACGTCAAATCAGAGAGTAAAAGTCCTCTATCTATTGAACGCATCCCTGCATTCACTGAAGGATCTCAGGCACATGCAGAAAGTCCTCTAAGAGACTTTGTTGATGATCCCTATAAAGTTATCCACAGTCTTCAATTTTCTGATAATAACACTCTCCTTGCTGGGTGTTTAGGAATCGTCAAATGCATTTATATCTCAGCAAAACAATGTATAAGAACCTGCAATGAAATCAAATTAGGACAGATTTTTACTGCTATGAATCTTACTCCAGATGAAGCCTTAGTTGGATACGCTTCAGGTAACATTGACATAGTCAGCCCTCACGGCGGACCAGTCCAAACAGTGGCCGCTCTCAATAAAGAGCCAATCAATACAATTGCACGAATTCCAGGAAGCAATCTTTTGCTCCTCGGTTCAAGCAAGAAAATCTATCTCTTTTTACGCACAGCAACTCAAACAGGCAATCCAGCATTACGTCTCATACGATCATTTGAATGTGCAAGTCCCTTATTGACCGCATCTATGAGTCCTGATAATGCAGCACTCATGTGTGCTGATGTTGACGGAAACAGTACCTTTTGGTCCTGCAAAAAACTCGCAGCCCGGACAACGTTAAAACAAGCCGAATTTCTGATGAGACTACCAAGCCTTGCCCACGGGAAAAATATCATGCTCCCTGCACATCTTATTTCAGACTTTAATAGTATTGATCCCCTGCTTAAAATGAAAATAGCAGAGCACTATGCGATTCACTATAAAGAACCCTCTCCTACGCGTCAGACAGGCAGCCCTGAAACAATTTGATAAAAATATTTTCAAATTGTTGACAATAAGAAACTCATGTTGGTAAGATAAAAGTATAAAGAATGAATTAATATATAAAAAATTGCTGCGGTGTACACGTTTTCTGGAGGTACGCTTTGTGTATTTGTTACAAAAGCATGTATGCCGTAGCTAAATCCTAATAAGGAGGAGTAATATGAAAGATTTAGTGCGCAATATAAGTGCTTTATTGTCAGTACTTGCTGCAGTTAACTGGGGTACGGTTGGACTTTTTGATACCAATTTTATACATACCATCTTTGCTTCAATGCCAATTGTTGAAAAAGGAATCTACATTCTCTTCGGCGTCGCCGGTATTGTTTTTGGCGCTACTCAAGTAACTGAAAAGAAACATTTCGAGTAAATGTATAATAAATCGTGATTTAAGATCCCGTCTTTAAGATGGGATCTTTTTTTATTGTCCTTAATCGCATATGAGAAAAACTTCACAACCCCATTCATAAAGAAATTTCTAGTTAAAATAAAAAAATAAAGCTGTACAGGCCAATAAGAATAAGATATACAATATGCGAGAGATAGTCGGGCAATAAAACCAAGCATCGTAAATCCTCATGTAAATTTTCGCTTGAAAAACAAGGATTATCACAAATGAGTACAGCTTTGAACTCGAGATGGAACAAAGAAAAAAACCTCGAAAAAGTACATGTTATCCTACTGATGCCGCTAACCAAGGAAGAACCACGATGAACCGCACAATTTTCTTTATCTCTTTTATATGTACCACCACTATCTCCTTTGCTATGGAAAGGAATAAAGAACGAGAGACCTCCTCACCTCTAGTCTCTGAAACACAAGCAAATAGTCTGACGACAATTGAACTGCAGCTTATTGAGGCTGCTCGGATTGGACCTGAAAAATTCACTCAACTCCTCCAAACGCCTGGCATAAATGTAAATGCTCCCTACTTTAGTGGAAAAACAGCACTTATGTGGGCTGCTGAAAATGATTGTATAGAGAATGTAATATTATTACTTGCCAAACCAGGCATAAATCTCAATCTCAAAACTGAAAATGGTGAAACGGCTCTCCATCTCGCCATTTTTGAGAACCATCGAGATGTTGTTCAGTTGTTGATTGAACAATCTACCATTGATATCAATGCAAGAACTGAGTCTGGCGGTACGCCCTTCATGGCTGCCTGTTTTGGTGGATTTAAGGAAATTGTGCAGTCGCTTCTTAATAAATCAGAAACCGACACAAATATGGCAGCTCCGAATGGAGCGACCGCACTCATATGTGCTTTCGAAAATGGTCATCAAAACACTATTCAAAGGTTGATTAATAATCCTCGTATTGATCTAAATGCACACAATCAAGGCAGTATCGCATTGATACTTGCTGTTCTCAAAGGATACAAAGACATTGTTACATCATTGCTGAGCAGACCGGAAGTAAACATTAATTTTCAATCACCTAGAGGCACTCCTCTCATAGTTGCTGCAGAAAATAATCGAACAGAAATTGTGAAATTACTGCTTACTCATCCAAGTATTGACGTAAATGCCCAAAATGACGCTGGCGAAACGGCTCATGCAATCGCCAATAAGAAAGGCAATGATGAGATCATTCAATTGCTCCGGCCTAAATCTATTAATAAGCAAATTTAAAAAAAAGTCCTATAATAAAGAGAGATGCCTGAAGCTGCTTGTGTAAGTAGAAAAGTTTTTGTAGGATTTAGTTAAAATCTTTTATTCTCGGGGGAGATTCGCATGAAAATCATCCATTTCTTCTCGATACTTGTCTTCAGTCTAATAAGTTTAACAATCCTAGGTGCCCAAGCCGATGTCCTTCAGCGTCAGAGTGCCCCCACCGCCGAAGATTTAAAGAGGGTTGAAGAAGAAATACTGCATAACCGGGCCGCTCTTCTTGAACGGATTCGTGCCGGTAGCTTTGATGAGGCAAAAAAATTCACTTGGCGTACTGGCGTTTGGTGTCCTGAAGTTCTCTATGCGCTCATTAGACGAGGACAACATGAATTGTTACAAAGGGTAGTCTTTGCTAATGCTTGGACCTATAGTGATCATGACTCAGTCAGAATTATGCTTGATTGTATTGTCTTGGCAGTGAAATGTAATCAACCACAATGTATAGTTACGCTAGAAGGACATTATCCCAGAGACGTTTGGGTGAGTTACGCAAGAGAAAGATATATTGATGCTTTAAAAAAAGCCGCCTTTAAAGGAGATGTTAGACTCATTAAGACCGTAGTATTTACCATGCGTGAAAATTTACTTAGATTTCTAAGCAATCCGAAAAATTGCCGAAGTCCCTTTATAATCTTCTGGGCTGCGTTGAGTGGCGCTCACATCGAAATGGTGCGCTTTTTGTTGGAAGAAGGAATACCATATTTTGATATACGTTGCAGCTATGCACCAAATCCACACAATCCCCAAGAAATGATTTTCTCAGCCTATTACGAGCCTAATTATGAAATGACACTTCAACAAGTACTCGCACTTTTAAAGGGATCTGGCAAACATCAACTTGCATGCCTCATTCTGTCTTTCCACCATAGAAACAATATTGAACAACTGTTAAACAAAACCTCGGATCCCGAGCGTTCAAATAAGAAGGAAGCACTCCAAAAAATTCTAAATGGGCGCATAAAGCTTCATCCTGCGATTTTTTTGAAATGGGAAAGCACTGATGGCCAAAACCTTTTTAATTATGCGGTAAAGCAAAATAACCTAGGCTTATTTAAGACACTTTTCTGGGAAAATCCTGCTAAAGCGTTCACAGTTTCTAAAATAAATGGCAAAGAATATTCGCCATTCGAGCAAGCGATTGGAGAAGGCAAATATCACCCACAAACAATTTTATTGATGCTAACTGATGAGAAATCGAGTGCATCAATTGAATCACAAACAAGTATCGTGGGATTTGTGCTTTGTGTATTCCTTGAATTGCAAAAAATGCAAGAGATTGCTCAGATAACATGAGTCTTGTCTCTCTTTCCCAAAATCCGGTATGCTAAAAATAACAGCAGTACGGCTTAATAGAATTGGGATATAAAGGCAAGAATCAACCTGTTGAGTTTTCTGCAAACAGTAGTATGTTTATTTTAGTCATACTATATGAGGTATACCAATGAAATTAGTACGTATCGCCTACACCTCTCTCATTTTGCCTTTCATCTCATTGTGGGGGGCCATGGTCGATTTACAACAAGTTCAACAGCATTTACAACAAGCTGCCACTTTTCAACAAGCTCAGCTCCTTACGCCTGCTACGCTTAGCAACCTTCAAATTGAAGTTGATACTAGTGATTCTCGCCGCATACAAATTTATGTGCCCCGTCAACATGAATGTGCTGGGCCTGGTGAAGATCAGCTCTATTTAACTGCTTCAAGTTGTGGTTACCATGCGCTCTACAATGGTATGAAACTTGCTCTCGCTCAGATTTATCCCCTACAGAGACAACAGTTTTTAACTGAATTAATGTCAAAAAATGCAATTCTGCAAACTTTTGGAACTCTCCAATCTCAGTGGCGCTCATTCATCATGCGTAAGAGACTTGACAGTTCACTTCGTGATGTAGTACGAGATCTCTGTCTAGAAGCCTTTAAAGTTGAAGGGGAAATAGCTCAGCCTGGTCCCAATTATCAAGGAACTATTTTTTCCTCAACGAGACAATCAATGCGCATCAGACGTGCCCTCGAAGAGCCGACAGCCACAGTCGCTGAATTCGCTTTGATATATAATCGTCTACGCGATACTTCAACAAAATTACTGCACGGAGCAAGGCCAGAAGCTACTGGATTTAGATTAATAGTAAATACTGATACTTTTCTTACAGCGTTAGAACAAACGATCGATGAGCATTTAAGAGGAGTGCTAGACAATAATCGAGTCGAATACGAGGCTCTTCTGCGAAGAATCGGGGAAGACAGACAACACTTTAGTAATGCTTTTTTTAGACCGATTATTATCGACCTTTTAGCACAGTACGATCAAAAAATTTATCAAAGAAATGTGAAAATTTTCGAGAATACTGTTGCATTGCCTTATGGTAAGTGGCTGCTTGGAGAAGAAATTCCGGCACTTATGGATTTTGAACAGCAACGGCAAAGCCCCTTACACAATGTAAATGGGCTCAGATTATGCACATACAATGATACAGCAAATATAGGATTCCAAGAACTTGTAGCAGATATGGCACGACCTAACCAAGATGTTATGGCAATCATTGCTGTCTATATTGGTGATACATCTGTTTCAAGCCAATTTGAAAAATTTGTGCGATCCATATTTGGACCAATCATGAGTCCTGAACCCGATACACTTCATCAGACCACTCAAAGACTGACCAAAGAGAAGACAAATGGGCATTGGATTACTCTTTTAGTAAGTAGAATAAACGGACAAACAACATTCCTTATCACCGATTCAAGCGGAAGTTGTCGATTTAATGAAAAGCAGATTAACGAAATTATTGAGATCCTTGATGGAAGAAGACCTCTTGCTAATGGTAATTTGCTCTCAAGAGTATCAAGCACAGTTAATACACGTCCGTCAACTCCGATTCATTCACCAAGAATCACTCGACATCCATCTAATCCACTCCTTGTCGAACGGACTACTATTAATCCCGCTCCGCTTTCTCCTTTACTCGTTGCCCAAAATCAAGGCATATCAAGTGGGACAAAAGTATTTCTTGTAGGTATGTTTGCGGTTGGCGCTTACTTTGGCTATAAATGGTGGACGCGTCCTGAACGTGATGAACGGAGCAACCAGGGCAATACGCTCACTGCTACCACCACGGTTAACAGCAACATTCTTTAAAATCCCTTCTTAATTCGCTAAATATCTTAACAAAGCAATTATTGTTAATAATTTAAAAAATTATTGCAATTTTAAATAATATCACAGTAGTATAAAAGTAAGTAAGCAAGTTTAGTGTTAACAACTATACAAGGGGGATTGATATGAAACGTACTTTGCTACTTATAACTCTTCTTTTCTCAGCACCGGCATTTGCTGTGCCTTTTGAAGCAGCGCAAAAACAAATTAATGATGCTCAAGCACGTGTTACTGCGCAAGAGAAAAAAATTGCTCACCTACAAGATGAGCTTAAAAGAGCACAAGACCGATGCGGCGAGGTTCCTTCTGAAGCAAAATATGCTGATGATATGAGCAGAAGAAAAAACGTTGGTCGTAATGTAGGAAAAGAACTTAACAAAGCAGTTGATGAGCTCCGAGCGGTAGAAGCACAATTGCAAACAGCAATTAGCGAAGTAAGCGGTGAGCATGCAGTTAGTCATGATGGAAAATGCGCTAGCATTCAACAAGTAGAACGTCCGAAATTGGAACCTACTGTTATACGAACTGAACAATCTGCACGTCGCTATTAAGCGATATGCAACTGTAACCTCCAGAAGCCCAGGAAACCCTGGGTTTCCTTTTTTTAAAGATGCTTTTTAAGCTCGAACCATTCTTCACGCAGTTCAATGGCTTTTTCAAAATCAAAATTCTCTGCGGCTTCCTGCATCTGTTTTTCGAGCTCTTCTAATTTAGTTTCAAGTGTTACTTTATCAAGGTCATGACGCTTACGTTTCATTTTTGAAGCCGCAGCAATGGCCTGTTGTATTTTTGAGATACTTTTGGTCACTTCTCGTTTAACACTTAGTGGCGTTATATTGTGCTCTTTATTAAAGATCGTCTGAGCTTCACGTCTACGGTTTGTTTCATCAATAGCCCCCTGCATCGATTTGGTGATCTTATCAGTATATAAAATCACTTTGGACTCAGTATTACGCGCAGCCCGTCCTATAATCTGAATAAGCGATCTCTTATCCCGTAAAAAGCTTTCAACGTCTGCATCCATAATTGCCACGAGAGCAACTTCGGGAAGATCTAGTCCTTCCCGCAATAAATTAACGCCGACCATACAGTCAAAAATACCTAACCTAAGTTTATGAAGAAGCTCAGTTCGCTGTGGCGTCTTAATATCGCTGTGTAAATAACAGACCTTTATCCGCTGTTCTTCAAGAAAGTGAGCAAGCTCCTCGGCAAGTTTTTTAGTAAGGACGGTCACCAATGAGCGGAATCCCTTTTCCTTAGTCGCTTTAATTTCCTCTATCAAATGCTGAATTTGGTTTTCCCTCGGATGAGTGACGATAACCGGATCGAGGAGTCCTGTTGGCCGTATAATCTGCTCAACTACCGGCTGGCTTCGTTTAATTTCATAGTCTCCCGGCGTTGCTGAGACAAAAATAACGTCTTTAAAATACCGCTCAATTTCTTCAAACTTTAATGGCCTATTATCTGAAGCGCTTGGTAACCTAAACCCGAAGTCTATAAGTGTTTGCTTACGAGTTCTATCCCCTTCGTACATGCCCCGCAACTGAGGAAGTGCAATATGAGATTCATCAATCACTAGTAAGAAATCATCACCAAAGAAGTCTAAAAGACAGAATGGTGGCTCTCCCGGGAATCTCCCATCAAAATGACTCGAATAGTTTTCAATACCAGGACAATGACCTCGCTCACGAATCATTTCTATATCATGCGTCACACGAGCTTTCAGCCGTTCCTGATACAAAGGATTCTTCACCTCAGGAAGCCAACTATCTAGCTCTCGCTGTATACTCGTAACTGCCACGTCCTTCTTTTCTTGCGTCGTTACAAAATGCTTTGCAGGAAATATGAGGGTATTATCGAGTTCTAAAAGAACATTGTTATTATGTTTATCAACCCATTCGATTCTTTCAATCGTATCTGAAAAATGTTCTATACGAAGCTTTTCTTTTTGATAGGGCAGCTGCACTTCAATCGTATTACCTATCACCTGAAATGTCCCTGCCATTTTATCGATGTCATTACGGGAATACTGAATAAATACTAGATTTCTTAATAAGTCCGCCCGGGTCATCTTCTGGCCTACTGCAAGCGGAACCGCTAAATCTCGATAATCTGCTGGGTTACCCAAAGAATAAATACATGAGACAGAGGCTATTACAATAGTATCTGGTCTATTAATAATAGATGCCGTTGCCTCGACGCGGAGCCTATCAAGCTCACTATTAATCTTTGTCTCTTTTGCTATATACACGTCCTGAGCAGGAAGGTAGGACTCTGGCATATAGTAATCATAGTAACTGACAAAGTAACAGACCTTATTTTCTGGAAAAAACAGTGAAAATTCTTCATAGAGCTGGGCTGCAAGGGTCTTATTGGGCGACAAAATGAGCACGGGCTTGTTCTGCCGTGCAATCACATTGGCAACCGTAAATGTCTTCCCTGATCCGGTAACACCTAACAAGGTCGAAGCGCCTGGGCGTTGAACTTCAAGTTTGTCTATTGCCAGCGGTTGATCACCTGAAGGTTGAAACGGAGCATGTAATTTAAATACTGATTCCATACTGCCTGCCTTACTTTTTATACCTATATAAAGCATAGCAGTATTGCAAAATTTTGCAAATTTTTTTCTATTATGATTATTTTAGATCGGGAAAGGGATCCTTCACTCCCATAGGAAAATAGAAACTTAGCTCAAAACCACCTCGATACTCTCACTAAATTCTGAGGTATCAGTGGGCATACCTTCATATAATCGTGTTGCTGTCGCGCTGACATAGCTGCCAACTGGTGCACCTGACACGGTAATAGAAAAGGTGGTCTCGCCACTTGGTCCAATTGAAACTGTTGTCTCTTCAAGGGGGGTAAGTCCCTCAGTAAGGCATGGTTTCGTAGGATTATCGAAAATATCGATTAGAAAGGACGTATTCTGAATACTACGTAATGTACCAGTCACAGTTGTAGTTGAGCCCGAAAACACTGCAGAGGTAAGTACTGGAGCTGCCTGAAGATTATTTGGGACGCCATCATTTTTTCTGGAAAGCTCAATCCCTTTCTTGCCATTATCGGCAATGGAGGCAAGAAGTATTGAATCTCCGACGGACCTACCCTCATTTTCAATAACTTCGACGCCGTATTTATCATTATACCGTATCGTATTCCTTGCCGTACCAATAAGATTCCCAGAAGAGTTGCAGAACACTACACCTGATCCGCCATTACCAAGTCCTTCTAAGCCGATTTTATTACATTGAAACTGATTGCCATTAGAACTCACGCACAAAACACCATCCCCTTTATTTCCTGCAATCGTATTAGCAGTGAATATTGTTTCATCAGACCCAATCAATTTTACACCAGCTCGACCATTCGGTAGGGCGCACGTGGCGTTATAATCCAAGCCAATAATATTGTTTGAAACGTTATTGCCATTAGCATCTACAATCAACAATCCATTATGTGTATTGCCAGAAATAACATTGCTGCTAATGACGCTATCCTGAAGATTGGCGGAAAGAAACCCGCCTATTTTAATACCATCCAGTTTGTTTGGCCTACAAAACTCGCCAGTAGGATCTGTACCTAAGTAATTATTCTCAATAGTGACGCCATTTACTACCTCTTTGAGCAGAATCCCATAAAAGCAATTACTGGAGATAACGTTGCTCAGCTCAGTTGAAAGATCTCCGATTATAATATCCGATGATACGTACTCAATTACCATTCCGGAGCGTTTATTAGGCCAGGGCGTTCCCCGATTATCAATGCCGATATAATTCTGAGAAACTTTTATTTGATTTGCGTTAAAGAGAGTCAGAGAGCCGAGCACTATCCCATCAAGACAGCCACCGATAGTGTTTTTCTCAATAGTCTGAGAACTGCCAAATACCGTGATACCAGCTCCATTACCGGAAAGTAGACAGCTGCCCGAAGCAGGAAGCCCGATAGTATTTCCCACTACCGAATTTGTACTCCCTGCAAGAAAAATACCAGAGATGCCTCCTCGTATAACATTCCCTTCAAAAGACATATCTCCCCCAATAGTGGTAGTAGATGCATCAATAAAGATCCCAAAATCTGTGGGTAAAGAAGCCGTACCTGACTTGTTAGTTCCGATGTAATTGTTTTGGATGAGGTTACTTCCTGAAGCAGTATTAATTATGCTAATTCCAGCTCCTCTTAAAGTAGTGCCCGCAACGATATTTCGATCTTGGGGCGCCGGCGTACCTACAATGCAGCCATTTGTATCAAACAACTCAATGCCAGTGAGATTGGGCAACGCTTCCTCTCCATCGACTGTTGTTCCAATAAAGTTACCAACGATTGTTACTGAGGCCCCATTAACATATATCCCAGTACCGGCTGTAGTTATACCGTCTCCTAAGAAATTATTTATCGCAATACCTTTGACCGTCGATCCTGTTGAAGATGGATTAAACTGCAAACCCGCATAAACCGTGCTGGGGTCGGTTCCTCCTTGAAGCTCGATAAGAAGGTGTGCATTGTCTCCTACATCAAGAGTATTGTGCGTGGCATGTGGTTGACTGTATCCGTTAATAGTTACCTGAACATCTAGTGGACTATAATTCGTCTGTGGAATGATGGTAAAGGGACCATTCCCTGGAATAGTAAAATCTATTTCATTAGTCGCGTCACCCTCGGTATTTATATACGTTATTGCAGAACGAAGCGTAATGGTTCCTAAAGAAGTATGCGGATCTGTAGGAATAGCGGCATCTTGATCCCCTGTTGAATCCACAACAACAGTGGCTGCCTGCACCATACTGCTTAGTAAGAAGAGGAAAAAATAGCGCTTCATAAAATCTCCTTTACCTTTCAGATGGAGCCAACAGTTGTGCTACCTGGAGACCATAGGTATCGGTTCCTGCGGTAAATTCTTGTATTGTCCACATCGTTTTTTCATTACAAGGATCAAGGCTTGTATAGGAATAAGGGCCCCAGGGTTCAAGTCCCTGAATCAGTCCAATCGGGACAGCCAATACTTGAATCGTAAAATTATACGGGAAGCAACTCTTCGTATAGAGCACAGGATTGCCGAGCTGATTGAGGTTATCCTCACTTGTCCGTCCTGCAAATCCCGCATTGATAAAAGAGCATGCTGATGAAGTAGTGAAAGCAACTGTCAGATCGTCATATTTATTCGTCATAATTGAAGGATAATAGAAAAATCTCGGGGTAAAAGTAACAGTCTGGTCAAAAAGAGTCCCTGCCTGAATGACCGTAGGGGCAACGGTTTCATTGCCCAAGTCAATTTGGTACCATCGCGCTGCATCACGGTCTTCACCGCCAATTCCCGAGCTTCCAGTTTGGGTAACCGCGATAGTCTGGGTCGTATAGAGTTGGCTGTTTCGTATATGAGCCATAAGCAAGCGGTTATCATTCGTATTAATCTGCCCATTAATTGAAAATAAATTTTCCAGATGAGGAGCCGGTAACGGTAAAGCATAATTAGGAACTGTTATATCAATCGGAGGACTAAGTGTTGGGGGATTGGTCAGATCGGTACTTCCCGGATTATTCACCCTATATAAAATCAGACGACCACTTGTGTAATAATCTATGCCAATAAAGTGCCCATATGTGGGATTTGCGTCAAAATTATCTACCCCTTGCGGTGCAAATATACCCGTCTTGTCCACAGGATCACCAAGATTACAAAATGCCGTAAGAAATGGCATACCTTGAAAAAGTGATTCTTTAGGTATGACCACTAATGTTGCACTTTCAAATCCAGTCGTACCGGAATTATTGCAGCCAATGTAGAGCGATAATTGATCAATCCCTAAAGAATAAGAATCATGACTTGTTCCGGCTAAGGTGCAAATACCAAAAGTAAAAAAAGTCCATTGAGTCGTGTCTTTTATAACTGGTCCATCGGTAAATGCGATATAAAACATCTGAGTATTTATTGCATTTGCAACGAACACCCACCAACGCTTACTGAACTGATCATACCGTATACGAGGATTGAAAACGGAGTCATAGGCCCCCGTATTAACGTTAAACGTATCAAACATGCTTTCTAACGTCACATCAAGAATATGATCTTGCTTTCCCGTTTTTTTATCAAAACTGCGTATGCCGAGAGCAGAGCACATGACATACTGCTCGGGACCAACTGCCCCCATAGTATAGGGAGGAGCCGTGTCCAATGTATTTGAATCAGCAAGCGTGGCTGCACTGAAGGTAAGCCCAAGACGCTGCGGTGTAGAAAACTGATCCGCATCAGATTGTGTCTGTATTCGTTGTTCTACAAGAGCTGAGAGCGAATTTTCTTGAAAAAATCCTTTATGGCATGACTCTTGAGTGCGCATCTGGCGTGTACGTATCGTCCTGGAAGAGGCCAAAACAACGTTTGCCTCTATAAAAGAATTAAGCCCGACCGTCAGCGCGATGCTTATAAGAAAAAAAGGAAATCTTTTCATAGTTCCCCCCGAAGATGCTTATTTTAGGCTAAAATAAAGAGTCCAAGAAAATCAAGAAATGAGGCGGAATCATTCAAACCTAGCTTGACTTTGAAATGAGTATTTTCTAAGCTGGCGCATATCAAAACAAAGGGAGTCTGTGATGAAGAAACGTCTTGCTTGTCTTTTAATGTGGGCATCTCCACTCTATGCGCTACCTTCTTGTAATGAACCGCTTCATGTAGTCCAAGAAACTACTATTGAGCTTACCAAAGATATCATGATTCCCCAGAAGGGGAGCCCATTTATTGCTACAGAAACATTTGGATCACGTAAGCCTGAAAAAGTAATTATTACCTCCAAAACAAACAGAGCACTTATAATCAGAGATCAGGCAGTGTGGGATCTGCGTTCTTTCAGCACCAAAAATAAGATTATTGAATTTAGGGGAAATGCTCGCCTTATTTGCAAGAACGGGTCGAAGATTCTCGGTAACAATGGGGTTCTTCGCTTCACAGACTCATCGCAGTGGATAATTGGGTAAGGAAAAATCTCAGCATGAAAATTTTATATGCATTAGTACTTATTACACTGCCACTTTCAGCCCGTATGCTCTTTACCCCCAATGTGTTGCAAAAGGGACCGCTCAATGAGCTTTATAGCGAATTAAAACAAGAATGTTGGTGGGTTAATGGATGGGCAGCATATTATGAACGATCTGCAAAAATAGCATTCGATAATTGCGGCCAGAAAACGCCATTGAGCACGCTTTTTTTTAATCTGCCAAATTTTAGTGCCCAGCAGGCGTTTGCACAGAATATGGTGACCGTTCTTACCAATCCTTTAGTCGCGACTTCAATTCTCGGCCCTCGTGTAAAATATAATGAAAAAGGAGTAATGATTGGCGCCGATGTACAGGGCTACGTATCAGAAAATGTCCGCTTAGGATTCCGCGCTCGCCTTCCTGTGAAAAAAATTCGCATGCGCCGCTGTGTAAGTCAAGGTAACGGCTGTTCAACTGTGCCTAATGGAGTGAGCGATTTGGGAGGACAAACAGTAAGCAGCGTAGCCTTAGAAAAAAACGAAGACATTGATGGTGCTAACGTAATCAGTTATGCCTATCGACTCGATTTTCTTTCTCGCTTGCCTTACAGCTGCGATGCAAGCTGTCCGGGTAGCAACTTTTTAATTGTAAACTATAGTGACACCGACTTTCCACCAAATAATCCTATAACGATCTCAAATCAAGATGTGACTAACATAACGGGAACTAATGTTTCAGTTATTGCAAGTCCCGATGGGTGCCCGCCAGAGGGCCAATTTGCTATAACCCAAGCTACTGCGCAGCAACTACCTATCCTTGATAACACAGGGACGAATATTCCTGATTCAGAAAGGGCGCGTTTCGATGCCAGTGTTAACTATACGCCGCTTGGAGGTCTGCCAAATAATCAAGCACATTTGTTTGTTGTACCTTCAGTTGCTAACGGTCAAACGACCGCTCCTTCCCGCGTTATCCAACAGCAAGTACGAGAACTCATTACCTGCATAGCTCCTGAGGCAGAAACAGTATTTACTGATTGTGGAATTTCATTTGCTTCACAATGCCGTAAAGGAGTGGGTGACTTTGATACCGATTTCTTTGCAGGTTACTTCTTCTCACAATGCTTTTATGGTGAAGCTATTGTGGGAATAAAGTGGCCCACCGGTAAGCGGGCCAAAAGCCCCTCACTCGTCTTTCAACAACCATTGGGTAATAATGGTCACTATGAATATAAATTAGAAGTTGATGCTTTCTGGCAACCATCAGACTGGTTCAATCTCAAGACAGATCTTGCCTGGAATAGCGTGCAAGGGACCCTTGAGTGTGTAGCATCCTCATTTATAGAGGCATGCGTTAAAAATATCGGTGTCCCCACCGCTGCTGCAATCTTCTGGGACTATTTTGTCTTTGATGTCGACCTCCTTATTACTCCTTCCTGGAAAAAATGGTGGGCATGTGGACTCGGTGCTGATGTAGGCTATGAACTTTATCACAAGTCAAAAGATACGATTAATTTTAAAGCGACTGAAATTAATGACTGTGTTGGAAATAACCAATTACTTGATTCTTCAGTACTTACTCGAAATACGAATGTATTAAGTCATAAGATTCGTGCAGAAGCGTTTTTAGAGCCAAGCTGGGCGCGACGACATCCATTTGTCCTCTATGGCGGTGGAAGCGTAGTCATTGCTGGTAAAAATGCGCCAAAAGAATCTGAATGGTACGTTGGCGCAACGCTTTTCTTTTAAGAAACAGAAGATGTAAAAAGGGAGTAGTATGAAGGTTTTTAAACACGTTCTGCGAATGATGCTGTGGACGGCAGCTTTTTGTGATACTCCATTCATCATGGGAATGGGGACCATCGTAACCGATGGTTTTATAAGCCAATATGTAGGCAAATCACCTGATGCTCCTGAAAGTGACTGTAGGCGACTCTTTAATGTCTATCTTCCTCCCCAATATATGACTAACCCCGAACAAACATTCCCTATCGTATACCACATGACTGGTTTTGGGGGTAATTACGAAACGTATAGTGCTTCGGATGCGGCAGCAATGGATATGATGCTTGCTGCAAATCAGATAGTACCAATAATCATCATAGAGCCCGATCCTCGCGTTCCCGAGTATGATGGCAGTTATTGGGTAAATTCTATTTTAAATGGGGCATTTGAGTCATACATTGTAGAGGAGCTGATCCCCTACGTTAACGCAAATTATCGACAGATGACTACCGCTTCAGGCAATTCACAGCCCTTTAGGGCCGTGATGGGACAATCAATGGGTGGCTATGGAGCGCTTTATTTCGGCGTTAAGTATCCTAATTTATTTGTTGCCTATGCAGGCGATAGCCCTACCGCATTCTGGCTTATTGATACACCACTTGCTACTCCTAATGGTAATGTGATGTATACCTTAAATCAATTGCTCATCCCAGAACTTCCGCCAGATAATACTATTAATCCGTCCAATGGGCCACCCGTGAACGCAAACACGTTTCTTTTTTATGCATTTGCAGGAGCTTTTAGTCCTATAAATACCGGACCGCTCGATTGTATCCTCGGGCCTATTCCCTGTTTGAATGCTTTCCCTTATTGTGTAGCGTATCCTTTTGAAACTAATCCCGATGGCACCGTCGTACTTGCAACTGTTGATGGTGCACCGAGCTTGGTTCCCGTACAATCTATTTTAAATCTTTGGGAAACTTTTGACCCATACGTGTTTCTCAGTACCGTTGACCAAAACCTTCTCGCACGACAAGCAATTTATCAAGATGCTGGCTCGAATCCCGTAACTGAAGTTATCGATAATGTAGGTGCTCGTTATTTTGCTGACAAATTAGTAAGCCTCAATGTTAATAATTCCTACATTCTTTTCAATGGTGGCCATACTGACTGTACCACGATTGATGAACTTGATTGTTACCGCTTTTCCACCAATCTAAAATTCTTCTCAGGAAAATTCTCTGAAGCAGGCATATTTGCTCCTGATGTTCGCATGGTTATCGCAGGCACTCAGACTATCGAGTTAGCAGGCAACGCTGTTATGAGCATCAACAACAAGCGACTTGTAGGGGTGCAAACAGACCCGGCTGAAGGTATAACCGTTACCAATGTTACTTTTAACATCCTCGATTCAGCTCAGCTGCAAATTGGTAACCAAAGTACTATTGGTGGTGCCCTTCAGATAGGTAATCCTTTTGGCAAAGCAAATCTTCTGTATGATCCATCGCTCCTTACGCACCAAGTAAGTTGTACATTCACCGTTAATGGACCAGGAGCAACAATTCAAATTGGAAGACAGGGCTACCTTGGATTTGCTGCAGGCATTGATGGTAATCAGACTGCCCTTCCTAACTATTGGGGTATGAGTACGCTTACTAATCTCATAGCGGTAACGCTCAATTTTTTACAAGGACAGCTTATTAACAATCAAATCGCATCATCTATCGATCCCAAAGCTGCTTTAATCGGTGTAGGTGACGGTGGAACCTATACCTTAAACTGGAATCCAAGTACATTTAGCATCTTAGGAGGAGCTAACTTTGCCCGCTTGAGTGATTGTGTCCTCATTAACCCAACGGTGACTACTCCAGCTGGATCTATACCACCCGGTGGTATTCTTAGCCGACAGGTAATTGTTCCAGATCCTAATCAGTTTTATGACCAATTCTACGGGCCGCCTAATGGGTATATGGGATCAGAAACATTCTTCACTAATACCCTGACAGTCGGTATCTTTGCATCCACTGCGATGCTGGTTCCGCCCAATCAAACGCCATTACCCGCACAAGCTACACCTGATCAGTTCTTTAATTATTTTATGGTTCAAGACTATTTGACCCAGCCAACAAAAATTGCCGATATTGCTAACCTGGAAAATCAGTTAACACTCGGCTATCTTTCAATGGTTTCCGGCCAAGAAACTATTCAACGGCCTACAGTCTCTGCAACGCAGACCTGTTCTCCATTGGATCCGGACATCAATCAAACTGCTGTGCTTAATGAAGGGGCGGTCGGAATTAAACTTGCAACAGTCAATGGCGTACAAACGGTTTTGAGGGTCTACGATCTGAACCCAACGATTACCTAATGTAATTGAGCAATGTGACCATTTCTGTCAATGTAAACTCCGTAAAAACAGGAGACGTAAACAATATCCCGTTGCCATTCAATTGCTTTAAAGCGAGCTTCTAAGTACATAAGCCTGCGCACATAAGGGACAACTGCCCAGCTGTCCTTACACACAGCGATAATAGGAGCTCCAACATAAGGGTCATCAGGAGTATTGTTAAAAAAGAGCTCTGAACAAATGTATGGCACAAAAGTCACCCCATCTAAAAGTGGAAACCTTACTCGTTGGTTATTCGATACATGAATTGGTGGCGTAACGACATGGTACAATGATCGTATAAACGAAAAATCATACCATTGTGAGACTCCCTCCATTAAAAGCATCGAATGACGTTTTTTAAAGACCGCCTTTACTTTGCCGTCATATACCCAATAAAGCGCGTTATAACGGCGATCTTTGTCCCAATACGCTGCACCAATAAGTAAATGAACTGGTTTGCCAACATGCCGGGCATCCCACAATGCTGTAATTGCAGACCCAGTATCGAGATTTACACGGTCAAGGGTATGTTCAGGAAATATAATAATCTCAGTCTCCGGATGATTCTTAAGGATCTCTTTAATTTTTTCTTGGATTATCTGACCAAGCTCCGTCAAATTAAAAAATTCATAATAGTTTGTACGTTCATGAGCAACTTTAAAAAACCATGGCGGTAGCGGAGTCGGGACAAGCGGTGCAGTCACAGAACTGCACACCCAAGGAGCACAGGCGAGCAAAAAATATAAGAACTTTTTAAAAGGTCCCTGGCAGGCAAGTGCTAATGCAAAAAGAGCATTAGTACCGATAAGGATTGGTGTAAGCCCAATTTTTGTTAGATAGGGCAACAAAGAAAGAGTGTCAGGACTTTCTGCCAAAGGCAAGAGAGGATTCATCATAAAATAGCCTTCAACCCTATTAAAGGCAAAAAGACACAAGTAATCAAGCCAATAAAAGTAAAGAACCGTTGTTATGAACCACAAAGCAAGGATCGCCCATGATGACTGAACTCTAAAAATTCTTATCAAAAACTGAGAAAGTCCAAACCAACAGGCAACAAAAAAAGCTTGATACACTAAAATTGCAATGATTGGAACAAACCGAAGAAGTATGCTTCCTTCTGCATTAAGAAAAACTGAATAGAGCACTCCAAAAAGATGGAGACCCCATACAACGAGGCCCCAGAAAAACCCATCTTTGAATGTTAAAGATGTTTTCAAAACTGTGTAAAAGAAAGGAACGAGAAAGAGAAAAACAAGTGGCCATGCAACCGTGCTCCATATAAAAGCTGCTGCATAGAGCCCCGCTGACGTAAGCAAGAGCAACCATTTGTTTCGCATCTTGGAATCTCCCTTTAATCAGAATCGGTGGCACGAAACCACCGATTCTTTCTTTTTCTTGGTATTACGCTGCTGGTGGCCCGAGCTGGCGTTTTCCGAGAGTGTATACCTGTGGAGTGCCTGTCGAGTCAATCCACGTCGCCGTACCATCAACATCAAAACTAACCGTCACTGGATTAAGTGTCGCAGTTGTTATAATTCTACCTGCTTCAGTCTCCTTTTTGGAAGCAACTTCTTCTTGAAGCATACGTGAGACAATAATAACTGTTTTATTAGCGGTAGCTGTCCCTGGTGCTTGTGGTACGTTTTCAAAAATCACGTAAATTAAGTCACCAGCAAGCTCTCCTGAAGATGGAGTAAAGCTATAAACTGTTGCCTCGTTGGGATTTTGCGGCAAGTTAACAGTAACATTCTGTTTTGAGGTAATCTTGCCAAGGGCAGTTATTTTCCCCTGATAGGCAGATATGTCAAAGAATCTTACTTCACCAATTGCCCCAATCCGAGCAGTACAGGTCGACTTAGTTCCTGTGCAATTGGTTACAACAGTTTGGGTTTTTGATGATCCACCAGCACTAATAAATGCTGGGACTGCCATGGCAGCAGATACCAAAACCACTTTTATGATGTTCTTCATAATTCTTTTTCCTTTCTCATATTTATGTTCTTCATAATTCTTTTTCCTTTCTTTTCCCAAATATTAAGCAGCTGCTGCCGCTGAACTTTGGGCTGGATTTGTCTCGCCAAGATCCAAATCTGCTGTTGTTTGTCCTTTGTAATCTTTTACATGAACTGTTCCATCAGGTTCAAAAGTAAAGTTCCAACCGAGAGCACCAGGAGCTGATGCACCGCCTTGAATAATTGCGGCACGAATACGCGGAAGACCCGCTACTGACCTTGTAAGTTCGAACTTATATTGTCCCGCACCCGGTGTACCGGCAGGCGTTGGTATTCGGTAAATTTCCAGATTTATCGCCTGACCCGCAAGTGCCCCTTGTGTCGGAGTAAAGGTATAGGTTATCCCTTGTCCAGCAGTTGCTGGGAAAGCAACAATTTTTGTTGTTTCTGCGCTGATTGTACCCACATTCACTTTTTGGAACGAATTATAGTTAACTGCTACAGCCGCCGCACCAACTTTTCCGCCCATGGTTAGTGTTTGAGGACAGTTCGCATTCGCTGCGGTACAGTTGAGAAGTGCAAGCTGCGCATTGATATTATAATTTTCCCCAACTTGAGCATTTACACTCGAACAGAGCTGTATCAAAGCCATAAAAGCGGCTATTGCTATTTTCTTCATAGTATCTCCTTGTTTTTTAATAGGTTATTGGTTAAACACTTTCTGAGCTCTTTGAATAAGTTCACTCAGATCAAAATTCCATATTTTGCCTCCACCGCCCGTCTTCACCGTGCCATCCGGCTCGAAATCAAAGGGTTTTTGAGTCAAGCTCGGAGCAAACATTGTACCTGCCCAAGCCCATTTATTTTTATCCCAGCCATCTAACTGTACTTCTAAATCAATGACATCATTTCCCGCTAATTTAGTTCCAGGTGCTGCTGAAATACGTTTGAGGGCAAGATTAATGGTTTTTCCTGCTAAAGGTCCTTGAGTCGGACTCAAACTATAGACGCTGTACTGATTTAACGGAAAGTTAACAGTCTGACCATTTTCCTCAATAACTGATCCGAGGTTATGATAGAGACTTGATTGAGACTGTCTCATTTGCGGTACATCGATTATAATAGCTTGTGCAGCCCCTGTAATTTTAGTGCCCATTGTTTGTGTGACGGTGCATGTTGAATTTGCTCCTGTACAGTTTTGGGCACTAAGCTGAGCGTTAATATCTAACGTGACAACTCCTGCTTGCATCGGGGCGCAAGTTAGTGCTAGTACAGCAATCCCGCCTAAAAAATGTTGTTTCATATAATCTCCTTCCTTAAAACGCGTTATTCTTTTTTAACATACTACCTGTGATTCTTGGACACCCTTTGGCAGAGGAAATCCAAACTTTAAACTGCTTGAAATTTGATCTTGCAATTTTTTCGCTCTTTGAACTGCAGCCACTGCTGCGCCAGCCTCCTGCACAGTCTGTTTTGATATGGAACAGCCAACAGGATCGGCAACACCGGCACCACAGGCCTTTGTTTGAGTATCTTTGTCACAATTCAATACCGGTATCGAATAAGTTGACCCTACTTTTTTCAATTTACATTTTACAGACGAGGAATTAATCCATTGGTTTGCCCAATCACTGAGCCCTTTCTTATCGGATCCAAAGTTTTTACATGTAGTGACTGTACCTTGGCTAGGATTACAAATATCATTTTTTACGGTATCGCTGCAATCGGGAACAGCAACACGGAATCCAGTTCCTCCTACGTTCAATTGACACTCTAAGCCATAAGATTTACCTTGCGCATTTATCGCATTAAGCATTCTCTCATTCGTAGGGTATTGCTTGCAATCAATCGGATCCGCATAACCGACACCAGTAAGACATACGTCCTGCTCATCTGAGGTATTGCACGATTTTGTCGCATCAGTAAACACTATTCCCGTTTGTCTCATTTTGCAGGACACAACGTTGCCACCAACTCCAGGAAAACGCGGATCATTTTTTAAACAATTGAGGAAGTCTGCCAGAGTTTTATAGGTGACGCATTGGGTTGGCTTACTTGGGCCAATCTCAGGAATATCCTTGTACATATCGCACCCTTGCTGCTGCGATGTTTGACTGCAATCTGAAGCGTAAGAAGCAATGTACGCGCCAAATTTCAATCCAAAGATCGATTTTCCTGAATCCAATTTACAAATAACTTTTACAGGGACCTGTGATACTTGCCCATCCGCAATTAGCAATGAACCTGTCAGTAAGGCAACGGCGCACAGTATAGTACTTAGTAATATTTTCATTTTCTATTCCTTCAAATTCATTCGGGTAATGATAAATTTTTCCAATCTTCCCCCGGAAATGGAACATTTACAGCACATTGTGCACCGTTTTCGGCACTGCAAGATGCTTTCTTTTTGTTCCAAATCAGCTCAGCATTGCATTTTCCCGACTCTGGAGCTGTGCAATATTTTGTTATAGCATACTGGGTACACTTTTTCGGATCAGACACATCCTTCGTACATATTCCCGAAAGCGTTTGTTTGCTTTTTTGATCAAGCAGCTGATATATTCTTTCGGTTGGAGTTTCTTGTGGCTTAGAACCTTGAACTGGCTGTAATTGAGCTTGAGCTCCCGTCGCATAAACTGCCATAAGCAGATACAATGCAACACTTATTTTTTTCATTTTCATTTCCTTTCTTCTCACAGAGGTAATGTTAATTGTTTCCATTCATCAGCTGTAAGGCCTATATACGAAGTACATGAATTACCATTCTCTGCTTTGCAACTGATTTTTTTTGTTCCCCAAGTAAGTGCAACAGAGCAGCTGCCGTTTGGCAATGCAGTACACGTGTTTCTGATAGAATACGAATCACATTTTTTGGGGTCTGCTGTATTCTTTGAACACACGCATTGAAGAATTATTCCACCTCCAGGAGACATAATTTTATATATTCTTTCGATAGCAGTCTCTTCTGACTGCACCCGTTTTTGGCTAACCGCCTCGGCAACAACTTCAGCTAATGTTTTTTGTTGAGCCGCTGCATAGAGTGCTGCGCCAGAGATCGAAATACTTACTATGAGATAATAGAATGTTTTCATTTTCATTTCCTTTAAATCGTCTCACAGAGGTAATGCTAATTGTTGCCATTCGTCAGCTGTAAGCGCTATATGTGCTGTACATGATGCTCCCTTTTCTGCGTGGCAGCCGGCCGTTTTGCCACGCCACACAAGGACAGCATTACAACTTCCGCCACCAGTAGGAGCGGTACATGTTTTTCTTAAGAAATATTCTGTGCATTTTCCTGTATTTGGATCTTTTGTACATACTCGTTCAAAAATCTCTCCAGCCTTGTCTCGAGCTGGATAAATTCTTTCAGTAGCAGTTTCACGAAGCTGCAGATTTAAATTTTTCAGAGCCGGAGTCATTGAAAATTGTCCGTCAGCTGTTACTTGGGTTACTGTACTACACATTAAAACTAGGATACCTAGTGTCGCACTAAATTGTTTTTTCATTTTTTCTCCTTAAATGGCTACTTGCGTTGGTAATTTTAATTTCTTCCACTCATCTGCTGTAAGGGTTATGCGCGATGTACAGGATGATTCATTTTCTGCGGTGCACACGGCTGTTTTACTACCCCACACAAGGATGGCATTACAACTTCCACCTCCTGCAGGAGCTGTACATGTTTTTCTTAAGAAATATTCGACACACTGTCCCGTTTTCGTATCATAATTACAAACCTGCTCATACTTCTCACCAGATTTGTCTACAGCAGGGTATGACTTTTCTTTGAGCCGCGCAGCTATATTTTGCACAGTTTTTATAAGGGCACTTTCTGCCTGTTGTAACTGCGATGTTTGGGCTGAGACGCCACCTGTTGCCAGCATGCTAAATGCAAGACCGAGAATAATACTTATCTTTTTCATACCTGTAACCTCCAAAAACTATGTGCTATGTTACTTTTTTAAGTTCTCCATTAATTACTTTCCCTTTAACCTGGGCAGAGCCACTTACTTCAACAACGCCAGTACCGCCTTCAAAGGTAATCGATCCACTGACAATTGTGGTCCCAGTAAGCGTTACCTTGGAAACATTTTTTGTTTGAATAGTAAACATGCCCCACAGCCACTCTATGACACTCGCCGCTGTTGTCGTTATAACAATATTTTTAGCCTTCGTATCAGCCAGCTTTACACTTGCAACATCTGAATAGACAGTAAGAGTATCTGTGAACGCAGAGTTCTTAGCATCCACTGGCCCATAGACTACTGTTGTTCCATTAAATGATGCGTTATTCGCCAGAAGTGGTCCATAGACCTTTACATTCTTCTTAAACAGACAGTTATTGGCTGTTAGTGGACCATAGACATCTGCACTTTCTACGATTGAATTTTCTGAAAGAGTCAGAGGCCCGTAGACAGTGACAGATCCGGCCTTCAAGTTTTGGCCAGTTAAAGGACCCATTACTGTTACATCACCAGTAGTTTTATTGAGATATTTTGCGGGACCTAACACCGCTTCAGTGGCATGAGCCCCAAAAAAGAGGCTTATTGAAGCGAGATAGAGATATGATACAAAACCTTTCATGACATATCCTTTATAGTATCACGGTGCGAAAAAACACCGCTATTTCTATAATTAAGAATATGCAATTGGTTTTCTATTTGTCAATATTACAATGAGAAATGTTTCGGGAATTAAGATCGTTTGGGTTAATTATAGCAGAAAAGCCGTCTTTATATATCCTTTACGGCTTTTAATTTGGATTTCTTTGGCCGCAATAAGTGTACCGACTTTTATTTTCTGAATAAAGCCTGCCGCTGAATACCGCTCCTTAAGCTCAGCAAGATCTTTTTGATACCCTTTTAAGGCTTTAAGATGCTCGATAAACTTCCCACGGTCCTTTTTATTTTCAGGAAGTTCACTGATAATTTTATAGACCCTTTGATGATAAGAAAGGCTTGAATTGGCAGCAGCCCATTGGACTTGATAGGTTCCACCTTTAACTGTTGCCCAAACGCCGGACTCCTTGTTATCTTCAAGTTTCTTTTCTAATCGGGCAACCTCTTTTTGATCTTCTTCAATACAGGTATTGATAAGAGCAAGAATACCCGGGATATCGAGATGATCTTTGTCATCAACAAATCGCGTACATTCATCAAGCCAGTCTGCGTGAAGAGCTGGCATACACAGAAGTGATGCAACAAACATTTTTTTAAACATGGAAAAACTCTTTATCTGCGCCTACCATAATCTCTTTGACGACCGCGGCCCATGTCACCAATTAAACAGGTAAGATTCACTTTTACGTGACGTCCATCTAAAAGTTTACCGCGTAATGAGTTTACCAGATCTGGACTACAATCGGAAGAGAGCTTTACAAAGCTTCGATGTTTAATAACACGAATTGTTTTTATCTGATCCGGCTTAATCACTGGTGCTTGTAAAAGATAACTTCGTACATCATCTCTCGTCACCCCATCCTGAGCTCCCACATTGATATAGATTTCTTGAAACTGGTCAGATTCAGGTTCAACATGAGTGTAAGGGATTTCTTCTAAGTCGAGCGTACCTAAATACTTGTCATATAAAAGTGCACTAGCGATATGTTTCATTTCCTCAGGAGATAGCTCTTTTAAATATTGCGCAATAGTAGCTTCACGAGGAACATTCTTAGTCAGAAGGCCTTGGAGGCCGCCAGGTATCTCCTCAAGCCTTTTATGAATAACTGTATCTTTTGAAGGGAGATCTATGGGCTCAATACGTACTCCAAAGCGCCGTTCAATATTATGAATTATTCGCTGTTCAGCCTTATTAATAAAGGTGATTGCAATTCCTTCTTTCCCGGCACGTCCCGTTCTCCCCATACGATGCACATATACTTCGAGATCGTCAGGAACTGAGTAGTTAATGACGTGAGTAATATCGGGAACGTCAATTCCGCGAGCAGCGACGTCAGTTGCAACAAGGATCGTATTTTGTCGTTGTCTAAATTTTTTAATAACGTGATTTCTTTGAGCCTGACTCAGGTCCCCATGAAGCGCTGCTGCATTATAGCCTCGTTTAATGAGTTCTTCAGCTACCTCGCTCGTTAAAATCTTCGTTTGGCAGAATATAAATCCGTAGAAATTATTTGCCGATTGAATAAATCTGGTCACTGCATGCATGCGAGCCCTGAAAGGCACGACACAAAAATAGTGTTTTGTATTTTGCGCAGTCACCATTTTTGGAGTAACACGCACAGAAACCGTTTCGGTCATATGCTTCCTCATAATATCAGCAATGCCGGGTTTTACTGTGGCTGAAAAGAGCCAAATTTGTCGATCTTTTGGTAAAAACTTCATTATGGCTTCTATCTCATCTTTGAACCCCATGTCAAGCATGATATCTGCTTCATCAAGAACGAGAATTTTAATTTGTTTGAGATCTAAGGTCTTTCTACGTAGATGATCATTGATACGGCCAGGCGTACCTACAATAATCTGTACTCCCCTTTTAATCGTCCGTACCTGTTCCTCCATGGATACACCACCATAGATTACAGCCATTTTTATACCTAATTTTTTGCCAATAATTGAGAGGCTATCATAGATCTGCACCGCAAGTTCTCTCGTGGGTGCGAGAATAATACTTTGAGGATGATTAAGGGTTTTATCAACTTTTTGAAGAAGAGGGATACCAAAAGCAAGTGTCTTTCCTGTTCCCGTTTGAGCTTGGCCGTGAAAATCAATTCTCTTTTGCGAGAGTAAAAGAGGTATTGCCTTGCTTTGAATCTCAGTCGGCTGGGTAAAACCCAACTCGTCTAAAATGCTCAGCATTTCTGGGGATAGATGAAAATCTTTAAATGTTGTCATGTAATTCCAATTTATTAAGTTACTATTATACAATACCAATATACCACAAACATTTCTATTAGTCAATAAGATGGTTTGGGTTCACTTTGGTAAAAAAATCTCTCTCGGTAGACGATGAACGCGGTCTTATTGCAAGAAAAGACCTCTATAATTACTTGGCTTATTAAGAGATATCTTTGAATAAATCGTGCGCCGTGACCGCGCCGCTTCCAATTCTTCTAAGTATAGCATTTTTTGGCAATATCTGTGTGGAGATTATAGTTAAGAAAAGGTGTTTATTAGAGTTGGAATTTCCTCAAAACTATCATTCGAAACGTCTGGATGCGTATTTCGCAAAATTGTTTCTCAAAATCATTGACGCGATTTTCACAATACTTTTTCGTCTCAGCTAACATCGATGCAATAGCACTGATCAAAAGGATCAAAGGCAGGTTTCTTAAGCTCTTTTCTAAGTGCCTTAAAATCGGGAAGATCGATAATGGGCTCAAAACAAAAAAATTTTCAGGCCACTTTTTTTGTTTTTATGACACTCAACCCATTCCTTTAAGGGTTCAATATCATCGAATTTCTGGTTCTCTTAATGACATTTTAGTTTATCGGCCAACTGTTTATTAACATAAATGATAACCTGATTCCATAAATCCTGGCCAGCTTTTCCATAAAATTATTGATTTTATTTTCAAAAAAATTCAAACTGGAATTATAGAGATAGGAGAAGGTCGCGTAATTAGAAAGGGAGATTTATGAAAAAAGTAACTTTATTGTTGCTTGCCTTACTATCAATTACATCGATAGAAGCCAAGCAAACAAGACCTAAAACTCATAGTTTTGCAACGATTATAGCTGATAACCTGCTTAATCCTAGAGGATTTACGTTCGGGCCTGATGGTGCATTGTATGTAGCCGAACCGGGCGCAACAGTCGCCTCGACAATCGCCAACGTTTCCGTTAGGTGTTATTCCAGGTCAAATTTCACGCATTGACTGTAAAGGAAATAAAGAAATACTGGTAAGTGGTATAGCAAATGGACTTGATGCAGGTAATTCGCCGATTAGCGTTTCTTCAGTCGCATTTGTCGGAAACTCATTATATTGCATAATTAGCTACCCATCTAACTGTCCAGCTGGCACTCCACCTGGTTGCCCTTGTTCAGATTTGCAAGTACAGTCTGGAGTATATCTTGCGTCTAACGGAACCCTTACCCTCATTGCAGATATTAGTAATTACGTATTAAGCAACCCTCCTGCTGCTTGTACAGGTGGTTGTGCATGCGTAGATTCATGTACAGGATGCGATGGAGAAACATGCGCACAGTCATTCGATGCCGGAGGAACCGATCCCTTTGATATGATAGAATACAAAGGTAAATTGTATGTAACCGATGGAAACAGAGATCTGGTATATCAGGTCGATCCATTTACAAAACAGATATCAACATTTTCAGATCTTTCCTGCCAACTTGGTGGTGGGCTCACTAATGGCCGTGTTGTTACCACTGGTATAGCTGTTGGACCTGATGCGTTCTATGTCGCTAGTTTTGGCCAAGCTCAATTAGGAGAAGGTCCTGGCGGGACTCAAATATATAAAATACCATTGAATGGTGGTCCTGCAACGCCATTACCTAACGTACATACCACTATGGGGACCGGTATTGCAGTAGCAGATGATGGAACCATTTACGTAGCAGAATTTGCCAGGAACTTTGACACGGGTTATTTTGCTCCAGGGATACCGAACCTACCGTTTGAAGGACCGGGAAGAATCGTAAAAGTACTTCCTGATGGAAGCCTTGAAACCGTCATGGATGGCTTATATCAGCCTACGATGATGCGTTGGGTCTGCGGCAATTTGTATGCCACTAATTATAGTGCATTGTATGCTGCGGAACCTATCCTGTTTCTTGCTACAGGAGGACTCGGGCAGATCCTTAAAGTTGATTTGCACGACTAATAAAAAAATTCACGGATAGTAAGGGAGCAGATACTCTGCTCCCACTTTTTTGTAAGCCAAAAAGAGTTCGCCTCGTTGATTTTTTTTCAATTTGTATCTAGACTATGAACTATGAAGATTATACGAAGGCCTTTCAACTCTTATTCCCGTTCTCTTCTATTCCTGCTGGGCCGCAGCGCCTAAGACATTCTGTACGTTTTTACCCCCTTTTTATGCATCCACTAATCTTTAATTTTTAAAGAGAACATTGTTTCTCCGGAACATTCTATGAACGTGTATACCGACTATAAATTTGTTATAGCTCTCAATAAGTCCATTGATGTGGGAGTTGCATTAAATGCCGCCAGTCATTTGGCATTAAGCATCGTTGCCCAAGCTTCTGAAGAACAAAAAACTCACATGAGTTTTATAACCTATCAGGATGGAAATAATCACGCACACCCGATGATATCGGCACTATCACTTATTGTATTACGTGGTTCTGCCTCAGACATTAAAAAGTTAAAGGAGGCTGCCCAAGATAACGGCTTACTGATGTCCGATTTTATTGAGACTATGACCGGCGGAACATATCTCGATCAACTGGAGCTTACAAAAAAAACGATCGATGTTGTATATTATGGTGTAGCACTGTTTGGTAAACGAGAAACTATTGATCCATTAACCAAACGACTTTCTTTATATAAATAACTAAGCGCATTAGGATTTTTATGCAGTATAACTTTCACGATGTAGAAAAAAAATGGCAGGTGCGATGGGCTGAAAAGCCCGTTGGTCAGAGTAAACCCACAGGTGTTGGCACAAAGTATTATTGTCTTGATATGTTTCCCTATCCTTCAGGATCAGGTCTTCATGTGGGCCACTGGAGAGGATATGTCCTTTCAGACGTCTATGCCCGCATCAAGTGGCTGCAAGGATACAATGTATTGCATCCCATGGGCTGGGATGCCTTTGGCCTTCCTGCAGAAAATGATGCTATTAAAAAAGGGATCAATCCGGCATTGAATACGGCAGCAAATATTGCTCACTTTAAAAAGCAACTTCAAGAAGTAGGAGCAATTTACGACTGGTCTAAAGAACTCAATACAACGGATCCTGGCTACTATAAATGGACACAATGGATCTTTATTCAGATGTTTAAGGCGGGCCTTGCCTATGAGGCTATCATGCCTATTAACTGGTGTCCTTCCTGCTTAACAGGCCTTGCAAATGAAGAAGTGATTGGTGAAGGTCACTGTGAGCGATGTGCAACACGTGTGGAACACAAAGATATTCGCCAATGGGTATTGCGTATTACTGAGTATGCAGACAAGTTACTTGAAGGACTTGATCGTCTTGAATGGCCCGAAAAAGTAAAAACGATGCAGCGCAATTGGATCGGAAAAAGTGAAGGCACCGAAATTATTTTTAAAGCACAAACTACTGATAATCACCTGATAGATCTTCCCATCTTTACGACAGTACCTGGGACACTTTTTGGGGTAACGTTTATTGTTATGGCTCCCGACCATGATCTTGTAGCTCGCATCGTAACTCCTGAACGATTTGCAGCGGTGACTCAGTATCAAGAACAGTTCTCTTCGATGACCGGTACTGAGCGGCTTGAAAATATGCATGACAAAACGGGAATTTTTACGGGTACTTATGCCATTAATCCCCTTTCTAAAGAGTATGTACCCATATTCCTTGCTAACTATGTGTTAAGAGATTATGGTACGGGCATTGTACAGGGAGTCCCTGCACACGATGAACGTGATTTTGAGTTTGCAAAGGTGTACGGATTACCGATAAAACAGGTCGTGAGTTCTCCTTCAATAGAATATGGCCCTGATAAGACGTTGACAAAGGCCTATGAAGGTGATGGGATCCTTATCAATAGTAATGGGTTCGATGATTTAGAAGTATTTACTCAAGCAAAAGAGGCTATCACCGATGCACTTATTAAAGAAGGCGCAGGTTCTCGTAAAATAGCCTACAAATTGCGCGACTGGATCTTTTCTCGCCAGCGCTATTGGGGAGAACCAATACCGCTTATCCACTGTCCCCATTGCGGCATTGTGCCGGTTCCTGAAAAAGATCTCCCAGTCGTATTGCCCTATCTTGAGAAATATCAGCCAACCGGAACAGGAGAATCTCCTTTGGCCGCAGTATCTGATTGGGTGAATGTAAGCTGTCCAAAATGCGGTGGGCCCGCCAAGCGAGAAACGAACACTATGCCTCAGTGGGCTGGCTCTTGTTGGTACTTCTTGCGCTATCCTAATCCGCATCTTACCGATAAACCATTTGATGATGCGGATATGGAATACTGGCTTCCTGTCGACCTTTACGTGGGTGGAATCGAGCATGCTATCTTGCATTTATTGTATTCTCGTTTTTATGTGAAGGTCTTGTTCGATTTGGGCTACCTTCCTTTTGATGAGCCATTTAGTCATCTTTTTAACCAAGGCATGATTACTCGTTATTCAGAAAAGACGGGGCTCGTAGAAAAGATGTCAAAATCTAAAGGAAATGTGGTTAATCCAGACGAGATTGTAAAACAGTATGGCTCCGACGTCCTTCGCATGTACATTCTCTTTATGGGACCTCCTGAGCTTGATTGCGAATGGCAAGATTCTGGACTTGAAGGAATCAAACGATTCTTAAATCGCTTGTGGACGCATCTTACCAAGCCAGGCACTCTTATAAGCCAAGATAAAGAACATATTGACGCAACGAAGGCGGTCCATAGGCTTATTAAGGCATTTCAGGAGCGGGTTGATCTTTTTAAACCAAATACTGCTATTGCCTCATTCATGGAATTTTCTCATGAGGCAGCAAACAACGATTTAAAGTTCGGCAAAGAAAGTATGCAGTCGATCTGTGTCATTCTTTCAAGTATGGCTCCGCATATAGCAAGCGAGCTCCTTGAGGTCCTCTTACAAACGAAACTTGAAAATACAACCTGGCCAACATACAATCCAGAGCTTACTGCTCAAGATGTAGTAACGATTGCTATCCAGGTGAATGGTAAATTACGAGGCACCTTTGAAATAGCCATCGGTGCAAGCCAGGCTCAAGTTGAAGAAATTGCCAGATTTCAAATCCAAAAATGGCTTGAAGGTCAAGAAATAAAAAAGGTAATATTTGTGAAAGATAAGTTAATCAACTTTATAATCTGAGGAAGCAGTGAAGATATTTTTAGATACTGCTCATCTTGAATCCCTTAAAAAGGGAAAAGAAACTGGACTTGTTGATGGTGTCACTACTAATCCTACTCATTTGAGTAAAGAAAGCGGTAATATCGTCGAGCTTCTTAAAGCTATTTGCAGCCTCATGAGCCCAGGTGATGTGAGTATTGAGGTCACTGAGCAAAGTCCAGAAAATGTCTATCACCAAGCAAAACAGATAGCAGCTCTTGCAACAAATGTAGTGGTCAAAGTTCCCTGCCATCTTATGTATGCCCCTGTAATAAAGAAATTAGTTGAAGAGGGAGTGGCAGTGAATGTCACTCTTCTCTTTGCCCTTAACCAGGGCATGATGATGTGCAAGCTCGGAGTAAAATACATCTCTCCTTTTGTAGGGCGCCTAGATGATATGGACACTGATGGCATACAACTCCTTTATGATCTGAGAAAGATGGTCGATATTTATGGATTTAAAACCCAGATACTTGCCGCATCACTCCGTCATGCGCGGCATGTGCATGAGGCAATTCTGGCAGGATCAGATGTAGGCACCCTGCCAGTACCGCTCTTTGAATCACTTATGAAAAATCCTTTAACTGACAAAGGAATGCAACTCTTTGATGATGATTGGAAAAAGCTCAAGATAGAAAAATTCCCTTAATCTCTAAGGATGTTAATGTGCGCGATTGAACAACATGTCAAAGAAAAAGCCTTCAAACAAAGCTGAAATACTAAATATCTCTCGTAATGGGATGTGGATTCTCATCGGCGATAAGGAATTCTTTATGCCCTTTTCAGAATTTCCTTGGTTTTTAAAAGCTACTATTGAACAAATTTATGATGTAGAGTTGTTTTATGGCTATCATCTTCATTGGCCTTATTTAGATATAGACATAGAAATGGCATCCCTTAAAAATCCGGAATTATATCCACTTAAATCCTCTTAACCCTTTCAACTGAACGACAAACAGGATAACCAAAAACTCGGCTTATTTCTTGATCTTCGAGGCAACTTATCACTTAGTTGGAAGACCGAAAGTTTTGCTACTACACCATTGTTCCAATTTCTTAAAAAGCGATTATGCTTTACAAAAAAGAGTTGGTTCAAAGTGGAAGGGAAGAGACATGCAAAATATCGACCAGGTTCGTCCTGAATTTTCATCAGTCGACCATGATGAATATATCCTTGTCGTAAAGCGATCCACGCTTTTTTGCAATGGATCCTGGCAAGGTCTCAATAGAGCATCTGCAGATAATTTTCCTTCACTTGTAGAACGAGAAAAAGAGTTTCATCCTCGTTCAATCATGGAAACTGATCCTCGTTACAAGCAAATCATTCCTTATCTTGTATTTAGGCACAAGGATAGATATTTTCTCATGCAGCGCAAAGCTGAGGCAAGCGAACAACGCTTAAAAAGCAAATATTCTCTCGGCATTGGTGGCCACATTCGAAAAGAAGATCTTTTTTGCACCAATGATATTCTCCAATGGGCAAAGCGGGAATTTAATGAGGAAGTTGATTATAAGGGTACCTATAATGTAACCTCTTTGGGTGTTCTCAATGATGATACCAATCCAGTAGGAGAGGTCCATCTGGGGTACGTTCTTCTTCTTGAAGGAAATTCTCCAACAATTACTATACGTTCGGAATTACATAGTGGAGCTCTTAGTACCTTAGAAGAGTGCGCACCTTATTATACACATATGGAGCGTTGGAGCCAAATTGTCTATGATGCGTTAAAAGCTCTTTAAACTCATTACATGTAAGAGAGCAAAGCTAACTGAATTTCATCGTATCTTTTTGTCAGTAATCTAAATCAAAAGTGACAAGGGTGAGAAAAAATACCCATCTCAATCAACTGATTTTATTCAATGACATCTTCCGCTCAAAGAACTGTGGTTCAGAAAACCCGGCACTACCTGCTGATACAAATACCGAGCAGGTCATCTCAGCGAATTCGCACTATCTTGACTTACGAAACAGAAATTGCAAAAATTCGAGTCTAGTCTTTATTCTTCTGTTAAAGTAACCGGCTCACAATTCCCATTTTCTTGTCTTTTACCTTGAATTACTTTGCCTGAACAAACTTCTTCTGCAGCATCAGAGCTTCTAAAGACAGTGCCATCAGGGCACAATGCACAAGGTTCTCCTTGAGATTGTGATTGTGAGTATGAAAATAAAATAACTGCTAAGAGAGCATAACTAAGATTCTTCATAATAATTCTCCTTATTTTGTTTATGTGTTATTTGTGTGAACTGTCCAATAAGCTAATACAATTGTTCAAAATTGCTACAAAAAATGGGGTTCAGCCTAGAGGCGAGTTTTCTTTTAACTCTTATTCGGCTGACAAGCAAGATATCCTTCCTTCATCTGTATGATACCGGCAGCAGCTTTGTCACCACAAGCTTTTTTAGCTTGATCTAATGTGGAATAGGTACCACCGTGAGGACATACCGCACACAGTTTGCCCTGGAACTAAGCTTGATACAGTGAGGAGGCAAGTAAAACAACCGCTAATAGCGCATAACTAAGATTCAGCATTAAATTCTCCTTATTTCATCCGAGAGTATATTTTGTCACACAAACACAGTTCGCATAGGGGCATGGCGTAACTCTCTCTCCCTGGACTGCTTGATCACCACAAGCTTTTTTTGCATCTGCGAGTGATCCGTATTCAGTGCGATTAGGGCATTGAAAACAAGGCGTTGTCGGTGGCGTTACAGTGGGCTGTTCGAGAAACTTTTTTTGTGAAATCCCTTCTGCTCGACTGTATGACCATGAAAAAAGAGCAACGATTAAAACTGCATAATGCAAATTCTTCATATTAATTCTCCTTATTTTAAAACCATATTATATTTTGTTTCACTCGTTCCTGAGGAGCAATTCCATCGATAGTGGGTCTTTGCCAATTTATAGCAAGCTGAATTGATTCATGTACTCATCATCGTGCAGAAAAACAGACCAATGATATGTTTCAACCTCAGTATTAAAAAGTCGCCTAATAAAAGCACAGACTCTTCACATCAAGTTCGTTGCTTAACTTAACCCAATCTTAAACAAGGGCATTTTGTTTCACCTGGTCGCATCGCGCATTCCAGGGCTCTTTGACTCTCAATGGCATTGTCACCACAAGCTTTTTTAGCTTCATCCAGGCTATCATATTCACCACCAACTTGGGCATACAGCGAACTTCGCACCTAACATTAGATTAATCTGCGTGCCCATATTTGACTTAGATTGTGAGCAAGAAAAAAAACTATCGCTAAAAGAGCATAACCGATTTTTTTCATTGTAATTCTCTTTATTTTGTTTATTATATTAGTTCTCCAATACTGGCTATTGAAAAAAGCGCATCGCCAAGAGATTAGATTCTTCGTGATAAATTCCCATTGCTTTGCCATAACAGAATACAATTTATTTTATTATAAATTAATTCTTATTGAAATATCAATATATTGAGCATAACTTCTTCTCGAACTGATATAATGGAGCAATGTGCTCTGTGGAACATTAGAGCCAAATAGCCTATGATGGTTTAAAAGCTCTCCAGGCTTGTCAGATGTGAAAGAGCGAATGTAAGAGGCCTTCCCAATATCTTTTGGGTAGTAGGTCCAAATGTAAAGTGACGATACGGAGAAAAATACCCATCTAAATCTGATCGATTTTCTGCAATGACATCCGCTGCGTAGCCGCCAAGAGCAGCAGCCCAAGGCAACCCCGCGGCACCACCTATATAATACAAATTCGAATCATGTTCATCCCGTCCTGCAAGAGGCATAATATCCTTGCTTACTCCAATAAGACCTGGCCACATATATTCAAATACTGGTCGCACCTGAGGATACTTGTCATTAAAATAAGCGCCTAAGCGATACGCCATCGCATAATTATCATGCTGTGCCCATGGACTATACGTACCCAAGATCGTTGATCCTCCAATTAAAAGGCGATTATCCTCAGCTATACGCCAATACTTATAAATTAAATCAGTATCCCACGCCATTAACGGTTTATCGGGGAAAATAGCAAGTACTTCCTTGTCAGTTAATGGTGCTGACATAATTAAAAAAGTTTGCACATGGTAGATATCATAGACCAGCTTATTAAAATCAGGTATCCACCGATCAGCACAGAGAACAATGGTTCCTGCCTTCACAACACCATAAGGAGTTTTGACCTTGTGAGGCTCAATCGCTATTGCCGGAGTTTCCTCACAGATTTTAACTCCTTGCTCCATGAGCGCAGTTTTAAGTGATTGCAGATAGCGATAGCCGTTAATACCAAAAGTGCCTCCATAACGAATGCCCCCAAAATAGCCTTCGGAGTTTACAACTGCATTTAGATCTTGTCGTGTATAGAAACTACTTTCATAGCCAAGACTCAGTCGAGCATGATGTTCTGCCTCATTTTCCGACAGGCCTTTTTCACTTGTTGCTACAACAACGGTATCTTGCACCTGAAAATCACAATCAATATCATAAGCAATAATATTATGTCGTATAGCCTCTACACCAGCTTTGACAAACTCCCATAGCTTGCGTGCTTCGTTTTCTCCATACCGTTTAATGAGCGAGTGCAATGAAAACTCTGAATCAGGAGTTATAAATCCGGAACTTTTGCCACTCGCACCAGCTCCACAAAAATTTTTCTCAAGAACAATGACCGAATAGCCCTTTTCCTTGAATTTAACCGCAGCAGAGAGACCCGCCATACCACCGCCAATAATAACAATATCGGCCTCGGCATCCTCTTTAAGCTGCACAACGGGTCGTTTTGGCATGTACCAGTAAACTTGGTCAGTAAGAATAATCATACTCTCTCCTTATCTGCTACTCTAGTATAAAACTACAATTGCAGTAAAGAAGTGAGACTAGCTAGAATAGCGGGAAAAGTGCGGTGGTCTTTGAGGACGTGACTGCTCTTCAGTCAGAATGCTAATACGCGCTCTGCGTCCACCTAAAAAGCTGCCGCGCGTGGCATTAATCAGAGGACCAGTACATTCACCGGGAAGTTGAATAAAAGTACGTCGTTTAATAACACGAACTTTTTGGATCTGATCATAGGTGACACATCCTGTTTTCGTAAGAAACTTAATAACATCATCTCGTGTGACGCCATCGTCTGAGCCAACATTAATAAATATCTCCTGCAATGCATCTGGCATAATAACCTTGTGAGATGGTGTAAAACTTACATCATCTGCATCGAGTGAACTTAAGAACTTGTCATGAAGCATTTTTAAAAGAAGTATTTTGTGCTCAGGTTGAGAGAGCTTATCAATAAACGATATGAGCGCAGGGTCATACATCTTCGCGTCGATAACATGCTCAGTCATTTGCGCTATGTAACGTGATGCTTCCTCTAAACGAGCTTTTACTATGATATCTCGCGATGGGACATCAATCGGATCGATCGTCACACTAAACTTACGTTGCACATACTGCAAAAGACGCAGTTCGGACTTAGTAATGAGCGTAATTGCAATGCCCTCCTTACCTGCACGTCCTGTTCTTCCAATCCGATGAATATAACTTTCATGATCTTCAGGAAGAGAAAAGTTAATAACATGAGAAAGGTTTGCAATATCAATACCACGTGCAGCAACGTCCGTTGCTACAAGGATGGAAAGCTCTTTATTTTTAAATTTCTTAATAACGAGGTTACGCTGCACTTGGCTCATATCGCCATGGAGTGCTCCCACATTATATCCCCGCTTAATGAGTTGCTCTGCTACATCGCTGGTAAGAATTTTAGTCTGACAAAAGATGAAACCATAAAAATCAGGTGCACTTTCGATAAAGCGGCACAAAGCTGGCATACGCGATCGGGAAGGCACTACACAAAAATATTGCTTTGTTTGCGCGGTAGCTACCTGCTTTTTGCTAACTCGAACGGAAAGTGGATCGCGCATATGCGTTCGCATAATGTCTGCGATACCCGACTTTATAGTCGCAGAAAATAACCAGATTTCTCGCTCTTTAGGTACATACCTTAAAATTTCATCTACTTCATCTTTAAAGCCCATATCAAGCATAATATCAGCTTCATCAAGGACGAGCGTTTGCACACCTTGAATCTGAAGTGTCTTACGCCGGAGGTGATCATTAAGACGACCTGGCGTTCCTACAACAACGTGGCATCCTCTTCGCAACGCTGCTGTCTGATCATCCATCGAAACACCACCATAGATCGCTTCCAATCGAATATCGAGAACGCGTGCTAACGGCAGAATACTATCCTTGATTTGCAAAGCAAGTTCTCGTGTTGGAGCAACAATAAGTGCTTGAGGAGATCGTTTTTCTTTTATAATGCGATGAAGCAAAGGGATCCCAAATGCTAACGTTTTTCCGGTACCCGTTTGGGCCTGACCGTGAAAATCGACTTTTGAGTGACTGAGCAAAAGCGGTATCGCTTTTTTCTGTATCTCAGTCGGCTCCACAAATCCTAGTTCATCAAGTGTTTTATGTAAGGGAAGAGTAATCGGTAATTCTTTAAAAGTATTCATGCTCACTTATCGTGTTACAGGCTCTATTTCAGTCTACGCAAGAGTTTACTACGCGAAATATTATTAAATTATGATTAGGCGCAGCCTTTTGAAACCCTTAAAAACGCTAGAGGCTGTACGCACGACATAAAGTATACCGTAAACTCACTGCTTTGCAAAGAATTTGTCCTTAGAGATTTAGAAAAGCTTTAATTCATCTGAAACAAGCAAACACTCCATTAAAATACTTGCACGAGTAATTAAGATCGGCTATAGTACTATCGAAAGTGATATCTTAAATGAAAAGCTAATACTAAAAGCAGGTTCTTATGGATATTTTCAGATTTGAAATAACTCAAAGAACGCTAATTACTATTAGATAGAGAAATAGTGCTTATTAAAGACCGATCGCGAGGGCAAAAAAACGAAAAAGGCCTTAAACTTATAGATAATTTAGATTTATGTAGTAAACATCATGTAGGGTTATTTATGAACTTAACTCAGCTAAAATCACGCGTTAAAAAAGGCGAATCAGAAACATTAGAATTCAAAAATTCAACAGCAGCCTAACTGCGGGAATGCAAACAGCATGCGCATTTTTAAATAGCTCTAGAGGCGGCGCTATCATTTTTGGCGTTAAAGACGATGGCTCAATCGCGGGTCAAACTGTCAGCGATAATACTCTTAAAGACATCGGCCTAGAATTAAGCAAAATAGAACCTCATGCAAAAATTGATGTATTTTATGTGCCTGTTTCGACCGATAAAAAGGCAATTCTATTTATCGTAAATCCAGGAGAAAAGCAGCCATACACCTACGATGGGCGAGCATTTATCCGTAAACAATCCACCACTGAGGCGCATGAATCATGCAGAATACTTCTATCTCTACAATAAACATCACCCAGAAGTCTGGGAAGGATTGCCTAGCACATGCAAAATTAGTGATCTTGACACAAATAGAATACGCGAAGTTGTCCAAATGGGAATTCATGAAAAGAGGCTACCTGCATCTGCCGCCAAAAACAGCATTCCAGACATTCTTAAAAAATTAGATTTGATAGTGGATGATAAGCTTACTAATGCTGCGGTAATTCTTTTTTGCAAAAAGGAAGAGAAGCAATTTTTTCAGTCACATATAAAAGTTGCTCGCTTTAAAGGAACGGATAAGAGGGAATTTTTAAATCATAAAATGTATATAGGCAATGCCTTTGATTTATATGAGAAAGCACTAGATTTTTTACATTTCTCGTTACCGGTCGCTGCTCGCATTGAAGATGGAAATCCGAATCGCGTCGAAACACCCGCCATTCCATATAACGTTCTGAGAGAAGCAGTTATCAATGCCTTAATTCATCGTGACTATAGCCATGGTGGAGGTTCAATAGCAATTGCAATATATGATGATCGGGTAAATGTCTCTAATACCGGCAGTTTACCTTTGGGTATCCAGGTAACAGAACTTTCAAAAGAACATGTCTCGAGACCTGCAAATCCAAAGATTGCACATGTCTTTTATGCATGTGGCAAAATTGAAAAATGGGGTCGCGGAACTCTCGATATGATTCAATATTGCAAAGAAGCAGGAAACCCTCTTCCTAAATTCGAAGAGGTCGGTGGCGGTTTTTCAGTGACGTTACCACTTAAAGAGCCAATGCTTACAGTAATTACCAAAGAACCACATCATGACTTATTGCATTTATCTGACCGGCAAAAAAAGATTCTGGAAGCCTTACGGCAAGGCCCTCTAAACCGTAAACAACTTACAGACAATATCAAATTAGATTTACCTTCAAGAACTTTACAATGGGAGATCACGAAGTTAAAAGAAATGGGTCTTGTTAAATCAGAAGGCAAAGCCAGAACTATCGTGTGGATGCTTACAAAACCATATGACAATTGATCGCGCAAGATCGCGCAAGATCGCGCAAGATCGCGCAAGATTCGGGCAAGATTCGCGCACGATACACGTGCGACAAATTCTTTTGCGACTTAGTGACAATTATTTTTTCAGTTTTTAATAGCCTTAAGTCAAGCGTCAAAGAATACCTCCGTAATCTTAAATCAATGCGGACAGGAGTACCATTCAGTTCAAAAATTGAATAATTTGAGCCGAATGGCTATTCGGAAGATAGAGCCAGAGCAACTCTTCTCATTCTTACTAATAAATCGTCAATTATTTAAAATTTACAACAGTATCGCGACAAATCGAGACAAATCGAGACAAATCGCGACAAAAATTACGAAAGATGCATGAAGCAAGATGTGAAAGCGTCCTCGCAATGCTCACCACTGAATCTTAAATCAACCTGGACATCAATACCTATTCGGCTCAGAAATTGATAAATTTGAGCCGAGTGTTTATCAAGATAGATTCTTGATGGTAAAATCTTTGCAGATACTAAAGAACCATCTGATTTCATGTAAGCAAATCTAGGCTCAAGATCAAGATTTGCCAGGTGCGGATTTTGACAACCTACTTCCTTCATCTTTATGTTTTATATCATAGAAACAGGGAGTTAAAACTTCAGCCAAGATCAGGGCTCGCAATCTATTCCGATTTGTTCTTCTGCCCCATTGCAAACAATCGTAAGCGCAATTTATAAATCTGAAGACGTCATGCACTAATGCTTGCATCTGGTCGTCACCGCCATGAGCTTCTAATCTCCATTCTTCAACCAAAGTACGATAAGCGCGTTCAATTTTATGATCATTAATTGTACCCTCTGGAAGATCCAAAAAATAGCGTGGTTTTACGCTGCTCAGTATTGTTAAAATACTTCTGTTATTGTTTGCAATTTTCCTTGCCGTAATTGATGGATCTTCGCCAGGAATTGTGTCTTCAATTGGATTCGCTGCGATAATTTCCTTGACTCGTGGAAAGGCATCCCAGAGAAATGTTAGAGGTTTGCTCGGCATACCTCTCTTTACCGTGAATACGTACGGTAAGACACGCCCGAGATGACTATTCCACCACTGAGTATTCCATAACTCAACGATGACGGTAAAAGTATTTATTTTTCCGTGCTCGCGGCGGATCCTATCTATCTCGCTATGGATGCGACTTACCAAATTTTCAGGTTTCCGGTATCCTAATGTTAGGGCCTCAGCCCCTAATAATCCTTTGATCAGCCCGTAAGGACTAATATCAAGCTCCTGTAGAGTCTGGAGATTTCCGATATTTTTGCTGTGGCTTTTTACTAAAGACCTGGAATCTTCTTGATTATTCCTCTTCCAGTGAACTAAAATTTGGTCTGGCGTCAAATTTTCAACAAAGATTGTTATTGGCTCTTCATTTTGTTGTGAGGATTGGGCTGCAGGCACGTATTGCTGCGACTGAGTAGCCGCCTGAAATTCGGTTTGAGATTGTGCGGCACTATCCGCAAATCTCACTTCTCTTTGCATCGCATGTGATACAAAAAAGAAGTTAATGCCTATTAAGGCAAAAAGCACTTTATGAATCATGTTATCCCTTGCTACGTTATTTCTTACTACAATTATTTTTTTAGTATACGATTTATCTAATTAAAAATCAAGCACATTTTAAATTAAATGCATTTCGTATTTGAAATAATTAAATGGCAGAGATTAATCTATAATTTTTTAAGATACAATCGAGAGTTGACTTTACGGGTTAAAAGCAAATTCTTTTAAGAATGACTTCTGATTCACATTTAATATATTTAGACTTGTCCAGTCTAAAAATTTATTTGGCAATTTTGCTCGATTTTCTTAGACTTGGGCTAAGCTTGATTTGCTTTCGAGGTCACCATGATTATGATATTCTTTTCAAGAAATCAATCTTCTTTTAAATACCTGGCCATTAGTTTAGTTTTGAGCGTTACTCTTTATGATTGTGCTCTAGCAATGCAACCAGAGGACCTGAAACGAGAAGAGAGTACAACTAGCTCCCTTTTTGCACCTATGACGTGGTTAAGCTCCTCAGTGCAGGCCATTTATAAGCTCACTAGACGTAACGGTGAAAAACCAGAAAATACTCTAGGATTTATTCATCTGCCTCTTCAGACCACATTATCTGGCTTATTTACACGTTTTTCAGAAACAGATGAGGAGCCATTACCTCCTTTAGAAAAGGGTGCCCTTCCCCTTTTAGAAAAAGTTCTCAAAGGTACAGCTCCTGTAACAGCAAATATAGGAAATGTCCGTTTAGCTGACCAAGTACTTACTTACGGCACTGCCCCCACCCTGGCATATTTCATTGAACAAGGAGCAAAATTCCCAGGATCATGTCTTGCAGATCTTGCTGGTATGCGTTTCTCTCGTTTGCAGGGCATAGAAAAACTGAGACTTCTGATAAAAGCGGGATATGATGTTAACTTTTGCGACTCAGAACACTACACCCCATTGTATATGGCTTTTTTTTATTCAGATATTAGCGATAATGGTATTCACTTTGACTATGCGTGCGCATATTCTGAGATACTATTGAATGCTGGTGCAAATCCGAACCATTCACGAGAAGATATGTCGGATACCCCATTTTCTGAACTCCTTGGAAATATCGTTCTTTGGCTAATATCTACACCTGCACATCGTGATAAAGAAAGTCTAATAGTCAAAGCATTTTTAGCGTGTGGGGCTGATTATCGAAGATTGTATAACAAGCACCAATGCGACTTGAGTGAGGGCAAGCCACATATCATTTCGGTAATAAATAATTTCCCTAAAGATAAAACCGCTCTTTTCGCCGCAATAGACCAATGTGACTTTGAACAGATCAAACAGTTAGCACGGAGATTACCATTTAAAATTACAGATGCTCATGGAAATACTCCACTACATTATGCGGTCCTTAGGCTCGTGGGAAAAAGCAATGATTTAAGAACATTGGATGAAGATGCTGAAAAAGCTAAGCTGATCATTAGGCTTATTCTTAGAATTTTGCCTCAGCTTGCTTCTCTTAAGAATAATAAGGGCAGCACACCGATTGATCTTATTTTTCCACCTAGCAAGTTTTGGTTACTTAATCATTGTTTTATACCTGCGGCCTATGGACCTCAAGAGATCCAGAAATAGTGAATAATGTCGAGCAGTTAATTAATAAGTACCTAAATAGAGACCTAAAAAAAATTGATGCTCCCAGCGATAAAGGTTTCTTTTTTCTAATGCCAGCTAGCGCAGTTCCGTAGCGTTAATATATCGGCATTTAAGTCTCTATCTAGTGCATAAATTAAATTGCGTTGACAGTGCATAAATTACATTAAGACTCATTAACCAATAAACTCACGTTGAATCAACAAATAGCGTATCAAAGCACAAATAGTGTACAAAAGCCATTCACAAAACTCTCTGCGTTTATTGATGTAATCAAACTTATCAGAAATATCTGTGAAAATTAAACCTTATACGGTGGCAAAGCCATTACAATATTTTGTCTTTAACAGCATCTAATATTTCTTGCGCACATTTAATGCTATATTCAGCAACTGAAAGATGAGGAATTAAAAGATGAGAGTCTGGATAGCGAGTACCTTGAATATAAGGGTTAAGATGAGTTGCATGTTCTAAAAACTGAAAAAAATCCGAATCTATTGCCATACACTGCTTTACTAAATTGGCAAGATCATGAATTTTTCCTGGATCTTTTTTATGAAAAAACAGAAATGCTTTAAGAGATTTTTCTACCGACTGTTGAGTTAGAAATAATGCATGAGGAATGAGAATTTCGGGTGGGGTGATGAGTTTTTTAGCTGCAATAAGATCAGTTTCAGCCACCGAGATCCATTCTTTAGGCTTTTGCATAAATCTGTTTGCCTTTTTTCTTTACTTTATAAGGGATGCTAGAGATATCTTCAGCGTCTTGTTCAAATTCAGCTTTTGTAAGAAGCAAAATATCCTTAGGTAGATCAAGCAGCACTAAAGCTTTGTGTCCCGCCACTAAGTCTTGATAACGATTTTCTGTTTTTTCAACAACAATGAGAAAATCTAAATCACTAAACTCGTCAGGGTGACCCCAAGCGTATGATCCAAAAAGATATATAGCTAAGGGATTATAAAGCTCAATTAATTTGTCCCTTGCTTCATTAACAACTTTTTCAACTGTTTGCTTAGCTTTCATAATCTAACCTTATATTAAGATAAATATAGTATATCAAAAGTAAGATAATTTATAAACATTTTAAGCTTTAATACAATTCAAGGTGACGCAAACCTCGTCTGAATGCCACTTCAGATCTCGGTACCAATGTCTGCGTTCCGCGCGACATTCAGTGATAATTGACTGAGAATTGGCGCAATTTGCGCGTCTTGATCTACATTTGCGCGGCATTTTGTGCTACAGGTTCACTTGTTAGCATTCCAAAGCTCGCACTGGTTCTTGCAAGACAAACGTATAATTTAGAAGACAAAGGTAAAACCATTTTTTGGATTCTGCCTATTAAATCACCTGATAAATAATCGCGCAAGATTGCGCAAGATTCGCGTAAGATTCGCGTGAGATGCACGCAAAAAAATCGTGACATTTTCACATAAGATTCCGACAGGATACGTTCTCATTAAAGTCCCGCACCAAATTGCTTGAAATCAGCAAGTATGATCTTTTTACATTGAAGCAGACCCTTCATTCAGAACACGAAAAACCCGGGCTCAGAAGCGAGAATTAAACAACTCATGAAAATCGCGCCATTCTTTCGCGACACATTCGCGACATTTTCGCGACAGATTTGCGACACTCAAATGTCAAATTTCGCGCAAGATTCTTGCAAGACAAATGGGCTATAATTCAAATCAACGGTCTTTCTTTTTCATTAAAATGTCGCGATTTTCACATGTAATAAAAAATACATTGAGGAAAAATTATGAGCCGGCTCAATTTATAAAGGACTTTTTTGGTAACCTTCCTCTTCTTCAATCCAACTAAAAGCACCCAAACTTGATACGATCTCTCTCATTTAGAACAGGGTGCAATAGAATATATTTTTAAGCTTTAATTCTTTCTTTAAAAGCCGATCTTACGTTCATTCGATATTCTTTGGCTGCCAGGTAGTTCAGGCCATAAAATTTAAAAAGTGGATTTCTCGAGTATCGAGACAATCTGTCTTTTAGCATCTAAAACGGCATCATATATCTTCACAAAATATCCGACCCATGGAGTTATGTTCATGGCTCCTTTAGATGCAATATCGAGTTGACGGTAATACTCCTTTCTATTGCGATGTATAGTTGCAAAAATAAAATGTCCGCCTCTATTCGAATAGATGAGGGTAAAAAGGAAATTACTCACCATGTTTTGCCAGAATTAGAAGAGCATTTTTTATTTTGAGGAATTTTATTACACTTAAAAAGTATCTGAATTATGAACGGAGGTATTCTTGTGAAACGACTGCTATTTATTTACCTTGTGTTGTTTTCATCACTGATCAACGCACAAACACCCCCAACGACGGGTGTCTTTAAGAAATTCATCGGTACCTGCTTAACTTTTCCGTTAGCCACTTCGGATACATCGGTAGAAACCTGCGCTTACGTAGATGACCTTCTGAAAAAAATTGCTCCTGGTGAACAGTTATCAGCAGTACGTAAATTTAATGATTTTGGTGAATACTTGTTAGGTAGGTATAATACCGTTGCCATCCCGTTTCTTAACTATCTCATTATTAATACAAGAACCTTAAGAAAACTTCCCGAAGAAGTGCAAAGATTTGCAGTGGGCAGAGCTCTCTATCAAATGACTAATAAAGACTACTTTTTATATAAATATCTTCTGCCTTATATTTGCGATATCTACTTTGAAGCAAAAGAAACGGATGAAGAAAAAGAACTTATGGCGAGTTTTACCTCATCGGGCCTCATAAGACGTTTCCGAAATAGCAGGCGTTTAGACGGCCCTGAAAATAGACCGTCATTTATGGAGACCCTTAAAACAGATCTCACAGATTCACTCAAGAATCTTGCATTACATGCATGTGCTAAGCTCTTCATTGCCTACCTTTCTCGCTCAATCGAGCAGGAAGCTGATACCGAGGTTGCCCAAAAACTTGATTGTGCACTTGGCGGCGTAAAGTATTTGAAGCAGTATAAAGCATTTGCCACTGAAACAAATATGGGCAAAATCTACTCAATGGTCCCTTTCTTTGAAGGCCTTAATTTTGCTGTCATTGAAGGGATTAAGGCGCTCGCACCCACCTGGACTGAGCGATTCAGAAGAAAATGCTCGATCGCTCCGTATGACATTACCGTTGCCCGCTTACATGGAAACGACTTTATAAGTTACGCGAAAAGTTGCTTGCCAGGTCAGTGTGTTCCTTACTCAAACCAACTCGAGCATTTCATCTGGAACTTACCGCTCCTTAACTATTTTAGCTACTATCCAACGACAAGTGACCGGATAGCGGCGTTAAGTAAACTTGCTCGTACAGACGCATCACGCGCGGACGACTAAAAGAATAAACGGGAATTTCAAAAAACGTTTTCAATCGAAGAACCTTGCCAGATGGCCTATTTTTTGATAGAGTAAGTGTAGTTTTGTATATGTTTAACCATCTAACGTTTTACACGAACTTTGTTCGTATCCAGCTTTAGGAGCACTTGAATGTCAAAAGAGTTGATAAGACCTCAACAATTCCGTTCTGCACGCCGTTTTGCAGATGAAGAAGAACTTGGTTTAAATGAAGAACAAAAAAGTGAGCTTTCATCTCTTTATGAAGGAATGCTTAGTAAATTTAAGCCAGGGTCAATAGTAAAAGGGAAAGTCCTTAATGTAGGACCAGATGGCGTCCTAGTAGATATAGACTATAAATCCGACGGCCAGATTCCTCTCTATGAATTTACAGAACATGAACTTAAAAAATTAGTTCCCGGTTCAGAAATCGAAGTAATTCTTGATGAATTAGAAAATATGCATGGTAATGTCATGCTTTCCTATGAAAAAGCGAAAGCTATGAAGGCATGGGATTCTATCATGAAGCTTTATGAAGAAAATAAGCCTGTTGAAGGAACAGTAACTCATAAAGTCAAGGGCGGCTTGAGTGTCGATATTGGCATTCCTGCTTTCCTTCCAGGATCGCAAGTCGATACTCAGCGTGTAGCTGACTTTGATCAATTTGTAGGCCAAACTATTACTGCAAATATTATTAAAGTAAATCAAAAGAGAGGAAATGTTATCATTTCCCGTCGTAAATTCTTAAATGAACAACGTTCTGAAAGCCGCAAGAAGATTCTTGATACGCTCCATGTGGGATCCATTATCCAGGGAACAGTAAAGAATATTACCAAGTATGGCGTCTTTATCGACATTGGCGGTGTTGATGGCCTTCTGCATATCACCGATATGACCTGGGGGCGTATTGCTCACCCAAGTGAACTTGTAAAAATCGGTGAAACGGTTACCGTCAAGGTCCTTTCCTTTGATAAAGCCAATGAAAAGATCTCTCTAGGTATGAAACAGCTTGCAGAAAACCCATGGGATGCTATCGATCCATCGATTCAAGTTGGATCACGAGTCAAAGGCGTTATTTCCAGCATCGCTGACTACGGCCTCTTTATAGAAGTACAACCAGGCATAGAAGGTCTCGTGCATATCTCAGAAGTCTCATGGACTGAGAGGATCAATGATCTTCATAAGCATTTTAAGGTGGGTGATACTGTTGAGGCACTCGTCGTGTCGCTTGATAAAGAAAATCGCCGCATGTCCTTAAGTGTTAAGCAGCTCGAGAAAAACCCTTGGGAAGCAATTAGCGAACAGTATGAAGTTGGCCAAAAGATCAAGGGTAAAATTACCAATGTTGCTGAATTTGGGATTTTCATACAACTTGCCCCGGGAATTGACGGCTTAGTACACATTTCTGATTTCTCGTGGACTGAGCATATTGAGCATCCCGCCGATAAGTACAAAAAAGGCGATGTGGTTGAAGCGGTCATCACCGGTATCAACAAACAAACGCAAAAAATTTCACTCGGTATTAAGCAGCTAACGCCTAATCCGTGGGAAGAAATAGCAAATCAGTATCCTGTAGGATCATCCGTCGAAGGTGAAGTAAGCAAAGTGGCCAACTTTGGCGCATTTGTTAAACTGCCAAGCGGTATTGAAGGGCTAGTACACGTCTCTGAACTTGGCGGTAATGCTGAGAAGGTAGAAGACATTCTCAAAGTCGGTCAAAAAGCACTCTTTAAAGTTATCAAGGTGAGCCCTGAAGAGCATCGCATTGGACTGAGCTTGAGAACCGAGGAAGAGATGAAGGCTGCCCAAGCAAAAGAAAAAGCCAAGAAAGAAAGACCTCCTATGCGCAAAGAGAAAAAAGCTGAGGCGCCAACAGCTCCTAAGCAAAAATCTCAGTTGCAGATCGAGCTTGAAAAGCACGCAGCACGTCAGACTGATGAAGATGATCAAAATCCTGAAGAATCTGCTTAAGGAGTGTCCATGGTCGAAAGAACACTTGCCATTATCAAGCCTGATGCGATAGAGCATGGCAATAGTGGTATGATCATTACCCTTATTGAGCTCAATAAGTTTTCAATCATCCGCATGAACAAATTGCAGCTTACCCGCAAACAAGCTGAAGCATTTTATGAAGTCCATAAGGAGCGTCCTTTCTACAATGAACTTGTAGAAGGCATGCTTGTGGGACCAGTGATTGTGATGGCTCTTGAACGGGACAATGCAATCCTAGGGTGGCGTGAGCTCATGGGAGTAACCGATCCTGCTAAGGCTGCTTTCGGGACCATGCGCAAAATGTTCGGCACTCATATCGGACAGAATGCGGTACACGGGTCAGATGCTCCAGAAACGGCGAAAAAGGAAGTTTCATTCTTCTTTCCAGATCTTTAAATAGAAAGAGGCACCGATAAGGTGCCTCGATTATTTTTCAGCGTGTTGTTTTACGTACTCATCAAGTACGCCATTAATAAATTTAAAGGCATCTTTTTCGGCAAAGCACTTAGCAAGCTCAACCGCCTCATTAATAATAACGACACGATCTGTATCAGTATGGATGAATTCCCAGAGGGCAAGCCGCAATATGAGTTTGGTAGGGACACCAAGGCGTTCAAGACGCCAATTTTCTATAAGCGGCATAATAAGCGTATCGAGCTCATCTCTATCATTCGCTATAGCAGCAGCTCGCTGAAAGACGAGACTGTCTCGAGGAATGATAAAACCAAATGAAGAAAAATTGTCGGCAATAGATTCAAGAGAAACATCATAATCGAATGCATCAAGGGCATAAAGAAGATGGAAAATCAATGAGCGCTGTTCGGTCTGCGTCAGCTTATCAGAAATGGTATCAGTCTGAACCTCCAAAGAGCCCATTTCGTCTTCCATGCACATTTACTTCTTCATCCGCTCAATATATTTTGACTCGCGTGTATCTACCTTGATAATATCACCCTCATTAACAAATAAGGGTACCTGGAGAACGAGTCCTGTCTCAAGGGTTGCAGGCTTAGTACCGCCTCCTTGTGCAGTATCGCCTTTGACTCCAGGAGGGGTTTCTTTGACTGCAAGTTCCATAAAGAGTGGCGCATTGACGGCAATCGGCTTTCCATTGAAGTAAAGTACCGTATATACTGTCTGCTCTTTCAAGAAATCTTTCACATCGCTTACCTGATTTTCATCAAATGCCACTTGATCATAGGTCTCTTGGTCAAGAAATTCATAGAGCCCATCATGCGCATAAACGTAAAGCATATCTCTATATTGAAGATCAGGTGATCCGAGCTTTTCATCGGCTCGAAATGTCTCTTCATGCGTAAGACCAGTCATTAAGTTTTTCATTTTGGTACGCATGTAGGTGCCGCCCTTACCAGGCTTTACCAGCTGAAACTCAAGTACCGTATAGGGTTCTCCCTTAAACAGTATCTTTGTCCCTCTGCGTAAATCTCCAGCTAAAACCACGAAATATCCTTTGTTTAATAAGTGAATCACATACTATAAAATAAGTATAATTGTCCATTCATAAAAATCAATTATTGGTCCAGTTCTAATCATCCGCTTCTGACTCTACTATAAACACAATTCTTCTTGAAAATTCGGAGTGCGTATTCGAATTTTCAAGGAAATATTGATAATCTATATATAACTTTCCACATTAAGCCTTTCATCATTAGAGCTTTATGCCAAGGTCGTCATTCATGCTCCTCATAAATTCACCAGTTGCAAGGGAATCAAGGCCATAGGCACTTATTTTCTCTTCGAGGGCAAAGATATGAGATCCTGGGTAAACAATACCCAAGTGATCAAGATTTAGCGAATCGATTGCGATATGCATAGACTTGGTTATTTTAGGAACATCTGAATATTTGAATTCGAATCCTAAACGTTTACCATTTTTAAAAAAGAACAAATCAAGTTCACCATCGGAGTGCGTACCCCAAAAAAAACATTCATCTGCATTAAGGCCAAAAATTCGGATAATTTCTTCTAATGCAAAACCCTCCCAAAAAGAACCCAATCTTGGATGGATTTGAAGCTGCCTTAAATCACGAAGACTGAGGAGGCTGTTAAGAATTCCACTATCCCGAAAATAAATTTTCGGCGACTTTATTTGTCGTTTTTTTATATTCTCAAACCATGGCAAAAGAATACGTATCATGAATGTACCAGCTAGTATATCAAGATATTTACGAACAGTATGATCTGAAAGTCCTAATGACTTGCCGATCTCGCTTGCATTAAATATCTGTCCATGATAATAGACGAGCATGAGCCAAAAGCGATACATAGAAGCGGCAGGAATATTAAACCCAAGATTTGCAATGTCATTTGTTAAAAAGGTATTTATGTAATTTTCTCGCCATAAATAGCTTTCTTCATCAGTGTCTGCAAGATAAGAACGAGGGAATCCGCCTCGCAACCAGAGGTTATCACTATTTTTTACCTCAAAGAGAGAAAACGGTGGAAGTTCCATATATCCTATACGTCCGGCCAAAGTCTCTGAACATTGACGAAGCAATTCTCCTGAAGCGCTCCCTAAGATTAGAAAGGTATATTTTTTTTCAGTATTATCTACGAGGACCCTTAACGTGGGGAATAATTCAGGCCTTCTCTGAATCTCGTCTACGACAATAAGCCTTTGATTAATGCTTGAGAGTACAGTCAATGGATTTTCAAGACGAGCAAGATCTTGCTGGTTTTCAAGATCAAAATACTCTGCATCATTTGGAAAATACTTTTTTGCATACTCTCTTGCCAAAGTTGTTTTTCCGACCTGTCGTGGCCCTAAAATACCGCAAAGAGGATGTATTCGCAAAAGCAATTTTATTTTATCCAGATATCGTAGTCTCTCCATGATTTCCTCAATTGTAAGAGTTCATTGTAAACTTATCTAAAAATTTATAAAATTGCAAGATTATTATCATCTACCAGATCAATTAAATCAGCATTTTAATGAAAATTCGAAGTTGAACTTCGAATTTTCATTAAAATGCTGGATATTATTGTCTAATCAACGTTCTAATTTCAATCTTTATATATCTTTGAGACAAAAAGTATATTCACTCAATGTAAGGCAGCAAATAGATGGCTACCAGCGATCTTTCAAAAGTGGGCGGTTTATAATGAGTGTATAAGTCGCCTACTTTTCAGCATTCACTCATAAAGTGGGCGGTTTATAAAAATTATCCTTTTAGTTATTAATAAACCGATTCCTACGTAATTATTAAAAAATTTAGAAATGATCAGGTTATTATAAGCCGCCCACTTTTAACTTGAATAAAAAATTTGGGCGGTTTATAATAAGTAAAAAGTTTTAAGGATATATGATTATTGGAAGAAAAAGAGAACAAGAATTATTTGAGCAGGCTTACAATGCCCGCGAAGCGCAATTTTTGACTATTTATGGACGTAGACGTGTCGGCAAAACTTTTCTGGTTCATGAATTTTTTTTATATAAGCCATGTCATTTTTTGCATGTAACTGGCTTGCAGAGCGGTAACATGAAAACTCAATTAGAGAACTTCGCCAAAGCTTTATCAAATACATTTTTTCAGGATATCCCGATACAAGCACCTAAACATTGGGGCGAAGCTCTTGAACTTTTGACCAAAAAAATTATAAACAGTGAGAAAAAAGTCGTTTTATTCTTTGATGAGTTACCTTGGCTGGCGACAAGAAAATCTGGGCTGATGCAACAAATAGATTTTTATTGGAATAATCAATGGGCTGGGATGCCTCATGTTATATTTATTGCCTGCGGGTCATCAGCTTCATGGCTTTTAAGCAATATAATTTATCATAAGGGTGGGCTTCACAATAGAACAACAATAGAAATGCGTTTATTGCCGTTTGATCTTGCAGAGACAAAAGACTTTCTTCAATCCAAGGGTGCATCGTTGAATAATGACCTTATTGTTTCGCTTTATATGGCCATTGGCGGAATTCCTTATTATTTAAATTACGTGAGGCCTGAAAGAAGTGCTCAAGAAAACATACAGATGCTGTTTTTTGATAAAAATGCTCCCTTAAATAAGGAATTTCAAAAACTATTTGAATCACTTTTTGATGGCGCAGACCCCTATTTAGAAATAGTAAGAATTCTTGCAAAAAAAAGAGAAGGTACGAGCAGGGCTGAGCTAAAGAAGCTAGCAAAACATTCAGCCGCTGGAGGTTATTTATCAAAGCGGTTAAGAGATTTATCAGATGCGGGATTTATCAAAGAATATAAGCCCTGGGGCAAACAACTTGGAGAATATTATAAAGTCATAGATGAATTCTGTCTCTTTTACACCTATTGGATTGATAACAATAAAGGTTCTTTTTTTGATAATGATTATTGGGCGGTACATAGCCATCTCCCAGCATACTACGCATGGGCAGGTTATGCTTTTGAAGCATTATGCGTAAAGCATTACCAGCAAATCATTAGAGGATTAGGCATTAAAGGGATCAATCGTCTTGGATCATGGCGCTATATCCCCAAAAAAGGGACTGAGTCTGGCGCTCAAATCGATTTGGTTATTGACAGGCTTGATAATTCATTCACATTAGCTGAAATAAAATACACAGAAAAACCATTTGTTATTGATAAAGCCTATGCTGAGGTTATACAAAATAAAATTGCTCTTTTTAGAAAACATACTAAAGTCACTAAGCAAATATTTTTCTCTATGATCACAACTCATGGGTTGAAAAAAACTATGTATTCTCAAGAACTAATCAGCAGTGTTACCACGTTGGAAGATTTATTTAAGCATTATTGAGTGAGAGATGAAAACAAGAATGCCTTTAACAAAAGATCACAAGCACCTGAACACACAAATCTCAGGCCTTATCATCTGGCCAAAATATACTATACTAAAACTGCTTTAAGTAAGTAACACCATCGCTTGTGGCACATGGTATCGATCAACTATAGAAGAGAAGAAAAAGTACCGCTAGGAACTCCAATGAATAGAAAAAAAGTTGTGTGCGCCTTGTTATTTAGCCCTATAGCATCAAGCTCTTATCTTATCGCTATGCAACAAAGTAAAACTGCAGAACAACTTGCTGAGGATGCTCAAGTAAGTCCCTCCCAAAGCCCTCGACGCAAAAGACAGCGCATTGAAATTAGCGTTGCTCAACAGTGTACAAATGGGCCAGATAATGAAAAAAATAAAAGCGCTTCCAAAAACGAAAATGAACGCCTAAAAGATTTTATCGAGGAATTAGCATCAGAAAAAAATCTTGCTGTCTCAAAGATTAATCCTGAAACAATCCTAACGGATATCGATGGTGCCGGTTTCAATCCCAACGCCCCTGTTACCGCTAAATATGGCACGCTCTTGCATGTAGCAGCATATCATGGGTTGCTTACATTGGTTCAAAAATTGGTTGACCTCGGGGCTTTTATCAATATTCGTAATACGGACAATCGAACACCTCTCTATAGTGCTGCAGGAGGCGGCTACACCGATATGGCACAGTTTTTACTAGAGAAAGGTGCAGAAGCAGAAGTGAGGGCCAATGAAAATATAACGCCACTCCACGTTGCGACCCACGCTGGGCATGCAGACATTGTAACATTATTACTCAATGCCGGAGCACGAGTTGATACAGCAATGCAACGAGGTTCACGAACGGCTCTGCATAGTGCCGCCTACAACGACCATACTGAAATAGTACGCATCTTGCTTGCTCGAAGTGCCGATCCTTATGCATTAACCTCTGGCAATAAGACAGCACTTGATTTAGCAGAAACACAGGAAATCAAGGATCTATTGGAGGCTGCAATGGCAAAACAGCCGCGAATCATAAAAATAGATGATATCGCTTTTCCAGCAGATATCCAACTGCTTATGGCTGCATCTGCAGGAAAAAATGATGTCGTTACTTATCTTTGCAAAAAAAAACTTGTAAATATTCGCTCATGCCCATTGCTTGCAGCCATTAATGCTCATCAAAAAAGCACTGTGGAGCTTTTGCTTGAGCAGGGTGCTTCACTTGAAGAATCCAATCACGAATGGAACACTCCCCTTCATCTGAGCTTGCTAACAGAACAACCTGACATTGCTGAACTATTAATTAATAAAATACTCCAGGCAAAACGAGGCGATTTACTAAATAGGACAAATAAAAAAGGAGAGACCCCTCTCACGCTCGCATTGCCCTATCCGACTGTACAGAGACTATTGAGCGAACAAGAAGCACAAAGAAGCCTACGTATTTCATCATCAACCGAATAACAATTGCTTTATGCCACAATTTTTACGCCATGAACAATCAAACCGATTCAACAATAAACAATCTCATACAAAGTGAGATAGTACGACAAAAAGAGGGCATAACTCTCATTGCATCTGAAAACTATGCCTATCAAGAAGTACTTGAAGCACTCGGCTCAGCTCTTACTAATAAATATGCCGAGGGCTATCCTGGCTCGCGCTATTATGCAGGCTGTAAGTACGTTGATCGCATTGAACGGGAAGCTATCGAACGATGTAAGAGTCTTTTCAATGCCCCGCATGCAAATGTGCAGCCCCATTCTGGATCAAATGCGAATGAGGCGGTGTTTCTTGCTCTTTTAAAACCGGGAGATACCATCATGGGCATGAGTATGGCAAGTGGCGGTCATCTCACGCATGGACATGGGGTGAACTTTTCTGGGATCATATACAAACCAGTTTCTTATACGGTTAATCGAGACACAGAACGCATCGATTATGATGACGTTGAACTATTAGCTCACGAGCATAAACCGCGGCTTCTCATTGCGGGAGCATCATCTTACTCTCGTGTTATAGACATACAACGAATGAAGCGCATCGCTAATTCCATTCACGCCGTTCTTCTTGTCGACTGTGCGCATACTGCTGGTTTAATTGTGGCAGGCGTCTATCCTAATCCTGTAGGTATAGCTGATATTGTTACCGCAACTACTCATAAAACATTGCGGGGTCCCCGTGGCGGATTTATTATGTGCACTGAAAAGTATAAAGAGCGCATTGACAGAGCGGTGTTTCCCGGTCTTCAGGGAGGCCCCTTTATGAATGCAATTGCCGGAAAAGCCATCTGCTTTAAATTTGCACAAGAACAGCCTTATACAACCTATATAAAACAGGCACTGGTTAATGCGCAAAGTATGGTACAGACATTTAAGGAATTGGGATATAGGATAGTATCAGACGGTACCGATACTCACCTTTTTGTGATCGATCTGCGCGATAAAAACATTACGGGAAAAGGTGCAGAAGAAGCTTTGGAAGAAGCAGGCATCTCTACAAGCCGAAGTATGATCCCTTTTGATCAGGAATCCCCACGGATTACCAGCGGAATTCGGTTAGGAACCCTTGCATTAACGGCGGAGGGATTGCATGAGAAATCATGTAGTGAAATTGCCATCATGATTGATGAGGTCATTAAAAACCCTCACAACCATCATATCCATGAGCAGGTTAAGGCACGAATTCTAAAGATGAAAAACTATGATGGAGTGTGATATATCCAATACCATAAACCAGCACCGAGGGCCACTGAGGCAATTACGAGACGCGTATCGTATCCTTTAGGAAGAGGAGATAGCAGCTTAAGATTTTCAAATTCCTCGGACAACGCATAAGCACTTTTATACTGAAATGCATTTTCTTTTTGAAGTCCACACTCAACAGCAGCAGCAACATTTTCTGCTTGATCGTCTACAAAATAACAGTTTTTGAGATCAATTCTATAGCGCTCCTGAAGGAAATTGAGAACATGTTCAAAAGCACATTTATTCGGTTTAATGGACCCGATTTCTCCGGAAACAAACACATGTTTAAAGAGACCAAATATTTCTGGAAACCGTTCTTTTACACGAACTATAGACTCTTTGTCCCAATTGGTAAAGGCAACGGGAATAAATTTTTCATTACCGTTTTCATCTTTTTCGTTAATTACGCGCTTAAGCAGTTCCAAGCCGCTATCAAGAACGTATGTGAGTTTAGAATGCACATCTGGGGTAAAAGTCGCTAAAATCGCATTGCGTACCATGTCCTCTTCGCGCTTACTCACAAAATAAGACGGTTCGGCTTTACTTAAAGCGTCGACTACGTCTAAACATTTTTTTCTGCCTTCTTCACTGGTTATTCTGCCTGCTTGATAGGCACAAATCACATATGGCAATTTTTCACCTGATGCAGTGCATGTTCTTTTTATGCCATGCGGCTCTTCTAAGTCAACGCGATCTAATACGTCGAAAAAAACATGTTGAAAACTCGTTGGGAATTTCCAATCCAGTGCTACGTAACCTAAAATATTTAATCTTCCTATGAGGCTCATATAACTTTCGCCAAAAAGGCTGAATTTGGTGAGATTAAAAATAACACCTCCCAAATCAAAAACAATTGCTTTTTTAGGGCTGATTTGTCGTAGTTGTTCAACGGTATCATGAGTGAGGGGTAAGGCCATCGTCGTTTCAGCAAAAGTCGTTCCACCAACGGTCATCAAAAAAACTAGCGAAATTCTTTTCAGCATATTGCACTTCCTTTAAAAATACACTCTACGACTAAAAGTATAAATCGTGGAAAAATCGCTGTCAATGGGCTATGGGACCACCGCTAATAAAGACCACCAAGACGGGTTCTTTTGTTCTGAGAAGCGAGGTCTGTTACTGCTGAGCAGGTTATTGTGCTTCCCTATCAATATCTGGTTCTTTAACCACCACTTGAACTGTATTTCTATGCCTATCCGCAGCGGTGATAAGAGCTGGTTCTAAAAGCTCAGAAGCAGCAATATCTCGCAATAATGCATCTGGGGCAGTATATTGAATTACCTTTCGTCGATCTAATCCACATTCAACTGCGGCATCGCAGTTTTCGGCTTGATCATCAATGAAATAGCAGTTCTTTGAATCTATACGATATTCCTTGCTTATGCGGTCAAGAACATGCCCAAATGCTGCTCTGTTTGGCTTAATAGCTCCGATCTCTCCTGAGATAAATACCACCTTAAATAGATTAAAGATATGTGGAAACCTACGTATTGCCTTGACTATAGATTCCTTGTCCCAATTGCTAAATGCAAACGGAATAAACTTTTCATTACCCTGATCATCCTTTTGAGCGAGAAGATGCTTAATAGCTTCAAAGCCGGGAGTAAGTTCGCACGTCAATCTGCACTGAATATCGGGCGTAAACATCGCATCAATTGCTTTACGTACAATAGCTTCTTCGTATCCGTCCCTTTGTAAAGTTTTACATACATCAACTGCAGCCAAAGCCAGACTTCTTGCCTGTACGCTAGTAATCTTTCCCGCTTGATAGGCACACAAAATATAAGGCAGTTCCACGCCGGATGTAGTACGTGTACGCCTTACGCCTGCTGGCTCTTGCAAATCAACGTGATTTAAGACGTCGAAAATCACGTGCTGAAGATTTTTCGGGGACTTCCATGTACCCAATACATAGCCGGCAACATTCGCTATACCGATATGGCTCAAATAACTTTCGCCCATTAAGCTCCATGTCTTGAGTCCAAGAACAACACCGCCTAAATCACAGATAAGGGCCTGTTGAGGCTTCTCTTGTTGTCGTGCTACAGAATCAGACATCACCATAGGCACTATTGTTGAAGTCATCGTCATAAGTAATAAAATTGCTATCTTATTCAGCATAGAATCCTTTCTTTACTAACTATAATCTGCGTATAAATTAATACTAACATTCTATAAAAACTTGTCAATCAGAAATATTATTGTGGGACAGGAGCGATAACATCAGGTTTTGCGGCAACGGGATCAGCAGGAGCAACCTCACTCTTTTTTGATGCTTGGACTTTTTCGACACCATCTTTTGAGTTCTTCTGACTCATGGCAATCATCTCTGCAATGAGGGGTTTTATTTTCTTTGCAAAGCATTCACGTTTAAACTCTTTCATCTTCTTTTTTACCTTAGTCACATAAGAAGAATCATCAATGTACTTTGGGAAAATTTTCTCAAGATCATTATAGTTTTTCAAGCTCTCTGCAAAACCATGCTTTACCATAAAAGTTACATTCAGCTCTTCCCACCACAACGTATCGCTCGTTTGATCGAGAATCATTGGTACATTGAGTTCAAGAGCTTCACATACAGAACCCGGGCCAGTTTTTGTGATAAGGACATCAGATACCGCCATGAGATCTGCAATACGATCAGTAAATCCGAGTACCGTTAATGTGATGTATGGTGGCAAAACAATCTTATTTATGTTTCTCCTCAAGCGTTCATTCCTTCCTAAACAGACGATTATATGAAGTGGCTTGTTTAATTTGATAAGTTTTCGCACATAGCGATAACTTGCTGTAGACCCGGTACCGCCCATAAGAATCATGACCACAGGCTTATCTTCTTGTATTTCAAATTCACTCTTGAGTCCAGCTATGTCCTTTGGCTTAAAGAATTCTGGCCTGAGTGGAAACCCGGTAACGATGACCTGCTCTTTCTCAAAACCTGCTTTGCTAATTTTGTTGTGAAGTAGAGAATCATCAAAGGGAATAGCATATCGAAACTTTTTATACTGCGGCTTAGAAACATTGTTGATATAATTTGTTGAGTCAAGATCATTCGTAAGTACCAGAAATGGAATATCAAGCTTCTCGCTAACAACAATAAGAGCGCAATTAATAACAGGAACGACTGAAATGATAAGATCTGGCTTAGCAAACTTAAAATACTCAAGAAGCCGACTTTCGAGTGCATCTTGTCTCCAGGCCATAAATCCGCCACCAACACTGACAAACTTACCCGCAACATTCGTCCAACGTGCTCGCAAGCAAAAATTATAGAAATCTTCACTCCATACTCTCCCAAATGATAAAGTTCCCAGGGTATCCAAAGACCCTAAGACTTCTTGGAAGACATTGCTCACGATAATATCATAATCGCTTCCTAAATAGCTTTTAAGACCCTTAGAAACCGCAGTGTGACCGCCTCCACCCGTGCTTGAAAATATGAGTATTCTCTTTTTTTGCACTTGTTCTTTCTTTTCTGGTACTTTCCGAGCAGGCTCGCTCACCTCTTTTTTTAGGGGCGACTTTTCTGACACGCGCAATAAAGCTTTATTAAAACGGGGCAGGTTTCTTTTAGTAATCGTTTTAGAGTACGCGACAGGAAACGATAAGGTAAGACAAAAAATAAGAGCTATCGCTTCGCGTTTCATGAAACTGATTATGTTGGGAATTTTTCTGATGACCATACAATGAACTTTTTTACCACCACTTAGTTTCCAGTATAATGACGTATTTTAAAAAAGAAACTGCTCATTCGCCTTTGATCTAATCGAAGATTTCAGAGTTCAATGAGAGCAAAAAGTCGTTCGCAGCCTAATTTAAAACATGAAATAGAGAGCGAACATTATACGTACAAGATTAACCGGGATAGCGTTAACGACACGACCAAACTGATTAGGTGTTCCCCAAGATGCGCGACGAAAATCGATTTCAAGACCTAGTCTTACAGGGTCCTTTTCAAATACATACCGCGGCGTTACATTCAGTTCAGAATCAAGGTTTTGTGATTGGCCATACAACCCGTAAATAATCGGCAGGTGAGTGTCTGGATCTAAATAGAGAGCGTGGCGAGAACCTAGATTTTTTGTGCCTCCTACATAGAGACCAAGCTCATGATAGTCACATCCAAAATTGAACGTAAAATCGAGCCATGCTGCAACTGCTGCCGTATTACTGTAGGTCTGAAAGTCAGTAACAGGATTTACGCAACGAATACCAAATCCGCTAATCATAAGCTGATAGTTAGCATTTTGTGCCCAGATCGCCTTCAACCGCAATGACCAGGGGGCGTGCACAAATGCAGCAAAGCCCTCAACAATAAAACTATCAATATGCTCATCAACTTTTACATCATCATTGCTAACAAGACGGGGACAGAGACGGAAATAATCTGCAGCAAACCCAATTAAGTCATTTTCATTAAAATAGGCTCTTACTTCGGCACACAATTCAGGAACAACCGCATTACGAATATATACATTGCTAAAACCATCAGGCCCAAAACTGCGATAATCCTGCTGTGATGCCGCAGCCGCAATAAACTCAAACCAGTTCCATCGCTGGGTAAATAATAACTGCGGAGAAAGAGCTTGGGTTTCTTCAGGAGCACCAATAGAAAATCCGACGGTATGAGGAAAACATTCAAGAATAAACAGAGGATGCCACCACTTTCCAAATAGAAACGATCCGGTACCCCAACTGATTCGCCCAAATGCATGGCGCAATCTAAATTCACCAACTACCGGATCAATAGTTCCGCGAAAATCTCCCTCAATAAGTCCTTCCATTTTAAAGCAGTCCCAGTGTGGCCCTGTAAGTGTTAGACCTATTCTTGTTTCAATCGCATCCATGTTCCATTTACCATGGTGGTTAATATCTTGTCCAAAGATATCCGGCATACAAGGCGCTGGATAAAAAAGAATCGTCTCTTCACGAATACCAAGAGGTTGACGAGAGTCCCAGTAGGCTTCCCATTTTACGTAGCCATAGGGCCGCACTTTTACATATGCATTTTCAAGCAGCTTTCCTAAACGACCGCTCGGAACTGGACACGGGCACTTGGGACCTGGGTATTGTTCCCAAATAGCCATAGGCCTGCAACATTGCTCACATTCTATTTTCTTGGCAAGACAACAATACTCAGTCACATCATCCGCCGCAAGAGAGAATGACATTATTATCAGAATAAGAAAAACATGAATCCGAAGAATCTTCACATACCCTACTCTTTAAGAATGGTTTTTCTGTTATATACGCAGGATAAGATATCACACATAATAAAACCTCACAAGCCGCCATCCATGCCTTTCCTTAAAAACCCCTTAACTGGTTCCCCGCTCAATTAAGAGAAAACAGCTTTTACGCTCTATTTGACAATCACAATGATACTCGTACAATAATGATTGTTTCTAGAAACAGTAAATGGAATGTGCATGCGTGTTTTATTTGTCCTTCTTTTGACGACATTTATGTCAGCGCTCTTTGCTAAAGAGATTACCGTTTCTGTATTAAACGATACTGATGATGAACTCTTTTTTTCGTTAGGATCTTTAAATGACGAAATACCGTCAAAAGAAACACGACAATTTTCGGTGAATGATACGTCATTCAATCGACCACAGGAATCTCAAATCAAAATTGGCAGCGAAAACACAGTAAGCTACTCCGTAATCATCTTGGATAATGCATTGTTTTTTTTTGCTGCTTCCCCTTCTGCACCAAGTTTTGTCATAAAAAACTACGCGGAAAAAAATAATTTGATGGTAACAATAGCTGCTAAACATGATGTACAAGGTATATACAGGATTAAGGTAGAAGGCGCCGAATTAATCATAGCTCAACAACTTATTGAAAATATAGCAAGAGAATATTATCCAAGTCCACAGACAGCTTCTCGAGCCAGAAATAGCTTCGCTCCCCGTAATAACCTCGTACCCCTAGGGCAATTAATGTGCACAAAAGATAGCACTAAAGGTTGGTTACAGCGACTATTTACCGTTAAGCTCTTTATAATCATCCTTTTAGGTGGAATAATAGTCTGCAAAGTACTCTCTCATAAATGAGCGAGATGCGCATTGATATCTCACAGCGAGCACATAAGCACTTTCGTGAGGGATCGAGCATTACATAGTGCAAAAATCGAGCATTGCGCATCTTAAAAAACATTGACATATAAAAATATTTGACATAAAATATGTTTATTTAGTAAAAAATATTGTCAAAAAAATTATTTTGAAAGGTCTTCCATGCACTTAAAACTCTTGTCACTCCTCGTTTTTGGCTCTCTTACTTCACATCTCTATTCCAAGCCAATTACCTTCGTCATTTCAAATCAAACACATGAAACAATCGCATTTTCAGCGGGATGGTTAGAACCAATTACCGTACAATATGGAGCTACTGCAGAATTTGCATTAGACGATAACGAATTTAATCGTCGTGCAGATACGCATATCATTTTTGGAAAAAAAGGAAGTTATGCAGGCTATTCTGTATTCGCAGAAAAAGAGTTCTTACAGTTTGATTCACTGTCTAAGTATGCACCCAGCTGCGTGATAAGAGACTATGCCCAAAAAGACCGACTTTCTATAACAATCCTTCCCGGTGGTCAAGTATTAGGTACTTCGTATGTGCTCCCATACCGCATGAACATTGAAGGTGCGGAAGTAATAAATAGGCCTGACCCAACTATTCCTAACCTACAACCAGTGTATTTTGGGTGGAGAAATGCCCTGGGAATTACGACGCTTGGTCTGAGCGCGATTCTCTTAGGACTCTTTATTTATGCTAATTTTCACTCATAATACATTATTTGATAGAGAAAAAGAGCCGCGATAAAAAATAAATATCTCGCCTTTTTGTCTCAGTAAGGTTGCAGATGCCGTCTCAGTTCATCGCAAATTTTTCTGCAAGACCCCGTGCTTAGGCCCTAGAAAATGCCGAATTTTATTGTGGCACATGGCTCAAATTGAGCGTACATCTGTGCAATTTTTCATTTTCATGCTATAGTTCTCAGCATGGGAATTTTTTCATAAGGACCAAATTATGAACTCATTTGAGATTCGAAAAAAGTTTTTTGACTATTTTACTCAGCACAAGCATGTAAAAGTTCCAAGTTCTTCTTTAATTCCTGCGCAGGATCCTACGCTTCTCTTTACTAACGCTGGAATGAATCAATTTAAAGACGTTTTTTTGGGAATAGAACAGCGGAGTTATAAGCGCGCCGTGAGCATTCAGAAATGCATGCGTGCAGGGGGTAAGCATAATGATCTTGAGAATGTAGGCTTCACGCGCAGACATTTAACTTTCTTTGAAATGATGGGCAACTTCTCGTTCGGGGACTATTTTAAGAAAGAGGCAATTCAATTTGCATGGGAATTTCTTACTGAAGTCCTTAAACTCGATAAAAAGAAGCTCTCGGTTACCGTATATAAGTTGGACGATGAAGCATACGACATTTGGCATAAGGTTATCGGGCTTGAAAAGGAGCGTATTTTCCGTCTTGGTGAGGTTGATAACTTCTGGCAGATGGGCGATACCGGTCCCTGTGGCCCTTGTACCGAGATTTATGTTGATAAAGGAGACATAGTTGAATGTGGGAGCAAAGATTGCGCTCCTGGGTGCTCCTGTGACCGCTTTTTAGAAATTTGGAACTTAGTATTCATGCAGTATGATCGGCAGCCCGATGGAACTGACAAGCCTCTTAAACAAACTGGAGTAGATACGGGTATGGGCTTTGAACGTATCTGCTCTATTATGCAGGAAAAGGATTCGGTCTTTGATATTGATCTGTTCGCACCTCTTCTTAAAAGAATTGAACAGTTAACAGGGATAGTCTATGAAACGGCAAGTCCAGAACATCAAGCTGCATTTAGAGTACTTGCAGACCATATCAGATCATCTTGTTTTGCTATCGCCGATGGCGGAACTCCTTCAAATGAAGGCCGAGGTTATGTAATTAGAAAAATTATTCGCCGAGCAGCCCTCTTTGCACAGAAGCTCAATAAGGAAAATATTTTCCCACAGATTGCTCCTGCGCTTATTGAGCATATGAGCCCTATCTATCCTGAATTAAAAACACAGGAAAAGCAGATTATTTCTCTTTTAACGAGCGAAGTTGAAAAGTTTCACAAGACGTTCCTTCACGGACAGCAGATTCTTGAAAAGTATGTTGCTGAACATGCTGCGACAAAGACCATTACAGGCCTTCAAGCGTTCAAGCTTTACGATACCTATGGATTCCCTCTAGAACTTACCAAAGTTATGGCCTATGAAAAAGGCTTTACCGTCGATACTCAAGGATTTGAGGAGCATATGGAGCAGCAACGGGCACAATCAGGAAAGAAACAGGCTACAGAAGAATGTGTGCTTGATGAATCAATTGCGACGGAATTTACCGGCTATGAAGAACACTGTAATACTGCAAAAATCATCAGCCTCGTCGTTGATAATAAGCCTGTTACTGAGGTGAGCCCAGGAACTGAGGTGCACGTCATTACCGATCGTTCACCGTTTTTCGTTGCATGTGGTGGACAGGTAAGTGATCAGGGTTTTATAAAGATAGGTGAAAAAGAAGCACAAATAACGGGTCTTAAAAAGATCGGTTCTGCAATCGCAGCACTTATAGCAGCTCCAACAGCTTTGAAAGTAGGAGATACTGTTACCCTTATTGTTGATGCACCATCGCGTATTAATACGATGAAGAATCACACAGCAACTCATTTATTACAAGCAGCTTTAATAGATCTTTTAGGCAAGCAAGTACGCCAATCAGGATCAGTTGTTACACCCGACTACTTACGTTTTGATTTTACGTATCATGAAAACTTGACACCAGAACAGATAACTCTTGTTGAGAACGTCGTCAACAAGAAGATTTTAGAGAATATTCCCGTTAAAGTTGAACATACCTCCTTGAAAGAAGCAACAAATCGTGGTGTGATAGCAATCTTTGGAGAAAAATATAATCCAGAGGAGGTACGCGTGATTGAGATTCCTGGCTTCTCTGCAGAACTCTGCGGTGGTACTCACGTCCATGCAACGGGAGATATTGGCAGCTTTAAAATCACGGAAGTCTCATCTCTTTCTGCGGGCAATCGACGTATAGTTGCAGTCACGGGTCCTGCAGCGGTTGAGCTCTTCCAGCAGAGTTTCAATACCCTAAAAACACTTGGACAAGAATTTAAAACCCCACCAGAGGGGGTGCTTGAAGCTGTTAAAAAACAAAAAGAGCAGCTCAAAGCAGCACAATCTGCCATTAAAGAACTGAAAAAGCATCTTTACTACATTCAAATGCCTCACTGGTTAACGGGTATAGAAAACTACGGAACGGTGCCTTTCCTGTTTCATCGGATTAAGGATGCGACCATGGAGGATTTGAGAGACATTAGCCAAGAATTCATGAAGGCTCAACCAGGACTTTATTTTCTTGTCGGTGAAGACCCTGAACGTTCAAGTTACTTTGTATCCCTTGCTCCTTCTTTCGCTCAAAAAGTTGACCTCGAAGCTTTTGCGGCCTGGCTTAAAACTCACGGCCTGCAAGGTGGCACAAAGGGTCTCTCACTCCAGGGAGGAGCAGCAAAAATCGATACTGATCTTGAGTACCACATTAAAAAATGGCTGCACGAGCATCTCACATAAAAACTATCAATCTCTTGCCCCGAGAATCTTTTCTATTGTAAAATATTATTAGAAAAGATGTTTATATAAAGCAATTTTTCTTTATTAGAAATGTAATGCTTTGTATAGAAAGTATAATTTTTATAACAAGGAGATAGAGTATGAATAAGATGGAGATGCATTTAAAAGTTGACGAACGTCCTCTAGATAGGATCCTCTGTGAACGATGGAGTTCATTTTTTCTAGCAGGAGCAGTTTTAGCAATTCTCGGCGTTCTTGCGCTGAGCTCTATATTTATAACAACAATGGCGACAGTCCTCTTCTTAGGTGTGCTTCTTGTCGCAGCAGGCATAACACTCCTTATACATTCGTTCTATACTTCTGAATGGAGAGGTTTTTTTGGTGAGCTCATTCTTGGTCTTATTTCCATGATGGTTGGTTGGCTTCTCATTTCCAATCCAGCGCTCGGTGCTGTTTCGCTCACGCTCGTTTTAGGTTCGTATTTTATTGCGAGCGGTATTTTTAAAACCATCTCTTCTCTTTTCATTCATGTTGAACACTGGGGATGGCTTCTCTTAAATGGTGTCGTAAGTTTCGCTCTTGGGATACTTATCTTGGCACAATGGCCTGCCGCTTCACTGTGGATCCTCGGCCTCTTTGTAGGGATTGATCTTTTAATGAGCGGTTGGACAAGCATTATCTATGGATTCATGCTCCGCAAAAGATGCCATCTGACAAAACCGGTTGCGGTAACTTCAGAACGCAGTTAATAAACCATGTAAAGTTTGACAGGGCTGCGAGTCGGCCCTGTTTTATATTTTGTTGTCACATTGCCTGGATTTGACAAGCAAAAAAGCACTGTTATAATAATATTAATAAATTCATTTAGTCAATTAGTCAATTGAAAGGTAACTATGAGTTACATAAAAACAGGTCTCTTTGCTGTAGCCTTTGGGCTCCTCAGTGTGAGCGAAGTGGCTGCATGGAACGGCAGAGCAGTACCCCTCGCATTTGATGCTAAAACAAATCGGTGGTCTGTCTTGCTTGGACGAGACGTCAAAACTGGTTTCTGGTCAGATTTCTTTGATGAGGCAGCACCAGGAGCGGGAGAAAAGGGTAATACTGTTGCTCAAAATGCGCTCTCACGACAAACAAGAGGCGTTTATACTCCGACTATCACCGGTCAAATGCCGTGGGTAAAAACCCCAAAGGATGACTTTGTACATTTTGTAAAAGTAGATTATAAACCAGCGCCAGCTCTCAATAAAAGTGCTACCAATGCAGAACGAGACATGTTTGCATGGATCCCCGTGGATGAATTTTTAAAACCCGGTCGAGTTTCACGACATTCAATCAATGTCTCAGATGGCGTAAAGACCATGATTCAACAGTACTGGACTCAAGTCTATGCGCAACTTCCATCTCAACAGGCTACACCGGCTGATACTTGGGCATCAATTCCTGGCGCTCTTCTCTTTTATGAAGCAGGCAAACCCTATTATGAGTTTACTAATTTTGCTGATGGATTCCCTTTTACCATAAATGGTGAACCGTGGAATACCTCCGAACAGTATTATCAGGCACAAAAGTTTGTAACATCTGATCCTGCATTATATCAGCAGATAAAAAATTTCAGAACAGATGCGACAGGCTCTGCTGCAAGAAAAGCTTTTGATCTTGCACAAATAAATGCTTCAAAGATTGATCAAGCTCAGTGGCAGGCACATAATATTGATTATATGCTTACCGCATTGCGAGCTAAATTTGGACAAAATCCTGCTTTGCTCACGCAGCTCGAAAATACTGGCAATGCTGTCTTAGTAGAAGATTCTCCTCGCGATCCTTTCTGGGGGCGTGGGTCAGATAGCAAAGGAGCTAATCATCTTGGTCAGCTCTTAATGCATGTAAGAGATGAATTGCGAACCGGAACTCAAACTCCCTATCTTGCAAGAGATCTAGGATACTATCTCAGTAGCAAGCCAACAACGCTGCCACCACTCGTGACACCTGCAATAGCAGCAAGGCCAAAGGCGCCAAAACCTGGCTTTGTTAAACGCGTCCCTGCCGTGGTAAAGAGAAAAGCAGTCATTGTAAGGAAAAAAGGCGGTCCTGCGCCAAGAAAGAACACCCGGCCTGCATATCCCCCAAAAAAAAGGAATATGAAAGGCTTTGCAGTATTATGGAAAAAGAACTATAAAAAATGATGCGGAGGCGGCGAACAGCCGCCTTTTTTTTGATCAACTGTAGAGTTTCACAATCATGTCGATTGCTTCTTCAATCAGAAGCTGTGCTTCCGTGGGATTTTCAAAGTTATGAAGTACATATTGGGGGACATGCATAGGATCTTCAGGTCTACCAATGCCAAATCTCAACCGGGCAAATTCTGTTGTACCCCACCGGTCAATAATCGATTTAAGACCATTATGTCCTTTTGCACTACCACCCACACGTAAAGAAACTTTGCCGAAGGGCAATTCAAGATCATCATGAACCACGAGAACATCGACGGGCTTAAAGTCCTCTTTCTTGAAATATGGGACCACATCCCCTGAATTATTCATGTAGGTTTGCGGTTTAATGAGATGAACCTTTTGACTGGTAATTTCTATGATAGCAATTTCAAGATCTTTTCTGATATGCCACTGGCCGCCATAGCGCGCGGCCAGTCCATCTACAATTTGAAATCCAACATTATGACGTGTATGTGCCAGCTTCGCTTCAGGATTGCCTAATCCAACGATGGCAAGCGGCTTTATCGGAAGAAGGGGTGTGACCATACTTAGACTGCCCTTGCTGGACCACTCTTACGGGCCTTTTCCTCTGTAAAATGTTCATTTAACGTTCTGATCACATCTTCAGTAATATCAAAACGAGGATTTATGCGTTTTCCTGGAACTGCGTCTCTTAATAGCGGGAAATCCCACCCTTGTGCATCACAAACCTCATCAAGAGCCTTTTGAATTTTTGGCTCAATAACATTTTGTATCTTACGACCTTCCTCAGCGACAAAACGTTGATATTCTTGATAGAGTTTTTGACGTTTTCTGTCGAGCGGTTCAATTTTCGTCATAATGGTTTCTTGTAATTTTTCTCTCGATGATACCCCTGACTTTTGAAGTTTTTCCAAATCTTCAACCTCTTTTTTAAGCTGTGCTTCAAGATCAGTTATTTCTTTATTTGCCGGCTTAATTTTGTCTTGTAGTTTGGTATAGAGTTCGCGCCATTCATTTGATCCATTTTCAAGTTCTTTAGGATCTTCTGTCAAAATACGACGCATATCGATAATGGCAATTTTTGCAGGAATCGCTGTCTTTTCAGCCATTTTTTTGTCCTTTTTAGGTAAGTCCGCGAGTGCCGGAAGACCATACATACATAATGAGAAAAGTAGACACCGCGAAAGAGAATGTAATTGCATTGTTGAACCCTTATATGGTTAAATGGTGATTGCTTTTTTGCCTTATTACTGCTTATTCTTTCCAAATTAGAATAGCACAGTATTTATTTTTTAAAAGAGCAATCAAAATAAGCCATAGGACAGGCAATATGATTAAATCTGATTAGAAACTAAAGAGAAATTTTTGATCTAGGAATTAGCGTATTTTTGACTTAACCGCTTCTTCATTGAAGAGAAATTGTTCGTTAACCCCGACAATGTATTTTTTCATACCTCCTTGACACTTTTGCGACGCAAAATTAATAAGCTCGTATTAAAATTGCATGACAAAATTATCAAGCTATTAGACACTGAAGACGAATTTTTGATCTAAGAATGAGCGTATTTTTGACTTAACGGCTTCTTCATACCCGAAAGGTAACTCAAATTTGTATTTTTTCTGAGCTTCACGTAAGTTTCCCAAAAATCGTGTCGTGACAATTGTTATCACCGGCTCAAGAACTTCCTTTTGTTGATTCGGGTATAAGAGATTAAAGTTAAGCCCCTCAAATGTTGTATGCTCAATGATATTAAGTGCAACAAGAATCGATTCGGACCGTAAATAGTGCAGTGCCCACTTTCCTAACGTTGATCCACCAGGAGTAGCAAAATTATCCAATCGATTGATAAGATCAGCATATGACTCTTCAAAGGGATTTTTTGAATCAGGATTAGGAAGAAAGATAAGTTTCGGAAGACCAATTTTTAATAAAAGATCAGACAGTTCTTGAGAATCTATTGTAAGATGTTGCGGGTTATATTTAGCGAGAAATGAGGAGACTATCTCATCTCTCTTTTGCTTAATTTCGTCCTCAGAGAGGGGCCGACTAAATGCTTTCACGCACTCATCGACTACATAGGCAATAGCGTCGGGAGTTAAAAGGGTTTTCAGGGCAGGCGATACGGGAGAGTTTTCCGCATGGACCTTCCAATCCAGAAATGCTCTATTGGCAAGTACATGCTCTTTAACTTTGGGTTGATCTTGCCCAAAAAGAAATGACATTCCAAGACCATATACCACTGAGAGAACTGCACGTTTCATCATAACCTCAACCTCTCGACACAAAAGGGGATCTATCGATCCCCGCATAAAAATATTTCGGAGGCGCATGAATTTAGTAACTCACTCTTATCTCACACGTACTTAAAGCTCTCCATGTATAGTCTTTGTTTTTCACAAGAATATAACGCAAAGACTCGATTCATACTCTTGAGGTTGGTTTTTTGCATCAGTGAAGCATCTAACCACCAAACGCGCTTCACATCCCTTTGGTACCCTATGGGCTTACAGATCAAAGGGATATCGTTGAGCCCATAAGTACAGCGGATCATTTGATCCGATGTTCGTGGAGTCTAGCTCGCACGCATAACTTGACCCATTTCTTACGAGCGAGGGGTCATCTTACTCGACATGCGCTTTAAGCATATGAAACAAGCTCGGCCATTCGGCCAATCTCGCCTCCCGCATACCTATATTTCAATATTCTTCTTACTTTCAAGCTACCAGATACCGGCAAATATTGTCAATGCTTATAAAATTTTTTTTAAAATTGTTACAATGGAAAAAGATTTATAAGGAAATGATGAATTGAACGAATATTAATGGATGGGAAATGAAAATCTTTTTTTGGTGGAGGCGATGGGAGTCGAACCCATGTCCGCAACACAATCACCATACAGCGCTACATGCTTAGTCTTTTTTAGTTCTTCAAGCAGTCCCAAAAGACAAGTTCCTGCAAGAAGCTTGGTTTGTGTTCATTCAAGTTACATACCAAGGTAACCTTACTTGACGTCCTATGAAGGGTAATACGAGCTCATTTTATCCATAGGCATATAAAATGAGCAAGGTTTGCTCAGCTCTTAAGCTGCGGCAACTTGGCCTTGATAAAGGCCATTGCTAGTGTTAGCACTTATTGTTTGACTCTTTCTTTTACGAGCACGTAGTCAAAGCTCGGCATGCTCTCTATGACTTTTACATCACGTCGAAGCCATTACGCCCCCGAGATTTTCAAAGAACAGATATAAATACAGTTTATCTAAAGCATAATGAAATGTCAAGAAATTATTAACTTTTCTAATTGAAACTTCCACCCGGGCAAACCGACCTTAATAAGGGTAGGGGATTCGGAAGGACCCGCTGTACCATTTGTGCTCTTTTTGAAAATAGTATATACTACTAAATAGCATTTTTATTAAAATAGTATTTTCATTAAGGATTCTATTATGAAAAAATTTCTTGTACTCATCCTGGGCCTTGTCCCTCAGGCAGCAGCGATGTCAGGCCAGGTCGCGCAGCAACAAAGCCAACCAAAAAGACCAGTAGTTATCGATCTCACGACTGATGAAGATCATGTACCAACACCGCACAAGCGACCAAAAAATAGTCCCGAATCTCATGCAGTTATCGATCTGACCCGTGAAGATGTCGTTCCTCAACCAGATCAGCGATTCATTGAACTCGTAGCAAATACTAAACGACTACTCATAGAGCGTTCAGCCCAAGGAGATACTCAATCAGTAAGTGCTCTTCTGTTAATCCCTGTAAGTGCAGAAGTAAAGCGAGAACTCGTTTCCGTTGCACTCATCTCTGCATTAGGTGCACAAAAGACCACTGTGATAAAAATTTTGCCTCTTTCAGAGGAACAAGCCAATATGCGTGGTGCAGATGGCAAAACCCCCCTTATTGTTGCAGCAGAGAAACAGGATGTGCAATGTATGATTTTTTTAATCGAACACGGTGCACTCATGTCTGCTCGAGATGCCTCTAATAAATCTTTTACAGAATATTTACCAGAGCATATGCACCAGGTTCTCGATGGCCTCATGACTAATTTAAGCAATCGTCCCGCCCAACATAGACAATAAACAAGTAACAAATAATACCATGGTGTAATTATGAAGAACTATCTACTTTTTCTGAGCCTAGGCCTTGTAGCCTGTGCTCTGCCGCTGAGAGGAATGAAACTCTCAGATCGGGTCAATTATGATAACACAGCCCCATCACGCCATTCAGATGATACTATTCCAGAACAAAATCCTGCTGACGAGGCAGACCAGCCTGATGAGATACTCATTCCTCTTGATGCCGTACAGCAAGCAGAACTCAATACTGCACTATATAAAGCAGTAAAAAAGAATGATTGTACTTCAATAAGGCGACTTCGGGCGCAGGGAGCTCAATTTACCTTCGAAAGAAAAAAGAAACTAGTCTTTCTCCTATTGCTGGCTGTAGAAAAAGGACATACGGAAGCCGTGCGTGCTCTCCTTGAACTACAGGTCCCTTTATACAAAAAAAATAAAAGTAGTCAACGGAATGCTCTCATGTTAGCCGCTGAAAAGGGACATCGTGAGATTCTTACGGCGCTCTTAGCCGCTGGATTTGATCCTAATAGGCGAGGTGCAAATAAAAGTACCGCTCTTATGTACGCAGTACAACAGGGTGATGTAGAAAATTGCAGATCGTTACTTGATCGAGGTGCCCACGTGAATACCCAAACCGAATATGGATGGACACCACTCCTTTATGCCGCTGCACAAGGCTCTCCAGAAATTATACGCTTGCTCCTGAGTGAAGGTGCTGACATTGATCATGTAACCGAAAATAATATCACTGCTTTGATGATCGCAGCACAGTACGGCCACAAAGAAGCATTCCAGATTCTTATAGAAAGAGGTGCTGACCAGACCAAAACAAATAAAGCTGGAAAAACGGCGCATATGCTTGCTAAAGGGGATGCTGCCGCATATCTAACCAGGCAAAGACAAAAACCCAATGACACTCCAAGAAAACAGGCAAAAAGAGCCTGCGCAGAGTCGTCTCAACCTCGCATTGAGCGTGAACCTTCTCATGAAATCGAAGTACAGCTTTCAGATCGATCAGATGGTACAGAAAAAATCACATCAGAGACCGACTCTGATGATAAAGTGCTTCTCACAAATACTTCGGATCTTCAGGTGTATAAACGAAGGAAGAGCGTTTCAGAAGCGTCCCCAGATGAAGCGCTGTTTATTGCCCTTACCAACAAAGATCTTGATGCCCTAAAGCTCGCGCTACGAAGAGGTGCTCGTGTAAATAGCTCGAGATCATTTGAACGGAACCCCCTCTTTTGGGCCGTTGATGACAGATTTCCGGCTGGCGTTGCTCTTTTGCTTGAACGGGGAGCAAAACCAGATGTGTGGTTTAAAGATCGATCGCCCTTGATGCTCGCTGCTGAAAATGGTGATACGGCAATTGTTACCTCATTGCTCACCCATAGTGCTAACGTAAATACAGCAAGCAAGAAGACCAAAGCGACTGCTTTAAGCTTAGCCGTGACTGAGAATCACCAAGATATCGTTGAACTGCTGCTTAATCGTGATGCAGATGCCAATGTAAAACTCCAATTTGAGTGGACATCGCTCATGATAGCTGCAGACCATGGCCATCTTGATATTGCACGACTCCTGCTTGCCAAAAAAGCCGCAGTAGACCAGCAAAACAGGTTTGGCGCAACTGCATTGCTTATTGCAGCAGAAAAAGGCCATACGAAGATTGTTGAATTACTGTTGAAGCACCATGCTTCTGTAAATCTCGCCAACGGGTCTCAAACAACTCCGCTTATGTTTGCATGCGCCGAAAATCATCTCGACATGGTTGATGTGCTTCTTGAAAATCGTGCTCAGATTGATGCCCAAAGCAACGCTGGATGGACGGCTCTCATGTTTGCTGCTCTTAATGGCCACCAAGAGTGTGTACGAAAGCTTGTGAATGCCGGCGCACGACAAGATCTCACAAATGCCGATGGTCGAACCGCCTACGATGTTGTTGCAGGGCATGTTCAAGAAATATTTACTTTGCAACCAGAGCAAAAAGAGGAAATCCTGCCGGCGATCTTAGATGTTGATGCCGCATCACTCCTTGTGCAACTTGGACAGACAGCGGTACCGCAGACACCAACGTTACATGATGTAGTAAGATCAAACAATCTCAATGGAGCGAGGGAATTACTTCAGCAAGGCGCTGCTATCGACGCTCGTGATGCAGAAAACAGAACCCCTTTAATGGTAGCGGCAGATTTGAGCTACAGCGCACTCGTTGGTTTACTTCTTGAAAGAGGAGCAGACATTACACTGCGAGATAGCCACAATAGAACATTTATCGAGTATTTAAAAGACGAAAATCTCAGAGCATTGGTACGATGCCTTATTGCTCGAGCCCGCGTCCAAATCTAAATAAATAGGCCCGAGTTTATCGGGCCTGATTTTACTTTATTGCAAGAACTTCTATTAAGAAGTGAAGCTTCGCATTCGGCGGAATGACACCCGGGATACCTCTGCTGCCATAGGCAAGCTCAGGCGGGATGGTAACCATACCTCTTTCTCCAACACGCATCTTTTTTACTTGTTCGTTCCAGCCTTCAATAACTTGATGTTTATCAATTTGGAATGAGAATGGCTTGCCACGATCGAGGCTGCTATCAAATTTCTTACCAGGCTTACCATCTTCATCAAACCGGCCAATATAATGTACAAACACAGTCTGTCCTGATTTTGGTGTTTCGCCTGTACCTTCACGTTCTTGAACATAGATGAGTTTTGGTTTTTTATCTTCCATCTCTGAAATATCCTCTTTCTTTACCTGCCGCAGTTGCGCTATACCCACGTAACTTAAAACAAGTAAAGAAACAAGTCCAGCAATAGTAATAACATTCTTTTTCATGGGTCTCCCGTCCCTTCAACTAATTTTTTTAGTTTTCGTTAAAAATTCTTACAATGATTGGTAAAAAGTACTTTTTCTTTAGTGATTAGCCATCTCGACCTGTATAATATCTTGATGAATGCAAGCTAACTGGGCAATGCCCACAGAACTTACAACAAATAACGATACAAGACCGGTGATGATAATAACGTTTTGTTTCATGGGTCTCCCTTCCCGCTATACCTTAGCTTACGCCTTGGTAATTAAAACGATACTCCTCAACGATAGGAATCATACAATACCATGAAAAAGCAAAAGAGGCAACCCTTTTTTTGAGAATAAAAGTTGTGTCTACTATCGACCATTACGAGCTTTTGGCACGCATATCATCAAGAAATTTTTCAAGTGACTCAAGGGATACAAACGTCGTTTCAGTCTTTGACCGTTCCTTTACCTCGACTGCGTCCTGAAGTGCAGTTTTATCGCTAAAGACAAGTCGCAAAGGAATGCCTATAAGGTCCGCATCAGCAAATTTTTCTCCTGCAGTAGTATCCTGCCTATCATCAAAAAGGACCTCATATCCTTTACGTGAAAGCTCCTCATAAAGCGCTTGAGCTCGCGCCGCTATCTCAGGCTTTTTAGATAATGAAATAAGCTGTACTTCATAAGGCGCTACCGTCACTGGCCAGATAATGCCTCGCTCATCATGAAGCACTTCAACAATTGCCCCCATCAAGCGTGAAGTACCTAAACCATAGCATCCCATAGGCACATCTCGTTTGACATCTTGTGCATCAACATACGTGAGATTAAAAGGATGAGAAAACCGATACATAAGCTTAAAAATATTGCCTACTTCAATTGCTTTTTTTTCAATGAGAGTTGTGCTTGAACACTGAGGACAGCTCGACTGGTCTTTAATAATTTCTTGATTTACTGCAATCTTACACCCTTCACAGAGGAAAATCGTATCTTCTCCATACGGAGTGATCGTTTGAAACTCATGAGAATACTTACTAAAAATTCCCCCTGCAGCAAAGGTAAAATACGTGATAGAGCCAAGACCACAGCGCTTAAATATCGCAAGGTACGCATCTTTTACCCGTTCATAATACTGATCTAAATCCGCCTCAGTTGCGTGGAATGAGTAGAGATCTTTCATGCGAAATTCTCGACCGCGCAACAGCCCTGATTTAGGGCGTGCTTCGTTTCTAAACTTAGTTTGAATCTGATAGACTGCCTGAGGAAGATCTTTATATGATTTTACGTATTCTGCCACGAGCGGGGTAACAACTTCTTCGTGGGTAGGTCCTAAGCAGAGATCTCTATCTCCCGCCTTGAGCTTATAAAGAACATCAACCTTATCCCACCTGCCTGAAATATCCCATGGTTCTCGTGGCTGTAAAGCGGGCATAAGAATCTCTTGAGCACCCAAGCTATCCATATGATGGCGCACAATATTTTCTATTTTTTTAAGCACACGAATACCTAAAGGAAGGAACGTATAGACTCCTGCCATAAGCTTTGATATATAACCTGCGCGCTCCAAGAGTTGCGCATTGACACTCGTCTCTTGGCTTGAAATTGACTTTCGTGTTTTAGTAAGCAGATGAGACTGTTTCATGTGTTTTCCTTTAATACTTGACCTTGCCGCGCAACTCGCGTCTCGTTTGCCTTTCAATATCTCGCTCTTTAAGCATTTCTTTAATACCATGAGCCTTCTTGTGCTTAGCAACCCCGAGCTCAATTTTAACCATGCCCTTTTCATTGAAATATACCTTTAAAGGAACAATCGTTATTCCTTTGCGTGATATATCGCCAATAAGGCGATTCAGCTCTTTTTTATGCAATAGCAGTTTGCGGGACCTGCGAGCTTCTTCCTCACTTTTTATATAGGCGTGAGAATAGGCGCTGATATGAGCATTAATCAAAAAAAGTTCGTTGTCATGCACTGTCGCATAGGAACCTACGAGTGAAACGTGACCAGCGCGCAGCGACTTCACTTCATCCCCCTTTAGCACAATACCTGCCTCGATCCGGTCAAGGATATCATAATCATGAAAGGCTTTTTTGTTTTGGGTGATGAGTTTCATGATGCTTTTTTTTGCGTTTTTCTAATTGGGCAATGAGCCGATCAAACATACGTTTTAAGAACGGATAGAGGGGAAGACTCACGGCAAGTCCAAATATAAGGCCCCCTAAAAATAGATACCATATACAAAACCCTTGGCCCAAGTATTTAGTAAGATCAATATATTTTGAGAGGAAGTTATTAAATGAATCTACCCACTTGGGATTATACATCATTAAATCTATTCCGACTAGCCGCTCAAAAAACCATTTGCCGACAATATAGTCAACAACATAGATGGGGATCATCGTAACCGGATTATTGACGATGTATACTGCAGTGAACGTCACTGCAGAATTTAGTGAGAGAATCCAACTCAACACAAAGAGTAACGGTGTCTGAAGTGGAATCGTAGGTGTGAGTGCAATGAAGGTTCCCAAACAGAACGATGCCGCAAGTTTTTGCGATGAACCTTCTGAAAGGATCATCTTCTCAAATTTTTTCTTGAAATAGCCCTTACTCATTTTTATTCCCGCACTTTTGAAAGAGAAACTCTTTTCGGGTAAGCTCTTAAAGAGTATACGCTCATTTGCCAACCTCTTAAATAGTTGGCACAACTTCTTTCTTGATGTTCGCCAGCTCAATCAAAAAAATGATGCGATATCAGCCGTGCTATTCAAGCTCATTTTTTGAATCAATGTGTCTCTGTTGAATCAAATGAGTCAAGTGAATCAAATAAGATTCTGGATTCGTTGCATCCTCTTAAGTGGAATCAAATATCTTTTAATCATCGATTCACTGGGCCGAAGAGAGATGATTAAAGACCCTAAAAATGAATCAAGTGAATCAAATTAAGCAGCTATCATTTGATTCACTTGATTCATTTTTGATTCAGAGTTATGAACTTAGAAAAAGTGAGTTAAGCGAAACAGAAATTATAAGGAAGCCCTCTATGAAACCTATCTTGCTTCAATTGAAAAACACCCACAAAAAAAATCAATTACTTAAGACATTGATTGGATTTTGTAATTAATCATCGCATTAATTGGTCTAGGAAATGATGCACAATTGGAATTGAGCGAAGAAAAATAAATAAAGTTCTTGAATTATTTTGATTCGGCCATCCACCAAAACACTATATACTTCAAAATATATGCAAATAATCAGTATTTTGAAAATCTCTCGTTCGACGGCGTAGTCGCCGATTGGCTCATCTCGTAAAAAACGGTATGCTCACTAAAAAAGATATCGGGAGGTACTAAGTTCATTTTAAAAAATTGATGTGTGAAATGCTTAAAATAAAAGCCGTGGTTTCGATGTATCGCTACAGAATTCTGGGCATAGAGTCATCCTGCGATGAAATGGCCGCCGCAGTTTACACAACTGACAAAGGCGTCCTTTCTAATGAGCTCTATTCGCAAGCAAAAGAGCACCTTAAGTATGGGGGCGTTGTCCCTGAAATTGCCTCTCGGTATCATCTTGAAACGATTAGACCGATTATAGAATCTGCCCTTCTAAAAGCCAATACTGAACTTCAAGACATAGATGCTATAGCGGTGACCTCCATGCCCGGACTGCCTGGATCTTTACTTATAGGCCTTAGTTTTGCCAAAGCCGTTGCCTGGTCCGCGCATAAAAAACTTATCGGCATCAATCATCTTGAAGGGCACATTTTCTCGGCATGCATTGAGCATACCGTTGAGTTTCCTTTTCTCTGTTTAACTGCATCGGGAGGACACACCGCCCTTTATAAGGTAGAAGATTTCGGTCGTTATACCCTCCTTGGTCAAACGCTTGATGATGCTGCGGGAGAGGCTTTTGATAAGGTAGCCAAAATGCTCCATCTACCATACCCCGGAGGACCGGTTATCGAGGGGCTTGCCCAAGAGGTTAATTTTCAAGATTACTTTTCCTATCCACGCTCAACCCCACACAGTCTTAATTTTAGCTTTTCTGGCTTAAAAACTGCAGTTCTCTATGATCTTGTACGACGTGGCGCTTATGACATGAAAACTAAGACCTTTCTTAAAGGTGATGATCGTGTTCTTCAACAGCAGGTAGCAAGCTCATTTCTCGTCTGTGTCGGAGATATTTTTGAACAAAAACTTACACAGGCATTAAAGGACCATGAGGTCGCCTCACTCGTCTTTGTTGGCGGTGTGGCATGCAACGCGTATCTCAGATCACGACTTATGAACATTGCTCAGCATTATAACAAGCCATTCTATGTTCCGCGGAAAGAGTATTGTACTGATAATGGTGCGATGATTGCTTTTGTGGGGCACTATAAAGCACAGCAAGGGCGTTGGTCCGATATGAGTTTAGATATTGCGACGTGATTGAGATTAATTAAAGATCAGAGGCTTTGGAGGAGGCAGATCCCCCTCCATTTTTCTTCATCGAATCAATAAATTCTTCATTCGTCTTGAATTTTTTAATCTTCTCGATAAGGAATTCCATTCCTTCTACGGTATTCATCGTGCTTAAGAACTTTCTTAGTACCCATACTTTATTGAGTTCAGCTTCAGGTAAGAGAAGCTCTTCTCGACGAGTTCCAGAAAGAAGCAAATCAAAGGCGGGGAAGGTACGTCTGTTAGCAAGTTTACGGCTCAAGTGCATTTCCATGTTACCCGTACCCTTAAACTCTTCATAAATAACTTCATCCATACGAGAGCCCGTTTCAATAAGCGCACTGGCAATAATAGTGAGCGAACCGCCCTCTTCCATATTTCGCGCGGCCCCAAAGAATCGTTTCGGATGCTGAAGTGCCGTTGCATCAATACCACCAGTAAGGACTTTACCTGATGCCGGAGCAATCGTATTATAGGCACGTGCAAGACGAGTAATTGAGTCAAGCAAAATGACTACATCATCCCCCGCTTCCACAAGCCTTTTTGCTTTCTCAAGGACGATTTCAGCGACCTGTACATGGCGCTCTGCAGCCTCATCAAAGGTTGAGTAGACAACCTCTGCATGCTTGCCTTTTACCGCCCTGCGCATATCGGCAACTTCTTCAGGTCGTTCATCAATCAAAAGTACAATCAGATAGACATCAGGATGATTGCCGATTAAGGTTTGCGTAATCTCCTTTAAAAGCATCGTTTTACCTGTTTTTGGCGGCGCAACGATGAGTCCACGCTGACCTCTTCCTATCGGCGAAAACAGGTCCATGATCCGGGTCGAAAGATATGCCGGATTATATTCAAGATTAAACTTTTTGTTCGGATGGAGGGGCGAAAGGTTATCAAAATAGGGTCTATCAGCCAAAATCGCCGGATCTTTAAAGTTGACCTGGTTAATTTTTAAAAGTGCGAAGTATTTTTCGCCCTCTTTAGGCTTTCTGATGACTCCTGAGATCGTATCGCCAGTTCTGAGATTAAATCTGCGGATCTGTGATGGAGAAACATAGATATCATCGGGACCCGATACATAACAGTACTTAGCTGATCTTAAAAAGCCAAATCCATCAGGAAGCTTTTCAAGGAGGCCTTCAACTTCGATTTCCTTATCGGGGTGTGCCTCGAGGTCTAATATATTTTTAACAAGCTCGTCTTTGAGCATGCGCGATGAGCCAACAACGCCTAAGCGGCGTGCTTGCATCTGCAATTCAGCAAGACCGAGCTGTTTCAGTTCTTGTTCATTCATAATAAAAAAATCTCCTTAAGAAATATTTTAGAAAGAGCGTATAATAACGCATCTCTTTTAGATCTCATTAATGTAAAAGAAATAGTGGTGTAATTGTGTCCCTAGGCACCACATCAGTGTGTAGTAGCGGCGCCTCTATTATCTTTATATAACATATAAAGAACCGGGGTTGCAATAAAAATTGTTGAGTAAATCCCAAACACAATACCTATTAACAAAGCCAACGATAAATCTCTCAACGTCTCTCCACCAAAGAAGAAAAGCGCTATAACCACTAATGTTGTCGCAAAGGTAGTAAGAATCGTACGGCTCAGCGTCTCTGTAATACTGGTATTGATAATGTCATACATGGACGACGTGGGCATCCGCTTCACATTCTCACGAATACGAGCAAAAATCACAATGGTATCGTTGATCGAGTAACCAAGGACCGCCAAAATCGCACCAATGACATTCATAGAAATTTCTTTGTCGGTAAACATAAAAAATGCAAGAATAACGATTGCATCATGAAACAATGAAACAATAGCGCCCATCGCATAGGCAAATGACCAGAATCTGACAGCTATATATAAGAGCATTAATAAAAGAGCAATAACTACCGCATAGATAGACTTGGTTCTGAGGGTAGCACCTGTCGCAGCTCCCACGCTGTCCGTTTCCTCACGAGTGAGAACGTAATCTGCCCCTAACCCTTCTTGCAATGCTTTTTGAATCTTTTCGGCTTCACCTGCCACATCCTTAGTCTCTTTTTTTATACGCACCAAGTGTTCAGTTGGAGTAAATTCTCTTGTCACTGTCCCTGGCCATCCTTTAGCGTCAAGTATCTGGACAAGCTTTTCCCCATGAACCGGCCTATTAAAGCTGAATAAAACTTGAATCCCCCCAGTAAAATCTACGCTGTAGTTAAAAGCTTGATGATCAGGACGTGTTCTCGTTTTATAAAAATAGCCGCCAAAGAACGAACCTACAATAATTAATGAAAGAATCGCTGAAATATAGCGGTATTTGAGAAAATCTATTGCTTTAAATGATGCACTGTGGGGACTTAATCTAAGAAAATTAACCATAAGACTTTTTAACTCATTGAAGAGGGGTTATTGTGCGTATATGTTACTGAGCAGTAAGTATTGAGACATACTTACGCCCCTTAGGACCGAAATGAAACTTTACGAAACCCGGCGCCTGCGCAAAAATCGTATAATCGCTCCCAAGGCCTGCATTTTTGCCCGGGTGAATACGGGTTCCACGTTGACGGATAATGATTTCTCCGCCAAAAACGCGTTCACCATCATACAGTTTCACGCCTAAACGTTGACCTTTACTATCTCTACCATTCGAAGTAGATCCACCAGATTTACTAGTTGCCATCGCAATCCTTCTTTTCTGAATATTATTTTATTAAAATTGAGAAGTGAATAATCTTAATCTATTATGCACTCTTTTTTGGCAAATGTCAAAAATTAAACCCACAAAAAGGAGATTCCGCCTTTCATAGCTCTTTTAATAGCGATTAAATAGGTAAATTTATAGTGTTCGCCAATAACTTAGACCTGAGACCTCTTGGTCAAGCCACCGATCAAAATTAGTGACTAGCAAAATAGTAATATCCGCCAACTGCGGCTAACCCGAGCACTCCTAGGAGGAGCAAAGGTCTAGCAAATGAGCCTTGCCCCCCTAATAATGCATCAGGTTTTACACTGCCCGTAACCATGCTGCATGATCCCGGTACAACCGAATAGTTCCAGATATGTTTCTGCGTAACAAAATAGATGCAACTACCATCTGAAGACCAAGCTACTGAGCGGCCAAGGATAGGTGGCGTGCTCGTAGGCTCTGGATCTTGAGTGTTTTGAGGACAAATAATGTAATTGTCACTCGAATCTACAGTATAGGTACCAAGTACTCCATTTCCGCTCAATGGGCTCTGAGAAGATTGATATGCAACTGCAAAACAGGGATTGTTGCTTATATCAAGAGGATTAAAGGCGACTTGAATAGGATTGATTCCGTTGCTTTCGGTAAAGGTATTTTTCTGAGTAAGGCTACAGCTGGCAACTGAAAAGCTGACGATAGTAGCGGGCGTGGTATCACATGTTACAATTAAGGTACTACCACTCGGAGAAAATGCTAAGTTTGTTGGACTAGTAATCGAAAGGCTCGAGACCGCTGTACAGTTAAGAGTACAGCTATCTATAGAATACGTTTGAACCATATTGTTATCTATAACAGCCAAGCAAGTCCCATCAGGAGATGCTGCAAATTGTGGAGACACAAAGAGTGGCATATCAACACATATCCCCTTAAAACGAGGCTTGCACTCTTTAACTTTGAACGAACATGGGGGGAAATTTGCCTTGCCTAAAAAGAGGCAACAACTTACGGGCGAGAAGGCCACAGTTGTTGGAGCTTTCGTACAAACAGGAGCTCCGTTAGGGCATAAGCAACAGTCGTCTTCTACCTTAAAAATGGTTACATTGTTTGAGCCTTGATCAGCTGCTGCGAGACAGTCTCCGCTTGGAGAATACGCAAGGCTTTGACTTGTTCCACTCGTAATAGAAAAAGGCGTGTCGCCACAAAGGGTGAGGCAGCATGTTTTGCAATCTATTTTATAGGTAGCTATCGCGCCATTTGTTTCAAGAAGAGAAAGGCATCCCTTAGAAGATACCGCTATTCCTCGTGTCACAGTATCCATTGCTAGTGCCGTACATTCACCATTCTGCTTAAGGCAGCATTTTTGAGGAGGACACGTACCGTGCAAAGCAGCTATCTGCGACGCACACTGCAAAAACCATTCCTTTTTTTATAAGCAACATCATATCAAAAACTCCCTTTTTAAATGTCAGATGACCCCGGGCACTTCCCTTACTAGTTCAGTAAAAAATAAAAAGAAAAGTCAATGGTAAGCATTGATAAGGCCCAATTCTGCAAATTCTATCACTTCTGTGAACCGGAGCCCCATAACATCCACCCCACAGAGCCCAAGTGCAGCGGCTCCCGCACCATACACAATTAATTTATTACCGCCGATTGAGAAGTTTTTTTCATGGCCTCACATCCTGGGGCTCGAGCTGCCGCTGTTTTAAGACATGCTGTTACCTGATATGACCAAATATTATTTTGTGTTACGAAGAACAAACAATCACCCTGTGAAGAGAAAGCAACTGAACGCCCATAAACATTAGTGGCATGATTATTAAAGTCATATTCAGGATCATAGGTGTCTGTGGGGGTGATGAAGCAAAAACAGTTAAAATACGACCTCAAATAAAGTAACCAGGCCATTTCCTGTACCAGTGCTACTTTGATAAGCCACCGCCAGGCACCATATTCCTGAGGATATCTGACTAGGACTAAATACTGCTTGTACAGGTTGTAAACCTATTCCATTGCCAAACAAGCTGCAATTAATTGTCCCCTCGGGACCGGGAATAACGTGACAACCTTGTATGCAAAATGTATAAACATAGTTTGCCGAAGTAACTGCAAGACATCCTCCGTCCGGAGAAAATGCTGCACTTGTTGGATTCCATCCGGATATTTGTATTTGCGCAGTGGGCTTACAGCATAATGCACAATCGTCACATGTATTTGAACAGAACAAATAGAGCGTACCGCTATCTATGACTGCCAAGCAACCATTTGATGACATTGCAAATTTCGGTGAAAAAAAAGTGTTTTGTCCAGTAAATGATTTAAAGCGTGCGTTACATTTAGATACAGTATAGGCAGCTATCTGAGAGTCTTGTTCTCCTACAAATAAGCAGCAGGAGTTAGGGGAAAATGCAACCGTACTCGGTAAGTTTACCTTCAGGCTCTTTTGTTTGGAGAGACAACAATCATTCTTAACACCAAATATGCTTAAATTATTTGAACCGGAATCTATAGCAACAAGACATTTCCCATCAGGTGAATAAGCAAGAGCTTGTTGGCTCGGAGCCTGTTGACCGCAGATTATCGGGCCGGTACAGGTCACAGGAAATACTACATCACAGCAGGGAGTCAAGCAACAACTGTTTTCAGTGATTTTATACGAGGCAATTTTACTATTTGTTTGAATGAGCGAAAGACATCCTTTAGATGAAACAGCTATAGCCCCGGGTACAGTATCGACTGTAGGAAGAGCACCGCAAGCTGACGTAAGGCAACATTGGCTGCCATTCAACACATACGGAAGCACCGTCGTTAAGACAAGTACTATTCCTACAAACAACTTCTTTAAAATCTGTTTCATACCAAAACACCTCCTTTTTTAAGTTTGGGTAACTATCACTTTAATTAAAAAATAATGAACAGCGCTAAGTCAATGGTAAACAGGAGAGTAGGCAATTGAAGATTCTTACTTCAAAAAAGATTCCATCGCTCCAAAAGCATTAAAATCGGAGCTATTCGCTCAATGTAAGAACCAAAAAAGAAAGGGCAGGTGTTACCTGCCCACTTCATTAAAATCAAAAATATATTAGCGCGTCAGCATCCAGCCGAACAAACCAACTGCTGCAATTCCAGCACCGTACATGAATATTTTGTTATCGTCAGATGATGAGGTTTCTTTAACTTCAGTAGAGGACTTCTCTGATGAAGGACAAGAAACTACATTATATGACCAAATATTGTATTGTGTCACGAAGAACAAACAACTACCATTTGGTGAAAACGCTACCGAACGACCTGGTACATCCATTTGATCATTATTGAGCGTAGATTCAGGATCATATAAGGTTGATGAAGCGGAAAACGTACAAGTATCAGACGCAACAGTAAACAATTGAACGATTCCATTCCTATCATAAAGGCTGGTTTGATAAGCAACAGCTAAGCACCAAGAAGTCGGTGATGTAGAAGCAGATACAGGGCTAAATACCGCTTGTACGGGATTTGAGCCAGTTCCATTTGGTTTAGAAGAACAAAAAATGCCGCTGCCGCTTGGAATAATATGACAGTTGGTGACACAAAAAGTATAAATTGCATTGTCAGCAGACCCACTACTAGTAACTACAAGGCAACTTCCATCCGGAGAAAATGCTAGGCTAGTCGGAATCCAACCAGGTAACTTAACTTGAGAAGTCGGTTTACAACAAAGAGAACAATCATCACAAACATTTACACAGTACAAGTACACCGTGCCGCCATCTATAACAGCTAAGCATGTGCCATCTGCTGAGATTGCTAATATTGGCGATAAAAACTTATTTTCAGTGGTAAATGAATTAAAACGAGCTTTACAGTTAGATACACTATATGAAGCTATCGGGTAACCTTGCTCACCAACAAACAAACAGCATGTCGTTGGCGAAAACGCAAGAGATGATGGTGCATTTACCGTTAGACTCTTGGATTTACATAAACAACAATTATCTTTCACCTTAAAAATACTTAAGTTGTTCGAGCCGGCATCTGCCGCTAAAAGACATTTGCCATCTGGTGAATAAGCTAGAGCTTGTTGACTTTGTAGCACTTCTCCACAAACGACCGCGCCCGCGCAAGTAACCGGAAATGTAACATCACAACAAGGTGATAAACAACAGGTATTTTGATTTATTTGATAGGAAGCAATTTTGCTATCTGTTTGTATGAGCGATAAACATCCTTTTGATGAAACTGCTATTACACCCGGTACAGTGTCAACAGTAGGGACTGCGCCGCAAGCAGGCGCAAGGCAGCATGTTGTTGTCGTACCGTTCAATGTGTTTGCAAACATGCTTGTAAAAAGCAGTGCAAAACCCAAAATCTGTTTTTTTGAGAAATACTTTCCATATGAAAAACTCCTTTTTTTATGGTTTTTTAAGAGCTACCGCTCCTATAATTAAGTAAAAAGGAATGAGATACTAAAAGTCAATGGTAAGCATGCAAGAACGAAGGTGCTTACGAGAAAAATGAAAGCTGTGTTTTTGATGAACGTATTTAAAAAAAGAGAGGGCAGTAAAAATTCCTACCCTCTCTATAAAATTAGCGAGTTAGCATCCAGCCAAACAAACCGACTGCGGCAATCCCTGCACCATACATAAATAATTTGTTTTTATCATATGATTCAGAATCTGCAGTTGGCGAACATGCAGGTTTTTCCGCGGGCGCCGAAGTTGGACATTTTGCTACCGTATACGACCAAATATTATTTTGGGTCACGAAGAAGAAACAATCACCCGAGAATGCAACTGAACGTGCTTGAATATTTCTGCCGTTTACATATTCGGGATATAAGGAGTACCTACGCCGCAATCGTACAGTCAGACTTGCAATAGTAACCAATTGCACATATCCATTTCCGTCGGTAGAGGCGCCACTCGGAAGGCGAGAGCAATACACCACACATTAGGGCTCGTGGAGAGTGGTGTAGGGCTAAATGCTACTTGGAAGAGCGGGCCTGAGAGATAGTAGGAGCTACAATAGACATGCGTTGCAGTGGGAACTACATGACAATTTTGCAAGCAAAAACTGAAAATGTTTGGATTTCCACTGCTCTGAAATGACGACGAGACATGCTCCATCAGGAGAAAAAGCAACACTCACTGGATTCCAGTTATCTATATGGATCTGTGAAGTTGGCTTACAACACAGAGAGCAGTCGCAGGAATTTACGCAATACAAATAAACAGTACCTTGGTCTATAACTGCTAAACATGTCCCATCTGCCGAGAGCGCAAACGTTGGTGAAATGAATGAATTCTCACCGGTAAATGACTTAAAACGGGCTTTACATTGAGATACATTATAAGTAGCTATTTGCGAGCCTTGTTCACCCACAAATAAACAACAGTCATTAGGCGAAAATGCAAGAGTACTTGGTGCATTTACTTGAAAGCTCTTTGGTTTGCATAAGCAACAATCATCTTTTACTTTAAAAAAAGTCAAATTATTTGAACCTGAATCAACTGCTGCAAGACACTTACCGTCAGGTGAATAAGCAAGCGCTTGTTGGCTTTGCTGCTGTTGTCCACATACGACTGGACCGGCACAGGTAACAGGAAATGTTACATCACAGCATGGTGTTAAACAACATGAGCTTGGATTAATTTGATAAGCGGCAATTTTGCTATCTTTTTGGATGACTGATAAACATCCTTTTGATGAGACTGCTATTACACCTGGAACTGTGTCTACGGTAGGTACTGCACCGCAAGCGGGCGTAAGGCAGCATGTTTCTGGCGCACTGTTCAGTGTGCTCGCAAACATGCTGGTAAAAAACAGCGCAAGGCTCAAAAGCTGTGTTTTTGAGATACTTTCCATATAAAAACTCCTTTTTTTGTGTGGTTTTTTGAGAGCCATCGCTCCTCTGATTTAAGTAAAAAATAAGGAGATATCAAAAGTCAATGGTAAGCGTATGAGGACTAGCGCTTTATGAGAAAAGGTTGAGGGCAGGAATTTTTCCCGCCCCCTATTGAAGTCTGTCTTGTCAGATTAGCGCGTAAGCATCCAGCCAAAGAGACCGATCGCTGCAGCGCCAGCACCATACATAAGTAACTTGTTATTATCATATGAGCCTTTAGATGCATCCATAGAGTCTACTTTTACCAATTCTGCAGTGGAGCCCACAAGATAAGGCCAAATATGCTGCTGTGTTACAAAGTATAAACCATCACCATTGGGTGTGAAAGCGATTGAACGCCCAAGAACACCGCTATTTCCGACAGAACCTTCAGGATCGTAAGAAGGACCCACAATACCAATGCTACAGGAATCACTAGGCGTAACAGTGTACAGTTGTATAGTTCCGTTATTATCAATGCTATTACTTTGATAAAGCTACGGCTAAGCACCATGTAGTAGGCGATAGACCCACCGCAGGCATCGGACTGAATACTGCTTGTACAGGATTTACTAGACCTGGTCTTATTGGTGCAGAGAAGCAGTAATAGTTACCAGTTGCCTGATTAGGTATTACATGACAATCTTGCAAGCAAAAGCTAAAAATACTATTCACCGGACTTGTTGAGGCGACCCAGTACTCGTAACTACAAGACATGAATTATCGGGAGAAAACGCGACACTTGTGGGATTCCATTCATATTATCTATTGTTAGCTTAATCTTGCAGTAGGCTTGCAGCACAAAGAACAATCATCACGCATTTACACAAAATAAGTAAACGGTATTGCCATCAATCACCGCAGCGGAAAAAGGGGAAAATGAATCAAAAAGAGCGAATTTTGTGAGATGCATGCGACTTTAACTCTCTTTTGATCACTTTATTTGAATTAAGTTGGATCATTGTCTGCTCTTTCTTAGAAGTTGCAGGCAAAGTGAACAGAATCTTACCTTTGGCTAGGTGAAAATGACTTTTCACTCGCTTTAAAAAATGAAGCTCCCTCATCATGAGAGAGCTTCCAGATTTTTTTCCAAAGTCGAATTAGGACATAGAGTTAAAAACCAAATACGCTGCTAAACATGCCCCTGCACCTAATCCTATTAAGAGTGGTTTATTATTCATGAGCTCGTCCCAGGTCGTTGCTCTTTGCTCTTTAATAAGTTCTACTGGTTTTGCTACAGGCTCCGATTTAATTTCTGTAGCTTCTGAAACTGACGGAAAAGCTAATACTTCAGGCTTAACCTCTACAGCAGGAACTGTTTGCACAACTTTAACAACTGGCTCAGAAATAATCTGCCTCGTTTCTGCAACGACTGATTTAGGACTAGTTGACATTGTAAAAGTATAAATATTATTTTGGTCAACGTAGAATAAACATCCACTTGGTGACCATGCAATAGCACGTCCTAAAGCACCTGAAGGGCTTGTAAATGCGGGTGGTATTGTTAGAGTAGGTATAGCGCAACAGATGGTAGTCGTGCTAACCGTACCTATTGAAATTGCCCCGGAATTAGTGCCTGACTTCTGTGAAGCTACAGCAAAACAGTAGGTGTCATCAACCAATTTAGTTGGAAAAAATGCAGCCTGTACTGGGACTGTCGGAACAACGATCGCAGCACTGGATGTCGCGCTCACATGACAATTTGAAACACAAAAGCTGTAGACCGTATCATGAATCGTATCGATTACAAGTAAGCATGCATTATCAGGCGACCACGCAAGGCTCGATGGATTAAAAGGAGCAGGGACAGACGGCACCCCAACTTTGGAAACTGGCTGACACGTGAGCGAGCAATTATCAATGCTAAATGTATAAATATAATTATTATCGATAAGAGCTAAACAGGAACCATCTAAAGATATAGCAAATGATGTGGGTGCTTGAAGAACTGTTTGACCTTCTGATACCTCAAATTTTGCTTTGCAGTTATTAACCTTAAAATCAGCTATCGTTGAATTTTCCTTGCCCACAAATAATGAATTGTTGCTGCAAAATATTACATCTGTTGGGGATTGGGTACGGAAGGTGTTTCCCTTGCCCAAACAACAATCGCAGTTTACAGGAAAAAGAGTTACCTTACATGAATTACTGTTTGACACCGCCAAACAAGATCCATCAGGTGAGTAAGACAAGCCAGTGTTGCCATATGCAGCATTTATCGCAAAAGAAACATCGCAACATGGTGTCAAACAACAACTTACTGTTTGGTTATACGAATAAGTTGCTATCGTGCCATTTGATTGCGCAATGGCTAAACAGTTATTTACCGAGAGCGCTATTGCTCCCGTTACCGGATCACTGGTCACCGGAATAGTGCAAGTCGGTCCTGTAACTTCACACGCTTTTATGCTTGCGTCCACGCTCAAAATGAACAACCCAAAATAAAAAATCTGTTTTTGTAATGTGCGTGCCATCCAAAATCTCCTTTTTTTAGTGGTGCAGTACCTCAAATTTAGGAGGACTCCGCCTCCTAATCCTTAAGTTAAATGGAGACTAGTAAGCAAAGTCAACTGTTTATTTGAGCAGCTGAAAATGATTTCTCGCTTACTCATGCAGCTTTATTAGCAGCAAAAAAAGAAGGCTCTCCCACACGTGAGAGAGCCTTCAACATTTTTTAAAATCTAATACTACGACAGAGAGTTATAAAGCAGGACCGCTGCAAGACAGGCTCCAGCGCCTAATCCGAGCATTAATGGTTTATTGCTGGTAAACTGATCCCATGTTGTTTCTGTTCGCTCTTGAACTACTGGCATAGTAACAGCCTCTGATTTAATTTCAGCCGCTACCGCAATTGTAGGTAACGCTACAGCGTCAGGTATAATATCTATTGTGCTGGCTACTGGTTTAATCTCAACGACTGGTTTAGAAATAACTTGCCTTGTTTCGGCAGCAGTTGGAGGTGTAGGGGGCGTATATGTAAAAGAATAAATATTGTTTTGGTCTGCATAGAAAAGACATCCTCCATTTTGAGACCACGCAATAGAACGTGCTAAAACTCCTGTAGGGCTCGTAAACTCGGTTTACAAACTTCTTTTACTGTGCACACTGAATTCGCAGTATCTACGACGAGTAACGTCAATACTACCAGTTATCCCGCTAAGTTGTGTTATCAATGCCAAAACATACTGATTCAGTCCAATAGCAGTTGGATTAAATGCAGCTTGTACCGGAGCAGTTGATGCCTGAGATGTGCAAGGCGTTGTAGTTAAAGCACAATTGCTTACACAAAAGATATAGAAATGACCATTAGTCGAATCTAACACGACTAAGCAATTACCATCTGGAGACCAAGCAAGGCTTGATGGATTAAATGGTGCTGCAAGTGTAACCTTAGAGACCGGCTTACATGTAAGTGAACAATTATCAACACTAAATGTATAAATATACCCATCATCGATGAGCGCCAAGCAAGCCTTAGGTGAGATAGCAAATGATGTTGGAGCTTGCAGAACTGTCTCTCCTTCAGATGCTGAAAATTTTGCTTTACAATTCTTAACATTGAAATCGGCAATGGTTGAATTTTCCTTACCTACAAAAGAGAGAATTATTATTGCAAAAAACTAACCCTGTTGGAGATTGTGTGCGGAAGGTATTTCCCTTGCTCAAACAACAATCACAGCCTACTGGAAAAAGAGTTACCTTACATGAATTACTATTAGATATTGCTAAACAGGACCCATCAGGTGAGTAAGATAATGCAGTGCTTCCATAAGCTGCGCTAAATGCAAAAGACACGTCACAACATGGCGTCAAACAACATGACGTTGTATCTATTGTATAAGATGCTATTGTGCCATTCGATTGAGCAATGGATAAGCAATTATTTGATGAAACGGCTATTGCACCCGTCAAGGGGTCACTGCTTACAGGACTAGTGCAAGCCGGCGTAAGCGTTCCGCACCCGTTTACTGCCTTTATGCTTGTATCCACACTCAAAATGAGCAGTGTTAAGTAAAAAATCTGTTTTTGTAATGTATGTGCCATCGCAAACTCCTTTTTTTGGTGCATATATCTTAAATTCAGAGGAGCGCCTCCTCCTAACTTTTAGTTAAATGCAGAGAAGTAAGTAAAGTCAACCATTTATCTGAAAGCGTGAAAAGATTTCTCGCTTACTCATTCAGTTTCCTTTATTATCACCAAAAAAAAGCTCTCCCATAGTGAGAGAGCTTTCAACATTTTTTAAAGTTTAATTATTAGGATAGAGAGTTATAAACCAAAAAGGCTGCAAGACATGCTCCTGCACCTAATCCAAGCATTAATGGTTTATTGCTCGTAAATTGATCCCATGTTGTTTCTGTTCGCTCTTGAACCACTGGCACAGTAATAGCCTCTGATTTAATTTCAGCTGCTGCCGGAACCGACAAAGCTACTATTTCAGGTTTAATATCTGTTGCATTAGCCTCTGGCTTTGCTTCAACAACCGACTCAGAAACAACTCGCCTTGTTTCTGCAGCTGCTGCAGGTGTAGGGGGCGTATATGTAAAAGAATAAATGTTGTTTTGGTCTGCATAGAAAAGACATCCTCCATTTTGAGACCATGCAATAGAACGTGCTAAAACTCCTGTAGTGCTCGTAAACTCAGGTTTACAAACTTCTTTTACTGTGCACACTGAATTCGAAGTATCTACAACAAGTAACGCAATACTACCAGTTGTCCCGCTAAGTTGTGTTATCAATGCCAAAACATACTGATTCAGTCCAATAGCAGTTGGATTAAATGCAGCTTGTACCGGAGCAGTTAATGCCTGAGATGTGCAAGGCGTTGTAGTTAAAGCACAATTGCTTACACAAAAGATATAGAAATGACCATTAGTCGAATCTAACACGACTAAGCAATTACCATCTGGAGACCAAGCAAGGCTTGATGGATTAAATGGTGCTGCAAGTGTAACCTTAGAGACCGGCTTACATGTAAGTGAACAATTATCAACACTAAATGTATAAATATATCCATCATCGATGAGCGCCAAGCAACTGCCATTAGGTGAGATAGCAAATGATGTTGGAGCTTGCAGAACTGTCTCTCCTTCAGATGCTGAAAATTTTGCTTTACAATTCTTAACATTGAAATCGGCAATGGTTGAATTTTCCTTACCTACAAAAAGAGAATTATTATTGCAAAAAACTAACCCTGTTGGAGATTGTGTGCGGAAGGTATTTCCCTTGCTCAAACAACAATCACAGCCTACTGGAAAAAGAGTTACCTTACATGAATTACTATTAGATATTGCTAAACAGGACCCATCAGGTGAGTAAGATAATGCAGTGCTTCCATAAGCTGCGCTAAATGCAAAAGACACGTCACAACATGGCGTCAAACAACATGACGTTGTATCTATTGTATAAGATGCTATTGTGCCATTCGATTGAGCAATGGATAAGCAATTATTTGATGAAACGGCTATTGCACCCGTCAAGGGATCACTGCTTACAGGACTAGTGCAAGCCGGAGCAAGCGTGCCACATGGTTGTGCTTTTAGGCTTGCATCGATACTCAAAATGAGCAGTGTAAAATATAAAATCTGTTTTTGTAATGTATGTGCCATACCAAACTCCTTTTTTAAATATGCACGAATTCTTTAGGGACAGATGTCCATCTTTATCTTTAGTTAAAAATATCAAGAGAAGAAAAGTCAACTATTTTGCGGCATTTCTCCACATAGTCATTTTTTTGATGTTTTTGCTATCATTGATTTTCGGGAGTAGCTTGCTTGCTGGCCCAAAAAGGAAGCTCCCTTTCATTCGCTAGAGCTTCAAATTTTTCTACGAATAAGAATTAAGCCTAAAGTTGTAAGCTATACACATTGCAAGACAAGCTCGCGCGCCTAGTCTAATAACGCTCATTATTTGCAAGCGGACTCAACGCTGTTTCTATTGAAAAACTGTTCCCTTTAAATAATATATCTAATGTAGTAAGGAGGACAGGGCTTCCCTTTACTTTCTATTAAAACTAGATGAACAACCATCAGTGTCCCTACAGATAAGCGTCATGGTAATCCCTAAAAAAATTTTCTCTCAACTCTATTTTTTTATCTATCCTCGGTGATACACTTGATGCCAACTTAAAAAAAGGAGCTTCCATGTTAGCAAAAAGAGTATTATTTCTCGCACTTATTACCGCAACGTTATCACTTTCTTCCCTTATTCGTTGCGAAACTAAGCCAGAATCCGCTTATAAAAAGTTAATTGTCGTTCTTCTTATGGTTAAAAATGAAGAGAGCGTTATTGTCCCTACCTTAGAAACCTATCTTTCACAAAATGCAAGAGAGAGTAAAGAAGATAACGAAGAGGTTGCTTATTTTTTGTATGATACCGGCTCAACAGATGAAACAGTAAAGAAAACAAAAGAGTTCTTTGAGAAATATAAGATTAAAAACTACCAAATCGTTCAAGAACCTTTTATTAATTTTGGTGAATCCCGCTCACGAGGACTTACGCTTGTTCGTGAAAAGTATCCAGAATCAACATTTATTTTGTTTCCTGATGCTGAATGGTATATGCAAAACTTTGATGAGCTGATTGGATTTTGTAAGCAAGAAGACGATAAATATTCACAGGGTGGTAAGGCGCCTCCCTATTACCGTGTTCGCTTGGAGCGTTCTGATTATTCAATGCCAACACCACGGCTTATATTGACGCACGACACCGTCGTTTTTGAACTTCCAACCCAGGAATGCCCTACCAAACGTTCAGGCGCTAATGCTCCGAGAACGATCTACTTTAAGCTTGGCGTAAGTAGAGAAGGGCAAGAAGCGAGTAAGAGGCGATGGTACCGGGACATCGATTGGCTTGTCGAGTATCTTATTAAACATCCAAAAAATGATCGCGCAGTTTTCTACACAGGTCTCACTCACAAGTGGCTCGGTATCGTTGAAAATAATCTCACTCACTATCGGGAAGCTTATTCATACCTCAAGGTAAGGGCAACGACAATGAGTATTTTCCCTGAGGAAGATTATTATGCCTACTTTAATTTGGGAGACGTCACTGCAAAACTTGCTGAGGCAGAGGTGCCTGGATTTACCTGGGAAGAGGCAATGAAATATTTACTACAGGCGTATACCCTGCGTCCTCACAGAGCAGAGCCGCTGGTAAAGATAGCACGTCACTACCTCAATCTGGATAATCATGCACTCAGTTACTTATTTATTCGCAGAGCATGTGATCTTCCATTCCCCGATGACCTGGTTGAGATTCTACCAATACAACCTCATGCCTATAACTTTGACCGGTGGGAAATAATGAGTAGATCGGCGTGGTATATGAAAGATTATGAAAGAGGTGAAATGGCTGCGAAAAAAGCAATAGAAGCTTCACCAAACTCAGCCCATCTGTATCGGAATCTTGCCTGCTACTGGGAAAGAAAGAGTAAGTAAGGAGTAAGCATGAACAAAATAGGACTATTCTTTCCGCTCTGCTTAATAGTGCTCTGCTTAACGGGCACAGTCTTTACTGCGACTGAGTTTGTCATCATAGTCACTTCGTACAATAATGAGCGATATGTAAAGCGCAATTTTGATTCAATTGTGTGCCAACGATCCACTGTTCCGTTTCAGATCATAGCGGTAGATGACTGCTCGACTGACAGGACTGGGCAGTTTATGGATGACTATAAGCGTGAACATAATTGCACTGACTCCTTTTTAACCATCATCCATAACAATAAGCGGTCGGGGTCAGCACTTGAAAACATATATAACACGGTACACACGATGATACCTGATAATAAGGTTGTCGTCTGCATAGATGGAGATGATACTATTTCATTTAGCGGAGTCCTTGAGCGCTTAGAAAAAGAATATAAGGACCCTGACGTTTGGATGACGTATGGCCGCTTTATTGTATATCCAGCTGGTGAATTCTGGAGCAACTGTTGGGGATATCCAGAAGAAGTCATTCGTACACGCAGCTTCAGAAAGCATCCCAATGTGCCTTCCCATCTTAAAACGTTCCGTGCTGCTCTCTTTAAGAAAATCAAAAAAGAAGACCTTTTAGATGAGCATGGTGAATTTTATAAAAAGGCCTGGGATATGGCGATGCTTTATCCTATGCTCGAAATTAGCGCACCAAAAGATGAAACTGGCAAAAACCACAGTCGCTTTATCGCTGATACCGTTCTTTATGTCTACAATTTTGAAAACCCTATTGGGGACTTCAGAAATACGGGTGGCAGAGAAGAGCAGATACAATTACATCGTCAAATTAATAAAAAACAACCTTATGAACCTCTTGATCATTTATAAAGGAAATACAATGAAGCTTCATACACTCTTACTCAGTTTCATCATAGCGGTCAGCTCAGGATTGATAGCAGGAAAAATCGATCTCGAATTTGTGTTTCTTGTGAGCTCGTACAATAATGAAAAAATTGTAAAACGAAACTTAGATTCTATCGCTCATCAAAAGACGCATGCTAAGTACTCAATTATCTGTGTTAATGATTGCTCAACTGATAAGACAGGTCAGATGATGGAAGAATATGCAAAGGAGCATAATCTGCCGGAATCCTTTTTAAAGATCATCAACAATAAAACAAGAGTAGGCGCTCTTGAAAATATCTACACAACAATCCATACGCATATAAACGATCATCAGATAGTCGTCATTTGTGATGGTGATGATTACATTGCTCATGACCGAGTGCTTGAGCGCCTTGAGAAAGAATATAGTGATCCGAATATCTGGCTTACGTATGGCTCATTCCTCTTCTATCCAAGCGGCAAATGGGGCACCACCTATGAAATTTCTCGAGAGGTCCTTGAGAAAAAACAGGTACGTACATTGACGTATGTTGCACAGCCACTCAAAACATTTAAGGCTGCTCTCTTTAAAAAAATTAAAAAGGAAGATCTCATGCTCGACGGTAAGTTCTATGCAATGAACTCTGACATGGCAACGATGATACCGATGATTGAAATGTGTGCTCCTTTGAATGCAAATGCACCTATCCATTGCAAATTCATCCCCGATATCATGTATCTTTATAAATATGATAATCCAATAAGCGATCATAGGCAGGGCGCGGCACGTAATGCTTATCAGTCAGAGTTGCAATATGAGCTTGCAAACCATATAAATTCACTGCCTCCTTATGATCCTTTGGAGAACCTAGACTAAGCAGAGTACATGGAGGTGAACAATGAATCGTTTGTTAGGGACATTCAGCTTACTACTTTCCTTCGCAGGAATAAGTTGTGCTAATGAAATAAAAGATACACCTGAAGTTGATCTCATCGTGTCGGTCACTGTCTCAAAAAATCATTTAAATATAGAGATCAATCCCGAGTTTCGAAAAAAATATCTTCTTGGTAACTTCTTCGCTAAATATCCTAAAGATATAGATCTAGAAAAGCTCGACTATTCGATCCAGATCATGCCCTTTACTATGAATGTCGTTTCAATTGTCTGGATCTCAGGTCATGATTATTATATCGATTCGATGGATGAAGAACTCTATTATTCCCTTGAGAAGATAAAAGAGATTTTCAAACGCATGTACCCCAAGACAGCGTGGAAGGGGAACCTTATTCCTCGCAAGCTCGTTAAGAATATCCCTCTCGCTGACATCAATAATGATGATGTTATCTTGCTCTACAGCGGTGGCATCGATTCCACGGCATCATCATTTTATCATGCTGGGCAAAAGCAACTTCTGCTTACCGTCTGGGGCCACTGGGACCTTCCACTCGAAGATAAGAAGCTCAAAAAAAGACGGAAAAAAGAACTGAGTGCATTTGGGAAACAATATGGCCACGATAATGCTTTCATTAAATCGAACTACTATAGCTTTCTAAATCGCAAGGTCCTTGATAACCTTTCAAGAGAAATCAGCTCATGGCGCATTTTTACGGTTGAAGGTATTGGATGGGCAGGTCTGGCTGCACCGATAATGCTATTGCGAAGTTACCCCGTACTCTTGCATGGGTCGACCATTTCATGGGATTATAACTTCCCTGCCGCTGCTAATCCCTTTATTGACGATAACATTCGCTTTGCAGGCGTAGGAGTCAAACACGATCTTTTTGATATGAATAGACTCCAAAAATGCGAATATATCACCAATTATTGCACAACACATAACTTGACGCCTCCGTTTATCAGGGTATGTGAAGAACGGATAGCCGAAAACTGTTGTAAGTGCCAAAAATGTCTCCGCACCATTCTTGAATTCGCTATTATCGGAGTAGATCCCACACCATATGGCTTTCCGATAGCGGTCGATTCTGTATTAAAAAGGTCCCGCTCATTTATGGCTGAGCATACTACCGGTTCAACAACTGTTTGGCACTTCATGCACATGCAAAATAAGCTCCGCGAAAAACAACAGCGCGGTGAATCCATACCAACAGATCTTGAGTGGGTTCTTAATGTGGATCTTAAAAAGAAGATTACGACCGACATAAAAAATCAACGTAGACTTGACTGGAGTAGTCTCCATGATTTCTTGCCTGAGCTTCCTATCCCAGATCCTCTTGAAAAGGCATTTTAAGCGATGCTTACAAGAATCATCACCGTCCTGCTTATTGCAGAAACGTTGCTCGTTGCACACGTTACTGAGGAACCACTCATTGAACGCCTCATTGAGCGCATAGAAGTTCACAAAAACTATCTCAAAATTACCGTTAATAAGCAGTTCAAAAAAGAGTATTTGGTTGACGATTTCTTTGCAGAGTATGAGCCGGACATCGATCTTGAGCAGTTTGATTACTCAATTGTAAGCCTTCCTTTTTTATTGAATGTGATATCCATTGTGTGGGCATCAGGAAAAATTTATTCAGTGGATGAAATGGATCGTGAGCTTTTTCATTCATTGCAACGTGTTAAGATCGTCTTTAAAAAAATGTATCCCGCTACCCCATGGGAGGGAAAGGTGATACCTCAGAAGCTTACTGATAACAAATACGAGTTCCCTCAAAAAGACAGAACCGCTCTCCTGTTTAGCGGCGGCCTTGATTCTACCTCGTCGGTGTTGGGCAATCTAGACAAACAGCCTCTCTTAATAACTGCATGGGGCCATACTGATTTGCGGCTGACTGAGAAAAACGTCTGGCAGCAGCGGTGCTCAAAAATTAAATCGTTTGCGCAAAAAATAGGCTGTGAGACAACCTTTTTCCGGTCCAATTACATTTATTTTTTAAACATACAGAAACTTAATTCGCTCTCGCCAGAAATTAAAAAATGGCGCCTGGGCGCAGTAGAAGGCTTAGGCTGGGCGGGACTTACTGCGCCCATTCTCCTTGCTAAGGGATACGCAACTTTGCGTATTGCATCATCTCACACCTGGCACTATCCCTATCCTGCTGCTGCAAGTCCTTTTATTGATAACAATCTTAAGTATGCAGGATTGAGGGTTATTCATGATCAGTTTGATATGACCAGGCTCATGAAAACAGTCTTTATAGCTAAGACCTGCAAAGAAAAAAAGATAGATCCGCCCTTTTTGAAAGTGTGCACGGAAGAAAAAAAATGCGATAAAAACTGCTGTCAGTGCCGTAAGTGTCTTACTACCATTGCAGGGCTGCTCATTTTTAATGAGCCATTAAACCTTTATGGGTTCCCTCTAAGCGTCAATGAAGCCTGTGGCCGCATTCAAAAGCTACTCAAGCCGGATAAACTGAACTATTACACCATTCTCTGTTTTAAAGGGATGCAAAAGAAAATAAAGGAACGTGTAAAAGAAGGTGCCTATGTTCACCCTCAAGTAGCCTCACTGCTCTCGATTGATCTTGATGCAAAAGTAGCATTTGATGTTTCTGCTCTTAGAAAACTTTCGTGGAAAGATATGCAAGGTCTCTGCCCGGATATTAAAATCCCAGATGAATATCTTACTAAGGAAGAATCTCAGGATGCTCTGTAACATATTGAGTCCAGAGCTGTTGACGCGTAATACGTATATAATCAAGCCAATATTCCATAAAGAGCTTTTCAGGATTATACTTTTTAGAGCGTATCTCAGCATATTTTTTGTTCAGGAACTCTTCCGTCACTTGATCCCAAGAATCAATAAAGAGGACAGGTAAGCCTTCATAGAGATGATCAATGTGCGAATGTTGCACAATAGGAATTGAGCCCATTAAAAGACTTTCGTAAACGCGATAGCAATCAGAACCGAGCCCTGGAGGAGAAAGAGTAAATTTGTGCTGAGCCATTTCTTCTATAAATATATGAAACCTCAATCTTCCCTCGCTTGTTGTACAAAATGATTTATTGCGGAAAGATTCACGAATCTTTGTTCTTTCTGGCATACGCCAGTCAGTAAAATTTGAATACAAGAGTTTGGTTTTCTTTGCCTTGCGATACGCATGAAACTTCTTACTCATATCTTCTCTGTTTTCATAAATTTCAATGTACTGGATAACACCTAGGGGAAGAGGAAAGACACGTTCATGGTGGGTTGCATGTGGATGAATAGTGAACCAGCCTAGAATGTTTTTAAAGCGATCGAGGTACTTAAAATATGATTCTTGAAATCTATCAAGATATTCACCATGAGTCATAAGAAAAACAGGAACTTTCACTTTGGGGTGCATCTCCTTGAAATATTGCTGAGCATCACGAACAAAAATCATATCGCCCGGTTTTACTAACGCAGGATCAAATGTTTTAAAGGGCCCGTTATTACAAGGAGTTGGCCAATCATGTATTCCCCGAGGATCGTAATGATGGTCACATTCTTTTTGAAATGCCCATCGTATACAAAAATTCGGTGTAGGATAGTCATAAAACAAGTCATTGTCTTCGGAAGATTCACGTGCAAGAATCAATCCTCCTGAAAGCACGTTCAAAATAAGGAATCCAAGTAAAAAATGCATTTTCATGAAATCAACTCCTTAAGAAAGCATCTCTAACTTTTTCTATCTGTTCTTTCCAATACTTCATGTATAACTTTGAAATATCATATTTTTTTGAGGTAATCTCTTCATATTTCTTGTTAAGATATTCCTCATTGAGCTCATCCCAGTCATTAATAATAAGAACAGGAAGATCTTCAAATAAAGGATCAAGCACAGACCTTTTCACAATGGGTATAGAGCCAACTAAAAGAGCTTCCCACGTTCTGTAGCAGTCAATGGCAAGTCCGCAGGGCGAAAGTGTAAATTTGCACGTGGCCATTTCCTTTAAGTAATCAGTAAAAGGCTGTCGCTGGCCCCGTTTTACATAGGGCTTTTTTGCTAATAATGAGCGAAGTTTTACCCGCTCTGGCTTATTATCATATGCAAAATTCATATAGAGTAAATGCTCCTTTGGTGCTTGGCGCAACGTAGCAAAAAGCTGGTCTAAGCGTTTTCTGTCTTTTAAATTTTCAGGGTCTTGAACAACCCCAATCGGTATTGGATGAAACTTTGGATGCTTGATATCGCAAGGATGAATACCAAACCACGCTATCAGTTTCTCTTCATCCATATATTTCTCATAAGATTCATGCATCTCTTCTAAATGATCACCGTGCGTTACCATAATGTAAGGGTGTTCAATGAGCGGATGCATTTTTTCAAAAAAGAGTCGGGCATTGCGCACAAAAATGACATCTCCTCGCTTAACATGCTTGGGATTAAAAACGACGGGATTCTGTCTATCTGTTGGCCAATGCCAAATATCAGTGCGTGGATCAAACACAAAATCACAATACTTTTGAAAGAGCCACCGTTGAATAAAGTCGCTCGAGGTGTGCTTTACATACAATGGATCTTCTACTTGTACAATGACTTGGTCATCACAGTATGCATATGATGCTAGCAGTGTGATTATCCCTAAATACTTCTTCATTGCGTCCCCGTCAATTCTTTTAAAAATTCCTCCCTTACCTGTTCTATTTTGTCAGCCCAATACTGGACACACAATTTCTCAATCGGATACTTTTTTGTGCTTATTTCTGCATATTTACGCTCAAGAAATTCCTCAGTTATCACCGTCCAGTCTTCTATAATAAGAACTGGTAAATTCTCAAATAATCCATCAACGTGGCTGGTTCCTACAATGGGAATCGAGCCGACAATCATGGCTTCCCAGGTACGATACAGATCCGGTCCATAGCCTTTGGGAGAAAGAGTAAATTTGAACTGAGCCATCTCTTTCATATAATCAAGAAATGGTAACCGTTTCTTTGCTTGATAGCAGTAGCCCTCATTCTTAAGACATTTCGTAACATATGCTCTCTCTGGCTTACCTTTTTTTATATCACCATAATTCATGTACAGAAGCCTTTCTTTTGGCTGCTGTCTTAAAGAAGCAAAGAGCTGAGCAAGCTCTGCACATTGGAGGTAATTGTTCTTATCTTGATAAATTCCTAAAGGTAGCGGAAAAAATTTAGGGTGGGTTCTTTTGCAGGGATGAACACTAAACCAGGCAATGATCTTTGGATCATCTAAATAATCAAGCTGTTCATCTTTGACCTGATCACGAAATTCACCTGCGGTCACCATGATATAGGGATTTGCTATCTTCTGATGAAGGGTCTTCATGAAAAGAGGCACATTGCGGACAAAGATCTTATCGCCTGGTTTCACTGCACGAGGATCAAATGTTGCTCCCTTAGGATGAGTCGGCCATTGGTACTCATCGGTGCGAGGATCAAAAACATGATCGCATAGGCTTTGGTATTCCCACCGAATAATCGTATTGTCTGTGTACGTACCATAAAAAAGCGGAGATTGTTCAATAAAGTGTGCTTCTAGCAAAGAGCACGCAAAAAATAAGCAGATGATATATTGATACATATGAAACCTCCATTTCCCCATTCATGAATCTAGTATGAAAAAATCGACTTTCAGGAGGCAAGATTTTTCCATGAAAATGCATCGTGTGATTTAATGCGTTAGCGAAGACCGGTCTTCATTGTGGTTCAAGCAATGGGAATCATAACATCTTAATTATAGTTTTCCTTAGAAAACACTTGATACGAACTCCTTAGTCCTTCACTATCAAAGAAGGATTTTTATCAAAATATGTAAGGACCTTATCTTTGCGGAAAAGAATTTTTTTTATAACGGTGTGCGCTTCCCAAGGATTAATATCGAGCAAATCAGAGAAAATCTTTTTTAATGCTTCGTAATTCAACTTTTTTAGCGCTCTAAAAGTTGACGCACAAATCTGTGAAGGAAATTTCTTGCGATGTGGATTCATATGGAGAATACCTCCATTATCAATAAGAGCTAAATAGTAATTCTCATCGGTTTTTACAACAATTTGATTGCCGCGATGGGAATCCCACTGACGGAAAACATAATAAAATACAACCATATCGCACCGATCACTGTGAGAAATGTTTTCAAAACAGTTCCAATGCTCCGGACTTGCATAATCTATAGGAGAGGCAACAAAAAACTGAAGACTTCCTCTACGACCTTTGATATTTCTTAAAACCGTCGGAGGGACGAGACGTAAGCCGATCATTTTAGCCGCCTTATAAGCTGCAACTTCGCCATACGCAAAGCTTTCTTTGAAAACAGCCTTCAGACCGCTTTCCAGTTCCACAATATATACAGGATGAATTCCCAAAACTATTTTTCCACTTGACTTTAGAAAGGGCTTGATATCATTGACGCTTACGATTCGTTCATTTTTAAGGCGCTCCTCAATTGCCCTAAAATCAAGTTGATTATCCCATGCTGGCTGTGGCCCCAAAGGAGTTTCGATTTCCGCTGCAAAGGCAAAGCATGTTGTGAGCCAAAAAAATAGGCACAAGATGCAGCATCTAGCTCTAGCAGTGTAAAACCACGCCATAATATTCCCCACTTGGTAATTTAAATATTATTCATATGTTTTTTATTTTAATATAGAAAATTATTTCGCAGAAAAACAAGAGTTAGCGTCATGCTCATATGCTGAACCACTTTAGACTGAGTGCTTACATTACGTATAAAATACTTACTAGATCGTCGATTCGAAAAATTTTCGCCTAAGTACCCTCTGAAGATTCTCATGGCCGCTTATTAATCCGGCCAGCCGTCACGAAACGCCAAAACATGAAGGGTGGATAGTTGATAGCTGGTGCTAGACGCCGTGCTGGTAACCCAAGTTTATTTTGCTATTTATCTTTGCATGCAAGACAAAATCATAGTATTAATTTTAGCTAACACTATGACAATCGACTGATCATTTTGATTCTCTTGACAGCTTTTTAGGCCGATTTTTATACTCCTTATAAGGGGGAAATTAGGATGGTACCTAAGATTGCTTTTTTATTTTTAACGGTCGGAAATATTTTTAACGAAAAAACGTGGGTCAATTTCTTTGCCGATGCTCAAGATCGTGCAACTATTTATGTGCATTCAAAGCATCATCTTAAAAAAACGTCTTTTTTTAGAGAATTTGAAATGCAAAAAAAGGTGCCAACGCAATGGGACAAAACTATGAAAGCGCAAGTAGCGCTCCTTAAAGAAGCATTAAAAGATCCTGACAATCAAAAGTTTGTTTTCCTCTCTGAAACAACCATACCTTTGCAGAATTTTGATGATATGTATAATAGACTCATGAAACATGACAGAAGTAATTTTCATTATCAGAAAAATCCTCACGCATCACGAACATTTGGCAGCATTCCTTCCGATCACATCCATTTTAATTCACAATGGGTGATCCTTAATAGAAAGCATGCCGAGCTCATGGCAGAAGATAGCTTTTTTATAAACGAAATGACAAGAGATCGCTTTGATAATGAGCATTACCCATCAACATTCTTAGCATCAAAAAAGATGCTCAAAGAAGTAGAAAAAAAAGACCTCACTATGGTCGTTTGGACGGGTGATAAGCACCCACATGAGTTTAGCAACCTTTCAAAAGATCCCTACAAGGATGACTTATTAAAGGTCATTAACAAAAAAAGATTTCTATTTGCAAGAAAGTTCAAGCGTTGTGATCTAAGTCTGCTCAAAGAACTTTTGCCGTGGGTCGAGTAGACTAAAATGCTTCTTTCAGGTCTTGTCTCAATTTACTTAAGTGGTCAACGTATCTTCTTTCTTCGTTATTTATAAGACCAACCAGAACAAATAGAACGTTTGCAACGGTTTGTTCGACTTTTTTTTATTTCAAAACATTATTGCTGCCCCACTCTTCAGTACCAGATGATTCTCTTGACAGCTTTTTATGGGTATTCTTATACTTTTAATTAGAAAGGGGAATTATTATGGTATCTAAAATAGCCTTTTTATTTTTAACTGTCGGGAATATTTTTCATGAAAAAACGTGGGTTAACTTTTTTGCTGATGCTAAAGAGCGGGCTACCATCTACGTGCATTCAAAATACAATTTGAAAAAAGAATCCTTTTTTAGAAAGTTTGAGATGGAAACAAAGGTGCGTACGCGATGGGAAAATACAATGAATGCTCAAGTCGAGCTCTTGAAAGAAGCCTTAAAAGATCCGGCTAACCAAAAGTTTATCTTTGTTTCCGAAACTACTATACCTCTTCAAGACTTTGACGATGTTTATGCAAGAGTCATGATGCATGATAAAAGCATTTTTAAGTATAAAAAAAATCCCTATAGCTATCGAAACTTTCGCAATATTCCTGGAGATCATCTTTACTATAATTCACAATGGGTAGTTCTTAATAGAAAGCATGCTGAGCTGATGGTGCAGGATACCACAATTCTTAATGACATGACCCATAACCCCTTTGATAATGAACACTATCCATCAACCTTTCTCGTGGCTGCAAAAAAATTGAAACACGAAATAGAAAAAAAGGATTTGACCATGGTCATCTGGACGGGGGGTAAGCATCCACATGAATTTACCAATCTGACGAGGGACCATTTTTGGGCGCACTTACTCGGTGCTATTAACACGAAAAAATACCTATTTGCACGTAAGTTCAATAAGCATTGTGATCTCAGCCCTCTTAAGGAGCTACTCCCCTGGGTCGAGATGCAGGAAATTGAGCGCCGGAAGCGCTAGCAAATTTCACCTACTATTGTTTTCCTCTGAAGCGCAATGTTACCTTTTTCTGGTGTTATACAGAAAGGGAAACAGTATGCTCACGACTAAAACAATTTTCATTAATTCGATCTTTTTATTAATTTCGACAGTAAATTTCTATAGCGTGCACGCTCAGGACATTCCTTACGCTGAAAGAATTCTCGTTTTTTCTCCTCATCCTGATGATGACGTTTTAGGCTGTGGAGGGACATTAATTAAACAAGTAGGTATGGGAAGTCAGGTAACAGTCGTGTATGTAACGGCAGGTGATGCTTCTGACGGTTGGCATGGTACAAAGGAGGAACTTATTCTTACGCGTGAGAATGAAGCAAAAAAAGCAACCGAAAAAATGGGAATCAGCGATCTCGTTTTTTTAAGAGGACCCGATGGAAAATTATCTGTTACCAAAGAGCGCGTGAAGAAAGTTACTGATTTAATCGCGAAATATCGGCCAGACATAATATTTGTGCCTCATGCAAAAGATGGCCATAAAGATCACCAAAAAACATTCCACATTGTGAAGCAAGCGCTCACGAAAGGGATGCATACTGAATCTCCTTGGCACGAACCACTGATTCTTTGCTACGAAGTATGGACGCCCTTAAAAAATGTTACACATGATATCGATATTTCTGATGTTATGGATAAAAAGCTGAGCGCATTGGCTGAACATAAATCTCAATTAGCATATTTTGATTATATTCAGCTTGCAAAAATGCGTGGCCGCAATCGCGGCAAAACTTCCGGAAGAGGAAAATACGCAGAAGGTTTTAAACAGTTGGTAATGAATTTTTGAGACCTACAGACCTATATATAATCAAAATAGGCTACTGATCGGCTCATAAGGCCGTTTGCTACGCAAATAACGTGCCATCTTTTGCTGCTCATCAAAGCGATTGCTAAAATCACTAATTGGATTAACTTTATTGTATACATAGAGTATATCGGGTAAATAAACACTATGGTTTTTTGAGGTGCGACCTTTAGGTGCTCCCATTTCAAGCATTGGACACATAAGGGCAACATCGTGAGAAGTTTTTAACCATTCTCCCTCATACATGAAATCTTCTTTCTTTATTTTTTTAAATAAGGCAGCCCTATAAGTTCTTAATGCAATCCACAAATTCGGGTGTTCTCGAATTCGTCGCTGCCTGAAAGCTTTATTCGGAATGGCGCGCTTCATAGGCACATGACCTCCAGGAAATTCTACCAGTGAACCGTAGGTCAGCCAGACATCGGGATCAGCATACTCTTCTTCTAATCGTAAGAGAACCTTATTATGCGGGAGCCAATCATCCCCATCTACAGTAACAACAATCTTGTGATCGGCAATATGATTATGAATAGTATTATAGACGTTTGCCATCGCACCTACCCGAGTTTCATTATGAATCACCTTGACAAAATTGAGATTATTTTTTCGCACAAATTGCTCCACTAACTGACCGGTTTGATCTTTTGAGCAATCGTTTACATAAATTATCTCATAAGGTTTAGATGATTTTTGGAAACAGATAGAGCTCAGATTTTTTTCTACAAATTTTTCGTTATTATATGAACAAACAAGTATGACAAACTCAACGTCAACATATGGCTGTTCAGCCTGAATTGTTTCGCCAGCCAATCCTACATAGACGGCAAATAAAAATAAAAGATGAAGCATGAACAGAACCTTTCAGTTCATAAATCTAGTTTCGATAATTCAACCATTTTTTTTATATTCAATTAGGTATTAATTTTATATTAGCAGTTCCTAAAGCTGCGAGTCAATGCTTTTTCCAAAATTGCCAAGCTACTGAATTTCCTTGGCGCTAGCCATCTGCTCTAGAGGATGGACATCTTTAAAAAGGTAACGCATGATATTGATATTTCTGATTGCGCTAAAAAAGTAGCCGCGATCGAGACACAACTTCTGGCAGAGGGAAAACGCGGAAGGTTTTAAACAGTTCGTAATAAATTTTTTGAGCCCTACATTATCAAAACAAACTGCTGATCGGTTCATAAGGCTGTTTTCTACGTAAATACCGTTCCATCTTTCGTTGCTCATCCCAACGTTTTCTAAAGTCATTAATTGGATTAACTTTATTGTATACATAGAGGATATCAGGTAAATAAACACTATGGTTTTTTGAGTAGTGATCATTAGGCGCTCCCATTTCAAGCATTGGACACATAAGGGCGACATCATGACAAGTTTTTAACCATTCTCCCTTGTACATGAAATCTTCTTTCTTTATCTTTTTAAATAAGGCAGCCCTATAGGTTCGTAATGCAACCCATACATTGGGATGTTCTCGAATTCGTTGTTTCCGGAAATATTTATTCGAAATACGACGCGTCATAGGCGTATGACCACTCGGAAATTCTACCAGCGAACCGTAAGTTAGCCATACGTCGGGATCAGCATATTCTTCTTCTAATCGTAAGAGAATCTTATTATGCGGCAACCAATCATCACCATCGACGGTAACAACAATCTTGTGATCGGCAATATGATTATGAATAGTATTATAGACGTTTGCCATCGCACCTACCCGATTTGCGTTATGAATAACCTTGATAAAATTGAGGTTATGTTCTCGAACAAATTCATCTACTAACTGACCAGTTTTATCTTTTGAGCAATCATTTACATAAATTATCTGATAAGGCTTGGATGATTTTTGGAAACAGATAGAGCTCAGATTTTTTTCCACAAATTTTTCATTATTATATGAGCACACAAGTATGACAAACTCAACGTCAACATGTGACTTGCCAGCTTGAATCGTTTCGCCAGCCAATCCTATAGAGGCGGCAAATAAAAATAAGAGATGAAGCATGAGTAAAAACCTTTCAGTTCCTAACCTAGTTTGCAATTCAAGCCCAATCTTTTATATTCAATTAGCATTAATTTTATATTAGCAGTTCTAAATATTGCGCGTCAATGCTTTTTGCGAACAAAGTGGATAAATAGCCACTGAATTTCCTTGGCGATAGCCTCTACTCTCGACGAGGTATGGACGTCATTAAAAAATTAACGCATGATATCGATATTTCTGCGCTAAAAAAGCTGAATGTCTTGGCTGAGCACAAATCTCAATTAGCATATTTTGATATCCCGCTTGCAAAAACTCGTGGCCGCAAGCGAGGCACAACTTCTGGCAGAGGAAAAATATGCTGAAGGTTTAAACAGTTGGTTATGAATTTTTGAGACCTAGATTATCAAAATAAACTATTGATCGGCTCATAAGGCTGTTTGCGACGCAAATAATATTCCATCTTTTCTTGCTGATGCCGTTTTCTGGTGTCGCTAATTGGATTTTCTTTATTGTATACGTAGAGTATGTCAGGTAAATATACGCTATGGTTTTTTGATGTGCGATCTTTAGGTGCTCCCATTTCGAGCATCGGACACATAAGGGCGATATCATGAGCAATTTTTAACCATTCTCCCTTGTACATAAGATCTTCTTTCTTTATCTTTTTAAATAAGGCAGCCCTATAGGTTCGTAAGGCAGCCCATACCTGGTCATGTTCTCGAATTCTTTGTTGACGGAAATATTTATTCGGAATGCGATGCGTGATAGGCACACGACCACTCGGAAATTCTACCAGCGAACCGTAAGTCAGCCACACGTCGGGATCAGCATATTCTTCTTCTAATCGTAAGAGGACCTTATTATGTGGCAACCAATCATCACCATCAACGGTAACAACAATCTTGTGATCGGCAATATGATTATGAATAGTATTATAGACGTTTGCCATCGCACCTACCCGATTTGCATTATGAATAACCTTGACAAAATTGAGGTTATTTTTTCGAACAAACTCATCTACTAACTGACCAGTTTGATCTTTTGAGCAATCGTTTACATAAATTACCTGATAAGGTTTAGACGATTTTTGGAAACAGATAGATTTAAGATTTTTTTCCACATATTTTTCGTTATTATATGAGCACACAAGTATGACAAACTCTATGTCAACATGTGATTTCCCAGCCTGAATTGTTTCGCCAGCCAATCCTATAGAGGCAGCAAATAAAAATAAGAGATGAAGCATGAGTAAAAACCTTTCAGTTCCTAACCTAATTTGCAATTCAAGCACATTCATCTTTTATATTCAATTCGCATTAATTTTATATTAGCAGTTCTAAATATTGCGCGTCAATGCTTTTTGCGAACAAATAGACAAGCTATAGTATCAACCAATAAAAGTAGAAAGATTACTGAGAGCACGCTTCAACTAAATAGTGATAATATGGAATAAAAATGTGCGGATGTTTATTTGTTGAAAAAATCTACCTTATCCAAATAAACTAAAAATCGGTTCGTAAGGCTTTTTGCTACGCAAATAATGTTCCATTTTTTGTTGTTCATGCCAGTGCGTTCTAAAATCACTAATTGGATTAACTTTATTGTATACGTAGAGTATATCAGGTAAATATATGCTATGGTTTTTTGATTCGTGATCCTTAGGCGCTCCCATTTCAAGCATTGGCCACATAAGTGCGACATCATGAGCGGCTTTTAACCATTCTCCTTTATACATGAAATCTTCTTTCTTTATCTTTTTAAATAAAGCAGCTCTATAAGTTCGTAATGCAACAGATACAAATGGGTATTCTCGAATTCGCCTTTGCCGGAAATATTTATTCGGAATGCGACTGGTCATAGTCGTTTTACCGCTAGGAAATTCTATGAGCGAGCCGTAGGTCAACCACACTTCGGGATCAGCATAGTGTTCTTCTAATCGCAATAGAACCTTACTATGCGGAAGCCAATCATCACCATCAACAGTAACAACAATCTTGTGATCGGCAATATGGTCATGAATAGTATTGTAGACGTTTGCCATTGCACCTACCTGAGTCTCATTATGAATAACTTTGACAAAATGGAGGTTATGTTTTCGAACAAATTCATCTACTAACTGACCAGTTTTATCTTTTGAGCAATCATTTACGTATATTACCCCATAAGGCTTAGATGATTTTTGGTAACAGATAGATCGCAGATTTTTTTTCACAAATTTTTCATTATTATATGAGCACACAAGTATAACAAACTCAACGTCGACAGGTAGCCTCTCGGTCCCAATTGTTTCACCAGCCAATCCCATATAAGCAGTAAGTAGAAATAGCAGATGAAGCATGCCAAAAATCCTTGAGTTTTAATAACCTCATTTTCACGATTTAATCCATTTGCTATTCAATTAGCATTAATTTTATGATAGCAATTCCAAAAAATGCAAGTCAATCTTTTTGCCCTAAATTCAACTCAGTAAAAACAAACCGAGTAATCGTAGGTAATTAGTAATAACGTTGTATTATTTTTTATGTAAGACTATAGTAAAATAGCATTTCATTAGGAGAAAAGCATGATAATCAAATCAAATGCGATAATAAGCACATGGAGAGCAAAACAAGGAACAATGACGTTATTTGTTTTGGCCATACAATGTATTTCCATAAGCGCTGCCAATAAAATTCCATACGCCGAAAAGATTATGGTTTTTTCTCCACATCCTGACGATGATATCTTAGGCTGTGGCGGAATCTTAATTAAACATGTACGTGACGGGAGCCAGATTACCGTGGTTTATGTAACCTCTGGAGATGCCTCACCGGAATGGTCTGGTACAAGGGAAGAACTTATTCATACTCGCGAAGAGGAAGCAAAGAAAGCGACAGAAAAATTAGGAATTACTGACCTTATTTTCCTAAAAGAACCTGATGGCAAATTAGCTGAGAATGAAATTAACATAAATGCGGTTGCTGAATTACTTCTTACATACCGCCCAGAACTGATATACATACCTAATAATAGTGAAGCCCACAAAGATCATAAGGCAACATTTCGGCTTGTCAAAGAAGCAATTAAGCAGGCCGCTGCAGAAGATTCTGAATGGAAAATTCCACTTACGTTATGCTATGAGGTGTGGACACCAATGGAGACAATAACCCATCAAGTAAATATTTCTCGTACTATCGAGCTAAAATTAGAGGCTCTGGCAGAACACAAATCACAGGCAGCGTATTATAATTATGCCGACTTAATTAGATCTTTAAATCGATATCGAGGTCTGTCACTCGTTATCGGTGAATATGCCGAATGCTTTCGAAAATTGGAAATTGATTAGCGCATATTATCAATGACGCTGTTACCCTATTAAAAACCACATAATTATATCTGTTTTTAGAAAGAGAATACCCTCGATCACAAAGTGTCAATAGGTTCATAAGGTTTCATGTGTCTAATGACCCAATCAAGGTGCTTTTGCAAACCATTGTTTACCCGATGATCATTGAGAGCAGTATTGGTTCGGTAATTATAAAGAATTTTCTTAATAAACTTGCTATGATTTTTTTTGCCCGGTGCAGTTGGAGCAGCCATCTCAATCATAGGGAACATAAACGCCATATCCCCGGTCATTTTGAAAAAATTGCCCTTATAAAGAAGGTCTTCTTTTTTTATCTTTTTAAAGAGCGCTGTTTTAAAAGTTCTCAACCATTGCGTAACAAAAGGATATTCGCGCAGTTTCTTTTTTGCTAATACCCAATTAGGCAAACGATGGCGCATATACCAATCAATAGTTCCTGATGGTATTTGAATTGCTGATCCATAAGTAATCCAAATATCTGGATCCGTGTAAGCCTTTTCAACCTCAAGAAGAACATCATTATCCGCTAACATATCATCACCATCGCAGAGAACGACAACTTTATCGTCCGGAATCATGGTGTGAATTGTATTGTATATGTTTGCAAGAGAACCTATGCGCTTTTTATTGTGCACAATCGTAACAAAGGATCCCAGATTATGTTCCTTAACATAATTCTCCATAATCTCACCTGTCCGATCACTCGAACAGTCGTTAACACAAATGATTTGATAAGGATTTGAAGACTTTTGGTAACAAATAGATTTCAAATTAGCTTCTGCATACTTTTCGTTATTATACGATGCTACGACAATTACAAATTGAGGTTTAGTTTCCAGAATGGCTAATATTTGACCATAATAACTTAGGAAGCCGAGTGCTATCCCCACAAAAAACTTCATTATTTATCCTCCAGCTTAACGAATCATTATGCTTAAATTTTAATAAACTACAATTCGCTAAATCAATGATAATTGAGCAGAAACTCCTCTGAAAAAACCTTCGTGAACCAGCGCAGTGTAACCAACATCTTATGAATTACCGTGTCTCCCAATTGGTCAATGACCTTCCCCGTTTGATCTATGGAAACGATCATCAATACAAATAACTCTGTAAGGCTCTTGATGATTTTTGGTAACAAAATGTTCGATCATTAATAACGCATAGCTTTAAAGATACTTATTTAAAGATACTTATTTAAAGATACTTATATAACAATATCTTCTAATAACCACAATCCAAGGCATTTATCAAATTCTTCTTGCTCCGCCAATTTGTTACTTGTTTCCTGAATCAAGACGATAGGTTTGAGAAAATTGAATGGCGGCTTCTCAAAATTAATTTTTCGCCATTGGCCTGACTGCTCAATATCATTATTTACTTCTTGCTCACTATGAGTTGTCACTAAGAGATAACGTGATCCGCTCTTTTTAAAATTTTTTATCACCTCTTTTACAAGCGCATCAGGCAGATGGACCAAAAGATCACGACACAAAATAAGATCTGCCTGTGGCAAAGGGTCACTTGCAAGATTGAGACATTTAAACTCCTTATACGGCCCTCTATAAAGTCGTTTATTCTTCTCAATAAGAACATTTACTATATCTACACCTATATAATAAATACCTTGCAGATCTACTAAGCGCATCCAATTAAAATCTCCGCATGGAGCATCGAGTAATCTCTTCACTTCAAGTTTTCTTAATAACAGGGACAGTTCACTTTGTAATGCTTCGGTTGCCTTCACCGTAGAGCCATGGCCCGAAGCTGATTCTGGGTTTTTCCAAAAATTATTTTCATAAATCTGAGTAAACGAAGCCTGAAGGCTCATATTTTTCTTAGCAGTCCTGAGGTACTCAAGACTCAGATCACTCTTAGTGGCACTAAGGTTACTGGAAACGGCGATCATTACCAAAGAAACGATGTGAGAAAAGCGCAACATAATATCTCCATTTAAATTAAGCGTTTTTAAAAGTATAAGTCAGATGTAGTCCTTTTTTCTACAAAGATAACGTTTCTAACACAGTTAAAATCGTGCTGGCTAAAATTTAGTAACAACTTTTAGATCTGTTCGTTTTATTACGGACTTTGGCATCAGCATTTTAACCAAAATTAGCAAACGCCGAGAGTAAAATAATTGTTACATTTTAACAGCCCACAACTTCTCCGCTCTAACCTGATACTAAATAAAATTGCATCCAAAAAACAAGATTTCCTCACAGTAATTCGCAATTGATAAATCAGCAAAATTAAAAGTCACTCATTGAAAAAGCGGGAAATTTTAGCGAGAGAATTTCTTAATATCTCGCTTACAAACTAGGTTAATAAAGAGAAATCACGACACCGTATGGGCACAGCAATGATGATGCTTGAGAGAAAGAAATGAGCAAAAAAACTATCTTGTTATTAATCTTATCTTTAAAACCATTAATGCCGAAATACCAGTCATCACATAAATCAAGATGCGCCTAATTAGTTAAGATGTATCCTTCCACAACAGTGTGTAATTAAAACATTGAGAATAATTGCGGTCTCGGGCATCAGATAACCAAGTCGCAACATTAATATTGTTCTCGTAAGTGCGATAAAAAACCTAAATGTCATACCTCTAAGCTATCTAGTGGTTCATACGGGGGCATTTGCCTAATGAATCGCTCAATACTTTTTTGTAGTTCTCTATCGACAGTATGGTCATTCAGCCCTGTATTTGCTCTATATATATAAAGAATTTTCTTAATAAACTTGCTGTGATTTTTTTTGTCCGGCGCAGTAGGAGCAGCCATCTCAATCATAGGGAACATAAATGCCATATCCCCAGTCATTTTGAAAAAATTGCCCTTATAAAGAAGGTCTTCTTTTCTTATCTTTTTAAATAGCGCTGCTTTAAATGTTCTTAACCACTGCGTAACAAAAGGATATTCGCGTAATTTCTTTTTCTCTAATACCCAGTCAGGGAGATCACGGCTCAGATCAGTTTCCCCTGATGGTATCTTAACAGTGGATCCATAGGTAATCCAAATATCTGGTTCTGAATAAGCCTCTTCAAGCGCAAGAAGAACATCATTATCGCGCAGCATATCATCGCCATCACATAAAACAACAACTTTATGGCTTGGAATCCTGTTGTGTATTGTATTGTATATATTTGCAAGAGACCCGACGCGCTTTTCATTGTGAACAATGGTCACCCGCGATCGTAGATTATGCTCCTTAATGTAGTTTTCCATAATCTCGCCTGTTCGATCAGTTGAACAATCATTTACGCAAATGATTTGATAAGAATTTGTGGAGTTCTGATGACAAATTGATTTCAAATTCGCTTCCGCATATTTTTCGTTATTGTAGGATGGTACGACGATAACAAATTCAGGTTTGTTTTCGACAAATGCTAATATTTGACCACAATAACTTAAGAAACCAAGTGTAAACGCCACCAAAAACTTCATAAATGTATGCCCTGCAGTTTAATGAATCATCATAGTTTAATTTTAATAAGCTACAATCCGCTAAATCAACAGTAATTACGCAAAACTCGACCTGCGCTGAAAGAAACTTAATTAAAAACCAAGTGTAAGACAAAGTAATTGAATAATCTATCGGTCTCTTTACCCATACAGCTAGCGTCAAATAATGAATGCCTTAGCACAATCATTAAGGGACACTGAAATAATTGTAATAGATGGTCCATATGAATGAAAAAAACTAAACTTCATTGCCTAGGCTATCGATCGGCTCATATGGTTTCATTTGTCTAACAACTCTTTCAAGTTTCTTTTGGAGTTCTCTATCGACTGAATGGTCATTAAGTCCAGTGTTTGTCCTATATATATAAAGAATCTTTCTAATATATTTGCTGTGATTTACTTCTCCCGGGGCTTTTGGCGCAGCCATTTCAAGCATAGGGAACATAAACGCCATGTCCCATGTCATTGTAAAAAATTTGCCTTCATACAGGAGATCCTCCTTTTTTATTTTTTTAAATAATCCCGCTTTAAATGTTCTTAGATGTTGAGATACAAAGTGATAGCTACGTAATTCCTTTTGCTCAAATATCCGCTCAGGAATTTGCCTACTCAGCTGAGTAGTACCTGCAGGTATACTCAAAGTAGAACCATAAGTGATCCAAACATCTGGATCCTTATAAACTTTCTCAAGCACATGTAAAACGTCATTGTGTGCAAATATATCATCTCCATCGCACAAAACAACAACTTTATTGTCAGGAATCATAGCGTGTATCGTGTTGTAGATATTTGCGAGAGCTCCCATTCGATTTGTGTTGTGGATAATTGTGACAAAAGACTCCAATTTATGCTTTTTGACATAACGGTCCATGATCTTCCCTGTTTGATCAGTGGAACAATCATCAATGCAAATGACTTCGTAAGGCCTTGATGATTTTTGGTGACAAATAGACCTCAGATTATCTTTCGCATATTTCTCATTATTATAAGACGGAACAACGATAACAAATTCGAGCTTTTGTCCAAAATTGAAAGAAGAATAAGCAAAAATACTGAGAATAATTCCCAATGAGAACTTCATAATAAACCTCTGCGATTGAATATTGTCTTATGCTAATTTTACCAATGCGCAATACACCAAATCAACAGTTTTGACCCTACCCTATGAGTTGCTTAATCATATTCTTAATTATGCGGAGATAGCGCTATCTGAGTCATCATTTGTGTGCACACGTTAGCATCAAGATTTATCTTCCTCTACCCAACTATGCGCCAATTCTTTACTTAAAAATGCCTTAGCCTCTGACTTCGGTTCATTCTATCTAAGTAATTTATTGGGAAAAGGTAACTTTTGGGAAGAGCAATGCAATATTCGCTATTTATTGCAGCAATTTTCATGAAGCATTTTTGAAAACGGAATGGGCCAGACCGCAAGATAATTTTCGCTGATTTGTCATATTCTTGCTTTCCATATTCAATCCAGTCGCTCTCCAAATTATCTATACATTCTTGTAATATTGGATGTCCAGGTACACTTGCCAAAATCCCGTTAGCCCAAATACCCTCGCAATCTAGAGGAAGAATCCCGTATAAAAATCATAGCAGTGATTCAGAATGTCAAATGCATTTTGTAATGCTTCGGTCGCTTTCACCGTTACCGGAAACTAATTCTCGGCTTTTCCAAGAATTATTTTTGTAAATCTGAGAAAATGAAGACGGAAGACTCATCACTCTCAGGAGTCCAGACGTTACGAAAACTCGAAACAGCGATCATTATTAAAGAAGCGATGCGAGAAAAGCGCTTTATAGTATCTCCCTTTATTTTCATTTAAAGGTATTATCGGTTTAAAAGTCTATGCGATCTAGTTTCTTTTTTTATTCTATAAAATGATTTACACTCAATAAAATTCGTACCAGCTCATAAAATCGTGAATGTGCCAATTTTGCAAATCGTAAGACAAAGTAAGAGCCTGAAAAAAATCCTAATGCTTCGCTGCTCAATTTGAGTTTTCCAGAATTTTTGTCATAACATATACTTTGGTTATCGAGCTATCATGGACAAAACCTTCACTTTCGTAAAGACGTAAAGCTGGAACGTTCTCCTTTCCTTTCCACAGCCTCAGTGTAACTTTTGAAAGATTATTTTTCTGTATTAATTTATAAGCCTCTTTGAGCAGTCTTTTTGCATGTCCTTGTCTATAAAACTCCGGTTCGATTTTTAATAATGCTATAAATCCATATGGCTCTTTTGATTTAGCATCGCAAATGAAGACTTTAACTTGACCGATCAATGTGAAATCTGATGTTGCTAGAGCAATTTTATAAAGAATCCCTTTATCTATATGATAGTCATGTTTGTAAGGCAATATAATTAGTTGTGAAAAATCACGTCCAGTTAAAATATACCTGTCCTCGATTTTTTCAATAAAACTGTCTTTTGGATCAAAGAGCGTTCTTGCATCCCTAGCTTCAAGATCCAGATGGCTCAGTTCATAGCCAACTTTATTTGGCTTTTTTTTCGCAGATTTATGATCACAGATCACGAGCTGACCATTAAGAAGCAGCACATAAAACAAATAAACCCTTATACGTGCTTTCATTGGAATCTCCTATAGAAAATTTATTAGTCTCACTTTCACTGTTCCAGAAACTACTAACCTGAAGAACCGTTTACCGCACCTCGTAGAGCAAGATCAAATTTTTTTGCCACTCTATCGAGGAGTAGTTTGTTAGGCAATGCTGGCATTTTATCCTCCTCAGATAATGGATACGGCTTTCTGTAGTTATTAGCAACAATTCGTCTGGTTGTCGGCCAGTCATTACCATAAGCATTATTGAGGTAAATAATTGGATTATTTGGCCCACTGAGCACTAGAGGTCCGAATTGGTATTTTTTAAGTGGATATAACTCGTCGGTTAGAAAATAGAGAAATTCTCCATCTCTTCTTTCTGGCACTGGGTATAGTGGGTAAATTTTGTCTTGTTTTTGAACGCAAAATATAATATCTAAATCAAGCCTAACTTCTCGATGGTAGCCACGAATCGTACATGCAAGGCCCTTCTTGTTTTTCAGGCGATACCCTAATTTTTCTATCTCTTTTTTTAAATTAAATATTTTAGTTTTGTTCTTTACATCGGTCCCTATATCCAGGTCATTATCCCATAAAATAAAACCCAAGCTTCTAACTGCACCGAGTAATGTGCCAAAGTCAATCCAATATTGTATATCATGGGCAGCAAAAAGCTCATCTATATCCTTCATAAGCTGGTAAAGTTTAGTAACAACTTTTTGATTAGTTCGTTTTATCTCAGGTTTTGTATCTCCTTTTAAATCAAAATCAACAAAAACAACAATGGCTAAGAAAAAAATAATTGTACATCTTAAAAGACTCATTTATGTATCCCTTGGCAAAAATAACTTAATTTTCTGTTATCCAATTTAATGTTAAATAAAATCGGATACAAAAAACAAGGCTTCCATTGCAGTAATTCGTAAGTCAATGGCCAGTATGGCAAGGTCACTCTTTGAGAAAATCTGATGAACTATTTCTTTTCATCTCAGGTGCAAATTAAGCTAATACAAGATTAAAAGAGGTTACAATCATGATGCTTGAGAAAAAAATGAGCAAAAGCACTATCCTGTTAATAATTTTAATTTTTTTTAATACCCTCAATGCTGAGTCATCAAAGCTGAAAATTCTCATCGTGGCATATACCTTTCCAAAGGTGTGTGAGACTTTTGTGGTAAACCAGGTGACAGGATTACTTTCCCGAGGTCATGATGTATATGTCTATGCCATGCGCCCAAAACCTTCAACAATTCAAAATGAAGATTTTAATACATATAACCTTGCACCACGCACGTACTATCAGAAGCTGCCGCCTGATCTTGATAGCTTTGATATCATCGTGTGTCAATTTGGAATGCTTGGTAACGAACTTCTGAAAATAAAGAAAAAGAATCCCTTCAAAGCAAAGCTAGCAACGTTCTTTAGAGGATTTGATATCAGTAGATATTTCCATGATGATCCTCATATGTACGATGAACTTTTTAAAAAGGGCGATCTCTTTTTAACAAACTGTGAATTTTTTAAGCAGCGCTTACTTGAGAACGGTGCTCCTGCAGACAAAGTCAGAGTCCACTACTCAACTATTGATTGCTCAAAGTTTGCTTTTTCAATCCATAGATTTCCCGAAGACGGGAAAATAAAAATAGCCACTGTTGCACGTTTAGTAGAAAAGAAGGGAATTGAAGATGCACTCTATGCGATTAGTCAGGTTATTAAAAAGTATCCAAATTTGGAATATACGATAATTGGCGAAGGTCCCCTCAAGGAAAAACTAGAATCCCTGACAAAAAAATTAGGCCTCACTAACTATGTCACATTTGCGGGATGGCAACAGCCATTAGCGGTTGCTCAATATTTGAGGAATTCTCATATGTTTATTTTACCTTGCGTAACGGCAAAGAGTTTTGATCAGGATGCTATTCCCAATGTACTAAAAGAAGCTATGGCAACTGGCCTGCCTGTCGTGAGCACCTGTATGAGTGGCATCTCAGAAGGTGTTATCGATGGCGTTAATGGATTTCTTGTAAAAGAACATGATATTAAATCACTTGCTGATAAAATTCTAGAACTTATTGCGCACCCAGAACTTTGGGAACCTTTTGGAAAAAACGGCAGAATGCTTGTTGAAGAAAAATTTGAAAAGCAAAAAAAAAGTAAGGAACTTGAAGAGTTTCTCATTGATTGTGTGCTACAAAAATAGCGAAAACAAGAGGTAAAGAATGAAGCAAGTAAAAAATGCTTTTATCCCGTAATTTTGTTCTGATTACCCTGACTATGTATCAAGATCATCAAAAATTATGTTCTCTATTTTAGGATTAAAAAACAAAACAGCGGCGGATACATTTGAGCATGTGTGAAGAAAAAAGTTACACCGCGAAAGAAGCTGTACCTCGACGATCACTTCTTCGCCATGCTTTGCCTTATCTGATTGTTTATCCTTACGCCGATGAATAGGTCTACCATCAGTTGATCTATAGGAGTCATAATAAATCACGTTGCCATTAAGGTATCTTTTCGCTTCTTCTATAATATTTGCTTCATCCGTAGCAATTAAGAACTGTGCCTCAGGCTCACGTTGTGCAATTTTGTTAGCTTCACCAAAAATTACCGAGGGACTGACTTGTTTGACTTCACGGCTTTTATCGGTCCCTCGTATATGTATACCTATGGTCACTTTACCTAACATCTTTTCCTGATAAAAATCTTCAACCTTTTTCATAATATTTTGCTTTATTTTTATATTTCTTTTGATAATGCCATTCACCTTCTCTCTGAACTTCTTATCTGACAACCTTTGGCACGAGTGTCTTGCAAAATTCGGGACGCTATCTTTCCTGTCGGGCGCATGATAGCTATTTCTTATAGAATCACCAGGTTCAAAAACGGCATGAGAAACCGGTTCAAAATAATATTGCCAGACCTCTTTGCTTCCGTTGTAACCTTGAGGTTCATAATAAAGTGGATATTCCCCCCAATGCACCACAGGAACTTTGTTGTTTTTTTCACACCATGCAAGATTGTTGAGAACGCCAAAAAAACAAGAAAATAGCCCTGCGCCAACCCCATGTTTTCCTATGACAAATTTTTCTTCTGCCTTTATAGCTATGATAAAAGAAAAGCTTATGAACGTTATATAGAGTAGTCTCATAATTTATTCCTAGGCTTTATTCTCATTGCTGAGAAATGCTTGTCTTACGCTTTCAACTTTCGCTATCCAATACTCCATAAAGAGCTTTTCGATAGCATATTTTTTTTGAACCATTTCTTTATATTTTATCTCTAAAAATTCCGGTGTAACTTCATCCCAATTTTTTACGATCAAGATGGGTAAATCTTTATATAACTCATTCATTTGCGAGGTTTTTACTATTGGTATGCAACCAACGAGCATGGCTTCCCATACACGATAGGTATCAGGAGAAACTCCTTTGGGGGCAAGAGTAAATTTAAATCTAGCCATTTCTTTTATATAATCCATAAATGGTTTGACGCTCACCATAGGGCCAAATGATGTTTGCTCAAAAAACTTGGCCGCTTCTTCTCGTTCTGGGGTATAGGGTCTACGAGTTCGTACACTAAAGTTGAGATATAATAATTCTTCTTTCGGCAGCTTACGTAATTGAGCAAAAAGATGTGAAAGTTCTATGCGGTTCTCATAGTATTCTTTCATTTGCAAGATTCCTAAAGGAATTGGGTAGAATTTAGGATCTGATCTTTGAATAGGATGAATCCCGAACCAGGCGATTATTTTTGTATCATTTTTCAGAAGATCGATATATTTTGCATGCATTCTATCATAATGCTCACCAGAGGAAATCAAGATAAAAGGATTCATAATAGCCGGATAAATCGTATTATAGAACGTCCAGAAATCTCTAACAAATATGAGATCTCCTTTCTTAACATGTGCAGGATCAAATGTGACGCCTCCAGCTTGCGTCGGCCATTTGATTCGTTGATCAAAAACATGCTGGCATATATTTTGAAACCCCCATCGAGTTACAAAATTTGGGGTATATTCGCCAAAAAAAATGGTGGATTTTTCATTGACCTTGCTGCAATTTGCCGATCCAGTAATGAGCGCGAAAAGGAAAATAAATAACCTGCAAAATTTCATCTCTTTCCTTCTATCATGATAGTAGCTTGTACTTGCTAAGCGAGCGTATTAAAGGCTATCAATTGGTTCATATGGTTCTTTTGACCGTGTATATTTTCCAACTTCTCTCTGTAATTTTCTACGTACTCTAAAGTCATTTATTGGATTATCTACATTATAAAAATACACCACTTCTTTTACGTGTGCGGTATGGTTTTTGGCGCCAGCTACTTTAGGCCCGGCCATTTCAAGCATAGGAAACATCATGGCCGTGTCCCAGGCCACAGAACAAAATTCCCCTTTGTAGAGAAGATCATCCTTTCGAATTTTCTTAAAGAGGCCTGCCTTAAATGTCCTCAAATGTTGACATGCAACGAAAGGAAACGCTCGTATTCTTTTTTCAAGAAAAGCTGATTCCGATATAGCTTTTGACAACAGTAATTTCCCTTTAGGAACTTGAAGTGCCGTCCCATAAGTTATCCAAATATCAGGATCAGCATATTTTTGCTCTAAGATAGCCAATACCTCATCACCAGCCAACCTATCGTCACCATCAACATTTACAACAATCTTATGATCCGGAATCAGAGTATGTATAGCCTGATAGATATTTTGCAATGCCCCAATTCTCTGCTTATTATGAATAATTGTTACATATGACTCTAGCCTATGTTTTCGAACATATTTATCCAATATTTCTCCTGTTCTATCAGTTGAGCAATCATTAATGCAGATTACCTGGTATGGGAGTGCCGTTTTTTGATGACAAACAGACTTAAGACTTTCTTTAGCATACTTTTCATTGTTATATGACGTCATAAGAATCACGAATTCTGGAAAATTCTTTTGAGGAGTGTCTGATGTCGCACATATCGTTTGAAATAGTGCACAGGCAAGCAGTATATACATAAATCTATTTGTCATCATCTCCCCCTTTTATAAGATATAGAGTTTAATAGGCTCCGATTTCATCATATAAATATTCTCTTGTGTAACTCAAGAGTTATGGTTGATTCCAACGATTAAGCCACCGTAAGCATACAACCTTTATTAATTTAAAAGCTCTTGATTTTTAATTTTGGCAACTGGTAGTGTGTAAAAAAAGGCATACGACGCATTTAGCAAACCAAACCATTAAATTGATGAGAGCAAGAAAAATGAAGCGCATAGATATTCGAATATATTCCCTCATGCTGGTTATTTTATTAATGGCTCCTCTTAGTGCATCAGAACGAATGGTCGGTATTTTGGGAACTGGCTATGTAGGATTAACCTTAGGAGCCTGCTTGGCCGATTTCGGCAATAAAGTAATATGTGCCGATATAGACAAGGAAAAAATAAAGATGCTCAACAATGGAAAAATTCCTATCTATGAGCCAGGACTTGAAGAAATGGTTACGAACCTGAAAGATAAAGGATTGCTCACATTTAGCGATAACCCAGAAGAAGTGATACGTAACTCAGAAGTAATTTTCATTGCTGTAGGAACGCCAATGAATGAGGAAGGCAAGGCTGATTTATCTGCTGTACGGACAACTGCGAAAGGTATTGGAGAAAATCTTAATGGCTACAAAGTAATTTGCATTAAAAGTACCGTACCAATAGGAACGGGACTTGAGGTCAAAAATATTATAAAAAAATATGCTCAGTCAGAGCAATTTGATGTGGTCTCTAATCCTGAATTTTTAAAAGAGGGAACCGCTATACATGATTTTCTTTTTCCTGATCGAGTGGTCATTGGTTCTGAATCAGAAAAAGCACTCGCTATTATGAGGGAAATTTACAAACCTTTAATAGATCGCAATGTTCCATTCGTGTACACTGATGTGCCTACCTCGGAGACTATAAAATATGCCTGCAATGCTTTCTTAGCAGTAAAGATTTCTTTTATTAACGAGATTGCTAACTTATGTGATGAGACGGGTGCTGACGTAAAAATGGTGGCCAAGGGTATGGGTTATGATAATCGTATAGGACCAAAATTTCTTTCACCAGGCCCTGGTTTTGGTGGTTCCTGCTTTCCAAAAGATGTGCAAGCACTCCTTTACAAAGGAAAAACATCATCGGTAGACTTGCGCGTAGTAAGCGCAGCATTAAAAGCAAACAGTGCTCAAAAAGTACGTGTTTTTCAAAAGCTTACGTGCCTTCTCGAACACGATTTTGAAAAGAAAACGATTGGCGTACTGGGACTTGCTTTTAAGGCAAATACGGATGATGTACGCTATTCGCCCGCAATTACGCTCATTGAAAATCTACTCAATGCAGGAGCTTCGGTAAAAGCATATGACCCCGCTGCAATACCAACAATGAAAAAAATATTCCCAACAATAGAATATGCTTCCAGCCTCTATGAAGCGGTGACCGATGTAGATGCAGTTGTTGTCCTTACCGAATGGGACGAGTTTGTGAAGATGGACTTAGAGCAAGTAAGATCATTGGTAAAAACACCTATATTATTGGACGCTCGAAATATAATAAGCACTAAGAAATTAAAAAAACTTGGATTTAGCTTCGATAATATCGGCAAAGCACAAATAGGCTGAGATCAAAACCGAAGCCCATCAAATTTTGATGATGAACGAGAATGATCGGGTAGCAAAAAGCATCCTTCATTTTATGATTTTTGAGAATGATCTGTTTATACTCTTTTTAAAATTGTTTCGCTATCAGGTAATACGTCAGCCTCTCGATGAAAGCTCTTGATTTTTAATTTTGCTAACTGGTAATTTGTAAAAGGAACTATTGATCGAATTGAAAAAAAACTAGCGATGCAAATGAACGTGAAATGCAGAGAATTTTTAAATTAGTCTGGTTGCATAAATTTTTGGATGCGGTGCCATTGGGATGAAAGTTTTGTTTTGTCATAGACACGTTTGTCCTTACAGCACCTGCAAAACGATGAGAGGACCCTATGAAAAGGATCAGTATATATTTAGCAGCAATTAGCATCCTGCACAGCGCACCTTGCTATTCGTATGAGGAAAAATCCGCGCTCTTCTTTGGAAATTACACTGAAAACTTTGTCTCTCGGTGGGGCTTCCAAAGCAAGTGTCAGTATTCTTTTGACCCTCGCCTTGAAGCATTCCCTACATCGGCTGATAAGGTCGCCACTTTTGATCCAAAAGCCATAAAACCGGGTGACCTGATTTTTGTGAGAGATGTAGCCACATTTTATAAGGAACTGCATCCGCTCATTACAAGCCCTTATATTATGATAACCGCTGGGGATTATAAAGATGCTGTAAAGGATGAATTTATGGCATTCCTTGATGATGAAAAAATTATTGCCTGGTTCTGTGTGCATCCTAGTGATAAGACGCATCCTAAGTTTTATGCAATTCCATTGGGAGTTTTTCAAAATAAAGAATTTTACGAAAAACGAACAGATTTGACTAAACTCTTTGCACGGTGGCGCCATGCTAAAAAAGAAAAGTTGTTACTTTCAAATTTTCGAGTACGGCCGAAACTTAAACCTGAGCGTGATGATCTTAGTGAACTTTTTAAGTCCATGCCCTTTTGTCATATTTCAAAACCTTTACCGTTTTTAGAATATATGAAAGAAATGTCACAATTTAAATTTGTACTATCACCACGTGGTATAGCACCTGATACGTACCGAACATGGGAAGCACTTTTAGTCGGCTCAATTCCGATCGTCCAGTCTTCCCACCTGGATGAACTCTATAAAGATTTGCCTATTCTTATTATTAATTCCTACACTGAATTAACAGCCGAATTTCTCGAAACAAAGTATAACGAGCTATGCAAAAAAAAGTTCAACATAGAAAAATTATTCATGGAATATTGGTGGGATAAAATTGCGAAAGTTCAGGAAGCATTTATGAAGAGTTCAAAGAAACGCAAGAACTGATCTATCATTATTTTTTTCAAAAATCGTCACTCCTTTTTTCTTCGAAATTTCGTCATCTTGCTCATTGAGAACACTATAAAGAGTAAAGTACATCGGAATGCCTTTATTTGGTTCGACAGCTTTTAGCTTTATGTCTAAGGTAAGATTTTGTTTTTTATCTAGATTCGTTAGGTCAGCATAGACGCGATTGTGCTCACTATTATACTGGAGCTTAAATGTTTCTTGATTTATCTTTGATGAGACATATACCAAACCTTTAGGTACAAAATAATAAAAAAGCAGCCCATCATATTTTTCTGAGATACTAATCGATACTTTATATATGAGCTCATCGCCGACACGTGCCTCCTTCGGACCATCTACTTTTATAGATATGTGCGCATTCATTGTTGTACCAATAGTAAAAAGGATAGTTAAAGTTTGTAAACTATGAATTAATGCTACCCTGTTTATTCCCATTTTCATACGTTGATACCTTTGAGCCATGATCTACTTTGTGTGAGCAAAATACAAATACCCTAGTATCCCTGAAAGAGATAAAATACCCATATCTTGAAGAAATTCACTATCTTGTTTATATAATTTTTTTATAAAGGCTTGCGTATTCACATCAATTAATGTTTCGGGTGGTAAATCTGCAGTCGTTTGCTGAGCATTTTGAGCTTGCTGGGCCCGTGCAATAATCCCACGAAATTTTGGTATGCAACGGAAATCTCGGATGGTTGTTTCAACCTCTGTTATTTCTAACTTATTAACATCCCACTGATAATTAAGAGGGTAAGCAACGATCTTATGTTTGCCAATAAGATCAGGGATAATAGCAAAATTTGATTCACCTCTGATAAGACAATCAAATTGTAAGAAAGCAAAGAAGTCCTCCAATACGTTCTGCTCGTGATGGTTCCCTTTCTCACGGCATCCATACGTAATGTTTGATTTGTTAATGCTCACTCTATAATTTTCCAGTAGTGCTTTTGGATCGGAACTATCCGTAAAGATGTACACATACATCGGCTCATCATTGAGTAGTTCCGATATTTTTTTTATCTGGCTTACAAAAAATTCATCTGGCGGAAATTTAAGCGGATGTCTTTTATCAGCAAATTTTGATTTTGGAGACCTTACTTGAAATATTTTATCCTTAGCAGATCCAACTCGAACATGAACTGCAAGTGTAAATCGGTCCTTAGGGAGATTTAATTGAGGTAAAGGGGCAATAGGTGCTATTTCCTTGCGTAGAATATCTAAAAATGCACGATCACTCCAATCAATATCAAAATGAAAATAATTATGTCGATTAATATCCGCTTTACAATGCGGGAAATATGGTACTATGTATAGTATGTTTCCTGAGGTTTTTATATTAAGAATGCTCTGATATCCACAGTCCCTAGGAAACCTAACTACCTCGTTATATGTATTAATCTGCAGATCATCAAACTGGTTATGCATCTTATGCAATTGTAGTTGATCTGAATAAGGAAATGGGCGATACAGAAGTTCAATACCATATTTATACGCTATCCATCTTCCATGAATATAAGAAATTAAGTTATCTCCAAAGCGACCATTACTAAATTCATAGGTAACTGCATTCGAAATAACCGAAGCACAATAGTTAAATAATAAAGCAGCTGATATGATGATATGCAATCGTGAAATCTTCATATGTTCCCTTTTTTCTACTAAGCACATACCGGAACAGTACAAAAAAAATGTTCTCACTTATTACATTACTTAAGTTTGGCCACATTTTTCAAGAGATTCTAATATCAATAGAATTAAATATATTTTATAAAAAACAATATTCCAGTCTATTATTGATTTTCTTGTAGTGAGCGTGATATATCTATTTCTAGAATACCTTCCAAAAATGATAGGGAGATAAAAGTGCACTATATGAAACATTCAGCTTTTAAATTAACTCTTTTTCTTACAGTGGTTTCAGGTTTGCTTTATGCAGAACCAAGAAAGCGCCTTAAGGTATCTATTACCGGAGATACCATCCTTCAGGAAGGTATCCAAGCTTGTTACACAATAACTGTCAAAAACAATGGGAAAAAGGACTTAGCAAATGTAATTCTATCTACAAGTGAATTAGCGTATTGTGAAACACCCCATTCCGAATTAAGATTCTGCTCAGTTACGGCTTCGATGCTTGAAATATCAATAGGTGCGGCAGGAAAAGGCATCACAATCATAGGCACAATCCCTACTCTTAAAAGAGAGGAAACAGCTACCGTGAGAATCTGTCTTGAAGCCGGTCTTCTATCAAGTAATCAAGAAATCAAGACCGTACGGCTATCAGCAACTGCCGCCGCCGAAGGAATCGACGCTAAATCCAACATGGCCATCATTATTTACAAGCCAATCAAAGAATAAGCATCATCTTTTTACCCTCAATTATTGAACTCGATAATTACGAATTGTTATTATTAAAGAAAAAATTGGTTAATTCTTTTTTAGGAATCCATGAAACAATCGAATATTCATTTCCTTATCACTTTGCTTATATTCTTTTCAGTCAAGGCGGCCGAAGAAAGAACAGAACCCGTTGGAAAGTGGGGTTTTTTTGACCTCTGCAAACATGTCTATGACCCAGAAACCTCACTCTACAAGTTTACCTCGGGCGATAGATTTGATCCAGCAAGTGTAAAAAAAGGGGATATAATTCTTATACGGGGAAGAAAAGTCGATGAATTTTTTGCAACTCTTGATCCGCTTATTGCTGTACCCTATATTTTAATCACCCACGGTGAATACAAAGATGGCTTTACAAGCGAGTTCCGTCATTATCTCGATAATCCTAAGATTATTGCGTGGTTCACCATTCATCCCACTCCCGAACGACACCCAAAATTACTAACCATTCCCTTAGGAATATTACCGATCAAAAATAAAAGAGATGAGCGGGATAAACAAGCACAATATCTTATGCAATTAAGAAGACAAGAAAAGTCTCAATTACTCTATATTAATTTTTCATTGAAAACACATCCAGATAGGCCACAAATAAAGAAATTATTTGTTGGAAAAAGCTTTTGCCATTTTGGCAACCGAACACATTTTGAAAACTATTTAAAAACAATGGCTCGTTTCAAATTTACTCTCTCCCCTCCAGGACTTGGGCCTGACTGCTATCGTACCTGGGAAGCACTCCTTGTGGGATCAATTCCCATAATAAAGACATCGTACCTAGATTACCTTTATGAAGATCTTCCTGTGCTTATTGTTAACAGCTGGTCGGAAGTTACCGAAGAATATTTACTTGAAAAATACGCTACGATATCCAAGAAAGACTATAATTTGGACAAACTTTTTATTGATTATTGGGCTTCCAAAATACAATCATTGCAAGATCGGTTTATCATAAATGAGTTCAAGAAATGTGCGCTCGCCCACAAGAAAGCTTACAAACTTTCCCAATACGATCTGATGTTCCTTAATTGTTCCATCTAGCTCATGCTTCTGAAACAAAACTCCACAGTCAAGAGTGGATGAATGTGCCCAGGATACACAGATTTTCTAAAGGAAGCATTCTTTTTGTGAGCATATTCGAGAATGAAAAACTCTGATCTTAATATTAAGGCCAGCACGATATGTTCATGCTGGCTTTATAATTTTCTTTAACTAGAAATTCTCTTATATCTTAGTGTGACACCTGCGAGGTAAACGTCAGGCTCATATTCCTGGTCATTCATACCCTGACTCGAATCACAAGCTACCCGATCGAATGCAAGTATCGCAAGATCTTGAGGGTCGATTTGTGATGAATCCAGAGGAATCGTCACTCGGTAATTTCTCAATTTCTGACCACTTTCTACTCGGCTTGGTTCATCAATAGGTTTAAACGTCTTCGAAATTGATCCTATGAAGTTGCAACCAAGGTCTTGAGCATTATTCTTGAAATCAGAACGCACTCTAATGGTGATGTTCTTGTTTCTTATTGGCTCACTACTTGTCTGAGCGACCAGGATCTGTAGATCAATTTCTGCATATCCTGTGTGATCATAATCCTTAGGAATTTCAAAGTACAGGCCAATTGGATATTGGGTATTAGAACTGTGTCTCATTGCCCATCCACGGATAACAATACTTGGCCATGTTAGGTACAACCGATCAAATTCAGTTGGCTGAGTTCCATATGCCGAAGTCATATCAAATGGTGTGAAGACAAGTTCTCCATTACTTGAAGCCGACAATCCACAAGCGCCAGTCGCGCCGGTTGCACCTGTAGGTCCTGTCTCACCCGTAACTCCAGTCTCTCCTGTTGGACCTGTCTCTCCAGTAGAACCGGTTTCACCAGTTACACCTGTTTCACCTGTAGGTCCTGTTTCTCCTTCTGCTCCGGTATGTCCTCTAGGTCCTCTTGATCCAGGTCGACCACGTTCACCAGTAGTTCCAGTTGCTCCCGTAGGTCCCATTTCTCCTGTTGCTCCGGTCTCTCCTGTTGGACCGGTTGGGCCTTGTTCTCCAGTTGCCCCAGTTTCGCCAGTTGGGCCGGTTTCTCCAGTCGCTCCGGTTTCGCCATGGCCCCAGTCTCTCCGGTTGGACCCGTTGGTCCTTGTTCTCCGGTAGCACCGGTGGCTCCTGTTGGGCCTTGTTCGCCAGTAGCTCCCGTTTCTCCTGTAGGTCCCGTTTCGCCAGTTGCGCCTGTTTCACCAGTTGCTCCAGTCTCTCCGGTTGGACCTGTAGGTCCTTCTTCTCCAGTAGCACCTGTGGCTCCTGTTGGACCTTGTTCTCCTGTTGCTCCGGTTTCTCCTGTAGGTCCCGTTTCGCCAGTCGCTCCGGTTTCGCCAGTGGCCCCAGTCTCTCCGGTTGGACCCGTTGGTCCTTGTTCTCCGGTAGCACCGGTGGCTCCTGTTGGGCCTTGTTCTCCCGTTGCTCCTGTTTCGCCAGTAGCTCCGGTTTCTCCTGTTGACCCGGTTTCGCCAGTGGCTCCAGTCTCTCCGGTTGGACCTGTTGGTCCTTCTTCTCCAGTAGCACCTGTGGCTCCTGTTGGGCCTTGTTCTCCTGTTGCTCCAGTTTCACCTGTAGGTCCCGTTTCGCCTGTTGCCCCGGTTTCTCCGGTTGCTCCAGTTTCTCCGGTTGGACCTGTTGGTCCTTGTTCCCCAGTGGTACCTGTAGCTCCTGTTGGGCCTTGTTCTCCTGTTGCTCCTGTTTCACCTGTAGGTCCGGTTTCTCCTGTTGACCCGGTTTCGCCAGTGGCTCCAGTCTCTCCGGTTGGACCTGTTGGTCCTTCTTCTCCAGTAGCACCTGTGGCTCCTGTTGGGCCTTGTTCTCCTGTTGCTCCAGTTTCACCTGTAGGTCCCGTTTCGCCAGTCGCTCCGGTTTCGCCAGTGGCTCCTGTTTCTCCGGTTGGACCTGTTGGTCCTGTCTTCTCCTGTAGCACCTGTTTCACCAGTAGCTCCTGTCTCTCCTGTTGGACCTGTTGGTCCTTCTTCTCCAGTAGCACCAGTTTCACCTGTAGGTCCGGTTTCGCCAGTGGCTCCAGTCTCTCCGGTTGCTCCAGTTTCTCCGGTTGGACCCGTTGGTCCTTGCTCTCCAGTAGCACCTGTGGCTCCTGTTGGACCTTGTTCTCCTGTTGCTCCAGTTTCACCTGTAGGTCCCGTTTCGCCAGTCGCTCCGGTTTCTCCAGTCGCTCCAGTCTCGCCGGTTGGACCCGTTGGTCCTTCTTCTCCAGTAGCACCTGTGGCTCCTGTTGCTCCTGTCCCACCTGTAGGTCCCGTTTCGCCAGTAGCTCCGGTTTCTCCAGTCGCTCCAGTCTCTCCGGTTGGACCTGTTGGCCCTTGTTCCCCAGTAGCCCCTGTGGCTCCTGTTGGCCCTTGTTCTCCTGTTGCTCCAGTTTCACCTGTAGGTCCCGTTTCGCCAGTAGCTCCGGTTTCTCCAGTCGCTCCAGTCTCTCCGGTTGGACCTGTTGGCCCTTGTTCCCCAGTAGCCCCTGTGGCTCCTGTTGGCCCTTGTTCTCCTGTTGCTCCAGTTTCTCCAGTCGCTCCAGTCTCGCCAGTTGGACCCGTTGGGCCTTGCTCACCCGTTGCTCCTGTTTCTCCAGTAGGCCCGGTTTCTCCAGTTGCTCCCGTTTCACCTGTTGGGCCAGTTTCTCCAGTCGCTCCGGTCTCGCCAGTCGCTCCTGTAAGTCCTTGCTCTCCTGTTGCACCTGTGGCTCCTGTCGGACCTTGTTCTCCTGTTGCTCCAGTTTCACCTGTAGGTCCTGTTTCGCCAGTAGCTCCGGTTTCTCCAGTAACTCCAGTCTCTCCGGTTGGACCTGTTGGTCCTTGTTCTCCAGTAGTACCTGTGGCTCCTGTTGGACCTGTTTCTCCTGTTACTCCAGTTTCACCCGTAGGTCCTGTTTCTCCAGTCGTTCCAGTCTCGCCAGTTGCCCCAGTAGGTCCTTGCTCTCCAGTAGCACCAGTGGCTCCTGTTGGACCTTGTTCTCCAGTAGCACCAGTTTCACCTGTTGGGCCGGTTTCTCCAGTTACTCCAGTTTCACCAGTTGGACCAGTCTCCCCGGTTGGACCTGTTGGTCCTTGCTCTCCAGTAGCACCAGTTGCTCCTGTAGGTCCGGTTTCTCCTGTTGCTCCCGTTTCACCTGTTGGGCCAGTTTCTCCAGTCGCTCCAGTCTCGCCGGTCGCTCCTGTAATCCCTTGCTCTCCAGTAGCACCTGTGGCTCCGGTTGGACCTTGTTCTCCAGTAGCACCAGTTTCACCTGTTGGGCCGGTTTCTCCAGTTACTCCAGTTTCGCCAGTTGGACCAGTCTCCCCGGTTGAACCTGTTGGCCCTTGTTCTCCGGTAGCACCTGTGGCCCCTGTTGGGCCTGTTGGTCCTTGCTCTCCAGTTGGTCCTGTTTCTCCAGTTGCTCCAGTCTCTCCCGTTACCCCAGTTTCACCAGTTGCTCCAGTTTCTCCTGTTGGGCCTGTTGGTCCTTGCTCTCCTGTTGCTCCTGTTTCTCCGGTTGGACCAGTTTCTCCAGTCGCTCCAGTCTCACCCGTTGCTCCAGTCTCACCGGTTGGGCCTGTTGGTCCTTGTTCTCCGGTAGTGCCTGTACTTCCTGTGGCGCCAGTTTCTCCAGTTACTCCTGTTTCACCTGTAGGTCCACTTTCGCCCGTTGCGCCAGTTTCACCAGTTGCTCCGGTCTCTCCGGTTGGACCTGTTGGACCTTCTTCTCCAGTAGCGCCTGTGGCTCCCGTAGGCCCGGTTTCTCCTGTTGCTCCTGTTTCACCAGTTGGCCCGGTCTCTCCGGTTGGACCCGTTGGTCCCTGCTCTCCCGTTGCTCCCGTAGCTCCCGTTGGCCCTTGTTCTCCTGTTGCTCCAGTTTCTCCTGTCGGGCCAGTTGCTCCTGTAATTCCAGTAGCGCCTGTTTCACCAGTAGGCCCTGTCTCTCCTGTTTCTCCTGTCGACCCGGCTTCTCCCGTGGCCCCAGTTTCCCCTGTAGGTCCTGTTTCTCCTGTCGCTCCTGTTTCACCAGTTGCTCCAGTTTCACCGGTTGGACCTGTAGGACCCTGTTCTCCCGTTACTCCTGTAGCTCCTGTTGGGCCTTGTTCTCCTGTTGCTCCAGTTTCACCTGTAGGACCAGTTTCTCCTGTAGGACCAGTAGCACCTGTTTCACCAGTAGCTCCTGTCTCTCCTGTTGGACCCGTTGGTCCTTCTTCGCCAGTAGCACCTGTAGCTCCTGTTGGGCCTTGTTCTCCTGTTGCTCCGGTTTCTCCAGTAGGACCAGTTTCTCCTGTACTTCCTGTAGTACCTGTTTCACCAGTAGCTCCTGTCTCTCCTGTTGGACCCGTTGGTCCTTCTTCGCCAGTAGCGCCTGTTTCACCTGTAGGTCCTGTTTCTCCTGTTGCCCCTGTCTCGCCAGTTGCTCCAGTTTCACCGGTTGGACCTGTAGGTCCCTGTTCTCCCGTTACTCCCGTAGCTCCTGTTGGGCCTTGTTCTCCTGTTGCTCCGGTTTCTCCAGTAGGACCAGTTTCTCCTGTACTTCCTGTGGTACCTGTTTCACCAGTAGCTCCTGTCTCTCCTGTTGAACCCGTTGGTCCTTCTTCGCCAGTAGCGCCTGTTTCACCTGTAGGTCCTGTCTCTCCTGTTGCCCCTGTTTCACCAGTTGCTCCAGTTTCACCGGTTGGACCTGTAGGTCCCTGTTCTCCCGTTACTCCTGTAGCTCCTGTTGGGCCTTGTTCTCCTGTTGCTCCGGTTTCTCCGGTTGGCCCTGTCTCTCCTGTTGCTCCTGTTTCACCAGTTGCTCCGGTCTCTCCGGTTGGACCTGTTGGTCCTTCTTCTCCGGTAGCACCTGTTTCTCCGGTTGGGCCGGTTTCTCCAGTAATTCCAGTAGCGCCGGTTTCTCCAGTTGTACCGGTTTCTCCGGTTGGGCCTGTAGGTCCCTGTTCTCCCGTTACTCCTGTAGCTCCTGTTGGGCCTTGTTCTCCTGTTGCTCCGGTTTCTCCGGTTGGCCCTGTCTCTCCTGTTGCTCCTGTTTCACCAGTTGCTCCGGTCTCTCCGGTTGGACCTGTTGGTCCTTCTTCTCCGGTAGCACCTGTTTCTCCGGTTGGGCCGGTTTCTCCAGTAATTCCAGTAGCGCCGGTTTCTCCAGTTGTACCGGTTTCTCCGGTTGGGCCTGTAGGTCCCTGTTCTCCCGTTACTCCTGTAGCTCCCGTTGGGCCTTGTTCTCCTGTTGCTCCGGTTTCTCCGGTTGGTCCTGTCTCTCCTGTTGCTCCTGTTTCACCAGTTGCTCCGGTCTCTCCGGTTGGACCAGTTGGTCCTTCTTCTCCGGTAGCTCCAGTTTCTCCGGTTGGGCCGGTTTCTCCTGTAATTCCTGTAGCGCCGGTTTCTCCAGTTGCACCGGTTTCTCCGGTTGGGCCTTGTTCCCCCGTTGCTCCTGTTTCTCCCGTAAGTCCTGTTTCTCCTGTTGCCCCTGTTTCACCAGTTGCTCCGGTCGCTCCAGTTGGACCTGTAGGTCCTTCTTCTCCAGTAGCGCCAGTTTCACCCGTAGGCCCGGTCTCACCAGTAGCTCCAGTTTCACCAGTTGGGCCGGTCTCTCCTGTTGCTCCTGTTTGACCAGTAGCGCCAGTCTCTCCGGTTGGACCCGTTAGTCCTTGTTCTCCAGTAGCACCTGTTTCTCCGGTCGGGCCAGTTTCTCCCGTACTTCCTGTAGCACCGGTTTCGCCGGTTGCACCGGTTTCTCCGGTTGGGCCTTGTTCACCCGTTGCTCCGGTTTCTCCTGTAGGTCCCGTCTCTCCTGTTGCTCCTGTTTCACCAGTTGCTCCCGTCTCTCCGGTTGGACCTGTTGGTCCTTCTTCTCCGGTAGCACCAGTAGCTCCCGTAGGTCCTGTCTCTCCTGTTGCTCCTGTTTCTCCGGTTGGACCTGTTTCTCCTGTCTCTCCGGTCGGACCCGTTTCACCAGTTGAACCAGTAGGTCCTGTTTCTCCTGTAGCTCCGGTTTCTCCTGTTGGTCCTGTTACCCCTGTTGCTCCTGTCTCACCAGTCGCTCCAGTTTCTCCGGTTGGACCCGTTTCTCCGGTGCAGCCTATACAACACTGTTTACCTCCGCTAAAACCTCGTGGTCCTCTTGGCCCACGAAGTCCTGCATCTCCTTTATCACCCTTTTCGCCTTTAAGGCTACGAAGTATTTCAAAATCAGCTGGATCGCCTTTTGGACCTTGGTCTCCTTTATCTCCTTTATCACCTTTGTCGCCCTTGTCCCCTTTATCTCCTTTGGGACCTTGTAGGCCAAGAACACCAGCACCTGAACCAGATGGTCCAGGTAATCCTTGTTCTCCTCGCTCGCCCTTTTCACCTTGTCGGCCTGGGTCGCCTTTAGAACCTTGTGGACCTGGGATACCAGCTGGGCCTATATCTCCTTTATCTCCTTTTTCTCCCTTAGGACCTTGCGGACCCTGTGGGCCGGAAATAACGGCTCGTGAGCCGGAATTTACTGCGACTCCAGATTCTCCTCGTTCGCCCTTTTCACCACGAGGTCCTGGATCTCCTTTGTCACCCTTATCGCCTTTAAGTCCTTGTGGGCCCTGCGTACCAGGGACGCCGGCATTACCTTTATCTCCTTTTTCTCCCTTAAGACCTTGCGGGCCTTGTGGGCCGGGAGCACCAACAGATCCTGTTGGTCCAAGTAATCCCTGTTCTCCTTTTTCACCTTTTTCACCTTGTGGGCCTGAGTCGCCTTTGTCTCCCTTATCGCCTTTAATTCCTTGTTTGCCTTCTGCACCAGGGACGCCAGCCGTGCCTGTATCACCTTTATTTCCTTTGTCTCCCTTAGGACCCTGCAGGCCTTGTAGACCAGAAACACCAACAGATCCTGTTGGCCCAGGGACCCCTCTTTCACCTTGTGGGCCTGCGTCGCCTTTGTCTCCCTTATCACCTTTTGGACCTTGTGAGCCATGTGAACCAGGGATGCCAGCAGCACCCATATCACCTTTATCTCCTTTTTCTCCCTTAAGACCTTGTGGGCCTTGTGGGCCAGAAACACCAGCAGATCCTGTTGGTCCAGGTAATCCCTGTTCTCCTCTTTCACCTTTTTCACCTCGGCCTGTGTCGCCTTTATCTCCCTTATCACCTTTAAGTCCTTGTGGACCCTGTGTACCAGGGATGCCGGCAGGGCCTATATTACCTTTATCTCCTTTTTCTCCCTTAGGACCTTGTGGACCTTGTGGGCCAGGAATAGTACTAGGTGAACCAGCTGACCCAGGTAATCCCTGTTCTCCTTTTTCACCTTTTTCACCTTGTGGGCCTGAGTCGCCTTTATCTCCTTTATCACCTTTTGGACCTTGTGGTCCCATTGGTCCAGGTTGGCCTTGCACTCCGGGAGCACCTTGAGGACCTATTGGTCCTTGATCTCCCTTAGACGCGAGTTGCAGATTTCTTGGGTCCGCAGAATCTCTCTCCTGTATAACCAGATTTTCAGAAGTCGTTGTAGCTGATACATTTTTATCTGAGGAATCAGTGAGCGAGCTTTTGGTCACTGAATTAACTATGTCAGTTTTGATAGCGTTGTCTGCTATCTTATTTTTAGCGTGCACCAGATCATTAGAAGAAAGACTCGAACTCACCGCTGTAGCGTTATGCGGTTTTACCGAACGATTTTCTTGCTTTAGTTGTTTGGAGACAAGTTCTTGATTGTAGCGTTCAAAAACGAGGTTCATAGCCGCGTATGCATTAGGAGTAAGCGATTTTTTATAGAGAGGTAGTATAGCAAGAATATGTTGCAAACCTTCTATTTGGCCGTTAGGATCGGTAGAATTGAACTGCTCGAAAGCACTTTTATCCTCGGACTTAAGAATTTTTTCCAGTTCCCCCACAAATATTTTAACATCCGATGGAACATTACTCTCACTGCCTTTTTCAGAAAGTTTTTTAGAATCAACTGAACTGTTTTTTTCTTGCTTTGTACTCTGTGATTTTTTGGGCGCTTTCCCTGAAGAATTATTCGCCCCAGAGATCTGCGAGAAAGCGCTCAGTAAAATGAATACTGAAAGCTTCCACAAAGCTCGCCGGTTTTGCTTCATACTATCTCCTATTCGGTACGCTACAACCGTAATTATGCTTATTAAGCAAAATGCTGGTAGCTTATTTACTACACAACTATTTTGGACCAAGATAACAAATGCATGTAAGCGAAAACAAGACTCGAGTAAAAATCTCATAATAAAGAAATTATTGCGCTTTTCGCTTACTTGTGATTACTTTTTAACAAGGAAGGTAACGCAATGAGCGACAAACTTAAAACATATCAATCTAAAAGAAAATTTAACAAAACTGCTGAACCAAAGGGAACAGTTAGAAAAGGACATAAAAAACCTATTTTTGTAATACATGAGCATGATGCTCGTGCACTGCACTATGACCTTCGATTGGAAGCTGATGGAGTTTTAAAATCATGGGCAATTCCAAAAGGACCTTCAACAGATCCGACGGAAAAACATCTTGCAATGCACGTAGAAGATCATCCGTTAGAATATGCTCATTTTGAAGGGAATATCGCGGAGGGGAATTATGGTGCTGGTGGTGTTATTATTTGGGATCGAGGCACATATAGAAATTTAAAAGATGAACCACTTTCAGAGTGCATTAAAAATGGTCTTGTAAGCGTGTGGCTTGATGGAAAAAAACTACACGGAGGATATGCGCTTGTGCGCACAAATTACAGAGGAAGAGATTCCTGGCTCTTTTTTAAAATGAAAGATGCAGATGCGCAACCAGGTATTGATATAACAAAAGAGATGCCACGCTCAGTTAAATCAGGAAAAACAGTTGAAGAGATAGAAGATGAAGTCAAAAAAAAGTAAAGCACCTACCATGAAGTTTGGCAGAATTGCTGTCGAATTGAGTAACCTTGAAAAAGTGCTGATACCCGATGGTATTACGAAGGGTGATATCATTACTTATTATGATAAGATAGCGGATCATATGGTCCCTTACATGAAAAATCGTGCATTAATGATGCAGCGATTTCCTGAAGGGATCTCTGGAGAAGCTTTTTATCAGAAAGACGCATCATCTTATTTCCCGTCGTGGATCAAACAAGTACTCGTTCCTAAAGAAGGTGGCGGTCACAATAATTATGTCGTCTGTCAAAATAGAGCGACGCTTGTGTATCTTGCTAACCAAGCTTGCATCACCTCACATTTGTGGCTTTCTCGCATTGATAAGCTCCATAATCCAGATCATATTATTTTTGATTTAGATCCGTCAGCGCATGACTTTTCAATGATACGCATGATAGCCCTTGCAATTAAAGATCTGCTTGACACTCTTGGACTTACATCATTTGTTATGACAAGCGGATCACGCGGACTTCATGTCTATGTACCCATCGATAGGAAATTAGATTTTCATGAGGTGAAAGCATTTGCACTGCTCTGTGCAAAAGTAATTATGCATGAGCATCCTGATGCAACAACGCTTGAAATTCGCAAAGAAAAGCGCGGCAAAAAAGTATTTATCGATACGTTAAGGAATCAGTTTGGTTCAACCTCAGTTGCTCCTTATTCTATCAGACCAAAGCCACATGCTCCTATTGCAACTCCGCTTCATTGGCACGAAGTAGAAAGCGCAGAGCTAGGCCCACAATCCTATAATATTGCTAACATCTTTAAACGTCTTGAAAAAATCGACGATCCTTGGAAGGATCAGTTGGAAATAAGGCAGTCTCTTAAAACTCCCCAGGCAAAACTAAAAAAACTGGGGCTATAAAAGCCCCAGCGAAGACCTCCATGTCCCCTGAAAAAAAGGTTTTTATAAGAAACTAGGATGTATAACATAAACACTATTTGGAGGATAAATGTGTTAATGGCTTATAAAAACGGACATAAAACAGTCTCATTGCCAATTATAAATAATTTTAAAGGAAATTGCAAATTTGAGGGCAAATAAATTTTAGAAATCATTTCGCATGGAAAGATACGGATTACTTGGTAACTTCCTGCCAGTTTTTGCCCGCGCGGGTAGTTACCAGCAAAGGTACGTTCCAGGAAACAACATTTTGTAGCGTAGAAGAAACAAGAGCATTGGTCTGGTCATGCTGTTCTTGAGGAACCTCAAGAAGGAGCTCATCATGAATCTGCAGCAATATACGTCCCTGGAGTGATTTTTCTTTAAGCGCTTTGTTCAGCGATATCATCCCCCATTTCATGATTTCGGCTGCCGTGCCCTGTGCAACGGTATTAATGGCTGCACGTCGAGACGCATCAAAGAGGGTCCTATTTCTTTCATAGATTCCGGGAAGATAGCGTCTTCGTTTCCAGAAGGTCTCTACGTATCCCTTTTCTTTCGTCTCGGCTATGACTTTATCCATCCAGGTAACTACCCCAGGGTATTGCGCCATAAACTTATCAATATAGGATTTAGCAACAGAGTGACTGATATCAAGATCTTTTGCCAGGCCATGAGCAGTAAGCCCGTACAGGATACTAAAATTAATGCGTTTACCCAGTTGTCGCTGCTCACTAGTTACCGCATCAACTGAGACATTAAAAAGACCGGCAGCAGTAATCGCATGAATATCCCTATTTTCCTGAAAGGCTTTTAAAAGTGCGGCATCTTGAGAGAGGTACGCAAGCACCCGAAGTTCAATTTGCGAGTAGTCAGCAGAGAGAAAAATTGATCCAGAAGCGGGCTTAAATGCTCCTCTGATAGCAAACCTGTCAACAGGAATATTCTGTAAATTAGGCTCAGAGCTTGCCAATCTTCCCGTAGTGACTGCCGTCTGGTTATAGGTCGTATGCACCCTCCCCGTCTCGGGGTTAATATAGTCACCAAGAGCATCAAGATAGGTACTTTTGAGCTTAAAGAGCTCTCTATAGCGCATAATCAAGGCCGGAACAGGATGAATTTTTGCAAGTGCTTCAAGGACTTCAACGTCTGTGGAATAGGAAGTCTTACCGGTTGTTTTCTTAATAACAGGTAATTTAAGATGCTCAAAAAGGAGCCCTTCAAGTTGCTTAGGCGAATTGAGATTAATGTCAGAAAACTCAGGGCCTAAAAGATCAATGATTTGGATCCTGAGGGAATCAATCTCTTTGGTAACGACCAGATCAATATCCTCAAGCTCATGAGTATCGAGTCCTATGCCAACCTTTTCCATGTCTACCAGGACATGCATAAGACTCATTTCTAAGTCATGGTAGAGCTTAAAAAGTCCTTGTTCCTCAAGAGCCTTGCGAAAGAGCGCAACTAATTTCATAGTCTGATGTGCATCTGCGGCAGCATATTCTGTAGCAAGCCCCAAAGGAACATATGAAAAATCTTTATACTTATTCTTCTTCACAATATCGTTAAACAGGTACATAGGCTCTTGCAGATAATAGTCAGAAAGCGCTTTAAGAGCACGGCTCTGACCATCTGCCACAAGAAGACTTGCAGCTATCATCGTATCAAAAGCGATGCCACGAAGCTCGATACCTGCATGTGAAAGCATCATCGCATCAAATTTAGCATGGTGAAGATATTTTTTAAGTGAAGGATCTTCTAAAAGAGGCTTTAAAAGCTCAAATACCAGTTCTTTTGGCAGTTGTTTTTCACTCGTTTTATGGGCGAAGGGTATATAATAGGAAGTCCCCTCTTCGATACAAATCGAGACCCCGACAAGGCCTCCAAGCAAGGGACTGAGGCTCGTACCCTCAGTGTCTAAAGAAAACGCTCCTTTTTTCTTAATCTGATTACATACATCGTTAAGCACATCCGGAGTGTCTACCAATACGAATTTGTATTTCTTATGAAGAGTAACTTCTGCAGCAGGAGCAACTTCCTTCTCAGCCGGCGTGCCTTTTAACAAAGATTTAAACTCATATTTCTGGAAAAAGGGATAGGCGTCTGGCCATTTATCTGCACTAAAGAGAAAACTCTCTTTCGTTGCAGCCGTATCATAAAATCGAAGGGTAAAAAGTTTTTGACTTAAAAAGGCATTTTCATGTGACTGAGAAAGGAGCATGCGTATTCTCTCAGAAGGAACCTTATCAAGGTTTGCATAGAGATCCTCTAATGAATCAAACTGCTCAACCAACTGTTGTGCGCCCTTGGGACCAATGCCAGCAACTCCTGGGATATTATCGGAACTATCACCCACTAATGCATAATAGAACGTCAACTTGGTTAAGGGAAATCCGAGCTTCTGTTCCAAGGATTCTCTCGTAACGAGCGCGTCCTTAAAAGGATCCAAAATGGTAACCGTTTCACTTAACGCCTGACCCAAATCCTTATCAGAGGTCACTAAGATCGAGTGGGCTTTTTCGAGTTCAAGCTGCTTAGCCACTGAATACATCAAATCATCCGCTTCTACCCCTTGGAGAGCAAGCTGCCTGAGACCAATAATGTCAGCAAACTCTTGGATGATCCCTTTTTGTTGCATTAAATCATTTGGAGCAGCCTGTCTGGTATCCTTGTAGGCCTCATAGATTTCATGTCTGACCGTCTTGCCTTTACTATCCCACACTAAAAGCAGGTACTGGGGATTATAAGTATCCATGAGCTTGCGAATCATACGGCAAAAACCATAGACCGCGTTTACCGGTGTCCCTGTCCGTGTTGTCAATGGTCTTATACTGTAGTAGGCTCGATAAAGAAATGATGATCCGTCCACAATAAAGACGGAATCCTTAGTATTCTGGTGATTCACGTGAAATCCTTATTTGAAAAAAAGTCTTTATATCAGTATAACAAAATTTCAGATTATATGAAGGTCTTGCGATCACAATTATTTATATTTGTAAATACTTTGTCTTGATTTTTTTATTTTTGATAGTACAATAAAAAAAAGAGGGACATCACAGTAAACAGATAAAGGTCCTGTATCATGAACATACGTGTATATCTTATTGTTCTCTTGGCGGTTGCACTAACCTCCTCTACTTACTGCTCTGAAGGCCACCTCGTATTGCAAACAAACAAAGGTGCGCCTGAACAGTTGAGAACAGACTATGCTCCCGCAGCTGGTACGTATCGAAGCTTACTTAATATATCCTGGTCTCCCGATGGACGTTTTCTCGCTGCGATTACACTTACAGGGGTTGCATTGTATGAAACAAAAACGGGAATGCAGATTTACAACTTAGTTTTACAACATAATGGCAAAAATGAGTTTATAAAAAAGCTTGCATGGGGTGAAAATTCTCTTTTGCTCCTTTACACAAATGGCGGACTGCTTTCCAGTTTTTCCGTTTTACAAAAAAGAGTTCTTTGGACAGATGTCGCTCCTCCAGACTTTGAAGCTAAAGATATTAAACATTGTGGGGGTAATGTTTTTGCCATACTATTTTCATGGGCACTGGGACTCCATCAACCTAATACAAGCAGAATTACTCTGTATGCTGTACACCCTGCCGAAAAAAAGAAGACACATTCTTATGTAGTAGAACAAAAAGCAAAAGGTGTTTCGTGTGCCTCATACAACCCTCAGCAAATGCTCCTTGCCGTGGCTAGCAGAGTATTGGATTTGCATAACATCTATGCTCCTTCCCGCGAAAACCGCTTGCATATATTATCAGTCGAAAAGTTTAAAAAGAACGAGAAAATGGACGACAGCGCATATCTGCAAGACCTTACTTCGTTTAATTCTGAAGTGCGAAGCATGCAGTGGATTGACGAATCAAAATTAGCTGCGGCTCTTATTAATGGCACTATTGTACTACACAACGTCTATGAAAATCAGCGCCTCTGCGAAATGAAATATCCTGAAACCGCAGCAGTCGTATCTCACCTTTCCCTCTCTTGCTTTGGCCGCTATCTAGCACTGAGCGAAAAAAATAAGGTACTCGTTTGGGACCTTTTCAAACCAAATGACAATAATGAACCACAAGTGACTACAATTTCTGAATTAACTGCTCTCAATACTCTATGCAATACCCTCACAGAACCAGAAACACCATTTAATAAATTAAACGCGACTGACCTTGCCTGGTCTCCTGATAGTAATCGATTAGCGCTGGCTCTCGCAGACCCCATTTCAATCGTCGCACATACGCTCATTATTTTAGATCTTCCTACTTTAGAAAAATTCCCTCACTTATTGCGTAAGCTGCAAGACTGCCAATGTACTGGTCGTAAAATATCTTATTTCACTCCTGATCATCTTAAAAAAAGAAAATCTTCATCTCATGCGCCAGAAAAGAGCTCTTCGTCGCACAATGGTAACTCAATTGCTTCAGCTCCTTAGCATTAATCATAAATTCGAGCAAACTGATTCCTGATCCAAATTGATAATTTATTTATATTTGAAAAAATCGAGCTTGATTTTTTTTATTTTCAAAGTACAATAAAGAAAGAATGTAAACAACTGTAACAACACGCTGGAATGTCTGCAAAGGTCTGCTGATGCGTATTTCTTTTATCATTTTCTTGGCTCTTATAACCTGCCGCAGTTGCTGCTCTGAAGGCCACCTCGTATTGCAAACAAAACAGGGTCCTCCTCAACACCTTTTGACCCCATTCTCGACTACTAGTCACCCACACATACTAGATATTTTTTGGTCTCCTGATGAACAGTTCTTAGCAACCATCGGTCTAACCCGTTTTTCTATTTATGACACTAAGACAGGAAAACAAATCTCTGGTCAAGGCCTGGGTTTAAACGGGCAGGTACAGGATTTTGGAACTGATGATTTCATAAAGACATTAGCATGGGGAGAAAATGAAATATTTCTGGTCGGGAGCAAAAGAGGAGCGATTGTAGCATATTCTCATTCGCTAAACAAACCGATTTGTAGCGCACGCATTAAGGTACAGGGCCTCGGGACCGGGAACCAATACACCATTAAGGAAATTAGACACTGCGGCAATAACGATTTCGTCGTTATATTTGTAGCAGAACCTGATACACCAGTGCCTTTCAGCAAGATTATGCTGTACAGAGTCTCAGACCATTCTCTGCATAATGTTTTGTCACTTTTAAAGGGGACCTCGACTACCGCATACAACCGCGAATCTAAAATGCTCGCGGTGGCAACGAGAATGCTGCGGTCGAATAATGTACATTTGCCTTCAGAAGAAAATCGCCTCAACATCGTCCCTCTAGAATTGTCCATAGTTCCACATAAAGCTATACCTCAAGAAGACCTCTGTTCCTTTCCCTCTGAAGCGCGAACAATGCAATGGATTAATAAGACTCAATTAGCCGTTGCTCTTATTAATGGAACGATTGTTCTATACGATGTTCAAAAAAAAGAACAAGTATGTGACATAAAGTTGCCCGAAGCCGCAACAGTTAACTCTCAACTTTCTATCTCTGTCCTCGGGCATTATCTCGCACTTGGCGGGAAAAACAAGGTATTTCTTTTAAATCTTTTGAAAAAAAATGACAGTAAAGAACCCACACCGGTTTCAGTTCCTGACCTTACCAACCTTAGCACGTGCTGTAATGCACTTATCAATCAATCTCCACTTCCCGAGCTTTTTGCTCGTGCTGTTGCCTGGGCTCCCGCGAGCAATCGTCTGGCGCTAGCCCTCGATGATAACTCACATGAGAATCTTGCCAACTGTGCACATACGCTCATTATTTTAGATCTTTCTAAGTTAGAGCTTTTTTCCCATCTGTTTAGCAAACTGTGCGATCGTCAATATTCTGGCAGACTCAGTCATGTCACTCCTGATCGATTCAAGCTCACAGAAAGATCTTTTGAGATGTCTCGATCTCATCAAGACAAAGCAAGCGGACACCAACAAAATTCTTAGTCTCACACTTGAAAGGTCACTGCTGATGCGTATTTCTTTTGTCATTTTCTTGGCTCTTATAACCTGCCGCAGTTACTGTTCTGAAGGTCACCTCGTATTGCAAACAAAACAAGGTCCGCTTCAACGCCTTTTCAGCCCCCAATACTCGGTCACTAGTCACCCACACATACTAGATATTTTTTGGTCTCCTGATGAACGATTCTTAACAACCCTCAGTATAACCCGCTTACTTGCTACTTATGAGACGAGGACGGGAAAACAAATCTCTGGTAATGGTCTCGAGGTAAACGGCGAGATAGCGGATTTTAGAGCAAATGATTTCATACAGACATTAGCATGGGGAGAAAATGAAATATTTCTGGTGGGGACTAAAAGAGGAGCTCTTGTTGCATTTTCTCATTCGCAAAACAAACTGATTTGTAGCATGCGCATTAATTTACCTGGATACACCCTTAAGGAAATTAGACATTGCGGCAATAACGATTTCATCGTCACATTTGTCGCAGAACTTGATTCAATAGATCCGAATTTCAGCAAGATTATGCTCTACCGAGTCTCAGATTGTTCTCTGCATACTATTTTATCCCTTTTAAAAGGGATATCGGCTACTGCATACAATTCCGAATCTAAAATGCTCGCTGTAGCTACGAGAATGCTGCGGCCGAATGATGTACACCTGCCTTCAGGAGAAAATCGCCTCAAGATTATCCCTCTTGGATTGCCCCAAGTTACATCAGACTTGCCTCAAGAAGACTTCTTTTCCTTGCACGACGAAGTACGCAGTTCCTTTCCTTCCGAAGTACGAACAATGCAATGGATTAATAAGACTCAATTAGCCGCTGCTCTTACTAATGGGACGATTGTTCTGTATGATGTTCAAAAAAAAGAACGTGTATGTGAAATACAGTTGCCCGAAACCGCAACAGTTACTTCTCAGCTTTCTATCTCTGTCCTCGGGCATTATCTCGCACTCGGCGGGAAAAACAAGGTATTTCTTTTTAATCTTTTTAAAAAAAATGACAGTAAAGAGCCAACACCGGTTTCGCTTCATGACCTTTCTGACCTTAGCACATGCTGCAATGCGCTTATCAATCAATCTCCACCGCTTCCTGAGCTTTTTGCTCGTGCTGTTGCCTGGGCTCCCGCGAGCAATCGTCTGGCGCTGGCCCTTGATGATAACTCACTTGAGAATATTATCGGATTTGCGCATACGCTCATTATTTTAGATCTTTCTAAGTTAGAGCTGTTTTCTCATCTCTTTGGCAAATTGTCGGACCGTCAATATTCTGGCAGACTCACTCATTTCACTCCTGACAGATTCAAACTCACAGAAAGATCTCTTGAGAAATCTCGATCTCATCAAGACAAACAAGCAAACGGACATCAACAAAATTCTTCATCTCACACTTGACTTTTGTCTTTACAATTTGAAATAATATAAGTAAAGATAAAGCACTACAAAGAAAATAAAAATACTAGTACAAGGAGAGAGAATGAAGCATCTATTCTACATCGTGACTTTTCTAGGGACACCAATTTTTGCAGCATATGTTGGCGGAGCTGTATATGTGCCCGGGGCTACTCATGTGCCGCCGCTTGGACAAACAATGGTAAATCCTGCTGAACTCCAAGCATTTAATGACGCCGTTGAATATGCTGCTCGAGAACTCGAAGCTATGCGTTCACGACAAAGAATAGCAATGACTCTTCCTGCACAGCAAGTGCCCATTACTGTCGAACAGCAATTTTTTGCAACAAATTTCCCAGAGCTTATAAGGCAGCAGTATCTCGCGGCATATAATGAATTAGATCAGGCAAAAAGAATAGCGATGCTCCATCCATCTAATCCAAGTTTGCAGGCGGCAGTCCGCGAAGCAGAACAAAAATTTGATCAATTAACGAGGCTTATTGATTTTGCAGAGTCTGTCCGAAAAATTAAAGGATATGCTCAATCCTAAGAACATTAAGAAGACTTCTTTCTACAGAGGATTTAGAAAGCTTGAGTTTCGGACTTTTTAAGTCCTTAAAATTTGCGTACACTGAAAGAAAAACATCTTAATGCTGAGGGTCTCATGGCAAGTGATCAAACAACGAGTGATAGCACGACAAACATCCAAACTATAAAAGATACCATTAGAAAGTTCACTGATGAACGCAATTGGGGACAGTTTCACAGCCCTAAGAGCTTGAGTATGGCCATCGCTGCGGAAGCTGCTGAATTAATGGAATTTTTTATATGGCCTGATGCTGAAGAATCTCATAAAATTCTTGAAAGAAAACGGGGTGATGTTGAACATGAGGTCGCCGACATCGTAGCATTCCTCTTTCTTTTTTGTTCGAGATACAACATAGATATCACACGGGCATTTGAAGCAAAGATGAAAATTAATGCTGAAAGATATCCGGTTGATAAAGCACGAGATACGTGGCTCAAATATTTTGATCTCTAATCATGTTTATGAGGGTACGCCTCCTTAACGGCTTTCGCGAAACACTCATTTATAAAGTTCCAGAGACATGGAATACCCAATCCCTTGTCGGTTCATTGGTCGAGGTTCCTCTTCAAAAGAGGACAGAGGCTGCAATTGTTGAGGATCTTTTTGCAGATCTTGATACATCAATTTCTTACACGATTCGTGAAGGTCTTTCTCAAACTATTATTCCTTCAGATCCCCATTATTTGTCATTTATTAAAAAGTTAAGTGACTATTATGCCCTCGATCAGTTTCACTTTCTTAAAAGACTTCGCAGTTTTCTTCAAGAGAAAGAGGAAGAGATCATTTTACAAAAAGAGCCTTCTGTGGAGCTTAAGGAGACAGTGCTTACTGCCGAGCAGCAGAGCGTGGTAAATGCATTAATTGAAGCTCTCGAACAAGGCAGTTATTATCCGGCACTTCTTCACGGGGTAACGGGCTCAGGAAAAACTGAAATCTACAAAAAACTGATAACTCACTGTTGGAACAGGGGAAAAAGTAGCCTTTTGCTTCTGCCTGAAGTTTCCCTTGCCGTTCAGTTTTTCCATCTTTTAAAAAAGCAGCTTCCTGCTGACTTCGCTCTCTACGGCTTTCATTCTGCTACAAGCGTTAAAGAAAAGCGGGCCCTATGGAACCTTCTTCTAAGCGATAAGCCTGCTATTATCATTGGCGTACATCTGCCTGTTTTGCTCCCGATCCCGCATCTTGGAGTCATCATTGTTGATGAAGAACATGAAGTCGGTTTTCAAGAGAAAAAGCATCCCAAGGTCAACACGAAAGAGGCCGCTCTCTTGCGCGCTCAGGAAAGCTCTATTCCCTTCATTGCCGGGTCAGCAACTCCTTCCATTGCTTCTATTTATAACGTGCATCACAGAAATTGGAACTTTTTTGAGCTTAAAAATCGCTTTGCAGGATCCTTTCCCAAGATAGAGGTAGTGAAACTCACTTCCCGGAAGGCACGAAAGCATTTTTTTATTAGCAAAGAGCTTGAAGGGGCAATCACTGACCGGCTGGCCAAAAAGGAACAAACTATCATCTTCTTAAATCGGCGCGGCTATAGCTTTTTTATTCAGTGCAAAGGCTGTGGAATGATTCCTCAATGTACGCAATGTTCGGTGAGTTTAACACTGCACGAGCATGAGCGCCTTATCTGTCATTACTGCAATCTGTGTATCCCCGCTCCATCACAGTGCACGGGGTGTAAAGGCACAACATTTTTAAAAAAGGGTATTGGAACGCAACAGGTTGTTTCTGTGCTTGAAAAACTCTTCCCTGATGCACGTATTGCACGTGCAGATTTAGATGTGACAATCAATAAAAAGAAATGGCGGCAAACAATCGAGTCCTTTGAGGTAGGGAGTATTGATATCCTTGTCGGTACTCAAACTATCACCAAGGGATATCATTTTCCTCGAGTTACACTCGTTGGCATATTATGGGCAGATATTAATCTGAGCCTTCCTCTTTATAATGCTGCTGAGGTGTCGCTGCAGCAGTTAATTCAGGTGTCAGGTCGAGCAGGACGACAATCAAGTGATAGCCTCGTTATTGTTCAAACAATGATCAGTCATCCCATTTTTAACTACATCACCGAACAAGATTATAATTCATTCTATGCATATGAAATCGAAAAAAGACAGTTGGTAGAATACCCTCCCCTTGTGCGCTTTGCAGAAATTGAATTAAAGCATGCACAGGAGTCAATTGTGCATGAAGAAGCAAGAAAAGTAGCTCGGTTTTTAAAAGAGGAGAGCGAGAAAAACAAAAGAAAAATCATTATCTTAGGACCAGCCTTACCACCAGTACAAAAAATCAAGAATGTCTGCTCGAGAAAAATTTATCTGAAAGCACATACCGTACGAGATATGATACTGGCCTATAAAAGCATTGATAAGAGTGGATTACAAAGCTCCTGCTTTTTTACTCCTAACCCTCTTTCTTAACTGGTTCATTTTCTTCAACTGCTTCCTGAGCCCTTTTCAACGAATCAAAACCTGAATCGGCAAACTTATAGGCCATATAGAGGAGCGCAGGAATACTCAGTCCAAACGTAAATGCTTCCCACTTTGATCTAGATCGCTTGAAGTCGCTCACTAATTCATTTCCTAGGCGTAACGTTTTCAGTTCATTGTAGAACGCATTGAGCGCATAACATGCTGCAATGACATGAGCCGTGCCAACAACGCCTTTAGTCAATGCAAAGGCATACTGTTTCTGTTTTTCTGAAAAAAGCGGCTTGATTGCCATCGCAGGAAATGGCATGCTCAGTAGTATAAAAAGCCTAATTAACCGCGCGGACATGTGACACCTCTTTTCACTTATTTTAAACATTTTTTCAGGGTCAGAGCTAGATTTCATGAATAAACACGAGGCATATATGATAACTCCATCTCAAAAGACGCTCACTGCATCACAGCTTGATACCCCACTCGGCACGATGATAGCCGTCGCAGATGAAAAGGCTCTCTACCTTTTAGAGTTTGTTGATTCTCGGAATTTAAAACGAGAAATAGAACGACTGCAAAAGAAAACAAAAGCATCTATAGTTTCGGGAAAAAACGACCCCATTGAGATGATTGAAGATGAGCTGAAAAAATATTTTGCTGGTACGTTAACTGAATTTAAGACACCACTGCATATGCAGGGATCACCATTTCAAAAGCGCGTGTGGGAAGAATTAAGGAAAACACCTTATGGTGCTACCCGCTCATATAGCTCTATTGCCGTAGCAATAGGAAAGCCTACAGCTTTTCGTGCAGTAGCCCAGGCACATGGATCAAATCAGTTATGTCTCATCATCCCTTGTCATCGCGTTATTAAAGCAAATGGCGATCTGTGTGGATACAATGCAGGGATCGAAAGAAAAAAATGGCTCATTAGTCATGAGAAAAGTCGCTAGAGACCTTGAGTAGCGTACAGTATCCCTTTTTTGAGGTTTTCTATCATGAGTCTGTGACGAGGCACTAAATCAGCTGGCAGATCTGCTAAGCTAAACCATTTTATGTGAGCATGCTTTTCAGGTTCCTTATTAACCGGCTCACCCTTCCATGCATCCACCACAAATACAAATGCCACGCAGTCACGCGTTTCTCCTTTAAAATAGAGCACGTTCTTGAGGCTTACATGTTCAGGTTTTACTTCTAAACCGGTCTCTTCAGCTATCTCACGAATGATAGCATGATCGGGTGTTTCATGGTTATTAATTTTGCCTCCAACTAACGCATGCTGGTTATTAACAAACCGAGAATTAATACGGAAGGTTAAAAGTACCTGATCTCCCTGCCTAATGAATGCGACAGCATAGGGAACTATCATATGTGATTCAGCCATAAACTCCTACTGAGAGAAAGGGGTAAGGCGCTCAATATAGGCGCGTTCTTTTTGACTCCCTTTCTTTTTATACAGCTGATCATTAACTTTGGCAAGAGCGCTTCTGAGGGTTCTCAATTGCTTCCTATCTTTCACAATCTCTCGTCTAAGTTTGCTTATTGACAGCGAGAGTGACGCTGTTTTCTGCTTGAGGTTTTTAAGGCTCGGATCATTTTTGTTGCCTTTTAACTCACGCTTGGCAACCTGCTTTTGCGTTCTATACCGCTCTCCAATTGACATCCGCAAATCGAGTTCTTTCGTATCGAACGCTAACAAAAGAGGAAAAAACTCTTTTTCAAGAGCAATTTTCTCTTTTATGAGTTGTACTACATCTACCTTAGTTTTTAGATCTTTTGTCGTAATAGGTTGTTCGCTTGAAAGCTCCTCTATCGTCTTGGTTAGGTCACTCGAGAGCGCCTCCAATTCCTTCAGTGAGGCAGAGTAGGTAAGTTTTTTCAGTTCATTATGATACTCTTCAAGCTCCTGCGCCTCAGGGGATAATCCCTCGGTAACTACTGGACGCTTCTTGAGCTCTTTTTTTAGTTCATTAATCGTATCGGTAAAATCTTTTTGCTTATTCTTGATAATAAAAAGTGCTTCAGTAACCGCACCCTTGGTAGCATATTCACTGGCATACACACTGGATGAAACCAGTGCAAGCAAAACCAACATTTTCATGACTTTCTCCTCGGTTCCCTTTTATTTAGAGTACCCGAGCCACTTACGTGCAGTAAATAGTTAGCCTGTAGTAGTTTTTTCATCAAAAAAGAAAATCGACAATCCGATAAAGGTGACAATGCATGAGATAAAAAAGGTGCTTGATAAAGGCTCCTGTAAAAAAAACCATCCAAAAAAAGCAACCAAGAGCGGGATGGTAAACCCTGAAAGGGCAATAAACGTGATGCTGTACCATTTAAGGGCATATGCGTAAAGAGTAAGACCGAGCATATTGCCTATAAACACGGTATATACTAAAAACCCAACCAGCTGACTTTGTGAAGAAAGATATGCCAATGGAGGCTCTTTTAAAAACGCGAGCGGTACTGAAGAAAAAGAACTGATGACCATCTTATCACCCAGCCAAGCAGCAAAAAGGGAAACTATTCCCGCGATACTCATCGTTACCCCATTTAATTGCATGGGAGTAGTGCGACCTTTTTTAAGCTGATCTTGGGCAAGAATCCATCCAAACCGACTTAATACAATTGCAAAAAAAGCTGCAATTTCAGGATATGATAGGACCCAAAAGGCCCTTAATTGTTCCTCTAACGGTGAAGCTGAACTTATTAAAATAAGCATCCCGATAAAACCAATGAAGATACCAAGCCATTTGCGCGCTGAAAGCCGTTCTTTGTAAATGAAACAGGAATAGAGTGCTGCAACAAAAGGATCAAGCGTACCAAAATAAGCCATTTTAGCTGAGGGCATATGTGCAAGCGCATAGGCCTTAAGGTTCGGTGGAAAAAAGCTCGTAAAAAAAGCTATGAGGACAAACCAGTGAAACTGCTTATATACCGCGGACCACTGTCGAGAAAACACTAACGAGAGAATAAGTAATAAGAATCCTGCGACGAGCATGCGGACCGCGACTAAAAGCTCTGGCTCAAGAGAATACAACAAAATTTTATTGACCGAAATGCCGCTGGCAAGAAAGAGAAATGCGATAAGAAGAATAATCATGAAGGTTGGCAGAAGAAATAGGTTCTGTAGTGCTTGAGTTCCTCAATAGATTGGAGTATATCCTCTTGCGCACGATGATTTTCTGCTTTAACGAAATTCTCATAGGGACTTTGAGGATACCATCGCTTCACAACTTCTTTAATAGAGCTCACATCAATGATCCGATAATTAAGATAATCGATGATACGCGGCATATATTTACTTAAGAAAATACGATCCTGCCACACCGAGTTACCGCACAAGGGAGACAGATTTTTTTGTGCATACTGCATAAGAAATGCAAGTGTTGCCTCTTCTGCTTGCTCGAGGCTTACAACCGATTGGCGTACAGCAGTGACGAGATTAGATTTTGTGTGAATCCTTGTGACCCATTCGTCCATCAAAGCCAGTATCTCATCAGGTTGATGAATAACTAACGTCGGTCCCTGAGCAATTAGTTCCAGCTGATTGGAAGTAACGACTGTCGCTATCTCTAAAATAACATCGTGGCTCGAATCAAGTCCGGTCATTTCTAAATCAATCCAGACAAGATTCGCCTCATATCTCGTCATAAAAAATCCTTGTGAATTTTCTTTAGTATAGTGGATTCCTAGTTTTTGACGACTTATTTTAGTTTGCTATGCTTATATTAAGAAGTTTTTTAAAAAACTGTTTCATAAGCAGAAAGCGAACATCTTAATTCACAGTCTGACTTTTATGAGCAACGCTAGTGATAATGGGGACATATGGGCACGTTACGCGTAGGCGTATTAATGGGGGGACGTGGAAATGAAAAGGAAGTATCGTTTAATTCTGGACGTACCGTCTGTGATCATTTAGATACTCTCAAGTACGAAATCATTCCCCTGTTTCAACGCTCTGGTGGCTCTCTTTACCTTCTTCCATGGCGCTTTTTACATCGCGGAAAAACGAGCGATTTTGAGCACCGTTTAGATACCGAAGCCGAAAAAATTACCTGGGATAGCCTCAAGCAACGAGTAGATTTCATCTATATTGCAATGCACGGACGCTTTGCAGAAGATGGCACGATTCAAGGCTTTTTAGAAGTGCTACGCATCCCGTATCTTGGTTCTAAAGTTATGGCAAGCGCCTTAGGAATGGATAAGGTCATCCAAAAAGAAATACTCAAAAGTAATGGTATTAAAGTTCCTCGCGGTATCGTCATTAAGCCACATGAGGTCTCTGTGTATGAAAAAGACCTCGCTCTATTAAAGAAAAAGCTCAACGAAGCGCAGATCGATACTCCTTACATAATTAAACCTTCAAAAGAAGGATCGAGCCTTGGCATTAGCGTTGTGAGCGACAGTGCACAGCTGCTTGATGCAATCCACAATGCTTCAGCTATTGACAAGACATGCATCCAAGCTGTACTTATAGAAGAATTTATAAGAGGTATGGAATTTACGTGTATTAGCATTACCGATTATAAAACAGGGAACTTTATCCCACTTCCTCCAACAGAGATTATTCCTGAACAAAATACTCACTTTTTTGATTATGAACAAAAATATATGCCAGGGAGATCAACAAAATTTACACCTGCACGAACATCACCTGAAATCATAAAAAAAATTCAGGAGACCTGTATACGGGTAACCGCTATTCTTGGCATTCAAAACATCTCTCGTATCGATGGATTTGTAACGAAGGATGAGGAGATTATTATTATTGACCCTAATACCCTTTCAGGTATGGCACCATCGAGCTTTCTCTTTAGACAAGCTGCAGAAATCAATATGACTCATACCAATCTTATTAATCATCTCATAGAAACCGAACTTGCATACTATAACATGCTTCCAAAAGATGAAAGGAACTTGCATGGAATCCCCTAAAAAACGAATTGGCATTTTGCTTGGGGGCCGCTCGCATGAAAGAGAAATTTCATTAGAGTCAGGCAGAAATGTTTTTTATAAGCTCTCTCCTCAAAAGTATGAGCCAATTGCTCTTTTTGTCGATGATAATCTTGAACTCTATCATATTGATCAATCATCGCTTGTTTGCAATTCGACAAAAGAAATAGTTCTCGGTCTCAAGCCGAGCATGAAAGTTCAATGGAACAGCCTTCCTTCGTATGTTGATTTTGTATTTATCGGTTTACACGGTGGCGAAGGCGAAAATGGTAGTGTACAGGGCACACTCGAAATGCTTGATGTCCCCTATAATGGCTCATCAGTACTTACGAGTGCACTCTGCATGGACAAATATAAAACGGCTAATTATCTCAAGAGCCAAGGGTTTGATGTACCCCGGAACTATTTGGTCGATAAAAAGACCTGGCTCATGGACCAAAAATCTGAAATTGATGCTATCTTCCATCTCTTCCAACCAGCATTTGATATAACCAACCCAGGAAAATTAAAAGCCTTTATTGTAAAACCTCATGATGATGGCTGCAGTGTCCTTGTACATAAAGTAAGAAGCAAAGAAGAGCTCATACGAGCAGTTGATGCGATAATTAACGACGGCAAAGGATACGCTCTTATTGAGGAATGTGTTGAGGGAATGGAGCTAACCATAGGCGTAGTCGGCAATGATCGTGCTCGCGCACTCCCGCCAAGCCAAGCTATTTCATGTGGAGACATACTCTCTATAGAAGAAAAATTTCTCCCGGGCGCCGGAGAAAATCAAACTCCCGCACCTTTACCTGAGCTTACTCTCAACTTTGTAAAGAAAGTTGTTGAGGACGCTTACGCTGCTATCAATTGTAAGGGCTATGCCCGTATTGATTGCTTTTACCAAAAGGCAGCAGAAAGTCCGACAGGCAATGAGCGTCTTGTGTTCCTTGAGTTTAATACACTTCCAGGACTGACACCCGCTACCTGCATCTTTCATCAAGCAGCAGAAATTGGTCTCAAACCAATGGAATTTATCGATTTAATTATAGAATTAGGCTTTGAACAACATAGCCGGCGTAATGTAGTGGCTACGAGTTCTACTAACAGCCCAAAAGCCATTAGCGCGCCGGCTCTAGAGAAACTTTGAGCTTATCTGGACGACTTTTTAAGATAAGAGTAGCAAGTATTATCTTTTTACCTGGATGTTCGACTTTTTCATTGCTCACGACTTTCTTATCGTTCGTTTTGAGATTTTTTGCTTTCCACATCCGTACGGAAGTTTTACTTTCTTCTGGATCGGGAGCACACATAATGCCATGTTCGCTCCACCACACATAAAGGAGTCCAAACTCAGTTTCGATCTTGCACGCGTTACGCGGAGTATACGGCTTCTTCTCTCTAAATTCCTTCAAATATCCCTTTATTGAGCAAAAGGGAATTTCAATAGGCTTTTGTAGTTTCACTGACTGACCAGCAGGAACATGCGCTGAATCAACAGCACACTCAGCAGGGGTCAAATTTTGAATTTTGTGAATAAAGATTGGAATAAACCTATCTGAGACAAGAGGGAGATCGATAACTGCAGCTTTAGCATAGAGAACAATACAACAAGCTAGTGCAATCAATGGTAATTTTGTGAACATTCTATTCATAGCCGACCCTTCTATAGCTGAGCTTTTGATAAGCCCTTGAAACATTCTAAGTAAATATTATATATAATTGTGACGAAATGTCAAGACCTCGCTTTGCGGCTTCTGGGCAGCTTTTTCAAAAAAATTATTAATTTCTGCAAATCTCTTTAATAAACTACCCGCTCATTATAGGGTATAGAAGAAGAAATCTGCCGCTTCTCACCAATAAGCTGTGAGCAGATCCTTATTTTATAAAATGCACAAGCATTCAGTTATTTTTCCGCCTTGAAGCGTATGATGTCAGGATAGCGGAAAGCAAGATATACTACGCCCAACAAGTTAGGAACAGCCACAAAAAGAAGCGCAATATCCATAATACTCCATAAAAGAGGCACGGCAGCAAGCGAGCCAGTGAAAGCAATAAGCGCGGCAGCGACGTAATAGAATTTGACGTAATTGTAACTCGTTAAAAGAGCAAAGCTCTGACTTCCATTATAGGTGTTGCCAATCAACGCGGTGATGACAAATAACAGCACACTCACCATGAGAGCATATTGAGCTCCACCAATGGGTGAATAGAGCTTGAAGGCCTCATAGATAAGCGTATTGCTTAATTTTCCCGTAAGCCAGACACCGGTCACAAGAGTTAAAAGACCGGAAAGCGTACAAAGGAACATATCTGCTAATCCCGAATAGAGTGCAAGTATTCCTTGATCAAGAGGCCGTTCAACGTCTGCAAGAGCATGAGAGATCGATGAAGTACCAAGACCCGCTTCAGTAATAAAGATACTTTTATAGATACCTTCTCGCATAACCGTTAAAAGAGTTACTCCAGTAAGTCCTCCAATTGCCGCAAGAGGAGTAAATGCATTAATGAGAACTGATTTTATTGCCTCTCCCACCGCAGGGATATTTTGTAAAAGGATGAGCAGCGCAAAAAACACATACAAGAAAAATTTAAGGGGCACGATACGACTGGCAAAATAACCAATACGCTCGACACCACCCAACACAACAGCTAATAAGATGATGACAGCTAAAAGACCGGTGACCATATGAGGAACTCCTTCACGGGCCCAAATGCAGCTTAGTGTATTTACCTGTATGCTCGACCATCCAGTAAAAAGAAAAATAGTTAAAAAGGCGTACCATTTTCCTAGATTTGGCGTGACCAAACCTAAATAGCAGGTCGGACCACCAATAATATCGCCTTGCTTAGAAACTTTACGTGAATGAACGGCGAAGGTTACCTCAGTAAACTTTGTTACCGAACCAAAAACTATGTACATAAGAAGCCAAAAGAGCGCTCCAGGTCCCCCGACACTAATCGCCATTGAAGGCCCAACAATATTTCCCATACCGATAGTTGTCGCCATGGCACTAAAGAGCGCATGAAATGGACTAAGAGTATGTGCGTGTGCATGTCCCTTTTGTACACCCTTCCTCAACAATTGCCAAAAGCGTGGAAATGCACGAATCTGAATGAATCTTGTTTTCAAGGTAAGCACAATTCCTGTACCAAGAAAAAGCAGCAGCGAAGGTAAAGCTAAGAATGCGTTAACTGCGTGAACGAAAGCGTAACAGCTCTGCACAAGACTCATGACTACCTAAAACCTCTTTGCTAAATATGATAGAGAACTGCGCAAGAGCTCATCAAAAGGAGCCTCCAGGACACTATTTTTCTTAAGCTGCTCAAATGCATGGGTAATTTCAGCAGGTCGGTAATTAAGTGACTCTAGAGCTGCACGCAACTGCCTCATTTTAACGAGTGCAGTAGGCTCGATTGCAGGCGTTATCTTCAGAACTTTATCTTTTAATTGCATAATCATAAGTTCAGCTTTTTTAGGACCAATACCATTTACAGCACTTAATGCTTTCACATCCCCGAGAGAAACCGCCTGTAAAAATTGCTCTGGTGGCATATGGCCTAATACCGCAAGCCCTATCTTGGGACCACATCCCGTGCAACTTAATATCTGAGCAAAAACTGTCTTGGCAAGAAGAGAATCAAACCCAAAAAGCTGTGGACCGTTTTCCTGGTTCCAGTGATAATAAATAGGTAAATCAACTAATTGTCCCACTTTGAAAAGACGTTCATCTGCGACTGAAACAGCATATCCTACCCCATTAACATCAAGAGTAATCATCTGCGCTGCTATATCCATTACGGCGCCTGATAAACGCGAAATCATTGTGTATCCTTAATTAATAGAGCTTTAGCAGATAGTGTATCCTGAGTTCTGCTCTTTTGCAAAATCGAGTTACAGGCAAATCACTATTCATAGTGATCAAATCAAGCACTTAGTCTTTCTTAATTTCATACATGCTTAGTTACGATGCAAGAAACGAGATTAAGTTACGAAAACGAGCTCATCATAAGCACTATTTTGTACTTTTATCAGCACTAATCCGCTGAAAAATCTTTCCTCAATAGATTTTTTCTATCTGCATTTTCGAATGATAGCCAGGGTGCCCCTTATTTTATAAATAGCATTAAAAATAATTCTGTTATCAGGCTATTAATCGGGAGATTGATGATGTTGATTTTTTTAAAATTCTGTTATATTGGCAGGAAAACAGATAATTTTGCATTTTTTAGAGATTTGATGGAGTTAAAAGAGTAACCATGAACAAAATCGTTGGCAGAAATCCTGAATTGGAATTGCTAGACAAGCTTTATCGATCTGGAAAACCAGAATTCTTAGCAATCTATAGCCGTCGGGGTGTAGGAAAAACCTACCTCATTCATGAGTTCTTCAAGAACGAAGACTTCTACTTTAATCTACTTGGAATAAAAGGAGCCAGCCTTCGCAAACAACTGCTTTATTTCTCCGAAGAATTTCTCAGTGTTTTTGGCCCGATTGAGGATTATAAAGTGCCAGAAAATTGGTTTGATGCTTTTCAGCAATTAAGAGATGGTATACAGAGAATTAAGCGGAATGAGCGTATAATTCTTTTTTTAGATGATTTGCCATGGCTTACCACGCCTCGCTCGTGCTTCATCGAAAATCTCAATCACTTTTGGGATTATATGTCAAAAGATAATCGAGTGATGCTGATTGTATGCGGTCCATCGAATTCATGGATAATAAAAAAAGTTATCCATAATAAAGGCATGCTTCATGAACAGCTAACGGCTAAAATTCGGCTTCTGCCGTTTGATTTAAAAGAAGCAGAAGAATATTTGCACGACCGTGGTGTAATACTAGATCCCAAATCTATCATAGATATTTACGTAGCTTTAGGAGGAATTCCAAGATATTTAAACTATGTACAAAAAGGACAATCTGCTCCCCACAGTTTGGAGAATCTCTGTTTTGGTGGCCGTCTTACTGATGAGTTTAATCAGTCTTATGCAGCGCTCTTCGATAACTATGCTCATCATATTCGTATTGTGAAAGCGTTAGCATTACACCCATCTGGCTTGACAAAAAATCAGATCGTACATCAAACCGGACTAACAGTAGGCGGTAGAATGCATGATATCCTCGAAGAACTCGAAGTGTCTGGATTCATTCTTGCAATCAAGAACATTGGAAAACAAAAAAAAGAAAAGCTTTATAGATTGGTAGATAAACTTTCCTTATTCTTTCTGAGATGGCAAACAATGGCAGAAAAAAACAATATAGGTTCCGATGGCCTATTTTGGGTAACTGCTTTCAATAGCTCTCTTGGACAATCATCGCAACCTCTGTTTGCAATTCGATCCCTTCTACAAGTAAGAAGTACAATATGAATAATATATCACAAATTCCTGTAGGTATCGATCTAGCTAAAGATTTTTTCCATTGTTCAGGTTCACACACGTCGCAAAAGTAGCAAAATCTTAATTTCTTTTGAAGATTGCGCTACTTTTGTAAGAAAATCAGCGCAATGTCTGATTTTTTTAAGGATTTCGCTACTTTTGTGAGAAAATCAGCGAAATCTTGATTTTTTTAAAAGATTGTGCTACTTTTGTGAAGAAAATAGCGCAATCTTTAATGTAAAAGTTGCGAATTTGGAACTATAATATTAGGATAATCGTGGCTACAATTATTGGTAGAAATCGTGAGCTAAAATTATTGGATAAAATTTACCAATCTGGGAAACCCGAATTTTTAGCGATTTATGGTCGCCGACGAGTCGGAAAAACCTATCTCATTCGAGAATTCTTCAAGAATAAAGGACTTTATTTTACTCTCATTGGAGTGAAAGGAGCAAGCTCTCGCAAACAACTGACACTATTTACTAAAGAATTCCTCAGAGTTTTTGGCCCAATGAAGAATTATACAGCACCAAGAAACTGGCTTGAGGCTTTTGATCAATTAAAAGATCGTGTAGAGAAAGTTAAGCAGAATGAACGTATAATTCTTTTCTTAGACGAATTACCTTGGCTCGCCACACCACGTTCGGGCTTTCTTGAAGATCTTGGTTATTTTTGGAATAATTATATTTCAACCAATAATCGAGTAATCCTGATTGTGTGTGGTTCATCGGCTTCATGGATAATAAAAAAAATTATTCATAATAAAGGTGGGTTTCATGGTAGACTAACGGCCAAAATTCGACTTCTTCCCTTTGACCTAAAAGAAACAGAAGAATATCTGCATGCTCATGGCGTGGTGTTAGATCGTAAATCTATCATAGATATTTATATGGCTTTAGGAGGAATTCCAACCTATTTAAATTATGTACAAAAAGGAGAATCTGCGCTTAAAACCGTAGGAAATCTTTGTTTTGGCGGCCCTCTTACTCATGAATTCGATGAGCTTTATGCAGCGCTCTTCGATGGCTATGCTCGTCACGTCAATATTGTAAAGACATTGGCATCGCATCCCTACGGATTGACACAAAAACAGATAGCGCTAGAAACCGGTCTTACAAAAGGAGGTACCATGACTGATGTACTTAACGAACTTGAGCAATCTGGCTTTATTCTTTCAATCAAGGACTTTGGAAAACAAAAAAAAGAAAGGCGCTATAGGTTGGTAGATGAATATTCTATATTCTACCTCAAATGGTGGCCACGGGTTGAAGAGAGCTCTCTTAATGGTTCTGACACTTTGTTTTGGACAAATGTTTTTAATAGCTCACTTGGACGATCTTGGGCAGGTTACGCTTTTGAAAGTATATGTCTTACACACATACATTCAATCAAAAAATCGCTTGGCATTTCAGGGGTGCTTTCAAGCTGTTCAAGTTGGGAATACAGGCCCTCTGAAGGATCTGAGAGAGGAACACAAATCGATTTAGTCATTGACAGAGCCGATAATTGCATCAATTTATGTGAAATCAAATATTGCGATAAAGAGTTCATAATTACGAAAGCTTGTGATAAGGACCTACGAGAAAAACGAAGTATATTTTTTGAACAAACAAAGACGAAAAAAAGCGTATTTATTACGCTCATTTCGCCCTATGGCGTGAATAAGAATGCAGGGTATTTTGGTACTGCAGATGTAATATTAACAATGGATGCGCTATTTAATTAGAAAAATAAAATTCCCGATAATGAAGGCTTACTCAAAGCCTAATCATATGTCGTATTAATGCGCCAAAATAATTTTGACAACTATTCAATAATTGCTTACAATTAAACTAGAAATAGTTTTTGAAAGACAGCTCTTCATTCCCCATCAGCTTAGCACTCCTAAGAAAATCAGTGGATTGACAATCACACTGGATGTGTTACTTTTTTCAAGTATGCGCGGGAATAGCTCAGCTGGTAGAGCGTTGCCTTGCCAAGGCAAAGGTCGCGGGTTCGAATCCCGTTTCCCGCTCCATAAACAACCACCAGGTCCTATAAGAGCTTGTCAATTATTATTTATGCATTTAAGGAGCCTATGAAATCTATAATGGAAGAAGCATCTTCTATCATTAAAGCCATTGAAAAAGGATGGTCAAGCGCCGGGCAGCCAAAAGAATTCACCATAAAGATTTTTGAAGAACCGCAGAAAAACTTTATTGGCATGACTACAAAGCCCGCAAAAATCGGTATTTTCTTTACAGAACTGCAACCAAAACCTGAACCACGCTATAAGCGTGCAAAACCGGCTATCGAGCCTGCGCCTTTGAAGCCTAAAGAGCCACGACGTGTACAACAACGGCCAACCAAAACAAGAGAGCCTGTCAGAGAGCCCAGAGCTGAAGTCGAGACAAAAACTGAAGAGCGTGGACCTGTCTGGACTGAGGAAATGATAGCTTCAGTAAAGGATTGGTTAACACAAATGCTTGCCCTCATGGGATTAGGCAAAGCCTCATTCACTCTTGTACCTGAACGTTTCTACCTCAAAATTCAATTTAGCAGTAACTTATATGATGATAAAAACCGTCAAAAACATCTCTTTGCTACGTTATCAAACCTTCTTCTTACCATGCTTAAGCGCCACTACAAACGGCCACTTAAGGGATATAAGATCGTCCTTACGGGTGACTGATGCTCTCGCATGATGAAGATCCGATTATTGCACTTTGTACACCGCGAGGCAAGGGAGCACTGGCCTTAATCAGGCTGAGTGGTACAGGGGTAAGAAAACTGGCTGATTCGTGCGCACAATTGGCATCGGGAAAACAGATACGAGAGGTCCCTTCTCATACAATCCACTATGGTTGGATGCTCGATTCAGTCGGCAGCCATCTTGATCAGGTGATGTTTATTGTTATGGATGCTCCACGAACATTTACCGGACAAGATACGATAGAAATTACCTGCCACAATAATCCCTTTCTAATTGATATGATTATTGAACGTTTCATCAAGCAGGGAGCACGCTTAGCTCAAGAAGGTGAATTTTCGCGAAGAGCCTTCGCACAGGGAAAAGTCGATCTTCTGCAGGCTGAGGCTATTAATGAGCTCATAAGCGCACATACCCAGCAGGCCTTGAAAAAGTCACTGGCTCAATTGGAAGGTAGTTTTTCACACTGGGTTACCGAACTTGAACGAGAGCTTGTAAAGACGCTCGCTTGGTGTGAGGCAAGTTTTGAATTTCTTGATGATGAGTCAGAGTTTGCACCAGAAATTACACATAATATTGAAGACATCCTTAAAAAAATTGGTGTGCTCAAAAAAACATTTGCTGCACAAGTACAAATTAGAGAAGGCGTTAAGATCGCGCTTATAGGTTCTGTAAATGCGGGAAAATCATCTCTTTTTAATGCGCTCTTAGATAAAAAAAGAGCTCTCGTTCATGAGCGAGCAGGAACAACGCGCGATGTTATAGAAGCGGGATTTACCCATAACCAAACCTATTGGACACTTATTGATACAGCCGGACTTCGTCAAACAGAAGACAGCATTGAACAGGAAGGTATCAAAAAATCTCTTGAAGAAGCACATAAGGCAGACTGTATCCTCTTGATAGTCGACGGAAGCAGATCACTTACTGATCAAGAAAAAGTGATCTATGAAGATATTCTCTCTCAGTATCCATCAAAGTGTATTCTCATTTGTAATAAGGCTGATCTTTCCCAGGTATCCCATTCATTTTCAGTAAGCTCATTGTCTGTCTCTACCGTTACCCAACAAAATATTGAAACAGTTCGTACTGCAATTGCTCAAAAAATTGAACAGCTCTATGCACGTTTTGAGTCACCATTTCTTTTAAACCAGAGACATCATGGATTGCTCATACAGCTTGAGCAAAAACTTCTTCAGATTCTGCCCCTTCTAAAGGATACTGTGCACTATGAACTGGTGTCATATCATCTTCAAGATGCACTTACCCTGATTACAGAGCTGACCGGTAAATCAATTAGTGAGGCGGGATTAGATATGGTCTTTAAAGAATTCTGCGTTGGAAAATAACAGTCATCACCTGTCTTCAGAAGGAAACCAGCGTAAATGCCATGGCTCATAAATATACTCGCTGTTGCCATCATGATGGCTTATTTTAAAATTAAAGCGAGTCGCATTCTTCTCCAACCACTGAACATATTTTAAGCTTTTATCAGCAGAAAATTGGTAACCATTTTCGGATGATAGTATATCAACCGTCGTGCCCAGTTGATGTTCAGAATGACCAGGCCGAGCACAATAGGTATTTACAGTCTCTTCGGCTGTAGCCCACGATATGCCAGAATGTCTCTTAAGCTCTTTCTTAGTATATCTTTTAAAAAGCCGAACTTGATCATCATAGCTGCGGTATCCTGATTTTACTTTCAGGGTAATACCGTCTTGTGCGGCTGCTTTTATCAGTCGTTTTAGATCAGGAACAATCCGTGCGGCAACGCGAACTCCTTCAAACCGGATTATATCATGAGGCTCATAATGGCCAATGGATACCTTTTTGTTGACTTCCTGGTGAGCAGGGTCTCTTAAGATACTTCTTTTTGCTAAAAGTCTGTCAGGCACACAAATGCCTGACAGACAGATATAACTAAGAATAACGAAACGTTTATTCACCATACTTAAGCTGCTTCTGGTGGATACGCAAAGATTTCAACGCGGCGATTTGGCGCTTGTTGCTCTGCATTGCCCGTTGGAACAATCAAGTGTTGACAGCCATGCCCTTTGATATCAAAGTTAGCGGCTCCAGGAACACCCTGTTCAATGAAGTAGTTTTGTACTGCTTTAGCACGATCTTCGGACAGCATTAAATTATATTCTGTCGAACCATCTGAATTACATGCATGGCCTTCAATGGCAATGCGATAATGTTTACCTGCAAGTGATCGCACGATAGCAAGGTCATGCTTAAGTGCACTCATTTGATCAGGAGTAAGCCCCTCATCACCTTGAATCATATATTTATTAAAGCGGAAGAAGACTCTCTTTAAGCCATACTTTTCACTGTGCTCTTCAAAATCTTCTGGCGTTGCTTCAGAGCGTGCCGCTTTGAGCTCATCTTCTTGATTTGCTCGAGCAGCAGCTTCTGCGCTGAACTTGTTTTCATCCTCTTTAACAACATACGCATCTAACTCCTTATCATATTCGGCAGTTTCTGGTGATACGACTTGCTCACTAACTACTGTCGCTGGACCTGGAGAGTATACTTGAGTTTTCTTGCCACACGAAGGAACAAGCAACAATAACACAGTCAGTAAAAAAATATTTTTATTCATGGGATGCCTCCGCAAGTTACGCATTAGGATCTGTTTTGTTATCAGCAATGTATCATATAAAAGAAAAAAATGCCACCGAAAAAAACCCGTGATACTCGAACGCTTGAAGATGTGGTATACTACCATCATGAAAAAATTTTGTTCCGAGGGCCTAGGGCCCCTTGAGTAAATCATGAAAAAAATTCTTATAAACGAAACTCCGTGGCAAACACGGATCGCTATCACGCGCGGCGAAGAACTTCAAAACATCTACTTTTCATCGCATGCGACTGAGAACTTAGAGCGCTCTTATTTTAAAGGGATTGTAACCAAAGTCCTTCCAGGAATTCAAACTGCTTTTGTCGACATAGGACAAGAACGAGCTGGTTTTCTTCATATCTCTGAGATAGATAGAGAGCTTGCTGTTCATCGCATGGCTGAACAGTTTGAGGATATGGAAGAAAAACCACGCCCTTCTCGACGACCTCAACTTGATATAAGCAAAATTATTAAAGAAGGCGAGCCGATTTTAGTCCAGGTGAGCAAAGAGCCTGTTAAAGAAAAAGGTGCAAAATTAACCACATGCTTTACGCTTCCTGGTCGATTTCTCGTATTGATGCCCAACATCGCTCGTATAGGGATATCAAAAAAAATTGAATCAAAAGAAGAACGAGTGCGACTTAAAGAACTTCTCACTCAAAACCTTCCTCCTGGCATGGGAGCAATTATTCGAACACCGAGTGCAGAGCAAGGTGCTCAAGAAATTCTCCAGGATTTAAATTATCTGGTATCAACCTGGAAAACCATCCAGAAAAAATATGCTGATGCAGCTCCTAAGGAAAAAATTCATGAAGATATTGATATTTCTCTTCAAGCGGTGCGTGATCACTTAGACTATGATGTTGAATCGGTCATTACTGATAGCGCAGATAATCAATCACGCATTTACAAATTTGTTAAGAATATCGCACCAGAGCATGCGCAGAAGGTAAAGCTCTATCAAGGACCTCCACCTCTTTTTGAAAAGTATTCTATTGAAAACCAAATTGAGCAAGCGTTACAACGCAAGGTATACATTAAATCTGGTGGTTCAATTGTCATAGAAACTACTGAGGCTATGACCGTTGTCGATGTAAATACAGGTCGATTCACCGGCCAATCTAATATGGAAGAAACCATATTAAAAACGAATCTTGAGGCCGCAGAAGAGATTGTGCGTCAACTGAGACTCCGTAATATCGGTGGTCTCATCGTTATAGATTTTATAGATATGGCGAGCGGTGCCAATAAACAGAAACTTTTTAAATTTTTCGAAAAGACCCTTAAAGAACGAGACAAATTTCAATCAGTTGTTCTTAAGGTCTCAGAATTCGGTCTTGTACAAATGACGCGTAAGCGTTCAGGAAAGACATTGATGAATGAGCTCATGCATCAGTGCGCAACCTGCCACGGGCTTGGATTTGTAAAATCAGTATCAAATGAAGCATATACGATATTGCGCAACTTAAAACAAGAACTCGAAGGAAAGAAAAAGATCGGCCAGGTAACTCTAACGCTCCATCCGGCAATTTTTAACTATATTACGACAACCGAATACAACGCCATTCTCTACCTTGAAAAACTCTCGAAAAGTAAGATCATACTTTCAAGTAAAGAAAGCTGCAGTATTAACGGATTTAAACTAGATATTAAATAAGAGGTCTGCCACCACGCAGCTTATGTGTTCTGCGGCTCGGAAAAGGAGACCCACGTTCTGCCTCAATCTCATCAAGAGCTTTTGAAAGGGCCTTTTCAGCAAACCCAGCAATGGTAAGCCCTGGTTCCCAATAAACAGCATTTTTGACTCGATCAATAATATGAGAAGAAATGTGAAGTGTAATCCTCTGTTTACGTGGACCTTCTGCTAAAGAGTCCTCTGTCGCACCAGAAATCTGTGGAGCGAACGTCAGCTGCCCCGTGGGCAACTCAGTCGGTTGAGGTTGTGCTTCTGCAGGCTGCTCTCCAGCTTCATCAACATGAGAAGACTTCTTTTTTTTGCCGTTTGATAAATATTCTTCTAACGGATTAATACCGATAGTTTTTTGTTTCATCTAGTTCCTCTATTACAATGCTTTTTCTTGCTTAATCACTTCTTGAGCAAAAGCCAAATAGTCAGAAGCTCCATTGCTTGAAGGATCATATTCAGTTATAGGCTTACCAAATGAAGGTGCCTCTGAAAGGCGTACGTTTTCACGAATAGCCGTTTTATAGACCAGATCAGTAAAATTTTTTCTTAATTCATCAACAACTTCCCTAGAATGCCGCGTACGAGCATCAACTCTGCAAGGAAGTATGCCAGATATTTTGAGTTCACTGTTCAACCGATGGCGAACCACATCAACTGTTTGTAATAATTGAACAAGGCCATTGACGGCCATGATCCGCGCTTCAACAGGAACTATAACCTCTTCACACGCGGTAAGAGCATTAACAGTAAGAATGCCGAGGGTTGGAGGGCAATCGATAAGTATGTAATCCCAATCGCCTGTAAGCGACTGTAATTTTTCTTTAAGAATGGACTCAGCACCCACTTCATTGGCAAGCGCTTTTTCTAAGCCAATAAGCCACGAAGATGAAGGGATGATCGCGATGCCTTTAGTGGCGGTACTGGAAATAACAGACTCAAGAGGGGTATTCTCGACAAAGACGCTTAAAAGGCCTTTATCGATAGTCGTTCTTCCAAACCACTGCGAAGTGGATGCTTGAGGATCTAGATCGATTACAAGTACTTTGCGTTTTTCTCAGCCAAGGAGGCAGCAAGGTTAACCGTTGTTGTGGTTTTACCGCTTCCACCTTTTTGATTGATAATCGCAATTTTTCTCATGCATCTCCAACCCGTTATTATAATCGCCGCCTAGTCTACCATGCAATTTTATTAATAACAACATTTTATGTTTATGCCATATATTTAGTTAATAGCGCTTTTTCCATAATCATCTGCAATACAAGGTTTTATGCATTTTATTATTATGGAATAAAACGAGCAATATACAGCATAGGAATCATAAGCATTATTTATTAAAATCAAGCATAGAGCATTAATTACTGTATAATCGCAAAATACTGTTATACGCATATTTACGGGATTAACATGATTACACTGGTTTTATTAAACAGATCAAAACAACACATTACATTGTTTTTCTTCAATTACATAAAGACACACAATACATCCATAGACTTAGTTGACAGTGATTTCTTAAAAAATGCTTTTGTACATATTACTGATATAAACACCGTTTACTAAAATCATGTATAACACATAAATCAGTATGTATGAGAAAAAGACATTTTAACCCTCAATACTTGCAAAGAACACAATCTCATAATCTACATATATACTGGAATTGGTATCTTTTGTTCTATAATGTGTTTTTAAGTATTTGCATGTATTGATTACTATGTATATAAAGATGTTTATACAGAAAAGAACATAATCACTTAATATATCCTTATTTAATGTATTGCTATTATTGCAGCTATTTATGCCAATATCATTAAATATCCTAATTTAGGGCTATACCGTAATAGTCTAATATTGAACAAATGAATGTATTGATTACATTACTTGAAAAGGACAAAATGTATGTATTTTAGTGATTTAAGAAATAAGAAGGCACGTGGTCTTTAAGCAGCTCATTATCCAAGTGAAGGAGCGGAGGACCACGTGCCTAAGTTAGAATCAATTAAGAAGTACGTCCACCAGAATTTTGAGCATCACTGCACAACTCACAGGTACCCCAAGCGGTACAGAACCTTCCAGGGCAACACTCAGAACTGCCACTGCAGCGCCTTGCAATCGTACCCCATGCACAATTTAAATCGGGGCATTTAGCACCTTCTGTTCTTTGTGCTTGACCACAACAGGCACTATACAACGAGGCGACATATAGTGATGAGGGAATGCAAAATAATGCTACTGCAACGAGCAATTTTTTACTTAATTTCATAAAATAACCTCCATAATTGGAAGAGCCTCATGGAAATAAAGCTCTTTTAGTTTGCTTATATTCTATATGTAATTATAATGAAATTTGCGCCTTGATCTCAATGGTTTTCTAATAATTTATTCTGCCATTACAAGAATGTCCTGCACAACAGTATTTTGCGCTTAAAAACACCTGTGTACGATTGATGCATTTTGTGCTACTATACCTATTATTTCATTAAACTTGGTGGAATCAATGAAAGAATCTCATTCCGTCTTAGAAAAATTTCCCGATTATGAGGCTTGTATAGGTATAGAAGTCCATGTAAACCTCAACACCAACTCAAAGCTCTTTTGTACGTGTTCAAATGGCCCGAGCGAAAAGCCCAACTCACAAATTGACCAGATTTGCACGGGTCAACCTGGTGTACTGCCTCGTTTAAATAGCGCCGTAATTAAAGATGCTATTAAAGCAGGTTTGGCAACACACAGTATCCTAGCAAAGTGCTCTGAATTTGCACGGAAACATTATTTTTACCCCGATTTGCCTAAAAATTACCAAATTACCCAGTCTGATAACCCGATCTGTACGGATGGATATATATCAATTCGTCGAGAAGACGGAACAACATATAAAAAAATACAATTAATTCGTATACATATCGAAGAAGATGCAGGAAAGAATATCCATGCAACACTCAGCAATGAGAGTTTTGTTGATCTCAATCGGGCAGGGACACCGCTTTTAGAGATAGTCAGTCACCCAGATATTTCGAGCTCATATGAAGCACGCGAATATCTTCAAGCCTTACGCCTTATTGTTCTGTATTTAAAAATATCCACGGCAAACATGGAAGAGGGTGCTTTTCGGGCCGATACCAATATCTCAGTAAGAAAAAAAGGTGAAACAACGCTTGGAACGAAAGTTGAGCTTAAGAATATTAACTCATTTAAATTCATCTCAGATGCAATTGAATATGAGATCGAAAGGCAAATAACAGCGCTTGAGTCCGGTCAAAAAATCAGCCAAGAAACGAGGCTCTGGGATACTAAAGAAGGCAAAACGAAAATCATGCGCTCAAAGGAAGAAGCTGCCGATTACAGATATTTTAATGATCCTGATTTGCCTATTATCGAAATAAATGATGAGATGATTGCCGGAATTAAAACTACCATGCCTGAACTTCCTATAGAACGATTTGAAAGACTAACCAAGGTGGGACTCACACCCTATGAGGCAAATATCCTTATCAATGAACCAGAGATAGGTAGTTTTTATGAACAAGCAGCCAAACTCACGTCGAGCAAACATTTAATTAATTGGGTGCTCAGAGATCTTATGGGACTTCTTAAAGTAGAAAAAATATCACTCGATTCCTGCAAGATCAAGCCAGTATTACTTGCCAAGCTTGTTGACTTAATTGATAAGGGCGCAATAAACAATAGGTCAGCTCAAGAGATTTTTCAAGATATGGCTCAATCGGGTGCTGATCCAGAACTAATCATGAATGCAAAAGGCCTGCAACAAATGGGCGATCCCGCAGAACTTGAACACATTATCAAAGAACTTATTGATGCCAACCCTGAGAGTGTCGCACAATACAAGGCAGGCAAAGATAAGCTGTGGGGCTTCTTTGTAGGCCAAGCAATGCAAAAGACCAAGGGCAAAGGCAATCCTCAACTTATCAATGAATTATTAAAGAAATATCTTTCTTAAATTGTTGCTATTTGTAATCTTAAGAGCCTATACTAAAGTAAGAAGGTTATATCTAAGATTTCTCGAAATAAAGAGGAGATTATATGAAACATCTCATAGCAGCAGCATTACTATGCGTTATGTCTGGCTCTCTCTATGCTATTAACGAAAGCATTAGAAAAAAGAACCCTGAAACTCCAAGCAAAGTTGCGAACAAAAACTGGCTTTGTGTACGAGGAGACATGGAAGAATCGCCGATGGAATCTATTTATGCAACTCGCGAAGAATGTTATGCGAATTGCCAAGGGCTTGATGTAGTCTGCCAAGAAAAAAGTGCTGAAAATTGGGTTGATACAAGCCTAATGGTGGATTAAAGTATTTTTTCAGACGGCTTTTCTTTAAGTGAGGCCTGTCCTTCCTTTGGCTGAACTACGACTTTTAATCCATACTCAACCAACTTTTTAGGATCAATGGGTGTAGGTGCCTCCATAAGAGGATCATAGCCACTTGCCGTCTTAGGGAACGCAATGACCTCTCTGATAGAAGGGCAGTGCAATAAGAGCATTACGAGGCGATCAAGACCAATCCCAATCCCACCATGCGGAGGAAAGCCCAATTCTTGAGCTTCAAGCAAAAAACCAAATTCAGCTTCCATTTTTTGCCGATCTATCCCCAGATATTCAAAAATCTTTTTTTGTACCTCTGGATCATGGATTCGGATTGAACCACCTCCAAGCTCAATACCATTAAAAACAATGTCATACCCACGTGCCTTTATCTGTCCAGGTTCTTTATGTTCCCAGCCTGGTTGAGGTGACGTAAAGGGATGCTGCACCGAGCTCCACTGCTTAGTAGTCTCATCGAATTCAAGCAAAGGAAAATCAGTAACCCACAAAAGACGTATGGCATCCTTATCAATCAAATTAAGAGCATGCCCAAGTTGCAATCGTAGTTTTCCAAGCTGTGACCATGCCTCTTTATAAGCACCAGCAACCATGAAAAGAGTATCACCTTCTCTTAACTCGGGGATGTGAGCTTTCACCCGCGAAAAGAAATTGGTCGGCAAAAATTTTGCAATGGGGGCCTCAAATGATCCTTCTTTAAAACGTATCCACACAAGTCCTTTAGCACCATTTCGTAATGCTGTACCTACCCAGTTTTCAAGTTCAGATCGGGTAAATGCATATTGTGGAATGTGGAGAGCACCAATCTTGCCACCCTTATCTAAAGCAGCGTTAATAAATGAAAGTTCAGTATCTTTAAAAAGATCTGTTAGCTCATAAATAGGCATTCCAAAACGGAGATCCGGCTTGTCTGATCCATACCTGTGCATAGCTTCATCATAGGTCATTCTTTGTAAAGGCAGAGTGAGAGGCTCATGAAAGATAGACGAAAAAACATGTTGTAAAAGACCTTCGATGAGATCTTGGATATCCTGCTCATTCACAAATGACATCTCTAAATCAAGCTGGGTAAATTCAGGTTGCCGATCCGCCCTCAAATCCTCATCGCGAAAGCAACGTGCTATCTGGAAATACTTCTCAATTCCCAGCACACATCAGTATCTGTTTATAAAGCTGCGGAGATTGGGGAATGCATAAAAGGAACCCTGGTGTAAGCGCGATGGAACAATAAATTCACGCGCTCCTTCTGCAGTGTTTTTAGTGAGAATAGGGGTCTCCACCTCATAAAAACCACGACCATTGAGGTATTCACGCATCATAAATACGATTTTGTGGCGCATGGCTAGATGCCGCAACATTTCGGGTCGGCGCAAATCTAAATACCGGTATTTGAGACGCAGTTCCTCTTCTACGTGATCGGCCTCTTCAAGCTGGAAAGGTAAGACTTTTGCCTTATTTAAAATCTCAAGATGAGTTCCTTGGAGCTCAAAATGGCCTGTCGGAAGCTCCTCATTGACCGTTTCTTCAGATCGTTTTACAACTTTACCTGTAACCGAAATGACAAATTCCGATCAAAGGTTATGGGCAAGTGCATGGGCTTCAGGTGCAATTTCGGGACTGAACACTACCTGCATAAGACCAGATCTATCACGCAGATCGATAAAGATAACATTCCCGTGATCTCTTCGTCTATTCACCCAGCCGCAGAGCGTAATGTTCTTATCTAGATATTTCTCGCTTACTTCCCCACATCCCGTAGTCCGTTCGTAATGCTTCAATCGATTCCTCTTGGAGTCTTAGACTAAATATTCATTATTTTCAGTAGCTGCATTGAGCTCCTGATCGATAAGCTCAGGAGAAAGAGTGCCCTTGTTCTTAAGGTTGATTATAAAATCTACTAAACCCGATGCCGACGCTTTAACCAAGCGCTGCGCGATGGTCGAAATTTTATTATCAGAAAGTAAAGCTCTGTTTTCGTTTAATCCTTGCTCTGGAAAGAGTCGATCTCTGGTCATGCTCAATATTTTTATGCGCTCGGGCAATTCAGGATGTTTAACTCCTACAACATCGATCATGAGTCCAAGTGCTCGTGGCATTTCAGGTTTTGTCAAACAAGAAAAAACAAGCATGTATACATTGCTTCTGTTTTTAATAATACCCGGGAACAGCGCTAATATATTTCTTATTTCCGCTTCGCTTTTTTCATTTATTTTAATAAATACAATAGCTCCTTCTTGTGAGTTGCTTACTTCATTTTTGAAGAAAGTTTCTATCGCTTTTGGGTCTTTAGAAAGAGCATCCTTAAGAGCATCATTTGAAACTTCATAATATCTCATGTGAGCTGCCTGAGCAAGTTCTTTTACAAAAATCTCTTTACCAGACCCTTCTGGTCCATATATAAGAAGATTTCTATAATTCACTTCCTCTCCATCCATAATTTTGCGCTTAAATTCAACAGTAGAAAGTATAATTTTATTGAGGCGGTCACGAGTATCTGCTTCAAATACTAAGTCTTTAAATAGATTCGTAGTATCAATAGCATGATCAGGTTCTATCATTTTAAAATCAAGTGATGGCCCGTTCAAATAACCTTCAATCTTATGGTATGCATAACGAATGACAAAGTAAGAAGCAATAAGTCCAACTCCATATAAAAGACATTTTTCAAAGAAAGAAGATTTAGAGTCAAGACCAACTTTATGCACTGTAGGATTGACTACTTCTTGCATAAAAACCTGTCCCGCTTCCCGCACTGCTGCATTCGTAGCACCGCGCACAATACCGTAGAGACCCGTAGGGGGCGGTATTATGCCAGTGACAGGATCAGCAACTGGAGTTCGTGGAGGATTCCCTATTGAAAGATTAGCAAGGTCATCTGCAAATATTTCGGCGGCACGTGCTCTTTCAGCAGCGCCTATAGTGGAACCTGGTACAACTCTTGCTGGCACATTATTAGCAGCTCCACCAGCCGCTGGGGCATTCGTCTCATTATATCCTTCTACGAAGCCTCTAGTAAATCGTCCTATAACTCTTCCTGACTGCCGTGTGCCATCATCCCGGGCTTCTCTCTCTGTCAGGTTAGCATTGTTTGGGGCTTGTACGACTCCTTCTGATACATTATTGGAAGATTTAGCAGTCGCTTTCTTATATCCCTCTACAATTCCTCCAGCAGCTTGTCCTACAACTCTTCCCGTTGCCCGTGCAAAGTTAACATTCTGTGTATATTTCGACCAATCTCTTGCGAGGTTACTTGTAAAATTAGTTACTGTATTACCCGCCGTCTGTAATGGTGCATTCGCGTAGCTCCACGTTGTTTGCGCAGCCCCGGTTACGTTTCTCCATAGAGAGGCCCACCATCCCTGGTCAACAGGTTGTTGCATTGCCTCAACAAAAGAGCTGCTCAAGGAAAGTGTCCCTACAAGCATAAGTGTAAAAAGATAGTGATTGGTAACTTTTATTTTCATGGTGTTCTCCTTTAAGTATTCTCCTAAGCCCCTCGCTTTGTAAGAGTACTTCGGTCGTAGTCACTGATGTGCAATACTGACTACGTTTATATTATATATGTACCCAAAAAATATATGGTACGGTTACTAGTCTAGCCTTTTTCGAGAATTTTTTCCACAGCCTCAGGCCTAGCCGCTATAAGCATGTTATACCGATACACAAGAAGAGGATATTGCCTGTTTCGATATCACCCTTATCCTATCACATGACCAACTGTAAATTAAAGGGAAGAGCTCCCCTCCATCTATAGGTCCTCATAGCTGGGGCATCCAGAAAGAGGGGGACAAGAAAAAAATCAAAAGTAGCCTAGAATATGTATTCAAAACCACAGGTAGCTGAATATGCCTTATCATAGCCTAAAAGAGGCTGTCTTATATTAGTAAGTCCTGTTATATCTAAATTATCTAAGAACGTTGTTTGCTGAGAATCAAGCGGCCTGCCTGCACTATCCCTATAAAAGCTTCCTGGAACAAAGAAAGCTACTACCGCAAAGAATTTCAATTCAGGCATCATTTGCGCTTCTATAAAGGCATTTGCTTCCGTTCCCAAATAATTACGTGCAAATCGACTGGTTGTATTTGCTACCGTAGTTTCATCAAAGAATGGGGCTGAATAATCAGTCCAATAAGCGATTAAGTTAGGGTTTATACTCCATTGACGACAGCTCCAACTTGGACGCCACGTTGCACTTGCTCCCACATAAACGATATCGCTAAAACGAGATATCGATGAAACTGTCGGTTCTTGTAAACTTTGGGAAGGGAATGAAAGCGGCCGTGGAATTCGCGCTGACCCTGCAAGGAGGAATGCGCTCTTAATGCGGATACCTGAATAGGATTCTTCAAGACCAATAAATCCTTCATAAACCTTATTAAAATCGCTATCCCCTATAAACTGTTCATCTCTTGTCGGATTAGCATCGCCACTTGCAAAACCAAAGCCACCACACACAAGAAGGTCGGGTTTTATAAAGTAATATCCCATATCGAATACAAACATTATCCCACGGTACAAGTTATAACTTGGATCAACAAACCTACTAGTAGAGTTGAGCAAAGTCCCAAATTCATTAGTTCCGATGATCATTCCATTATCGAGGCTTGTTGCTGGTGATTCATAAATGATGTTCTGGTTGTCATTGTTAAAAAGAGCATTTGGCGAGGATGACGTTGTTTCTTGACCTGGGGGTGCCTGCAATACCTGACTGTTATTGGCGACTGCCACGCCATTGACAAGGGCCACCTGAATCATATTCGTGTCAATACCATAAAGCGTCTGTCTACCCATGTTCCATGCGGTATCAAAACCCCAATTGAATCTATCAAATTCTGACTCTACAGCTAAACCAATAGTAAAGAGATCGCTTTTGGCATCACCAAGAATAACTACCGTTTGTTCAGGATCATGGTTGTACAGAGCATATGGTTCTATGCGCGCTGAAGCCTTAGGGTTATCAAATTTAGGATTCCAGCGCAAACGCGCTGCCACAACATAGTTAATGACACCAAATCCTCTCTCTGGATCCTGTCTATGATTAAGTACTTGCTCAAGAATCTGGTCAGCAGTATTTGCAAAGGTATCTGCTTCGTTTTCTATTATCTGCGTATACAAATCAAAATAAAGCGTATCTTTGAGAACTTCTCCCGTTAAAAGTGCTCCAAAACCATACTGATCAATAGCGTTTTCAAAATAGAAACCAAGATCTGCTGGGAGCACAAAATATGCGCTACCCAAAGCAATACCCCTTCCTAATTGGAAAGGAAAGGCACCTATAGTTAAGGTCCACGGATGACAGAAAGGCAGACAAAGCAAATCATTAAGTGCAAATTCTGCCCACATTTCACGAATCCAGAGGATATGAAAAGGAATTGCGTGATTGTGATTCGAGAAATTCGTACTGAACGCGTTAATTGGCGTATATGTCGTGGATGCGATTGAATAAGGATCTCCCCACAGACCTTTGTTACGTACGGTCATCTTAAAATGGACAAGATTGTGTTCAAGCTTAGGCATCCCATAGAGAAACTCAACATTGAAATCTATGGTATGCCTAAAATAGATGGTACAGATCTTCAGGGTTATCATCATTTAAAAGATTGAGATTCTTGCCGTAAAAAAATTCAGGTGCTCTGAATCGAATACCAAAACGCCATTCACAGTCCCCTCGATCAAAAAAAAGCCCTCTTTTTTCAGGATAGATAGCTGTTGGGCTTACTACTTTTTTTTCTGTTCCCTTTTTCTCGGCTTCTTTTTTCTCTGCTTCTTTTTTCTCGGCCTCTTCTTTTGCCTTTTTGGCTTTTAGTTCCTTAACTCCTTTTTCAGCCTCTTTTTCTTTTTTTCCTTTGGCAGCTTCTTCTTTAGTTTTAGCTATCTCTTCCTTGCTTGGCACTTCTGCAAGCTTCAATTCTACCTTTGCAATGAGAGCTTCAAGAGTTTTTATTCGTGCCTCAGCTTTAGTTACTTTTTCTTTGAGTGATTCTTCTTTCACGGGCTGAGTGTTCGCAGGTTCAGGCGGATTTTCAACGCCCAGGGTCACAAAAGTTGTCAAAAGAATACTAGTGAAAATAAGATTCAAGCTCACTCGCTTGTTCATAGAATCTCCTTTTGAAGACAAAGCCAAATCAAGATTGTCCTAGCATACATGAGAATAAACTGCATGAGAAGCAGATCTCTTGGCTTTGACAACACCTTTTTTATTGATAACGGGAGATAGTTTATGTTAATATTCGATTTATGGCAACTCCGAAGAGCAAATAAACCGATATTCGTGAGACATATCACTAAAAAAATATACCATAGCCGACAAATATATTACCCCTCATTAAGAAAGTTCTCTATGAAACAGCATGATTCAGTCTTACTTGGTGCACACATGTCTGTAGCTGGTGGCATAGACCAGGCTTACTACAGAGGGGCTTCGATTAACTGCACCGCAATACAATTTTTTACACACAGCAATAGGCAATGGCACATAAAACCCCTTGACCAAGCAACCATTGATGCCGTCCAGGAGGCACAAAAGAAAACTGGTATTGTCTCAATGGTCCATGCCAGCTATCTTATCAACTTAGGATCCGATTCTGCCCAGACAGTAAAAAAATCAGCCTCAACCCTCCAAAAAGAACTAGAACTCTGTCATCAACTTTCAGTTCCTACGCTTGTGCTTCATCCCGGATCAGGGAAAGATCCCCAGACTGCTATGAAACAGATTGCAGATGCACTTAGTGAAATTTTGGACGCGGATAAAGGAACGACGACTATCGCTTTGGAACTCATGGCGGGTCAAGGAGGCCAGGTTGGCAAGACTTTCGAGCAACTGGCATTTATGAAGAGTCATATAAAAAATAAGAAACGCATTGGTTTCTGCATAGATACCTGTCACCTCTGGGCAGCAGGATACGACTTTTCAACAGAGAAGGGGTATCATCAGGTTTTCAAAGAGTTCGATTCTGCAATTGGATTTTCTCATCTTAAAGCAATGCATATGAACGACTCAAAACAAAAACTTGGTTCTCATGTAGACCGACATCAAGAAATAGGGCAGGGCACTATAGGACTTGAAGCCTTTAGGCTCATCATGAACGATCCTCATCTGCGGCATGCGCCCAAAGTTCTCGAAACTCCAAAAAAAGAGCTTGAGGACTATGCACACAATATGAAAATCTTGCGTGATCTTATAAAATAATCGGGATTTTTTATGGGGATGACTTATGAGTTTCTGGAACTCATAAGATCGTAATAGTTAAAGACCCGTAGCGTAGCTAAGAAGGAATTGTAGTAAAGTTACGAGTCCTTAACTATCACTTTCTTACAAGCAGTGCCTCACCAACTATTTACAAGTCTTACAACTATTGAAGGGAGAGAAAGATAGTTGTAAAAAATGTAAAACTAACTATGAAGCACTTCTAATTTTCTCTTAATACCAAGAAAAAACAACACCTCCCTCAAAGCACTTTTTTGCAACAACAAAAAAGTGCTGATTCAAGGGCACTATTTCTAAGTTGTCGTCTTTAAAAAGTTTAAACAACCCTAGCGCAACATCCTGTTGTGAGACCAAAAAAAGAGAGAAAAAGAGGCATGAGAGGTGACCCTGGGGCACTACGAGGGGACCATTTTTTAAAAAAAGAGCTTTATTTACAATAAAAATCGCACAAGCGAACCCTTAATGTCTTTTTATGCAACATAGCCTTTGTTGCGCTATGTATTTTGGTGTCTTTATTTAAAAACGGAACAAAAATCAGGTCGCGGGAACTTCTTGGAAGCATTCTACACGGTCGTCAACTTCCCAAGTATCAAAACCGTCAACAAGAAATGCACATTCAAACCCGGTATGCACTTCTTTTACCGGTTTTCGGTCACGCTGCAAACCTTTGATCGTGCCCTCGCCTACCTTTTGCTTGCCTCGCCAGACGATAACTTTACCATCACGGATAAAGCGACCAGATTTAACTTGTGCCCCTGCAACAATCCCCAAGTTTTTTATATCAAACACTTTAAGCACTAATGCTTCGCCTATTTTCTTGGTCACCATTTTTATAGGCTTACCAGCCTCTAAAAGATGTTCAATATCTTCAAGAAGCTTGTAAATGATATCAAAATTTTTAATAATAACGCCTTTCTTCTGCACAAAATCCTGGGCGTTAGGCTGAACTTTTACGTGAAGGCCATAAATAATGGAATGGGTATCAGCTGCAAGAATAGCATCACTTTCAGTAATATCCCCTATTCCAGAATGAATAATGGAAGCCTTTCTGTTGTCGGACTTTAAAGCCACAATCGCATTGACCAATGCCTCCCGGGATGACGCATTATCAGCTTTTACTATAAGAGGAATCTCAGATTCGCTCGTTGCACGCAATGAAAGATCAGTGCGAGGCTGAATAGTCGGACCAGCCTTTTTTACCTCTTGTTGCGTAATTACCTCAAACAGATCACCAGCCTGGGGAAGATCCGAAAATCCGGCAACTTGAACAGGAAGAGGCGGTTCTATCTGGTTTACTCGTTTTCCGTAGGAGTCAACCAAAGAACTAACACGACCCGTCACCGAACCGGCTTTAAAATAGTCTCCCACTTTGAGAATGCCATGCTGAGTTATTACTGTAGCAACTGGACCACGCCCTTTTTCGAGTTTAGATTCTAACACATAGCCTCGGGCGGGAATTGAAAGATTCGCTTTGAGGTCCATGAGCTGGGACTGCAAAATAATAACCTCTAAAAGATGATCTATCCCCTGACCCAACTTTGCAGAAATCGGTAATGCAACCGTCTGGCCTCCCCAGTCTTCTGGGGTCATGTCATGCTGACTGAGCTGCCTTTTTACCACCTCTATTTGTGCAGGAGTTGCTTTATCAATTTTATTAATGGCAACTATAATGGGAATCCCTGAAGCTTTTGCACGTTGCATTGCTTCGACAGTTTGAGGCATGACGCCATCATCTGCTGCAATAACTAATATTGCTATATCTGCAACCTTAATACCCCTTGCGCGCATCAGAGAGAATGCAGCATGTCCTGGGGTATCAAGAAAGACGATGTTGCCCTGAGGAGTGTTTACCTCATATGCACCTAAATGTTGGGTAATACCGCCTTTTTCTTTAGCGGCGACTCGTGTCTTTCTAATAAAATCTAAAAGTGTCGTCTTGCCATGGTCAACATGCCCTATAACGACAACAACAGGCATCCTTTCTTTCCAAACTCCCTCAGCCTGGACGGTTGAAGGCTTTTCTTCTGTCTTTTTTATCGGTGCTTTTTCTATGATAGTTAAGCCGTAAAGTTGGGCTAACTGAGCAACCGTTTTTTCAGAAAGAAGTTGATTTTTTGTTGCCGCGGTGCCCTGTTTTAAAAGAGTAAGTATGACGTCACTTACCGGTTTGTGTGCTTTTTGTGCAAGATCGCCAACAGTCATTGGCTCAATAGCAATGTTTCCTACTTGAGGTTGTGGTGGTGGAATCGGTTGCACCACAGCACGCGGCTGAACGGAAGGAGCTGGCTGAGGGAGAGTAACTTTAGATTCTTTTTCTTCGACGGGTTTTGCTTCAGGTTTTTCAGCGACTTTTTCTGGCACTGGTTTAGGAGCAGATGTCGTTTCAGGAACCGGAGCTACTTTCGGAGCCGTTTTTTTAGGAGCCGCCGTATCGACTTTTTTTTCAGATGGCGCCGATGCGGGTGCCTTTTTTGGCTTTTCAGGTTTAGCAGCTGCTGTTTCTTTTTTTATTTCACTCGGAGCTGGCGCTTTGCCCGATCGCTGCCCTACGATTTTTTCTACAAGAGCAACTGCCTCCTCAGGCACAACAGTAATCGTCGAAAGCGAGTAGCCATGCTCCTTGAGCAGTTCAAGCAATTCTTTATTGGAAAGTCCAACTTTCTTTGATAATTCATAGACGCGTAAGGCCATTAAGATTATTCCTCTCTACTTTCGCTTTCCTCTTCCTCATCGGTGGTCTCAAAAATCTCGTGCTCAGCAGCCTCATTTTTAACCAGATGCAACTGAACCCCGGTCAACTGAGATGCTAGTGCAATATTTTGACCCATTTTTCCTATGGCAACCGATCTTTGGTCTTCATCAACCCAGACATTTGCACTCTTATTATCGTCAAAGAGCTCAACGCGATTAACCTCAGCAGGTTTAAGCGCATCTTTAATGAGATCTTCAAGAGAACCAGAAGAAGTAATAATATCAATTTTTTCCGTCCCGAGCTCACGCAAAATTGGCTTGATACGGGCTCCTCCTACACCTACACAGGTGCCGACAGGATCAATATTCTTATCATGCGAAATGACTACCAGTTTAGATTTGTACCCGGGAGCTCTCACTATGCGTTTGATCTCAACCAATTTTTCAAAAATCTCAGGAACCTCTATTTCAAATAACTTTCTTAAAAATTCAGCCGATGCTCTATCTAAAATAAGCTGGTTTTCATTGCGCGGTTCCGCCAAAACCTCTTTAAGTAATGCTCGTATTGAATATCCCACAGTGCACTTATCCGAAGGAATAAGCAGCGATTTTGGCAGAAATGCATAGGCATCGTGGACTTTAATGGTAACCCCATGACGCTCACATTTATGTATGACTCCGTGAACAACTGTTCCTTCTTTAGGTTTAAACTCATTGTAGATAGCACTATACTCAATAGCTCTAATTTTTTGTGCAATAACTTGCTTTGCCTTTAGAATTTCAATACGTCCTATAGTGCCATCAAAAGGCACCGGAATTTTGTCGCCTATCTGAGCATCTGGTTTACTAGCACGAGCCTTTCTCAAACTCAACTGTAACTCTTCATCTTCAACTGTCTGCACAACTTCTTTTTCAATAAAGACTTCAATTTCATCAGTCTTTTTATTGTAATTGACGGCAAGCGGGAGGTCTGGATAGCGCTTTTTATACGCAACAAGCATCCCCTCACAGATAATAGAGCTTAAGACCGATCGATCCAGCCCTTTTTCTTCAACGAGTTCGTCTATTACTTGAGAAAGTTTCACGCACAGTCCTTTGTTCTTTTTGGTATGAGAATGAAGAAATGGAATGCTTTAATTATAGCAGTATTTTAAGAAATGAGAAGGAAGCCTACCAGGGCAGGAGATAAGCCCGCGAAAAAAGAAACTGTTTTAGATTATTTTCATCTTTGAGAAAATTCTTAGTCTATAAACATCGCTTCAAAGCAAAAACAATGAAACGAGGCTCACAAAAAAATGCATGTTAGGCCCTTAACATCTCTTTATTTAGAGATTTTATTTAGCCGCTTCGACTTTTACTTTCACAATACTTTGTGTCGCTGGGGTGCGCAATAGAGTTTTCAATGCTTCTGGTAGATAATCAAAGTAAGTTTTTCCTTGCGCATCAGTCTCCTTTCTATCGGCCCCGCTTTCAAGTAACGGGTTAAGAATAAGAAGCAGCCCATCTTTTGCAGCAAGCATAAGAGGCGTCTGACCAAGCTTGTTTTTAAGATTGATCTGTGCTCCTGCCCTTATGAGATAAAGAGAAATATCAATAAGCCTATGATCGATTGCTACGTGTAAAGGCGTATTGCCATTATGATCACAAAAATTAATAGTTGTAGTAGCACCCTTTTCCAGCAACTCTCTCACAAGAGGAAAATCTCCTTGAGTAACCGCAAAAATAAGAGGAGTTACAATAGCATTTGGATCTTGTCCTGGAAACATTCTATTAAGCAAAGATTTTGTAGAGAGGTCAGCAGGGTTGTGCCCGGGTGCTGCAATGGCTGGCTGAGCAATCGCTGGTGCATGAGAAATTCCATTGCCAGCAGGTATAATGACTCCTGCTTGTTTTAAGCTATCTAATATTTTCGTACAATTTCTTCGGTTTGCATAATCGATTGCACATTGTATATCACTACCAGCACTGATGAGTAGCCCCACGATATCTATATGTCCTTGGTATGCCGCACAAGAAAGAGCCGTAATACCATCCTTAGCCTGTGCATTAATAGCAATTCCTTCCTGCGCAAGGAGCAATTGAATTACTTCTTTATCGCCTTTAAGTGCAGCACCCATAAGAGCCGTACCACCACCCTTAGTCGGGACATTGATATCAATTCCTGCCTGGGCAAGAAGCATTTGAACTATTTCTTTATGTCCCTTTTCCGAGGCAAATATAAGAGCGGTACTGCCGACATTAGTTTGTGCATTGATAGCAATTCCTCCCTGGGCCAGAAGCAATTGAACTACTTCTTTGTAGCCATTCTGCGCAGCACCCATAAGAGCCGTACCACCACCCTTAGTCGGGACATTGATATCAATTCCTGCCTGGGCAAGAAGCATTTGAACTATTTCTTTATGTCCCTTTTCCGAGGCAAACATAAGAGCGGTAGTGCCTTGCTTTGTCTGAGCATTGATAGCGATTCCTGCCTGGGCTAGAAGTAATTGAACTACTTCTTTATTTCCATACTCCGCAGCAAATGAAAGAGCTGTAGTGCCATTATTATTCTGTGCATTGATAGCGATTCCTGCCTGGGCTAGAAGCAATTGCACTATTTCTTTGTGGCTTTTCAGCGCGGCATACATAAGAGCGGTAGTGCCGACATTAGTTTGTGCATTGATAGCAATTCCTGCCTTGCCAAGAAGCAATTGAACTACTTCTTTGTAGCCAATCGCCGCAGCAAACATAAGAGCTGTCCAGTCTTCCTTATTCTGAGCATTGATAGCGATTCCTTCCTGCGCAAGAAGCAATTGAACTACTTCCTTGTGGCCATTCGCCGCAGCGAATATAAGAGCGGTGGTGCCGACATTAGTTTGTGCATTGATAGCAATTCCTACCTTGGCAAAAAGCAATTGAACTACTTCTTTGTGGCCATTCGCCGCAGCAAACATAAGAGCTGTCATACCTACGAAATCTTGAGCATTGAAATTGATCCCTGGTTTTTGTAAGAGCTGCGACACATGTTCTAGTTGGCCGTTTTTTGCAGCATCTATAAGCTGCTGCTCTAACGGACTTAGCATGGGAATGGCAACAGAGCTCGAAGGGAGTTCGCAATTTTGCATACCTGGCAATGGAGCACCATGAGCCGCATTGCCATCAGATTCAGGAGAAACTTCCTGACATTCTCGTTTTATAGTTTCAATTTCAAAGTCATCATCAAGGCGAGCGGAGCTTGTTTGTAATAAGCGAGCTTTTTTTGCCGGATTTTGATTGGGAATTTCTTGGTGAATTCTCTTTTCCATAGTAAAGAGAGATCCGGTAATCAATACGGAAGTGATTAAGAGAAAAATTTTAAGTAGCATGTTGGTCCTTATTCCAGTCTGACATTCTAGTTTTATTCTACATTTAGTATATTTTAATTTAAAAAAAAGCAAACATACGTTAGGCCTTAAAATTCCCCTAATTTGGGTAGAGCTTTATTAATCATTAGCCGCTTCGACTTTTACTTTCACAGTATTTTGTGTCGCTGGGGCGCGCAAAAGAGTTTTCAATGCTTCTGGTAGATAATCAAAGTAAGTTTTTCCTTGCGCATCAGTCTCCGTTCTATTGGCCCCGCTTTCAAGTAACGGGTTAAGAATAAGAAGCAGCCCATCTTTTGCAGCAAGCATAAGAGGCGTCTGACCAAGCTTGTTTTTAAGATTGAGCTGTGCTCCTGCACTTATGAGATAAAGAGAAATATCAATAAGCCTATGATCTATTGCTACGTGTAAAGGCGTATTGCCATTATGATCACAAAAATTAATAGTTGTGGTGGCACCTTTTTCCAGCAACTCTCTCACAAGAGGAAAATCTCCTTCAGTAACCGCTAAAAGAAGAGGAGTTACGATAGCATTTGGATCTTGTCCTGGAAACATTCTATTAAGCAAAGATTTTGTAGAGAGGTCAGGGTTGTACCCGGGTGCTGCAACGCCTGGCTGAGCAATCGCTGATGCACGAGAAATTCCATTGCCAGCAGGTATAATGACTCCTGCTTGTTTTAAGCTATCTAATATTTTTGTACGATTTTTTCGGTTTGCATAATCGATTGCACATTGTATATCGCTACCAGCACTGATGAGTAGCCCCACGATATCTATATGTCCTTTGGATGCCGCACAAGAAAGAGCCGTCCAGCCATCCTTAGCCTGTGCGTTGATAGTAATTTCTTGTTGGGCAAGGAGCAATTGAATTACTTCTTTGTGGCCACGCCCCGCAGCACACATAAGGGCTGTCCAGCCTTCATTTGTCTGAGCATTGATAGCGATCCCTGCCTGAGCAAGAAGTAATTGAACTACTTCTTTATGTCCATCCTCCGCAGCACACATAAGAGCCGTTGCGCCTTCCTTTGGAGCATTGATATCAATTCCTTGTTGGGCAAGGAGCACTTGAACTATTTCTTTATGTCCCTTTCCCGCAGCAAACATAAGAGCGGTACTGCCGACATTAGTTTGTGCATTGATATCAATTCCTGCCTTGGAAAGAAGCAATTGAACGACTTCTTTGTCGCCTTTACGTGCTGAACCCATAAGAGCAGTCCAGCCTTTCTTATCCTGGGCATTGATAGCAATCCCTTGTTGTGCAAGAAGCAATTGAACTACTTCTTTGTGGCCATTCGCGGCGGCAAACATAAGAGCGGTACCGCCGACATTAGTTTGCACATTGATATCAATTCCTGCCTGGGCAAGAAGTAATTGAACTACTTCTTTGTGGCCATCCTGCGCAGCAAATGAAAGAGCGGTACTGCCATTATTATTCTGTGCATTGATAGCAATTCCTTGGTGGGCTAGAAGCAATTGAACTATTTCTTTATGTCCCTTTCCCGAGGCAAATATAAGAGCTGTCCAGCCTTCCTTTGTCTGAGCATTGATATCAATTCCTGCCTTGGCAAGAAGCAATCGAACTACTTCTTTATGTCCAAGCCCCGCAGCAAATGAAAGAGCTGTACTGCCATTATTATTCTGTGCATTGATAGCAATTCCTGTCTGGGCAAGAAGCATTTGAACTATTTCTTTATGTCCCTTTTCCGAGGCAAATATAAGAGCGGTACTGCCGAAATTAGTTTGTGCATTGATATCAATTCCTGCCTGGGCAAGAAGCAATTGAACTACTTCTTTGTCGCCCTTCTGCGCAGCAATAATAAGAGCTGTCGAGCCATTCTTAGCCTCTGCATTGATAGCAATTCCTTGTTGGGCAAGAAGCAATTGAATTACTTCTTTGTGGCCATTCTGCGCAGCAACCATAAGAGTCGTCCCGCCGTCCTCAGCCTCTGCATTGATAGCAATTCCTTGTTGGGCAAGAAGCAATTGAATTACTTCTTTGTGGCCCTTCTGCGCAGCATACATAAGAGCTGTCCAGCCTTTCTTATCCTGAGCATTGATAGCAATCCCTTCCTGCGCAAGAAGCAATTGTACTATTTCTTTGTGGCCATTCTGCGCAGCACCCATCAGAGCCGTGGCGCCTTCCTTTGTCTGAGCATTGATAGCGATTCCTGGCTGCGCAAGAAGCAATTGAACTACTTCTTTGTGGCCCTTCTGCGCAGCACCCATCAGAGCCGTGGCGCCTTCCTTTGCCTGAGCATTGATAGCAATTCCTGCCTGCGCAAGAAGTAATTGAACTACTTCTTTGTCGCCATTTACCGAAGCAAACATAAGAGCGGTACTGCCGACATTAGTTTGTGCATTCATATCAATTCCTACCTTGGCAAGAAGCAATTGAATTACTTCTTTATGTCCATTCTGCGCAGCAAATGAAAGAGCGGTACTGCCATGCTTATTCTGAGCATTGATAGCAATTCCTTGTTGTGCAAGAAGCAATTGCACTACTTCTTTGTGGCCATTTGCCGCAGTAGCCGTAAGAACCGTCCAGCCCTCATTATCCTGGGCATTAATAGCAATTCCTGCCTGGGCAAGAAGCACTTGAACTACTTCTTTGTGGCCATATGCCGCGGCACACATAAGAGCCGTTGCGCCTTCCTTAGTCTGGGCATTAATAGCGATTCCTGCCTGGGCAAGAAGGAGTTGAACTACTTCTTTGTGGCCATTCCTCGCAGCAACCATCAGAGCTGTCGAGCCATTCTTAGCCTCTGCATTGATAGCAATTCCTTCCTTGGAAAGAAGCACTTGAACTACTTCTTTATGGCCATTCTGCGCGGCAACTACAAGAGCTGTCAAGCCCTCCTTAGTCTCTGCATTGATAGCAATTCCTTCCTGGGCAAGAAGCAATTGAACTACTTCTTTGTGGCCTTTAAGTGCAGCACCCATAAGAGCCGTCCCCCCGACATTAGTTTGTGCATTGATAGCAATTCCTGCCTGGGCAAGAAGCAATTGAACTACTTCTTTGTTGCCAGTCGCTGCAGCATAAATAAGAGCTGTCACGCCCATGAAATCTTGAGCATTGAAATTGATCCCTGGTTTTTGTAAGAGCTGCGACACATATTCTAGTTGGCCGTTTTTTGCAGCATCTATAAACTGCTGCTCTAACTGACTTAGCATGGGAATGGCAACAGAGCTCGAAGGGAGTTGGTAATTTTGCACACCTGGCAATGGAGCACCACGAACCGCATTGCCTCCAGATTCAGGAGAAACGTCCTTACATTCTCGTTTTATAGTTTCAATTTCAAAATCATCGTCAACAGGGCGAGCGGGATTTGTTTGTAATAAGCGAGCTTTTTTTGCCGGATTTTGATTGGGAATTTCTTGGTGAATTCTCTTTTCCATAGTAAAGAGAGATCCGGTAATCAATACAGAATTGATTAAGAGAAAAATTTTAAGTAGCATGTTGGTCCTTATTCCAGTCTGACATTCTAGTTTTATTCTACATTTAGTATATTTTAATTTAAAAAAAAGGATACTCCAGCAAAACATGGCGGGTGAAACTTTCCATGCTGGATGCTCATTCTTTTTTATTATCTTCTTATCTCTTTATATCTTATTTCTTTAATAGTAGTAAGGTAAGATAAAAGTGTGAATAGAAGGCTTTCCTCTGATTGGTTTAGGCCTTCGCAGTCAATATATCCGTTAACAAATAATGTTGTGAATTGAGATTGAATTATTGAAGATTAAAGGGCGACTAAGTAAAAAGGCTCTATTTTTTCCTCATGCTTTTCTCAAGAGGATCGTATTCTATTCACGTGTTGTTCACAAATCTACAGAAGTGCCTTAATTTGCTTGAAATCTTGTACCCATGTAGCAGCTTGTGTTTGGTTTCTTAATATATAAGCAGGGTGGTAAGTAGGAATGATGATCATATGATCCCATTCAATACGAGAACCTCTTACTTTTGTGATGGCAAAAGTTTTTCCTAAAAGAGAGTTCAATGCAACTGAGCCGAGCGTGCAGATAATGCGAGGGCGTATTATTTTGATTTGGTTAAAGAGAAGAATATTCATGCATGTTGAAGCTTCATTCGGGAGAGGCACTCGGTTATCAGGAGGCCTACACTTTACAATGTTTGTGATATAGACATCTTTGCGATCAATGCCAACATGATTGAGTGCTCGTGTCAAAAGTTGACCTGAACGCCCAACAAACGGCCTCCCTTGGAGATCTTCATCCTTTCCTGGTGCTTCTCCAATAAAAAGAAGGTCTGCATCAGGGTTTCCTTCTCCAAAGACAACATTGGTTCTGCCCAAGAAACCTAACGGACATTGCAGACATTTCTTGTAAGGCTCATAAAGAGTATCGAGGAGTTGCTGTTTAAAGGTTTTTGCATCCATCATATTTCGTTTTCGCTCACGTAAATGATTTTATAGCAAGAGGGCGTGCGATCGTGAAGTCACCTGTTTATAAAACAATATAACAGCTTTTTTTTGAACAGAGAATTTCCTAGGCACACTTGTTCTTTTCTAAAAGAAATTATTCAAAACATGTTTTTATAAATATCTGGAATTAATTTCAATCTATATATCGCAAAAGCTCATTGGGAAAGTATCTCATCCAAAATCTTTCAAAATATATTGTCATAAAATCATATTAATATTATGATATCGTGCGTATAAAATAAGAGATAGAAACATGCTCAATCACTTTGTGATGGTTCCTACACATCCAGTTTCGTGGTGCACGACGGCATTTATTTTGGGGGTAATAGCTGCATATTATCACCTTCATCTTCTTTTTCTCATGGTAGGATGTCTTTGTTTTTTTATAGTTATTAAGCGGTTATGGGTATCCATATTTCTGACAATAAGTCTGCTTGCTGGATGCTATCGTTATACTGCGTATGTAAGAATTGTAGATCAATATAGCCGTCAACTAAACCAGAGTCCTTGCGATATAAAAGCACGAATCATAGCTATTGATCAGGTAAGCTTCGCTCGCAAATATAAGACATGTCTTACGTTCAAAACAATAACTATCGCAGATAAAAAACTATCACTGGTATTACGGGCATATATACCCAAAAGACCTAAATTTAAAGTTGGGGACTTCATTGAATGGCCGAATCTCAGGTTTAAGATGACTAAGAATCAGTCATATACATGGTATCTTTTTAAAGAAGGCATAGTAGCAAGCACATACACGAATAACCGTTCATACAAACTGTATTGCCGACCTTGGATTTCTTTCTCGCGGTGGTTCTCTGAAACAAGAGAGCGGATACGGCACTCTTTTTCAGTAAAAATGTCTCCTCAAACTTATTCCCTTATGAGTTCTCTTTTTTTGGGCACAAAATCTCTGGGGAAAAGCTATGGACATGTAAGGAATCAGTTCACCTGGTGGGGGATAGTTCATTACCTGGCTCGTTCTGGACTCCATGTCATTCTTATTCTTTACACATGGAATCTGTTGCTTGGCTTTTTGCGGATACCTTATTTTCTAAAACAGGGAATGTTAGTCATTCTTAGCATCATATATCATCTGCTTACATGGCCAAGTATCTCATTTGAGCGCGCTCTCATTTCTTTCTTATTGTATCGATTGTGTATTTTTCAAAACCTTAGTGTGAAGCCACTTCATGTCCTGAGTTTGACTACACTTATCATTCTTATGAAGAACCCGCTCCATCTCTTTTTCTTGGAATTTCAACTCAGTTTCTTGTTGACCTTCGCTTTAGCCTGGTTTGGGGAGCTACAACAAAAAGTCCGCTCTTTGCAATAAAATTCTATCTCAAAAAAAATCTTGTTAAATTAATAATAATATTTCTATAATGAAATTATGAGAGGGAGAAACATGACTATATTTAAGAGCCTTACATTGAGCATCCTGTGTTTTTTTCCTGTAATGCGGGGCACTGAAGTTGATTTTGGAGAGGTTTTAGAAGGAAGTGAAAAGCTCCTTTCTCTCGATGCTTATAGGGCCGCCCAGCAGAAAAGCATGCTTATCATTATTTATATGGCTGCTCGTAATGATCTTTCTCCCTTTGCAAAAAGACACATTAGCCAGTTAAAGAGTATCGGTTCAAGCGACAAGGTTAAGATCTTTATTCATGTAGATATGGAAAATAATGATCATCAATGTGTTACCAAAAATTTCTTTGTGGAAAAAAATAAGCTTGTACAGATAGGTGATGTAACCTATATGGATAGTGGGAACGAGGACTCGTTAGTTAACACCGTTAAAACGGCCTATGAACTTTTTCCTGCAGAGGAGGTTGTACTTATTCTTTCAAATCATGGTACCGGTCCTGTAGAACCAAGCTTACAGCGTGTCATGAATACCTCCGACCTGTTTCGTTATAATGATGAGACGAAAACTCTTGAGCTTGATAGATCTATAGGTTACCTTGACTACATTTCTCACGGCGAGACAGCATTCAATGAAACGAAAGGCATCTGCTTTGATGATGTGAGCGGTAACTATTTAACTATTGCGAAATTGACACGAGCATTGAAAAGAATAACAGGCGAGGTAATGGGCAAGAAACTTAGATTACTTGCATGCGATGCTTGTACAATGGCATGTGCAGATGTGTTTATAGGATTACATCATTATGCTGATTATTTTGTAGCCTCACAAGAGGTTGAGTCGGGACTGGGATACCAGTATGATATCGTCATGAAACCTATTATAAACGGCTCTATATCGGGAGATCAGTTAGCCAACCATCTAGTTACCTGTTTTTCAGATTTTTATAAGTCTCGAAAAAATACCTATTTTACCCATTCAGCAATTAATCTTATTACGATTGATCGTCTTGAAAAAAATATTGATGAGCTTTCTCAATGTCTTCTTTTTGGCATGAGTAATCAAAAGGAAAAATCAGTTAAGGAGGCGATACGTCTCAGCAGGCATGAAAAGCATTGCACGCACTTTTTGGAACCGACGTATGTTGATCTTGGTCATTTTTATCTTAATCTTCTGAAAAATAGTAGCTCATGTAAACTAGTAGAGGAAAAAGATACACAAGAATTTAAAAGACAGCTAACAACAATAATAAAAGATGGTCTTGCGCTCATTAAGGAAGTAGTAATTGCCAAAACGAGCGGCGAGAAGCATACCCAGGCTATGGGCATATCAATTTATTTACCTCCCTACGCAATTCACAAATCATATCATTCTAATCCGTTCGCTATAAAAACTCACTGGCTTAAATTTCTCAAGGCATTTGTTTCTCACGGCAAATAATACGTAAACCGGCGGTATAAACGGTTGCTCTACTGCTAAAAGACCGGTATAGTAATTGCTTGTAGGTATTATTTCATTGCGAGGAACTTTATGCAGGCTCGGGTAATAAAACAGGTGCTCTCAAATGGGCTTACTATCCTTATAAAACCAACTCACTCCATCCCCAAAGTATCGACTCAATTGTGGTACAACGTGGGATCTAAAGATGAAAAAGTGGGAGAAAAAGGGATAGCCCATTTCATTGAGCATATGATATTTAAAGGAACGAAAAGGCTTTCCGAGTGCGATATCAATTTAATTACTAATAAGCTGTCCGGGTATGCAAATGCCTTTACCTCATACGATTACACGGGATATCTTTTTGATTTTCCGTCACAGAATTGGCTGGAAGCCTTACCTATTATGGCTGACTGTATGCATAATGCTACATTTAAAGAGGAACATCTTCATTCAGAGCTCAAAGCAGTCATTCAAGAACTTAAGATGTACAAGGACGATTATACATCCAGCCTGGTAGAAGCGCTCCTTGCTGTGATGTTTACAGATCATCCGTATCATTATCCCATAATAGGCTATAAAACAGATCTTTGGCATTTAAAAAGAGATATTCTTGTACGGTTTTATCAGCACCATTACATTACGAATAATGCAACGCTTGTTATTGTGGGCGAAGTTGATCCCGATGAAGCTATCAAACGAGCAGAAAAAGAGTTTGGTCAATTAAAGCCACATCTTGATTATAAAAAAGAGCAGTTTTACCATGCTGCCGATTTAAAATCACAAACGGTTACTCTTTACCGGGATGTTCAAATTCCAACTATGATTCTTGCATGGGTAGTGCCAGGAACCGTTACCGCAAATGATTACATGATTGATATTGTAACCTGGGTTCTAGCATCAGGTAAGGGCTCGCGGCTTTATAAAAAGATTGTAGATGAGTTGCAACTAGCTACGGATCTTGATGCATTTAGTTATGACCTTTTTGATTATGCGGTAATATTTGTCTACATACAGCCAAAAGATCAGGCGTCAATTGAAAAAATCGCTAGGATAGTCGAAGAAGAAATTCATGCATTAGCTGAAAAGGAGATAACTGAAAAAGAACGTCTGAGAGCCATTAAGCAGGTGGAAGTCGAATGGTTATCCCTCCAAGAAAATAATCAAAAACAGGCATATGCGATAGGTAAATTTTATCTTGCGACGAAAGATGAAAACTATCTGTGCACTTTTACAGAACACCCGAAAGAAAATCTGGGACAGCAGGTACGAGAATTTATTGCGCATTATCTTCGTCCATCGCTTATGACCACAGGGCTCGTTCTTCCACTTACAAAAGAGGAAAAATCCTATTGGGTAAAGTTGCAGGAACTTTCAGATCTTGAAGATCAACGTATATTAGGCCAAAGAGTACGTGAGGCTCCTGTTGAGGAAGGGCAATGTGTTGTTACTATTGAGGCGAATCCGCCTAAGCCTTTTACATTTTCGCGGGCCCAGACAGCTCATCTTAATAATGGTCTAAAGATCCTTTATTGTGACAGGCCTCAATTGCCTAAAATTGATCTTATTGTAGATTTTACTGCAAAATATACCTATGATCCTGAAGGAAAAGAAGGATTAAGCGCTTTTGTTGCATCGCTGCTTTTGGAAGGAACCGCTCACTACACAGCAGAGGAGTTTGCTGAGACAGCTGAATCGTATGGTATATCTATACAAAGCAGTTCAGGAGCAATTGGTATGAGCATGCTTGCAGCTGATTTAGCTAAAGGACTTGAACTCCTGCAAGAAATGGTTGCACATGCTTCATTTACTCCCGAGGCAATCGAAAAAATTCGTGCTCAGATGTTAGCAGAACTACAGGAATTTTGGGATACGCCTGCACAAAGCATTGTTCAAATAGTACGAGAAGAGGTCTATAAAGCACACCCTTATAGTAAGAATGTCCTTGGCACGGTCAAAGGAGTTAATGCCATTACTCATGCCGATATCCTTGATTATTATAAGAATTACATCAGTCCTCGAGGAGCTCGTATAGGAATTGTTGGAGAAATAGAGCGCTATGATATAAAAAAGGTTTTTGAGCATATGCTGGGATCATGGCAGGGTCCAACAGTGTTTGAATTAGAGTATCCGCCGATCAGTCAGGTACAGAGACACGAAGTAAACAAGAATATGTTACGGGATCAAACAGTGTTGTGCTATGGGGCACTTTCGTGTCGCCGCCTTGATGATGATCACGATAAATTATTACTTTTTGATCAGATATTTACCGGTGGGTTTCTTGGTTCTATGACATCTCGCTTATTTAATCTGAGAGAGCAATCTGGACTTTTTTACACGATTGGTGGCTCGTTGTTGTCGCGCTCAGATGAACAAAAAGGGCTTATTATCGTGAAAACAATCGTATCTAACGATCGTCGTAAAGAGGCTGAAGTTGCCATTGAACATGTGATTAATACTGCAGCAGATGTGGTGAGTGATGAGGAATTTCAAGAGGCACAACAAGCAGTAGTAAATTCATTAGTAGATAATTTCGCTTCAAATGGCCAGACCGCATCAACATTGCTCTTTAAGGATAAATTTAATCTTCCCGCCGATTACTATGATACTCGGGCAAAACAGCTCACTGCCATTACCAAAGGTGAGATGCAAAATGTTGCAAAGCGCTACTTAAATACTGAGCGATTTGTGTTAGTGCGTATTGGAAGGATCTAATATGGAATCTCCCGATTTATCAGGCTCTCTTAAGAAAGGGATCATTTCTCAAAAAGGCATCAAGCTTTTTAAAGAGGCTATTTATACTTTTTATGCGCACAATAAACGTTCATTTGCCTGGCGAAATAGTGAAGATCCTTATAAAGTTGTCATATCAGAAATAATGCTGCAGCAGACGCAAACGGAGCGGGTTAAAGAGAAGTTTGAACAGTTTATGGCAGCTTTTCCTACCATACAGCACCTTGCTTGCGCACAAACTAGTGATGTTATAAAAGTGTGGCAAGGACTCGGATATAATAGGAGAGCCCTTGCTCTTCATGTGCTTGCTCAGAAAGTGGTACATGAGCACGGAGGTGTAATTAGCGATAATCCCGAAGTCTTGCATATGTTTAAAGGGATAGGTCCTGCGACAGCGGCTTCCATTTGCGCATTTGCTTTTAATGCACCGACACTATTTATTGAAACGAATATTAGAGCTGTTTTTATTCACTGTTTCTTTCGCAAACGATCAGATATTACTGATAAAGAGATTATGCCGCTTGTTGAACAGACGCTTGATCCTGCAAATCCGCGCGAATGGTATTATGCACTGATGGATTATGGCGTGATGCTTAAAAAACTTCATAAAAATCCAAGTCGCAAAAGTGCACATTACTCTGTGCAGGCAGCTTTTAATGGTTCTGATAGACAAATTCGGGGTCTCATTTTAAAAATGTTGGTCGAGACACCTTTGTTAGATGAGGAAGTCTTTGTAGAATCAATTAAAAGAGCGCCGGAAAAGATACGAACTATTCTTTCTCATCTTGAGGAAGAGGGGTTTATTAAACAGAGAAGAGGAATGTTTCATCTTGCTTAAAGGTTAGAGTATGATTTTTGAACCCGTTTTGTCGTTAATTTCGCATATACTATGCCTCATGGGCGTCATGGTGATCTGTTATGCAGCGCTCAAATGTATGTATCTTTTTTACCAAGGTGTGCGGGGAAGGTCAGTTCATTTTAACAGAATCAGGCTTGAGCTTGGATATGCAGTTATTCTTGCTTTAGAATTTATTGTTGGTGCGGATATTATTGAGTCTATCGCAAAGCCAACTTACTATGATATTGGGATTTTGGCGTCTCTTGTATTAATTAGAACATTTTTGAGCTATTTCCTGAACAAAGAACTTCAAACTCTGCCACTAGAGCACCAAGAAATAGTTCAAGACATTTCAAAATGACGCACTATTTTAACTTTTTCAGTCTATCAAGCTCTTGGTCGCGTTTGGCTATCAATTGAGCTCTTTTTCCTTCCCACTGTCTCTTTTCAGTAAGAAGTGCCGTCAGCTCTGTACCTTTTTTTTGAGGAAGTTGCTTGTCAAGAAGTGCTTCAGCGCGCGTCGAATCAGCAATTCGTTCGGTGATATCATCAATTGATAATTGCAAGTTTGTTTTCGCGATAAGCAGTCTTTCTTCTTTTGGTCCGCGAATACCCTGTTTTATGATACGCGACTTCTCATCGGATAGTTTTTTTATACGAGGGCTAATATCAGCTGATGATCCCTGTAAAGCAGTCAGCACTGCCTGGTTGGCATCTCTTATAGCTTTTAGTTGTACGACTCGCTCATCACTTGTGGCAAGGTGAAGGTCTTTATTAGTTTTTTCATCGCTTTTTCTTACAGCACTGATTTTTTGGTCAAGCAGTTTTTTCTTAGCCTCAAGGGCGGTAATTGCCTGGCTTAAGATTTGTTCATAGCTGCGTGGAATGTAGATTTCATGTTGGCTCAGTACAGTATTCGATAACAGAAGGACAGATAGGTACATAAGCTGCTTCATTGTATTCTCCTTGTCTCGATTTTATTGAAAATCCATCATGAAATACAATAGTTTCGAGATGATCTTACGTCTGGCCAATGCTTTTTGGTAAGCTGAAAGTATAAAAACTGAGGGGAAAGCATGATATTTATAATGGTCATTCTTATAAGCATAGTGTCTTTTTTGCTTGCGATTACCATTCATGAATTTTGTCACGCGCTTGTTGCAACGCTCCTGGGGGATGATACGGCAAAAAGTATGGGAAGGTTGACCCTTAACCCTTTTTCGCATATTGATCCTTTTGGTTTACTCTTTTTGATTCTCATTGGCATTGGGTGGGCGAAGCCGGTTCCTTTTAATCCGAATAATTTTACTCATCCACGATTATACTCTGTGCTTGTAGCACTCGCAGGTCCCTGTGCAAATTTTGTTTTGGCGCTGTTCTTTCTTTACAGCCTCAAATACCTTCCTGCCTTAGTGTCCTATAAGGTTCTTCCGACGCTAATGGAGTTTTCTAAAGTGTCCATCTGGATAAATGTTATGTTGGGCGTTTTCAATCTCATTCCTATTCCACCGCTGGATGGCAGCCGTATTATTTCTGTATGTATTCCGCAATCCTGGCTTAAAGCATATGCAGTATTTGAGAGATTTTCTCTCATTTTTTTGATTATTCTTCTTTATGTTCCCGTCTTTCAAAAGGGTTTACTTAATGCAATTTCTGCAGTTATCATCTTTTTTGAACGATTGGTTTTTTAAAATCGCGATTTGAAACTTAAAGAGCATTATGGTTTAATGGAAAGCACGTGTATAGATTCGAAAGTTCCGTATGAAAGCGCTCTTTGTTGTAATCGTTCTTTTATCCGGTTATTGCACAGCACGCAAGGCTGTTATTACAGTTCCTGTCGCTAATGCTGCACTCCATTCTCTTGCAAAATATAAGGGCGATATAGAAGCGCTCTATGATAATTTTGTATTGGCACCCGATAAAAAGCACGAAGTCTGTTTGCGTTTGCATCAGCTTAAATTTAATGAAGTGGTTACCATCACGGATACACGTGAAGCATATAACAAAAAAGTGCGTGAAATCGAGTGTGAGGTCTCAAATCTCTATTATCTTGATACCATCGAAAAAAAGAGAAATCGTTTCTGGCTCCTTGAAACACATGTTGTTCCTTTAGATACGTTACCTCGAGGCATCGATAAAGCACATATTCCTGCTCCTGTTGATATGAAAAAGGCCTCGTCACAGTATAATAAGAATGTGCTTACCCTCATTGAGCCATGGCACGATTCAAAGATGCTGAAAACATATTCTGCAGGTACTCGATTTGTGCGCTGCTCTGAAGAAGATACAGGAAAAGAGCATGCCTTTTATATTCCTGGTTTTGATGAAAAGAGTGAGCACATAGCTCACATTTCTAAAAAAAGCGCTGTAGTAGATTACCCAAAAACTCCTTCAGGAGCTGTCGCTCTCTTTTTAAAAATTATAAAAAAGTGGGCAAAGCGCTGTGACCGCATTGTACCCTATGTCTTTGGCGGCTGTAGTTTTACTGAAAGCATCACTCCTCAGGGGTTTTTCCTTACCAGTAAAAAAGGAGATGCTTATTGGCACCGAAACGGTTTTTCCGAAAACCTCTTTTGTGGATTTGATTGTTCGAGCGTAATCTTGTGTGCTGCTCAAATTGTTGGTATGCCCTATTTTTGTAAAAATACTCTTGCCTTACTTAAATCATTGCGCCCCTTAAAGGCTGATGAAAAAATTGAGGAGGGCGACTTGGTCTGGTATTCGGGCCATGTGCTTGTTGTCAGTGATGTTAAAAGTGACATGCTTATTGAAGCGGCGGGATATGAAAAAGGCTACGGCAGGATTCATGAGATACACATTAGTAAGGTCTTTAGGGGAATAGCTACATGTAAAGAGCTTATTCAGGCTTATCATGGGCGGCGCTTTTTAAAAAGGCTTGATCATAATCAGCAGCCGGCACAATCAGTATATCGGCTCAAAATATTAAAGCTGCGCAGTATCTGGGAGGGATAGTTTTATTGGCTAATCATGCATACTTGTCTTTGGAGCCTTTCAATATATTTTTGTAGATCGCGTTGTGCAAGCAAGAGCATCTCTGCACATTCGGTATCTCCTGCATCCTGGGCATCTTTGATTGCATGTTTTTCTATAAACCAGCATACTTTGCTTAGTTCATATACTAATTTTACTTTATTATAGGAAGCGTTATCGAGTATCATGGCAAACCCTTTAAAAAAGATGGTGTCTCGTTTTAGTCTGTAATAGTTGTGATTTCACCGTCAAGAGTTGAGAGTATTATGAAAATTGAAAGAGTAATGGCGCGTGAGCTCTACGATTCTCAAGGCTGGCCAACAGTCCATTGTGAAATTGTTCTGAGCGATGGTAGTATGGTAAGCTCATCAGTACCTACGGGGACTTCACGTAGTCGTTATGAGGCTGTCGAGCTGCGTGATGGCGGTAAGCGTCTTGATGGCAAAGGTGTCCGTAAATCAGTGGAAATTATCGAGCACACTATTGCACCACGCTTGATAGGTAAAGAACCAGAGGCTCTAGAACTAGATCTCATGATGATAGCGCTTGATGGCACTCCTGATAAATCACGATTGGGCTCAAATACGCTCCTTGCAGTAAGCATGGCACTCTATCGGGCTCAGGCGGTGGCTGAGAATCTAGAACTCTACGAGCTGTTTGCAGCTCTTTTTGATGCTGAAACAGTGAGTATGCCGTTGCCGATAATGAATCTTATCAATGGCGGTGCTCATGCAAATAATAATCTCCAGATACAAGAATTTTCGGTGGTGCCGACAGGTGCTGCGACATTTCGTACGGCATTTGAGGCGGGAGTCATGGTCTTTCATGAACTTGGAAATCTGTTAAAAAGCCAGGGAAGATCAACTGCAGTTGGGCTTGAAGGTGGATATGCTTGTGCATTTGCCTCTGAAAAGGAGGCACTTGATATGCTCCTTGAAGCAATTAACCGGACTGCTGATCAGCATAACGTAAGCTGCGTTATTGCACTTGATGTTGCAGCGTCTCAGTTTTGTGATCCTCAGCTTGGCATGTACAAGTGGCATGATGCTTTTATATCATCGGATGAACTTATTGCTTATTATGAAAGTCTTATGGAACACTATCCCATTTATGCTTTGGAAGATGGCCTGAGCGAAGATGACTGGGACGGCTGGATAAAACTTACCAAGCTTCTTGGCCATAAGGCACAAATTGTCGCAGATGATCTCTTTGCGACTAACCCTGAACGGATTGCTCACGGGGCGCATGAGAAAGCTGCAACGACTGCGATAATAAAGCCCAATCAGGTAGGTACCGTAACTGAGGCTATACAATCAATAAGCGTATGCAAAGTTAACGGATTAAATGTTATTGTTTCTCACCGTTCAGAAGAAACAGAAGATACATTTATTGCTGATCTTGCTGTAGGGATGAGTGCCGGGCAAATTAAAGCGGGAAGTTGTTCTCGTTCAGAACGCGTTGCTAAATATAATCGATTGCTCACTATTGAAGATGAGCTAACCTTTTCGTTGCTTGATCGGTGATGGTAGTTTATCAAGGCCTGCCAATAGTTGCGTAAGTTGATCTTTTTTTAAGGGCGCATCTTTTTTTTCAAGTGGTTTGTTTTTCTTGAGGAGATTGATCTGCTTGATATCAACTTCACTTATGAATGTATTAAGATTAGTACTATCTGAACACATATCTCGAACGATCCGTTCTTGTGGTTGCTTAAAAAAGAGTCTACTAATAGGATCTCTCTCATTATAGGGCGAAACGGTATCTGGAGAAATTTCGCGAATTTTATCTTTCGTTTTATCTGTAAGCGGTTTTCGGGAAATCGGTTTAATGATGAGAGGACTTGCAAATAAGCACACATTTGTTTGTATCGTTTCTAAGTTAGTGCCTCTAAAAAAGTTACCCACGAGTGGAATTCTTCCAATTATTGGAGTTCTTGTTATGGTGTCATTCTCATCAATTCTTAAAAGGCCTCCCATTGCAAGAATCTGGCCAGGAGAAAGCGTAGCTGTCGTATTGAGATAATGGGTAAGTCGGGTATTACTTGTGGGACTCTGAAATTCATCTGAAGTAAATTCTATATCAAGACGAACTCGATCTTCCGAGGCTATGCGAGGAGTAGCAGTGATTTTGAATGTTGCGGTAAGATCGATAAGCGGTATCGTGTAGGAGCCATTTGTTGTCGTGACGAGTTCTCCATTGACTCGCCGTATCTGTGAACTTTCGATCGACCCCTGTTTGTTATTGGTAATAAGAAGGAAAGGGAATGATTCAATTTTGCTGTTTACTACTTGATGAAGAAGCTGCAAGAGACCCCATATTCCCGGCGTTTGGGGATCATTAAATGAAATGACTGTTGATCCGCTCGTGAGTTGGTTACTGACGCTCGAAGGGCCAATTACTTGTAAAAGATCTTCAGCAAGCTGAGTAGGGGTATTACCAAGAAGATTATTTACGGGAGTGATATTATCCGCAAGAAATTGAACCCCAGGTGGCAAAAGAGTGCTATTTGTTCTGCTGCGCGTGGCTGCATTTAACTGCGCGGTTGCGTCATACGTAAATTCAACAACGATCATTTCAAGCACTATCTGATATTGTGGCTTATCAAGTTTTTGAATAAGTTTTTTTATCACAACCCAATCATCGTTCCATGCAGCGATAATGATTCTGTTTCCTCCGAGGAATATATTCCCTTGGATACCGATATCCTCAGATGCTTGCTCTTTTTCATACGTTATTTCCTCGGTTGTATAGAGTGGTTTTAGTTCGACTAATGACTCAGGTATAACCTGGACACCCTTAAAAATATGCTCCCGGCCATAACGTGGGGCCGCTTGTTGTGCCTGGGGACCTGATAAAACAATCGAAGCCACAATTTTTTGAAGAGCGGGTGCAAATGTTTGAGCGTCAAGATACTGCAGGTCATAGTAATGTAAAATAGATGAACCTGACTCAGGAGGCTTATCCATGGACTCGGTAATAAATTCACTAATATTATCAACATTATTTCTGCTTCCCATCACAATTACCGCATTGCGGGGTATGTCAGCTATGACCGTTGTATCTTTGGTAAAGAACGTTCCCGTACTTTGCAGTAAAGTTGTACCGCGAGCCTCAGTATCACCAGAGGCTTTTTTAAGCGTATTAAACATAGTAACAATGTCTGCTGCAGGAACGTTGTGCAAGGGTACAAACGCGACTTCTTCCCTAAATCCTCGTCTTTCAAATTCATCAAGGATCCATACAATAGATGCAATATGAGAAGCTTTATCTGTTAATATTGCACCATTGGATGCTTGATCAAAGAGGACAGTGCCCTCTTTAGAAAGCAGCTCTTTAATCATTTTAGTGAGCGGAGCAGTTTCTTTTTCTTGGACTGTTGGTACTTTCAGTATTCCAAAATAATAGATGTAGCGGATGCGTTCATCACTCTTCGGGAGATTCTGGGGCTTAGTATCAACATATAGCGGTAATGTTTCTCTATTGACCGCTCCACCACCCTCAACTGAGGCATTGCGGACGATAGCAAAGAGCTTATCTTTTTTCTGAACGAGACTAAAACCAGAAAGCTCAAGGAATGTGTACAATAAATTCCACGCATCTTGTAAGGTCAGATGCGCTCTTTTACGCGGCTGAAAGGTTACCACTTGTTGTCTGAGGGCTTCCATATCTGCCGCAGCCTGCGGCAAAAGGAGATTGATTCCCTTTTTTTGAGCAAGTGTTTCGGCTATTTCACTAAGAGGTTTTTTTGCAAAAGAAAGGGTGAGGTACTCCTGACTATCAGGTTCATTATGTTCGGGAACTGCTTCACTGAGATAACTGACTCCGATGATGAAGCAGAGGATCAGCAGTCGCTTAGTCATTACACTCCTAGGCTGGAAGCTCCGTTACTGTGCCTTTCTTAGGTTCTTCTGGTAGTTTTTTCTTCGGCCGCTTCTTTGGTCTTAGAGCTTCTCTCCGTTTTTCCCTCGTTGTCTTAATAAGTTCTTCATCAGGTTGATTAATAGCTTCAGAAAGATAATCTCTCATTACTTTGTTTGAAACACCTGCACCATTAAAGAAGAGCCGTGTAATAGGATCTCTATACTCATTAAATACCAGTGCTTCATCTACGTCGCGGCGTCCTTTTCGTATTTTATCAGCAGTGTACACATTCATTCCGCCGCGCAGCTTTGGATGCACAATAGTAGGACAAATAAAGATAGCTACATTAGTTTTTTCTACCGTTATATTTTTTCCTGAGAAAAAAGCGCCTAAAATAGGAATGCTTTGCAAGATGGGGGTCCCCGATTTTAAGTCTGTCTGAGTCGTTTGAGTGAGACCTCCGATAACTAAGATCTGACCACTTTCCATATTGGCATTTGTATTTACTCGTCGTGTCGTTCTTGTCGTGCTTGTGGGGCTGATGAATGCGTTAGCATCAACGGCTATCTGCAAGCTGAGTCTTTCAAGTGAGCTTAGTCGCGGTATCATCTGTACCTGAAGCGTTGCTGGCAAGTCAATAATCTCGACTGATACGACACCTGCAGTGCTTGGAACGGCATCTCCCATAACACGTTCTATTGTTGACGTCAAAATGGTCGCCTTTTGATTATTAGTAGTAACGAGATACGGATGTGAAAGAACTTTGGCATTTACTACCTGCTCGAGGATCTGAAGGAGTGCCCATATACCAGGAGTTCGTGGATCATTAAATGAAATAACGGTAGAACCTGTTTGAAGAAGAGACGTAACTGGGGGGTTTTGGGTATTGCCAGCAATAACCCCTAAAAGATCTTGAGCAAGTTCTGTTGGACTAACTCCTAGCACGTTATTCACAGCGGAAAGATTTGAAGAAAGGAACTGAAGACCATTCTTCGAGCACTCAGGAGTTTTATTACGCACATCACCGGCGATGATGTTATTTTTCATTCCTGTTATATCAACAATAAGTACTTCAAGAATGACTTGTGGTTGAGGCTTATCAAGTGATTGGATAAGGTCTTTTAATCTGAGCCAATCATCATGCAGAGCTGCTACAATAAGTCTATTGCCGCCCGTAATTATTTGTTGAGCGCCTAGTCCCGTTGGTAGATAGCCGCCTTTTGCTTCAAGGGTTACTTCTTCAGTGGTTGATTTTGTTTCTACGGTTTTGACTTCCTCAGCCATGACAACAACACCTTGGAAGTACCGTTCAGGGCCACCACTTGGTCCTACTGTTGCTTGGAAGCCGACAGCAGGAGGAGGTGCTACGACTTTCGTAAGTACATCGGCGAAAGATTTTGCATCAAGATACTGCAGATCATAATAGTGCAGAATTGATTTTCCACTCTCCGGCGTTTGATCAATTGAATCCTCAACAAACTCAGCTATGCGTTCAACAGCAGACTGGCGTCCCATAATAATAAGCGTGTTCTGCCGGTCATCAGCGATAATTTTTGTATCAGCAGCAAAATAACTCAGTGACTCAGTTTTTGCATCCGAACGAATAAAAGGAGTTTTTTCCGCAGCTTCTCCCGCAGCCTTTTTTAACGTATCAAACATTTTTGCCACATCGCGAGCAGGTACATTGTGAAGTGCAATAACTTCTATTGTCTCTCTAAATCCGCTATTATCAAGCTCTCTAATAATTCTCATAACGGAGGCGATGACATCTGATTTGTCGGTAATAATAACTGCATTAGATTTTGTGTCATATGTAACTGGAGTCCCCGGGGTAAGCATCTCCGTGAGGATTCTAGAAATCGGATTTGTTTGCTTATCTTCTGTGGTAGGTACTTTGAGATTACGTAAGTAATAAATATAGCGAATTCGTTCTTCACTATCTGGCAGCTCATCGGGAGGTGTATTTGCATAAATAGGCAGGGTTTCTCTCAATATTCCTGGTTCATCGGGCCTCCCTACCCGTTCTACAACGTACAAGGTTGGATTTCTTTTTGCCAACGCAAAGCCGGACATGTCTAGAAATGTTTGCAGAAGATTCCATGATTCCTTGAGAGGGATATGGAGGCGACCATGGGGCTGGTAAGAAACAACTTGTTTTTTGTACAGTTCAAGATCAGCGGCTTTTTGCGGAGGTATAATATTAAGACCTTTCTTTTCTGCCAGTTGATCGACAATATCAGAAAGGCTTTTTCGTTCAAAAGAAAAGGGAACAAGTTCCTCAGTCTCCTTTTTTTTCGGATCGATTGAGAATCTGCTCGCTGCATTTTTTTTCGTTGCAGCTTCACAGGTACTCAGAGCTACTGAGATGAGTAAAATAAGTAGTTTTTTTGTCATCGCTTTTCCTTACTCGACTGAACTCGGTACAAGTGTTGCGACAGTAATATCTACATCAACCGTTTGCGAAGGTGTCTTTTTAAGGACGAGGTCCTTAACATACAGCTGGGGCACCTGAGCAATCGCCTGAAGCAGATCGGTAACCTGTTTCATAGTCAGTGACGAAAAATGGGAACTAATAACGACCTCTGTTTTTCCGCTAAATGATTCGCCTGATGTAGGTGCACTAAGCTCTGCGCGGGAACTAAGACCCGATCGTTGCACGATCGTCTGGTACGCCTCTCCAATACGAAAGTTCCTATCTTTTGCCAAAATATCTTCTACTTTCTCCCGTTGGGCATTAACTGCCTTATAATCACCAAGGAGTTTCTTTGTCTGAAGCCGCATTGCATCGGCCTTTTTAAGTTCAGCAAAATATTTATTAACTTTGCTGTAATGTATATAAAACAAGAGGCATAATAAGAGGGCAAAAACACCAAAGAATGCACCAAGATACTTATAAAAATCGGTATCTTCAAGATTGCTGATAAAGTCGCGGAATTTATCAAGTAACTCCATTAAAGCTCCTCTTTCTGCATCGTTAATGTTATCGGCTCAGTCTTAAAATTCCAGTTTTGTAGTTGTGGTAATTTTTTAAATGCAGGGCACTCGAGCTCATTTTGCAGTTTGGTAAGCTGCTGATAACCAGGAACGCTTCCAAAAAGCTTGATTGTATCCTCGTTCATTGAGATACTGGTGAGATCCAACTGTGTGTCTTTTACATTTATACATCTACTCAACTCAGTTAAGTTGCGCAAAAATGAATAACGGCTTTCGTCAGACAATCGAGACCAGGCGGTTTCTTGCTTTTTAAGCTCATTTGTTGCCGCTTTGATAGCAGCATTCAAATTAGCTGTCTGACCAGGTTTGAGTTTGTAACTTTTTTTAAGCTCGTCGATTGCTTCGGTTTCTGCCCTGCGCAAGGTAAGTCGTAAATTTCGTATGCGTAAAAAACTGTACAGCATAAATGAGAGTAAAATAACTGAAAGTAGCGCTACTACTCCAATAAGCTGATAATTAAGCGTATTTTCTTCTTCTTTCAGCTCATATTCTTGATTAAGATTAAAGTCTTCCGTTAAGGGAACTTCGAGAGCTGCACCAATGCTAATAAGCGAGCCATTAGGAATTCCCGTGACTGCGCTCTTAATAAAAGGGGAATGCATAAGTTGCTTAGGCTGGAACGGGTGAACCATGATTTCGAGTTTAGTTGTCATAAGCTCAGCAAAATGCGGAATATCACAGGCAATATTGGTAAGAACAATCTTTTCAAGCTGTTCTCCTGTTTTAAGCTTTTGGGTATAAGCCTCTATGGTAAAGCGTATATCTGCAAAGAGGTCTTCGCATGCTTTTTGTGCATCCACACTAAATTGAGGATCTGAGCTATCAAGAACACCGACCTTCTTTAATTTTTCTAGATTAGAAGCAGGATCTTTCCCATTAAGCGAGCTTAATTTTTTTACAATAGTGCCAATCCCTTTAGGCAGAGCCCGTACGTGCTTGAGCTGTCGGTTACTCGTGACCCCAATACGTGTTGTTTGATCCGCAAGATCGATCAGCGCAATGGTATTTTGAGTTTCTTTCGGAGTTGCAAAGCTATAAAGTCCATACAGTTCAAAAAGATCAATCGAGAGCTTTTGTAAGGGCATTTCTGCCAACTCAAAATATCTACGGTAGGTCTCGATCAGGTCTCTTTTGACAGCGGCAATAAGCACATCAGTTTGTTTTAATTGCATGTCTTGATGAGTAACAATGCAGTCGATGACAGCGCTATCCAATGTGAATGGTAAGAGTGATTCTACTTCAAAAGGGACTACCATTTTTATTTTCTTGAGCCCGATGAAAGGAAGAGTGAGCTCCTTAAAAATAACCATTGAACTCGGAATAACACAACACAGTTCGTCATAAGGCCCGAGTTTTAGAGCTAACGATCTGAGAGCATTAATGATTCTTGTTTCTTGCGGTAATCCAGATTCGGTTTCAAGGGGCTCTTCAATAACTTTTTCAATCGTGTGTATGTTCCGGTGCATCGAAGCTATACAGGCCCAGATTGACGTTGTTCCTATTTCTATACCCACTCTTCTTTTAGTAAAGAGATACATCGAGCCGATCTTTTCGGGTAAGAAAATACTCTTTATCATGCTTGAGCTCCTTCAGGTTCCGTCTTCACGAGATCAAGCAAGCCCTTTTTCTTACGTGAACCTTTTTTCATGGCAAGTGCTTCTGATGCTGTTTTTTTCTGACTTTCATCAATATACCGTTGTTGTGTTGAAACAAACTTATCAATAGTACTCGGTTCCTTGTCTTTATGATCATAAAAGAACCATCGATGGATCGGATCTCTTCGTTCAGATCTATCATGCATCCTGAAGAGCGTATCTTTCGCATCTGAGATCTTAGAGAAAGTAAATGCTTCTGCCGTTTCTGGTTCATATGGCTTGATGATCTCAGGACAAATGAGAATGAGCAAGCTCGACCGGTCAATTTGCTTTGTTTTGTATTTGAACAACCATCCAAGAAGTGGAATATCGCCAAGGATCGGCACCTTATTAACTGTCTCATTTATTGTATCTTGGATAAGGCCACCAAGTGCGAGCACTTCTTTATTAGCAAGAAGAGCTTCTGTACTTACTTGTTTAGAAAGACGAGTTTGCGAAGTGCTATTGATAAATTGAGTAAGCTCGACATAGACATTGAGCGTAATCATATCATCATAGCTGATTTGTGGTGTTACGATAACGCGCAAGTCAGCAGACAAGTCACCTTGTGCTTGTGCTTCTCTTTGTCCTTCGACGAGGGCGGTGGTTGTTCGTTGTGTTTCACCAATTTTGATTTCGGCTTTGTATTTATGTGTGGTAATCAAAAATGGATTTGCAATGACGCTCACTCGCGTGAACATTTCAAGTGCTTGCAAAAGTCCCCAGAAGCCCCAAATGTCTTGACCGAGAGTGACAAGAGTAGTACCTGCACCAAAAGGAGAAACGCCCTGAACGGCATTTGCAAGATTTATAAGATTCCCAAGCAGTCTCTGCGCTCCATTGACTGATGTTGGTGAAGCTCCCGTTGCTGGCTGTTGAGTGACCAAGCCGAGTCCTAGATTTCCCGTCTGGAAATTGACATTAGGACCCAAACCGCTATCAAATCCGTTGCATGTAGTATTGCAGCAGTACTGTGTATTTCGCAACTGAACGCCGAGCGTATTTGTATTGGTGAGATCAACATTAAGAATCAGCACCTTAATAGCAACCTGAGGCTGCTCAACATCAAGCTTATCGATAAGATCACGAATTTTTAAATACTCCTCATAATCAGCATTGATGATGAGTCTGTTTCCTGACGTTTCCTCAGTGATGCGCACCGTTGGTCTAAAGAATTTATTGCCATCTCGTACACCACCAACAAGCGCTGCGGCAGTATTTGCCGGATCTGAGTTAAACTTCTGAATAATATCATTAAGGATTTTTGCAATAGAAGCAGCATCAATATATTTAAGCTGTATAATATGCAATGGAGAAAAAGGGACTTCGAGCGTCTTATCGATATACTTAATAATAAAATCTTCAAACTTTTTAATATTATCCCGCGTTCCAAGCACAATAAGTGAGTTAGTGAATGGTTCTTCAAAGACGCGTGTCGCTTCTGAAAAGTACTGAACAGTGGTCGGTTTTCTTTGCCGCGCAAAAGGACCAAACACCGGATTTGTTGGGTCTTTACCAATAAGCCGATAGTAAAGTTCCCTGACCTGTTTCGCATCAGTATGTTTGAGTCGTATGATTGATAATGTTTCAGGCAAGGTGACGCTATCTATTTCTCTTAAAATGTTCATCATTGATCTGATAATAGCAGCCCTATCGGTAATGATGACCGCACGTAATTGAGGAACTTCAAGTAATGGTCCTGCAGAACCGCTTTTCATAGATTCGATGATTTGTGTAATTGTTGAAAGATCTGCATTCTCTGCAAAGTATACATAGCGAATTTTAGCGTCGGTGTTAGGAATTTCTTCAGGATCGGTTCCTATAAATGTCGGCATAGGTTCCCTATTTGCGGAAGGCTTAGTCGTTGACGCAGCTACAGTTACACGATATGTTCGCGGTAACGTTGAAGGCACTACTGAAAATCCGGCCATTTCAAGGAAGGTCAAGCCAATATCCCACGCTTCTTTCAGCGTAAGCGGAACAGTCGATTTAAAGGTGATCTTTGTACCTGCAAGAGGCTGCAATCCATCTGCACGATTTGGTTCGATAGCATCATCCAAGATAAAATCAATATCTAGATTTTGGGCTAAGAATTTTAAAAGTTCGGTGAGCTCTTTATTATCGAAGTTCATTTCGACTTTTTCTTTAGGGTCCGTTCCCTTCCATGGCTCAAGATACTGTCCCAACTGTATACCACCCGATTCTATGGTGGTAGTGAAAGCCTTATGTTCTTCTTTTTTCCGTTCGGCCGCTGTGGTATCAGTGTCGATTATTTCTTGGAATTTTTTCTTTTCTTCTTCAGTAAGAGGTACATCTGCCATCGATTCAGTGGGTGGCTCAAATCGTTTTGATCTGCGTTTGCGAAGTTTTTTTGGCGCAGGAAGCTCTTCAGTAAGTGAGCGTTTAGGTGCAGACTTTTTCACGGCTTCAGGTGCTTGCGTTGCAGCAGGTGTTATCTGTACTTCTTTAAATGCACCAGATGGCTCCTCTTCAAGAGGAACAAGAGTAAAAGGGGCACCTTTTTTAGCTGGTGCTTGTGGCGCTATTGGAAACTGGGTCACCTGCAGTTCAGCTTCTTCAGCGTCAGCAGCGAAGAGGCTGCTTACCGCGAAAAAGATGAAAAGAAGACAAAGACTGTTCTTGAGAAGTTTCATTCTACGTCTCCTAAAGGTGCGGAAACTGTGCCCTTAAGCGCAGAGGAAGCGCCTAAGAAATTATATCTATATCCATCGCTGGTATGTACACGTTTGCAAAACTTATAGTTAATACCTTGAGCTGTTTTATCCTCAAGCGTGATGTTAAAAAAACCGCTCGCACGTATAGCAACTTTACCATCGTATCTGCCACTCTTTTTGCCTTTCGTTACAACCGCTTGTACTATGTCACCCGTTTGAAATCCAAAAAATTTTTTCCCTTCTTTAGCTTTACTGCGAGGAAAGCCAAATTTATCCATCTTGCACATTTGTCTACTGCCATGGCCTGTGGCTGTAATAATCAATGGTCTAACATGTTTAAAGTTTAACCGTGAAGGCGTGCTTGTTCCAACGCAAGCAGCGTCAATATAATGTTCTTTAGGTACATTGAGCTGAGTTCGATTATACTTTGTTCTGCCGCCCGTACCTGTTTCAATGGGTAGACCAAGAGTGGTCAAATAATTATATATCTTCCATCGCATAGCATTCATGGCAGCTGCATCTTTTAAGGGCTTCTCTGCTTGAAGCATTATATGAGGATGGCCAAATTCTTCTGCAGTTTTGCTTCCTTTATTTTGATTACAAGGTCTGCAAGCAAGAGTAAGGTTAGAAAGCCTGTTACTTCCGCCTCTACTTAGTGGCACAATATGCTCAATTTCAAGAGGTATATTCTGAGCTTCACAATAAGCACATCTACGACCAAATTTTTCCAGGACATATTCTCGTACCTCATAACCTTGCAAAGTGCCTTGTTGATACTGAATTCCTGAGATCTCCGGATTTTGCATAAGTTGTGTATCAAAGCGCACTAATTCATAACTGATAGCTGATATCGGGCTGTAGTGCATTATCCTTTTAACTAGGGTAATGATATTTGCAATTCTGCTTTCTAATGAAGGTGGTAGCCAGCCTAAAGGCCGTGTTCTGTTGTCAAAACGAGGAGCTCTATAACGGGTAGCACGTTTTCTTCTTGATCTGCGAACTGCTCTTCTTATTAGTAATAATTCATGAACATAATGACCTCTGTGATTAAGATGAGCTCCAAAAAGAACATTACCCGTATTGTCATCTACAACAGCAAATCCTGTTACCTTACTACCCGGATCTATTTTTAATCTGAGCAGCCGTACATCTAAATAACTTGGCTCGCGCAAAATTATCACAAAGGGATAGCGCCTTAATACGGCAGCCTTACCTTGATCAAGCAGAATACGAGCCTCTGCTGGATGGCAAGGGTTAATGGGTTGTTTGTTATGGTTTACCACAAATACGTATGACATAATACGTTACCTTTTATAAAAATCTCCCATTACTGGGGTAAAGTTTGCCTCGCCAATGTTATGGGGCGGCATATTCTAGAAGCACTGACTTATACCCTCAGTCTGTTTAACTTCTAAATTACAGAGCTTGGAACTGGCAAGCATTCCAAGGTGTGAGCTTAAGCGCTCTCCCCTAACGTAGCCCGATAGTTTGCATTTACAAACCCTGGCTGAAGCTGGTCAACGCGAGCTTTTGAAAGCTGCGGCCCGAAGGCCACGGTAGTTGACGGCGCTCCTAGGAGACTATTTATATTAGCACTTGCCTTACCACCAAACTGTTTCATTGCTTCATAATCTCTTCTTTTCATTTCCCGTATTGGCGCTGCTTCAGTTTGCAGAGCGGTTTGTGCCGCCGAGGCAGCTGGTTGTGGCGTAGGTTGCGGTACTGCCGTTGGCTGCGGTGGAGCAGGGGCAGGTTGAGGTACTGGTTGTGCTGGTGCTACAGCAGGTGTCACGGGAGCTACTGCTTGTACCGGCGCTGTAGGCACTGGGGCTACAGGAGGTGTCACGGCAGCTGGTGCTTGCACGGGCGCTGCTGGTTGTGCTGGAGCCGCCGGTTGAGGGGCTGCTATTTGTGGGGCTGAAGGAGCCTGAACAGGAGCTACCGGACCATGTCTATGTGCTGCCGCTGCCTTAGGTGAAGCGGCGGGTGCACCTTGTGGTTGAGCAGGTGCAACGGAAACTTTTGGCGGGATTAATGGTCCTTTTTGCGACTGTCGTGGCCCAGCTGCTGGGTGAGCCGGAGGAACTACCCCTTGCTGCGGAGCTTGAGGGAGTGGTCGTTGTGCAAGAGCGGTAGGTAAAGCCATTGATGGGATTTGAGGAATTTGTGGTGCAAGTTGAGGCGCAGGCACCGAAACTATCGACGGTGTAACAACAGGTTGTTGAGCATACTCAAGAGCTGCCGTCATATCAGCCAGATTGAAGAGCGTATACGTGTAAGTAGTCATCTGGCCATTTCTCGTGAACTGTACCTTGATTTCGCTTCCCATATCGAGCTGCATAAGAGCATTATAGATTTTGAGTCGATTGGTTGTTGATGTAGGAGCGATCCCGTTGATTTTTGTAATTATGTCATTTGGCATAAAGCCGAGTGAGTAGCCAATAGACCTGTTATCCATTCTTCCTACACGCAGACCTATGCTTGTTCCTTGTTTTGTTGCCGTGAGGATATCGAGCATATCTAAGAATTGTGCAAGAGAATGAATGCGTGTGGCAAAAGCGGTAGGGCTTACCAGGTAAGAATACTCATTTTGTTTTTGTACAACATCATTCCAGGAGACGTCCTTGAGATTTTTAAGCTCTTCTTGGGCATCAGCTGCATACATGAAGAGTGTTTCTTGCTGGCCATTGGAACGAATGACAATGATTTTGCGAGGGAAAATACGTAATACGTATGCATCTAAAAGCTTGTCTCCTACGCGGAACGATTCCGTTTTGCGTGTATTGTTATTCATAATCGTGACTTGAGACTTAGCTTCATTGTTTGAGAAAATGATGCCGGTAATTTTTACCGGTAACGGATCCAAAAATTGAATAACGGGGCGAATTTGTGGCATAACTGGCTTTGGCAGTGGTGGCCGTGGAATGACAGGAAGGGTTTCAACTTCTTTTACAGGCATAATTGATGGCCGGTAGGTCCCAAACAGATCGTTTTCTTCATAAATCAGACGCAGATCTTTCGGTTTTCCTTCCTCTTTTCTTACTGCTGCAGCAAAGGGAGCGATGGCGATAGGAGTGATAGGAGGCTTTTTGAAGATGTTTTTAAATGAATACGCGATGAAGATCACCATGGCTATGAGAATAACCATAAGTATGCCATTGACGATCCATAGAGGACTCTTCATTGCGACTATCCTACAAAACTCTCTTCTGCGGTTTGAAAACTGGCAATAGGATTCCTGTTGCCAGCCATTAAGCAAGTTTAATATAAGATTTTTTTTTGTAAAATTTGTGTGCGTGTAGGGATCCGTTACCAGAGCAGTCGATAGCGCCTTTTAAAATGATATTTTAAAAGTATTGCTCTCTGAAATTAAGGAGTATGCCCTTACTCTTTTTCATGCGCTGAAAAAAGGAGCATGAGTTAGTGTTTGTCTGACGTGTATCAGAACCACTAGGGCGTTGGTACGGTGGATAGAATTTTCTTAATAAGACCATCAGCTGTTATATACTCTGCCTCAGCATCGACGGTGAGAATGAGTCGATGGCGTAATATCGGCATAGCAACAGCTTTGATATCATCAGGGGTGACAAAGGTTCTTTTTTTAAGAAAAGCATGTGCACGGCCTGCTTTATGCAACGCAAGGCTCGCTCGCGGAGAAACACCGTATGAGATGTATTTTTTTATGTCGCTTAATCCACACTTATCTGGGTTTCTTGTTGCAAACACAAGTGAAACTATGTAGTCCAAAATTTTTTCGTCGCAGTACATTTCGTGGACTGTCTGTTGCGCTGCGATAATATCTTCTCGCGAGAGAACCGGTTCAAGCGATTCAACCGAGCGTGTTGATCGGAGGATCTCTTTTTCTTCAAGTTGATTTGGGTAATCGATAATGAGCTTAAACATAAATCGATCCACCTGAGCTTCAGGAAGCCGATAGGTACCTTCTTGCTCTAACGGATTTTGTGTTGCAAATACTAAAAATGGTGTATCAAGAGGAAACGTTGTTGAACCAATGGTAACTTGATGTTCTTGCATCGCTTCTAAAAGTGCGGCTTGTACTTTTGCAGGTGCCCGGTTTATTTCATCAGCGAGAATTAAATTAGCAAAAATGGGTCCTTTTTTGGTTTCAAAGTCTTGCAATTTAGGATTATAAATGAGTGTTCCTATGAGATCAGAAGGAAGAAGATCGGGCGTAAACTGGATGCGTTTAAAGGAAAGTCCCATTGCTCGTGTCAGAGCTTTGATCATGGTTGTTTTGGCAACCCCAGGCACTCCTTCAAGTAAAAGGTGGCCATCACAGAGAATTCCCAGCAACATAAACATGATTGTATCTTGCTGGCCAATAACAACTTTTCCTACTTCCGAACTTAATTGTTGAAACCGCGTACTTTGCTCAATAACATCAGCCATAAATGAAACTCCATATTTTGCTTAATCTTGCATGTAGTTATGAGGTTAGCACAAGATGCGATTTTTTTCCACGTGCATAAAGTTAGGGTTAGTATTAAAGTTGTGGCAAAATAAAAACTTCCGGTTTTGATAAATTTGAGGCGCATCAGTTTCACATCCAAAACCAGGACGTTCTCTTTATCGTGAGATTAAAAAGACCAAATTGAGTCCTAATTATTGACGGTATAGCGTAAAACCTCTATGGTGAATTATATCATTAGAAAGGAAAGGAGAGATGGGCAAACTCATCGTTGCTAACTGGAAAATGCAATTTACTCATGATGAAACTGTCGCATGGCTTGATGAGCACTCTTCAGAGTTGGATGCAGTTCTTGCGCAAACGGGCAATCAGCTTGTCATCTGTCCCTCATATACCGCAATTCCTCATATGAAAACTCTCAAGGTACAAAGAATGCAATGGGGTGGACAAGATTGTGGGTTTGAGAAAAAAGGTGCTTTTACTGGGGATGTTTCAGTGCTATCGCTTAAAGAACTTGGCTGCTCGTATGTGATTGTTGGGCATAGTGATCGAAGACGCTATCATAATGAAACTGATGAACGAGTAGTACAAAAGGCGGGTCTTCTTTTTGAGCAGCAGATCCATCCAATCGTGTGTATTGGAGAGTCCGCGCAGGATAGAGTTGCGAAACTCACGCCCTTTATTATTGAAATGCAACTGAAACAAGTCTTAGAGCTCCTCAAAGCAAGAAAGCTTCAAGAATTGTTTGTTGCGTATGAACCGGTTTGGTCAATAGGTACCGGTCTTATGCTCCCTCCATTTGAGCTTTCTAACATTATAAGTTTAATTCGAAACTATTGTAGAGAACAGGTGCCAGATCTTTCACTCAAGGTCCTTTATGGAGGAAGTGTCGATCCCACAACGTTAATAACCTTGGCCGATGTAAAAGTTGATGGATTTTTATTGGGAAAAGTAAGTTTGGATGCCGAGCTACTTAAAAAAATTATTCTTTCGTGCTAAACTAAAGGTGTTTTCTGAGAAATATATTAAAATAAGGAGCTTTTTATGATTTGGTACGGACTATTAATTTCAGTCTTTGCGCTGCTCTGTTTTTTGCTTGTATTACTTGTTCTCATCCAAAAAGGAAAGAGCAGTATGGGACTTGGTAACTTAGGCGGTGGTACACAACTTTTGTTTGGTGGGTCTGGCGGACAGGATCTCTTTCAAAAAATTACCTGGGGGCTTGGTGCTGCATTTATGGCAGGATCACTCATTCTTGCTATGATCAAAAAACCTACCGGCTCAGAATTATTGGGTGGTCTTGCTCGCACTCAGGCAGTACAAGTGCCTGCGACACAAGCACCTCAACAATCTGCGGAAAAATCAACTGAAAAATAACCGTAATGGTCGCCCTTATTGATCTTATTGGTTTCTGGTTTATCTCTGTATGCACTCATTTTGGGTCCTGTGTCATTTTTTTTTGGCGCACGATGAGGACCCTTTTCACCACACGCTTAAAAACTCACCAGGTCCTTCTTCAGATGAAGCGCATTGGTGTCGACTCAAGTACAATTATTTTTTTAAGTAGTCTATCATCCGGAGTTGCGCTTGCATTACAATCATATGCAGGACTGAGCCGCATTGGAGGAGAAGAGATGCTCGGGGTGGTGGTCGCATGGGGTATGACGCGAGAACTGGGCCCTGTGCTTACCGGAATCATGGTCACTGGCAGATCAGGATCTGCAATTGCCGCTGAGTTAGGGTCCATGCAAATCACCGAGCAGATTGATGCTTTGCGCACACTTGATATCAATCCCTATCAATATTTAATTGTGCCTCGCGTTGTAGCGGGAACACTTGTTTTACCTTTTTTAACGATGTTTGCTATGTTTTTTGGTATCGTGGGTGGCTATTTGTATAGCCGTTCTACCCTATTAATGAATCCTGAAACATATATAACGAATATCAAAAACTATCTCATGTTAGGGGATATAGTTGGGGGTCTTATCAAATCAAGTTTTTTTGGCTTTGTGCTGGCATTTATAGGCTGTTTTAAAGGTTTTTATACCCATGGTGGTGCACGAGGTGTTGGCAAAGCCACTACTCAGAGCGTTGTACTTGGGTGCATCATTATTTTAATTGCGAATTACTTTTTAAGTGCGCTGCTCTTCAAGGCCGGGCTATGATCACGATTACGAATCTCACTAAACGATTTGACGACCGCTTTATTCTTAAGGGGGTTAATCTAACAATTCCTCAGGGGAAAATGACCTGCATAGTTGGCAAATCAGGCGAAGGCAAATCGGTCCTTTTAAAGACGATTATTGGTCTTATAAAACCAACTACTGGTTCTGTCATTGTCGACGGCAATGAAGTTACTCATCTTTCAGAACGGGAACGAGCGCAGTTCTTTCGTACGTGTGGCTATGTGTTTCAGTTTGCAGCACTTCTTGACTCGTTGACCGTCTTTGAAAATGTAGGCCTTTCTATGCTCGAAAAGGGTGTTCCTACAAAGGATGTTCTTCCAATAGTTAAAGAAAAGCTTACTCTTGTTCACTTGAGTCAAGATATTTTATCTCGGTATCCATCTGAACTATCAGGCGGTATGAGAAAACGGGTGGGTATTGCCCGTACACTCATCACCAATCCATCTATTATTCTCTATGATGAGCCGACCACTGGTCTTGACCCTATAACTTCTCATGTAGTACATGAACTTATGTATGATATGCAAAATGGTTTAAAAGTTACCTCTGTGGTGATCAGTCACGACACGGAAATATTTAAATATGTCGATTATGTTGCACTTCTTCATGATGGTGAAATCAAATTCTTTGGTGATGCTCGCACCATCTGGGAATCAGAAAATCCCTACATCTACCAGTTCATTCGTGGTCTGACTCAAGGTCCCATCAAGACAGAAGAAGGCTCTTAGGTTTCCCATTTGTATAATTCTTGAAAAAAGCAGTGAATTTTTGCTAGTCTTTTTATAAATAGAATAAATACAAGTAGGGTGATTGAATGAAAACCAAGATTTTTTTACTGTTCACTTTTTCGGCAGTTCCTTTTTTTATTGAGGGTATGGGGCCTCTTGCTCTCAGGCGTATTTTGCATGCGCTTCAAAATGCTCCAGTTAAGCTTTTTAGATATGCAGACTTGACTATTGTCAATGAGACCGATTATCCCATTGCGGTAAACCGTATACTTACTAATGGTGAATACGCGATGAAGGCCATTGTATTTCCTAAGGAGCAACACACGATAACCGAACAAAATATGGATATGTTAAAGAGTCTTGAAATTTCATATCGGGAAGGTGGGGGCACGAAGCTTGAAATTCCGGCACGTGCATTAGAAACAAAATTGACACTTTTAGATGCTGATGTTGCTTTGATATTTGTTAGGTCTCAGTGGAATTTATTTACCGGATGGGGATTCCAACCTCCTGAAATTGTTATTATTCCGGGACCCGAAGAAGTTGTTTTTGAAGGCGATGTCGAAAGGGTGGTGCCGCGACGCTACACACCAGAAAGGGAAAAGGAAGTATTATACGAAACCATCGGTGTCTTGCAAGGCAAAACGTTGACCCCAAGTTCACCTGCCTATGCAATTCTTGGATTTACTCAGCCGCCTCCGCGCGTTGAAAGTTCAGAACAGTTAATGACCGATCCAGTTGCGCGAATTTATGCAAAAGACGTTAATGAAAATTATACGAGTCTCGATAAAAAAATCAGAGACCCTCAGTTAGCGCGAGCTCTTCAGAGCTTCGGGATTACTCGTCCACAAGCAAAACTTGTTCAAATAGTTCGCAGTGCGCGTGACGTACTTAAAGAGCAGCTCAAAGCATAACTTATTTATTCTCCTAAGGTTAATCAATGCTCGGTTGCAGTCTCTACTGCTATGGCATCATTTTTTACAGTCACTGCAATTTCAGAAGCATTTGGATGTCTTAACAGATATTGTGATACCGGTACACCAATGTACTGCTGGATTGCACGCTTTAACGGCCGTGCGCCAAACTCTTTTTCATAGCCGAGTGTCGCGATCTTATCGAGCGCCTCGGGAGAAACAGACAAAGCAATACCTCTTTGTTCAAGACGTTCTTTAAGATCAGCAAGTTGTAATTTTGCTATACGAATGACATCCTTGTGTGTCAGCATCTTGAAGAAGACGATAGCATCAATACGATTTAAGAATTCCGGTCTGAAATGCCGGTGAAGGAGCTGTTCAATTTGATGCTTTACCTCATCAGACAGTTCGTGGGCCTGAAGAATCAGATCAGAACCGATGTTAGACGTCATAATAATGATGCAGTTTTTAAAAGAGACGGTTCTTCCTTGGCCATCAGTTAAATGCCCTTCATCGAGAATTTGCAGAAAAATATTGAACACATCAGGATGTGCCTTTTCTATCTCATCAAAAAGAACAACGCTGTAAGGATTACGACGTACTACCTCAGTCAATTGTCCTCCCTCCTCATAGCCGACATAGCCAGGAGGTGCGCCTATAAGACGTGCTACTGCATGCTTTTCCATATATTCAGACATATCGATGCGCACGAGCTTTTTAGGATCATCAAAGAGAAAGTCAGCAAGTGTCTTGGCGACTTCAGTCTTACCGACTCCAGTAGGTCCAAGAAAGAGGAATGAGCCAATAGGCTTATTAGGATCAGTAAGGCCGGTCCGATGCATCTGAATGGCATGGCTAATTACCTCAATAGCCTCATCTTGCCCTATTACACGTTCTTTTAATATACGTGGCATATCAAGGAGTTTTTGCATCTCACTTGTTTGTAGTTTCTCGACAGGAATGCCGGTCCATCGTGAGAGTACTGAAGCAATATCGTGTTCATCGACTTCTTCTTTAATGAGATGTGTTTTCAAGCTCTTAAGTTTTTCTTGCTCGTGCTCAAGATCATGATTAAGTTTTACGAGCTTTCCATATTTAATTTCTGAAGCCTTAGCAAAATCTCCCTCACGCTCTGCCTGGATAAACTGCTGCTGAGCACTTTCGATCTGCTCTTTGATCTTATTTATCGCTTCAAGCGGAGTCTTTTCTGCTTTCCACTGGTTGAGAAGTGTTTGGAACTTTTCCTTGAGTGAAGAGAGTTCTTGTTCCAGTTCCTGAAGCCTTTTTTTGTTGACATCATTTTCGGCTTCTTTGCTGAGTGCAACCTTTTCAATCTCAAGCTGACGAATTTTACGCTCAAGTTGATCAAGCTCCTCAGGTTGTGAATCGATTGCCATTTTTACCATGGCGGCCGCTTCATCAATAAGATCTATCGCCTTATCAGGGAGGAACCTGTCAGGAATGTTTTTTGCTGAGAGCAGCACCGCATCCACCAGCGCTTGGTCTTTGATGCGGATTCCATGATGAATCTCATATTTCTCTTTAAGACCACGCAAAATCGAAAGTGCATCCTCAATAGTCGGCTCCTGCACCTGTACTTTTTGAAAGCGTCGTTCAAGAGCAGCATCTTTTTCAATATACTTCTTGTATTCCTTTAAAGTTGTAGCACCGATGCAATGGAGCATACCCCGTGCAAGTTGAGGCTTGAGTAAATTTGAGGCATCCATACCACCACCTGTTGCTCCCGCTCCTACGAGCATATGGAGCTCATCGATAAAGAGAATGATTGTGTCAGAGCTTTCTTCAATTTCCTTAAGAACGCCCTTGAGTCGCTCTTCAAACTCACCTTGATACTTAGCACCTGCGATTAACAGGCCAAGATCGAGTGCATAAATGACATGGTTTTTAAGGCTTTCAGGAATGTCATTGTTGATAATTCGTTGCGCGATACCTTCAACGATGGCAGTCTTACCAACACCGGGTTCACCAATAAGAACAGGGTTATTTTTGGTACGCCGCGAGAGAATTTGAATGACGCGGCGAATTTCTTCGTGCCTGCCTATGACCGGATCGAGAATTCCATTCCGTGCCCGTTCCGTGACATTCAGGCAATATTTTTCAAGCATTTGATACTGCTTTTCTGCATTTTTTTCTTTCACTGTTTTTCCCTTACGTATTATTTTCATGTGTTCTAAAATTGCTTTCTTTGAAAACCCTGATTGCTTTAAAAAGGAGCGAATCTCTGGTGGCAGGTAACTTGTTTGAGCAAATGCTAACAAGAGGTGCTCGAGAGTTATGTAGGTGTCATTTAATGATTCTGCTTCTTTTTCGCACTCATTAAAAAAATTTTCAAGTGTATAATCGCTGCTTAACTGGCCACCTTGCACCGTAGGCAGCTTCTGGAGCTCTCTCAAAGTAAGCTTTGTAAGCTCAGATGTATTTACGTCGAGCACTGTGTAAAAAGATTTACAGAACTCATTATTCAAAGAAGCTGCCAACAGATGAAGTGGCTGTAATGTAGGATTTTTCATCTCTTGAGCCAGAGCGATACCTGCGTTAAAAAGCTCTTGAAGAGATGTCGAAAAAAGTTCTGGATTCATGGAATTACCCTCTGGCAAAACGCTGGTAGTATAGCATAAAAACGGCTCAGAGTATATTCTTTGACCGAAGGACTTTGTGGTAGGAGACCGCAAAATGATGCGCGTAATCGCGTAAGCACATGAGGAGTTGGCCTACATTGCTTTGTGGATCAAGATGAGTGCCCTCAGGATGCGCAGGCGTATACAAAAGCTCTTCTTTTTTTGCGAGACTTAAAAAGATTGTCTGTGGAAAAAGATCTTTAACGGCATTAAGCTGTCCTTTTCCGCCATCGATAAGGACTATATCAGGCAACTCTTCTTGATCTCTATATCTTCGTGAAACAATCTCTACCAATGCTGCATAATCATTTTGTTGGGTGAGCGTTTTTATTTTAAATCGCCTGAACTTATTTTTATCAGGAGCGCCATATTTAAAACGAACACAGGAACCAACTAAATATCTACTTTGAAAATGAGAAATATCAAAGCAATCGAGTGTTTCAGGAGCCTTTTTAAGACCGAGCATCTTTTTAAGTTCTTTGAGTCCTTCAAGTGGTCGTTCAATCTTGGCAGTAAGTGGTGTGGTTATAGCCGAAATATCTTTGACGTACTTTGTCTGAGAAAAGCCAGTTTTGAGCGTTGCAAAAATCGATTGCAGATCTTCAAGATAGCTGCTCAGATTTTTTGACTTTTCAAACTCCATTTTCTTGTTATATTCATGTATTTGAGAAAATAAAAGCGCCTCACAGGCCTTATAGTTTCCCTCAAGCAGTCGTTGAGCAATCTCGATCCTGACTTTATAATCTTGTGGATTAAAAGTACTTAAACAGTTTCCGGCGCAGAGCCCCATATGAAAATCAAGGCATCCTTGCTCAATACGGTTCGCGCAGAGACGCAAGCGCAAGGTACGTGTAAGAAACTCATAGACAGAGCGGGCCTTCTGTTTATAAAGGAATGGCCCAAAATAGGTTCCCCGTTCTTTCTTTTGACGAACGAGTTTTACTATGGGCAGTTCATCCGGAGTAATCAAAATATAGACAAAGGGATTCCCGCTTTTAAGGAGCACATTATATTTGGGCTTATAGGTTCGAATAAGCTGTGCTTCTAAAAGAAGGGCCTCGATCTCATTTTTAGTAAGGATATACTCAACGCATGCATGCTCTTTTATGAGCTCTTGGACTTTCCAGTCCGCATTCTGCTTGCGAAAGTAAGACAGTACCCGATTATTGAGACTTTTTGCCTTGCCCACATAAATAATGCCACTGTCTTGATCCTTAAATACGTATATGCCGGGTAGTTTAGGTAACTGCCTAATATACTCTGGTATCATGTTTCTGTTCCTACTGTTTTTGCTCACCTAGTATACCACAAGAATGACCATTTGTATATAAATTGATACAATGAGCCAGATTTGCGAAACTTTGAAAAATAGTTATAGTTATAATGTGCATTAATGTGAATGGAAAACTCTATGCTCTCATATATTAAATTCTTAAGTTTTGCGCTTGTAGCACTCATTGCCAGCTACATTGGCTGGACAACCTATCAGTATTATACCATTCAATCAACCCCGACAATTGATGTCGTAGGGCTTATTCCTGAGGGAACCTATGCCGGTTATCTTTCATTTAGTGTCAAGGCACACGATGACTATAAGGTAGGGACTTTGACTATACGCTTCGATGATAAATCTGTGGTAAAGGGAGCCAAAATTGGAAAAAAATCAGTAGATTATCCGGTCAAGATCGATACACAGGACTTAGGCGACGGACCACATACATTATTTATAGAAGCAGAAAATGCGGCCTACAATAAAAAAAGTACGACCCAGACGGTTCCTCTTTATGTAGATAATAGTCCTTTACATGCCAGCCTGACAAAAAATGAAACTGATGCGAGGATCTCACAGGGTAGAACGCTCCACGTTAAATTTGAAACAAACAAGGAAATAAAAGAGGCAACCCTCAAGACGCTCTCGAAAACCTATCCGTGCTTTGCTGAATCCCAACGAGGGCATATATACGAATGTTATGTGCCGATTGACTGTGAAGAGGTACCTAATGAGTATCCATATACTGTGGATGTAATCGATAAGGTAGGCAATACCCTTGTTTTGAATGGCAAGTTTCATGTCGTCTCATTTCCCTTTAAGAAACAGACGGTTCGTCTCAATCAAGAGAAAATGAAAGCCGAAAACGAAGCAGGCCTCCCAGAAAAGCAGCTTGAGGCAGAGATAGAGGAGCTTACAAAGAAATCTCCTCGCCAAAAATTATGGTCTGGAGGCTTCATCACTCCAGTCGAGATTACTGATGCAAAGCAGATAACAAGTGAGTTTGGCGCAATTCGAGCAATGCAAGAACGAGGCCTTAAGCAGCACAAGGCAGTAGATATTTTTGCGACGCCAAAGACTGTTGTATGGGCACCAGCAGATGGCATTGTTGTCCTTAAAAATCGTTACGCCCATAGTGGCAATACCGTCATTATAGACCACGGCTATGGAATTCTTTCGCTGTTCTTCCATTTAGATACCTTTGGTCCTATTGAAGTGGGAGAAAAAATCAAAAAGGGTAACCCCATTGGTACACTCGGAAAAACAGGATATGCCACTGGTTACCATCTTCACTGGGAACTTCGCGTAGGCAACACCTGTGTCGAGCCTCTTGAGTGGACTAAGCCAGGATTCTAATTAATCTACAACACTATTTCAGTTTTAAATTTTTCTAAGCTTGCACTGGATCTTGTCTTTACAGCATCATACGTGTATGATCTGAAGACATAAATAAAATAATGTTTGTAGGATTACATGAAAGTGCTCCCTAAAGTGTTCACCGCGGAAGCCTCTCCGTTCGCAGCCTATGGTATTCCATTTTTTATCTTTCTTAGTGTTGGTTTTTGTTGGTATAGCTGGTGGTATATTCCTCTTATCAGAACTACCGGGACAATCACACAAGAAATTTTACAGCTAAAAGAAGAGAAATCCTCGCTTGAAAAAAGAATCGGGCGCTTTAGATCATTGGTTAAGAAAGTGCACGAGCTTAGGGACTATGTACAAGAGGTTTCTTCCCAGCTTACGGTATCTGTCAGTGATCTTTTTGCTCAGATGCTCACGCTGATTGAGCAATTGGGCTTAACCAAGAATTCCTCAGTCTTGAGTAAAAGAGAATTATTATGCTCATTTATCATCTATACCTATAAAATTACTTTCTCAGGTTCGTTTGAAGATATACTACGTTTCCTTAAAAAACTCTATGAGCGCAGACCAGTGCTCTTATGCCGGAACTGTGAGCTGAAAAAAGTGAATAATGAGCTCGTCTGTTTCCTGGAGATCAACCTGTTAGAAAAGAGGCACTCATGAAGAAAAGAATTTTACCTATTATCTGCTGCAGTTTGCAGATCTCAGCTGTCAGGGATCCATTTGTACCAACAAAGATCACCTTTACCTGCGTCGCTCTGGGAAAGGCACGAAAAGATGGCAGCTATAGAGCAGAATATTTTGCGGTTATACGAGTGAAAGGGACATGCAAGAAAGTATTTCTCAATGATCGTGTCGAAGGTTTTGAGGTAATGAGTATCACCAATGAAAAGGTTATTCTAAAAAATGAGCTAGGATCGGAGCTTGTTCTCACCTTAAGAAAGTAAAAGCCCTTCAACTTAGTAAGCTGAAGGGTTAGGGGGGTGAACAATACCTTGAGTACTGTTCGTTTAGGGACATTTTCTAAAACTTTCATTGAAGACTAGCAGGCCACCTAGTGAAAGTCAAGCGTTTTGCCGGGAATTTTCTGGTGCGTCAAATAGCGGTATTTCTTATTTTTCTAAAGAAAACTTTTGTTTTGAAGTACATAGGATTACGTTGTTGAGCTCAGGTACCTTCTACGAAGCGTTTAATGAGCGGATATTTATTCTCATCATGGAAGAATTCTTTTGAAGGTGCTGTCTGAACGATAGCGCCGCCATCCATAAGATAAATGGTACAATCAAGTGATTTGAGCAAGGCTGTATCATGCGAAGCGACGAGGACAATATATTTTTCACGCGCAAGATCTTGGATCGCTTGAGCAACATAATTGGTAAGCAGAGGATCAAGTGCAGACGTAGGCTCGTCAAGGCAAATGACGTGGGGCTTGAGTGCCAGAGTTCGTGCGATAGCAAGGCGCTGTTTTTGGCCACCCGATAACTGACTCACGTACAAATGCGCCTTATCGCCGAGCCCATATTTTTCAAGAAGCTTGTGAGCAATAGCATGTGCTTCCTCAGGATTTTTTTTTGCTGCTTTTTCGAGCGGGAAAGTAATATTGCGTTCAACCGTCATATGCTCAAACAGGTTAAATTGCTGAAACACCATGCCGACAGCATGGTTTTGCTTTTCAAGCGGTTTTCCTTGGAGCAGAATCGTCCCACTATTGTAGGTTTCAAGTCCACTTAAAATGCGTAAAAGTGTTGATTTACCAACTCCTGATGAGCCAAGAAGAAATGCTATCTCTCCTGCATTTACGGCAAGATAGATGTCTTTCAGGACGAGTTTATTGTTATATTTCTTTGACAGATCTTTAATTTCAAGCATGTTGATTTAATGAATGTTCAATTTTTAAAATAATTAATGATAAGACAGAAGTCATCGCCAGATATATCAGTCCTACAAGGGCATATACCGTAAGTGCATTGAAAGCCTGAGAAACAATTATACCGCCTCTCATATATAATTCTAAAACACCAATAGTTGATGCCAAACTTGATTCTTTAATAAGCGTTACAAACTCATTGCCCAATGCTGGAATAACGATTCTTAACGCTTGAGGTAGTACAATGTACCGTGTGATATTATATTTGCTTAACCCCAATGTTTGAGCAGCTTCGATTTGACCACGAGGGACAGAAGATATGCCTGAACGCACTACTTGGCTGATATAAGCACAGCTATTGATACCAATCGCCAAAATAGCGGTGCTCAGTGCCGAAATAAAAATCCCTAGGCTGCTCAGCATGAGCCAAAAAAACATGATCTGAAGAATGAGTGGTGTTCCCCTAATAACTGTTACAAAAATAGTTACCGTGGTACGTAAAAGGAGAGATTTGCTTGTTTGAGCAATTCCCAAAAATGTTCCACCAACAAACCCGATAGTGGCTGCACTGAGCGCAATAATGAGAGTGATACCAGCTCCTTCAAGAAGTTGAGGAAGGACACGGCTAATAAACTCACTGTCAATCACGCCAGACCCCATTTTTGCTTGAGGGCATCAAGAGTACCATCTGCTTGCATGCTATCAAGGATTTTTTGAACACTTGCGGCAAATTCGGGTGGTAACTTCTTTGAAATTGCCAGCGCGCTTTCTTCGTCAGTTTCTTTAATAGGGAAATAATTGAAGCTTTCTGCCTTTTCTTTTTCTTTAATATATGGTTTTAGCGAGTACGTAGCTGTTACAAAAGCAAATCCTTTTCCATGCTCAAGTGCATTGATAGCGTCTGCCACTTTTGCAAGGCGAATTAACTTAACTTCAGGGATTTTTGACATATAGAGATCAGCCACGTATCCAGTATTAACGATAACATCTTTACCTTTCAAGTCTTCGAGACTCGCGATCTTTGGATTCTTTGCAAGTGTTACTACAAGTAAGGGATTGGCAGTGAGATATGGTTTGGTAAAATTGACACGTTTTGCTCGTTCTTCAGTAGGAGATATTCCTGCGGCAATAACATGAATCTGTCCAAGCTCCATTTGAGGTAACAGAGTTCCGAAGGGTCTATCTTGTAAATCAATATCCATGGACAGTCTCTTAGCCACTTCTTTCACGACGTCTATATCAAATCCTACTATGACATTCTCATTATCCCTGAAGGAAAAATTAGGAAAGTCTGCGGTTGTTCCTACGATAAGCGTTTTTTCTAAAGCCTTGTAGTCGCTTGTCCTGCGAACCCACACTATAGCAATCAAAGCAAGTACGCCAAGCAACAGGGTGCCAAATATTTTTTTCATGATTCTCCTTGCTGATTCTTTTTGCTGAAAGGGATGTCATAAAGAGTATAGTAGGCTCCTTTTTTTTCTGCAAATCGCTGGCCTGATTCATTAAACCTGAGACAAAAACGTTTTTTGATCCCTACTTTATTTTAAGATTCGTTTCTGGCCATGTTCATGAGGTGGAGATTGCATATTTTGCTTATCGTTAGTTCTTAGAAAGCATGAGAGATTTCACAAGAATATTCTTTCCCTTAAAGGCAATTCCATAAGCAATAACAGATGGCAAATTTTTTGAAAGCATGGATGCTGCATATTTTTTTTGCACTATCTGATCAAGTGCTTTTTGAGCGGCTGTTTCCAAACTCTCATTTTCAGTCCATACTTTCTTAAATTCGATAACTATTCCTGGTTTGTCTGAGGCGTTTGGTACGACTGCAATATCATATCTACCTAAACCTTCTTCCCGGTTTGAAGTAACTTCATACTGGTCTCTAAGCATAACAAGCATACCGAGTACAAAAAGATGGTAACTTCTTTCTGGTTCAGAATCAGGTACATCGAACATGCTCATGCTATTTAAAACAAAACTTTGAAGAAGGTTTGAAAAAATTTCGGTATCTCCCTTAACGATTGCAGAGAGCAGTGCTTGTGCTTCTGCCCCTGGCATAGATTCTTTAAAAATGTCGGTTATGAGTTCCTCATATAAGGATGCTATTTCCTGATTAGGAATAATAAGATTGCATTGTTTCTTTCCCTTGCTAAAGTGACATGAGGTATGTGTCAGGTAACCAGTAAACAGTAATAAACTCCAAATCAGATCGGAAGGTTTTTCAAGATCTTGAAAAACAATTGATTCTTGAATAGCATGTTGCACCGGTTGACCATTAAAAAGCTGCATTAGATCACTTTTTGTTGTTGCAGAAGAAGAGCCGATAAGTTTTTTAAGAAAAAAATTATGACTTGTATTTACCCAATATACATCGCGAGTTCCGTTATGCGATATGCATTTTAATATTGACCGGAATGGCTGCTGCAGGCCCCTTTTTTCAAATATGGGGTAAAGCAGCCATCATGCTTGTTTTAAATAAAAATTAATGCTAAGCTGCGCATATGAAAATAATGAGTAGCTTTAAAGCAAATAATAACACTGTCTATTCGTGCAAATATCATGGTGGTTTGTGTACAAAATACCGCAAGGCTTTTTTGTTACCAACTATCGATCAAAAAGTAAAAGAAATTCTTTATCAAGTCACCGGAGAAAGCAAGTTCTCACTTATAGAACTTGAAGTGATGCCAGATCACATTCATGCTCTAATCGAGATTGATCCTCAATACGGAGTTAAGAAAGTAATCAAGCTTAAAAAGGAAAGATCATCACGGATAATGAGAAACAGTTTTCCTGAGCTGAGGAGGCTGCCAACTTTATGGACCAATAGCTCTTTTATAGCTACTGTTGGCGGTGCACCTTTAGAGATAATTAAACAATATATTAGGAACCAAAAAAATGTATTACGCCAGAAAGTTAAAATTAGGAAACTCTGTTGAGCTCGACCAATTGGCAATAAGCAGTGGTCGGTTGTATTCTGAAGTGCTTACTTTTTTTTGGCGTACGGTTCGAAGGAAAGGAATTTTTTTAAAAGACTCAAGCATGATGCGATTAAAAAACTCTAAAGAGTTACATGCGCATAGTGCTGACGCGGTGGTTCAATCATTTTATGCTAATTTTAAATCATATAATACTCGTCGCAAAATAGATCCTTCTGCAAAGCCACCGAAGAGAAGGCGTAAATTTTACAAGATTCAGTGGAAAAAAAGTGCTATAAAAGTTGTTGATGGCCTGCTTATTCTTTCAAATGGCAGAGGAAACAAGGAGCTTAGGATCCCTTGGCGATGGTCGGCTCCTATCCTAGTCGAGATAGGATTTGATGGGGAGTAGTATGAGTTGCGTGCAATATACAAAGTTGAACCTCATTCGCAGCCGAAAGGAAATAAAGTTGCAGCAATTGATTTAGGAGAAGTCCATCCTATGGTAATCTATGATGGAGAAAAAGTTATCATTGTTAATGGCAGGGAGGCAAGATCAAAAAGACGTTTCAGAAATAAGATAATTGGTGAGCTATCTTCACTTTTAAGCAGAACAACGAAAGGATCAAGGAGGTATAACAAATTAACACAATCAAAAAGAAAACAACTTAAGCCCCTGGATAATCAACTCCTGGATATTGCGCGTAAGCAAACAAGCAAAACGATCTCCATCCTCTATGAAAGCGGGGTGCAGGAAGTTGTTATTGGTGATTTGCGTGATATAAGACTAGATAATGATTTAGGAAAAAAGACAAACCAGAAAATACACCAAATGCCCCATGGTATCATTAGACGCATGCTCAGCTATAAGGCTGAAGGTTATGGTATGCGGGTAGTCTTAGAAAATGAAGCATACACATCACAAGAATGCGTCGTCTGTGGCAAAAGAAATAAGCCAAGAAACAGAAATTATTCCTGCGAATGTGGATTCAAATACCATAGAGATGGCGTTGGTGCGATTAATATCTGGAAAAAGTATCGGGGTGAAAACCCCGTAGTCGGGGTTATGGCGTCCCCCATATCAATGAGATATAATGCTCATATGATATGTAGCTTGCAACAATGAAGAGCGAGAAGCTTGGAGTTGCAAGAAAGAATCCACTCAATTTATTGATGTGGAGTACGTCAAACCCTTTTCCAGCATTACTTGATCTTTGAAGACACCTGTTAAAAGTTCTCTCATGAACAGAATTAGTTCATCATAAAATCCATGCATGTAGGCAGTCTGCAAGGGGACATCGTATTCATCTAAAAGAACGATTACTTTTTTCTTGTGAAATTTATGAAGCATTTTTACTAAGAATGCGAGACTGCTGCCCAGATCAATTATTGTAGACTGTTCTGCACTTATGCGATTGAATCTTTCTTTTTCGTAGGGCTTAAGAATGTCACCCTCCACTAAATATGAAAACCTTTCAAACTCATCTGCAATTGCATACGCAATTTTTTTTAGCATGTTCTCATAGGTTGACTGAGTAATGTCTCTAAAAGTGATGAAAATAACGGGAAATTGTCCTTGTAAATCTCTGTAAGATTCATGTGCCCAAATCTGCGTGTCAACGAAAAGATCAGCATTATTACTATCCGATGTGAGAAAATAACGAAGCATAGAAAGATTTAGGGTTTTGCCAAAACGACGAGGACGTGTAACCAAAACTGCTTTTCCGCTTTCAAAAACATCTTTGATAAGCATGGTTTTGTCTACATAATAGTAGTTACCGCTTTTGAGCTCTTTAAAATCGGATATGCCTATGGGAACTAATTTTTTCATCTCACACTTTCGTGTATTTGCTTTTGTTAGTATTATAGGTGATCTTAATCACCCATGCAAGCGGACGGTTTTAGAAGGGATAAGGGCAAGGACTTTCACATATAGCAAACTTGCCAAAACATTGATGAGACTTCAAGGAACAAGATCACATTGTTAGAAGGACATCCCCGTACGTCAATTGTCGAGCTATGATTTTTAAGACATTTTTATAGTAAGCACAGAGAGCGAAGCTCCCTGTGCAATTGATTATCTTACGGACGAATATCTAGGTTATCAAGCTTATCACCCATTACACCATTCGAATTGCATGGGCAGAGGCTTTTCGTTTTAACATCCCATAAACGGATAGGTGTTGTGCCCGCTACCGGATTGCATCGTGTGCACCCGACCGCAGTCGGTGGAGTTGGGAATATTGTTCCTTTATAGTTAAATAAGCCGCTTGGCCCATTTGAGCGAGCACTATTGCCATAATATGCATTGTTAGAAACGGGAGGAACAGGTGGCATAGGAGGAGGCGTGACAACCGGGTCAGTCTGATCCCAAAAGCCCGCAATGAGGTTGTTCTCTACAACATTATTTGCGAAAATGCTGTTTTGGGTAATTAGTGTGGCTCCAGGCGAAATGGTAGAGGCAATATAATCTGAGACGAGAATGCCAATATCATTGTTATTGGCTACACAATTTTGAACAAGAATATTCTGTTCACCGCTTACAAAGATACCTGCAGCAGTTGTTATTGCAGGATTTTGCGCATGCACGTTTTGAGCAATACATGAGTCAACAACCACCCCTTGCCCGAGGAAAGTATATCCTACCTCTAAGTTCTTTTCGGTAGCAAATCCAGCGGCATAAGAAGCAGGTATTACCGTATTCGTTGTGAGAGTATTAAGTACATTATAAGCACCATTATTTTTGAAGGTAATATTCGTACCAAATCCTTCGATATCAAAAGCATTAACGTACAGCGCTTGACCGTAAACATTCGAAACTGTGCAGCCTTCAATGGTAGCATTAGTACTAACGGCCACTTCGAGACCAACAATATGATTTATGGGGCCCGTAGCAGAGTTGGATAAATTATCAACGACACAATTTTTAATGAGGACATTATCGGCTGATACCGTAATGCCTTCGGCGAATCCAAGAGGAAAAAAAGGCGCTGTAGTTGAAATATCATTGGCTACGCAATTTTCAAAGATGATGTTACGCGCTCTATTTTGTGAGGGAGTTGGCGGAGTTGTAGGAGGGGTAGTCAAATTCCCTGCGATAGCGCCAAATGCACTATTCGGAGCAGTTGCTCCATTAAAGGAGCAGTTAGTTATAAAAAGATTATTTGAAGGATTTATAAATGGATTCGAGCGGGCGGACAATGTTTTTTGTGGATCTTTTTGGCCGAAAAGAATAAAGGGTCCGTCTACAATTGCGCTAAATCCAATTGCAGTAAGGAAGAATGGGGAGCCAAAATTTGCCGCTTGTGTAAAGTCGCAGTGAGAATCATTCATAAAGAAGTTATTAACGCCACTCAATCCAACCCCAACACCAAAATTTTCTCGGGCATTTACATTGTCAAGAGAGATGTTTGTTGAGTTAAGTATGACAATGCCACCGACCCCTGCATTTACAACTTGAGAGGTTCCTGCTGTTCCACACTGAAAAATATTAAGATCTTCAAGGATTATTTGATCGCTCAACGTGCCGCCATTGTTTTGTACTAAAATGCCATTATTCGTGAAATTGCTAATGGAACCATTTCTTATAATAACGTTGGTTTGGCCGTTGACGACAATGCCATTTGTATTCGCCGTGGTGTTATCTTGAGAAAGCGTATTTCCATTAAGATCGATAACAACATCTCCCGCGCCTGGAACGTTTATCGAAATTGCAGCTAAGTTTTGATTTTCTGGCGTAAAAGATGTTGGTTTTGCTAAACAGTACACCCCCGGTTTCGTTATTTCAAAGCCACCTCTATCAATATCATTGGGGCAAATAGCAGAGGGCACGCACGTTCCGCGTAATTTTTTTAGGTGTTTTTTTACATTGTTTTTCGGTAATCGTAAGTTCGCTCCGGCACCGACGAGAGAGACTGTCGCTAGCGCCAACATGAGCGAGTAAAGTATGTGCTTCATAAAATCCTTTCTTTGGCAGATAGTAGCCTATTCATAAAGTTTCGCTTATTTTTCGTCATAAAATCAAGATTGTACTTATTTTTTAAGCCCTGCGGTAAAAAACACTTTGGTATCTGATGAAAAGTGTTGCCGGGAAATTTTCATTAAAATCGAGAAAAGAACGATTGAGAAAGGCATATAAGGATATTGGTTAGCGGCAGATTTGTGCGATTTTGAAATTTAGAAACGAAATCGCACAAGTCCTGAGGAGAAAAAGCCGATGTTTAAGCGAGATTTAAAAAGCAAAATTAAAGAATATGCTAAATTTCCCGTTGTTGTTCTTTTTAGGACCTCGGCAATCAGGCAAGACAACATTGGCTCAGGAAATATTTAAGAGGTGTACCTATGAATGTATTTTTTCATAATGCTTTGTCACTTTCCGAAGGAAATTTGTCAAGCATCGGACGTTTTTCCGTCCAACATTTAATAATTATGTTGGTGATATAGCCTTGCATAGGGCAAATCGATGAGGAATAGCTCATGTTGCTGTTTACCCACAGGAGAGGAGATATCATCATCCAAAATAGGCAAAATCAGAACCTCTGATACTTGCTCCGAGAGAAACTGCTTCCCGTGTTTAACCTCTTTATGAAAAGGGAAATAAAATGCTAATTGAGCGCACGGAAAAACTGCCAATATATCTTCCCGAATCATTGAAAGTTTTTTGCCAAGAACAAGGGAACAAGACATTGTAAGCGTAAAAATCGAAGGGTTGTTGGAGAGTAAGCAGTCATGACTCCGAAAACTTTATAAGTATATGTGACCGAATGGACCTCGGTCATGTAAGTCCCAGTTTTTGCTCGAATCTTTAGGTGGAATTTATCTCCCGGTAAGACTGGTTGAAGAAATGCCTCTTTTTAGTTATAATTATAATATTATAATGTAAATTAATTGGGTGGGGTTATGAAAAAAATTATACTGAGCGTTCTTGCTGCCGCGGTTTTAAACAGTTCTCTTTATTCAGTGTCGGCATACCGAGAATCAGCATATCTACAAGTGCCTCAAAGCCTTTCACCAAAGGCCGTCTATTATATAAAATCTACGCAATTAAATGATTTTAGCTGCAGTTTTAATGCGCTTTTTAATGCCCTTAATCTTGGGCAGGTATGTCGGGTAAAATCTCCTTATTCTTTTTATGATCTTTTTCGAGAGACCTGTTCGGCTTTCTGTTATGAACATAGAATCAAGCCGAAAGGAGCGGTATCAACTGCCAAAACAAGCAAATTAGCGCGAGACTATTTGCGCATGAAAAACGTATGCAACCTCGGTATACGAAAAGGGAAAATCCATGTATTTTTTGAGACCGCTACCCGTTACTATGTTCCTTATGGAGCAGGTCAGCATGCCATTGAAGCTGCAGAAGATAATGCGCTGCAATCGCGAGGAGATACGTCTCTACGTAAAATTAGAGAAGCTTTTGACAGCCGTTTTGGTCGAACTCTGGTGATGCATTTTATTTGTACGGTTGATACCGAAGAGGGAGGGCATGCTATTCTCGTTACTCTCATTCAGAATAAGACTGGCCGAGGATTATATATTTTTGATAACATGAATAGAGCTTTTCAGGAACGATCTCAACTGAAACAGTTTGTCCAGTTTCTCTGCACTGAATTTGGCGTAAGTTCACGCTCTCAGTTTCAAGGACCACCCTTGCCTCATCGGTGGGAATCATTGCCTGCCGAGCCTGTATATTGGTATTAAATTCATTAGCTTCTACTGAGCGCACTAAAAAGATGTATAACTGAGGCAAAAAAACATCATACTTTCTCGTCTGGGCTGAACATTCGTCATGCAATCCAAGAATTCGATATGAACGACTGGATTTATATTCCCGAAGATTTACTGATTAATTTGCAGGAGGTTTATTGATTGATTTTCAGTGGTACACTCAATCTCTGGCTAAAAGGAAAGGCTGGTACAATCGCCGGATCTGGAATCATTACCTGCGGGAAGCGTCTATTGGTGCTAAAAAATATCTTGCACAAGCTGCTCTACCGAGCGTACATTAAAAGGATGCATAACAGAGCTATAAAAGAGCTCATCATATTCTCTCGTTTGTATAACCACGGGCATTGCTACGGCATGACCCAAGAGCACAACCTGTTTTTTAGTCTCAAGGCCTCCTAGGACTGTTCTCAACTGCGAAGCATTATTAACTCCCGTAAGTACTGCCTGGATATCCTTTTCATCATTTAATTGAGCGACAATTTTAGTGCCAATTTGAGAAAGCACTTCGGGATCAATTCCCGAAGGCCGCTGATCTACCACAAGTAGTGATACATAATATTTTCTCATTTCTCGGGCGATCGTTCCAAAAATCGTTTGGCGTGCAGTTTGTGGATTAAGAAATTTATGTGCTTCTTCAATAGTAATCATCAGCTTCTTTGGCTCATCAGCTGATCGTTGACTTCCCAAAAACTGTTCTGTTTTTTGAATGTATAAACTATGAATTCTTCGCGTAATAATATTAGCAATCAGCAGATAGCAAAATGTCGATGTATAGTTGCCAAATTCTATTATAATGGAGGTTCCGCGATCAATATATTCCATCATCCTATCGATGACATCGGTATCTGGAATCTCGGGCTTTATGAATGGGAAGCGTTCGATTGTTTTGAGCTTTCTGTAAAGCGCAGCAATCGATTCAGGATGAGCCCCGACCTCTTGTGCAAACTCTTTCAGTGAATCTCCATGTGCTAAGAAGACTTCAAGCCACTGCTTTTTATATTTTGCTGCAATTAAGTAAGCGGCTTCATAAGCGGTAGGATTTAAGTTGAGCTCCGCATCAAGAGAGATAATATCTTCAACTGCTATTGAGCTATAGGAAAGTGTAAGTTCCACGTCGGGCATACCGCCTCGGCGCCGTGTCGACACCGGGTCTAGGGAGAAGATGGCGACTTTTTCAGGAAAAAGAGTTTTGAGTCCTTTTACAAATGACTGAGCTCCTTCTTTTCGGGCCTGGAGTCCGTATTCACTATGCATATCAAAGATAATATTAACTGCTTTATCATGATGGATGAGTCCTGCGAGTACAAGCCGTGTTAAGAATGTTTTTCCTGTACCCGTTTTTCCGAATATCCCATTACTACGCTCAGTAAGTTTCTCAAGATCAAGGCAGACTGATGCATCCATATCGAGCGGGCTACCGATAGTAAAATAGCGCTTACTCGCATCGTTTTCATCGCCGAAGATAAGAGCAATATCTCTTTGGGTCGCTTCTTGCACGGGTGCAAAATGAGGAGGTATTGTTTTTACGGGGGCTGGCTTTCCCTCATGTGTTACAACGAGCATAGGTCTCAACGTTGCTGTCGCATAAATATCTTTTGCTTTCATAGCCTCTTTAAGCAATGTTTCGTGATGATTTGGAGGAAAAAGAAGAATATCTGGATGACTCACGGCAAGACTCAGATCCGTAATGAGACAAAAAAAGCGCTGTTGTTCACCCTGAATCGAAACAAATTTACCTGTTTTAAGGGATTCAATTTCAGCTTTTGGGCTAATGCGCATGGTAAGTCCTTCAATGAGAGACCCTGCTACAATATGCCCTAAAATATTACTCATGCGTAAGCACCAAAATGACCGATACTCGTGTTATTTCTAAAATCCCGCCCGCAATAGTCATGAGGGTTGTTGATCCATCATCGAGCTCCATCGTAAGTTCCTTATTTGGTGCCAGAATAACAATCATGGGAGCATGTCCTGGAAGAATAGTAAAATTCCCCGTTGGAGTTTGTGCCTCTATCCAGTTAACCTGCATAGTCTGCGAGCTTGTAGGCCCTATAATCTTGAGTTCCAATAGAGCCCCTTATTTTTCAACAAGTGTTTCCGCTTTCGCAAAAGCCTCTTCAAGAGTTCCTACCATATAAAATGCCTGTTCTGGCAAGTTATCACATTCGCCGCTTACTATCCGTTCAAAATCTGCCACCGTTTTGTCTTTAGGAACATAGGTCCCAGCCATCCCGGTCGCAAATTCAGCTGAAAAGAGCGGCTGAGTAAAGAATTTTTGGATTCTTTTTGCTCGTTTAACGAGTTGCTTATCTTCATCTGAAAGTTCTTCAACACCTAAGATCGCGATGATATCTTGCAACTCTTTATATCGTTGGAGAATCGATTGTACAGCGCGAGCAATGGTGTAATGTTTCTGCCCGACGATTGCGGGATCGAGTCCCTTTGAGTTTGATGCAAGAGGATCAATCGCAGGATACAGACCCAACTCAACGAGTTTTCTTTCAAGTACCGTAGCGGCATCTAAATGGAGGAACGTGGTTGCAGGAGCGGGATCAGTAATGTCATCTGCAGGTACATAGACTGCTTGAATTGACGTTATTGAACCATTAATGGTGCTGGTAATCCTTTCTTGGAATGCACCCATTTCAGATGCGAGCGTTGGCTGGTACCCAACCGCAGATGGCATTCTTCCGAGAATTCCCGATACTTCAGATCCAGCTTGTACAAGCCTGAAAATGTTATCAATAAAGAGAAGAACATCCTTTTTCTCTTCGTCTCTAAAATATTCTGCCATCGTAAGACCTGAAAGACCTACGCGGAACCGCGCTCCCGGCATTTCTCCCATCTGCCCAAAAACGAGGACGGCCTTGTTAAGAACATTAAAGCGTTTCATATCAAGCCACAATTCGTTTCCTTCACGGGTACGTTCACCAACTCCGGTGAACACGGAAACTCCCTTGTGTTCGATAGCGATATTACGAATGAGCTCGGTAACTAAAAGTGTTTTTCCAACTCCAGCTCCTCCGAAAAGTCCTATTTTAGAACCTTTAAGATAAGGGCACATTAAATCAATAACTTTTACGCCAGTTTCTTGGATTTCATTTTCAATTTTTTGTTCGACAAATGGGGGAGGGTCACGATAGATAGGCATTTTCTGGGCGTTGGTTACTTGGGGCCCACCATCTATAGTTCTGCCAAGAACATCAAACATTCGACCAAGTACCTCATTGCCAACAGGAACTTTGATAGGGCCGCCGGTATCGACAACCGTAAGCCCTCTACATACACCAAAAATATTTTCAAGAGCAATACAGCGAACTATCCCATCGCCGAGCTGCTGAGCAACTTCGACGCTTGCTCGTCGTTCCGGATTTCCAGGGATAATGATCTGTAGTTCATTAAAAATATTGGGAACAGTTTGTTGACTAAATCCGACATCGATGACAGTGCCGCTCACTTCAACTATGGTACCAGTCAAAGGATGAGATTGGCTGTTTCTTTGTTCCTGTGCTATCATATATGCCTTTTATCGAAGATCTTTTTTCTAGTATAGAGTAAAAGGGAGATGAGAGCAAATCAAGAATCTATCATATCGGGCTTACCGATGAAAACGATTAAACAGCGTTTAAAAGTTTTTTGCGCTTTATGTTCCTTATTTTTATGCGTGTTCGATTGATTCAAGCGCTAAAGTATTGCGATCATGATGCCAGATAAATGTTGCAATTGATACGTTGGTTAATTCGGGCAATTCTTCTACTTTGTGCCCTAAATGAGCAAGCAAGGAGCGAAGCAGACCGCCATGGGTTACGACAGCAATCTGCTGCCCTTTGTGATTTTGAACAATAGCATCAAGGTAACTCATAACACGGGCCACTACTTTGTGACGTGGTTCAACGCCAGTTACTTCTGGAAAATTTTTGTAATCCACGGGTCCATAGAGTTCACGGTATTCTTTTTTAGTTAGTCCTTCTAGTTCTCCCAAATGACCTTCGCGCAAATCAGATGAAAGAATAATCTCTAATGAAAATAACTCAGCAATCTGTTGAGCAGTTTGATGCGCTCGTTGCAAATCAGAAGAATACAGCGCTGCAAGAGATACTTTTTTCTGCTTAAGAAAATGCGCTACTTTTTGAGCTTGGATTTTTCCAGCCATATTAAGCGGAATATCGGTATGTCCTTGCAGTTTGCCTGCAAGATTCCAATCAGTTTCACCGTGCCGAATGAGAAATAAAGTTGTTTTGCTCACACCTGGTACAGCGGCCACAGGACCCGATGAGTTATTGGCATTGTCATCTGCCAAGAAACTAGCATTGTCTCCGTTCATGGCAGCAGTGATGAGCTCGTGTTCTGCAAGAACAGTGTCCTGAGGCAATTGTGTGGCCTTCATACTCAAAAGAGAATTGGTTATAAATAAAAAAGAAAGTGAGAGAAAAATGTTGAGTTTCATCTTGAATCTTTATGATACAATGTTTGCTTTTTTGTTCAATAATAGTAAAGATAATGTGGATTTGGCAAAATGTCAATTTGTTTCAGTATTATGTGGAATAATATCGTCAAAAAACTATCGGTGTAGAAGCAAGAAAAGACATCAGGAGTTACGGGATTATAGTTGAGAGCATTATGAGAAATAAGATTATTCTGCTCATCAAAATCTATGAATTATGCTCTCTGCTTATGATCGGCAATCACTTCATCAATAATACGCCAGCAATCTTTGCCTTCAATAGCATTTGTTTCGCAAATACCAGCAGCAATAATTAATGCTTTCCATAATGCCCAGCCTCGTCCGCGAGCCCACGTCCCTTCATCAAGAGCGAGCTTCGCGCGGAAAGCCTTGCGACTTTCCCCTTGAAAGAATGTCCATGCAATTGCCAAATCGCATGCAGGATCACCGATTGCCAAACCTCCAAAATCAATAACCGCGCTTAATATGCCATTTTGAACGAGGAGATTGCCAAGGCTAATGTCTCCATGCACCTAAACCGGTGGACGGTTCCATGTGGTTGCAAGCGCTGTTTCCCAAACTTCCGTTATACTTTTAACATCGATTTTATTTTTAAGAATATCCAGGGCTGTGCGAGTTTCATCATCATAGATTGCAAGAGGACCGCCCCGGTCGGTGGTTAATCCCGGAATTGGGCCATAAGTAGGATCAAGATTTTGTAGCACAACAAGAAATTGTGCAAGCCTTTCTGCGAATTCACGAGTATTAGCTATTTCTGCACATGCTGCGGTTTCGCCATTCAGCCACCGATACACGGACCATTTCCAAGGATATCCACTGCCGGGTTTGCCCATCACTAAGGGTGATGGAATTTGCAGTGGTAATAATGGAGCGAGTATAGGTAACCATGTGTGCTCTTTTTCAACCTTTTCCGCGTACTCTTGTCCACTTGGCAAGCGCACGAGCATGGTATCTCCCAAGTGAAAGGTTCTATTGTCCCAACCGCCATGAGCAACGGGTTTTATATCAAAATGTTTCCATTGAGGCAATTGTGTATCAATGAGCATGCGCACAAGCGCGACATCTATATTCATAAAGAACTCAAAAATAATTATCGAAAGGTAACATTTATACAAATAAATAATAGATCAATCTCATATCTTGAGCAACGAGAAGTAACCAATGGAGCATGCGCGAAGCCACGACTTTACGGTTTATGGCAATTGGTAGTATGATCTTCTCATATATTTTTGCAGCAGATATTGCGAAAGAGATTGCACAGCAAATAAAAAAATTAAAAGAATCATAAAAACATGATTTTATAGTAAGGATCCAATGGCTAAACGAATTACCGTGATCACGCTAAGCCTGATAACATTCATCCTAGCGCTCTTTTGCATTGGTATTATATATAATTTCATAAGCTTAAAACTAGATGCGATCCGCTATCCCGCTCCGGGGAGATTGGTTGATATTGGAGGCTATAAGCTCCATATCGACTGTTCAGGAAATGGTGGACCATCGGTTATCCTCGATGCCGGTGGTGGCCTGTTTTCTTCAGAATGGGTATTTGTACAATCTCACATTGCACAATTTACTAAAGTATGCAGTTATGATCGTGCGGGAACCGGCTGGAGCGAAGAAAGTCCCTTACCTCGTTCGATCGAAAATATTGTAAAAGAATTACACGAATTATTACAAAGAGCCGGTGTTCAACCTCCCTATATTTTAGTTGGGCATTCTCTGGGCGGCATTAATATGCGCATGTATGCGGACACATATCCAGATGAAGTATTTGGCTTAGTATTAGTAGATTCTTCTCATGAACTACAGTATAAAAAATTACAGAAATCGGGAATTAAATGGGAATTTTCTGAATCGTTTGCTAAAAAAATATTAAGATGGATCAGCAATACGTATGTTGGTTATTTAATAGGTATTACCCGACTATATGAACCTTGGGCAGATAAGGATTTTTATGCAAGTGTCCCTGAATCTATACGAGGTGCATTTATTGCACGATCAGTCTTACGCTCTTCTTTAGATACGATGAAGAATGAAGGCAAACATGGAGAGGAAAATTTCAAGCACATGGAAGAAGCAAAAAATCTGATCGATGGCAAACCATTAATTGTTATTACCGCAGGAAAGGCAACTGATGAAAATACGCCAGCGTATATGTGTCAACCTCTGATTGAGTTTTATGAAAAAATTCATTTTGGGCTACAAAAAGATTTGGTAACTAAATCAACTCGAGGTAAACAGGTTTTTGCCGAAAAAAGTTGCCATATGATTCCATTTTGCCAGCCAGAAATTATCGTTGAAGCAGTTAAAGAAATGGTAGATGAATACAATAAGGCATTTGATGAAAAACAAAAGCATAAAGCTCGATGAATCGATCTGTATAAAATTTCGAGTTGTATTTCATTTACCGCGAGCAATGGCAGCTCTATAGCCAAAATCAAGGAAATAATTATGCCACCATTCATCGGTAAAATGATATTCATTATTAAAAAGAAAAAAATCGATGAATAATTCCCGAGCTCGTACAATTTCACGAAGATGCCGTCTATTTTTAGGATCGGCTATCGTAAAATCCCACAGTTCCAATGCACGTTCGAATGCATAATTACTGTCCTCAGGACAATCTCTCCTTTTCCAGTTTATCGCCCTTGAGACATCGGCTCCTATATTAGCTAATTGCTCTAACAGGGTAAATTTGGACCACTTGGCTGCAGCCGCCTCTCCATGTATAATCATCTCTTCACCAATGTATTCACTATCTTGATAATTTTTTTGCGTATTAGTGGATCATCCACATTGCGGCTTCTATTTCCTTGTAAGGGACGGATATTTATCATGGAATCGAATTCAATCCACTCGCTTTCATTTTTAAATGGATACAGATTAATACCCCAAACATCTTTTTGTAAGGAGCCTTCTTCCAGAAGAGCCGTCTCTTCATCTGAATGCAATGCTGCGTCAACGATCATTATTTCTTTTTCAATGTCTACCACGGCTTTGACTAGATTGTTAGACATTTTTTCCGATAATTTTTTTAATTCTTCTAGCGAGATGTGTTTATCAACAAGTTGCATGAACTCCTCTCTATTATGGACAAGCTTATACAATGAAGTATATTTCATCTTTTTGTTATCTTCAATGAGGTAATTTAAGAAGTGAAAGTTAGCTCATCCGCGACAAGAAATTATCTGTTTTAGTCCATGAGCTTTCATTTTTTTATCAAGCTCTTTTTTCGTAAGGAGCCCTTGTTTTGCATCGAGTCCTTCAACGACAGATGTTGCATTAAGAACCCCAGCAAGGATAGCTTCTTCTAAAGGCTTTTTTTGTATGAGATATCCTACAAATGCTGAGCTAAACGCATCGCCTGCGCCCAATCCTGTAACAGCTTTACTGGTCGGGATGCTCGGATGAAAGTACATATTTTTTTTAAGTGAAACATACACGCCTTCGATGCCATTCGTAACAACGGCAATTGAAGGTCCAAGTTTATGAATCTCCTTAAAATAATCACAGATCGTGAGCTCGACATCTTTTGATGTAAGAAACTGTTCAAAAAGATGGGGTCCATTGCACAAGACTTTTCTTTTTTTTATTTTTAAATGGGTGTCTTGCAAAAGTGATTTCATTAAAAGAGAAGCTTCATATGCATTTACGATTAATATATCTACTTGCTTAAGGATGGGGATGAGCGCATCTAGATTGTCGCTCAATTGACTTGGTCCAGGATTAAATGCAATGGGGATTTCTCGGTCATGTGCAAGTGAAACGGCTTTAGAGACTAGTTCCTTTGATGTGCCAGAAAGAGAGTTTAGAAAAAGTGCGTCAAGTGAAGCGATAAATGCCGCAGGTAACTCATGCTTAGTGATTGTCCTATTTGCTCCGCGGTAACAGAAAGCGACATGGTTTTTTTCAATCGAAGGCAGAATAAATGAAAGTGCAGTATCTTTTGAAGAGTCTATGATACAATGACTCGTATTTACCCGCTCCTGAGCCATTTCCTGAAGGATGAATTTTCCGGGTGAATCGTCGCCCACTTTAAAAAAGGCTTCTGCCTCAAGCCCCAGTCTTTTCAAGCTTACTGCGGTGTTTGTGGAAGCTCCTCCTGTTGCATAATGGAGCTTGGGGACATCAATTTTTGTTCCTTGTTTAATCATCATATAGGAAGTTGGGCCCTTTTTGGTGCGAAACTGCAAAGTATCCGCACCTTCATAGAGGATAAAAATATCTTGTGTCGCACTGCCGATAGTGCCGATCTTTTTCATAATTAATGGGGCCCAACATTTTTCTTTACTTCGACTGGCATGAGGACGCGGTCTAAAACTTCGGTGGCATGCGTTACCCAGATTACGTTAATTCCTTCAGTAATTTCTTCTGCGCCAACAAGATCGCTTTTGTTTTTATGAGGGAGGATAACATGAGGAACTTGATTTCTTTTTGCTGCCAGTATCTTTTCTTTCACTCCACCAATAGGCATTACATTTCCGCGCAGATTCAGCTCACCCGTCATTGCGTACTCGGCATTTATAGGCCTTCCGGTAAGTGCTGACAGTATCGAAGAAAGAAGGGTCACGCCTGCTGATGGCCCATCTTTAGGAATACCTCCGCCAGGGATATGGATATGGAGATCATGGTGAGTAAACATTCTTGGACTAATATCAAATTCTTTTGCATGAGCTCGCGCATAACTGAGCGCTGCTTGGGCAGATTCGCGCATAACATTGCCCAGTGAGCCGGTGAGGATGAGTTTTCCTTTTCCGGGCATAACGACCGCTTCTATTTTAATCATCTCACCGCCATAAGCGGTCCAGGCAAGACCATTACTAATGCCTACCTGACTTTCTTCATAGGTTTCCAACTGAAGATATTTTCTCGGTCCAAGGTTATGTTCAACATTTTCGTTATTAAATAAAATAAGCTCGCCCTTTTCAACGAGCGAGCGAGCTGCCTTAGAACAGAGCTTTTTAATAAGGCGATCGAGTTCACGAACGCCAGACTCACGCGTGTAGCTTACAATTATGTCTGAGATAAGATCGGTCGTAAAATTAAAGGGATGTACGTCAAGGCCCGATTCAGTGAGTGCTTTTTTAACCAGGAAATTTTGCGCGATGTTTATTTTTTCTTCAAGGGTATAACCTGAAAGATGAATAACCTCCATACGATCTTTGAGCGGTTCTGAAATTGCTTCGACATTATTGGCCGTAGCAATAAAAATTACTTTTGAAAGATCAAAAGGAATACCCAAGTAATTATCATAAAATGCTTTATTTTGCTGGGGATCAAGTACTTCAAGCATCGCTGCTGCAGGATCTCCGCGGAAATCAGCACCTATTTTATCAAGTTCATCGATCATGATGACAGGGTTCATGGATCCTGCTTTGCGAATGCCTTGAATAAAACGACCAGGCATAGCACCTACATAGGTGCGCCTGTGTCCGCGAATTTCAGCTTCGTCTCTCACTCCGCCTAATGAAATTCTAAAGAAACTTCTTCCAAGGCTGCGTGCAATTGATTTACCAAGGGATGTTTTTCCGGTACCAGGCGGTCCGGCAAAACATAGAATGGGAGAGAAACCGTCTTTTTTAAGTTGGCGGATTGAAATGAAGTCTAATATTCTTTCTTTAATCTCTTTTAGGCCATAATGATCCTCTTCAAGAATCATTTTTGCTCGTTCAATATCAAGATTATCGATCGTTTCTTTGCCCCAGGGTAAGGATACTATCCACTCTAAGTGACTTCGTGTAACTGAAGCCTCCATAGAATCGGGAGAGGTCTTTTCAAGCCTGCTAATATGACGATTAATTTCAGTGCGCACGTCATCTGGCAAGTTTAACTGTGCCACTTTGATGCGCATACGATCAACCTCATCGGTATCATCCTCACCAAGCTCTTTTTTAATTGCTCTGAGCTGCTCTCGTAGGTAAAATTCTTTTTGGGATTTATTCATTGACTCGCGAGCACGAGTTTTTATGCTTTCTTGCATTTCGCTTACTTCAAACTCTTTCGAAAGATAGCGATATAAACTTTCTAAAAGATTTTGATGTGTTCGTGATTCTAAAAGTTCCTGCGCCTGGTCTACACGCAGATTGAGGTGTGAAAGAACAAAATCAGCAATTTTTTCAGCATCATTCATTTTTGATAAAATGATGTGGAAATCGGGACTCAGCGCATGGCCAAGACTTGAAATATTTTCAGCAAGATCCTTTATGTTTTTAATTTGAGCGAGAGTCTCAGTGCTTTCTTGCTCATCTTCATATATAAAGGGTTCAACGTCGGCTTTGAGAATATCTTCTTCTGGAATAATGTCATGGACAAAGGCACGAGAAATGCCCTGCACTAAAATCTTGATGCCGCCTTCAGGAATCTTGATGATACGCATCACAGACGCGACAGTTCCCACGTCAAAAAGATCTTTTGTGCCAATTACGCCCTGGTGAGAATCAGACTGCTTTTTAGAAGCAAGTAATAATACTAATTTTGGTTCTTGTTCTACAGCTTTGTTAATTCCACTTATAATTCTATCATCAAGCACTAACAATGGCACGATCTGGTTAGGGAAAACCACTACATCCATTGTTGGTACAACAGGGAGCGTATCTGGCAGAGTCTCAGTCAGTAAAGAATTTATTGGCTTCATTCACTCCCCCTTGGTCGTTATTTCTATCCCTATTTTGATTCTACCTAAGGCGGTTGTTTAATTACAATACTTTCCAAAGAGCTCCTTTTGCGATATCTTAAAAGAGCCTACTTTAAAGGAAAAAACGGACAAGACAGCTGTAAAAGACTCTAAATTGCTTATGTCACCACTGGCGTCTATAAAAGTGTATCATCTTTGCAAGTCATTTATCCAGGGTTCGCAGACAACCGTGGTACTTGATGACGTGAACTATGCATTTGAACGGGGTAAAACCTATGCAGTAACAGGGGTATCAGGTACAGGAAAATCTACCCTAATACATTTGCTTGCTGGCCTTGAACGTCCTGAGTCAGGATCAATTTATTATAATGACGAAGACATCTCATCCGTCGATCAAAAGGTGCGTCAACGCTTTCTTAAAGAAGATATAGGCTTAATTTTTCAGACACCATCGCTGCTTAATGAACTTTCAGTCCTTGAAAATGTGATGATCAAGGGACTCATTTCGCATCAGATCTATCGTCCTGCCTCCAAAAAGGCATTATTACTCCTTGAGAAAGTGGGACTCGGTCATAAAGCACATTGTAGGCCTAACCAGCTTTCAGGAGGAGAACAGCAGCGGGTTGCTGTTGCTCGTGCTCTTTTTACTGAGCCGGCATTTATCTTTGCTGATGAGCCAACTGCTCATCTTGATGATACCAATACTGCGTCGATTATTGATTTACTGCTCGACTGCCAACGTGAATGGCACATGGGACTTATTCTTGCTTCCCATGATTTAGAGGTAGCGGATCGTTTGCAGGTCCTCTTACGCCTTGAAAAGGGAGCGCTCTTGGAAATCTCTCGTAAGACATCACAGGCAAAATTTCCACCTAGAATTAGTGATGCACAACTTGAAATTTTTTGATATGCTAAGAGAAATAAGATATGTATCAAACTAAACGTTCCGTCCTCACTGGTAATTATTCAATGGTCACGAAGCTCCATAAAAAATCTATTCTCCAAAAGACCGCCTGGGTATCGATTTCTCTTTTAATAAGTAAGCTCATGGGTGTTGCTCGAGAAGTCGTGCAGGTCGAATATTTAGGAGCAGGGCCCCTCTCGGATGCGTTCAATATAGCAATGAAGATCCCTAGTCTTTTACGCAAGGTTTTTGCTGAAGGTGCGCTGAGTGCTGCTTTCGTTCCAACTATTGTGCAGGTAATGAAGCAGGATGATGAGTCACAGGCTAGTAAGCTCATGACGCTGACGACAGCAATTTTTGGCGCGGTGCTTTTGGGCTTGTGCCTCATAGTTTCATTTTATCCTGAGCCGTTTGTCCGTCTCTGTGCACCAGGGTTTGTTGCTAAGCCTCTTGAGTTTGAGGCTGCAGTGAAGCTTATACGGATATTAATCTATTTTGTCTTTTTCATTTTTTGGAGCGCTTTATTAGCAGGAGCATTGCAGGCAAAGATGCATTTTGCCGTTCCTTCATGGGGACCAGCACTGTTAAACGTCTTTTATATTGGTGGGATGGGTGTATCGCTTTATTTTGGCTTGCCAGTTGATGTTTTTTCCTATTTTCTTGTGGCTGGTGGATGTGCACAAGCCCTTGCATGCCTTGTCGTCTACTTCAAGCTCAACTTTACCTTTTTGATTCCGGATGCACGAACGTTTAAATATTTTAAAGAGGTAGTCATCAAATTTTTGCCCTGTCTGTTAAGCGTAAGTATTATTGAAATAAATCTTCTTATAGATACGCGGTTTGCGTCCCGGCTCCCTCCAGGATCCGTAACGCTTATAAATCTTTCTTCTAAGTTTATGACTATTGCTCTGGGCGCCTTTGCCGTTGCATTTTCTTCGATTTTATTAAGCCACTTTTCGCGCATTTCTACGTATGCACCTAAACGATTAAGTTTTTACTTATTAGAATCGACAAAATTCATCTTATGGATAACCGTGCCGGTTGCTTTGTTAATGAGCTTCTTTTCCTATGATATTTTTTATACGATCTTTTACCGACTTACAAACAAATTCACTATTGCCCAGGTAGAAGAAGCATCTCTTCTTTTAATAGCATTTTTACCAGGCCTCTTTTTCTTTTCCCTCAATAAAATGATGCTGAGCATTTACTATTCATTACATGAAACACGGTATACCACTGCAATAAGCTTTGCTGGGACCATTGCTAACATTCTCTTAAATAGACTTTTAATTCCTTACTATGGCTCTGTGGGCATTGCTATTGCAACCTCCTTAGCAGCAATTTTACAATCGATTCTTTTTATACTCGTTTTGCATATGAAATTTGGCTTTGTTCTCTATGGAAAACGTTTTATGGCTTTTTTAACGAACTATTGTTTGCAGCTTTGTTCTCTCGGACTACTCTTTTTGCTTCTTTATAAAGGTGCAGTATTCTGTATGAGACTCTTATTTCCTACTCATACCAATTTTCTTTTACAAAGTATTGGTCTCTGGTTATGGGTAGGACCATTGTGTCTCGGGTTAGTAGGTTTGCTATACTATCTTCGCAATAAGTATGGTTTGAGACTCTATTTTCTAGAATAAGGTTTTGTATGAAACATGAATTTTCCGCCGGAGTTATTGTCTACTATGAGGAAATGGTCAATGACCAGCCGGTAAGAGAATATTTACTCCTTAATTATAGGCGAGGCTATTGGGATTTGCCAAAAGGAAAGCTTGAAGGGAATGAAACGAACCTGGAGGCAGCAGTTCGTGAACTGAAAGAGGAAACAAATCTCGTGGTAGACATTCTTCCTGGGTTTGAGCAGTCTCTCTCTTATATCTACAAAGCTGAAGGAGAGCTTATCCAAAAAGAGGTTACTTTTTTTGTGGGAAGATCAATGACAAAGGACGTTACAATTTCCTATGAGCATCTTTCCTATAAGTGGCTCCCACTAAGAGATGCAATCAATGAACTGACCTATCCCAATGCACAGCAAATACTTGCTTTGGCGGATCATTTTGTTATGTCTTACACGAAATAAAGGGAAATTTTGGTTGCGGGGGCTGGATTTGAACCAGCGACCTTTGGGTTATGAGCCCAACGAGCTACCAGGCTGCTCTACCCCGCGTCGATTTGCTCATATAAGCAGGACTAGTGTTCTAAGTATAAGCACTTTTTTTCGATTGTCAAATTTTATTAATTGTATTTTTCTATGAATGCGAGGGCGTTTGAGTTGCACAAATTTTCTTTATGAAATTATGTACAAAAATGAGAATCCCCCTATACTAGGTCTTGATTATCGTAAATGTAAAAAACGTATTAAAGAGGTATCCTATGAAAACCATTAGTTCTTTGGTCCAAAGAAGTTTTCTCTTTGTCGTAATCCTAGGAATGACTCAGCATTCCTTTGGCATGGTCCAACACGTCACTACGTTGCCTGTCGCACTAGAAATGCCACATCAGCCTTTGTGGAATGATGCACTGGACTTTCGGGTCATTGAAATGCAACTTACTGAATTGCCCATTAAAAGTATCATTGAGATGCATGTTTTTTTAACTAACGCAGGAAAGACCGTTCACTATACCAATGAAGTCTATCTTGCCGAACTTGAAAATGGCCTTTATGCAGTGTGGAAGCCAGAGGATGAGCTTCACGATTCCTATGCTGAGGTCGCTTTCTATCGTGCCAGTCAGAAACTCGGCATGAAAAATGTTCCGCCTACTGTTTTTAAATCTCATAGAGGCAGAAGAGGAAGCCTCCAATTCTTCGTTGTATCTCCCTACGATTTGCTTAAACCGGCCGATTATAAAAAGGCATGGGCAAAGGTATCTGCCAAAGATGCAAGTGATATGCATATCATACGATTCGTTCTCGGCCAATGGGACATTCACCGCGGTAATCTCATTATTGCAGATACCAACGATGGGGTAAAGATAGCTGTCATTGATAATGGTGCTGTTGCCAATTGGATACAATGCCGTTATGGCGAGCATGCCTACGTCAGACGACTTGTCTCTCAATCGTATAAACCTGACGTGCATACATCAGAACCGTTTCCTTTTGATGCGGTTCGGACACTTCCCTTGCTGACTACACTGGTGGAAGCTCAACAATCACTTCCTGATTTTCCTCTTGATAGAGAGCTTATTCGCAGGTGGAATAATCTTGGAGCGAAATCACTCCAATACGTTGTATGGGATCAAGCGTTGTGGATTCCTTTTTATCGTGGCAATAAGGATATTAAGCCCGATTTTACTGACTTCTATACCGCACCGACGATTGCCGCTTTAAGTGCAATGGGCGAGAATGACTTTAGAGACTGCTTTAAAGAAGCACTCATCGAAAATGCTCCATTCTGTAACGAGTCATTTTTTCAAAGAATTATGACACGAAGGAAAGAAGTGTTACTGCATTTCTGCTCACTGCAAGCACGCATTTAATAGATGACAAAAAGGGAGGATCATGAATACGAGGTTTTTGGCGTTGATGATAATGATAAGCGGAGGAGTTCATTTTTCAAATCTTTCGCATAGCGAACAGGCTAGTTTGTGGAACCTTCCTCAACCTGCTTGGGATGAGAACCTTGATTTTGAGACCATCGAATTCCAGCTGCTCTATGAAGACATAGTCGATATTTGTAATATCGATGAGTACCTATCAGCGCAAAACCGAGAGTGTGGTCACGATAATGTAGTACAAATCGTACTTTTAAAAAATGGGCTCAAGGCTGTCTTTAAATCAATATGTTACTATCCTGAGGCTTTTGCCTATAGAGCTGCGGTTTTTCTTGGTCATCGATTTGTGCCACCGACTGTTATTCGTGTGATTAATGGCCGCATAGGAAGTCTTCAGTTTCTCATAGAACCATGCTTTGACTTTTTAAGCACAAAGGCCTCTACAGTTGACCTCGAACATGATCTGAAAAGTGACATACAAGCATTCTCTTTTGTTTTTGGCCGTTGGGACATTGATGGGAGCAATCAACTTGTCCAAATAAATAATGGCAAGGCGTATGTAGCACTCATTGATAATGCGCCCATATACAACCTTCAACAGGTACACTATGGAGACTACCCATTTGTAAGAATAGCCTATAGTGATCTAAGAAATGATGATTTTGATGAGCCATTCCCTTTTGATAAAAGCATAAGTATAAAAAATTTTTCATATGAGGAAGCGTTTTCGTTTTTTGGAGAATTTCTTGAGGAAAAGGATCTTAAGAATTTTCATAAACGATACAGCTCAATTGGCGTGACCTTCTGCTATTGGCGGAATAGCCTCTGGGTACAATATTATAAGGATCATCCCGAGTACTCACCATGCTGTGCTCCTTCATATAACTCATCCACGATTGATGCTTACAAATGCCTCAGCTACGAAGTTCTGACTGATTTTTTCAAGGAAGCCCTAGTCAGTCCTGAACATGAACACTACGAAAAGCTTATCCCACTTATTTTAGAACGAAGAGACCAGTTAATCGCTCATTCAAGAGGCACCTTTTTACAGCCACAATGATTCTGGTATTCTAAACATTATACTTCAATTTTTTCGGGGGACAGCGTGTTTGATCATAAAAACGCACAAAAAATTATTTTAGCATCGACCATAGTTTTTCAGGCAGTTGGCTATCCTTGTGGCTATACCCAACTTTATAGAGCAGGAACGCGCACGACGGTAGATGTACTTTATGATCTTCATGTAGAGGAAAGAGGTATAAGTTTAGACCAATTAGATAGGGTAAGTGCCTCATATCAAGCCTTTAAAAAGAGACTTTTCGAAAGTGAAAAACAGGTTTTACATGCTCTAGAGAGACTTAATGTCACCGCTGAACCCCAATCGATAGATCTCATTTGGGAATGCTATGCAGCTTACAGACCTGGAGCGCCGGAATTTATTAGTTATGGTAAAGCCATAAAATCATTTTTTAAAAATCTACATTTTATTTATGGCGATACCTGTCGCGATAACGGATTTTGTGGTCTTTTTAAAGTCAAATTTGATGGAGAGGTAATACAATTTCCTAATAGAGCCGGAAGTACCTTTGAAAGCCCAGTCCCTCTTTCTGCTGATAGAATAAAGAAAATAGTGCTCAATTCTGGCCAAGTAACCTGGCTCAATTTTAAACACTATTACGAAGAGACGATGAAAAAGGCTCGGGATCATTTTAAACCATTTCAGAAGCATGTTATTGATTATGAACGGTTATTCGATAATAATGAACATTATGATGCCTTGGCCGATGTAGAGATTCTTTCCAATATCTTGGCTTCTGATAAAAAACGTATCATCGTTTATATAGGTGGCTGGCATTCTGCAAGCATAGTACCTTTCCTTAAAGCAAATGGATTTAATGAAAACTTTACCCATAAAACATTTCATGGGGATTTCCCCAGAAGCTATAATGCCCTTTGCCACTATGACGAGCTTACCACCTCTCAGCTGAGTCCTCTTTCTCAAATTGTCTAAAAAATTACTCTTTTCCTTCTGAGAGCTCCTCAACATGATTGCTTTACAAAGTTTCTTTTTTTGCTAAAATAATTACATATAGAAAAAAAATATATACAAAAATGGGGGGTGTATGAATTTTTCTTTGAAACAATTCCTTTTGCCTTTAGGACTATTGAGCTTGGTTTTCTGGCCCGCACATCTTTGTGGATACCCTTTCGGTTATGCAATTTTGCAACAACCGGTATCACAAACAAGACTTGACATTGTGTTTGATTGTCATGCACCTGAAATTGAATTAACTACGGATCAGATTTATGATCATGCGGCGTCACTTCATAAAGTTAAACCTCTGCTTTTTCCAACTGAAGCGCGAGTGTTAACTACTTTGGAAAACATCAATAAGTCTGGTCAAAGTGTTGATCTTATTTGGGAAGATGTCCATAGAATGACAGGTACAAAATCGGTTTTTTTGTGTTGTGCCCAGCTGATAAAAAATACATTTACCAACGTGAATTTTATTCATGGTGACAGATTTAGGGAGTGGTTTGGTGAGCTTTTTAATGTAAGAAATTGGGATGGATCTTTGTTGCCAAAGATTAATGCGGCCGGAAATTTCTTTGAGGCGTTGCCTTTGTTGCCTGATGATAAAATAAATAAAATAATTAAGAACCATGGCTCAGCCGTTTGCCAAAACTACAAATCCTATTATGAGAAAAAAATGAAAGCAGTACAAGACTATTTTAGACCTTTTTATAAAAACGATAGTGTTTTGGACGTATCCCAAGATTTGGTTGGGAACATTGCATTTCTTGAAATAGCAAACCCGGAATTTTTGTACAATATACTAGCCTCAGATAAGGAAAGAATAATTTTATACGCAGGTGGTTTTCATGGATTAACGATTCTGCCTTTTTTGCTATCGAGTGGTTTTAGACTGAAACATTTTGTTCTAAATCGGCTAGCGGCAGTGAAGGATATCTTTGTTGCTAGTGTGGATGAGCTTTTTGCAGATAATTTAAGTGCTCTCGATAAGGAACTTGAAAAGCCACGGCTTGCGCCCGCGATAGAATGGTTTGCCGAGCTTATCGAGTATCCGCAAGGCCTGCAAGATCAGCTGAAAGCTCAATGGTGGATCTAAGACAAAGCCAGCGGGTTCACTGCGTCGTCCCCATGAAAAAGGAAAGAGTCCCTAACATGTCTGCCCCAAGATACGCATAAGGCGTCAATGAGCCTTTGAGTCTTCGCAGAATGAGTCTTGTGCTCTACGATCGCTTAAAATCATGACAGTTCCAAGATCGCATCTATATAAAATATGAAAGCTGTTAAAGCCTTTCTTTTCTCTTTTGGTTAAATAACTCAGAATCCGTCAAGAAATTCATTCGTCTGAATCGACAAAATTAGCTCTTTACAAAACTTCTTTTTTTGTTAAAATTATTACATATAGAAATAAATAATAATAATAAAATGTGGGAAATGATATGGCTTTTTCTTTTAAACAATTCTTATTGTCTCTGGTGTTTATTGGTGCAACATTCATCCCTGTACGCACGTTTGGGTATGCGTATGGATATGCTGAATTATATAGACCATGGAGTCAGACGGCAGTCGATATTGTGTTTGATATTCATGTACCAGTGATTGGATTGGATACTTATGAACTTTATGGCTATGCTCGGGCTGTTCATACGGTCAAACCAGTTTTGTATCCAACTGAAGCTCGGGTGTTAACTGCTTTAGAAAAAATCAATCATTCTGGGCAGCAAGTTGATCTTATTTGGGAAGCTTTTCCTAATTTTATATCTTATGATCCGGTATTTATGGGATGTTGTGCTGAACTTGTTAGAAGTGCATTTGCCAATTTAAATTTTATTTATGGAGATACATGCCGGACGGGCGGGTTTAGAGGACTCTTTAATGTAGTAGATCGTGGAAGACGGTGTCCAAATTATAATTTTGCTGGAAGTACTTTCGAAACTCCAGTCCCGCTTCCAGGTGAACGAATAAATAGAATTATTGCAAACTCTGGGTGGGAAGCTTGGCAGAATTATAAGCGCTATTATGACGAAAAAACGAGAGCCGTACAAAATTACTTTAGGCCCTTTTATAATAGTTCTATTGTTTTGGATGCATCACAGCATTTTTATAATAATGTAATATATCATGCAATAGCAGATTTAGAGTTTTTATCTCATATATTGGCGTCTGATAAGAAGCGAATCATTTTATATGCAGGCGGAGGCCACGGTGGGAAGATTGTTCCGTTTTTAATTGCAAATGGTTTTCAGGTGAAAAAAGGATATGTAAGCCCTTCCCAAAGTGAAATACCTGTAGATCTTTTGGATAGCTTAGAACGGCATGTCTCTCAACCGATTACGCCGGCACCGGCACAACCAGTGCCTCAGCCAGTCATTGTTCCACCAGTGCCAGTTCAACCTGCACCGCGTCCGGCACCAGCGGTCCCAGCTCGAAGACCGGTACAGCCGGCGCCTCGACCAGGAGTAAGACCAGCACCACGTCCAGCAGTGCGACGAGCACCTGCGGTCAGACCGGCTCAAAGACCAGTGCAGCCAGCTCGACCAGGAGCAAGACCAGCACCACGTCCAGCAGTGCGGCCAGCACCTGCAGTGAGACCGGTTCAAAGACCAGTGCAGCCAGCTCGACAAGGAGCAAGACCAGCACCACGTCCAGCAGTGCGACCAGAACCTGCAGTAAGACCGGCTCAAAGACCTGGACAGCCAGCTCGACCAGGAGTAAGACCAGTACAACAACGTCCGGCAGTACGACCAGCACGTGCAGTGAGACCGGCTCAAAGACCAGCGCAGCCGGCTCGACCAGGAGTAAGACCAGCACAACGACGTCCGGCAGTACGACCAGCACCTGCAGTGAGACCGGCTCAAAGACCAGTGCAGCCAGCTCGACCAGGAGGAAGGCCAGCACAGCGTCTTTTTGCAGCCCGGCCTGTGCATCCTGCACAAGCAAGAGCATAAAGACCTTCGGCAGGTCCGCAGCGAGGTAGACAACCACGAATTCAGCCTATAGCAAGTCCTGTCCAAGGACTTAGGAGTAAGGCGCAGCAGACGAAACGACCTACACCTGTTACAAGGCCGATAAAGCATGAGGTGCAGGGTTAAAACCTTGTATGGACTGTGAATCTGAGATTTTTAATGGAGGAGGAGAGTTTTACAATGCTTCTCTTCCATTAGATAAGATAATAATGCTTAAAAGGTTGTCCGATTCATCGAATTGATGAAGTAAATTCTTTATTAAATTGAGAAAGCGTCATTAAAAAACGCTTGAGACATCTAAGCCTCTTACTTGCGAATTTGGTGCTTTAGTAATTTTTGTTTGTCTCGCTTTCTTTGCTGACAGAATACACGATTGCCCTGTGATATTATTTTCAATGGGTTAATCGTGTTCTTTTCGATAGCGGTATTGGATGATGCAATCAATAAAGGACTCGCAATTCTCCATTTGACAAATAAAAAATTTTAAGCAATAATAAAAGCAAATTCCATCAACAAAATTTCTTAGTTGGATCTGAGCAACAATTGAAGAAGATCTCCCTAAAGAAATGAGCGAATTTAGTTGTATTATGTCATTTCTCAGAGTGGTTGGTGCCAACCAAGGAAAGGATTCTTATGTTCAAATATTTTTTGGCAGTAGCATTCGTATGCGTTGCTAGTCTTAATGGGATGCAGCAAAGTGTAACACAGACGGTGTCTCAAGAGAGCTCGCCAAATGCTGCAAGCCGGACAAATAGCGAGAAAAAAACTAGGGCTGAAGCTTTTCTTCAAAAATATGCTGAAACTGGCCAAATGTTTAACTTCGAAATGGAGCTGCGCTTACTCCTAACCGAAGGTTCCATTTTCTATAAAGATTTTAAAATCGATGTAGAATGGCGACGCTTGGCAACGAGAGTGCAAAGAAAACAACGCCTTAAAGAAATGCTTATGGCGATTGCCCGCGCCTGGGAAAATTGCAACGCTCTTCGCGAACGAAATTTTGAAGCGGCCGCAATTGAGGGTGCTAGAATTTTATGGCTTAGCCAAGAGGGCACCGGTATCAGGCCTTTTAGCGAAGATCTTTTATCAGTTAAAGATCTCGATGCATATATAGAAGCGAATTTTTTTATATAAAGTTTAAAAAAACTCTTAATGAATATTTTGGCGAACCTGGCTTACAGCCGGGTTCATTTTTTGTATGACAGGCACGTTCTAAACATTTCGCGCAGAATATGTTGAGGACAAAATGAATACTCATTTATAGTTGATGAAATTTTTTCTTATGTTCTGGCCAGTCTGCACGCTGGTGGTCAACAGAGCAATAGTAAACTTGCTTACATCCACCACAATACTGATTGCAATTTGGTGCTTGGCAATGAGCACATTTCTTCTCATCGTCAATCATAGACTGATGATCTTCCACGGTTTTAAATGACTGTTCAACAGTATCTTGTCCAGGAGGGGGAGCTAATCTTTTTTCTGATTCACATTCTGGAGAGCCGCTATCTTGTTGCAATTCAATCGGCAATTTCTTGATATAATCAAGCACGCCTGGAGCTCCCTCTTCTACGACAAATTCATAATCTATTGGCCTCATTCGCATTCCATGAGTCATAACGTATCTTACATATGGCACTCCGGCAAGTGCAGCATATGAAAACGCTGAAGTAAAATTATCAGGACTAATAAGATTAATATCAACTCCCGGTACCTGCAGTAAGGCGTCAAGTATAACGAACGTTTCTTGAGAGGTACGATTATAGGATTTGGTAGTCTGAAGCGCAAACATCAAAGGAGTCACTTCTTTGTAAAAAGCATTTGGTTTAAACGTTGGTAATGCAATTGTCTTCCGAAAAAGCTCTAAATCATATTGTGAAATTGCATAAAACACCGCTGCATTAGAGTTTTTAACAAGATAGTCAAAAACTTCAGGCTGCTTCTGTCTTGCATCCCAGAACCTCGATAAAAGGGGCTGGGCACCACGCTCGATGAGGGGTCTTATAAAGTCAACTGAAAGAGGTGCATAATCAATCGCTGTTATTTTTCGCTTATTCTCAATAGTAACATCGATTGTAGGGAGGGCAAGCAGCAAAGAAAATAAAGACTGCAGACAGTCCGCTGGGAGAGGCCGCTTTTTATGGCGCATAAAGAGTAACATAAGCGGAGTTATTCCCTCTTTATCTGTAACATTGGGATCAAACTGAGGTAAGCTTGCTATGATAGTGAAAACTTCTCTAATAAACTCGGGTGTGGCGGGCTTATAAAGCAGAAGAAAATGGAGTATCGTGTTATCAGTGTAATTTTCAGCGCTACTGGCGTACTTTGCATTCGGATCAAAACCCTTACCTGCGGCAATATTTTTAAACCATGCCACATCCTGTGCCTTAATCGCAAAATGAGCCTGACCATGAACATGGTAAATCGTTTTTTGCATAGCGACGGTAGTACCGATGAAAAAGACTGGGCACATGACAAAAAAATAGCGTGATAAATAATGTGACATAGATTTCCTTTTGATATTCATGAATTTGAGAGGAAGACCGCTAGATGTTAGAGTAACAAGATAAAAAGATTTATCAATTTTTGTATCAAAAATTAATCAGAAGGTTTGCTAATAGAGCTCACTGAGTAAAATAGAATCGCTTTTATAAGCAGTCGACAAAATTAAGAAAATTTTTAAAATAGTAATTAGTTTATAAAAATACTCAATCTATCTGCAAAGGAAGACAATGATCATTAAATTCATAAGTCCGCTCGCGATAATCCTCTCTTTTACGTTTTCATTATGCTCAGTGGTATCTGATTCTATGCGAACGGATGATACTGTTGATCAGCTTCATGGTGCAATGGCAAGCCGCTCGGAATCTGCACAGGCTACATTAAGTACTTCTCGTTCAGAAGTTAAGACTGCAACAAAATCACATCCCTCTTTAGAAAAACAGGTTCATGCAGCTATCTTAGATGGTGAAGCAAAAACAGTCCATGATCTACTGAAAATCCCTACAATAAACGTAAATGCCTTAGATCATTCTCTTGGTTATACTCCTCTCATGATAGCTGCAGAGAGGGGTGAGAAAGAAATCGTTAGAATATTGCTCGCCGAGCCTTCTGTAGATATAACAGCAATAAGCACCGGCAATAAGCTCACTGCGCTTTTCTTCGCGGCACTTCAAGGCGATGTCGATATTCTTCGTGACTTAGTTAATTCGCGCAGTGCCAAAGAAGTGTTGATGCAGGTTAATTTACCTACAAGTTGGGGAGCTACGGCGGCTGCTCGAAATGGTCATCTTGATGCTGTAAAATTTCTTTTGAGTCTACAGGGCATTAATGTAGATCTAACTGATGAAAAGGGAAATACCGCATTAATGCATGCAGTTGGTGCTAAGTCAAATTCAACAGAAATGGTCCGAGAACTTCTGCAAAAAAGCATTAACCTTAATGTTGTTAATAAGGACCAGCAGACTGCTCTTTCACTTGCGGTGAATTTAAGACGTCTTGATATCGTGAAAATGTTTTTTTTAGATCTCCGATGTATAAGTACGGTTCAAAATCAGTTCGTATTTGTTGGGTTATAAAGAAAATTGTATTTTCTCAGCTGCTCATTCGTTGAGGACAACACGAAATTCTGCACAGTCGTGGTAATTTTCTTGAGCTTTTTGCTGAGGACTTATTGAAAAGTCGTCGCGACTCACAGATATCTTTGACAGCCTTGTGAGATGGAATGCGGTAACTATCATCATAATAAATTTTATGTAGTTAGCTCTAGCCGAACACAGCCCAAAAGCATTTAATTGCATGCACGGCAATCGAATTACCAAGGCCTCTCCTTGACGTACTCCACATCAATAAATTGAGTGGATTCTTTCTTGCAACTCCAAGCTTCTCGCTCTTCATTGTTGCAAGCTACATATCATATGAGCATTATATCTCATTGATAAGGGAGACGCCATAACTCCAGCTACGTGGCTTTCACCACGATACTTTTTCCAGATATTAATTGCACCAACGCCATCTCGATGATATTTGAATCCACATTCACAAGAATAATTTCTGTTTCTTGGCTTATTTCTTTTGCCACAGACGATGCATTCTTGTGATGTATATGCTTCATTTTCTAGGACTACACGCATACCATAACCTTCAGCTTTATAACTAAGCATGTGTCTAATGATACCATGGGGCATTTGGTGTATTTTCTGGTTATTTTTTTTGCCGAGATTGTTATCCAATCGTATATCACGTATATCGCCAATAACAATTACCTGCACCCCGCTTTCATAGAGGATGGAGATCGTTTTGCTTGTTTGCTTACGCGCAATATCCAGGAGTTGATTATCCAGGGGCTTAAGTTGTTTTCTTTTTGATTGTGTTAATTTATTATACCTTCTTGATCCTTTCGTTGTTCTGCTTAAAAGTGAAGATAGCTCACCAATTATCTTATTTCTTAAACGTCTTTTTGATCTTGCTTCCCTGCCATTAACAATGATAACTTTTTCTCGATCATAGATTACCATAGGATGGACTTCTCCTAAATCAACTGCTGCAACTTTATTTCCTTTCGGTTGCGAATGAGGTTCAACTTTGTATGTGGCTCGCAACTCATACTGCTCCCCATCAAATCCTATCTCGACTAGGATAGGAGTCGACCATCGCCATGGTATTTTTAGCTCCTTATTTCCTCGGCCATTTGAAAGAATAAGCAGGCCATCAACAACTTTCATAGCACTTTTTTTCCACTGAATCTTGTAAAATTTACGCCTTCTCTTCGGTGGCTTTGCAGAAGGATCTATTTTGCGACGAGTATTATATGATTTAAAATTAGCATAAAATGATTGAACCACCGAGTCAGCACTATGCGCATGTAACTCTTTAGAGTTTTTTAATCGCATCATGCTTGAGTCTTTTAAAAAAATTCCTTTCCTTCGAACCGTGCGCCAAAAAAAAGTAAGCACTTCAGAATACAATTGCCCACTGATTCTTGCCAATTGATCAAACTCAATAGAGTTTCCTAATTTTAACTTTCTGGCGTAATACATTTTTTTGGTTCCTAATATATTGTTTAATTATCTCTAAAGGTGCACAGCCAACAGTAGCTATAAAAGAGCTATTGGTCCATAAAGCTGGCAGCCTCCTCAGCTCAGGAAAACTGTTTCTCATTATCCGTGAAGATCTTCCCCTCATAAGCTTGATTATTTTGTTAACTCCATATTGGGGATCAATTTCGATTAGAACATGGATATGATCTGGCATCACTTCAAGTTCACTAAGTGAGGACTTGGTTTCTTCGGCGACTTGATAAAGAATTTCTTTTACTTTTTGATCGATGGGCGGGACCAAAAGAGCCTTGCGGTATTTTGTACACCAAACGATGTGATATTTGCACGAATAGACAGTGTTATTATTTGCTTTAAAGCTACTCATTATTTTCATATGCGCAGCTTAGCATTAATTTTTATTTAAAACAAGCATGATGGCTGCTTTACCCCATATTTGAAAAAAGGGGCCTGCAGCAGCCATATCTGGTCATAATACTAGGCCCCAAAATTTCTCAGCCAACTCATTTTGAAACTTAAATGTAAAGAAAGTCTCCAAGCAAAGGTAAAAAAATTTACAGACACAAACCACTTGAGGAAAAACTCAAGACAATCCGATCCTTGACAAAAAACTAAAAAAATGTGATTAGTGATAAAAAAATTTCAACTCGTCTCCATTAACCTATCTACAAAGGAATTATTGATGATTGTTAGGTTCTTTTTCTCACTCACGTGTGCCTTCTCATTCAGTCTCTCACTGTTTGCAATGGAAATATCAGGTTCACAGACTGATCGCCGGCTCCACGAGGCCGTTGTGGCAGGCAAAACGCAAATGGTACGTACTCTTTTGAAAATGCGTGGGGTAAATGTAAATGCTGAGGACGCATACGGGCGCACACCGCTCATAGTCGCAATTGCTCGCGGCATGAGAGATATAGTGCAAATTTTACTTGCCGAGCCTTCTCTTGACGTAGTAACAGCTAGTTTCTCGGGCGATACTCCCCTATCACTTGCTGCACGATTTGGTTATATAAACATTTTGCGGGATTTGTTTGGCTCAGATTATGGCAACTTCCTGATGTCAGTTGTTAATAAACGTAATGAACGAGGAGAAACGCCACTTATTGAAGCTACTGGCCGAGGTCATCTGGAAGCAGTACAGTTTCTCCTTAGTTTGCCTGGCATTGAGATAAATGCGATAGATAAAGAGGGAGGGACTCCACTTATAACAGCCGCTAAGGTGGGCAAAAATGAAATTGCAAAAGCTTTACTAACAACACCGTTAATTAATGCACATCCGATTGATGTGACCGCAAGAAATAGGGGAGGCGACACCGCCTTTTCCGTTGCTGCAAAACACGGCCATGTCGCCATTATGCGCGATTTAATCGATTCGCCATACAATGCTCAGATTTTAGCACGGATAAATAATCGCAATTCATGGGGAGAAACCCCGCTCATTTCGCTTGCTAAAATTGGCTGTGTAGAGGGGGTAAAGCTTCTTTTGGGCTTGCAAGGAATTGATGTAAATAGTGCAGATAGTCGAGGTGATACAGCGTTAATAAAAGCAGTTGGCGCTCCCTCACATGCGATGAGACTCGTACAAGAGCTTCTTAAAATCCAGGATCTCGAACTTAATACCGTTAATAACAGTCAACAGACCGCTCTTGCAATTGCGGTCAACTGCAGACGTTTTCTTCTCATAACAATGCTTCTTCAAGATAAACGGTGCACTCCTAAACTTGTACAGGTGTCCTCATAATTACTCACAGTAAGAGCAAATCAAAAGAGACTAACTTTTATAAAGTGCAAAACAAGACGAGCGGGGAACTTAGACGGCTTCCTATCCAAAGCCCACATTTTAGTTGAGCGAACACGTTTAAAACGAATCTCTTTTCTTAAAACATTACTCTTTACAAATTCTTCTGTTTTGTTAAAATAATTACATATAGAAATTATATAAAAATAAATAATGGGGGTTGGCGCTATGAGTTCTTTGTTCAAACAGATTTTTTTGCTGGGAAGTATCCTGTCATTTCATTCGGCACAAATTTTTGGAAATCCTTATGCCTATGCGGAGGTATACCGGCCGTTGGATCAAGCAAGAATTGATATTGTTTTTGATCGTCATACTCATGAAAAAGGGTTGAGTCCTGCTCAGCTTCGCTTTCATGCCAGATCCCTTCCTACGCTTAAACCTGTAATCTTTCCAACCGAGGCTCGAATGTTGACTGCCTTGGAGAATATTAACAACTTTGGGGAACGTGTAGATCTTATTTGGGAAGCCTATCCTAGTTTAATATCCACTGAACCGGCATTTATGGGATGCTGTGGTCCACTTGTGAAAAAAACGTTTACCTCTATAAATTTTATCTATGGCGATCAGCGCAGAATAAGATTTGAAAAACTCTTTAATGTAATGCTTAATGGGGTAGTCTTGCCCCGGTCCACTATGGATGGAGGCGTATTTGATATTCCTATGCCACTGTCATTAGAATGGGTAAATGACATTATTAAGAACTCTGGCCTTGAAATATGGCAGAACTATAAGCGATATTATGATGAAAAAATCAAAGCACTGCAGGACTATTTTAGGGCTTCTTATACCAATCAAACCACTTTGGATCATGAGCAGCATTTTCACAGAAATAGTCTCTTTCATGAAATGGCTGATTTGGAGTTTCTGGCTCATATACTGGCATCGGATAAAAAAAGAATTATTTTGTATGCAGGGGGGAATCATTGCGTGAGGATTTTAAAATTTTTGACAGATAATCGTTTTGAGCAAAGAAGTTTGCGGGCAAATCAATCATATGATCACCTCACAGTAGACTTTTTAGAAGGCCTGGACAGAGATCTTCAAACGGCAGTAAAGCAGACCCAAAAACCTGCAGCGTTTCTCAGGGCAAATAATCGGGCAAAAATATTTGACAGTCTTTCAAAAGCAGCTTCTGAATCGATAAAATAGCGCTTTACAAAATTTCTCTTTTTGTTATAATAGTTACATATAGAAATAATAAAAGAATTATAAATTAACTTGAAAATGGGGGCATTTCTATGTTTTTTTCAGAAATAAAACGTAAAAGCTTTTTAAGTGTAGGGATTTTACTTGCATTATCGTTTTCCAATGCAATTTTGGGATATGCAAGAGGATATACTGAAATGTATCGTCCTTATACCAACACGACGCTCGACGTGATATATGACGTGCATATCAACGAAATTGGCGTAACAACCGACGAGATACTTAATCAACCGTTAAGCACGCTTAAACACAGACTGTATCCAACCGAAGCTCGTATAGTAGACGGTCTAGATAAATTGAATTGGCTTGCGCCAGACAAGTCTATTGATCTTGTATGGGAAGGGCGTCCCGATACGATACCTCTCGATCCTGTTTTTTTGGGCTGTAAAAATCAGGTAAAAGATACGTTTACGCGGCTGAATTTTATTTATGGAGATAGTTATCGCAGAGATTTTGAAGATTCATGGAGCTGGAATACCCATGGTATCAGATCGAGTATGACGGGGCCCAGTTCATTTGAATCACCTGTCCCACTTTCTTTTGAAATGATTTCTAAGATCATCACACATTCAGGAGAGCAAGCGTGGGCAGGCTTTAAGCGTTACTATGATGAGAAAATTGCTGCCATCAAGAATTATTATCGGCCATGGTACCAGACCGATACCTTTATGTATAGCCAAACCCATTTTCGTGATAATTACCTCTATCACTCCATTGCCGACTTAGAATTTTTGTCACACATTTTGGCATCGGATAAGAAAAAAATAGTCCTTTACGCTGGTGGATGGCACTGTGATAATATCGTTGAATTCTTAAAGGCTAATGGGTTTGGAGTAATAGAAGAATTTGTTTACCCATTGGGAAATGCGAGGGAAATCCCAGTGTATGCATTAGAAGGACTTGACCGAGATGCATTATCAATTCCTGCGCCTTCTGTGCCTGCTCAGCCTATTAATCCTGTTTCACCGGTAATTAGTAAGCCGCCAGTTCCAGTTAAACCGGTTCGAGCTAAACCAGCAACGCCTGCTCCGGCAGTTAAACGTCCAACAGCCCCTGTGGCTCCCGTAAAGGGTAAGCCGGTACGTTCTGTTGCACCAAAAACTATGAAGCCCGCTATATCGCGGCCAAAAACTGTGAAACCAGCTGTATCACGACCAAAAACCGTGAAACCGGCTGTATCACGACTAAAACCTGTTGTAAAACCAAGAACTATGAAACCTGCTGTAGTACGAACAAAACCTATCGTGAAACCAAAGGTAGTTGCAGGAAAACGTCCTATCGCTCCTGTGGCGGCTAAAAAGCCAGTACAACGTACGGTAGGGCGCCCTGCTAAAAAACCAGCACCTCGAACAAAGGGTCCTCAACGTAGGCCGACGGCACCTCGTCCTATAAGCAAAAGATCTGCAAAGGTAAGCTAATAGTTTATATATCTTCAATGACAACCATCGCAATTGCGGTGGTTGTCGTATGGGTAAGTGAGACTTCTATGGGACGAGGATCTAAAGAGAAGGCTTTCCAATTAACCTCTAGAAAGGGTACCCCGTTCTTTTTATGATGAATACCAACATGTTTGCACGCAAAAAGCAAGGGGATGTCTGAGGAAAGGAGTGATGAAAGAGCCTTATAGAAAGCCTCTTTTGCAGCAAAATGGGCAGCAAATCTTTCTGCCGCTAGAGTTTCTTCTGAAATGCAGTAGCTAATCTCTTCGTCATTGAGTACTCGCTTGAGTTTTTCTTTGCTCAATGCTTTCCAGTTATTAAAGCGACTAATATCTACGCCATCTATTCCTATCTTCACCATATAATTTCCGGCCAAAATAAAACAAAACACGTGTGTATATTCTGCATAGATATAGCATATCGCAGTGCTCAACACAATAAGGTTTTTTGGGACCTGCAGATGGAAAACTTTTTTCTTTTGGAGTATACTTTCTGCACAAGACCCAAAAATAGCAAGGTACGTTATGCTTAGATATGCGTTGTTGTTACTCTCTTTGGTCGGGACAATCCCTCTTCATGCTGAACTTTTATTAAGTAATACCGCAGATGCAACAGAATCGTTTCCGTTTAATGTCTCTGCACATGGATTTTATATACCATTAGGCAGAATCTTTGTGGGCGCTTCAGAGGCTGTAGCGAATAATGCGTTTGCAGTCGCTTCGGCTTTGCGTACATCGAACACATTTAAAGCACTTACGCCGCAATTTGTTAAGCTCAATAATGCTGCTGATAGTCTCAATCCCCTTTTTGGCGCAGCAATAAACAATCTTGCTCCTCTCGGGGCCTGGCCTATTGTTACCAAAGCCGGAAATCCTTCATCAATTTTCTTGATAGAAGACAGTGGCAATCAAATAGGGGTATACGAGGCTTCTAATATTCAAGATTCACAAGGACAAACGGCATCTTCATTGCTTTCGATGACCACCAATGCTACTCAGGTCTTTGAACCACTTTCGTTGACGGCTCTCATGGCAACGTTTGCTGCTATTGGTAATAAAAATGGTGGCTTTGATGGAAATGGCTCGGGTATAGCACTGCTTTTTTTTAAGCGCTTTACTTCTCCACAGGGAAATACGAGTTATTTGACATGGGACATTGTAGATGCTACTACCGGAACTTCACAGTTTAACGACGTTGGAGAGCCAACGGGGCTTGGAAATAAACCAATCCCCATTGATACCACTACCGCTGCAATTAAAATTGGTAACCCCGTGAGTGCTATCGGTAATACCGTAGATCTTCACTTTGATCGTGATCTTGGACGGCTTTATATCGCGCTCAATGTCCAGGGAGGAAATGCGCCCACTGATGGTGCGCGAGCGGTGGTCGTTGCCGCACTTTCTAATGGAAGACTGATACTCCAAAATATCGCCCCAGATTCTGCATTTGCAGATAACACAAAAATTGTTGGCGGAGTTGGCCAGAATGCGCAAATTTCAATATCCAAAGTAAGAACATTACAAACGCGTACCTATTTGAGGTATCTGATTGTTGTCGGAGGTAATGGTAATGATCCGAACGTTCAAAGTAACGTATACGCATTACCCCTTGTTGATAATCTTGCTTCGGCTTCGCATGGAGCTCTTGCAAACGTTAATGCAGCTCCTGGTACGCTCTTTGGTCCAGCATTTCCTGCCCGGCCAAAGGGATCGGATCTTCCTCAATATCAGCGTTTTCGTGCACGTGTCTTTTACGTGCCTGCTGTTCAGCCAAGCGATCTTTATAGCATGAACTCGCCAGGGGCTCGTGTGGGAGGTAACGGAATATTGCCTTCTGCCGTTACTGATATTGTCGTGGCAGGAGAATCAGTATTTGTTTCTGTTGGCCAACCGGGTAATGATCTTGCTGCCGGAATATTTTATTCACAGCCTCTCTTTGACACATTGGGTCGCGTTACTTCATGGACAGATTGGCAGCGAGTAGGAGGAACTGCGGATGCTATTAATGGCTTTGGGTATGATCCACTCAAAGGGATCTTTTTTTATATACCTCAAGTGCTTACTAATAGCATAACGCAAATGCATTCAGTTTATAGGACCGCCTGGTCTGATGGTACTGATCCGCTTGGACTCTTTATTTCAGGACAGTTCACATTACAAAATGGTGGAGTTCAAGGTCTACAGGATGTACCTTTTTCGACGCAGAGTCTTACTACTCAGGTAGGACAGCGTCTTTCTTTTCAGATTTTTACGGGCTTTAAAAAAGTAGTTCTGTTGCAAACTGGTCAAGATCAGAATGGTCTCTTTACTCCCGTGATACAAACGGAAGACATCTTTCAATCAAAAAATGGCACTCTTTCAAATTTTTCTCCCTCTCCAGGGCTGGCCATTTCTGGGGGAGTGATCGATCAATTAGGGCCGCTAGATGCTTCAGCAGTTGTTACTGACGGGACATATGGATGGATTGCCGTTGGTGGATCAGGAGGGGTAGGAATCCTTGCAGATTCTTCTGGAGCGGGATATCCAGCCCAACCGGGCTTGCGCGCATCGTTCCAGGGCCTAACGAGTGCCATGTCCTTTATTAAAATAAGCTCGGCACAAAATGTACGTAAAATGGTTGCAGTGGGTAATAACTTGTTTGTGCTAACAACGACAAGTCTTATTCGCTATACGATAAGCGCATCAGCTCTCAAAACGGGAAATATATCGGCATCTCTTCTTGCCCAACTTACTCAAGAGCAACTTGATCAAGCAAGTTCGTACTCAGATGTGATCATTTCGGGTCCTCTGGCACTGCTTGCTACGAGTTTTGGGTTACTGCGCTCAGGAAATTTTGTTTCTATACAGACCGTGACTAATCAGGTTAATGTTGGCTGGACCGCTGTTCCTCTTCCTGAATCAGCCGGATCACTGACAAACCCTGGCCCAGTAAGCAGACTATTTGCGATAAGCCCCACCGGTTTCGAGACCAATGTCGCATTAGGAGGAACGGTGTATGTGCTCAATGCCTATGTTGGCTTTACACAAGCCCAAATCTATCGTTTTGTTCTGCAGCTAACTAATGGGGCAGTTACTGATTCCAGCGTAACTATTTTTCCCGATCTTTTTATTCAGGGACTGCCGACATTTTTTGCTCATCTGGGAGATTATAAAAACTATGTGGTAACTGATGGTGCTTTAATTGCAGTTTCACGGAGTGCTTTTGGCAAAGTTCCTCCTGTATTAGAGCTCCTTCCCTCAACAATAAAAAGTGGAGAAGCAGGCGCGGGCCGTAATCTGGTCCCGTTCGTAATGTTTAAAAAGCCGGATAGTTCTATCGGAAAGCTTTTACGTAGCTCAGCTTCAGGAGCATGGATTGTTCCTGGTGACTTTGGTGTACGTGTTCAACAGTAAAGGTGTGTTGCTATGGCGACTAAATATGCCCTGTTACTTAGCGTGGCTGCGTGCTTCTCAGCTCTTGCTATACCCCGCATCAATCTTTTTCGACCGAGTGATCGGTTCTTAATGCCTGAGCCAGTCGTTCCGTGTTGGGGCGGACAATTCAGTATCGGCTATGAGGGAGCATTTCATATTCGTGGATTTCAAGATATAGATGAGTACGCGTCGCAGGTGTGTATTAATGATCCAGCGGAGGGAGAAAAAAAAGTAAACGTTCTTCAGATTTTTCAGGATACTCAAGATGGATTAGCTGGGCTTAAGGGTTTTAGTTCCGAAACACGTCCAGGCCAGTTTTCCCAACTCTTTAATATTAACGATGAAAATGGTAAGCAGGGCCTTTTTCTGCCCTGTGGGACATTAAAAATTCCGCTCAATCTTATGTTTTCTCAGCGCTTTTATTTTAGTTATGGATTTAGCGTTGCGTTGCATCTGCCTGTCTATACCATGGAGCTGAAAGATGTCCGCTTTATAATGCTCAATAATGCGGTGACCGTTGAACAGCAGCTCGAACAAAATTTTTTGACTACACTTCGAGAAATATCCAACCTTGATTTTTGTGGATGGAGACGTACGGGAATAGGTGATCTCGTCGCACAAATTACCTGGATGAAAAATTTTCCCCAGAGTCGGCCCCTCTTATGCAACGTCCGACCCCAGGCTCGATTAGGACTTATTTTTCCCATAGGAAAACGGCAAGACGAAAACAAAATTCTCGCAATTCCTTTTGGTACTGATGGATCGTGGGGGGTGCAATTTGCAGGTGGCCTCGATCTTACGTTTAGTGATTACTTACGTGGTGGCATCGATGTAGAGTTTGTGTATCTTTTTGGAAATGAGCGCTGTAGACGTGTTAAAACTGCACTCAATCAAACTGATCTTTTCTTTGTACAAAAAGTACCGGGGTTCAAAGAGTTCGGGCTGGGTCAGCAGTATAACATTTATCTTGAAGCGTACAATCCCTGGTGGCGAGGGTTTTCCTGTAAATTCAATTACCAATTTCTTAAACAGAACGAAGATCGACTTGATATAGGAAGCGATCTTGTCGACGCAACCATAGTAAACTCAGCAGAAGAACTTCAAGATTGGACCGTTCACAGCATTATTATTGGTCCAAAGTATGAATTTTGGAGAGATTGTCCAGATTGGCCGATTTCACCATCAATTCTTGGCTGGGTAAAAATTGGTTTTAATGGTAAACGAGCTTTTGTAGCAAATACTGTTGGTCTTCAGTTAAGCATCGCTTTCTAAAGAAGCAATTCATTAATTCAATTGATATTTCACGTGTTACCTTGGTTGAATGAGCATTGGAAAAATGAAAATTGCGGCCTTTCTGCTGATTTTACGAATTGCCTACTTTTTGCAACAGAAAAGAGAGGCGCGATCTAACAATCGCCTGAGAGCGGAATAAAAAGACACACCCTTGCTCAAATCGCTTGATTGCACAACATATCCCGTGAATGGTGGTGCTATCGTAAAACACCGCACGTCAAAAAGGGTTCTTCTATGGTGAGAATTAATATCCATGCGTAAAGCGTTTCGTAAGAGCATGGCTAAATAACATTTTGATGTAAAGATATATAACAAGATCCATTTGAAACTTTGCCAGATTTAGATACATTTACTAATATAGAAAAAGAACATAAAGATAAACGAGGATCTTGATGAAGAATAAAATTTTTCTCTTAACTACTTCTGTAATGCTCGGTAATTCTCTCTATTCAATGGAAAGAGAGAAATTAGTAGAGTCAAGTAATCGACAACTTGTAAACTGGGCTACTACTGCTGAACAAGAACTTATTGATAGGGCTTATGATGGCCAGTTGGAACTATTTCTTCCAATTTTAAATAAACCGGGTATTAACATAAATGCTCAAAATCAGCAGGATAGGACAGCACTCATGGTCGCTGCCGAAAAAGGCCATACAGAAATAGTTCAAGCGCTATTTTTAAGACTTGAAATCGACGTGAATGTTCAAAATCAACGAGGTGAGACAGCACTCTTGTTTGCTGCCGAAAAAGGTCATACAAAAATAGTTCAATGGTTCCTTAATAGACCTGAAATCGATCTGAATGCTAAAGATGAAAAAGGCAGGACAGCAATCCGCTGCGCGGAAAGTAATGAACATCGTGCGATAGCTCAAGCACTAATTGATAGAATGTCAAATAAGCGACAACTTGTGAACTGTGCTACTGCTGCTGAACAAGAACTTATTGACAGGGCTTATGATGGCCAGTATGGACTATTTCTTGCTATTTTAAATATGCCAGGTATTAACATAAATGCTCAAAATTGGCAAGGTAAGACAGCACTCATGGTCGCTGCCGAAAAAGGTCATAGAGAGATAGTTCGAACGCTACTTTTAAGACCTGGAATCGATGTGAATGCTAAAGATCAACAGGGTATGACAGCACTCATGGTCGCTGCCGAAGAAAATCGAATAGAAATAGTTCAAGCACTCCTTATTCAAGCACTCCTTGATAGACCCGGAATCGATATGAATGCTAAAGATCAAGGTAGGACAGCACTCATGGTCGCTGCCGAAGAAGAGCGGCATACAGAAATGCTCCTTAAAAGACCCGGAATCGATATGAATGCTAAAAATCAAACTGGTATGACGGCACTCATGCTTGCTGCCGAAAAGGGTCATACAAAAATAGTTCAAGAGCTTCTTAATAGAGCTGGAATTGATGTGAATGCTAAAGATCACGTGGGTCGGACAGCTCTCAGGCTCGCTGGCAAAAAAGGCCATGCAGAAATAGTTCAAGAATTACTTAAGAGACCTGAAATCGATCTAAATGCTGCTGCTGAACAAGAACTTATTGATATGGCTGATAATGGCCAGTATGGACTATTTCTTCCTATTTTAAATAAACCAGGTATTAACATAAATGCTCGAAATCAAGCAGGTATGACAGCACTCGTGGTCGCTGCCGAAAAAGGTCATATAGAGATGGTTCAAACGCTGCTTTTAAGACCTGGAATCGATATAAATGCTAAAGATCAACAAGGTAGGACAGCACTCATGGCCGCTTGCGCACAGCGGCATATAGCAATAGTTCATGCGTTACTCAATAGACCTGAAATTGATGTGAATGCTAAATGTAAGATTGGCTGGACAGCACTCATGAACGCTGCCGAAAAAAGGCATTCAGAAATAGTTCAAGTGCTACTTAATAGACCTGAAATCGATCTGAATGCTAAAGATCACATGGGTAGGACGGCACTCATGGTTGCTGCTGAAAAAGATCATAGAGAAATAGTTCAAGCGCTTCTTAATAGACCTGAAATCGATATAAACGCTAAAGACGGAAATGGTAGGTCAGCAATCGGCTACGCCGCAAGAAATGATCATCACACGATAGTTCAAGCACTAATTAATAGAATAGTTGCTTTAGCTCTAGCTCAGCAATCCACAAAAAGCTGACATCAGACAGGCTTAGTGATAGTGATCGAGGCACAAATTCTCAAAGTGCGTTCGATGTACAAAACCTATAAAAGCCATTATTCCGCGACACCAATTGCTTTAATGATTGGATCAAAATACCAAACTTACTCTTCTTCTTCTCGCTGCTCATCAGCCGATGTTCTCTGTTCAAACCGCTAGAGGTTTTCAGGGAGATTGAAGATTACCCTGAGTTCTTTTTTAACCTGAGAGAAATTGATTGGCTCCGCGGTTATTTCGCTTTCTCGCCCACCAAGCGGGATATGCCAAGATCTGCCTTTGCTATCGGTAAAGTACACGCACGTATTAACATTGTGTGTGAGATTTTCTGATGTATAGACGTTTTGTGCAATAATGACATCAGTGAGTGTTACTCGGTAAAGGCCCTTCTTTTCTGGTAGATCTATTGAATTGCGGCAATACAACTTTTTAATGTGGAAAAGCTTTGGTGTAGCGAGTTCTTTCATCTGCATGAACGACTCTACCACCTCAAAAAAGCGACATTCAGGAGCTTCATAAAAACCTATACTGTGCCATGCTGCTGCCGGAATCAGTGAAACAAAAGCTGGTGGCTTTTGCTCCGAATCTAATGTTATTGAAGAGACTTTGTGAGCGGTAACACAGTAAGCTTGGGCCTCTGAGGGCATAATGGCTGTATTATCAGTTTTTATAAGGGGTATGCAGGCCGGTAGAAGAGGCTCAAAAGATGTTTTGCCGGCCTTACGTACATGAGCGATATTATCGACATATAAAAGTTCTCCAGAGTCAGGATCTTCATAAGGATGAAGCCTGCATGCAAGTCGATAGTAATCTTTTGGCCCTTTGTGGTGAACAGCATTAAAGAACTCATCAAAATGAGTTGTTGTATATAAACGCAATGAACGTTTTTGAGGGTTGATAAACTCTTTGCGAAAACCATATTTCATTCTTGCGCCATTTTTTGTGTAGGAATAGGGGGGAATGAGAAGCATGGGAGCGCTTTGCCACACAGGTGCATCAGATGTTCCAACAGCAATGATATCATAGTTAAAAATGAGATCCTTCTTGTCTTTTTTGAAAGGCTTTATCAGATTGTTTCCCCCTGCAAAGCAGGAAATGTAGGAAAGCAGATGAGTCGTAACCTGTGAATTAAAAAATAAAAGCGTTGCAGTAAATTCTTCAGGCGGCATGCCGCACAATAGCTCTTCAAAGGAACCGTTATGCTTATTAAGTTTGGAGGCAGCTGCGGCAATCCACTGCTCGCATAAGGACAATTTGGCTGCAATCTCCGCGGAATTTTTAGATGTTATAAGTTCTTTTTCGCAGGTCATTTTCAGTACCTTGAGTTGCTCTAAGAGCTGTCGTTCTTCATAAGGCGGAAGACCATGACCGGCTAGATAGATGATCCACTCATGCGGCGAATCTGTCTGATCTTTCGTGACAAAAAGCCTTTTGAGATGGCGTACAAAGGTGAACGACTGAGGAATAGGCAGGTCTTCAGTAAGGACTGAAAGATTGGTTACATCAGGAAGATGATTAACTTTGAGCCCGATGGCTTTTTCAGCCGGGGTAAGTGCTACGCTATCGGTCGAATAGAGAACTGATTTGTAGGTGCACGATTTTGCATATTCCTTTGGAATAAGCAGGGTAAGATCTTTCGTGAGCCGTTTCACATGATAATCATCAAGAGGAGCAAAGGCACACAGCACATAGGTAGCGACCTCTTTATGCATACTTTCACGCAGTTTACTTGGCTTATTGTAAAACTGTAGCGTACGCGGAGCCTGTTCTTCACTAAATGATGACTGAGTGGTAAGGAGCTCGAAGGCACGTGCAACCTCATCATCAGTGCCTTCACAAATGATATTTCTTAAGAGCGAAAGCACTTTCTCAACCATCCGGTGAGCATACAGACAATGCCGTCTAAAGCCGCTTAATAATTTTTCTGAGGAGAAACGAACACGGTGCTGATATTTTGCTTCAAGTTCAGAAATATCTAAGGTAATAAAGTCGGTATACGTTTCCTTATGCTTGAGGATATTTTTAAGCACTGATGTGCTTACAAGAATAGGTGCCTTTTTTTGATACACTGCTGGGAGGAAAGCGAAACAGTTTGCACCCAATGCTGGCGCAAGGCTTTCATCATCAGTTAAAAAAGGAGCAGGCTGCTCAAGAGCCGCAAGATGTGTTTCAAACTGTTTAAAATCAAGGAATATGATCAGTTCTCTAAAATGAGCAGAAAGTTTTCCTGCTGCCATACATAAGAAAACCAAGAGAAGAATATTTTTGTTCATTCTGATACCTCCTATTATCGTTATTTGTTTCACCTAGAATACTATCGATGCATGAATTTGTAAAAGGGGTCCATGGGAGGGCTCGTGAAAAACTATTGTTTTCACCGGTCCATTTTCGGTACATTAAAAAATGTTAGTTGTAATTGAGAAAAAACAAAGGATGAAAAATATGAAGCTGCCACTCGTCATCATTATCTTCTTATTGTTGGTCGTAATCGATGCGGCCATGACACTCGCTTTGGTGCATTAATAGGCCTTTTGCAATTTTACTAAGATTTCTGTAACTTTAGATCATAAGTACACGTGAAAGGATAAGCATGACGAAGATTTTTCTTTTATGCATGGTTCTTTCTTGTACGCTGACCTTCTGTTATGCGAATAATCAACCTGCGCCAGAGATTCAGCAGGAACACAAAGAAAAGACCTTTGCCGATCGTATGAACGCTCTCGGGTCAAGCATACTACCTGGTGGCCTTGTTGTAGGCTCATTCTATTGGTTATGTAAGCTGGCTCAAAAGGCGTTGAATCGCTCTCAATGCACCTTTGTGGCAGATGTTGAATGGGGGTTTACTGATGAAGACCGTGCAAATCATGACCCTTATTATCTCAATGCATTAGCTGATGCTCACCATCAAGAGAGCCTCACGTTCCAGATTTATGCGTGGGCTATTATCGTGAGTGCTGCCGTCATCTATGCAAATTATAGGCTCAAGTTACCCCAAAGAGCTTTTAAACATTTAGGGTATGCTTTGAGCTAACGTTATGGAAGAAAAAATATTATGGATCTTACAGCATTAGCTTTTTTATTCTCTCTTGAATCTGCGGAGCCCAAAACGCTTGTTCGTGAAGGGGTCCCTCAGGCCGTTCAATCAGTCACGCAGGTGTGTTCAGCGCGAACGCCGGACCTACGCAGTATCATAAATAAAATGAAAGCCGACATTTTCAAGGGACGCGCAGATCAGCACGTATCTAATCAACTGCTATGCAGAGTATTAAAAATAGCAGTTATGAAAGGACTGCTCAATACTGAATGTTTGCCAGAAGTGCTTGCTCAGCATCTTATTGATATGCCTGTTCTTCCTCAGGATCTTTCTTGGCTTGATTCATTGAGCGTGTTCCCCTTTATTGGATCACAGCAAGTGCAACCCACAGAATGTGGTCGCTATGCTGTATTACATGCTGCCGCAGTTGAGCATTGTCTACGAAATGGGGCAATTTCTTCTGAGCTCATTCGGGCACAAGTTGAGTTGCTTAAGACGCAGCACTCTCTCAGAGATTGTGTACAGTTTATTAATGGACGACTTCCCCAAAATCAGCATCTTCAAGAAAATGAGTTTGCTGAAGACTTTCATCTCATGGAGCTTGTTCAGAAGCCAGGGTTAGCGCCGCTTAATGTGCATTTTTTAGCATTCTTACAAAATGAGATTCTTTTTCTACGTTTTGATCAAGAGCTTAATAACATATTACATAGATTAGCTAATGATAATGATTTTGCACATGAACAACAGCTTATTAGCACTGTTACACGCGATAACTTTGTAGCGCGCCATATTCGTGCAAACATCTCAGGACTTCTTCATTTTATTTGTCAGATACCGCCTAATGTAAATGGCCACTGGGTACATATTTGCATAGGCAGAATGCGAGATCGAGCACCATTTATGGGGATGTGCGACTCAGCGTTTACCCCACTCGATGCGAATGGTCCCCTGCGTAGGTATTTTGCATTTCTGTACGCTACCTTTCTCAGACATTTTCAAGCCCAAAGATAAGTCTAATAATAAATAATTCAAAGTGCTGCGCTCCAATGCACTTGTGGGAGCACTCACTTCTGTGCTATCCTAAAAAAAATTTTTATGAAGGGAATTTATGAAAAAATTGATGATCTTTCTTGTGGGTGTAAGCACCTTCTTGGTACTTAAGGGGATGAATAACCCGCCACCACCTCCACCAGTTCAACAAAATATTTATGACGTGTTTGATGATATCCTCAGGCGTGGTAACAATCCTGAAATTTCTCAGCGTCAAAGAGAAGTGATTCGACAAGCATATGAGCAACGACGAGCTCAAGCTCAAACTGAGGCTGAACGAGTTGAACTACTGAGGCAAGAAACTGCTGAAGTTATGGGCAGTTACGCTAACGGAGCGGCGATTTATCAAGCAGGAAGTGCTCGGTTTTGGACAGATGCTCTCTTTAGTAAAAGAGCAGTAGGGGTAGCTGCTGGCGCCTTTGTTGCATGGCATGCTTCATCATTTATACGGGATGCGCTTGATCATTATTATAGAGTCCCAAGTTTGGCACAAGAAACAAGCATAAGCAGCTGGAAGGATACGTTAGAAGGATTCTTTTTTGACCGCACTAAATTTGAACCAGTTGACCTATCAGAGGTAATTCTTAGTCCGGAAATGAAACAGAGGGTATATGAATTGGCAGAGGGAATAAAACAGACTGCTGCGAATAATGGTCATTTAAGACATGTCCTTTTTTATGGACCTTCTGGTGTTGGTAAAACAATGCTTGCGAGGGGACTAGCGCAGTATGCCGGTTGTGAATTTCTTTATTTTTCAGCGGCTAAGCTCGAGATGTACACTTTGGAAGAAGGAATTAAACAGATAGCACGTTTATTTGAATATCCCTACTCTCAAAAACTTATGCTTATAATGGATGAAGCAGAAGTGCTTTTTGGAAAGAGAGATGCTATGTCTGATAAAACTGCGCGCTTGCTGAGTGAGATTTTGACTTACATGGGAACCTTGTCGCCATATTTTATGGTCGTTGGTATTACCAATAAACCTCAATGGTTAGATACGGCATCACTTAGTAGATTCGGGGAACAGATTGAAATGTGTTTACCTTCACGAGCGGAACGTAAACTCCTTATAGAACTCTACATTAAGAAATATCTTAGTGATATTCAAGCCCCAACTGATTCGCCAAGCCTTCCGCAACTGCTTTTCTTTGTCAAACCGGCTCAACCTAAAAATCTTATCATTGCACCGGATGTATTGTCTGATAAGGTTATCGATTATATTTCTGAGTGCTCAGAAGGTTGGTCAGGGCGGGACATTTCAGATCTAATATTTGCAGTGAAGATGAAAGCTTATGCCACAAAAGAAGTCACCGTGACAGGGAACATGGTACGAGAAGCACTAGCAGGTAAGCTGCTTCAGAAAAAACGGCAAGCGGAAAACTTCGCACCGCCAGCAGCTTAATACTTATTCTTTGCCAAAGAGCGTTAGCAGCTCATACACATGAGAAAATTTTATCAAGCGAAGAGCGGTATCTACTTTTTGGTTCTGGGCGACAAGGAGACGAGTCAATCCGAATTTTTCTGCCTCAGCAGCATGGATAGCAACATTATTTACCGGTTTAATTTGACCAGTAAGACTTATTTCTCCAAGTGCAAGCGATTTTTCAGGAACTGGCTGCTGAAAATAACTTGAAAGGAGAGCAAGTGCAATGCCAAGATCTGCAGCATTTGTTTTAATTTTAAAGCCGCCACTAATCTTAAAGAAAATATCATTGGCACTGAGCTTTATTTGCAAATACTTTTCCAAGATTGCTGCAATAAGAACGACCTGTGTTTGGTCTATTCCCGAAACTACACGTTGCGGCATGCCGTACTTTGAAGCGAGCACTAAAGCTTGGAGCTCTATAAGAAGTGGCCGTGTTCCTTCAATAAAGCTAATGAGAACCGAGCCGGGGTTTGAAGAATGCTCGTCTAATAAATCCTGATTAATATTAGGTACCTCATGGAGACCCTGCTCTCCCATCTGAAAAAAGCCGAGTTCGCTTATGGTACCAAACCTATTTTTCACTGAGCGCAGTACACGCGTCTGCCAGCGATCTTCTTCTTGCAAATAAAAGACTGCATCTACTAAGTGTTCAACCGTTTTTGGGCCGGCAATAACACCTTCCTTTGTTATATGTCCGCTTGCAATGACCGCAACGGAATGTTCTTTTGCCAAACGCATCAGTTTAAATGCAGCGTCTCGTAGATGATTCATGCTTGCAGAAGGTAATGCACTTTCATTCATGTAACAATTTTGAATGGAGTCAATAATAATTACCTGAGGACGAAGTCTTTTACAGGTATCTATGATCGTATCAAGGTGCGGCTCATCTGAAAATAACAGATATTGGCTTACACACTGCAGTCGTTCTGCACGTGATTTTACCTGCTCGAGCGATTCCTCAGATGAAAAGTAAAATACTTTATAGTCTTGGGCAAGCTGATTGGCAAGATGCAGTAAGAGGGTAGATTTTCCGATGCCTGGATCGCCTGTTAATATGATGAAACTACCGGGTACAATACCGCCGCCAGTAACACGATCCCATTCTTTAATACCGGTAAGCATGCGCTTCATCGGTTCTGAAGCAACGCTTGCGAGGTCTGTTAATACGAGATCACGGGTATGAAGTTCGGTTGCGCCACGTAATTCGATACTGTTAAACGTTTTACACTCGGGGCAGCAGCCCAACCATTTTACCGTTTGATAAGAGCATTCAGTGCAGCTGTAAGGAGTTGTAGTTTTTGCCATGATTTTTAAGGAAATACTTCTATTTCAGGATCTTTCCATACTACTTTATCGATAATAAAGCAGTCTCTGCAGCGCGCTTGGTAGCAATCTTGCGCGCCGATAAGGATAATAGGATCGTCGAATTTCGCTGCACGTCCATTGATGAGTCTTTGACTATAGTGAGCGTCGTTGCCACACGTCATACAGACCGCATTTAATTTATCAACGGTATCAGCAATAGCCATAAGAGGAGGGATGGGTCCAAAAGGAATGCCGCGGAAATCTAAATCAAGTCCTGCTGCGATAACGCGTTTTCCTGCGTCTATCATTTCCATGATAGTAGGTATCACATCAATAGAAAAAAATTGCACTTCATCAATTGCTATCACAAGCGTCGCTTCGGTAACAAAGAGTTGCATGTCTCGAGGATTATCAAGTGCAATAGCCTTATACTTATCTCCATTGTGTGCGTGAATGTAATCTATAGACATACGATCATCAACACGGTGTTTAAAAACGCAAATTTTTTGTTGAGCTAATTCAGCGCGGCGTACTCTACGGATCAGTTCCTCGGATTTTCCCGAAAACATCGATCCAGTGACAACTTCTAATTTTCCCTTAATGTGGCGTTTTATCATGATTTCTCCCTTGCCCGCAAAACACAGTAAACGTAGTTTAAGAATAGCAGGAAAGACGCCTTCTGAAAAATCTAACGTATCGTAGGAATATAGAGGCCTGAAGCACGAACCTGCGCGGTGACTTCACCTTCTAGAAGAGTATTTTGTAAATACTCATACTTCGTTGTGATGTAGGCCTCGCGTTCTTCTAAGGTCCAGAGGGCCAAAGATTCATTTTTTAAATCATTGCGCACTGTTTCAAAAAAGGCAGGACTGAGTTCACCTGCGGTGAGGCTGATGAAATAACAATAGCGTTTTAACAGAGTCCACAAAAGATCATCAAGCATATCACCATCTATGATGCCATATTCGACCATTTTTTCTAATTGTCCTGCAAGTATTTTTACGATCTTCCACGTATCGACTTGATCAGCAGGGCTCCAAATAAGATTCATGAAACCTCGTGCAAGAAAATAATGAACTTCATGCTGAAGCTCACGGACAGAAAGATCCTTTCCATCTTGTAGTGATGTCATCTCATAAATTTCTTGAGCAAGATCATTCAATGTTGCTTCTGGATGATCTTTAAAGTTTTGAAAATCATCAACAAGGCGGTTGCCGATACATGACTTAATAGACTCAATGGCCTGTGTTTTTTCAGCACTTGCATGGCAATAGCGGCGTGTATGACCTATAAGCTTTTCACAGGTCTGAGCAAACTCATACGGATTGACGTAAATCTGTTGGATCGTTTGGCTAAAGAGATTGAGTATTTTTTTGATAAAGCGTCGTGGTTGATCACTGAGAGTAGCAAGACCGAGCCCTGAAGTCACATGCAGCTGGTTGCGTGCAAAAAACTCTTGAGGATACCGTGGATGATTATATACGCGCTTTAAGAAAAACTTTATACTTTTGTGATTATATTCTAGGGGAAGGAAAAAGAAGTCGGGAAGGGCGGTTCCGGATATCTGTTGATTGTATGGCTGATTTACAGTATCCTTAGAGTGAGCATGTAAAACGAGAAGACTGCTGATTGCGCAAGCAAGAGAAAGAATTCTACGCATGCTTTTCATAAACGCTCCTTTGTTGTGATAATCGCACTTATCCTACCATGGAGTGGAAGGTTGATCAAGTTCGAAAACAAGGATTCTATGGCATTATATTATTATCAGGCTGTCTCACGTGAGGGCAAACGGGTTACCGGAACGCTCGATGCTGCCACTAATGCAGCAGCACGTGACGCTCTTGGTAAGTTGGGTCTCTTTCCTACCCGGATCGAGTTATCAGTTACCGAGATGGCTCAAGAGCCTTGGTATAAGCACTGGTTTGCTCGTAAGGTCAGTCTCAAGGACCAAGTATCATTTACCAAGCAGCTTGCTGTTCTTTTACGGTCAGGAGTGCCGCTCTTACAAGCACTTGATCTTCTGGTTGAGCAGACAGAAGGAACCATGAAAACTATTGTTATTAGCTTGAGAGATGGTATCAAAGAGGGCCGCTCATTAGCAGATGGGCTTGCCAAGTTTCCTGGAACTTTTGATTCGATTTATGTACAACTTGTTCGTGCGGGAGAAGCAACGGGTAAATTAGAAACGATATTAGAACGACTAACCGATTTTCTTGAGCGCAGAGAAGAGATACGCAAAAAAGTGACCGGTGCTTTGCGGTATCCTATTTTCCAGTTGGTTGTCATAATTTTGGTTGTCGTCGGTTTGTTAACCTTTGTTGTGCCCCAAATTATTGATGTCTTTAAGGGACAAAATATTCCGCTGCCACTCCCTACGCGCATTTTGAAGGCTCTTTCAAATTTTATGCAGAATCACTATATTTTGCTTGGATTCATTGTTGCTCTTTTTGTAGGGCTCTATTTTTGGTGGAAATCGACACCGACCGGTGCCTATACAATTGATAAATGGAAATTGAAACTGCCGATTATTGGCTATTTTTCAAAGACACAGGCGATTGTTCAGTTTTCAAGAACATTGGGAATGCTCCATGAAGGTGGGGTGAATTTAGCAGAATCGCTTAACATTGTTACAAAAATTGTTAATAATAGGGTACTAACCGATGCCTTAGAAAAAGCAAAAGAAAATATTATAAAACAGGGTAAGATTGCGCAGTATTTGAAAGAGACAGGTCTCTTCCCTCCGGTGGCTATTTATCTTATAAATACTGGTGAGCAGACAGGGCAGCTCGATCAGATGTTATTAACGGTTGCAAGAAATTACGAGGATGATTTGAGAGAAAGGGCAGATAGTTTAGCAGCGCTTTTAGGACCTGCGATGCTTATTATTATGTTCTTAGTAGTTGGATTTGTTATCGCAGCTGTCATGTTACCGATTCAAAGTTTAATGAAGATGGCAGATACACTGCAGTAGAAGAAAGGATATACCATGGTAAAACAGGGATTTAGTTTGGTCGAAATTATAATTGTGATCGCCATTATCGCAGTACTTGCTGCAGCGACATTTGGCGGCTTTCGTTATTTACAAAAAGCAAAAGTGACGACCACAGAAAACAAAGCGAATGCTTTAATGATGATGATTGATGAGTACAATTCCAAAATTGGTGAATACCCAACGGAGATCACTGAGCTTGTCAATGGTCCTTCTAAGGCGAATCTTCAAAAACGCTGGGGTGGGGTTGCGATTGCTCATGAAGATGATCTTATGGATGCATGGCATCAACAGTTTGTGTACACCCCAAATCCTAAAGGAACACGACCCGCATTTGATCTTTACAGCATCGGACCAAAGGGTGAATCACAGATTCGTCCGCGAGGATTAACGGAGTAACGATTCTGCGTTCCAAGAGCTCGAAGGGATTTACCCTCATAGAAATTATGATTGTTTTGCTGCTGATAGGGATTATAGCGGCCGTAGGAATTCCGCGGTTTTTGCGCTCACCTCGGTCAGCAACAGAGCAGTTTATAGGGTCTCTTAATGTGCTCATCGGTGAAGGTGTTGAGAGTGCTCAAAAAACTCATGCAACACAACGTATTTTATTCAATCTCATGAATAAGAAGGTTGAAGTCCAAAATGCCGCTGGCCGCGTCGTGGGAAAAACGATCTCAATCCCACGAGATATAACCGTTTCTGATGTGATTATTGATGGGAAAAGTCAGTTTGGTTTAACGGGAGATAAGCGCACATTTTATTTCTTGATCAATCCAGAAGGACTGAGCCAAGAAGTGCGCTTAGTACTCATTGACGAAGGCCTCAGAGCACGATCGAAAACGGGCGGTTACTATGAGTTTTATTTAAATCCTTTTACCTCTTCTTTCAGGCTCGCATCATGAAGCTGAAACCCGGATTAAGCCTTCCCGAAGTCGTTATTACGCTTCTCATCGTTGGGGTAAGTGTTCCTGCAGTTTTAACCTTGCAGGGGTCGCTTTCACGCGCAGTTTTTTCTTCACATTCGATCATCGATAGGATCCCCTATATTAAGAGTTTTTTTGCACAAGCAGATAGAGACAAACTCTATACCAGAGCTACAGGTCAGAAAAAGATTATCGATGAGCCTGAAATGACGCTCAATTATACCGTTACTAAGCCTACATCTAAGACATTAAAAGGTTTTGATCATCTTGTCATTGAACGTGTTGATGCATCGTGGCCACGGCTCTTTGGACAGCGCAGTGAAACATTTGTTATGGCGCGGTTTATGCCCGAAGCTCAAAAAGAAGGTAGAAAAAAGTGAAGAGACTACAATCAGGCTTCACGCTTATTGAACTGATGCTTGCGATCCTTATAGCCTCTATGATTGCTTTCAGCCTTTTTCAGTTGCTTTCGCAAACAAGACGTGGCGTTAAGCGTATTACGAATGTGATTGAAGTTGATATACCCTACACTGCCTTTTTCAATCAGGTTGATAAGGATATAACGGGTATGTTTGCTCCACGTAGTTCAATTGAGTCTTATGCAGAGCAGATAAAGAAAGACAAAGAAGAGGCGGCAAAAAAAGAGAAAGAAGAGGCTGAACAGAAGCAGAAAAAAGAGGCCCAAAAAAAGCCAAAAGAAAAACCAATAAGCGGAGTTTTTGTGCTTGATGCTCACAAAGAGCATTTCTTCATGTCCTTTTTAACGACGGGAGGACTGCAGGTATTGGAATCTGATGGGACATTAACGCCTACGCCTTATGTACGAAGGGTGGCGTATCTCTTGCAAAAAGATCCGCACCGTCCGGATGTCTATCGACTGATGTATCGCTTCAGTGGGGATAATCTCGACATTGAAAACATGAAACGAGCAGATTTTAGGCCATCATATGAACTTATGACGGGTATTAAAGAGTTTGAAGTCGAATTAACCGTTTTTGAGCTTGCTGAAAAAGAGCCAGAAAAGAAAGGTGAAGAGGCAGAAAAAAAGGGCGAAAAGCCACCTGAAAAAGAAACAGGGCGGAGTGCAACGATACGAGAATGGAATGAGGCTGATATATGGGAAACTTACAAGACACTCATTCCTGCGTATATAAAACTCAAAGGGACTTTCGAGGATCCTTCAGGTGCTGAATACCCATTTGAGATTATGTCTAAAGTATATGCCTATAGTCCGTTTGTAGAAAAAGAAGAAAGCGTTTTTGATGCACTTGAACGACTTGCAGCGCAGATTTGGGGTGGCAACCAACAAAAAGGGGCTAATAAAAAATGAAAAAGCCTGGCTATATAATAGTACTTGCACTGCTTATCATTGCAGCAGCTGTCGCACTCGTCACAGCGGTAGTGCAGGAAACGTTTACGTTTAATCGTGTGGCACGTGTCACGGTTGATAAAACACATGCGCGTATGTTAGCGCTCAGCTCACTTGAGCTTGCACTGAGTCAGATTTCTCACCTTGTGCCCCAAGAAAAAGAGGAAAAAGAAAAAAATGAATCTGCTGAGCAAAAAACAAAGGAAGAATTAGAACCGCTTCAAGAGTGGTTACTCAAGGTACTTCCTCTTCTTAATAAGTGGCAGAAATTTGATCTGTCTTCCGATGGATTTGACGGATCAGTTGCTCTCTATATTGCAAGTGAGCAGGGAAAAATTAATCTTAATGGACTTGAGCCTGCTGAGAAAAAAGAAAAAGCAGGTGAGGAAGAAGCCAAAAAAGAACAGGAAAATAAGCAGGCAGCTCAACAGCAGCCGGGAAAAGAACAACCATTGAGATTCATCGATGGGCTTCTGAAAAAAGAAAAAGGGGTCAGCATAGAAACTGCGCTTACTTCTTTCCAAAATCAGTATTCGCGGATGCCTGAGGATGTTACCGAACTCTTACGCATAAAATCCTTTGATAAAGTAAAAGACAGTCTTTTTGTCAATCAAGAAGATATAAAGAAACCGATTTTCCTTATGGATCTTTTTACGTTTCGTCCAGAAAAAGAAAAACTGAACCCATGGCTCTTTACCCGATCGACGAAGAATCTGTTTGAATTTAAGGAGGGAAAAGATGGAAAGATTACCAAGGACCTCGTTAAAAAAATGAAGCCATCAATGAATTGGGCTTCAGACTGGGATACTATTATTGCACCATCGGTTGGTAAAAAATGGGCACAGCTCGATCCTGCGCTTACCACCCTGTTTGCCTCCGAATTTGAAGCAAAGGCCTTTTCTGTGGTATCTTATAGCACGGTGGGTGGGGTGACCATAAAACTTTATGCTCTTCTTGAACTAACCGATGTTGGGCCCGATTTCTCACCAAAGAGTTTGGTATACAAAGTTGCAAAAATTTATTGGTTATAAGCGAATCTGTATACTTAAAAAAATAAGGAAACAACTTTGCTTTTGAAACTAGAAACAATTGTTGGCAGTTTTGTTCTGGCTGCATGCGCTCTTTTTGTGTATCTCAGCTTTCAATTAGGCAGCTTTCGTATCGAATTGGCACGGTATGCGACGTACACAATGTGCTTTAAAGATGTCGCAGGTCTTGCACAAAAAGCCGACGTGAAAATTGCTGGTGTCAAGATAGGGTGGGTTGATCGTATTAAACTCCTTCCCGAGGAAACAACTGTCGAGCTTACGCTCAAGGTGCTCAAAGAATATTCGCTATATAATAATGCAACTGCGGTTATACGCCAAGAAGGAATGCTCGGCGTGAAATTTTTGGAGCTTAATCCGGGTGATCCGGCATCGGGCAAAGTCCCGCCAGGAGGCTCCTTACCATTTCAGTCGCGTCAATTTGTGGGGATGGATGAGATTTTCTATTCATTCCAACAGATTTATAAGCAGGTTGAGATGTTAGGTACGTCACTGAGAGGAGCAACTGATGAGGCCCAGAAACTGCTTGTTGAACTGAAAGAGCGGCTTAAACCGCTTGATACCTTCCTTTCAAAGCTTTCCCAGGGGACTGAACTTTCAATTGAGCAGTTTCAAAAGACTGCACAAGCAATAAGAGATGTTGCTGAAAAAATTGGTGTCTCAGTAGAAGAAGCACGGGTCCCGGTAAAGCAAATTGGTGAGTTTGCAAAAACGGTCCAAGAAGGAAAAGGCAGCTTAGGAAAAATCCTTAACGATAGCACACTCTATGAAGACATAAAATGCACAACTAACTATGCAAAGCACTGTGTGGAGCGTGTTCGGCGCTGTGCGGTTGCTGTAGATAGTCACCTTGAAATATTACCGCGAGCGTGTGACGAGGGCACAAAAACGAATGTTAAATGGTATTTTGGGGGCCAATTTTATCCTTGCCCGCAGCTTTTTGGCATACTAGGACTCGTATACTCGCACGAGGGATTCGCAAAGAGAATTGAAGAGCTTTGCGATACGCACTGTTTTGAACGAATTAGAGAGCGTCGAGATGCGTTAAGGCTCGAGTTACAAATAGGTGGCTGTCTTGGTTGTGGCCTTGGAGCTCGTGCCGGTCTTTTTGACGGCACTGCAGGAGTTGCTCTCGATTACCATCTTCCATTTGGACAATGTCAGTGGATTTCTTCATTTGAGGCATTTGATTTTAAAGGACATAATAGATTTGGGTGTGATGATAGACCATTTCTTAAATGGATTAATAGACTCTTCTTTGGCCCGTCGCTCTATCTTGTCTTTGGGGCAAATGATTTTATAAGCAGATGCAATAGAAGTGGTTTTGTGGGGCTCGGGGCTTATTTCTCAACCTCTCACATTTGGAAATAGCACTCTTGTGCTTACCTGACTGTGACTTCTATACTCATAGAAAGAGGGCATGATGAACCGCAAACCTGCGCATAGTATTCTTGGTCTTTTAGTAAACCGGTGGTCGCCGCGAGCAATGAGTGGCGAACCGATAACCCAAGAAGAATTATTATCATTATTTGAAGCTGCTCGCTGGGCACCTTCCTCTTATAATCATCAGCCTTGGCGATTCATTTATGCGCATCGCGATACTCCTGAATGGGAAAAGCTATTTAGTCTTCTTGAGCAAGGTAATCAAGTATGGGCGAAAAATGCAGCAGTTCTTATTGTAGCTCTTTCCCATAAATACTTTGAATATAATAACGCCTATTCGCGCACCCATACCTTAGATACGGGAGCGGCAACTGAGAATGTGATGCTTGAAGGAATCTGTCAAAATCTCGTCGTTCATGGAATGGAAGGATTCGATTACGACCGTGCTCGAAAGGAACTCAATGTTCCTGATGACTATGATATTGAAGCAATGTATGCCATAGGAAAGCACGGGCCAATTAGCGTCCTCCCTCAAAAACTCCAAGAAAGAGAAACTCCTTCAGACAGATTGCCGGTTGAAGATCTTATTTATAAAGGCAGTTTTGGAAAAAAGTGAATTACTTAAAGCGAGCAAGGCGAGCGGCATTAAGCAGAATGAAAAAATCAGGTACCGCGTGAAAGATCGCTGCTTGTATCGGCGTTAAATAAGACGCAAGCGCAAGAATTATGCCCACTGAATGAGTGAGCGCAAATCCAATAATAAGATTTTGTTTGATCGTTTTCATAGCTTCATGAGCCAGATCATACACAAAGACAATTTGATCTAAATGTTCAGACATCAAAACGATATCTGCTGCTTGAATTGCAGGTTCCATGCCGAGAGCTCCCATAGCAATACCGACATTGGCCTGTTTAAGTGCAGGTGCATCGTTGATACCGTCTCCAACCATAGTGACACGATGACCTTCATCTTGCAAGTGCCTGAGCATAAGAAGTTTTTGATCGGGCATAACAGTGCCGTAAGCGATTGGTATATCAAGCTGTTGTGCAACAGTCTGCGCAATCTCTTGTTTATCTCCACTTAAGAGCATAATGTTCTTAATTCCACGTTCTTTAAGAGAGGTAATAAGATGCCGCGCATCTGGCCGTATTCTATCGGCCAGACAGATTTCACCAAGCACTTCTGTTTCAGTTGCCACGTAAAATGTAGTAAGGCTCGGCCGTTCTTGGCAAGCAGGTGGAAGCACGAGATTGCCATGGTCTTTTGATTCAATAAAGTGCTTATTGCCAAGAAGATATTTTTTTCCTTGATAGAGTATTATGATGCCATGCCCAGTAAGAGAGAGATAACTTTCTGGATCTGGGATAGTAAGCTGTTCTTTGCCCGCTTCTTGTACTATGGCTTTCGCAATGACATGGCCTGACTTCTTTTCAGCGATTGCTGCAAGAAGCAGAATATCTTTTTGTGTGTATGAAGAATGAACACTTGCGATTGACACTACTTCCGGTGAGCCCATCGTAAGTGTTCCTGTTTTATCAAAGATGACCGTATCCGTTGCAGCGAGCTGTTCTAAAGCGCCTCCGCCTTTAATAAGGATACCTTTGCGGAAGGCTGAGACAATCGCTGCTAAGAGCGTCAAGGGCGTGACGATCGAAAGCTCAAGAGGTGACCCAAAAATAAGCAGCGTAATAACCGTGGTAATATTGCCCGTAATTATCCAGACGAGCGTAATGAAGATCAAGAAAGCAGGGGTAAAAAAGGTAGTAATTTTATCCGAGAGCTGAACAACACGAGCTTTTTTCTTACCGGCCTCTTCAAGGAGTGCGCTGATTTTACCAAAAAGGGTATTTTCGCCAATCTTTTGTGCCTCAATGATAATACTTCCTGATTCAGTAAATGTCCCCGCAAAAACGAGCTCCCCAGGTCCCTTTTCTTGAGCCTCACTTTCCCCGGTTAAGAATGCTTCTTGTATACTTGCGTGACCAGAAATAATTTTTCCATCTACAGGGATCCGCTCACCTGTTTTTATGATGACCTGAGTTCCAGGAACCACTGATTCAAGAGGAACCTCTCTTTCTTCCGTTCCTTTTTTTATGTGCACCGTTGTAGGGATGAGTTTTACTAAGCTTTCAAGGGCATCTTCTGTGCGCTCTTTGATAAGATCCTCGATATAATGCGCAATGAGCATGATAATGAGCACAACCATGATAGCATTCTCTTCATGGCCGATCAGTGCAATAATAGTTGCGATAACGAGGAAAAATTCTGTACTTATTTTCCTCTGTGCAAGAAGCACAAAAGCTTCATAGGCGATAGGAATAAACGCTAATGCAAGAGGGATGTACCGCAACGACCCGGTGAAACCAAAAATCGAATTGGTTACAAAGAGGGCAATAACCAGAAGAATATAGCCGAGCTCACGCAGGTGATATGAGTGGTTATTGTGCATCTCCATGAATAATCGCTGATGGTGTCGGTAAGCATGAGCCGGTATCACATGATGGTATACGAGAAATAATTGCCTCTACCGCAAGTGCATCATGATGACGAACAAGTCGTGGATACTTACTTAGTACCGATGAAAATTCTTCGAGTCCGTTATATCCAAAATAGGCAGCAAGGCTGGCTAACGCTACCAATACGCCAGTGCGGTAGGGTCTGTCTGCAGGAGTATCCATGCTAAAATAGCGGTTGCTCTCTGGGATATAGTTTGGTGCCTCTCCAAAGGATGAGACATCCATGCGCCCATAATAATAACGATATCCAAGATAGCCAAATAATGCAGCTATTGCGAGTTTTGCCGTACCAAAAACAATGCTCGGTACATCTGATGCAGAGTGACTTGACAGATCAGCATAGCTTCTGTTTGTTACCTCTTGTGCATAGGCATAATATTTCTTTTTCTGATCAGAATGGATATAAAACCCCGGCATAAGTAACTGACGTAATGCTTCAGGGTCTGAGTTTTTGAGTGCCTCGATAATAAGATCTTGTGTATCGTTGGCAGTGACGCTGCCCACAGATAAAAAGATAAGGCTTAATAAGATCTTTTTCATGTGTGTTCCTCCTTATACCATCTACTAAAAACCCCTTATAGTAATCAGGTATTGTATACTTGGGTATAAGTCTGAGTTCTTTTGCTCAGGCTGTCAAATGGGTAGTTTTGAAAGTGCCTCTTTGATCTGTTCTGTACGGTGTGTGGTTTTCCCGAGCCATTCTAATTGCAGATCAACGCGCTCTTCAAGGGAAAGCCTCCAATCAACAGCTGAGGATCTCAGTCGCTGGGTAAGCTCATATAATGATAAGGCAACGCTTACAGAAATATTAAAGCTTTCAGTAAATCCATACATCGGTATCTTTACGTAAGCATCCGCATGAGTAAGCGCATAGCTACTTAGTCCCTGTTGTTCGGTTCCAAAAACGAGTGCAATTTTTTGATCGAGAGGCAGATGATCAATAAATACGTCCTTCTCATGGGGTGTAGTAGCAACAATCTTATATCCCCGTGCTCTTAATTGCTCAAAACAGAGAGCGGTACTGTTATTTTCATCGTTATACTGTTTAAGGGAGAGCCACTGTGCCGATCCTTTGGCAACATCTTCGCGCACAGAAAACGTATGTTTGTGCTCAATGATATGAACATCTTGTACCCCCAAGCATTCACAGGAGCGTAATACAGCACTTATATTATGTGCCTGAAAAATATCCTCGAGAACGACAGTAAGATAGCGTGTGCGCTCACCTGCATTGAGGATAATTTTCTCACGACGTTCTTTGGTTATAAAGTCTGCGAACTGCTCAAAAACTCGTTTTTTTGATTCTAATGACATGGCTTATCCCTAAAATATTTCCTGAGTGTATCAGAGAAAAGCCATATCCGTCATCTTTATTGTTTAGAAAAAAAAGTTTATAATCGAAAAACAGGTGATGCCTTGAGGCTAAAAATGGTGATGAGTACACGAAGTTCATTATTCTTTTTTTTGATTACGCTTCTGCCGGGGTGTGTTAACTTTCAAACCTATCGGGAATGTAAAAAGACGCTGCACCTTAAAAAGTGTTATATGGCTGGACCGATAACAGAAGGTCCTGCAACTGTCTTCGTTCATGGGACTAAAGAATCAGTCGTCTCAAAATATGTGCACAAACTGGACTATCCTTTAGGGGTTGTTCCTTCCGCTATTAATAAAAATCGTTCAGTGCTTGTTGATATAGCTCACACGCTTAATAAGGCTTGTCCCGAGGAATTTCCTCTCGAGAATTTTTATTTCTACGGCTGGCGAGGTGAACTACAATTTACTCCTCGCTTGGAAGCAGCAGAACGGCTCTATCTCGTTCTAAAAAATCATCGAGGACCATTAACCGTTATCACCCACAGTCACGGCTCTAATGTCGCCTTAAATCTTGCGTATTGGGTTAAAGAATATAATGATGAAGAATTTAAAGTTGATCGTCTTATTCTTCTTGCGCCTCCAGTTCAAGAAGTTACAAAACCGTACATCAACTGTCCGCTATTTAGGGAGGTATATACTTTTTACTCTTCTGCCGATCTCTTGCAAGTAGGCGACCCTCAAGGACTCTATCCAGAATCTTATGAGCTTACGCCACCAAGTACCTATATTCCCTTTTTATCCAGAAGAACCTTTCCGCCAGCACCCCATATCATCCAATCAAGAGTATTCCAGGATTGGCAAAGTCCTGGTCACCTCAGCTTTATGCTTCCTCGTTTTATCAGAAAGCTGCCAATGCTTCTCAAAGTGGTAAAGGAAGCTGCGCTGTGTAAACCATTTGAAAAAACGTGTAACTGTTTTACGGTTAACATTCCTCTTTTTAATCAAGTGCCAGAAGTATTTGATACAACATGTAAGCACAACTACATACCGCGATCAAGCTACTACAAAACGAGGTCCTTGCTCAGAAAAAGCTTGCGAACAAAAAAGGCGGAGTTTTCTCCGCCTTGTGCTTGACTTGTAATGAGAATAATTATTTCTTATTTTTTTTGGTTTTACCTGCAAGGGTGGTGCATGATGATGGTGTGCAGCAGGATGAGCACACAACGGCATCGAAATTAAGTCCAAATTGTGAAAGGTTAGCATTTAACCAATCCGCCAATGCCGGGTTCTCAGAGCAACTTGGATTATTGGTGCAACCTGTAGCAAGCGTTAAGCAAAGTGTGAGAGTAAATCCACATTTTGATTCGCAGCTTGAAGTGATTGAGGAATTAAGCAAAATCACATAGTAACCGCTTTGAGTTTGACAGTTGATTGCAGTTGGTGAGCAAGGAGCGTCAAGACTTGTAAGGACTGTAGGAATGCAAGGCAGAGGGCATTTGAATGACACAGGGATTGTGATACAAACTGTGAATACATCACTTTGGCCATTTACGACATTAACTGTTTGATAACAAGTTGTATAGTTGGTGCAAGTGAGGTCTGCATTACAAGGTATAGTAAATCCACTGCCTTGTGTTGCCGCTACTGGGACAGTTGATGGTTGGCCTAATTTAACTTCTGCTTTGTTTGTTTCTTTGTTAAGCGCGATTACCTGTGCCGAGTCAATAAAAATCGTTCCACGAACACATTGACTGTTACGTGAACTTCTTCCTCCTCTGAGGGTTTCGTCTTCCATAGAGTAAATTGCAAAGCTGCTTAATAGTGAAACAGCCATAATTGCAGATAAAGTTTTTTTGAACATAGTGACTCCCTTTTTTGGTTGTATAAAGTTAACTGTCAAGCTTACTGATAGCTTCGCAAATGCGAATAACAAAAGTCAACACTGAGTTTAAGTAATTTTGTATGATTCTACCTAGGTGTTTGTTGAGTAAACGACTTGATAAATCAGGAAAGGGCGAAGGATTTATCCCCTTTTGGCGAAAGCAAATACTAAGGCATTTCCCTTGTTCATGAAGCTGCTTATCTGATTGTTAAATAAGTCAACACATAAAATGAGAAAGGCGGAGGATTCTCCGCCTTCTGGATCTGTCTTATAAGCGTTTATTTCGCTAATTCCCCAATTTTCGTAGAACAGTTGTTTTGATTGCAGCAGGATGAGCAGGCAACCGCTTCAAAATCAAAGCTTATCAAGTCGATTAGACCGACCAAAAACTCTGTAACGATTGTTGCATTTGTACCAGCTACTATTGCGTAAATAACAAGTGTAGTGCTACTAGGACCTGTATTTTGTGAGACATTTACATTACTGAGCAAAAAAGCACACGGGGCATTTGGACTGCTAAGAAATGAAGGGACTGGACTCACAGTATTTATTATTACTGCCGGAGTACATTTAAATGGACACTTAAAGTCAATAACAATTGGCACGGTTATCATAGCTGCGTAGCTGCAGCCATTAATTGGGCCCAGAGCTTGCAAACAGTTTGTTACATCTGTGACAGCCGCAGTGATATTGCACGAACCGAGATTAAAACCGCTGCCCGTCGCAGTAAATTGTATCGGAATTTCTGTAGGGGTCGGTTGACCAGAAACTTGTTGACTAATATTTCCATTGACACACTGACCAGATGTCTTGCGACCTCCTCTTAGTATGGTGTCCATTTCCGTATCAAAAGCGCATAGTGCAAAATTGCTGAGCAATGAAGCTGCTATAACCGCGCATAAAGTTTTTTTGAACATTGTTTTTCCTTTTTTGGTTGCATAGTTAATTTATCTTTTGTTAATACAACCTATTTTTGTTTTGATAACTGACAGTTATTCTGATTGCAGCAACATGAGCAGTTGACCGCTTGAAAATCGATGCTTACGTTGTTAATATAGTTTGTTGCAAAGCTGAGAATGCTTCCTGTGTCAGTACCAGCGATTAATACATGCAGAACAATTTCGACGCTACATTTGCTCGCATTTTGTGTGGTAATTGCCTGATTGAGGACTACGGCACATGGCGCGGTTGATGAACTTACAAGTGAGAAATTGCTAGTCGTTTCAAAGCTGGTTAGTACAGCTGGAGTGCATTTAAATGGGCACTTGAAAGTAAGTGTGATCGGCAAATAGAGTTCATAGACATAGCTGCATCCATTGACTGTTCCTACTGCTGCTATGCAAGGAGTATCATTCGTGACATATACAGTAGTGGTGCATGATGGCGGTGCTGGGTCTACTAACTCTGGACATGATTGACTAACAACTTTAAAACCACTGCCAGTAGCACTGACGTTTACTGGGTTGCAATTGAGTGCCAATTGGGAAACGCTAAAGGAAATGTTTCCATTTACACAGGTATTACATTGTTGTTGTTTTTTATGTCCTCTCAGGATTTCGTCTCCCATATCATTTGAGAAGAGTGCAAAGCTGCTTAAAAGTGAAACAGCCATGATTGCAGATAAAGTTTTTTTGAACATAGTGACTCCCTTTTTTGGTTGTATAAAGTTAACTGTCAAGCTTACTGATAGCTTTGCAAAACCAAATCTTAAAAGTCAACACTGCGCTTACTTAGTTTTTTTAGAATAGAATTCTCTTTTGCTGTCATTAGGCGCCAGTCAGAATCTGTCTCATGATCGTAGCCAAGGAGATGACAGACTGCATGAATAATAAGAGCTTTGAGATGTTCTTGAGGACTTACCTTATTCGTTACAGCTTCTTTTTTTATGTACTCAAGGGAAAGGATAATATCCCCAAGATTCTTATCTTCCTGATGAGTTACCTTTATACGCTTGCTTGGAGTGAACTCAGGATGATAACTAAAGGAAAGGATATTTGTTGGCTTATCTTTATGGCGATACAAACGATTATAGGTACGTATTGTTTTATTTGTTGTTACGAGGACACCAATATCAAAGTCTTTATAGTTAACAATTTCCAAAATGTCTTCGATGAGCTTTTTAGTCGATGCTGTATCAAAAGGAATTTTTCTTTGTCGGTTAATGATAGTAATCATAGACTGACCGAGGCATGCCACACTCCCCGCTCTTCTTTAAGCTCTGTGTTACCACTGAGTTCTTCCAATGTGACTTCTTGCGCTCTTGTTACTCCTTTTATAAGTTCTTTTTGGTCCGCGAGGGTCTTTAGCACTGCTGTGTCACGAGTCATTATGCGCAGACTTGCAAGATCGGTTCTGAGAGAAAGCTGCTTTTCTGTTTTGAGTTTTCTGATTTGGCTAATAAGCTCGAGAATTGAATGCATAGTCTTTGTTGAAGATTCAAAACTCTTGAGCATACTTTCAGCTGGAAATTTTGTTTGGTGAATTGAAGTGATGGCTAAACGATCCTTGTAAAGAAGTCCATACAGTGTTTCGGTAATATGAGGCACAAAAGGTGCATAAAGCTGAAGTAAGCGGTAACCAATGGTAGACAATGTCCACTTCGTAGCGCTTACGGTTTCTGTTGAGTAATTCTGTGGATTCATGAGTTGATCTTTTATGATTTCGAGATAATTGTCACAGAAATCGTTCCAGAAAAACTGTTCGACTGCATTGAGCGCAAGACTAAATTCATAACTTTCAAAGTAGGAGCTATACAAAGTAAAGCAATGAGTCATTCGATCATAGATCCATTCGTTTACGATGCCGAGCTTTTCAGGCTGATTTTTGTTGGGCTCGATGTTTTCTATATAAGGTTGAGCGAACCTGAAGGCATTCCAGAGCTTAATGAGCAACTTTTGACCGATGCCGATCTGGTTTTCTGAGAATGAAATATCATATCCTAAGCTTCCTGAAGCAGTCCAGTACCTGATGGCATCTGCAGGGTAGGTTGAAAGCAAATTTTCAGGAGCAAGAGGACTATTGCCTTTTGATTTAGAGATCTTTTCTTTTTCTGTAGAGAGCACATGGCCTGAGATGACAATCGTTTTCCAGGGGATAGTGTCATTATGCATCCATACTTTTACGATCGTATCAAATGCCCAGGTTCTGATAATATCATGTGCTTGAGGTCTCATAGCCATCGGAATAAAATGTGAAAGAACGGCTTCGCTAAATACAGTTCGCTCATCATGGCCCATAAGGGTTGCACAGATATAGGGTGTGAGCGATGATGTGTTCCACGTATCCATCACGTCAGTATCAGGAACGAGAGAAGAGCTGCCGCATGGGCATTTTCCTGGGTAAGGTGTTTCTTGTTCTATCGGTAACTGATCGATAGTAGCGACGATGATTTTTTTACAATCGGTACAGTGCCAAGCGGGAAAGGGAATGCCGTAAAAACGTTGGCGTGAGAGACACCAGTCCCAGCTGGTATTTTCAACCCAGTTAGTATAGCGAGCCTTCATAAATGAAGGATACCAGTCTACTTTGTTACCACACTCAATAAATTTGTCTTTATAAGGCAAAAGAGAAAGAAACCACTGAGTAAGAACCAGGTATTCAATTTCTTTTTTACATCGTTCATGAACGTTTACTGTGTGGGTGATCGGTTTTTTGCTTTTTAAAAGTCCCGCCTTATCTAAAAGTTCAAGAATTTTTTCCCGTGCTGCATGGACTCTCATACCTTCCAGAGGACCGGCAGCTGAGGTGAATTTGCCGTCAAGACCTATAATGGGTTTGTAAGCAAGATTATATTTTTTAAACCATCCTACATCAGTTTTATCGCCAAAGGTTGAGGACATAACAAGTCCAGTTCCTTTTTCAGGGTCAACTAAACTATCAGTAAGGATCGGAACCTTGGTATTATAGTAAGGTATGGTAGCATATTTACCCTGTAAATGTTTGTATCGAGGATCATCAGGATGATAAAAAAGAGCATTTACTGCTGCAAGAAGTTCTGGTCGTGTTGTACCGACAATAAGCTCTTCTCCATCTGAAGCAAATACAACATCGTTAAACGTTGATGCCTTTTCCAGATCATCAAGTTCTGCCTGGGCTACTGTTGTTCTACAGTTTGTACAATAAAGAGCTGGTTCGTCCTTGCGATAAATAAACCCCTTTTTGTAAAGCTCAATGAAAGAAAGTTGTGAAATAAACCTTGATCGCTTATCGATAGTTGAATAACACGCATTCCAGTCAACTGAAAGACCAATACGACGCCACAGCATTTCGAACTGTTTTTCAACAGCGACTGTTTCCTTAAGACAAAGCTCAATAAAATCAGATCGTTTGAGTGCATGAGCATTTATTTCAAGCTTCTTTTCCACATATTTTTCTGTAGGAAGCCCATTATCATCAAATCCAAAAGGATAAAAAACACTGAAGCCGCTCATGCGCTTAAATCGTGCAATAATATCAGTTTGCGTGTACGAAAAAATATGACCGATATGGAGCGATCCAGAAACCGTAGGTGGAGGTGTATCGATAGTGCACAACGGTCCGGGATTATTTTTGGCGCTGTACGTATCATGGGTATGCCATAGGTCTTGGGCGGCAGCTTCAGATTGATGATGATCGTATTTTTTATCCATAAAGTATCCTAATTGTATGGTTATTAAGATACTTGATTTGGACAAAATTTTCTAGTGAGCTATCGTCTTGTAGCTAGGGACGAAAAAGAATCCAGCAAAAAGTGAAGGGAGAACGCTCTTTGCTGGACGTATAAGAGGTTTTGCCTCTTACGTAAGTTCATGAATTCTTTGTTGAATGAGGTTGAAATATGGTTGTATGTACGCCTGCCAAATCTGGTTAAAGGTTCCCTGTATCATTGCGCCTTGAGTTGTTTCAAAGGTAAGTACTTTGTCCGGTGGCACATTATTCCGAACGGTCAAGCTTAGATTCTGAACAGCCAGTTTGAGTCGATCAAGATCTTCTGGTGAGAGAGCTCCTTTAACTAAAAATTGGTCGATTGTTACTTCCTGCACATCGACCGGCAAGCCAATTCCTGTCTTTAAGAGAAATTTTTTTATAGGCACGTAATTCGTTCTGAGCTCTATAAGAGGTTGTCCCTGGAGCATCCGCGCCGATGGTTCTTGACCAAAGAGCGGGGCTGCTGCCATAATTCCAACTGCTATAGTAAATAATTTCATTTTTTGCCTCTATCTCTTAAAATAAGGACCCTTCGACTCTTAGTTTCTATCTGTAACTAATCTTAGGACATTTCAATATGAAACTTCAATAATTTGTTAAAAAAATTTCATTGACCAATAGTGGGTCTTTTGACCCGCCCTCAAAAATTACTTACAATGAATAAAAGATACTTTTAACAAGGGTTATTATGATTAACCTTGCAATTGCCGAATTTCTTTTTGCTCTCATACTGCTCTTGGCAGCATATTTTATATCCCATACCATCAATGGCTGTATTCAGTCATGGGTTACGTGGAAGTTAGGCGATCCCACGGCTAAAGAGGAGGGGTTTTTAAGTCCTAATCCTTTGGTACATGTTGATATTTTTGGGTTATTGGCTCTTATCTTTTTAAGTATTGGCTGGCTACAGACTGTCCCAATTGATCCCTATGCCTTTCAAAGCCCGTGGCGGTATGTCAAAATCTGGGTAGGCTATTTTACTGAAGCATTCGTAAGCGTTATTATTGCGACAATTTCTCTGTTTCTCTGCGTCTTTTTTTATGGCTATGCAATTACGATGCTTCTTATAATTAAGCTCTTTACCTATTATAGTAAGGCTTTCATGGTGCTCTTTTCTAAATCAGCACATTTGGATATTGCTGCTTTGTTTGCAGAGCATCAGTCATCCTTTGCAATCGTCCTGGCTTTTTTACTTGTTTCCATCGTATATCTCAATATCTTGATAGCAACGATCAGCATCGTATTTAATAGCTTTAGATATATGCTGATTGTCGGTTTTGAGCAGGGATACACCTATATGGAGTATGCTGAATATGTTTCATTTTTCGGTCCTTTTTTAGTGGTCTATGTCTTTGGAGATAGGCTTGTCTATTGGCTATTGGAATTGACTAAATGGGGAGCCTATCACATAGCACTTGTCTTTGGAGTATAATATGGATCAGTTTGAACAGTTGGCCGCCGGAACAGAGCAGATAATTCCCCAGGAAGATCTAAAAAAAAAGCTTGCTACCGGGCGGAAGCTTAAAATTAAACTTGGCATGGATCCAACCGCAGCGGATCTGCATCTGGGCCACGTAGTGACACTTTCAAAAATGCGTCAGTTTCAAGATTTTGGTCATGAGGTTGTCTTTTTAATAGGGGATTTTACTGCACGGATTGGTGATCCCACAGGACGATCAAAAATGCGCCCACCACTTTCTGATGAGCAGATTGAATACAATACACGGACGTATTTTGAGCAGGTAAGCAGAGTACTTGATCCCAACCGTGTTACTATACGATACAACTCAGAGTGGCTCGATAAATTAACAAGTCGAGAATTTGTAAGTTTATGTGCTAAGGTGACTGTTGCGCGCATTATTGAACGAGAAGATTTTGCACAACGGCTTGCACAACAACAGCCTATTGGGTTTCATGAGCTCCTTTATCCTCTTATGCAAGGATATGATTCAGTTGCTCTGCATTCAGATGTTGAATTAGGAGGAACTGATCAAACCTTTAATCTTCTCATGGGAAGATTCCTGCAAGAACACTATGGTCAGGAGCCCCAGGTTATTATGACTGTCCCTCTTTTGGAAGGCTTAGATGGAGTGGAGAAGATGTCCAAGTCCTTGGGAAATTCCATCGGCCTGTCTGAGTCGGCTGATCAGGCATACGGCAAGCTGATGTCTATCTCGGATACTCTCATGTGGAGATACTATGCAATTCTGCTTCACAGAACTCCCGCTGAAATTGCCGAATTAAAAGCAGCAGTTGAACGAGGCGAAGCTCATCCTATGGAATTAAAAAAGAAGATGGCCTCTGGTGTCGTTGCGCGCTTTTGGTCGACTGAGGAAGCAGAGCAGGCACAGAAAGTCTTTGAAGAACTGTTTCAAAAGAAAGATTACACCCATGCTCAGCCTGTTAACTGCGCTGAATTCGTGGGCAAACCATCCTGGATCGTCGACATTCTGCGCCATGTAGGAGCAGTTCCTTCTACCAGCGAAGCTCGACGTTTAATCGAGGCTGGTGCTGTCACGCTCAATGATACAAAAGTCACTGATTTTAAGGCCAATGTCGTGCTGGAGCCCGGCATGTTTATGAAAGTCGGGAAACATCGCTTTTATAAGATTGTATAAAAGATCTGTAATTACGATCAAAAAATAATTGTGCTTAATCTATTGCGATTTTCTCGCGTATTTTTCTATACTCAATAAAAAAATAATATAATACATGGAGGTAGTTATGGCTATAATTAGATGGAGACCTTTTGGAGAAATAGACAAGTTATTTGAGGAGATGAATCTCCCTTCACAAATTAGTAAAGAATTGGCTACAGACGTTTTTGAGCAGAATGGCAACGTCATTGTAGAAATGAATGTTGCAGGAATCAACCCTGATAAGGTCGATATTTCTGTTGAGGGAGAACATTTAAGAATTACTGGAACTCGAGAAGAGGCTCATGAGACAAAAGATAGAGACTATTATGCAAAGGAAATCCGCAGAGGAAGCTTTGAACGAATCATTCATCTTCCGACCGCGGTAAATAGAGAAAAAACTCGAGCCGAAGTAGATAATGGTGTGCTGAAAATAACCCTGCCAAAGCTCAATCAAAAGGGTGAAGCCCATAAAATCAAAGTAGAAAAACACTAATATGAGCTGGCACAGCCAGCTCTCTTAGATCTTTCCACTTTTACGAGCAATTAAAAAAAGAAGTATTCCAGCGGCCACCGATGCATTATAGGAAATGTCACTTGTCCGCTGAGCAATAGTGATCTGAGTTCCAAAAGAAAGAAGATTCTTGGCGATTCCTGTTGCCTCATTTCCGATAACAAGGCAGAGGGGCTGCTTATATCCTATATCCATAGAGTCTTCGCCTTCTAAGGTAGCAAGATAAATCGTATATCCGGCCTTTTTAACTTCTTGAGCGGCAGTAAATGCATTCGGAGCTTCATATATTTCTAAATGTTCTGCCAGGCCTGCAGAGGCTTTAAGGGCAGTTGCATTGAGGGGAGCGCTTTGCTTTCCACAGAGAATTACCCCATCAATACCGGTACAGTATGCCGATCGTAAAATTGCCCCGAGATTGCGCGGATCTTGAATGCTATCAAGCAAGAGAAGAAACGGAGACTTACTCGGTTCGAAAAATTTCTTTCGCTTAATAAAGGGGGCTGCTAAGCCAACTAAAGATTGATGATCTGTAGTTTGAGCCAGACGATTGAGTACATCCCTTGATACATACTGAATTTGAGTCTCTTTTGACAGCAAAGGAGCAATCTGATCCCAAGATTTTGGGGGCGGTTTTGTGGTATAAAGAGTAACGAGCTTTCTTCGTTTTGCTTTAAGAAGTTCAATAAGCGAATGTACCCCGAATACGAGCTCTAAATTTTTTTCCTTTTTCATCTCGGACTCCTCTTTCTTTAAGATAGCAGAGATAGAAGAAAACTACTAAAAGAGTGCTGCTCAGTCCCTTGGGTCTCGCTTCTTCATTCTTTCAAAATCGCTGCTTATGCCGTCTGCTATTGTCACATTGTTGCTAGTAAGCCATATCATCTGAGTGATTTTGCGCACAAGCATTCTTATAGGTTAATGTGAGCGAATTTAATATATAAGAGATTCTATTGCTCTCCTTATCTCGTCATCAACAGAAGTCACTGCTTTAACAATCGCATATAAAGGATATGAATGTATTTTTTGGTATATCGAGTAATTCTGCGTTGAAAAGCGAACGCCATAGGTCGCTTTATCGTGGGTTTCAAGAAATTTGTGCAGGCTCATGAGCGTTCTTCCATGCCCAGCTTTTACTTCAACAGGAACGATTTGTTCTCCTTTTTGTAAGACATAATCTACCTCTGCCTGACTGGGTCGCTCTTTATGCCAGTAATACAAGTCAGATTTTCTCTGTGGATTAGAATACGCCATAAGTTCTTGTCCGACAAAAGATTCCGTAAGAGCGCCTTTGTTAACGAACTCTTTTACGGGATTGAGGAACCATTCAGCGAGGTTTAGTTTGAGGACGGCTTCTGCAAGACCCACATCAAGAAAAATGACTTTATAATCAAAAGGGTTGGTTTGTGCGCCGAGAGGGAAGCCCTGAGATGAAGAACTATAAACTTTGTGAGCTAATCCCGCCGTGTCTAATAAATCAAGAGCTGGTGCCAGCTCTCGCTTTTTGAATTCACCTTCAACTGCACTGTATTTAAATTTTTCTCCAAGTTGCCGCGGAATGGCATCGAATATCAGATCAAGATATTTAACTTGGTGCCTTTTGGCATATTTACCGAAATCTTGTTTATAGGTATCGATGATCGAAGAATGAATATCCGTACATTTGAGAGGATTTTTTATATTTTGCCAGCAGCGAACAACCTCTGGCATCCCTCCCAAAGCAAGATATTCACCCAGCATAGAAAGAATATGATTGTGAATAACTTCAGATATTTCTTCATCTAAATCATGTCTCAGTATTTCTTCGATAATTAATGTGCTCCCCAGCGCAGCCAAGAACTCCATAAAGGATAGGGGATGCATATACAAAGATTGAACACGGCCTACTGGAACACCCACCTGTGCAATCGCAAAATCTAGCAAAGATCCAGCCGCAATCACATGTAAATCATGCATTTCCTCATAAAAATACCGTAGAGCAATTACGGCCTTGGGCGCCATTTGTATTTCATCAATAAAGAGAAGAGTCTTGCCCGGAATAATCTCTTTGCGAATTTGAATCATAATATCGCGTAAAATTCTCACGGGATCGAGATTTTTGTCAAATACTTCTACTAAATTAGGCATCTGTTCTAGATTAATTTCAACAAAATCCTCATAATGCTTACCCAATTCACGTACTGCATAAGTTTTACCAACCTGCCGCGCCCCGCGTAGCAGAAGCGATTTGCGATGCGAACTAGTCTTCCATTCATGCAAATAATGATCTATAAGTCTTTTCATAATATTCCTGGATGAAAATGCGACACCCTTTTTATCTTTTATGGTCGAAAAACATACCCATTTTAACAGTTTTATGGTCGGAAATCAATTTTTTAGGTAATTGTTATCTGCAGGGCTTTATTTTAATGGTCTTGTATCATCGAAACATTCATTTAATCGAATAATACACAATGTTAAATTTCAAACCTGCAAACATCGGCCAATTCGTTATTTTTTGAGTTATGGTCAAAAAATCGACAGGTTTTTCCTCAAATATGGTCAAAATTTGTACTGCTTTTTGGGAATTTATGGTCAAAATTGTGACATGGGGGGTGTAATTAGGATTGTGACGTATTTCCTTATAATGATCCACTTGATTCAAAATTATGCTTTTTATAATAGCTTAAGATCTCATGATAATCTTACAATATATGAGCCCTGGCAGAAAGAGACAAAAGGAACCTTAAAGTCTCACGTCTCATGAAACAGGATACCCCTTCTTGCATAAACCCCCTAGGTCGGTGTATACTTATTGAGGTAATTCGAATTTAATGGTTTATTTAACGTATTAACTACAGGAGGTTTTTTATGAATACCTTTTCTAAATTTCCTTTAGCTTTCTATGCGTTGGTAAGCGCAACATTGATGACGCAGCCCACGCATGCACGTACTCATCACATTTGGTTTGATGACTCATTCTGGGATACCAGCTGGGTAGACCAAGTGCGAGAGTTTCAGCACCAAGCAATGGAGGAGATGAAGCAGCATATGGCAAATTTTGGACCTTCAAAGGAAGACCAAGAAGCTATTAAAGCTGCACGCGAAGCCATGGCAAAAGTGACATACGAACTTAAGGAAGATGATCAGAAAGTAACTATAACCATCACCGGTTTTGATACTCTTAATCAGAAGGATGTCAAAGTCGTCAAAAAGAAAAAGTGTTGGGTAGGAACTATCCCTATGAAGAGTGGTATTGTAGAGTTTGTTATAGGACCTAATGGTTTCCGCCTTGATCGAAGAATTGAGATCAAAAAAGAAGAAAAAGGCAAAGATAAGGAAGGTAAGGAAACAAAAAATACGCGACTCTTCTATGAAGGTTCTTTAGCTTCAGAAGGCGAATATTTTAAGAATCATGTTGATATTAAGACGTTGAAAGCCGAACCTATTAAGAATAATACTCTTACGCTTACGGTTCAGAAGGAAAAAGAAGAAGTTCTTTCGATTCCTTAAGGAAAACTGTTCAGTATATGAAGCGAGGCCTGGTCGTAAGCTAGGCCTCGCTGTGTGTAAGAAAGGTGCCATGTCACAGCATACGTCCATCGAACTCAGTCGTCAGGCATTTCAATATAATATAGATCAGCTCAAAAAAGCTGCAGGTGCTGCTGGACTTGCTCTTGTTGTTAAGAGCAATGCATACGGTCACGGTCTGCGAGAAATGGCTCTCTTAGCCGACGAAAATCCCTCTATTAGCTGGATCTGTACAGCAGGTCTCAGTGAAGCGCTTTTTTTAAGAAGATTAGGTATTAACAAACAGTTATTGGTACTGTCTTTTATCGATGATGGAATTGAAGAGGCAGTAGCTCTTGGTATTCACGTCATGTGCTCAAATCGTGAAGATGCCTGTGCTATGAGTGCTGCAGCGGAGCGATTAGGTAAAAAAGCTTACATTCATGTCAAGGTTGATACAGGAATGTCTCGTCTTGGAATTTTTCCTGATGATGTTCTTGGTTTTCTGAAGTTCTTATCCCATCTGCCCCAGGTTATTATAGCGGGCATAGCCACACATTTATCGGATACGCCTAATCCCGATCAGACATTTAGCTACCAGCAGTTTAAAACCTTTGATACAGTAGTAGATATAGTTAAAGCGGCTGGGTTTGATATACCGTATACTCATGTTCAGTCTTCAAGCAGCTTATGCTTGCGTCCTGAACGCGAATATTCTTTTATAAGAGCTGGAGCGGCGGCGTATGGCATTTGGAAGTCTGCTGCACACCGCGAACTTATTCGGATGCATCACCCTTATTTTGATGTAATGCCAGTTCTTCATTTAAAGACACGGATCGTGCACATAAAAAAGATTCCGGCAGGATCTGCTGTTGGTTACGATAGAACATTTATTGCACAACGTCCCACCGTGCTTGCTATTGCTCCCGTCGGGTACTTCGATGGCTATTCTCGCGGGCTTTCAAACAGGGGTCACGGTTTGATTCACAATCAGTTTGTGCCGATCGCAGGGATAGTAAGTATGAATCTTACCGCATTTGATGTGACCGATCTAGAAGTTTCATTACATGATGAGATTTCTTTGATAGGACCCTTCCCTGGAATCACCGCTTCCGAATGTGCTCAATCAGCGCGTATTATTACCAATGAGATGGTAACGCATCTTAATCCAACAATTGTACGGCGCATTGTTCCTGCTCATCACTTTGCTTGGCAGGACACATCACCAACGGTAAGAAAACCAGTTGTCGTCGGCGATTACTAGGTTTTTTATCTAGGAGAAATTAAAAAATCGTGCTATACTAATACATGCGTCTAAAAACAGGGGTGTGTATTATGTATATTGTTGAAGGCAACATTGGTGCCGGAAAAACGACCTTCTTACGGCTGATTGGTGAAAAACTTCCTCAAGTTGACGTTGTCTACGAACCACTTCATAACTGGCAAAGTAAAGTTTATGGCCAATCGATTTTGACGAATTTCTATAAAGATCCGGAACGATGGGCTTATACTATGGAAACGTTAGCGATGGCCTGTCGTGTCCAAGAACATCTTAAAGAGCAGGTTAATGCGTTTCCGCTCAGACTGATGGAACGTTCTATTTACTCAGGACACTATGTATTTGCAACCAATGATTATCACAATGGCTATCTAACTGCACTTGAGTGGGCCATTTATCTAGAATGGTTTAATTTTCTTGTTGCTGGCCATTGCAAACCACCACAAGGGTTTATTTATCTTAATGTTGATCCTGATGTGGCATTTGAGCGCATCAAAAAGCGTAACAGGCATGCTGAAAAAAGCATCAGTCTCGCCTATATAAAACAGATTCATGCATGTCACGAAATGTTCCTCGTAGAAAAGAAGAATATATTACCTGACATGAAAAACGTTCCCATACTTGTTCTTGATTGTAATGAGGAGTTTGAGGCAGATTCTGTTAAGTTTGCCGAGCATGCACAGGCAGTTTCTGCATTTATGAATGTTGGTGAGTATATTAAGCCCGCAAGCATCGCAAGTATCAATATCTAACGAGTAAGTACACTTCTAAAGGCTCTCCTCAGCGAGAGCCTTTTTCACGCGTAATTAATTTGTTGCCCAATTGCTTTTCTGCTATACTGAAAGCCAGTTTCATCAAACTGATAACGGAAGTTAAGAGTTCATGAACGTCGTGCGCTTACTAGGTAGAAAAAAATTATGGATGGCTCTCCTTCTCATAGGAGCTCCTGTTGTAGCTATTCGCTATGCATTGACACCAGCTCGCATTCGTGTGCTCTGTGATCAGCGATTTTCTCAAGATGTACAACTGGCCATAAAAAGGAGTGTCGAAACTACCTCATTACAGTTGTATCGAGCTCGGGGTATTTCTGAATTTCTTAAGAAAGAATATCCTTGCATAGAACGTGTATCAATCTCTTATTATAGCTCATCTGATGCCGATGTGATCATTAAAGCTTTTCAGCCTTTTCTTCGTATCACTTCTTCAGCGCCCGGAAATAAGGAATATCTCTTGACGCAAGAGGGACAGCTTATTGAGAAAGGGATTATGAGTGAGCATGCCTATGAGAACATTCCTGTGGTCGTTATTGAGGGGAATGATTATGAACAAAAAAGAACAGATTCTAAATGCATAGCATGCCTCCTTGCTTTAAAAAATGATATTTTTGAAGATTATAGAGTTACGTGGCGTTCTAAGACAGATATTCTTCTTCAGTCTCGTTTAGCCCCGATACTTATCATTGCAGATACGGTAGCAGTACATGATAAAAGTCGTTTGACTGCAGTTGAAAGAATTTTTACTTCGGATAATGAACGGTATGAGCAAGGAATGAGAGCAGATATTCGACTTCCCGATTCTATTGTATGTGCTCCCGCAGAAGTAAGAGGATAGCGCAATAAGGATATACGATGAAAAATCAATCAACATATAATGATATCTTAGTCGCGCTTGACGTGGGCACCACTAAAATGAGTGTCATTGTCGCTCAAAAAGTAGCTGATAGTGGACTCACGATTATTGGCATAGGAAGGGCTCCTTCCTACGGGGTTTCTCGGGGGGTTGTTGTTGATATTGCTCAAGCAGTCCATGCTATGAAGCTTGCTATTAAGGAAGCGGAGCTAATGGCAGGGTGCAAAATCGAGTCAGCATGTATCGGTATCTCCGGCAGCCATATTCAGTCCTTTTCATCGCAAGGAATGATACCCATAAAAAATGGCAGGGTTCGAGAGCATGATGTAACCGCGGTCCTTGCAGCAGCAAAAGCAGTTGTTATCTCTGAAGGCCAACAAATTCTCCATGTATTGCCTCAATATTATACGATAGATAACCATCATAGGGTTGCTGATCCCGTTGGTATGTTTGGAGTTCGTTTGGAAGCACAAGTACACATTATTACGGGTGCAGTAGCCTCGGTTCAAAATCTCGTTCGTTGTTGTACTATCGCAGGAATTGGCGTTACCGATATTATGCTAGAGCCACTGGCATCAGCGGAGGCGGTCCTCAGTCATGATGAGCGCGAACTTGGTGTTGCTCTGTTAGATATTGGCGGTGGCACCTCTGATTTTGCTATCTATCAGCAAGGAACATTGCGCCATACAAAAGTTTTTCCCGTGGCGGGAAACCATATTACCCATGATATTGCGCTGTGTTTACGAACGACACTGAAAGATGCGGAACGGGTAAAACAAGAATATGGGTCAACACAGCGGTCCTTGTTACGACCTGCAGAACTCATTGAAGTTGAGTTAGTTCATGGTGTAGAAATGACCACGATAACGATTGATGAGATAACAAAAGTTATAGAGCCCCGTGTGGCAGAGCTCTTGATGATGATCCAAAAAGAAATTGATCAGCATCATTTGGAGCATATGATGCCAGCAGGGATGGTATTGACAGGCGGTGGATCCCTCCTTCATGGTATGAAAGAGAGTGTTCAGCTGGCCCTGCGTATCCCCGCGCGCTTGGGATACCCTCACGTTCCTCCCATGTTTAAAGAGGCGTTAGGAAATCCAATGTATGCGACAGGTTATGGGCTGTTACTCAATGTGCTTAAAAAAAGTAAGGGGATTCCACTCCATGATGCATCCGCCCCCTTGATGAATAGAATTATGTACCGGATGAAATCGTGGGTAGCAGACTTCTTCTAAGAAAGGTGCAGATATGATTGATTTTGAAAGAGAAAGTGATAATCGCATTGCGATTGCCCGTATAAAAGTGCTTGGAGTAGGTGGATGTGGAAGCAATATGGTCAATACCATGCTTGATGCGGGGTATGAAACCATAGATTTTATTGTGGCTAATACCGATGCTCAAGCGCTGAAATCTTCTCGAGCACCTCATAAAATCCAGATCGGTATTAAGTCGACAAAAGGGTTAGGAGCAGGTGCTAATCCCGATGTAGGAAGGCGAGCTGCAGAGGAAGATATTGACAGTATTGTGCGCCAGGTGAAAGATGCTGATGTCGTTTTTTTAACAGCAGGATTAGGTGGTGGTACTGGTTCAGGTGCAATGCCTATCATTGCCAGGGCGCTCAAAGAAAAAGATATTCTCAGTATCGCAGTCGTTACCAAGCCCTTCATGTTTGAAGGAAGACGCCGCATGAAAGTGGCTCAAGAAGCTCTTGAGCTGCTTAAAGAAGAGGTCGATACGCTTATTGTGATCCCGAATCAAAAGCTTATCGATGTTGTCGATAAAAAAGTATCTGTCCCCAATGCATTTAGCATGATTAATGAGATCCTTCACCAGTTTATTAAATCGATAGCTGATATTATAGCTAAGCCTGGTTATATCAACGTGGACTTTGCTGATATAAAAACGATTATGAAACAACATGGTTATGCTGTGATAGGGAGTGGTCGCGCATCGGGAGAAGACCGAGCAGTAGTTGCAGCGCGGCAGGCTGTCACCTCGCCACTTCTTGATAATGCAAGTATCTCTGGAGCGCGTGGAGTGCTCCTTAATATAAGTGGTAGTTCTAACTTGGGGCTTCAGGAGCTTGGAGCTGCTGCACATATCATTTATGAGCAAGCACATGAAGATGCAAGCATCATTTTAGGCTCGGTTATTGATGAATCATTGGGAGATGAAGTTTCTGTCACGGTAATTGCCACAGGCTTTACCCACCCTGCTGAGGGTCTTATCCAGCCGGCAGTTGCCTATAGGCCGGTTAAGCAGGAGGTGCCAAACATTATAGAGCCCGTAGAGAAAGAAAAAGAAGCGATCTCCGAGCAGCAACCAGCTGAAAAGCCTCAAGAACAAGAGGCCGTTGATATGAATGATCTTGAAATTCCAGCAATCATGCGACAAATGTTACAGAAAAAGTAGCATAAGCGGATCCTTTTTTTGTAGCCTAATCCTCAGGAGGCCAAGTCTCACCTTGTACCGCAAATTTGAAAAAAAGTTGCATTTATGCTATATTGAAATAAAAACACTTATGCTTTTTTATGATATTACACAGTGATCCCTTTCTTTCTATCAGTTTTGGCGATGCCCGGACGTGCTTTAAGCGCGAATTTCTCATGAGCAACTGCTCTCAAAATGATCTGTGGGCACACGAGGAACTTGCCCGCTTAAAAAAAGTAATGCACTTAAAATCACTCGTCCTTTTACGGCAAACACATAGTTTTGCAGGCGTCACCGTCTGCGATGAAAGAATGGAGAACCTCCTTATTGAGAAGCCAGAAGGCGATTTTTTAGTAACACAGCTTGAACACACTGGGTTAGCTATTTATACGGCTGATTGCCTTCCCATTATTTTCTATGATACCTATAATCGTGCAATTGGTATTTGCCATGCAGGATGGCCTGGTTCTATCAATAAAATTGTGATTAAGACCCTTGAAAATATGCAGAAAAATTATGGTACTGAGCTCGATCATCTTCGGATATTTTTTGGTCCCTCAGCAAAAGCCTGTTGTTATGTCGTAACTGAAGAGTTTCGGACAAAATTAGAACCGTTTTACTTTCAGGATGAGGTTCTTGTCGAGCGAGCAGACCAACTTTTTTTCGATCTTCCCCTTTTTAATAAGCTTCAGCTGGAAGATTATGGCGTCAGAAAAGAAGCTTTCCGTTTTGGGTATAATCTCTGCACGATCTGCGATGATTCTTTTTGTTCCGTTCGTCGCGACAAAGAGAGTATGCAGCGCCAACTGACCGTTGTCGCTCTCAAGTAAGATCAGTAACATTTATATTTTTATAAAAAACGTGTATGATTGATACATTGCTCACGAGAATTGCGAGTATAATGAGGATTTAAAACAATGATAGCAGCTTTATTAGCGAAATTTATAGGTACGAATAATGCGCGACAGCTGAGGCGAATTCAGCCTCTTGTCGAGCGCATTAATTCTTTAGAACCCAGTATTCAGCCTCTTTCTGATGATCAGTTGGCGGCAAAAACGAATGAATTTAAAGAGCAACTTTCGCAAGGCAAAGCATTAGATGATATTTTGCCTGAAGCCTTTGCAGTTGTTCGTGAAGCAGGTCGTCGAAAACTCGGCCAGCGCCACTTTGATGTGCAGCTTGTTGGTGGAATTGTTCTTCACGAGGGCAAAATTTCTGAGATGAAAACAGGTGAAGGTAAGACGCTTACTGCGACGCTTCCCCTGTATTTAAATGCACTGGAAGGTAGATCAGCGCACCTTGTTACCGTCAATGATTATCTCGCACGCCGTGATGGCGAGTGGATGGGACCCGTTTTTAACGGTCTTGGTCTGTCTGTAGGGATAATTCAGAATTCTCTTTCAGATCATGAGCGGAAAAAGGTCTATGAGTGCGATATTATCTATGCGACAAATAATGAGCTCGGTTTCGATTATTTGCGTGATAATATGAAGTTCCGTCTTGAGGATTATGTGCAGCGTGACTTACGTTACGCCATCGTCGATGAAGTCGACTCTATTTTGATTGACGAGGCACGAACACCACTTATTATATCGGGCTCTTCAGATGAGAGTAGCCGTTTATATGTCGATGCTAATAGAGCGATGTATAATCTGGTAAAAGATACTGACTATGAAATTGATGAAAAACAGCGCACCGTTCAACTTACTGAGTCAGGTAACGATAAGATAGAAAAAACTTTCTCCGTAAGCAATCTGTATGCACTTGAGAATGTAAAACTACTTCATCATGTGACCCAGGCATTGAGAGCCCATGCGCTCTTTAAAAAGGACGTTCATTACGTCGTCAAGGATGATCAGGTGCTTATCGTTGATGAATTTACTGGTCGTATTCTTCCAGGAAGAAGATATAGTGATGGGCTCCATCAGGCACTTGAAGCAAAAGAAAACGTAAAAATTGAACGAGAATCACAGACGCTTGCCTCTATAACACTTCAAAATTACTTCAGGTTATACAAGAAGCTTGCAGGAATGACGGGTACAGCACTTACCGAGTCTGAAGAGTTTCATAAGATTTATAAGCTCGATGTAATTAGTATTCCTACAAACAAGAAAATGATTCGTGATGATAAGTCTGATCTTATTTTCTTAACAAAGAATGCAAAGTATAAGGCGATTGTTGAGGATGTGAAAGGTCGATATATCAAAGGCCAACCCGTTCTCATCGGTACTATTGCTATCGAGACATCTGAGCTGTTAAGTATGATTCTTACCGCCAACAATATCCCTCACGAAGTTCTTAATGCGAAAAATCACGCACGAGAAGCAGAAATTGTTGCTCATGCTGGTGAAAAAGGGCATGTAACTATCGCAACAAATATGGCTGGTCGAGGTACCGACATTAAGCTTACTCCAGAATCAGTTGAAACTGGCGGCTTATATATTTTAGGTACTGAACGACATGAAAGTCGTCGTATCGATAATCAGCTCCGCGGTAGGTCAGGTCGTCAGGGCGATGCTGGTGAGTCTCGTTTTTATATATCACTTGAAGATGATCTTATTCGTATCTTTGCGGGTGATAGTATCAAAAAAAATATGCAGCGCATTGGTATGACGGAAGAGGAAACGATCGAATCGCCGTTTATTTCTAAGACAATTGAGCGCTCACAAGAAAAAGTTGAAAAGCATAACTTTGATATTCGACGTAACCTCCTTGAGTATGATGATGTACTGAATCAACAACGTACCGTCATTTATAAAGTCCGTCGTGAAATTCTTGAAGGAGACGAAAATATTGCGGACCTTGTACGAGATATGATTGTAAACACTGTACAAGATGTCGTCGCTTTTTCCATTCCAGGCCGCACGGCACAACCTGAGCATATCAATGAAGCAATAAAGATGCTGTCTCACATGACCTCTATTCCTGTTCAGGATTTTGAAAGTGAAAACTTTCAACGCATTGGTGATAGTGAAGCGTTACGAGACGCCTTTTACAACTTTCTGATAAAAAGATTTGAAAAAGTCTTTGAAAGTACTGACACTGCCAAACATCCAATGATACAAGACGCTCATAAATGGATTATGCTTGAGACTATCGATCAGTCGTGGAAGCAGCATATGCTTAACCTTGATCACCTTAAAGAAGGCATAAGTCTTCGTTCATGGGGACAAAAGAATCCGCTTATCGAATATAAGCGGGAAGCGTTTGCCATGTTTGAAGATATGATGCGCCAGGTTCGTTCAGAAGTTGTTCATCATGTCTTCCATCTCAACATCGAACATTTCAATAGCCATGAGTTTGAGCAAAAACGCGAACGTGAATTTGAAGAACTTAACCTCATGGGCCCTCAGGAACCTGAGGGAGATAAAGGTGATATCTCCATTCAAAAGGCAACATCTGAAAAGGTGGGGCGCAACGAAAATTGTCCCTGCGGCTCTGGCAAAAAATACAAAAAATGCTGCGTTCTAAAGGGTAAATAACACATAACATATATGTAGTGAGATAGTAGAATAATCATCTACATTTTTTATTTTAGAAAGAAGGAAAAGGGAGATGATTGGGGGCAGGAAAACTGCCCCCAATTCATAAAGTCTGAATGATTAGGAAGTCGCAGTTCTGCGATTTTCGTCTTCCATGAGTTTTTGTAGTGCTCTATGTCTTTCAGCGCGAGCAGCTTTTGCTGCTGCAGCAGGATTAATAGGCTCTATTGTTGGAGCTGGCGCTGGCGTTGACGGAACCGGTGTTACTATCGGTGTCGGTGCCGGAACAACCGTTGGTGTTACCACAGGAGCTGGCGCGACCGCTGCAGCTCGTGCTGCTTCTTCAGCGGCTTGACGTACACGCTCTTCTTCAAGGCGAACTGCCTCAGCTTTACGCTGTTCTTCTTCAAGAGCTCTTCTTTGTTCTTCGGCTGCATCAGTATTTGGCCTTGTTACAGGAGCTGGTGCTGGCCGAGAAGCAGTCGGTCTACTTGCTGGCCGTGGTCTTGCCGAAGGAGCTGGCCGAGAGACACTCGGTCTGCTTACTGTTGGCCTTACTGAAGAAGCCGAACGTCGTGGAGATATTCCTGGTACGGTACGTTTTGTTGGCTGAGGTTGAACAAATCGGCGTGGAGATACCGGTCGTTTTACTGGGCGCTGGACGCGTCGAGCAGGTGCTACGTTAGCAGCCGGTTTGCGGCGTTGCACTACTTTTTTACCGGCTCTTGCGGGCTGAGCTTTTTGAACAACGCGGCTCGGTTGTTTCTTTGCTTTTTCTTCAGATTTTAGCTGATCAATACTTTTGTTGAGCTTAATCAGTAAAGCTTGGTCAGCAAGTTTTCTTTGACTCTTGACTTGTAATTGGTCATAGGCTGCAATAATGTCTTCTCGTGCATTGGTATTTACCACGTCCGTAAATGTATCGACGGTCATGGCAGATAATGATTGAGAACAGAATAGAGCAGCTACGACAAGTATCGTTTTCTTGTACATAAAATAACCTCTCATTAATATTAGGTTTCCCCTATATTAAAAGGTTACTCCAATTTTCGCCCAAATCAACCACCTGTCAAGAGACGTATTAATTTTATTTACAGTCCATTCATATGAGCCACCTAGGCCAACAAATCCGGGGCATTCTTTTTCCCAACGATACCCGAGTACTCCATAGAAAATACTTGAGATAGTGGCTGGGTGTGAGGCAGACTCAAGATCAATATCACAGTTTGAAAGGGCAGCATAGCGTTCTGGAAAGGTGAACTCACTAGCGGGGAAGTTCTGTTTAATGTTTCGAGCTACTGTTGTAGATCCCACGCCATTTATTGCTTTCAGCGCAGAAGCGGCAATAGTATTACTGCATTCGAGCTCAAGTACTTCAGATTGTCGAACAAAAAGGTTATAACCTACTTCAAGACCCCAGCTGGCACAATTTGATTGGCGTGAAAGGAGCAAGCAGGTATTTGCATTGGATGCAAGGTGTGGGCTTACTCGGACACAGCGGGTGAATATATTAATACCACTGGTGCCACTGTTTGGGTTTGTAGTGTTATATGCTTGAGCAGCATCCTCAGAGGTTTTATAAGTTTCTTGATAACGACTCCACGGCTTTCCAATGAGGTCGAATGAACGGATTTGATTATTTGCAAAAAGGTATCGGGTATCACCATCAATGTACATCATAAATGTATAACCATGCTTGCACCAGAGTTGGAATGAAAAACTCGTGCCAAAACTTACTCCAAAATGGTGATTGTTTCCCACAACCGGTTCAAATACAAGCTTATTATGTATGCGGGGACCGGTCGGAATAATGAGACCGACGTACGAGTTAGTACTGTAGGTTTCACAGTTGCACGAATCGTAACCGACTTTAAGTTCTACGTCGGCAACGCCCCATTTAACATGTTTATCACAGACGATACGTCCATAAAGCCAGTTACACTGAGCAAATGCAGCAGTCATACTGCCGACGCGGGGGCTATTATCAAGACCTATTACATCAGCAGGTCCACCACCGTCATTGGTAATAGTTTCGGTAAGCCTTACTCTATTTTCAACCCGTTCAATTGGCATCGATCCCTCGAACCAGAAACCGGTTGTGCCATCATTTTTATGGCTAAGTGCCTGTTTATAGCAGAGCCCAAGGCCAAATTTTCTCTGGGATGGCTCAATGCAGATGGTGCTGGCAAACGTTTGATTGACCGTTTCAATGTTAAAATTACGCGCTTCTAAATTTTTCAAAGGATTAACATCATCGGTATTTGTCGGATTTTCTTCGCGCACCGGGTTATATTCTAAAACATTTAAGCAGGAGCTTGTGCAGCCGGGAGGGAGAAAGAAGAGTGCAAGTTTTAATTTTCCTTGATCAGACATGGCACTGCCGTAAGGCACAACTTCAAAAGCGCCCCCAAAACCTTGACATTCATCAAGAAGTTCATTTCGAAAGAGGGAGACGCGCTCAGGCATCGCTGACTGAAAGTTAGGACGCACTGAGAAGAAGGTATGACTCTTGACGAGGCCAGCCTCTATCCTCGGTGAAGGTGCAAAAAGGCAGGCAATGATTGTTAGCGCATGCACTCCATGACGCACTCTGATTTGCATAGAATCTCCCTTTTTATTAATTGGCATATTGTCTGATCTTTTCTACCATCTTTACCAAGTTAAAGTCAACTTATTTCCTCTTTTTTGATGGAGCCTATTGCATTATAGTTTAAAGAGTTTACATTATTTGATAAGTGTTTTTTTACATAAACCCTGAAAGCTCCGTTTATTATGTTTAATCGTGTTAAAGGAACTCAAGATTTTCTCGACCTTACGCTCTTTTCATTTCTTATTACAAAAGTCAAAGAACATCTTACCACCTATAATTTTATTGAGATTTCAACCCCTATTTTAGAACCGCTCGAACTTTTTCAGCGTTCACTGGGGCTTGAAACGGATGTCGTTTCAAAAGAGATGTATCTGGTTGAAGGAGATGAAGATGAGCGTATCTGCCTACGTCCTGAAGCGACAGCATCCTGTGTGCGCGCATTTGTTAATAATAATGTCCAGCACACTCCATGGAAAGTTTTTCTCTGGGGACCGATGTTCAGGCATGAGCGTCCACAAAAAGGTCGCTTTCGCGAGTTTCATCAAATAAACATGGAAATAATTGGTTCAAATTCTATCTATCAGGATGTTCAGTTTCTCAAAATGCTCGACCGGCTTTTTGCTGAGGTTCTTAAACTTGACACCTATGGGCTTCTTATAAATTTCTTAGGGTGTGCCGCAGACCGAGCAGCATATAGAAAAAAGCTCAGACTCTTTCTTGATAAGCAAACGGGAATTTGCGCAACGTGCAATGTACGCAAAGAAAAGAACATTATGCGGGTATTTGACTGCAAAATAGAGGACTGTCAGCTGCTTTACAAATCAGCGCCACGTATTGCGGACAATCTCTGTGAAGCGTGCCAAATTGAATGGAAGCAGCTTAAAGAGAATCTTGAAAATCTTTCCGTGTCCTATTCTTATGCACCAATGTTGGTCCGCGGGCTGGATTACTACGATAAAACGGTCTTTGAGTTTGTAAGCTCCGAGCTAGGTGCTCAGAATGCATTTTGTGGAGGAGGTCGTTACAATAGCCTGGTCAAAGAAGTTGGAGCTAAGCAGGATGAACCTTCAATTGGAGCATCGATAGGTATCGAGCGTATTCTCATGTTGCTCGAGCGAATAAAAGATGGAAAGCTCACGCTGCCCGTACAACCAAAGCTCTACCTGATTATTCCACTCACTCCAGAACAACAGACTCTCGCTCTGCTCATTGCTGACGAGTTGCAGGCGCATGGACTATGTACCGACATTCTTCTAGAAGGCGACTCGATAAAAAGCATGATGCGCAAAGCCAATAAAATGGCCGCCCACTATGCACTGCTTCTGGGGCCCGATGAACAAAAAGAAAAATCAGTGACTGTTAAGAATATGACTACCGGTGCAGAAGAAAAAGTGCTGCAAAGAGATCTTGTCAAACATCTTGCTCAGTAAGTTTAGTGAACAAGCAGCTTGAGCTGTGTGCGTAGTGCATATACGAGGACACTTGCAAAAAGCATGCCGTCAATCCTATCCAAGAGCCCTCCATGGCCAGGAAGAAGGTTTCCTGAATCTTTTACTCCTACTCTTCTTTTGAGAGCTGATTCAAATAAGTCTCCCGTCAATGCAAGTGAAGAGAGAGCGACAATAAAAGGAAAAATCAGAAAAGCGATCGTTGAACTGCCGTTATGTCCAAAGTAAATGAGCGAGAATATGAAAGCAAAAATCACACCTCCTATAAACCCTTCCCATGTTTTACCTGGGCTTATTGTCGGGCTAATTTTGTGCTTTCCCCAGTGCTTACCAACAAGATATGAACCGGTGTCATACGTGGCAACAACGGTAAAAAGGATGATATTCATGAGCTCATATCCAGAAAGTTGCATACGGATTATTAAGAAAAAGGGCAGTAAGGGATAAAAGGGCATAAGTATCCAAAATAATGGCTCAGAGGGTTTAAAGAGGCGCGGCCATTCAAAAAAAAGAATGTAGGCAAGTAATACTATAGCAAGCAAAGCAAAAGCCCAGGGTGGAGAAAAGAAGAGCGTAATAATAACGAGCAAGCCAAGACAAATGCCCGTAAGCAGCCGTTTGTAAAATTCTTTCATAAAACACCTTAATTAAACACAGTTCAGTGTTAACGAGACCAGTATACTCGCCTACCTCTGAAATATCTAACAGCGAAAAATTGAAAGGTATAGCCTCCCAAAATCATCTGCATTTTATGTGCAAAAGAAAGAGAGTTTTTGAGGACCCAATTGCCATTTTATTCGATAGAGGTCTCATTGAATTTGACATTGTTTCAGATCTGTATATATTTACAAATATATAACACATAAATTGATGCAGGATTTAAAATGAATAGTAAAATTTTTCTCTTAACGATGCTTTTAACTACGAGCTCTCTTTTTACCATGCATAAGAGAGGACAGTCCTCTGAGATGCCTCAAAGTCAGGAAAAGAAAGTGCATAGTAACGCATCACAGAATGAAGTCCCTCGGGAAGATGATAGTGAAGATTTCGAAATTATCATTGCTTCAGGAATTAAGTGTGCAGCAATTTCTGGATTGTCATCAGTACCTCACAATAATCACTCCGGCACAGAAGTTATTCCTTTGTCTGAATATATTTCTCGGGATGAGGAATTCATTGATGCTGCTGCGAGAAACCAGTTAGAACGTTGTTCGCATCTTTTACAAGAAGGTGTGATAGATTGTAATTCCAGAAATAAAGGTGGCTGGACAGCTCTTACGGCGGCGTCCTATTTTGGCAATAAAGAAATTGTTCAACTGCTTCTCGCTCAACAAGGAATCGATGTTAACGTGGCCAATGAGGAAGGTGGTACGCCTCTCCTTGCTGCGGTCATTACAGGTCATAAAGCAATTGTTCAATTGCTCATTAATCACCCTACTATTGATATAAATCAGCAAGCTAAGGATGGGTCGACAGCACTCATACTTGCTGCCCAGAAAGGTGACATAGAAATAGCGCAATTGTTACTTCAAAAACCTGCCATTTCGATAGGCACGCAAAGTCAGACCGGCTGGACAGCTCTTATGCTTGCAGCTTACAATAACCATGAAGAAATTGTTGAGTTACTGATTGAGGCATCTGAAAGGCCATTAAGGCGCATAGTGCGGATGGTGGGATCGTCCTTAATTATGCATTGCAAACAAATAATAAAACAGTATTAAAGAGGCCCTCATTAGCATCCGCCTCCACACCATAAGTTTTCAACCCGAAATCGGGGGCTAAAGATAATTTATTTGCTATTCTCGGGTACTTTTATAAGAAAGAGCATCAAAGAAGATCGCAAATAGATCTCTTCTAAAGGCCTTTGTTGATGTTCATTTGCAACAGTAAGTACTTTGTCAGTAATCACAGAAACAAGCAGCGGCGACAGTTGTGCGCCCTCCTTCAGGCATGAAGATTCTTGTAGGCTCACTTTTTGTGTGATAACTTTATAAAAATAATTCAATTACTTTTGTAAGGTAAAAAAATGTTGACTAAGGAAGAGCTATTAAACCGAATTCACATTGACCCAAATATCATGGTCGGTAAGCCAGTAATTCGAGGTACAAGGTTAACAGTCGGCCACATCTTAGGTTTGCTTGCGGACGGGTGGACATTTCAAGAAATAAATGCTGAGCATCGCAAACTCACTGCAGAAGATATCGCCGCTTGTTTAGTTTTCGCTCAGGAAACAGTTGACCATTACTAGTAAAGGAACGAGATGGTCCAGCTCTCTGAACAGTTCAGAAAAACTATCTCTCAGACCGGATATCAGGGTCAGGAATGGCTAAAAAAATTGCCTGATCTTATTGAAGACCTCTCTCAGCGTTGGCAATTGCATGATCTTAGCGTTGTTGCTAATCTTTCCCACAATTTTGTGGCTCGGGCCGTAAGTGATATAACCAATACCCCTGTGATTCTTAAGATTTGTATCCCTTCAGCGGATTTTCATCGCGAATATAAGGCTCTTACTTATTTTAATGGCAAAGGTTGTGTCCGGCTTCTTGCTTCGGATGAAACCTGTGCTGGACTGCTCCTTGAAGATCTCCAGCCGGGAATTTCTGCTAAAGCGTTTTTTCCTCAAGAAGACGATCGCGCTATTGCCTGTGCCGTCGAAGTTATACAGAAATTGCAAGAAAAGCCATTTGAGGGAAATAGAGCCGAATTTACCTCGCTTGGAGTTCTCTGTGATTTTTTTAAAACATTTAACCATCCTCAGGTACCACCTGGGATGAGAATCTCAGCACGTGTTCTTTCTGAAATGCTTTTGGGCAGTCAGCGGGAAGTATATCTCCTTCATGGTGATCTTCACCATGAAAATATCCTGCTTGGTTCATCGGGATGGGTGGCAATTGATCCAAAGGGATATTTGAGTGAGCGCGCTTTTGAAATAGGAGCATTTATGCGTAATCCGTGGCCTGAGTTAATGGCTCAGCAAGATCCTAGCCAGATTATTAAGCGGCGCTTTGATCTTTTTTCTCAGAACCTTATGATTGACAGACAGCGCCTCATTGATTGGACCTACGTTTCGACGGTACTTGCTGCCTGCTGGGCACTTCAAGATAACCAGCCGCAATGGCGAGACTTTCTGCGGTGCGCACTGATTATCAAGAATGAAAAGCTTTCTCTTTAAGCAAAGTACTGGGCATTATCTTCAACAAAAACACTTTTAACGCTTGAAAGCCAGGATGATTTTTGAGGTGGTGCTGATGCAAGGTGAATTGGCTCTTGCTTTTGAACGGGTAATGGTTTGTTCGCAGCTTTTGCAAGTCGTAGTTCGAGTTCGTCAACCCGTTTTTGAGCGAGAGGTACATGCTTAAGATATTTTTCCTTAATATCTTTGAGTCTCATTTCTGCGCCCATGAGCACATCTTTATTGCCTGAGTTATTGAAGGTATTAAGGTGTACATTGATGATATTCATTTCGCTACGAATAAGTGTTTGATAGCTTTGATGCATCATTTCTTCAATTTCCGACTTAAATTCCGTATCTGTTGTATGCTGCTCAAGAAACTCTTCGGCGAGCTTAATGGTAGCTAAGGTCTTTTTTTGGTCCCTATCTGAGGGGAGTTTGCCGAGATAATTTGCTTTAATGGCAAGGAACTGAACTCGTTTTGTCTCTGAGGCTCCCGGATAAAATGTAAGATATTTTTCAGAATGTTCTATAGCCTCTTCATATTTTTCTTGGTCGATAAAGATTTCGGCAAGCTGGAGACGAGTCGTTCTCAAAATTTCTTGCACCTGAGTAATATCTGTTTTATCTTTGTCAGCGCCTCCTACCGCGAGAATACGCTGACCACATTTGACGATCATTTCCTTTTCATTCTGCTTGGTATAGTAATCTTTTGCCAAGACCGCCTCATCGAACGTCATTACTTTTGCCTGCTTGCCTAGGACGTCACTTAATCGAGCTTCACTGCTTTGAGCAGCAATTTTTCTGAGCTCAAACCGCTCAGCACGTTTTATTTTCGAGTGACGTATGGCAACTGCCAGATGAGGAATGCAGGCGACTATAACTATGACTAAACGAAGAACTCTTTTATGTACCATGGCCCACCCTTAAGATAAAATGTTTCTCTAACTAATAACCTACCAGAGGTCGAAATTTAAGCAAGATGGATAACTTCCCAACAACCCCATCAATTTTTCAGATAGAAAAGTTTTCATCCCGTATATTTTGTGATATACTGTTCTCAGTACAACCTAGGAACCTGTATGATACGAAAAACACTTGCTCACATTCTCGTTGAGCGAAAATTATTTACAAAAGAGCAAATTGAGGCTCATGCGGCTGCGGCTGTTCAGGCCGATCAGATGCTTGAAGATTACCTACGAATTCACAACTTAATAAGTGAAGAAGACCTCGCAAAAGCTTATGCCGAGCAGTTTTCTATCCCTTTTATTGAGCTTATTACTGAAAGAATGGCCGATCCCGAATTGCTTGCAAAGATACCACTCAAGTTCTTACGAGAGCATGTGGTTATGCCTATCCGGTATGCCGATCATGTCACCATCGTCACGGCCGATCCTTCAGATTTTCAGCCAGTTGATGAACTGACCTTGCTCCTTGGCGGAGATGTGCGTAGTGCTGTTGCTACTCGCTCTCATCTTATAGATGCTATCAACCGCTATTACCCGCTCGAGGGTACAAAGCAAATGATAGCTGAGCTTGAGGAAGAGAAGGAGATGGAGGGGATCGACCTTGGTGCCATTCAAGAAGAAGATATCCTCGGAATGGCAAACGAAGCGCCAATTATTAAGTTGGTAAACCATATTCTTTACCAGGCTGTTAAACGAGGTGCCTCAGATATCCACATTGAACCTTTTGAAAAAGAACTACGCGTCCGCTATCGTATAGACGGGGTGATGTATACAGCTTTTATGCCTCCTAAACGAGCGCAGGCGGCTTTGACATCACGTATTAAGATCATGGCTAACATGAATATTGCAGAAAAGCGTATTCCTCAAGATGGCCGTATTCAAATTAAAATTGCAGATAAACCGATCGATATTCGTGTGTCAGCTCTTCCTGTTGCATTTGGCGAACGCATCGTGATGCGTCTCCTTGATAAAACAAAAACATTTGGAGCTCTAGGAAAACTAGGATTTAGTGACCGAGATTATGCGATTATTGAACGCAGTATTTCTCAGCCCAATGGTATTATCCTTATAACCGGTCCGACAGGATCCGGTAAGACGTCGACGTTGTATGCTATTTTAAGTAATTTAAACTCGCCTGAGGTCAATATTGTGACCGTAGAAGATCCGGTTGAATATCAGATGGCAGGTATTGGACAGGTGCAGGTCAAAGAAAGTATCGGTCTCACCTTTGCCGCTGCCTTGCGTTCTATTTTGCGTCAGGACCCTGATATTATTATGATTGGTGAGTTGCGTGACCAAGAAACAGCGCAGATTGCTATTCAGGCAGCACTTACCGGTCACTTGGTATTAAGCACGGTTCACACCAATAGTGCTGCTGCAACAATAACTCGTCTTATCGACATGGGAATTGAGCCCTTTCTTATAGCATCGACCATTATTGCCGTTGTAGCTCAACGTTTGGTACGGCAACTCCATGACAAATGTAAACGTGCCTATCGACCAACACCTGCGGCTCTGAAACGACTACCGATAGATCCCTCCGAGATTGATAAGCTCGTCTTTTATGAGCCGGTAGGATGTGAAGAGTGTATGCATACGGGATACAAAGGCCGATTAGCAATTTTTGAAATCATGGTTATGACACAACCCATTGCTCGCCTTACCTTAGAACGATCTGATACGGCTCTTATACAAGCACAAGCAGTAAAAGATGGCATGACTTTATTAGTACAAGATGGTCTGAGAAAAATTAAAGAAGGAGTGACCACCATTGAAGAAGTTCTTGCCGTTGCTGCATCACAAGAGGGCGTGGTCGTTTAAAAGAGGATTTTTCCTTTTTGAATGTCTCGTCGCCATTCTTTTGCTTTCATGTCTCCTCTTTTGTTCTTCTACGGTACAGGATAGCTCGGTTGTTCGTGCAGAGCTTGACCGTCTCTATACGGTTTTTCTCTATTTACAGCGCAGAGCAGTGTTAGAAAAAAAGGAGCACTATCTGATCTTTAATCCAGATCATCATTCTTATAGAGCAGATCGTAGCCATCACCTTACTCAAGGCGTCCTCTTTGGGACAAAGAAAGAGAGCAGAGGACCGCCATCGAATCCTGTAAGTCTTCTTAAAGAACCAATAACGTGGCCTAACTCTCAAGTAACTTTTTTCCCCGATGGCACGATTGCTGCCGGTGCAGTGTATCTTACTGACACACGAGGAACATGTCTCTATGCCCTTACCTGTGATGCTGCAGCATCGACGTATATCCGTCGTTACCGTTGGGATGGTACTTGGCGCACAGTCGACTAGCACAGATGCTTTTGCGCTCCCTGAGGCATTTGTGTAAACTGATGTAATAAGAAAAACAATTTTACGCCGCTCACCGTGAAGAAACCAGTTGCCATATTTTTTAAATTTCAGGGGGCGCTCGCTCTTGGTACTCTTGTCTCTTTTGGGATGATGCAACAAGATCCCTGGCTTGTTGGTCATACTGAGAAGATCATGAGTAGAATGCTGAGCGAGACTGTTGGGGTTCCTTTTACCTTAAAAATTGAACGATTGAGTATTCTCACTGGTCAGATTGTGGCGCGCTCTATAAGGGTTGCATCGGCAAAAGGGGACTGGTCTTTTAAAGCTCCTACCGCTGTATGCAATGTATCACTTTTCTCCTTGCTTCGAGGAAAAGAAATTGAAGCGGAGCTTATTTTTGTTAAGCCTGAGATAACTACCCTCTATGAAAACAAAAAGGCGGCAATAGAAGATCCGATACGGGCCCTTATCAATGCACCACCTACGATTCCATTGAAGCTCATACGATGCGCAATGCAGAATTTTACGCTGCGCATAACAGCATCTTTTGGTGAGCTTATGGGTGTCGGTTCTGGCTCTATAGAAATAGGAACAAACTCGGTCTTGACTACCATCTTTTTAACTGATGGCTCAGCAAAGCGATTTGCTCAGGAACTTGCTCAAAGAGTCTCTGGGTTAGTTACTGTTGATGTACCTATCAAAGATCCCGAAAGCTATAAAGCCACCGTTCATGTGAGTTGTTACCATTCTCCCGATTTGAAAAAGCGGTGCATTTTTTATGCGGAGTATAAAGATCGCACTGCCTCCTGTTCATGGTATCCAGAGGACAGAACCCTCCACATTAAAGGAGAACATATACGATTTAATGATGAAGATGTTAGAGGAAATGTTAAGAGTACTGGTCAATTGGATGCGCTTGCTGACTATTTTCCGATAAGAGGTGAATGGAAAAGCCTTCATGGGACTGGATCATTTGAAGGTCTAGTAAAAATTGTAGCTGATAATGTCGAGTATGAAGGCACGGCACATGCAGAAGATATTGATTATAAAGGGTTTACACTTGCTAACGCGATGAGCTCTGTTAAAGGCACAAAGCAGTCAGTTGGAGGGCTGTTTACCATCGATGATCCCCGCATTCCTTTAGAGGGTTCGTGGAGCTATGCAATAGAATCTGATGAGTTAAAAAGTCACCTACAACTGACAAAGCCTTCAACAATAATTCCCCAACTACGTATAGAAAAAAAGAACACATCCTGCGATCTTACAGCGAAAAATGGGCATCTTTCTCTTAAGATTGCTGCTGAGGCATTCAATCGTAGTAAGGAAAAGATAAACATAAAAGGAAGTATGGAAAGTGATATGTCACAGGCAACATTTAAAGGGTCGATAAATCAGATAGGCATAACCGGTTCTTGTCTTTTAGATCCACTTAAACTTCTTCAGATCACAGGAAAAGATACGAAAGGCAGGGTGATTCTCAATCTCCATGATACTGGCGAAACGCTTTCAGGATCTGGGAACTTCGAGGCTCTTAAAGACTTACTCAATACGCTTACCGGCTATCAGCTGCAGGGAACTGGTACTCTCGTTCTTAAGGTACAGACCTCTCCTTTAAAGATTGATGTCGCTCTAGAGAAAGCACAGATCAAGCTGCCATCTACGTATAATTTTATTACCGGATTAAAGGGCTCACTTGAGTATGACAGCGCGCTCAATCTCTTAAAAGTGCAGGATGTGGCGGTTGACCTTCATAAAGGCAGGATCATCCTTCCTCATTCATGTTTTATGTTCAATACAGCGGGCGATCTTGAGTTTGCTCATATACCCTTTGCCTTTGAAAATCTTTTTGTAAGTTGGCATAAAGATCTTTTTGCCACGCTTTCAGGTCATGGAACTGCTCTTTATAATAATGGTCGTTGGATATATCGGGGAATTGCGATGATTGATAAGGCCACTTTGCGGGGCAATTTGCTTTCCTGGCAGGTTCAAAAAGACTTAGTATCTACGTCAGGATCCAGCTTGCTATCGTTTATTGATCTTGCTCTCTCGTTGCAAACGGTGGCTCCTGTGGAAGTGAAAACTCCGTTCTTTCAGACGAAAGCACAGCTCAACGCGTCGCTCTTTGGGACTGCTTCAAAACCTCAGATGAGTGGGGTGATAGAACTTCATGAAGGGATATTTGATTTTCCGTATAAGCCGTTATACATAACTTCAGGAAAACTCTTTTTAAATCCGGTGCAGCCTGATGATCCCCTTATTTCTTTAACCGCTAAAAACAAGATCAAAAAGTATGCGATAACTATGCAGGTATCAGGAACGCTTCATCAGCCCAAGATTACGTTAGAATCATCACCAGCTTTACCAGAAGAAAATATTTTAACGCTCTTATTATCAGGGTCAGATGAGGGATCTCTTTTTGCCGCAATGCCGCATATGGTCATGTTGCAACTTGAACACCTGCTTTTTGGCTCGGGAGAAAAGATGAGTAAGGCACAACAGTTTTTTAAAAATCTTTTAAAGCCATTAAAAAATGTTCGCTTTGTGCCGAAAATGAGTGATGACCAAAGTAATAAAGTCCAAGGAGCCATAGAGGTGGATATAAATGACAGGTTGCGCGCAAAAGCACAAAATAGCCTCAATCTTTCAGATGAAACCCAGGTTGAAGTTGAATATTCACTTACCGATGATATGAGCATTAAAGCAGTCCGAGATAAAGAGGGTGGTCTTGGCGGTGAGCTTGAAATGCGGTGGAAATTTTAAGAGGTAATATAATGGCAAACATTGTCCGTAAATTATCGGTTGCAGCAATCTTTTTTTTAGTCTTAGCATGTTTTGGTGCTGCTGCTTATTATGTAGCACATGCAGGAGAAAGAGATCTTAAAAAAACACTTTTTGATGAAGAAAATAGAGTTGCTCAGGCATTTTTTTCTCCTGATGATGATCTTCGTTCTATTCTCATTGCACTCATTAAAGAAGAAAAACAAAAAATACGTATAGCGATCTATACATTTACCGATAAGCAGATAAGTACTGCCCTTTTACACGCGCATGATAACGGTGTGCAGATAGAATTAGTGGTCGATCCAAGTTATGGCACTGATAGGTATAGCAAAGTGTATCAGCTTGCTAATGCAGATATTCCTGTGTGGGTCTATCAACCGCAAGGGGAAGGAAGAGATTCATCACTTATGCATAATAAGTTTGCACTTTTTTCTGACAATGTTGATCACCGGGAACTGATATGGATAGGTTCTTATAATTTTACCGTACGAGCTAATGAACGCAATCAAGAAGATATGATTGTATTAGATAATAAAAGAATTATTGCGCGATTTGAAAATCAGTTTGAAATTTTAAAAGAGCGTTCGATTCAGATCAGTGGGAAGATTCAGAATTCAGCCCGTCGAAACTCTCCTTCTGAATCATCCTGGCTTAAAAAACTATTTCGTCTCTTAAGCACATGATCTTCAGCTAAAGGAAACGTAGGCGTGCTTCATTACTACAATTCCTTCCTAGCTAAGACTTAGGCTATTAGTAATTCGAGAAAAAAGCAAGTAATTTTTTTGAGTTTTTAAAAAAAATTAAGAACTTAGAACAAAAATTGACAGGCAGTGCAAATTTATATTTTTTTTCAAATTGCGATTACACATACCCGCGAAATATGCTATCAGTATTATACTAAAGTTTTGATCCGCAATGCAAGAGAATCCTCATCGGGAAAATTCCCTTTAAGTTGCTTTATTTGTCACTGCTGCTATTATAAGTCAGCCAATAAATCATCTACTGAGAGGGAGGAATATCATGATAAAAATTCTGAGTTTTATTGTACTCATTTTGCATTCAACAGTATTGTTTTCATCCGCAGGATCACCAATACCTCGGGGCAATCAGCAAGCAGGGTATCCATCTCATAATGCTGAAATTACCATAAACAATCCTCAGCAAGCATTAAAAAGCATCATCTACGAAACAGAAATGCCTCCACAACAAGCAAAGGCTATTTTGGCCCAAATTTGCGGTGTAGACCCTTACATTATTAATGTGCAGGTATTTCCAGCAGGAGATACGCTCCTTCATCAACTAGCTCGTTTAAAAAGAGTTGGTCTTTTTAAGCATGTACTTTACACGTTAGGCGCTTCGGCTGATATACCAAATAACAATGGAGAAACGGTAAGAGATATTACAAAAAATGATAGCATGTTACAAACATTTATTGCGGATTCACCGGGCAAAATTGCACAAAAGAATGCAATAGAACAAAAGTATAAACAAGAATTCGAGAACAGAAAAGCAGAACTTGAGGCCGATCCAGAATTCTTGGAAATGTCTGAACGGGATCAGTTCACAATATTATCAGGAATTCGTGGACAGCTTGAAAAACAAAGACTTGCTGAAAAGCATGCAGTCAGACAGCAAAAAAACGGACAATCAACACCACCTCATGTAGTAAGCCAATCTACAAATCCTACTACTCATCAAGGTGCAGATAAATTGAATGGAGGACAATCATGACAAAAAAAATAACTCTTCTCTTAATTGCGTTACATTCTTCTGTATTGTTATCGATGCATCAGTTCCCCGTGAGTGAGTTAGATGGAAATCGAGAACGTGAGGCCGAACAAAGAACACCGGCTCCGGCAGTAAAAAATGAGCCTTCGCAAGGATTACGCAGTGAACTTGAAGCAAAATTGTCGAGTATTCTTAACCTCATAAGTCAGCCAGTTGAGGCGAGGAAAATTATCCTTGAGCTTCGTGAAAAAGACCCTGATTTTATTAATACGCAACTATTTGAAAATGGCAACACTCTTCTTCATGAGCTTGCTATCAGAGGCTCTGGTAAGGGCACCGTATTTAAGTACGCGATCATAAATGGATTAGCTCGTACCGATATAAGGAATAATTCAGGCCAGACCGTATCTGATTTAGTAGCAACGAATAGTGTCTTAAAGGAACATATTAAAAAATCTCCCGGAAAGATTGAAAGAGAAAAACTAATACATGCAAAATACGATGGGCTATTTAAAACTAGAAAAGCAGAATTGGAGAATGATCAAGACTTTAAAAATCTAAAGGTAAATGAACAGAACAAAATACTGGAGCGGGTTCGAACCTCGTTTCGACAAGAAAAAGTGAAAGAATTAGATTTGCTAAAAAAGCCAAAAAAGTCTGATTCGACGCAAACGCCAACTGCAACGCCTGTTTTTATAACACCTACGAGTTCATTCGCAACAACGCCTTTCGATTCCTCAAATAACGCTTATACTCCTACGTTTCCTCACGCCGCAGCAAAGCCATCTGCTCAGGCAACAAGTCCTACGGTGCCACCAGTTATGGAATCAGATGCTCAAATTGATGCGATACTTGCAAACTGTTTTACTGGCGCTTCAGTAAATAACACGGTGAGCTCAACTCAGCTATCTTCGGCTTCTCAAAGTATTTCTTCGCTAATTGATACTATCGCAAACCCTGCTCCTGCAATGCAGCCTGGTGGCACGATAACTTCGGCTGCACCTGCCACTACCACTACCGCGGCTGAGAATGTTCAAATAGAAAGTTTGATAAATCCAACTATGAATCGTGTCGATGGGCATTCTGTAATGAGTACCTCGGGAGCTCCGAGTAGCCCTGCAGCTAGTTCAAGCATAAGCAGTCTTATTGCACCATTGGTTATGTCTAGGACGGTCGGCGCTCAATCACAGGCAAGTACAGGGACGTCAAGCAGCACGAGTATCAATAACGACCAACAAGATTCTTCATCTTCTGCACCGGTATCGAGCAGTTCTCCGTCATCTCTAATGCACGCACCGGCTGCTTCATCCGCCGGAGTTATTTTATCAGTACCCCAAAGCACCATTATTGTTATCGGTGATAGCAAGCAAGAAAATCAAGAACCACGACCTCTGGGCTTATCTCAAACGTCATCCTCTGCCGTAACAGCTTCATCAACGTCGAGTAGTCATTTATTGACATCGGCTAATTCTGACACTTCAACAGATGCAACTCAGGCTGCTTCAAACGCAAGCCCTATTCAGGGCGTCTTGCCTAGTATTCGTGATGTATGGCCAGAATCAGTATCAGTAAATGCTAATGATGATAAAGTAGTTAGTTCTCATTCTATATCGAGTTTAGCAATGACGATGGCGGCCTCAGCTTCAACGAGCTCTCCTACGAGTATGCCTCAAAATACTGCGCCACTTTCACCAGTGGCTGATGTGAATTCGACGACACAACTTCCTCCAGAGCCTGATATTCCTCCGGCAAATTCACATGGCTCATCACCAAGTGTGACAGCGTCAAATACCGCAGCAGTCGATGAGCATGGTTCGATAGATGCAACTCAGCCTCTTCCGGGCTCGCCGGCCGGCGTGGTAGCTTCAAATCAGACAAACGTGTCTCAACCGGCAGCACCGCAGGCGCCTCAGAATCCTGCGCCGGCTGTATCGAGTGCGCCGATCCAACCTCTGCCCGCACCTGTACCTTCAGTGCCTGTTGCGCCAAAGCCAAGTCCAACCCTGACAAATCAGAACCTCAAAAATAAAGGACTTTCTTCTGCGGCTATCGTGGGGGTGGCTGCGTTAACAGTAATCGTTGGATATATGTTATACATTAATAGTCAACAAGCGGCATCTGCTGCATAGTTCGGAAGTAAAAATTAAGGGGCTCACTTATTATAGTGGGCTCTTTTTTTGCATTGAAATCATGGTAATATGGTAATGATTTATATTCCTAAAATATTTGTCTCAACTGGCAGAGGCTTACATGATGTTCCAGTTTTTTATATTTTTCTTTTGCTTGCTCAATTACACACAGCTTTTTAGCATGCAGCAGTCTCCTACGGTTTCGTCAGCAGTTGCTGGACGATCGCTTAATCAATTGCAAGAAGAACTTGTACAGCAGCCACCGCCGGATGCAACTGCCGCACTAGCACCCGTACTTCCTCCCCATAATGCAGCACCTCCAATAGATGCGAGATTGACTCAGGTGATAAATGCAAACTTGACCCAACCAAATCCAAATCCCAAATTGATCGACCTGCAAACTCAAGCCAGCTCAATTTCAGCCAATAATTCAGCTAATAATAGTATATTGAGGCTGTGCGGAGTTGTTTTTGGCGTAGTTCTGCTTACGGCATTTGCCGGCTGGTCTTTTGCAAGAATGAAGAAAAGTAGTCAGCTGAAATCCATTTAAAAGATTTATCTGTTTTCCTGCAGCTTTTTGTGAACCTTTTGAATCTCTATCTCTTTTGTGCTAATTTGGTAATACATTTCAGATTTTGAAATATTTATTTCGAAGAGGGATTACACCATGGTTAAGTTTCTCGCATTTTTCATATGCATACTCAGCCAATCAGCGCTTTTTGCTATGCAGCAACTGCCCCCACGTGCAGCTCAACCAGAACTTGAAATGGCTGCAGCTCCTGCACCAGCACACGTACCTCCTGGTGATGCGGCACCTCCGGGCGATCTTTTGGCTCAAATAAATAGAGAATTAAACCGGCTGGAAGCACACATTAACCAGACTATTGCCGAACTTCCTAATGCTAATGCCGATGCCGCTGGCGGTCAACAAAATCAGATTCCTCCTTGGCTGCAAGGAGCTCGTCAATACTGCGAGCAGGTCAGAGGAATGCTGCAACATATGGATCCCGACAATCCACACATTGCTATTTCGCTCATGAGTGCTCGGCCAGCGCTTGCGGGGATAAATTTATTGATCGAGCGTTATCAAATGCATCCTGGCCATTTAGATCTGCAAAGAGCATTGCGTGAACCTACGTTAACTGCAGCTTTGGGAGCAATATTTAATCAGCCAGCACAGGGTGGAATGATCGCAGGAATGAGTCAGGAATTGAGACAACAAATCCAACAATATGTAGCTAACGCACAGGGTATGCAACAAGCATTCGCGGCCCAAGGAATTGCGGCTTTAGGGAATCAGCCAGGAAATCAAGCTAACCAATTACGCATACCGCCTGAGCTCCAGCAATTAGGGATAGCGTTGATGCGGATAGCTAATCCACCGCAACCAGATTTTCCGATCAATGACAGAGTTGTTGCGAATCTGACGCTTAAAGATTTTACAACTGCTGCTTATCGAGGAGAAAGGGCTGTAGTAGAACATGTGGCGACAACTTATCCACAGTATCTTGATCGCGGTGACGGACAGTTTTTCCCTCTTCAAATGGCTGCTGCTGGATATCTTAATGAAGGCAAGCAGGAAGCAAAACAAGTTTTTGAAATTATGTTGCAACGCGGTGCATCATACAATTTCCTAGTTGAGGTGCCAGCTCTTCATAATCAACGGGTGCCCTATATAGACTATCTTTCTACGCTTACATCAAAAAAATCTGTTGAGCAAACTCGAATAAGAGAGCTTCAAGAAATTCTTGTCACTCGTATTGCCGCACGAGGTCAAGTGCCTCCGCGCATAACACCACAGCCGCCAGCTGATGATGAAAATAGCTGGTTTAGCAAAAAAACACTTATGTGGACACTTGGTATTGGAGCTACTTGTGTAGCGCTTATTTATTGGTCACGAAGTAAAGCGCAACAAGCACCCACCCAAAACCAACCTGCAGCGCCAGCGCAAGCTGCCTGATCCATCTAACAAATTGGGGGTACCATGAATTTTGTACAACAAATTAGACAGGTAATGTCACATAGCCGACTGTTCATTTTTGTTCTTTTTGCTCCCCATATGATTCAAGCGATGCAGCCTTACCTCGTGGAGCAACAAAGAACACAGAATGCAAACATAAGGCCAGCAAGACATCCATCTCAGGCTTCTGAGCATCCGCTCCTGCAGAGCTTTAGAGATGCCCGTATACAAGATATTCGTGAAAGATTGACTGAAGATTTTATCAGGGACCATGCGTCTGAAGCGCAGAAAATTGTGACTGAAAGATTTTACTTGAATGGTCAGAAAGATCCTCAAAAAAGTGCTTACAGGTATCTCTTTGCACTACTGGTCATACAGTGTCAAGGTGCTGTCGCCGAGGAGACTAAGAACCTCATACTTTTCAATACTCGCAAGCAGAGCGCGACTGATGTTGATCACAGCACTAACGAATTATGGAAAATTTATAATACACACGATTATGCGCAGAGAATTCTCTCGGAATTTGATCGGTCCCATCCTCTGAATCATGCAAGGCCACCTAACGATGTTTCAGGGCTATCTCGTTCTGACGTCGTAGTAGATAGCCTTCTCCAGAATGAAAATGCTGAATCTCCCGCTGCCGAACAATTGCCAGAACCTGTACACCATTTAGCGGCTGCTCAAGAACCTCCACAGCATCAAGAAGAGCACCAGCCAGTTGTTCAACAATCACCATGGGTTGAGTTCACTGCTGCTCTTGAAGGGCATCGACTTCCAGAAATTGAAAGATTAATACGTGAATATCCAGAGCTCCTCACGGGTGTAAATGAAGAGGGGAAATCTGCTTTACATGTGGTGTTTGATATTAATAGAGAGCGGCCACTTATTGGTTTTAGTTTGCTCAATTATCTCATGAAAAAAGGTGCTCTCTATACGATCGCCGATCGGGACGATAGAACTATTGAGGGCCTCATTTCTACCGAGGATGCGTTAAAAAATCTGACGCGCGCTTTTGCTCAGCGAAAACGTGAGAGAGAAAGACAACAAGTTGTAGCAGCACAAAACACCAGAGCTGAGCAACCGGTTTCGTATGATTTAAGAAGCATAATTGATAAGCCCTGGTTAACAAAAACGAACCTTTTATTGGGTAGTTTAGTGTGCGGAGCTCTCTGGCTTTTATGTAAAAGTCCTGGGGATTCGCTCCAGCATTTTTCTCACTTCACAGTTCTCTAAGGGATGGGCATGGATATTAATAAAAGACAATTACTTTTGTTGAGCATTATTGTGATGTCTTCCTGTCTGGGGCAGCAGCATCTTTTTGGTCCCGCAATTGCAGGAGCTCCGCCGGCCCCAGAACCAGTTTTTGCTGAAAGAGATGTTAATAATGCCTTTGCTCAGCACCGATTACTCACTATTATCACAGCCCGAGATCATTGGAATAATGAGGTTCAGCAAGTAGATCAGCTATTACAAAATAATCTTGATCTCGTGCTTTCTCGAGATGGACGAGGGTGGCCGATGATTCTTGTCATCGCTGATTGCTACCGAAGTAATCAAGGGGTAGATAATTTTGAACACTGGCCTCGTAGGCGGTGGGGACCAATACGAATCGTACATGGGGTTGTGAATCAGGGGGTTTTGCTTGATATATTTCGCACGTTTCTTCAGCGAGCGCAAGGGAATCAAGCATTTGAAAATGATCACCTTCCCTGGCTTGAAAATTTCTTAAGAAGACACCATGAGGAGTGTGAACCTTTAATTCAGGCTTATCACCAGAGATATCCTGGCCGTATCATTATTAATGCAGCAGTTCCTGCACCTCGTTTTAACCAGCCAGCACCAGTTAACCAGCCACAGCCTGCAGCACCACCTCAACGAGCTGAAGCAGAAAATAATCAAGAAGCCGAGGAACAGCCAGAGCCGGTTGATCCTCAACAAATTATTCGAGAGCGGTCTCCGATTATTGTTTCTGTAGTAAATCTGCTCAATAATATGAATAATGATCAGGACATGGACACTTTTTTTGATGAGATTCGCGAGAATCCCTGGCTTGTTAATGGCAGAATCGATCCTACATTACCTATACGTCATGGATCCTTGCTTTGTAGTGCCGCATTAAAAGCTATGTTTTTTCAGACGGTAGAAGAGAGAGCACGTTATAAAAAGGTTTTTGCTTTTTTACTTGCTCACGGTGCTGATCCTCAGAATCCTGAGAATGGAGATGGGCATACTTCGGTCAATCAGTTTATACAGCATGATCCGGCTCTTCGTGCAGTAGCACACATGGATAGAAATCAGCTGGTTGCGCTCTACGAACATCGGGATGAACCAGTTGACCAGCCTGGCATTCAACCTCAACAAGTCCCCCTATGGCCGCAAAGAAGCTTCTTTCAATCATGGAAAGGAAAAGCTCTATTAGGTGTGGGAATTTTGGTCTTCGTTGGATGGCTTTTACTAAGAAAAGGCTCTTCGCCTGAAGATGTTACTGATGAAATGCTCGATCAACTGTCTCACTGACAAGCAGAACTGCTCGTTCTTAAATCAGCAATGAGTGCCTGCATATCCTCAGGCATGGTGTAAGAAAACGCATAATAATGTTCTTTATATTCAAACGATAACCGATATGCATGCAGTGCCTGTCGATTAATAGAGGGATGCTCTGTTCCGTAGGTAGTGTCACCAAGAATGGGGTGACCCAGTGCTGCACAATGTACACGAATTTGGTGGGTTCTTCCTGTTACAGGAGAGACCTCTAAAAGAGCGGCATCTTTAAAATACTCGATAACCTTATAGTGGGTGAGTGCTTCGCGACCATGGCCTTGAACGGGGGCCATTTTGTGTTTAAGAGTTGGATGGCGACCGATAGTAAGGTCGATACTGCCGCTTTCAACAGGGTTGCCAGAAACGACCGCCAGATATTTTTTCTGTATCTGTCGTTGTGCAAAAAGGTTACTAAAATGCGCATGTGCTTGATTATTGCGTGGAACGATGAGTAAGCCTGAGGTATCCTTATCAAGGCGATGTACAATGCCGGGCCGGTCAGCATAGCCTACACTTTTCAATTCTTTAAAGGTATGAACAAGCCAATCTACGAGCGTTACTATGTCGCTCTGAGTATGCGGAGCGTGGACGAGAAGAGAAGCGGGTTTACAGATAATTAAGAAATCTTCATGCTCGTAAAGAATTGATACCCCTAAATCATGGGCAGGAAGGGGTAGTGCACCTAGTTCACGCACAGGAGGAAGAGTGACCTCAATAATATCGCCCATCTTAAGCGTCATGCTTGGTTTAGTAACTATTGCGCCATTGAGAGCAACACACTTATCAAAGATAAGTTGCTGAAAATAGCTGCGTGAATAGTTCGGAAATTGAGTGGTGAGTGCGCGATCAATGCGTTCAATCGATTCATTATTATGAACGATCTGTAATACCTTCTCCATTTTTCACATCGTTAGTTCAGTTATTTTTGATATGAGGATGAATCCTCGGAATCTTGTCTTATTCTATTTTACAAGTATATAGTATTAGTAAAATTTAACAACTACAATTTTCGCAAAATGCCGGACCAGTTTTCGTTCTTGCAGATCAGCCGAGTGTTTATTATAAGCTAGAGGAGCATCTTTGCGAGAAACGGTTTAAAATTTTTGGCCAAATGGACAATATGCCTAAGATTGGCTAAGCTTATAACGTACATCTGATAGATGGAAGACTATGGATACGCAAAAGACGTTGGATCAAGTTGTCGATAATATTGATACAGTCATTAATGAGGACTCTCCTCTGGGGGTACTCCTTTGGAAGGAGTTTATAAAGCTCCATCCGGCAGATATTGCTCAATGTCTTTCTGATTTGAATAAAGAATCTGCCCATCGTCTCTTTTCAAAATTCTCGCATGCGCTACGGATTCAGGTATTTTCATACCTGTCTTATCCCCTGAAGGTATTTTGCCTGAGCTTCCTGGATGATCATTCCAGAGGTCAACTATTAAGCAATCTGCCGCTTGATGAGTTGACCGATTTTTTTGATCAGCTTTCTGATGAAGAGCTTAAGCGATATTTAAATCTTCTGCATAAAAAAGATCGCGAAAAAGTGCTTTCCTTGATGCGGTTTGATCCTGAGTCTGCAGGCGGTATTATGAATACCGATGTTATCACTCTCATGCAAGACTTTACGATCGAGAAAAGCATACAAATCCTCCAACGGCTGCAGCCGAGTGTTGAACTCCACCAAAATATTTATGTAACAAGTCAGGAAAATGAGCTTGTTGGCCATATAAATTTAGAAGATTTGGTCCTTAAAAACCCTCAAACTCGATTATCTTCTATTTTGAGAAAAAATGATCTCGTCGTTAACGTTGATGAAGACCAAGAAACAATCGCCTATAGGATGGTGCATTATAAGCTCATGACAGTACCGGTAGTAGGGGATAACAATGTGTTTTTAGGGGTGATACCGAGTGATACTCTCGTTGATGTTCTTGAAAGAGAGGCGGCTGAGGATGTCTACAAGATTTCTGCATTGACGCCAATTAAGAATACCTATTTTGAGACGCCTTTTACAAAGTTGCTCTATCAGCGCGGATCAATTTTAATCATATTATTTCTCGTGCAGATTTTCTCCTCAATAATCATTATGAAATACCATGCGCTCCTTGAAAGTTTCCTCATACTGCTTCTTCCCATGATTCAAAGTACCGGAGGGAATAGTAGTAGCCAATCATCTGCTTTGGCCATTCAGGGAGTCTCATCAGGTGAACTCAATGCCAGTAATATGCGCCGCTTTATACGCCGTGAGGTTTACATGGCCGTTATTATAGGGGTAGTTCTGGGGTTTGTCTCTTTTGTCCGTGTTATTTTTGTGCATAAGGCACCATTCTGGGCGAATATTGCAGTAAGTTTGTCTCTTGGTATAATAGTAGTTGTCTCTATGCTGCTTGGAAGTTTAATTCCCGTTATTCTAAGAAAACTCCGAATGGATCCAGCATTAGCCGCAGGTCCCTTCCTTGCAACACTGATGGATGTGCTCAGCCTCCTTATTTATTGCTACGTGAGCCAGCTGATTATAGGTTAAAATATGGATGCTCCTTGACAAAAAGCGTCTAAATCAGTACTTTTTATATATTGACTTATTTTCAGCAATAAGAGCCGCTAGCTCAGGTGGTAGAGCAACAGCCTTTTAAGCTGTGGGTCGTTGGTTCGAATCCAACGCGGCTCACCAAAATATACGTCCCCATCGTCTAGCCCGGTCCAGGACATTGCCCTTTCACGGCAGGAACAGGGGTTCGAATCCCCTTGGGGACGCCATTCTTAAATCATTAAATTTTTTGTACATATTGTCTCGTTATGCAGTTTCTCAATTGAGAAACCAGCTCTTTAAGACGCCTTGAAGAGTCAATTTTCTTTTGTCCAATAGGACTGGACATTTATTTTAAAAAACTATTGAAAATAGAGGGCATGTATGTGCTATAATTACATATAGAAACAAATTGTTTGTTATAGTCAGAAAAGGAGAAAAGTATGGTTAATCGTATATTTATCGTTACAGCAATCACTTCTGTCATGTTGTGTTCTGTCAATGTACAAGCACAGCAAACACAGTATCAAATTCAAAAAAGTATTGTAGATCAGACTAATGATTTATTAACAAAAGCTGATAATTTGCTTGCAAAGAAGGATATTCCTGGGCTTCAAGCTACATTGCAACAAGCACTCGATAAAATTAATACCTTTAAGGGAAAATCTGGACAAATGCCGCCGGAAATAGCCCAGGTTGCTCAATCAATTGATATATCTATTAAAACACTTAATGAATGGAAAAAAAATCCTCACCAATTTAAACCAGGTCAAGTTTCGACTTCGGTTGCTTTATTGATTAAATCAAGTCAAAATACATTGGAAGACCCAATATTGCTGCCTCTTTAATAGGACGGAAACTCAATAAAGTATTTAATGGGTGAGCTCACTAAAATGCCAGTGAGTTCACCCCTTAATGTATAAACACGGGAGAAGCTAAGACAATTTCATTGGCTTTTCAATCGATTTATAGAGAAGGATTTTATTTTTTTCCTGGTCTGCTTGATGCGACCGGATAGCTTCATGTGACTGGCTAGGCTTTCTAAGAGACCGCGGCGGTCCTGAGGTGCCAACATGGTCACCTTTGGTAATATTTTCTTTAAAATAATGTACTCTGTTAAAAGGATCGAATTTTTACGGCAAATTGAGGGCAAGGGATGCCTGTTCGCATAAGAAATCGTGTTAGAGTGCTTCTTTTCAACCTGAGGTGCTTTTGATGTGCATTGATCATCCAAGGACGCACTCAGTAAATGGACAAAAGGCTGAAAAATTCTGGTGCACTATTGGTGGAGAAAGCGAGTCATTGGAATCTGTTGAGGAAACAGCACTCAGAGAAATTTATGAAGAGAGCGGAATCGAGCGTAAAAAAATTGAGTTGGGTCCTATTGTGTGGTTTGGTGAGCTAGATCTTATATCGAATGGTAATTTAACTCATATAAAACAGAAGTTCGTTGTTGCTAAGACGAGGCAAAAGGACGTCTTTCTGATGAGTCCTGATGGCTGAGAAGCACATGTCGTAAAAAGGCTTGCGCGGTTTTCTCTTGAAGATATCAAAACAACTGTCTATCCTGTCCTTTTACCACAGTATTTGCCTGCCATTTTACTAGGAAACTACCCCCAATCAACTCATTGAAATAGATTTAGGCTAAGAACCTTAATCCAATCATCCTTCAATCGCAGTATACTTCTACCAGATTAATGAGAAAGTTTAGTTCGGACTGTTCTCTTTAAAGACATCATAACCGACGCGGATATGAGCGCCTTCCTGTTTGATTTTCCGTATAGTCATGCTTTTAATATCGCTAAGATTTTTCACATGAGTTCCGCCACATGGGACCCCATAAGCACCAAACATTACCACACGAGAGGGTTTATTAGCTGGAACATTGTTAGGGACGTGATGACACACTTCTTTCATTTTTTCTTTGTCTAGAAAGAGCAAGGTAGTTGTAGCACCCTCAGTTATGTAAGTATTGCATAATGCTTCAATTTCAGTTTTTAACTTCTCTTTATCAAGTCCTTCCAGATTGCCAGTGTATTCAATATAAGGCCCATCAGGAAAGTGATATCCTTTTCCGGGGAACCAGTTCAATTTTAACGCGGTAATGGCTCGATCAACGACATGTCCCGCGGAATGGAGGCGGCTGTTCAATTCGCGCCTCTCCTGATCGACTATGGAGGTAACGGTATCACCGCTTTTGAAAGTTCCTTGTTCGAAAGCGCCGATATGCTTTACAATGCCATCAATGAACCGCACCTCGTCGACCTTGAAACGGCCAGTAGCATTTTCGATGATTCCTTGGTCATAAGGTTGCCCACCGCCCTGAGGATAAAAGATTGTCTGATCTAATACGACAGTCAATCGATTATTTTCTTGAGTGATAGCTAGAACGTGGGCATCTTCCTTAAGGACCGTAAAATCTTCGAGATATACTAATTTTGTTGGGATCATTCATTCCTCTATCTGAAAGAACTTATTGTTAGAAGAGTAATTCATCCTTAATTTCTTCGGCACCTTTTTTTCGAAGATATCTGATAATATTGGTGAAGTTTTGGTTTTCTCTTTTGGCTTTGTTCTGTCTTTTGGCGATTTTCAATGCTGTATCTCCCATATTATCTCGAGCATTTATATTTGCGCCTGCCTTCACTAACGCTTTAAGTGCGACAATATTGTTGTAGCCTGCTGCCCAATGAATCGGCCAACGCAATGTAGTATCTTCGATATTGGGGTTTGCTTTGTGCTTCAGCAGGAACAATAAAACTGGTGTATCATTCTGAATCGCAGCCTCAGTGAGTGGGGTTGTTGAGACATTGAGATATCCAAATTCAGGCACTTCTGCATTAACGTCGGCTCCATGTGCAACAAGCCATTCTATCAGAGCAAGAGGTTGCTTGCCCTTTACTGCGGCAATAAGAGCACTCATGCCATCGAGACGAGTAGCACGTGGTGTAATTCCAAGCTCATTCAGTCGTTTTAATAATTCAAGATCTCCCTTTTTTGCAGCGTCCACTTGTATATCGATAGCTCTACGTACATGCTTTATATCCGTTAAATAGGATTTAAGCCAGAGCATAGCCCCATGAGTATTGAGAGAAAAGGCGACTAAAATTGGATCACGGGTAAATCGTTTTGCGAGGGCGAGTATAATTCTTCCATTGAGATCGGGATCATTATAGTACACTCTCCGGCAAGATAAGAACCCTTTGAGCAGCGCATTTTTTGTGGCCTTGTAATCGGTACCCTCCTGAATCATGTGGTATGCCAAGAGTAATTTTTGTAGATCGGGTGGAAGTCCTGGTAAATTAAATGGCTGGGTAACTTCTTCTTTAATTGGTTGAATCTTGTGCATGGCATTGAGCCATGAGGGGAAAGCGAGTAATGCAAAGACAAAAATTAATGTTTTTTTCATGAGTTTATTTCCTCTTACAAAGTAGTGTTATTGCCGATTTTAAAGTATCGACAAAATGTGCATCTGCGTCACTCAGACCTTCTTTTTTATAGTCGACAGGCAAATAGAAAGCGAGATTATTACCAAAGTGATCTTTTAAGCAGATGTCTGCTTTTCTGCTCTGAAGAAGTTTAACCAACTTCCACTCCTTCCAGAAGGCTGCCCACATAATAGGGCTTCTTTTGACCTCTGCAGCTGCGCCTTGAAAATTAACATCAGCGCCTTTGAGCGTCAACAGGTTAATTATCTCATAGATATTATTTTTGAATGCTTTTTTATCTTTCGCCTCATGAAGGTTTGCGCCGTATGAACGGAGGATATCAAGAAGGATTGTATTGCCTTGTTTGTTTATGGGCCTTACATCCGCATGATGCTCAAGAAGTACCCTTACCACATCAAGATGTCCTTTTCGTGCTGCCCAGAAAAGAGCAGTATTATTAAGTTCATCGTGCACATTAACATCTGCCTTCAGATTAAGAAGAGCCTTTACGAGTGTAGTATAGCCCAAATCCGATGCAAGCATTAATGGAGTAAAATAAGGAATGTCAGCATTTCTGATGTCGACACATATACCGTGAGCAACAAGATCCGCTATTTCTGCAATTTTTTGCTCTTCAGTCTTGTTTTTATCACGTATTATTTTGAAAGGAGATGGTGCAGGAATCATCTCTGGTTGCATTGCTGATATTGATCCACCTGTTATTGCAAAGATACCGGCTATTACTATAGTTATAAATTTCATTGTTTCTCCTCACGTGTGCATCCTGTAAGAACCGTGGCTCCTGAAAACCTAAGCCGCTTCATTTCTTTTGAGACGCATTTATTTTTAATAAGTTCTTTTAAGAACAAGACATAATTTTTATATTCATCGGATAACATCTTATAAGGAACAATTGGTTCTTGTTGGCTGAAATCCATTTCTCCTGGAAGAAAATGTTTGATTGCCTGGTTTGGAAGGTATTCATCGAGCATTCGACCAAACTGGTCTCGTATACATACATTGCCTCCAAGACCCTGAAGGAGCTTTACAAGATCGAGTCGCCTTAGAGCGGCTGCAAGCATAAGTGCAGTTTGTCCTACGGCAGATGGAATGCTTTGTTGATTTATATTGATCTTATCTTTTAAAAGTTTCGTAATTTCAATGATATTTTTATGAAAACGTGCTTTTTTGAACCTCGAAAAATTCTGAGCTTCGGATAAAGCGAACATTAAAGCATTTTCTCCTTTTTTGTTAAGAATAGTAGCTTTAGCACCATCTTTGAGGAGCCTGGCTACAAGAGGCAGGTTTCCTGCTTCAACTGCGTAAAAGAGAGCTGTGTTGCCAAGATCATCAGCAAGATCAAGCTGAGCATGACTATCTATAAGGGCATTTGCTATGGAACTGTCACCATAGTCAGTAAAATACATCAGAAGGGTTCTGTGTGGTGACTCGGGAAATCGTACATCAGGAGAAGCGCCCTTGGCGAGAGCTTCAAGTAATTCTTGAGGCGTGGTGACAGTTGCGCCATTACTGAATAGTACTGTTGCCAGTTCTTCTTGAGGGAAAGATCTCTGCAAAGTTTCTCGGGATGGCGGTTTCTGCATGGCAGAAAGTCCAAAAACGCCCAAGAAGCACAGAAGAGCGAGGCTTTTTTTCAGGTTCATAAAAACTCCAATTTTGTTTGCAATTTTAATATTTTGTTATCTAGTATAATACTAATGGAAAATTAGAAAAAAATCAAGAATTGCTGATAATGGGCCAATGCGCCGGGATTTCTGCAGTTTGAACTGGTATAATTATCTTACCTGAAAAATGTGTGCCCATTCTTTATTTTTTTCAAAATTTGTCAGACTCATTTAAGAAATAATGCGGTTCAATGAGGAGGGTCAAAAAATCTCATTTGATTATTGACGCATCAGTGCTAAACTTTTAGAGTGATAGGTAGAATTGAGTACACCAGGAGCTTATGATATAACAGTTCTACATCTCTCAATTGTATCCAACCCTTCTCATTACAGGTAAACAATATGGTTTCTTCTGTCTCAAGGATATCTGAGCTTAAAGCAAACTGGAAATCAGGACTTACTGTATCTTTGGTATCGCTTCCTCTATCAATATCTCTTGCCGTGGCATCGGGAGCAACGCCAGTAGCAGGTATTATCACGGCTCTCTGGGCCGGTCTTATTGGAGCAGCCTTTGGCGGAAGCAATTATAATATCATTGGACCGACGGGCGCGTTATCTGGAATTATAGCGTCTTATACCCTGCTACATGGTTCTGAGAGTCTTCCGGCTTTGGCTCTTGTAACCGGTCTGTTCGTATTCCTGGCCTATGTCTGTAGATTGGAACGGTATCTTATATTTATCCCGTCAAGTGTAATCCATGGCTTCACCCTTGGAGTTGCCTGTATTATTGGCCTGAGCCAGTTAAATTTTGCATTGGGTCTGCAGCATCTTCCTAAGCACGAAAAATTTATTGAGAATGTGATCGAATCCTTGCGCCATGTGCCAGAGACATCTTGGCCAGTTGTTGGGGTATTTGTTGTCTTTTTCCTAGGTTTGATGGTCCTTAAAAAAGTTGTACCTTCAATTCCCGGGCCGATTATCCTCTCTCCCCTTGGTATTGCTCTTGGCTACGCTGTCGAACTGGGTTATTTTCCTTTGAGGATAGAAACACTCGGAAGTAAATTTGGTGCTATTAAGCCTGTACTTATTATGTTTCCTTCTTTTTCTTTTGGGACCTATCTCGTTGTACCGGGACTGGTCATTGCTTTTGTTGCACTTATTGAAACAATGCTGTCTGCTAAAATCGCCGATGTGATGACAAAGACAAAACATGATGCACGCCAGGAAATGTTGGGCCTTGGCTATGCAAATATAGCATCGGCTCTATGTGGTGGGATTCCTGCGACTGCTGCTTTGGCTCGAACAGCACTTAACATTAAAACGGGAGCTACAAGCAGACTTTCAGGCATTGTAAGTAGCATTTTTATTGCGTGCAATTCGTTCTTATTTTTGTCATTTTTTGCTTATATGCCCATGGCTGTCATAGCAGCAATTCTGCTGTCAGTAGCAATTGCCATGGTCGAGCGGGAACACTTTATTCGGCTCTTTCGTTTGGATAAGGCAAACTTTTGTGTTGCGCTTCTTGTAGCTGCTATAACTGTCTATGAAGATCCTATTATTGGCATTATAGTAGGAATAGCTTTAGCACTCTTATTACTCGTTAATAAGCTTGCACAAAGCCACTATGAAATCAAAGTCCATGAAAGCACAGAGGAGTTGAGTGATGCTGAAAAAAGAAATCTTCTCATCTATTCATTTAAAGGAAAGCTTGTTTATCTTAATAGTCAGGCCCATATAGTACGGTTTCAGACCGATTTTACTCAGTATTCAGGAATTATCCTGAAACTTAAAGATGTGTACTTCATTGATTTGGATGGAGTAGATGCGCTTGAAGAGATTATTGATCTTATTCGTAATCGCGGACAACTTGTTGTGCTGATCTGCCCTGGTGTACATGTCAGGAATATGCTTTTAAGCAGCACGAAAATACAAGAACTTGACCAAGAAGGGCTTATTTTTAACTCATTGCAGGAAGCCCTGCAGTCTTTGATTATCGATAATCTCGCTTAAATTTCTTTTCGATATCACTTTTAGTGAGCGCCCACTGTGTAGGCCTTCCATGAGGGCAGGTGAGTTTATTGTTAGTTGAATGAAGATCTTTAATGATCTGATGCATGCTTTCCATCGAGAGTTCATCTCCCGCTTTGACTGCTGCTTTGCAACTGAGCTGTGCATGGATACGTTCGACCATTATTTTTTTTAGTTCATCAGCACCAAGATACGAGTATTCATGAAGGGCGCCAATCGCCTGCTTGACGCAATCCTCGAGTGACTGATTTTTGAGGAAGATCGGTGTCTGGACAATGACAAGTTCCTGTTCACTCATCCGTTGTGCCTCAATACCAAAGCTCTGAAACAACTCAAGGTACGGTTCTATAAGACTTACATCACTTCTTGTTAATGAAATGACCTGAGGGAAAAGGAGTCGCACCTGGGTAATTTCATCAAACGAAACTTTAATCCGCTCGAAGATAACTCTCTCATGAGCAGCATGTTGATCAATAAGAACGAGTCCTTCTTCCGATTCGATAACGAGGTAAGTGAGCTGAAACTGTCCTATCAGCCGATAATGGAGTGGTGGTTTTGAGGTAGTGAAGAGAGGAGTTTGGGTCTCAGTCGTTTTTTCTTGGTGCGCTGGTGTAAACGTGGCTAGCGCGTTCAAAAAATCTTTTTCCTCTTTTTCTGATGAACTCCTTGCTTCAGGTGGCTGAGCTGCGGCATTATTAAACTGCTTGTGAAAGATTTTTTCTTGTACTACAGGCCGGGGTAAAATATTAGCCTGCACATTTTCTTTCACTGTTCGTCCAAGCGTCATAGTGCTTTCAAGCGTTTTTTGTACGGTAGTTTGGATAAGCTCTTCAATAATCCTTGGATGTAAAAATTGTACCTCTTCTTTGCGTGGATGAATATTGATATCGACAAACGGTGCATCGAGAGTAATAAAGAGAAACCCTGCAGGATAGCGATTCGGCTGGAGCATATTTTGAAAGCCCCTTATGAGGGCTTGGCCAAGTTTATGATTTTTGACCCATCGGTTATTCACAAACATATAAAGATGTGTACGATCAAAGCGCGTGTACTGATGAGTGATTGCTCCTTTAATGGTGAGATTCATCCGTTCTTCATGAGCATCCAAAAGGAGAACGCTTTTTGTTAGGGCTGGTTCAAACAACTGACTGATTCGTTCTTTTAATGAATCAGTCGCAGCAACAGTAAAGATGAGACGATCATCATGATACAGAGTAAAGCTAACCTGTTGATAGGAAAGGCAGAGCGCATGAAAAAGATGTACGATAGTTCGCCACTCAGTTTCCTTTGTTTTTAAAAATTTTTGCCGAGCAGGGACACAATAAAAGAGATCGCGGATAGCTATATCTGTGCCTGTATTCATTGCCACAGAAGCTTCTTTTACTGTGGTGCCTTCTTCTATTTCAAGTTCTATACCGAGAGATGATGCGGCCTCTTTTGTTTTAAGAGACATTTTACTTACAGAAGAAATACTTGAGAGTGCTTCACCCCGAAACCCAAAGGTTCTCAACTGTTCAAGATCATGGATGGTCTTGATCTTGCTTGTAGCATGATGAAGAATGCACAGATGAGCATCCTCTGGACTCATGCCAGAGCCGTTATCAATCACTCGAATAAGTTTTTTGCCGCCTTCTTCAAGGTAAATGGTAAGAGCCGTGGCGCCAGCATCGAGAGCGTTTTCTATAAGCTCCTTAACGACATTAGCCGGTCGTTCAACGACTTCGCCAGCGGCAATTTTTTGGGCCTCATGAGGAGGTAACTGCTTTATAATGGGCATATTGAGGTCTGAGATAGTATGAGCAGTACATATCCAAAATGCACTATTTCATACGGTGTTCCTGTTCCTTATCGTACAATAAGAATAGCAGAAATGAAGGGCAAAACAATTGAGGCACAAAAAAAGTGGGTAGTACCTAGCCTACCCACGTCATTTTTAAGCTGTTATTTCTTTTTTGCCTTATTAAGATGCGCATTAACTTTTTGGCGTCTTCGCGTGGCGGCGTTTCTACGTTCTCTATATTTTGTTGATGATCTAAATGTAGCCGTACTCAGATCATGCCAGTGCGCTGCATTTCTTCCCCAGCGCCAGCCTGTATGATATTCCACTGCTTGATTATTTATCTCAGTTACCGGTGTTGTTCCTTTGTACTCATCACCAAATGGCCAGTAGACCTTGAGTGCAAAAAGAGGAGATGCCGACATAACAAGGAGACATAGAAGAAGTTTTTTCATGGGATTCCTTTTTTTACTCGTGTAACGAAGTTATTTACTGAAAATATCACTCTGTTTCACTACTATAATAATGGAAGGTATATACATAAATCAAGAGTTTTTTCTGCTTACCGCGAAAATCCTCGCTGTATAGAGATTTTCCTCCGAGCTCGTGTGAAAACAAGCTGATTAGTGATCTCTTGGAAGACTGATGGTTATTTCAAAGGTGATACCTGCAAGATTACTCGTGAAACGTGAATCGATGTTGCTAAAGCTGTGTGATAGGTCTGTAACGAAGCGAGCTAGTTCTTCTTCAGTTTCGGTATATCCCTTGATAACGAGGGTCTGTCCACTAGAGGACAGTGAGGTAAGAAAGCTCGCTTCAGGCAATGCCTGAGCAATCGTTTCTCCATAGTGAGCAATATCTGGTGAAAACAAGAGAGCGCGCAGTTTCTTGAATGCTGCAAGTTCTTGCGCTTGTTTCTGCCGCTCGGATGATGTTTTGGTGAGTGTGTTCAGTTCTTGGTTGAGCTGTTCACGCTCTTTTTTTAGCTGAGAGATACATCTTAATTGTGATACGCTTAATGCAATGATACTACAAAATACGGCAGCAGAGGTGAGCGAAATTATAAGTATCCACTGCCTAACCTTTTTCTCCTTATAGCTTGTTACGAGCTCTGAAAGTTCCTGCTGTTTCATGATCGTCTCCTTGCGGTAACAAATCGATCTTTTCCTGCTTCATCTTTATGAACAATGACGTGTGTAAAACCAGCTGCTTCAAACAGTTTCTTTACTTCTTGCCCTTGGGAACGTCCTATCTCGATAACAATCTGAGGGATATCCTTTTCGGCAGTTTCTTTCAATCGTGAGCGGCCATCATTAATAATGCGTTTTATGACGTCAAGCCCGTCCATACCGGCTTTGAGTGCACGAGGATCTTCCCATAATTTCACAAGGGGTTCCAGGGTGGCCCATTCGGCATCAGTCACATATGGTGGATTGCTCACGATAAGATCAAAAGTAAGGTTTGGATCAAGGTGTGCAAAAAGGTCCGACTGAACAACCGAGACATTGGTCACGTTATTGTTTTTCACATTTTCCAAAGCCAAAGCGCAGGCTTCGGGAGAGATATCAATAGCCCAGACCTGTGCTTGGGGATAGGCATGTGCGAGAGCGATCGCTATACATCCCGTTCCTGTACATAGATCAAGAATCTGGATTGTTTGACCTTGCAACGGTTTTAGGTGCTCGATGAGCCATGAGCACCAGTATTCGGTTTCTGGACGTGGTATTAAAATGGGTGGCTCGACGGTAATGTTCACCCCGAGAAAGGGAATTGACCCCACGATGTACTGTAAAGGCTTATGTTCTACAGTGTATTTATGGAGTAACTCGGCAAGATCTTTCTGTTGAGAATCGGTTAATGCTGCATCTGGATGTGCAAGAAGAAAGGATGGTGCTTTCTTTGTAATAAAACTGACAATCCAGAGGGCTGTACCAGTGGTCTCTAGTGAAAGGTGTGATCGAACAAGGGTAAGTGCTTCTTTTACTATCATGCGATTGATCGATTTATATGCGTTAATTTTTTATTTCAGGATAATATGCATATAAAAAAGAATCAATTCTTTGGTTACTGCCTCAACAACTTTCTTTTTGAGCAATTTTGCTATTAAGAAGTTGTTTGATTTCATCATTTTGAGCAAGAGAGAGGGCTGTTTCACCACTTCGCGTTTGCAGATGTACGTTGATATCGCGATGATTAAGAAGAAGACGAACAATTTCTGTGTGGCCTTTTTGTACTGCAAACATAAGAGCAGTCCGACCGAGAGGATGACTTTGTTTATTAAGTGCTATGCCAGGCATAGTGAGAAAGAGCTGCACAACTGCGCTATGACCTTGCAATGCCGCAAACATAAGAGCCGTTATCCCCCTTTCATTTTGCCCATTGAAAGGAGTTTCTGGCCGATCAAGAAGCATTTTAACAATGTTCGTATGACCAAAATAGGCAGCAGCAATGAGAGCAGAAGATTTACTTTCTGGTGAATTAAAGACAGTTTCGAGCAGTAACCAGACGATTTTTTCGTGACCATTTTCGGCAGCAAACCGCAAGGCGGTCCCGCCATAGTTATTTTGCGCATTTATTACAATGTCGCGTTTTGTAAGCAAAAGCCGAACTACTTCTTCATGACCTTCTTCAGCTGCTAGCATGAGCGCTGTCGAACGTGCTTTTCCTGGTGCATTCACATCCATACAATGCTGTGAAAGTAATAGTTTTAGGATCTCGATGTACCCTTTTTTTGCAGCAATCATGAGAGGCGTCCTCTCGTCTTCATTTTGTGTATTGACATTTATCCCCGAGATTTGAAGGAGCTTTTTGCATCGCTCAAGTTGATTGTTTTCAACGGCATCAAGAAGCTCCAGCTCTTGAACGGATTGAGCGCCAATAAAGCGGTTGCTTTCAGATGGTGCACATGGCCTAAACGTTATGAGTGAGTAGTTCATTCGCATTGTGAAAGCTGAGGAGGAAATACAAAGGACAGAAGTGAAAATCAAAATTTTAGTGTTCATAGACCTTGGGGTTTTAGGGGGTAAGCATATTTTGTAAATAAATTTATATTTTAATTAAATAAATGTCAATCAAGACCAGCATCTTAACCTAAATTTACTTCCTATGGTGATTGCATAAGCGCCCTTCAGGGCGCTTATATTTAAGAGATTTGCGTTTGTGGATTTTGTGTAGTTGGAGCTGCTGCAGGCCCATTCTCCCGCAAGAAATCAGAAGGACGCATTAATGGGTCAGGCACAGCTGGCGCTGGAGCCCGTGCCGGTTGAGCAGCAGGAACAGCTGGAATGGTTTCTTGCCTACTTATTTTTGATAGTTTTGTGGGATCTTTCGTTTTTTCAATAATCTCTAAAAGGGCGGAGAGAATTGATCTGCCATTGTGCTGCTGTGCATCAAGAGCGGCTAAGAATAGCGGATAGCGCATAAAAATCCCTGGCCTATATTGGGCAATGAGAATAATATAGATGTTTGGCAAATGACGAGCTGCTGGTTCGAAGGCAGGCGTATTTCCAAGAGCCCTAAATTGATCATAATGTGCCATATCTGTATCCTTGATGAAATAATCACACAGCGCTGCTATGAGGCGCATTCTCACTTCTGCCTGACGCGGGTCAATAGTACAGAGTCCTTCAATGAAAGCAGGGTATGTATCGATAAAAGTAAAAGGATTATCAATGAGCTCAATAATGGTAAAGGGACTTGGTAGTGATTCATAATGTTCCTGCTTGAGTATCTTTAAAAGCTCATCAAGAATTATTTTAAATGGATTATCTTCAGGTACGCAGTGAAGGATATCCTTGGCGGTGACGCGTTTATTTTTCGCCCAGCCAATAAGTCTCATTCCTTTGCAAAGCACCGTGTTAAGCCACACGGCTTTTTCTACCGTAGGGGTCCTTAACCACTGCGTGCCGCGATACACACCGTAAAGTACACCGAGAGCAAGTGGACCCGCGGTATACCAACTGCTCGGTTCTAGGTGATTCATAACTGATGGAGCGACTGCTCGTCCTGCAAGCCAGAGAGCAACGGGAATTCCTAAGAAAGGTAATCCACAGCGGAGTCGAGTCATCCAATCCGTATTGGTAAAATGATCAGCAAGCATGCACATTTTTGTAAATTGTGCTTGTTCTGGGAGAGCAAGATTAAGTGCATTGCGAACGTCGATACCACCAAGTCGTTCTTCTATCTTGGCAATATCAACTGCTGCAGTAAGGCTGGTAGCGGTGCCCTGGCGCCAGTCATTAATAGCTTTTACGACCCCATCAATATTGATCCAACGATCGATTTGTGGAAGAGAAAAACCAGCTTCTTGCAGTTTCTGTGCATTGAATGAACTCAAGAGCGCTTCTCTCGTTATTGGCTGGCCATTTTGGATAGAGGCTATTAATTGCTTAAAATTATTTTCAATTATATAGCCATCTATGGTTTCTTTGCTGCATTGCATAAGGATAGGCAAAAGCTCAAGAAGATTTTCCCAGCGGACGCAATTGAATACCGCAGACCATGATATTTTATCCTTACTATCTGCAAGCATGAACGTTACCATGAGATTAAGGAGCTTTTGGATATCTGTAAATTTATTTACTTGCTCTGGCTTATTTGAAAAAAGTGCCAAAGTAGCTGGACAGCTAATGATTCGTGTATAACGTTCGCGAGCGATAGCTTTTTGCTCAAGCGCATCAGCAAGAAGTGCTTCTATTTCTTCAACATTAAAATAGGTGGTAACCAAAGCACCATTAGTGGCAGCAGCATGTGTTTTAAGCTCTTGTACGAGTTGCTTTAGTTGTCGTAACTTAGCAACTTTTTCTTCTGCTGTTCCGGTAAAATAGTAAAGATCAATAATGAGCGAAAGAATCTGTTCAAGATTCTTGCATCCAAGTAAGGTTTCCCATGCAGGAATATTAAAGCATTTTTTTAGAGCGATAGCCTTTTCTACAGAGGTAGGCTCTTCGAGAGTATCTCGTGAACAGGACCGAACGAATTTTCTCACTTCTTGCATTTTAAAATAGAGAGCTACTTTTTCTTTATCGATAGAAAAGAGGCTTGGAAGCTCTTCAAAACGAAGATGTAAGCATAATCTCAGAAGGGCAGTTCGTTGGTCATAGCTTTTCTCTTCATCGTTATCATCCCAGAACACTGCACCGAGTTCACAAAAAAAGCTCTTAAGATTAATATACTTTGTCAGTGGACCTCGAGTTTTTACTAGGGGTTGTGCATCTGTCGGTTTCTGTTGATCTGAAGGCAGATGAATCGCAGCAAGGAGTCCTTTTGGGGTATTAATGGCTTCTTTCTGATCTGAACTCATCCCATATAAGGGAATGAAAGTAAGCGCACTGAGAAGTACGCTTACACTATATAATTTCTTTTTCATACGTAATCCTTAATTGATTGAGCGGCTACGCTTACTGTCTATTTTGTCCGTTAAGGTTTTCTTGTCTCAGCTCTGCTTCAGCTAAACGAATTTCATCGTCCATGCGTGATGCAAGACATTGACAGAGTTTGGTAAGTGCTTGTTGCTGATTTGTTCTAAAATCAAGGAACAATAAAATCGCGCCACGAAGCCCACGATTGAGCTCAGCAATTTCTGCCTCTGCACATCCTAACCAACGCAGTACCGGATTAAAATTAAAGCAGCCAATGACTAATGAACGTTTAACCGGCTTATTTTGAAGGAAGTTGTTGGTAATAATTCGTAATAGCCGAATGTCACAAAAATTGTCTAATGGGCGACCAAAGATCATAGGGACTCTTGCGAAATCAAGGCAGCCATCAATCGAAGCTGCTCTGCCTTCATAATAGGCGATTGCAGTATTGAAGCTCTCATTAAGTCGGACATCTGCACCTAAATCAGCTTGCAGCACATCCATTCTGAGACAGCCGTGTAAGGCTCTTAAAAAAGGAGCGCCTCTTAAGCCGAATGTATTTTCTTCTTCAAAATAGTGATGCACGAGCGTTTTTAAAAGCTGTTTTAAACGCCGCACATCAAAATAGGTATTTACTGTTGCATTTGATCTTACCTGAGCGTTAGTTCCTTGCACTGAAAGTGGTATTCTTCCCAGATAGAGTGAATCTATGATTGCATCGATGATATTTCTCAACTGTTCACGGGTAAGACCTGATTCTTGATTTTCACCATTTGCATCTTCATTACCATTATCATCCTGCAAAATGGCTGCAAGCCTCAAGCCAAATGTCTTGAAATTTAAATATTTTGAGATGCTAAATCCATTCTGTGCAGGAGCATTTGATGGTGCGGCAACAACAACATTCGATGCAGCGGCGGCCGCACTCGATGAGGATGAACTTGAAGCAGGAGCACCGCTCTCTTTCATACCGTTTAAAGATGCACCCAGTGCGAATATAGAGGTAGTTAGTATAAGGATAACCCTTTTCATGACTTTCCTTTCAAAAAAGTGTCTCTACCCCAAGAAAGGGCAGGAGACGAGCATACAAATAATGAATAACGTAGATGCGTGGCAAACCCAGCAAAAAGATTTGATAACCTCCACACATTGGCAAAAAAAATTTTTTATAAAATTCTTTGCTCTATAACATAATAAAAGAAAGTATTCGACTCGTCAAAAGGGGGCAGGAAAATTATGGTTCGCGGCTCGTGAGCAGCTGTTTCACGAAGTCCTGTGCATTGAAAAGATCAATTTGATCGGGATGTTCGCCAAAAGAGATAAAGGCGATCGGGATTTTGAGCTCTTGAGTAATTGAAAAAATGATTCCTCCTTTTCCGGTGCCATCGATTTTGGTAAGCACGATACCATCGAGCGGAGTGCTTTCATGAAATATCTTTGCCTGCTCAAAAGAGTTCTGTCCCAGCATTGCATCAATGGTAAGGAGGGTGGAGATTTTTTTGTGACCGAGATGCTTGATAAGAATTCTTCTGATTTTCTCGAGCTCTCTCATGAGGTTAACTTTGGTTTGGAGTCTTCCTGCAGTATCAATAATGAGGATATCATATCCTCCTGCAATAAAGGCTTCACACCCTTGAAAAATAACCGATGCAGGATCCTGATTTTCTTTTCCGGTAATGACGTTGATACCAAGCTTTTTTGCCCACCCCAGTAACTGCTCAGTGGCTGCTGCCCGAAAGGTGTCTGCTGCAACTAGGAGGACCTTTTTTCCCTGTCGCGAAAACCAGAAGCTGAGTTTTCCAGCAAAGGTTGTCTTTCCGCTGCCATTGATGCCAACGAGAAGAAACACATCTGCATCAGGATTATATGATTTCGATGCCAATAGATTGGTAAGGAGCTGTGAAAGCGCTTCTTCTAGATCCGTTCCTTTTCGTATGCGGCTTGATAGCACCTCTTTTCTGAGCTCAGCAATTAATGTGCGGGTTGTGTGTACGCCCGTATCAGCGCTAATGAGAATTTTCTCGAGCTCTTTAAGTGTCTCTTCATCGACCGTCGGCTGATTGAAAAGGGTGGTGAGCTTATTTGTAAGCTGCGTAAATGCTTTTTTAAAAAAGCTTAACATGGTCTTAACGCTTTATTTCTAGGACCTGCTCAGCTCTTTGCAAAAAGAGCTTCAAGCGCCTGTAATCATTTGCTGTCAGAAGAGAAAACGTTTCGACAAAACGTCCGAATCGTTCATGCGTAAGAAGCTGATGGTGAGACATGCTCTTGAGCAGCGCAAGCAGCAGATCATCGAGCGAAAAAATCTGATGAGCATGGGCAAAAAGGGTATGCAGATAGTGATCATAGGAAAAGAGCTGCACAAGTTGATCTCGGGTAGCCGGTTTAACGAATGCATGGATTTTCGGAGGCTCTGGTGAAAGCTGATAATGTACCTGGTTTTTTTCAAGGTATCCCAGGGTTAAGCACGTAAACGAGGTCTGGAGATACTCATAAATATGAGGGTGCTCGCGCTTCAGCTCCTCTTCATTTTTTTGATAGGCAAAGACAGTACGATGCGTATCATAAGACCCCGTTGAAAGTTCATGCACAAGGCCAAAAAGCACCCTTTGGGGCGTTTCTATGGTAAGAACGGTTCCATACGCCGGCATAACCTCCCAATTCCAACACTGGGCGCGCCAAGTATTTAATGCACTTTCAGTAACTTCTGCAAAAGGGGTATTCTGTTCTATCATGGGTACCATAAAAAAGGAATATACATGGTACTCAGTGTACTGAGGCTTGTATATTATGCAAGTGATGAGCGGGTGAATATACAGGAGGAAAAGGCATAAGGGGGTCAGGACTCGGAGAGGATGCTCCGCTGAAATGCTTTATAGGAAGCCTTAAAGAATCGACAGTATGGTCACCAACATTTCTTATTGTCAAATATATTTTTTACTGCTAGAATAATAGATATGTTGCCAATGGGGTGACAAAAAATATTGAGAATTGATTAAGACTGTGCTACTCTCTTTGTTATGTTTTTTTGCATAATTAAATATGATTTGACTGAATTAATCATGTTTATCAATATTAATAAAGTTTCCATTTGACATAAATAGTATTAGGATTACACTAAGAAATGCAGTGTTATTAAACCAATACTATTTTACTAACTAACCAGTAAGGGAAGGAGTTAATTATGTCTTCAACAGCTCTGCGTGTGAAAGAGTTGCTTAGAGAAAAAGGATGGACTACCAAAATCCTAGCGGAAAAAACGGGTATGTCCGAAAGCTATTTGACACATATTAAGAATGGTACGCGTCGCTGGAACGAAGATTCACTTCGTAAGCTCGCGAATGCCTTTGAAATTAGTCCTATCGACTTATTTGCCCAACGTCGTAAAAGAACAGATGACATTGATAACAATGTAAGCTTGCCTGAAAAATCAGATGTACAGCTTAAGGTACATATTGTACCAGTAGTGGGCGATATCCCATCAAATCCATCACCGTATAATAATCAGCTGATGCAGCTGACTACCGGCTTCAAGGATGTCTTTGTTCCGGTGCTTAATACGAATGATGGTTCGATGTTTGCACTCGCTCTGGCAAGCAACCAGCTTGCACCGACATTTGATAAAGGTGACCTTTTAATTGTTTCAGCTGACGTCTGGACGCGTTCAGGTGATGTCGCTGCCGTTGAATATGGCAATGAAACACCCGTAAAGGCGATCATGCAAGTTACATATACCGATGAGTTTGTGGTACTTGAATCAGTTAACCACAAGACTCCACCTATCGCACTCGTGCGTGGGAAGGATCATTTCAGAATCATCGGACGTGTCATTGCCCGTCATCAAAGACTTGATTAATTGAAATACTACTAAATAGGGCAACGAGACATATACCGTTGCCCTATAGTGATATTTATAACCACTTCCGCTTAGTAGAAAGGCAGTATATGAATAATCGTTACGAAGTTTTGTTCTTAACAGTTCCTGAAATCACCACTGATGAGGCCAAGAACGTTGAGAAGCAATTTGATAAAGCCGTTACCGATGCAAAAGGAACGGTCATTTCTTATGAACGGTGGGGCAAGTATCGTCTTGCATACCCCATCAGAAATTATGATTACGGCATCTATTATCTTATCCGCTTTGAAGTTGATGATGCTCACAAAGATGCAGTCTTGAGTGCTCTCAAAACCAATTTCTCGGTCAAATATGTAGATCTTATTATGAGGCATATGACAACTCTGCTTGCTCCGCATGCTTCATTAGAATACAAACGACCAGAATCCTTAGAGGAAGCTCCATCAAAAGATATTGATACCTTCGTAAGGGAATCAAAACAGATCTTAGCGACGCACCCTGAGGGAGAAGAAGAGGCAATGCATATTGAATCGAGTGAACATTAATAAGAAAAGGAAAGACAATGGCACGTAAAGTTAAATTGAAAATTAGCAGTAGAGTATTAAAGAAAAGATCACGCCGTGGCTCGTTTGCCGGCGCAAAGCATTGCCGTTTTTGCGCAAATGACGAAAACGCAGCACTGCTCGACTACAAAAATGCAACTCTTTTAAGAAGCTTCATTACGGAACGCGGTAAGATATTGCCTTCCCGTATCTCAGGAACCTGTGCTCTGCATCAGAGGAAGCTCACTAACGACATCAAAAATGCTCGTATCATGGCACTCTTGCCCTATACAGCAGCACGATTTTAAATGAGGCCCGAGAAATCGGGCTTTTTTTGGGGTCACCAATGAGATTGTGGCTGTTAGACGCCTTGAAGGGCTTAGCACTTATCCTGGTAATGATCTTTCATGCTATTTTTGATCTAGAATATTTTGCTCACTGTTCTCTCGATTGCCGAGCCTGGCACTGGAAGCTCTGTGCTCGGATTGCTTCTATACTCTTTATTACCATTTCTGGGATATGCTTTGGAATGAGTGCTTCTAAAACAGCTCATTATCCCTTAAATAAGGTGGCATTTCGTTCAGCTACTCTCTTAGGCTGTGCTCTGCTTGTAAGTCTTACGACATGGTTTATCGTGCCGGAAGGCACGGTTTATTTTGGTATTCTTCACTTTTTAGCGATTGCTCCTTTGATCGTCTATATTTGTCTTTCAAAACGAGCAATGCTGCTTTTCTTGGCAGTTATGTGCTTGGGAGGTTCTTTTCTTATTCCGCTCTATCACGTTGATCATTCCTATCTTGTTTGGCTTGGCTTTGTACCGCGACAGTTTAGTACGGTTGATCATTTTCCCTTGATGCCTTGGCTTGGGGTATATCTGGTAGGTTTTTTATGTGCATACAAAATCTCATTCGATCACCTCAATCTTCCTAGACCTAATTTTTTTCCAATCCCCGTATTGACCTATATGGGCGAAAGAACTCTACTCCTTTATTTGGCTCATCAGCCTCTTTTTATAGCGCTTATTTATCTGGTTCTTAATTTTCGAATGATATGAGTTATTTTAATTATAACGATTGAGTTCAGACCCCTGTAATCTGCAAAATTCAAGAGCAAGGCTTTTCAATTTTTGGATGAAGTGGATCAGCGATAGGAATAAAGCATACTTGGAGCATCCAAAATTTGCTTTTTGGAAATAGTAATGTGATTGGAGGCTGTTTATCGTTATTCTCAAAAGTAATAAGTTGCGGTAAAACTCTGAGAAGCAATACAATGATGTTCCTGGATTTTTGTGTAGCCTCATCTATTTCGCCTTTATTATTGGGGTTAGCTCCAATGAGCTTCAGCACGGCATGATGTAAAGGCGAGTTCCCTTCAGCATTTTTAATTTTAAAAGGAAGACGTAGGGCTAATGCTTTTATCGCTGCGTAATCTTTTGCTTCTATTGCTGTAAAAAGTGCTGCTTTATCTGTCTCAAAATTTGTTATGAGGGAGATGATATAAGGCTTACTCAACTGCAGTTTTCTTTTACATTCTTCAGTGACTTTATTATAATCAGCCCCGCATGCCAAAAAGGCTCTAACGATTAGTCTTTCCTTTTCTACCGCATTATGTTCTAGGTAATCCTTTAATTTTTTGCACAAGTAAATATAAATTTTTTTTTCATCACCAAAAGCAGGTCTTACTACAGAATGAGCAATCGCTTCGAGTAGTTCGGAAAAAGATGTTCCGCGTACGCTTGGCAGATTTGGATTTGCTCCAGCATTCAGCAATAGATTTGCAAAGTTGCAATGATAAACAAAATTAGTGTGTGGAAAATAGGAACGATCCCAATAAGGAAATGAAAAGATACTGCCAAGCGCTGTCTTAGCATCATCAGTATGATTCACATCGAACCCTGCTCTAATTAGTAATCTTAATTTTTCTATTCTTTGTGTCCGAGGATCAATTTGCGATCGAGGGAATAAATAGCTGATACTGCTCAAAAATGCGATAGCATTTTCGTCCAATTGGACGCCATTTTCCAAGAAATAAGCCAGTGTCTGTGCTGTGCCTTTCATAATTACATAATAGACTAAGGGTTGATCTGGCGATAGGTGTACATCAATAGAAACTTCCTTTCGGACCACTTTATCCAAAAGCTCAATAGCTTCAGGATATTTTTCCACAAAACCCAAAGTCTTTGTTTTTGTTGCGCAAAATGTGGATGCTGCAGAGCTAAGCCAATTCAAGCCTGAGGTAATAACGTTGCCAGGGTCGGCTTTTTGCTGGCTATTTTTTTCCATTGCCAAACTTGAAACATATAGATTTGTTGAGAACAACAAAGAGATTAAACTAAAAATCGACAAATTCCGATAGGATTTATTTAAGAATGTAATCATCGGTGCCCCCAGATGAAAAGTTCTGAGAAAAGTTTATAAGGACTTGATAAAAAGAGCAAATATATGAAGGTAAGCGATTCATTTTGGCCAAACCATCTTTCACATTTATGATTTTTTAGTGGTATTTTTATAATGTTTTGACAAAATAAAAATCCCATGATATCCTATTAGAAAATTCAAAAAGAGTAAAAATTCTTTTTTGAAAACAAGCAGTGTTATTAACTATATAAGCTATGAAGGAGTCTTATGAAAACAATCAAATTATTGTTTTGTCTTGCGGCATTTAGCTGTGGAAATCTCGGAGCTATGCAGCAAGTTGAACCAATCGAATTAAAAATGCCTGAGCAAGGCAGTATCATAGTAAATCGTGTTCAAGATTTACATATCAAAAATGACTATCAAAAGCCTATTTTCACCCGATTTTTTTATGATCCAGAAAAAAGTGAGATAAGTCTCGTTTTAGTACCAGGTGCGGTGCTCACATTAAAAAATTTGGAACTCGTTCACAATTTACGGTTTTATGCTTATGGGAGAGTTAATGAGCGCACTAACTTATTAAAATGTTCTGATTGCATGACTGGAGCACGCAGTGTTCGTGAAGTAGCGAGTAATAAACAAACTTGCTGATGTGCTTCTAACTATTAGCCCGGGCATTGAAATACCACAATTGAGGGCCCCGAGCGCAAGTCATGAAGTAGGAATTAATTATAGAGAAGACTTAAAGCATTGGGCTTACGAAATAATTAGATCTCAGTTTTCTGCGGTTTCAAATGCCTTTTGATTTTTGTGGTATAACACGGAATCACATATTCTGCCTTTCGTTTTTACCTCAATACCTATGCAAAAACCGATAGAGCCTGAACCTAAATTTTTGAAACCCGATATTACAGGGATTCCTTTGTATAAGTGGTTTCCTTGCGCAGTTAAACACAGAACAAGTAAAGAATCTATTATTTTAGGAAGATACATATTAAGCGTACCTGAAGGAGCTTCGCCTTGCAGCGTGAGGTTTGCTGAGCGACTTCTGCTAGATGAGTGCGATTACAGTGCACAAGTAGCAGTCAGGCACAGAGATATTTTATCTGCTGACCATATTAGAACTAGGATCAGGTCACTTATTGTAATGGCGGCTAATGACCCAGATCGGGATTTTAGTAAAGAAAGTCAGGCAGAAATAGATTAATGGAAGGGAGCATGTGCTCCCTTTAAATTTAAAGAATCGCGAATTGCGTGCCTTTTTCTTTACAAGATTCTCGTGAACCCTGTTTGTTTTTTCCAGTTCCTGGGCTATGACAGCAGTAAGATTATGTGGTACAATGTACTAATCAAATAAATAAGTTCGTATCTGGATAATTTTATCATTTTGATAGACATTTTTTTAAAATACTTTACAATAAGAATATATAGTTAAGGAACAGTCACTTTTATCATTCAAATATAGAAATTATGAAGAACCAACAACGTACGAATGTAAGAAATATAGCTATTATTGCACACGTTGACCATGGAAAGACAACCTTGGTTGATAAGATGCTGCGCTTTTCTGGAACCATGGAGGTTGCCCAGGGCGAGCGTGTCATGGATACAAATGCTCTTGAGAGGGAACGTGGGATCACGATCTTGGCCAAGAATACCGGTGTTACCTATGGTGACTATGATATTAATATTGTGGATACCCCGGGTCACAGTGATTTTGGTGGAGAAGTAGAGCGAACGCTGCAAATGGTTGAGGGCTTTTTACTCCTGGTCGATGCAGCTGAAGGGGTACTTCCTGGCACACGTTTTGTTCTAATGAAGGCTTTGCAGCTTAATTTAAAGCCGATTGTGCTTATTAATAAAATCGATAGAAAAGATGCTGATATTGAACGTACTGAAAATCTATTCATGATCTCTTTCTTGATCTTGCACTGGATGAAAGTCAACTTGATTTTCCTCTGTTATATGGTTCTTCAAAGCTTGGATTTGTTACGACTGATCCAAAAGTGCATAACGATACGATGCAGCCATTATTTGATGCTATTTTAAAGCATATTCCTGCACCTGTTGCAAAAAGTGATCATTTACAGTTTTTAACAACGAGTCTTGATCACTCAGATTTCTTGGGGCCTATTGCTATAGGACGTGTGTTTAGTGGGGAAGTTTCAGTCGGGCAACAGTTTATTTCTGTAAGGATGACTTATGTCAGTAAACCAATGAAAATTACCAAGATCTATAAGTTTAAGGGTCTTGAAAGGATAGAGACTCGAAGTGCTTTATTTGGGGATATCATTGCTATTACTGGTTTTAATGAACCAGTTACAATTGGAACAACCTTATGTGAGGTTGATCATCCAGAGCCATATCCTTATGTAAAAATCGATGAACCAACACTTTCGGTTTTTGTTTCGGTTAATGACTCACCGTTTAATGGGCAAGATGGTAAGCTTTTAACTTCAAGGCAGATCAAGATCGCTTGAAAAAGAACTTAAAACAAATGTAGCATTGCGAGTTGAGCCGACTGATTCATCAGAATCGTTTAAAGTTTCTGGTCGTGGACAGCTCCATCTAGGTATTCTGCTTGAAAATATGCGTCGGGAAGGCTATGAAATTCAAGTTTCAGCACCTGAAGTTATTTATAAAACGATTGATGGCGTTAAGCAAGAGCCTATAGAATATTTGGTAATTGATATCCCTGAAGAGCAACAAGGTATCGTCATGGAGCATTTGGGGAAGAAAAAAGCTGAAATGAAAAATTTAGTGCATTATGGTAATGGACGAGTTCGTATTGAGTTTGAAGTGCCATCACGAGGGCTATTAGGCTTTAGAGGCCAATTTTTAACCGATACGCGAGGCATGGGAATTGCAACCTTTAGCTTTCATGGATATCAACCTTATAAGGGCGATATTATTACTCGTACAAAAGGTGCACTTGTTTCCATGGAAAATGGCATCAGCTACCGGATTTGCTCTTGATACTCTTCAAGAAAGAGGAACTCTCTTTATAGAGCCAGGGCAAAAGGTCTATGAAGGAATGATTATTGGCGAAAATAGTCGGGATGATAACATGGACGTTAATCCTTGCAAGCAAAAAAAGCTTACCAATATGCGAGCATCAGGAACTGATGAAGCTATTCGCTTGAACCACCAAAGTAAAATGGATCTTGAAACATGTATGGAATGGATTCAGCCTGATGAACTCATCGAGGTGACTCCCCACAATGTACGTTTGCGAAAGAAAATCCTTCGTGCCGCAATCCGCAAGTAATGTCTATAAACTGATCATCGCCTATGATGGCTCAGATTACTCTGGCTGGCAAGCACAGCCCAATAAGCCAACAGTTGCTGGAACTCTTCAGGACCGCTTTAAAGATGTTTTCAAGAATGAAATTACTCTCATAGGAGCTTCACGAACTGATACGGGCGTTCACGCTCTTGGTCAAGTTGCGAGTTTTTCATTGGACCGATCAATCCCAGAAGATCGACTTTTATGGGCTTGGAATAACAGTTTGCCCCAAGATATTGTAATTAGGTCATTAACCGCAGCTCCGGCTGACTTTCATCCACGAGCGTTGGTAGAAGAGAAAACCTATTATTATCATTTTTTTGAGGAACGACCGCTTCCCTTTGTAGCACGATTTGGTTATTACACAGGTCCCATTGATAAAGAGAAGCTTCTTCAAGGACTGCAGGTTTTTGTGGGAACTCATGATTTCAGATCATTTTGTACAGGGTATCAGGCCGAAAGTACTATTCGCACCATCAATTCAATTGAGCTTGTATATAGTAAAAGGTTTGGGGCCTATAGTATTATCGTAAAGGGTCCTGGATTTTTAAGATATATGATACGCAGAATAGTTGGGGCATGTCTAGATGTAGCTTCTGCGAAAGGTGTTTCGCAGGAAACACTTCTTAATGCGCTTGCTGCTAAAAGTCCACAACAGCATTTTTGTGTTGCTCCTCCTTCAGGTCTAATGCTTTATGAAATACATTATAAACAGTGACATATAATGCACTTTTAACTGCATTCTCTTCATTAGTCCAGGCAGCTATTATATTTCATATCGAGGCGGAGACAGCCAAGCCGAAAGGCGCTTGCAGGGCTGCCTAATTACCTGCAAAGTCCATTCAAGTTTGATAGTTGGTAACCTATAAGTTACCAATTTTTGAAAAAAAAGAAACTTATAGGTTGCCTTTTTCTTGAAATTTGGTAACTTATAAGTGTCCAAGGAGTGTGCTATGACAAATTCATTCAAAAGATTGATGCGAGAGCAAATTCAGGAAAAAGTCGATGATTTTTTAGTACTTCTTGAAAAACCTATTCCAAGAAAAGGCTGGCTTCGAACAATGCGGGAAGCATTAGGGATGTCCTGCTCTGCTTTATCGAAAAGATTGGGCTGCAGTAAGACTAACGTGGTGTCTCTGGAAAGACGAGAAAAACAAGGAACTATAAGCTTGTCGACGCTTGAACAAGCTGCAAAAGCACTAAATTGTCATCTTGTTTACTGTGTTGTTCCTCTAAAAAAGCTTGATCAAATGGTAGAAGAACAAGCCAGAATGATCGCAAAAAAACAATTGCAGATAATAAACTATTCAATGAAGTTAGAAGAACAAGGTCTAACTCCTGCTCAAATGCAACGACAAGAAGATGACCTTGTTAAAGAATTATTATTAGGCAATCCAAAAAAACTATGGGTATGGGATGACTATGAAGCTTAACTATCCAGAAGTTGTCAGACCTTTAGAGTTAGAAGAGTTAGCAGACTTAATTCCATTACATATCAGCACTCAATCGTATTCAGTTTTGAAAGTCTAGCAGAAGCAAATGTATCTTGCTAAACTATCTGAGAAGCAAACATCGAGGAAAGATCTCAATGAAACAAGGTCCACACGTCTTAGTAATTCTTGATGGATTTGGCTACAGGCATGCTCATGATCATAATGCAGTCTATGAAGCACATCCGGCACATTTTTTGCGCTGGTTGACTGAATATCCAAACAGAACATTAAAAGCATCAGGAGTGCATGTTGGTCTTCTTCCTCATATGATTGGCAATTCAGAAGTCGGGCATCTCACGATAGGCAGTGGTCGGATTATTAAACAACCTGTTGCGATACTTCACGATGAAATTCTTAATGGCACCTTCTTTCAAAATCAACTCTTGGTCACGCGATTTAAAGAGCTTGCTGCAAAAAAGAAGCGACTTCACCTTATGGGACTGCTTTCTGATGCGGGAGTTCATAGCCATATTGAGAACCTTCTTGCTTTAATAAAAATGGCCACGATGTATGGCGTACACTCAATTATTGTTCATCCATTTTTAGATGGAAGAGATGTGCCGCCGCAATCAGCCGCACCTTATCTTGAAGAACTCGAAGCAGCTCTCAAAAAAACTCCTGATGGGCGTATAGGCACTATGCACGGAAGATTTTATGCGATGGATAGAGATGCTCATTGGGAAAGAATAGAAAGAAGTTATAAAGTACTTACAACGCCGCAGCGTGCTCAGTTTGATGATTGGAAGCAGGCTCTGGCAGAATCTTATGAAAGAAAGATTACCGATGAGTTTTTTATCCCGGTTACCTTGTATAATAATGCCTATATTCAGCCGGGTGATGCAGTTATATTTTTTAACTTTCGCGAAGATCGGGCACGACAACTTACCAGAGCGCTCATCGATCCCCATTTTAAATCTTTTACAACGCATCCCTTACATCTTTCATGGATGATAACGTTTACTCAGTATCATCCAGATTTTAAGGTGGACGTACTTGTGGCGAAACCGCTGGTGCCCCATACTTTTTTTGATGTCCTTGAGACTGCACAAAAGCAAATTTTTACGATAGCCGAGACTGAGAAGTATGCGCACGTTACCTACTTTTTTAATGGGGGAAGAGAAGTTATCCATCAAAATGAGACGCGCATTCTTATTCCATCGAAAAGACATTATGCAACCTATGCCCACATTCCTCAGATGTCAGCTCCCGAAATAACCCATGCTGTTTTGCAAGCCTTGTCAGAGAATTACCATGATTTCTATCTTATTAACTATGCCAACGCGGATATGGTTGGGCATTCAGGAGATTATCTGGCGACAATTAAAGCGGTTCAATGTCTTGATGAGCAGCTTGAACGTCTTTATACACGTGTAGTAGAACAACTTAATGGAACGCTTTTCGTTACCGCAGATCACGGCAAAGCTGAAGAGATGTGGGATATCCAGCTTGGTCAGCCAAGAACCGCTCATACAATTAACAATGTACCTTTTATTCATATTAATCAGAAAGTGCGCGGTATGACAGATGGGCTCACTATGCACGAATTGTCTGATATAGCACCATTCATTCTTGATACCTTGTCATTGCCGGTTCCTCACGAAATGAGAAAAACGAGTTAGGCGATAACTTTTTCGAATTTAACGTAGGCTCCATCATTCCAGGTTTCTTTAAACCCGTAACTTTTATAGAGCTTTACTGCGCCAGCATTGTCTGCTCTTGTCATCAGCCGAACAACAGGATATCCGCGCTTTTTCAAGTCATCAATTGCATATGAGAGCAGTTTGCGGGCTATACCTTTTCTTCTGTAGTTTTCATCGACTTCTAAAAAGAGAATGCGACCTTCATACAGTTCCATAGGATAGTAGGCTATAAAGCCGACTGTCTTGCACTGTATTCGGTAGGTTTTTATGATGAGACTTCCCTTGTAGCGTTCTTCTTTTGAAGGCGCGTGCTCATCAAGCATATATGATGGATCATAATCAGGGCTGTAATCACTGATGAGCCAGTACCAGTGTTTTTTAAACTGATCAAGAATCCAGGTCTTATCAGTTGAGGCGGTATAGTCATAAATGCCTTCTGAGCATCTGGTCACATACCAGGCGCCGACGCCGAGGGCAATGAGCAGTGCTAATAAGAGTCCCTTTTTACCGAGACTGAACTGTTTCTTCATAATTTTTTCCTCTGATATACCTCTTTATTTTAATTCAGATTAATAATTTTATCAAATCGCAGATGAGCGATTAAGGCACATGGATTTGATAGAGCCTATTCCTCTTGACCAGGCCGTGTAAGACACTATAGCATGAAAGAAAGGAAGCGCTATGAAGTTATTGTTTTTAGGAACTCGGGGAGGCATAACAGCTCGCTCTGAGCTCCACTACATGCACAGCAGTCTCATGATTACGTATCGCGGGACCTCGATTCTTATTGACTGGGGAAAAGACTGGCTTGATATGAATCCGCCTCCGGTTGCAGCTTTGTTTCTTACGCATGGGCATCCAGATCATGTAGGAGGGTTGAGGAAGGGCTTTCCGGCACCGGTATATGCAAGTCAGGAAACGGCAAAGATAGTTAAGAGATATCCCCTCAAGCTTACGGTTGTTACTCCCCGCCAACTAGTTTCTGTAGGTTCCTTAACTATTGAGCCTTTTGCAGTGTACCATTCTGTGCGTGCACCGGCATTGGGTTATCGAGTGAGTTCAGGGAAAAAAACACTTTTCTATGTTAGTGACCTTATTGCTATTATCGATGAAAAACGGGCCCTTAAAGATATCAATCTTTATATAGGAGATGGTGCAATTATTACAAGGACACTCCTTGTCCGCAAAAAAGATGGCATTCCCGTAGGCCATGTGCCTATAAAGGAGCAGCTTGCCTGGTGTAGAAAAAATAAGGTACCTTGTGCAATTATCACTCACTGCGGCTCGGAAATTACGAAGGGTGACCCTGCGGTGGTCAAGCGCAAAATAAAAGCAGTAGCAAAGGGCCTTTCTGTCATGGTAGCCTATGACGGCCTTGCTCTGAACATATGAAGAACTGGCATGAATAGACTCTATTTTGGTACTCTTTTATTAGTGTCTTTATAATGGGGTAAGACTTTTATGGGAGAAACTTTATTATTTAGATTTGCAATAAAATATTCTTTCGAATACTCTTACAAAAACTATTATTCTTTGGTTATAGTTGATAATGAATGAGAATAATCACATATATGCTAGTGGCTACGATGAGTAAAATTATGGCTTTAGATCTTGGAGATCAATGGGTGGGCATCGCACTAACCGATGTCTCACGTGTATTTGCACGACCCTATAAAACGGTCTCTGTTCAAGAGCTCAATTCTTTTTTAGCTAAGACAATTGTCGATGAGCAGGTTGATTTAATTGTTGTCGGCTATCCGAAGACCATGAAAGGAGGCGAAAGCGAACAGACACGAAAAATAGTTGCCTACAAAGAAAAGCTTGAAGAAGCGTTTCCAAATGTTGAATTTCTTTTGTGGGATGAAAGGTTAAGCAGCCAGCGGGCCCAGACCCTTGCGACACGCAAAACCCGGGAGGAAAAATTAAGGTCTCATGCTCTGGCAGCTGCTTTTATACTCGATTCTTACGTAACGTATCTACAGGCGAGGAGAGAAAATTTGTCGGCTGCTATTGACAAGGAGGGGTAACTTCCTTTAGATTTCTGTAATACATATTTTATCCACTAAGCCACTTTTAGTTGAAGGGAGAAGCGGCATGAAGTGTACCAAGTGTTCAGGACTGATGGTACTACAGTCCTTTTTTGATCATTTTCTTAATTTTGAAGGTTGGAAATGCCTCAATTGCGGGAAAATCATCGCAAAAAAAGAAAAAACGATAGAGTTTGATGCATTTAGCATGTTTTACCAGCAGCAGAAGTGCAGTAACAAAAATAGCTAACGAATGGCAGTATTTTTAACTGTACATGCCCGTTATAAGGATGTTCAATTAGGATTGTTCAGGGGTGAAAATCTTATTGATGAAGCATCTGACGAGAGTAAGAAGATAAGTAAAAACTTTATTCTCCTTCTCGATCACCTGCTTTCAAAAAATAAGCTTTCATTTCCTGATCTATCCTTTATTGCAGCGCATCAAGGTCCAGCGCCTTTTACGACGCTGAGGGTAACTATTGCCTCAGTGAATGGATTTGCCTTCGCGACCGGAGTTCCCTTAATTGGGATCAACGGTCTTGAAGCGCTTATCGAGGAAAGGAAAGATACTGAGACAGTTACGGTAGTTCTTCTCAATGCCTTTTGCCAAGAACTCTATTATGCAATAGCAGAGCCTTCTGTCCCCATTCAGTACGGTTACGAAAATGCCGATAAGCTCATCCACGAGCTTGCTCATAGGTTTACAAAGGTCAGATTCCTGGGAAATGGAAGTGAAATGTATCGGCATGAGATAGAGACTCTGTATGGTGATCGTGCAACTATTCTGCCCATTGATCTGGTTTCTTTGCAAACGGTTGCAAAGAACGCCATGAAGTCATGGCTAGAAAAAAAGACCCATACCCAACTGATGCCTGTGTATCTTAAAGGCTACTCAACAAAAACTTAATTAATCGTAATTTATCTGAGTAATGAGCGCAATGCACCGAGCCCCACGGCTACTGCCTGTTGTGCCCGCAATACCGTTGGGGTGAGAGCACAAAAGAGAAATCCCTGATCTTCAAGAAGTCGTTTTTCTTCGTAGGTGAGATCTCCTTCGGGCCCTGCGCAGGCGATGAGAGCATGTTGTTTCTCACATAAGGCGACGATCTCCTTAAGGTGCTTTCCTGCAGGATCAAAGAAAATCTTGGTGGTCTGTGGTTTTTGAGATTTAAGGAGCCACAGCTCGAGAGAAATGATTGGTTCAAGATGCGGCAAACTGAACTGCTTTGACTGCTCAGCGGCAGCACTAATAATTTTTTGACTGCGCACTGACTCTTTTTCGCCTGACCAAAAGCGTGTCGTTTTCTGGGTAAGGAGTGGTTGAATAGAAGTTGCGCCAAGCTCGGTGAGGCTATACAGCGCTTCTTCAAAAGCATCTCGCTTGAGAAGGGGTAACAACCAGTGTATTTCTGGATTAAGTGGTTTATTTGTATCAATTTTTTCTACACGAAGGGTAATTGAACGTCTATCTATTGTCGCTATGGTAGCGCGCATATGATACTGAGCATCAAATAAAATAATTGATGTGCCTTTTTCAAGCCTCAGGACATGGACGATTCTATGAATGACTTCGGTATCTTCTAATGGGAAAATTTCTAAGCGAAACTCGGTATCGATAGTGCGCAGCGAATCAGTATAAAATGCAAACTCGTGAGTATCAACCGATTTCATTCTGTTCATTCTCAGCATTCTTTGGCGAGCCCCAGAGCCACTCTTTAAACGCATAGTATTTGTAAAGAAGTGAAATCCCTACGGATCGCACCCATGCCATAAAATCAGAGGGTGGGGTTATTTCAGGTACAGGAATGTCATCATCTTTTGAAAGCTCAACTATAGATGCGAGTTCAGACGTCTCACTAATGTCTTCGGTTACGGGAGCCTGTGTATTAATTTCTAAAGGCATCACATTTTCTGGCTTATCCGAACCTGTGGCAGATAAAAGAAACGAAAGAGAGCAGATAAATGATATAAAAAGACAGCGGTTCATGGTACCTCCTTATTCTTGCATAGTAGTTCTAGTATACCACTTTCGCTCAGAAGGGAAAAGGCTCTCAAGGCTTAGTACTTTTTATCTTCTGCAGAACTTTATCAAAAGATGAGGAATGAAATAATGCATTTTTCTTGATTTTCTGGTATACTTAGTTGTTAAATTAATGAACGGTTGGTTCGATTGTCGAACTCGTGTCTATATAATAAGGATGTGTCATGGAAGAACAGAAAGATCTTAAAGTATTGCGCCACTCAGCTGCGCATTTGGCTGCTCAAGCTCTTATGGAACTGTATCCAGGAACTAAGCTTACGATAGGACCAGCAACCGAAGAAGGCTTTTTCTATGATTTCTTGCCTGTTCATAATTTGAAGGAGGAAGATCTTCCTCGTCTTGAAGAAAAAATGAAAGAGCTTTCAGCAAAAAATATTCCTATTACTCACACAGAGATAAGTAAAGAAGAAGCGCGTAAGATGTATAAAGATAATCCCTTCAAGCTTGAACTTATTGATCAGCTGCCGGGAGAAACTGTGGGCCTCTCTGTTCAAGGAGATTTTAAAGATCTCTGTAAAGGCGGCCACGTTGCTTCTACAGGCGAAATTAAGCACTTTAAAATTCTTGGCCTTTCAGGCTCCTATTGGCGTGCTGATAGAACAAAGCAGGCGCTGCAACGGGTGCATGGAACAGCGTTCTTTACTGAAGAAGAACTTGCGGCCTTTCTTAAACGGCGTGAAGAGATACAGATGTATGATCATCGTCGCTTAGGAAAACAGCTCGATCTATTTTCGTTTCATGAAGAAGGAGTGGGCTTTCCTTTTTTCCATCCTAAAGGCAAAAAGGTACTCAATGCCCTCGCTGGGTATATGCGTCAAATGCATAATGAATATAATTATCAAGAAATATCTACCCCAACGATGTTAAGTACTGAGTTGTGGCGGCGATCTGGGCATTATGCGCATTACAAAGATAATATGTACTTCTGCTTGATTGATGATCACAGTTATGCGATCAAGCCTATGAATTGCCCTGGTGCTTTTCTCATTTATAAAAACAGGCCGCGCTCTTATCGCGAGCTTCCTCTAAAACTTGCTGAATTTGGGCATGTTCATAGACATGAGCTTTCAGGAGTTTTACATGGTCTGTTCAGGGTTCGTGCTTTTACGATTGATGATGCGCATATCTTCTGCACACTCGATCAAATTGAGCAACAGGTGCACACTATCTTAGCCATGGCATTTAGGGTTCTTAAGAGATGTGAATTTACTGAGATCAAACTTGGCTTTTCGACAAAGCCGGAAAATGCAATGGGAAGCGACGAGGTCTGGAATAAGGCGCTGAAAGCTCTTGAGGATGCCTTGAAAAAATATGGTCACCCATATGTTCTTCAAGAGGGAGAGGGTGCCTTTTATGGTCCGAAAATTGACATCTCGATTCGCGATGCTATGGGGCGGGAATGGCAGTGCGGAACGGTCCAGGTAGATTTCTTTCAGGCGGAGAATTTTGATATGACCTATGTAAGTTCTCAGGGCACACAGGAACGTCCAGTCGTTATTCATACAGCTATATATGGCTCTTTTGAGCGATTCTTTGGCATTCTTCTTGAGCATTTTAAGGGGCATCTTCCTTTCTGGCTTGCTCCCGTTCAGATGCGTATTTTAACGATTACTGATAATCAAAAAGAATATGCCCACAAGATACGGGATGTTCTTAAAGAGAATGGATTCAGAGTAGAACTTGATGAATCATCCGATCAAATTTCATCAAAGATCAAGTCTGCTCAGCTTGAAAAAATTCCCTGGATGGTGGTACTTGGTCAAAAAGAAGCCGATGCCAATACCGTGAGCATACGTTTTGCTGATGGCAAGCAAGAACTTGGCATCTCTCTTGACGCTCTCATTGCAAAGGCAGAGCTGCTTAATGCCCTTTAATAGGGGCTGTTGCAATGCAACCTCCCTCTGCTACAGTTAGTGGTAGTATTATATAACACCAGTAACAAGAGGGGTTTTTTATGAATATGATAGCCAAAGGTTTAGCCTGCTTAACACTCTTAAGCAGCGCGTCTCTTTTAGCACTTTCCAGCGGAGAAAAGACTTTTATCGACGCTGTACGGGACAGGAAATTGGATGTTATCGAGCGCTGGATATCAGTGCCAAAATCTCAAGAAGCGTGGGACAAAGCGCTTCGAGCTGCCGCCCGCAATAAGGATTTTGAACTTGTCGATAAGCTCTATGACATGGCATCTCGTAACGGCGTAAAACGAGCACGCGAGATTTTCGATAGATCAATTCGAAAAGCAGGCAGAGAGCAAGATTTTAAACTGTATAACAGGCTCGTCGGATATGCTTCATTTAAGCATACTGAAAAAGCACGTAAATCATTGGTCAAGCGGTACAATAAAAACCGCTGTCCAGTTCATAAACTTACTGTGTAATTACGAGGCGGCGTAAGCCGCCTCTTTTCCTCTTTCATCTCGATTGACTTTTTGCGGGATAAATTTAAGCGACTCTAGTTTCTAATTTATGGCTCTAATGAATATATCTCTAAACTGCCACTAACTTTTCTTTGACAGAACAGTATTTCTGCGTCTTCTATTTGTATATTCGTCCATTCAGTCCGCTGCTACTAAAGCATATGTATTATTTTGATCAATCTGTAAGATGAAATCAATATGCTAGAAAACCTTGACCTTGTTTTTTTTCTAGGTTATGATTACCGATATAAGTGAAAGGAATGATCATGCTAGAAGAGCTGCTGAGAAAGCCAGAAAGCAAAACTCTTGAATTTAAAGAAAATGCTCAATCTTTGCCAAAAATTATACAAACGCTTATCGCTTTTGCTAATACCGCAGGCGGTACCCTCGTTATTGGGATTACCGATCGAACAAAGGAAATAATCGGTGTCGAAGATATACTTAAAGAAGAAGCAAGAATTTCAAATGCCATAGCTGATTGTATTACTCCTGTACTTATACCTACCATACAATTCTCTACTTTTCGAGGCAAGGATATCTTAATTATCAGCATACCTCACTGCATTGGCCCATTTCATCTTAAATCTGAGAAAGCTAAGGATTCAACGTATGTTAGAGTAGGCTCCTCAAATCGTTTAGCAGATTCAGAGACCGTGCAAGAGATACAACGTTCAAGAGAAAAAAGAACGTTTGATGAGTTGCCAAATCACAGAGCAAAGCTAGAAGACCTTGATTTAAAATTAGCAAAAAATTTATTCGCAAAAGTTAAGAAGAAATTTACTGAAAAGACCGCCCAATCACTAGGAATTATTGTACCATATCAAGGTGAACTTTTTCCCTCCAATGGAGGGATTCTCTTATTTGGCATGAACGTAAGAAACTACTTTTCAAACGCTCAAGTAAGACTTGTGCGTTTTTTAGGCACAACAAAAGCGGAAGTATTGGATCACCAAGATGTTGATTTTCCTTTGGTGACTGCACTGGAACCAATATTGGCTTTCATACGACGCAATACAAAAATGGCTGCAAGAATAGGAGATATTCACAGAGAAGATATACCTGAATATCCATCAGAAGCAGTAAAAGAGGCAGTAACGAATGCCTTACTTCATGCAGATTATGCTATCACTAACGCATCCATTCAAATAGCCATTTATGACGATCGAATGGAGATAATAAATCCAGGCGGATTGCTTTTCGGCTTAGATCTCGAAACGGCAATAGCCGGTGTGTCACAGTTACGAAACAAAGTAATTGGTCGAGTTTTTAGAGAATTAAAAATCATTGAGCAGTGGGGATCCGGACTCGGGCGCATGATAAGGGCTTGCGAGAAGCATAACCTACCCAAACCACGATTCGAGGAGATAGGAAATTTTTTTAAAGTTACTCTCTTTAGCGGCCCACAGATAAATAAGCGATTGAAAGCATGGGATGGAGCTGTTATCGAATATCTCAAACAGAAGAAAAAAATTACCGCTCAAGAAGCTCAGCAATTATGGAATGTTACATCTCGAACAACGAGCACGAGACTTCAAGAGATGTTGAAAAGCGGCCAATTAGCTAAGATTGGTTTGCATGCCAACGATCCTCAAGCTTATTATGTATTGCGCAGACACTAACTTCAAAGATTTGTTAGATCAGTCTTTTCCGTTGAGCTTCCTGGATTTGGGTTTAAAGTTTGGTTCACACTTACCGACCCGCAATTTTTCATATCGTGAAAACAGGCCTTGCACAACTTCTGGGCTACTGCAGCGTAAGTGGCCTCTTTTCCTCGCCTCTTACTTGAGTTATACTGAGGCTTGCATATACAGCAGAGTTTTATGTAACACAACACTATTCTTGTATGATTACCATGGATTTTCCACACATATATAAAGTTGCTTGCCACACTGATAATGTCGGCCCTGGATCGACGTTTGTCGTGATTAAGGGTATGAAACTCGATGGTGCTGATTATATTTCGTTAGCACTTTTAAAAGGAGCTACTACCGTTGTAGTTGAGCAGGGAATGATTATTGATGATAGTCTGAAAAAGCTTATCGCTTCTTATAATGCTGAGCTCATTATGGTGCCCTCTGCACGGTTAGCACTTGCACAACTCAGTGCTCAAGCATATGGATATCCGGCGCAATCACTGACACTCATAGGCATTACTGGCACTAAGGGAAAAAGTACGACTGCATTTTTAGCGGAGCATCTTCTTAAAACAGCAGGGTATAAAACTGCTCTGGTAAGTACTATTGAAAACCGCATTTTAAATCAACGGTTTGAAGCACCGCTGACTACGCCACAACCCGATTATTTACACGTTTTTTTCGATCTTTGCCGATCGAATGGGGTACAATATGTCGTCATGGAGGTCGCAGCACAGGCTTTGAGTCTTCATCGCACCGCAACGCTTTTATTTGATACGAGTGTATTTACCAATTTTAGTTTGGAGCACTCGGAATTTTATGCGACGCAAAATGATTATTTTGCAGCTAAGTGCTCGCTCTTTAATCAGACATCGCCACAGGGTTGTATCGTGATAAATGCTGATGATTCCCAAGTACTTTCATACGGCCAAAAATTTGAAAGAAGCCGTAATGTTCAAAAGGTCAGCTTGTACGACCGGGGGACTATTCAAGCAAATATTCTCTCAGGAGATCTTTCTGCTCTCACGTTGGAAGTAACTTTTAAGACCGCCAAGCACCACTTTCTTTGCCCAGGTCTCTTAGGTGAATTCAGTGCATATAATGTGCTCTGTGCTCTTGCCATTGCAGAAAAATATGGTGTTTCTGCCCAAACGATGACTCAAGCACTAGCCACGTTTGGCGGTGTTCCGGGAAGAGTGCAACATTTTCCCTTGCCTAACGGTGCGGTAGCTTGTATAGATAATGCCCATACACCTTCTTCATTCGAGGCATTTCTCTCTGCAGTACGTCCCTTAACTCCTCATCTTATAGCAGTATTTGGTGCAGGAGGGGACCGGGATCACTATAAGAGGCCACAGATGGGGGCGCTTGCAGTACGATACGCCGATACAGTCATTTTAACCACGGATAACCCTCGTTCAGAGGATCCTGCTGCTATTATCGAAGCCATTAAAATGGGGATAGATGAGATGCTTATGCCGAAAGTGCTCTGTATTGTCGATAGAGAAAAGGCAATTCGTAAAGCATACGAGCTTTCAAAGCCAGGTACACTTATCGCGCTCCTTGGCAAAGGACCCGTTGAATATCAGCATATACATGACACAAAAATTCCTTTTAGCGAAGCTGCCATCTTGAGATCTTTGTAAAAGGATGAGATACTTGAGCCATACAATAGTTTATTTTATTCTTGGAGAAATCAATGACATCATCTCTTTTTCTCTATGCCGTGCTAGCATCGGCATTAGCAGGCTTTGGCCTTATTTATCTATTAATTATGCTTATCCGAAAACACCCTGTAGACAATGCGACAGCCCTGAGGATTGCGACGGCTATTAAGATTGGCGCACGTACATACCTCAAAGAAGAATATCGTGTTATAGCACTCGTGGTGGTTCCCGTCATTGTGCTTCTTACGTATTTGGGGGGAGTATACTCAGGACTCTGCTTTTTAACTGGTGCACTCTTTTCACTTTTCTGTGGATTTATTGGTATGGATGCAGCGACCGATGCAAATGTGCGAACGACAATGGCGGCAAAAGAAAAAGGCGAAAATGCAGCATTTCAGATTGCTGTGCTTGGTGGCGGAGTTATGGGATTTGCTGTCGCAAGCTGTGGTATTTTAGGGATGGGTCTGCTTATCTATTTTTTTGCTGCGTCTCCTGATTTTATCAGATTACTTTCAAGTTTCGGCTTTGGTGCCTCATTTGTTGCATTCTTTGCGCGCGTAGGCGGTGGCATTTATACTAAATCAGCAGATGTGGGAGCTGACCTTGTCGGAAAAGTTGAAGAAAATATTCCTGAAGATGATCCTCGCAATCCAGCCGTGATAGCAGATAATGTTGGGGATTGTGTGGGCGATACTGCAGGCATGGGAGCAGATATTTATGAATCCTATGTCGGAGCTATGATTGGCTCAATTGCGTTAGCGACCACAAAGGAATCAAATGTAGCAAACTATATTATATTGCCTGTCGTTCTTTCGATTTTGGGGCTCTTAGGTTCTTTTATTGGCCTTTTTGCTAACACCGTAATTAAAGCAAGCCCTGCAGCATTATTGCGTCATGCAACCAATATCTCAATTGCCGCATTTGCTGTCTTTTCCTTTGCCTATCTTAAATGGATGGATCTGGGAGGTACCTTTGAAAAGGGTGACTTATTCTGGTCGGTTATCATAGGATGCATAGCTGGTATTGTAATAGGTCTTGTTACCGAATATTATACGGGCGGGACACCGGTAAAAAAGATTGCTGAAAGTGCACGTACTGGTGCTGCGACAAATATCATTTATGGTCTTTCTGTTGGCATGGAATCAGTTGTTCTACCAGTTATAATTTTAGCATTTGGTGTCTGGGCTGCTTATATGTTTGGTGGTGGTAGCTATGGCGTATCAATAGCTGCAGTGTCTATGCTTGCAACCGTTGGCATAACGATGACGGTCGATGCTTACGGACCCATTGCTGATAATGCAGGAGGTATCGCCGAAATGGCTCATTTAGGGGATAACGTAAGGAAAATTACCGACAAGCTTGATTCATTGGGTAATACTACTGCAGCGATGGGGAAAGGTTTTGCGATAGGATCTGCCCTCCTTGCGGCATTGGGCTTATTTGCTGCGTATGCCGCTGAAGCTCACATTGCTGTGCTTGATATCAATCAAGTTGAGGTTCTTGTAGGCATCTTTATTGGCGCAGTAATGCCGTTCTTAATTTCATCAATGACGATGCGATCAGTCGGCGAGGCAGCACTTGCTATGGTAATAGAGGTACGGCGCCAATTTAAAGAAATTCCAGGACTCCTAGAAGGTAAGGCCGAACCTGATTATGAGCGGTGTATTGCAATAAGCACAAAAGCGGCGCTGCGTGAAATGATTTTGCCGGGAATTCTTACCGTTTTGGTCCCCATAGTTGTCTATTACAGCTCACTAGGCAAATACGGCCTAGGTGGTGTTCTTGTTGGAGCAACTGTTGTCGGGGTACTTTTAGCTCTGATGATGGCTAATGGTGGTGGTGCATGGGATAATGCAAAAAAATATATTGAAGCCGGCCATCTGGGTGGTAAAGGTTCTGAGGCACATAAAGCCGCTGTTGTCGGAGATACAGTGGGAGATCCATTTAAAGATACGTCAGGCCCGGCACTCAATATTCTTATTAAGCTTATGTCGATTGTTGCTCTATTACTTGTTTCACTAGGTTAAGAAGGATTTTTGTGACCGATAAACAGACTACCATTGATGAGCTTAAGCAGCGATTTCAGGTATTCGTTACTCAGCAAGGATGGAGCAATTTAAAATCTCCAAAAGACTTAAGTATGGATATTGTGTCTGAAGCGGCTGAGCTTATGGATCTATTTCTCTTCGTTGACGAGAAAAATCTTGCTCAAAAAATGAATAAAGACAGAGAGGCGGTGCGACACGAAGTCGCAGATATCGCTTTTGCGCTGCTTAATTTTTGTTCGGTTTTTGATATTGATCTTTCTCAAGCAGTCGAAGAAAAATTGTCTCTTCTGAAAAAAAAGTACGAAGAAAAAAATGCGAGACTAAAAAAAGCTGATTCAAAATAAGTTACCTTTTTAATAAATGGTTTTGTTATTTTGCAGCACGCCGCTTTCCTTTTGCAAATTTTAAAGTTTTTATTAGAATTATAAAAAAGAAAACATATAGACATTCGGAGCTCATATGACTCTTAAAATTTTTCTCTTAATTACCTCAATGCTTACAACCAGTTCTCTTTTCACCATGCAAAAAAGCATGACAAGTAATTTAATTTATGCTGCAAAGAACGGCCAATTAGACCTATTTAGCGAGCTCTTAAAGCTGCCTCAAACAAAATGTAATGTGCAAGATGAACAGGGTTGGAGTGCTCTCATGTTTGGTGCTCTTCAGGGTCATAAGGAAATTGTTCAACTACTTCTTGCTTGTCCTGGTATAGATATTAATGCACAAGCAAAAAATGGAATAACAGCCTTGATGATCGCGGCTAAACAGGGACATACAGATATTGTTGAATTGCTTCTTAACCATGACAAAGTTGCTTTCAATACCCAGGATCTAATCGGTTTTAGCGCTCTCATGGAAGCAGCAGATGCTGGCCATGAAGGAGTTGTTCGATTGTTGCTTGGCAGGTCGGGGATTGCTATCAATGCCGTCAGTTCATATGGCGACACGGCTCTGTGCCGTGCAGCTCGACAGGGTCACAAAGCAATTGTTGAATTACTTCTTGCACAATCTGGTATCGATATTAATGCAGCTAACGAATTTGGTGGAACAGCACTCATAGGTGCAGTAGGCAGAGGTCATACAGAAATTGTTCAAGTACTCCTCAGTTGCCCTGGTATTGCTATCAATGCTCGAGCAAATGGCATGACGGCTCTCATGTGCGCTTTACAATATGGTTCTAAGGAATTAATTAAACTGCTTATTGAGCATGCTGACATAGATGTAAATATTCGATCAGAGACAGGTGTTACAGCTCTTATGTATGCAGTTCAGAGAGGCGAAAAAGAGATTGTTGAGCTGCTACTTAATAAACCTACCATTGCAATCAATGCTTATGATAGATCGGGTCGCACAGCTCTTATGCACGCGGTCATAAAGGGGCGTGCACAACTAGTTGAACTTTTGCTTACTAAATCTGGCATCGATATCAATGCAAAAGATGAATATGGTCAGACGGCTCTTATTTTGGCTGCCCGAGAGCAAGATGGTTATTTAAAGCCCATAGTTCAATTGCTTCTTAATAAGTCTGGGATCAACGTCAAGGCCCAATCAAATGATGGACGGACGGCTCTTATGTATGCTGTTAGTGTTCAAAGATTTTCAAAAGAAATTATTCTAATGCTGCTGAATGCACCTAACATAGATATTAATCTCACGTCAAAAGATGGCCTGACAGCTCGCATGTATGCTGCTCAAAGAAATGCTAAAGAAGCGGGCGAGATCATTGAATTATTTGATAGCAGAGAAGCATGAACTTAAAAGTCATTGGAGAGTGCTATGAATGATAATTTTTCATAGCACTCTTTCTCTGAATATCGTTTTTTTGTATTGATTTTTCTCAGGCAATCGAAGAAAAAATGATTCTGCTCGCAAAAAAATAGCATGAGCGGTCTTTTATGCCTATCAAAAGTAGAATTCCTGCATTTGCGCCAAAGTTTTTGCTTTGATAAAAAATGAAGCCCCCTTGTCAGAAGGACGTTTTTTTGATAAAGTATCCCTATCATAGGGACAAAAATTAAAAAAGTATCCCCATTGGAGGGACAAAAAATTAAAAAGCTTCCTTTTAAGAGGGATGTAATGAAAAATATTTTTAAAGAATTGATAATAAATTTTCATAAATCCAGTATACCCATTCCATTAAAAAGAGAATTTAGTCTGCCTCAATTTTCTCAACATGTGCGCAAGGCGCTTATTTTTATAGGCATGCGCAGATCAGGAAAAACGTGGTCTTTGTATCAGATTATGCAGGATTTAATTGGTGCGGGGACAGACGTCTCGAAAATGGCCTACATTAATTTTGAGGATGAGCGTTTATCTGAGATGCAAACAAAGAATTTGCAGGAGATACTTGATGCTTATTTTGAACTCTATCCTGAGTACTTACATAAGAATGATATTCACTTTTTTTTCGACGAGATTCATGAGATACCTCACTGGGAAAAGTTTATCCGACGATTGTTAGACCAAGAAAAAATGCATGTTTATCTTACTGGATCATCCGCTAAATTATTGAGTAAGGAGATAGCATCCTCATTACGCGGAAGGACATATGTCATAGAAATTTTCCCTTTCAGTTTTCGTGAATATCTCCACGCCTTTAATCAAAAAATTTCAGACCATGTAGGAACGAGCGAAAAAATTCGCATCAGGCATCACCTGCAAAATTTTTTACAAACGGGAGGGTTTCCGGAAACAATTGGAAGAACCGTAGATGAATTGCGCCCACTCTTGCAGGGATATACTGACTCTGTTATTTATCGTGATATTATTGATCGCTATGGCATAACTAATGTTCTTGCGGTAAGACAGCTTTTATCACAATGTTTGCATAATAGTGCAACAATTTTTAGTATTCAAAAGATATATTCGATGTTTAAATCCTTAGGCTATGAAGTAAGCAAGAATTCTTTGTATGAATACATGATGTATTTTGAAGATGCATATTGCGTTTTTTCTCTACAAAAATTTGACCTCTCTCTTCGAAAATCTGCCAGCAGCATGAAAAAAATATTTGCTGTTGATCAGGGTCTTATTACTGCATTTAGTATGGCGAGCGAATTTGATGCCTCTGCTCAACTTGAGACAGCACTTTTTGCTTATCTAAGACGCCAAACTCCTCATATTTTTTATTATAAATCCAGTCATAATAAGGAAGTCGATTTTTTCATTACCTTGTCTGATCAAACAAAGTATCTTTTACAAGCATGTGTGTCACTCAAAAATGACGATACGTGCAAACGTGAAATATTGGGACTAGAGCGGGCTATGAATGAGCAGAAAATTAACACAGGAATCATTGTTACACTTGATGATGAGGAACAAGAGTTATCTGTTTCATCGGGCACCATTTTTGTGAAGCCAGCATGGAAAATTTTTCTTCTAAGAAGCATAGCCGAATATTCGAAATAAAAGTACATTTCCCATACTGAATAGCGGAAAATGAGTGTCCTTGTTTCAATAGGGATATTTTTATTGATAAAGGGATTAGTGCAGCGCAGGGCATAACAGGTCAGATGATGAGCGCTTCCAAGAAATGGAGTTTAATAAACCTGCTTACATTTACTTATCTTATGAGTAAGCGATAAGAGCCTCAGTTTTAAAGATAGTGGAAATTCAATACCTAGTACCTAGCTCGCCAATAGGATTAAAAAAGGGAGCCACGAAGGCTCCCTTTTGAGTTTCTAATACATTAGGCTGCTTTTGCAGGTGGATTTTGTGGTGCACGTTTTGGTAAAGGTTTGCTTTTGCCATGAAGGAGTCGATAGAATTTATCATCTAGTTCTTTCTCGCCCATAGTTCCTTCTACTATTTGAACCTTTTCACCAGGCCTCATAAAGCGTGTATGAGGAAATGCAGTCAAACCAGTCGCTTTTTTGAGTCCTTTAAAGGAGGGACTGTTAGCGTTGAGCCAATATACGTCCACTTCTGGATAGTCCACAGCCATTTTGCTGACGGGTTTCACTAACATTTCACATGCAGAACAGTTGTCTGTACTTACAACAATAACAGTCGGTTTTGTTGAAGCCGCCTTGTCGTTATATTCATCGAGCGATGTAAGCTCCATAACTGCAGCGGAATATTGATGGGTAGCTTTTTTTGGTGCAGCAGTAGGGGCAGCAGCCAAAGCAGGCAGCGTAAACCCTAGCGCGAGCACATGGTGTAAAGATATTTTCATGATTCCTCCTTAAAACTATCATCTACACCAGAATAACACAGAATTACGCAGCTAAGTCAACAGAAGCGGTACCTTTTGAAGTAACACGCCCTTTCTTTTTTTTGAGAGCTGCCGTTTTTTCGACAGGCTTGGGCTGTTTAGCAATCTTCTCGCTAAATGCTTTGATCTCTTTTTCCAATTTTGGTTTTGAGAGTGAGCCTACATGCGTATGAAGTACGACATTATTGTGACAAAACACAAATGTTGGCATCGCTTGTATGTCCCAGCTTTCTACAATTTCGCTCATCGCTTTATCTTCCACATCTATGATGCAGAAATTGAATTTCTCTTTTTGTTCATCAGCGATGGCACGAAAGCGTGGCTTCATAGTATTGCATGGTCCGCACCAGGTTGCCGAACACATGATGATCGTTGGTTTTGAATCATTCAATTTTTCTTGTAGTTCTTTTTTGGTTGTAAAAGGTATCTGATCAGCTGCACAAAGAACCGAGGTGCTTATAAGTAGTGCGCTGAGCGCAATAATAGGACATTTCATGGGATCCTCCAAGAGATGAAAAAGTTTAATCCGTTAAAGAAAAGTATACTCGATTAAGGACTCTTTCACAAATGGTCCCTAGGCCGTGCGTCTGGCATTCTTGTTGCCTTTATGAGATCGTTTGGCTGCTGTTTTGAGAGGTTTCTTTGTTTTCTTAGACTTTGATTCTCCCTTGGCGGGCGCTTTTTTTGACTCGCCTTCTTTACTAATTTGAGGAGCATTCGGTTTTTGCACAATACATCTGATTGATTGTGCTAACTGATCTTTATCAATAACACCTACATGTTTCACTAGAATTGTCGGGATTGCTTCAACCCCAAAATAATCTACTGCTTCTTTGAATTTTTGGTTATCTGCATTGACGCGAGCGAATTTTGCTTGTCCAGCGAAACGATGTGCCACCTGGATGAACGGCTCTCGCATCGATTTGCAGGCTCCGCACCAGGGTGCGTAAAACATGATAACAAGAGGTTCTTTGCTTGTGATGACTTCTTTTAGCTCAGACATGGAACCTACTTCTTTAACATTTGCCTGAAGCGAAATCGTTGATACGGTAATAAAGAGGAATAAAAGTGAGATAGTAATTTTCATGGTGTTCCTTTCACGATTCTTGTATCTACTAGTGTATCGCAGGACAGGATGAATCTCAAGGAACAAAAAAAGGGCCTGAATATTTTCAGGCCCAGTAAGCTTATCCTGCTCTGCTTACGCCACCACTTTGATGATTATCATCATCAAGGGTACGTTTTTGCGAAGCTTCTTCGCGCGCAAGTGCAGAAGATTTTTCAACTGCAATTTGCTTATTTAAGTCTGCAACTCTTTTGTGACCAGCTTCAACCTTTGCTTCTTCAGCGGCCTTTTGCTGCTCAAGACGTTTAATCTTTGCATCATCTTCTGGCGAGATTGCAAGCATGGTGCATGTCGAGCCAAGAATTATAGCGAGCATAATCTTTTTCATTAGATCAACCTCCTTTTTTTATAAGTGAAACATACAAATTAACTAGCATCTAGTATTCCAACGTTTTTCTTGATTATCAAGATTTTAGTTAATTTTGTGAATTATGAGGAGGAAAATTCGTTTTAAAAAAAGAAAAGGGAGATCATTGCGATCTCCCGCTTTCGATACTATCTATTATTCAAAAATTGAACGGCGACGTGCCCTTTTTGCAGGTTTTGCACGACGTGCTGCAACTTTTCTTTTTGGAGCAGCTTTTCTTTTTGGAGCGGCGGCTTTTCTTTTTGCTGCGCCTCTTTTTGGAGCTTCTCCAAAGAGACCTTCAAAGATTTCCCAACCTACTTCAGGATTTCTTCCTCTTTTTGGAGCTGCCTTTTTGCCTCTTTTTGGTGCAAGATCTTCAAAGAGAAGCGCCGAACGGCGAGAAACAGCCGCTTTTCCTCTTTTTGCTTTGGTTGACCTTGCAAGAAGCCCTCTTTTTGGTTTTTCTTCCAAATCCCAGCCACTTATACTGCGGCCAGCTTTTTTCGCACCTTTTTTAATCTTAGTGCATTCACTTCCTCGACATACGTGAGGTGCAAGGCCACCTTTGCGGCCCGCTAAAACGTGCTGTCTAGATTTACCGCTTTTGGTCAAACCAGCCTTTTTGGAGGCAGTTTTTTTTCTAGCTATCTTTCTAGCCATGATTCGTCCCTTCTTTGAATGAGGTTACTTCTTCTGGGCAGTGCACTGACGCCCTCTGCATCTGTGTGGAGCTTTTCCGCCGGCTTTTCCAGCTTTCACGTGTTGCTCACGTGTTCCACCACGCATAGATTTTGGCTCTGCGTGTTCAGCTTCAGATCTTTGCCAATTCTGCTCAGATTCCTGGTCCCACTGACCAGCTTTTTTTTTCAAATCATCAATCATAGTTCTTCTCCAACTCCCTTTTTTATTTTTTTCAATTTCAACTTCTCAGGAGTTTCGCCCGCTCTATCTTGAACGGTACCATTATTTTCACCAAACGGCCCACGTTCTTTTGTCGGTCGTTTGTGAAATGGAGTTCCCGTATGTTTTGCAAGTCCGCTGCCATGGGCTTTGTTATCTTTTGCTTTATGAGCCATGGCTTACTTCTCGTCTACTTCTTTTTCTTCTTCCTTCTTTTTCTTGTTCGTTATATGGGACTTACGATACCCGGCTCCTGGATAACCTGCACCAGGATTACCTGCGCCATCTTCGTCCCAATTAGTAGTTTTCTTATCTCTTTCATACTTACTCATATTAACCTCCTAGTAATCGTCTCTATTTTCTTCTAGTTCTATATCTTCGTTTTCTTCATACTTCCAAAAATTTCTGTCCATACGCATTGTATGTGTTGGACAGCTTTCTTTACCGTCTTCTTTCTGACACGTGCATCGGCACCTTCTCATACTGACCTCCATACTTATACTTGTTTATTAACTCATTTTTATAATAGAAATTAAAAATCAAAATTGTCAATAGTTTAATACTGCTTTTTTAAGCAAAGCTTTCTCATATCTCAATCAGACGTCAATCTCCGCTCTTTAAGATTTCCTTTTAACATTTGTTTTGCCCATGGCATGAAATGTGTTCGTGCCGGAGCCACATACCCACGAGATTTAAAAAGAGCATTGATTTCATCTTTGGCCTCTTTTTCTAAAGCGAGTACAACCTGTCCTTTTTCCGTTTTCGTTGCACCTTCTTCATCTAATCGATTTGCAAGAAAATCGAGATGTTCAGATAATCTATCAAAGACAGCATCGAAGCGAGCACTCATGGCATCGTAAGTATCTTCATCTTCCGCTTGCAGTTCATCTGCCCGATTAAAAAGATTTTTTGCAGCCAAATCCGCTACATCAAGATCCATAGAAATCTGTGTTTGGGTGAGAAAGTCATTCACTTTTCCCCGGAAATCGTAAAGGAACTGGGGAAATTTCATGTCCTCAGCTACCTCAATGGTAGTGTCACGATAGCCAGCATGGAGTTTCATCAAAAGAAATGTGACTGCGATGACAAGGGACAAAAACTTTTTCATGCCTTTCTCCTTTACTCTTTATTCTTATAATAATACAAACTGAAAAGTTTTTGCAAGGGTAAGAATACGTATTGTATTTGCAAGCATCAAAAAAAGGCACAGGATAGTCCTGTGCCTCACGAGTAGATAAGACTTTATGATTGTGAAGTGGTGGGAGCTATGGTTACAGTTCCCTGTTCATTTTTCGCAAGGATCCAAGCAACCGCTTTTGGCGCACATGGATCTCCAAGATCTTTTTTGCGAGATGCATACTTCTTCTCAAAAAGAAGGTCGCCATTTCGTGCTTTTATTACGATCTTGATGATAACCATAGAACATTCTTGTTTAATCGTAGAAAAAACATTTTCTTCTCCGATTTTTTGATATGATGGATTATACAGAGCTTTTGCGGCCTTTTTTAAATCCACAACGTATGTTTGTCCTGGCTCTGGATTTTTGATTTTTACAGAACCACTTTTCCACTCATTTTCATAAGCGAGAGGTTTTCCCTGTTTATCAACAAATCCAACCTTTATTCGTATTTCGCCGATGATAGATTCGCCAGATGGAAGGTTGTTAGCGATCGAGATGAATCCAGGTTCAAGTTTCCCTTGTCCTTGCATCTGCATCGCATGTATTGAAAAAAAGCTACTTACAACTGCTCCTATCATTAAAATGTGTTTCATAGAAAAACTCCTTCAAGTTTATTAGGGATAATGACACTTCTTATTTTAAAGAAATTTTTCTATTCGTCAAGTTTTGAACAAAAAAAGAAGCCTTTGTAGAAAGGCTTCTTGTGTAACTTAAGATTATATAACAAGCATAGAGATGCTTTGTTATACGTGAGAGATCATTAGCTCTGTGCAACAGGAGCAATATTCATCGAGTCACCATTTTTGGTAATAACCCACTGGTTTGCTTGAGTAGCACTAGCATCTGAAAAGTTCTTCTTTTTACCAATCATTTTTGTTTTGAAGAGCTTTTTACCGTCTTTCGCGTTACCGACGACCTTAATAATTACAACCTTAAAAGGAACATTGATCGTGCTTGCACACGGTACTTTTTCGAGTTTGTCGCCTTTTTTCTGACCTGACTTTTTTTCAGTGCGGCGCGTTTTGCCTGCATTATTTAGATCGAGTGTTACTTCGGTTCCTGCGGCAGAGAGTGTCTTGATTGAACCCTTCTTCCATTTTTGATCTGCATCGAGAATCTGGTTGCCGTTCATGTCAACAAATCCTACCTTCACACGTACTACTAGGTCATTTTCTCCTGCAGGCAGGCTATTCTTAATGCATATTTGTGATCCGGTTGCATCAAGAGACCCAGCTGTTTGCTGCATTGCAGATAGGGAAGCAAAGCATCCGAAGGAGAGCAATGAAAGTGCTAAAAAAATATTCTTCATAGAAAAGCTCCTGTAAGGTTAGTAATGTTAATAATAATTAAAAATTTAGCAGAGCCTTTCCTTTTGTCAAGTTGGGTGGCAAAAAAAGAAGCCTTGAAAAAAGGCTTCCACGAAATAAGGACTGATTTATCGTACTTTTCTTAGATATTTATCGAGCACCTCAGCGATTTGTTTTATTTTTCCAGAGCCTCTGATGATGGCTAACGGTTTTTTATTAGCGAATATGATAAATGCGGGTACCCTTTTAATATCAAATTTCTCAGCAAACTCGCTGTATTTCATCACATCAAGTGTTAAGAAAATGGCCTTGTCTTTATATTTTTCTGCCATCGCCTGATATGATGCCTTCGTTGAGTTGCAGGGCCCGCACTGACGTAAAAAGAATTTTATGACAACGGGTTTTTTTGAACCAACGACTTCATTGAAAGTCTGTTGTGAATTTCTTTTATTTTTGCGCCCCTCAGCATCCACAGCTTCGAAATCACGAATAAGCTCAGGCTGTTCGTCCGGTTGTTCTTCTGTCAATCTACTTGCCGCATAGAGACTTGGGCTCATGAGAGCGACTATAAAAAATGGTGCTATTAACTTCATTATTATCCTTCTGATGTAGAAGATATCCTATTACCTAAGTCACCATTATACCTATAATAATAAGCAAAATTCAAGCTTTCAAGTGCTTACTGAAAAAATCAGCTATATGTTTATTAATTACCGATAGTTCGTGGGCACCTGCTGAACCCACAACTGCTTCTAAATTAAAGATATCTTTATTTTTTTTACATAACGGCAGGTCTTTCAGTAGAAGAAAATCACTAAATCCGCCATGGTTTAAGTTCGGTATAATCACATGAGACAGAATGAAGGGAGAAGAAGTAGTTGGATAAATTTTTCCAAACTGCTTCCGGCTTTCTCTCATGACTGCAACATCAACTCCATATTGTCTGGCGAGCTCCTCATCGGATGTTTTAAATGCATCGATTGATCCTTGTGCCAGTATAAACAAAAATGGTTTGGTGAGATGTGTAAGATCTGTATCTTCAAGAAAAAGGGCACCATCAAGACTTATGCCGGCTTTGAGGCGTGCATCTTTCATGCACTGAAATGCCGTTGCTCCCCCAAAAGAGTGACCGAACATGCCAATATGTTCCATATCTAAAATGCCGTAAAACTGATCAGCGGGATCGGCATTCATTTCATGAAGTGTATCAAGGACGAACTGAACATCATCAACCCACATTTTGACATCTTCCGGATTAAATAATCGCGTTTTCATCTGTGTATACTTTTCTGGGTCAGCTGCTATTTGCCGACCGTCTGGAAAAGTGACAAGACTTGCATAATAGCTGTGAGCGATGGCAACAACAATGAAGCCTTGACTAGCAAGTTCCTCAAGAAATGCCGTATAAAGGCTTGGAGATGATCCTATATAGCCATGAGAAAAAACAACCACGGGGAAAGGGCCACTTGTTCGTGCGGGTGCTATGTTGACACCCGAGTGTATATATATATTGCTAAGCTGGGCATAATCTTCTGATGGATAGCTGAACTTTTTCAAAAGAAGCTCTGCAGCGCAATCTTTTTCACAATATGGTCTTAAATATTTAATAAATGGTTTCTGTTCTGCAGGGTACCAGAAAGAGATCATCAATTCTCTTTGGGTTGTAGGATTATGTGACTCCTTGCGACTGGTATCAATAATGTGCCGCTTAGTCATTCCTACAGGAAAGGGCCCAGTCAGATTCGGAAATTCGTGTAACATCGTTAATCCTCTTAAGCTCGCCAATACTTCTTGGGCAAAGGCGGCAAGGCTAATACAAAAGCCTAGTTTTAAAAAAAGCATACTCTTTTTAAGCACGGATCTATCCTTTACTTAAAGCATTAGGTTTTTAAAAAAGAGCTGATTGAGGAAAACCTCGATGTGTATTACCGCCTTTCATTATAGCGAAGATCCATTCTTTTGCCAATTCCATTATTCACGGCACTCCAGCAGATCGCCTGGTTGGCAATCGAGCGCAACACACAACGATTGCAGTGTCGAAAATCTTATAGCCCGAGCTTTGCCAGTTTTTAATATAGATAAATTAGCCTCAGTGATTCCGACTTTTTGGGCAAGCTCATTGAGCCGTAATTTTTGTTGAGCCATCATTTCATCAAGTTTGACGACAATTTTCATGTTGCCTCCTCAGATCGTCAATTCTTGATCATGTTTTAAACGATAGCCTTCTTTCATTATCAATGTAAGAACAAAGAGAAACCCAAAAGGCAGCAGTTTGACAGAGGTTTCATCTATAGAATAAGCCAGTGAAAGAGCCTTCACTTCGCCTGTTTCATGAACAAGTTTTCCAAGGAAATAGGTACTTAAGGGAGTGTAAACCGCCCAGGCAAAAGATAATTTGGTCAAAATCGAGAGTAGCGAGACAGTGTGTAATGAAAAGAGCTCTCCTTGTCGGAAACATCTCATTAATCGAAGGCAGCAATAGAGCCCAGAAAGAACAATGAGGAGACTTATACCTTCAATGCTAAATCCAAGAAATCGCTCGAATAAAGACATGTCACGTAAATAGTTGAGGGAATCAATTTCCATTAATGAAAGATTACTTCTATCCAATGCTGGGACCCAAAAATTAACATTTTTAATGAAGGGAATTTTATCTTGAGTCCATCGTAAAATTAGCGACAAAGTGGTACCTGCCATAAAAAATATGCTTATTTTCTCCAGTAAGTTAGCATACCAGGTAATCTTTTCTGGAGATGTTTTTGTATTAAACATGAGACCCTTTCAGGTAATTAAAAATACATTCTGGAATAGATACTACCTCTAGACATATCGAAAATCAATAATTTTTTATCGATTATCAATATTTAAAAATGATTCGAGTTAGATATTTTTGCTTTTACCTACGAAACGTTGAGAGATTTGATGTGAATCTATAGTTAGATATTTTCTTTGATTATTATCAGCGTTGTGTTTCGCCCGGCCTATATGCATGAATCAAACCAACAATCTCTGCATATCCGCGGTTTAGTGCTGTATTACATGCAACTCGTAAGCTTTCGCTATCTATATTGCGTTTAGCGAGCAGCGCCTTAACAATCTTTATATAATTGCTTTCAGCGGCAAGTGTGAGAGCTGTATGAGCACTGTTATCTCGTGCGTTATAATTAATATGCGGTTGATCAAGTAACAGTTCCGCTATATGTTTGTGACCAGTTCGAGCGGCCTCCATAAGGGCAGTTCGAGCTATCCATCCTCGGGTGTTAATATTTGCTCCTTTACTAATAAGCAGTTGAGCAACTGCTGTATGACCATAAATTGCAGCCCATGTAAGAGCCGCATGTCCAGGTAGCGCTAAGGATTGAGCATTGATGTCGATTCCGGGTTTGTTAAGCAACAGTCTCGCAATTTCCGTGTGGCCATGTTCCGCTGCTGCAATGAGAGGTGTATCACCAGTTTCCTGTCTATGAGTGTTGATATTGATACCAGGCGTATCAAGCAACAATCTCACGATTTCCGCATTACCCCGCCATATGGCGATGAAAAGAGCGCTATTTCCACATGAATCTGTAGTGTTTACATCGATTCCAGGGGTTTGTAAAAGCTTAGACACTTTTTGTAAATCCTCTTTCGAAGCAGCATCGATAAGTTCCCTTCCCGCAATCATTTGTGAACTTGCAGCTAGTTTTTCTTGATTTTTATCCATGCCTGAAAGAGAAGTAGTAATAATCAGGGTAAGAGTTAAAGGAAAGATTTTGATATTCATTAAGATCCTCAATGATCTCGTTATTTTTTAGTTTTACACTAGCAATTTTTTTAAAAAAGGCCAGAATTGGAGAAAAAATTTTTAACGTAAATCAGATGTTCACGATGATTAATTTGCCGACGGTCATCATTTTGAAGATGGCTCAATTCTGCACAAAAAGGGGCTTTTTCATCCTTCTAACATTAATTTGTTTCTTGTGCATCCCCCGTGAAATCTAATTATTATCACCGTCCAATTTTGCTGTAAGCATTAATCAATTTGACGATATCTTCACGGTCGAGGTTGTTGGCAATATTACGAGCTTCTTGTAAGCTTTCATCATCTATATTAGGTTTATCGAGCAATGCCTTAATAATCTCTATATAATTGTTTTCAGCGGCATATGCGAGAGCTGTATTGTCTGTTCCAGTTCGTGCATTGTAGTTGATGCCTGGTAGATCAAGTAAGAGTTCAGCTATAGGTTTACGACCAGTTCTGGCGGCCTCCATAAGTGCAGTTTGGCCGTTTCCCGCTCGTGCGTTAATATTTGCGCCTTTGTTAATAAGCACTTGAGCAGCTTCTGTACGACCAAAAAATGCGGCCCACATAAGAGCCGTGGTACCAGGTGGTACAAAGGATGAGGCATTGATTTCGATTCCTGGTTTGTTCGGTAACTGTCTTACGATTTCTGTGTGGCCTTTTTTTGCAGCCGCAATGAGAGGTGTATCACCAGTTTCTGCTCTGTGAGTGTTGATATCGATGCCAGGCGTATCAAGCAACAATCGCACGATTTCTGTGTTGCCCTTCCAGGCAGCAATAAAAAGAGCGGTTTTGCCATCTGAATCTGCAGCATTTACGTTTATTCCTGGCGTTTGTAAGAGTTGAGAGAATCTAGCTAAATCATCCTTCGAAGCAGCATCAATGAGTTCTCGTTCTGCATTCACTTGTGAACTTGCAGGGACTTTTTCTTGGTTTTTATCCATTCCTGAAAGAGAAGTGGTAATTAGGGTAAGAGTTAAAAGAAAAATTTTACCATTCATTGGGACCTCAATTCTTGCTTCATTACTTTTTGGTCTTATAAAAGCCATTTTTTAAAAAATTCCAAAGTCACCCATGATTAGTTTACCAACTCATCATTTTTATGGTCTGAACTTTGCCTCAAGTTCTGCCCCAAATTTGACATTTTCATACCTGGAATTTTGAGTCCATTTCAAAATCTCGTGATAGTAAATCTGTGCGAGATCTGATTATTTATCATCGTCCTGTTGCGCCTGGTCTATAGGCATTAATCAAATTGACGATCTCTCCGTATCCTCGTCGTACGGCAATATTACGAGCTTGTTGTAAGCTATCCTCATCTATATTAGGTTTAGCGAGCAATCCCTCAACAATCTCTCTATGATTTTCTTCAGCAGCATATGTGAGAGCTGTATAATATTCTTCATCTTTTGCATTGTAGTTGATGCCTGGTTGCTCAAGTAAGAGTTCAGCTATAGGTGTATGACCAGTTCGAGCGGCTTCCATAAGAGCCGTTTGGCCGGCTGCTGCGCGCGCATTAACGTTTGCGCCTTTGCTAATAAGTAATTGAGCAGCTTCTGTATGACCAAAAAATGCAGCCCACATAAGAGCCGTGTATCCGCGTGGCACACTGGATTGGGCATTGATGTCGATTCCAGGTTTGTTAAGTAACAAATTTATGATTTCTGTCTGGCTTTGTTTCGCAGCTCCAATGAGAGGTGTATCCCCGGTGTCTGCTCTGTGGGTGTTAATATTTATCCCTGGTGCATCAAGCAATAGTTGTACGATTTCTGTGCTTCCCTTCCAGGCTGCACCAAAAAGAGCTGTGCTTCCGTCCTGATTTGTGGCATTTACATTTATTCCCGGCGTTTGTAACAGCTTAGATACTTTTTGTAAATTTCCTTTCGAAGCAGCATCAATGAGTTTTCGTTCTGCTTTTGCAATCATATAGGCATTAATCAAATTGAGGATCTCTTCGTATCCTCGGTGTACGGCAACATCACGAGCGATTAGTAAGCTGTCACTATCTAAGTTAGGTTTAGCGAGTAATGCGTGAACAATGTCTATATAATTGTTTTCAGCAGCATATTCGAGCGCGGTTTTATCTGTATCAGATCGTGCATTGTAGTAGATGCCTGGTTGATCAAGTAAGAGCTCAACTATAGGTGTACGACCGGTTCGAGCGGCCTCCATAAGCGCAGTTTGGCCGTTTTCTGATCGTGCATTAATTTTCGCGCCTTTGCTGATAAGCAACCGAGCAGTTTCTGTAAGACCAAAAAATGCGGCCCACATAAGAGCCGTAGTACCAGATGGTTCATATGATGAGGCATCGATTTCGATTCCTGGTTTGTTCAGTAACAGCCTTACGATTTCTGGGTGACCACTCATTGCAGCTGCAATGAGTGGTGTATCACCGGTTACTGCTCTGTGCGTGTTAATATTTATTCCAGGTGCATTAAGCAGCAGTCGCACAATTTCTGTGTTTCCCTTCCAGGCTGCGTCCAAAAGAGCCGTGCTTCCGCATTGATTTGTAGCATTTACATTTATTCCCGGCGTTTGCAAGAGTTTAGAGAATCTTGCTAAATCTCCTTTCAAACCGGCATCAATGAGTTCCTGTTCTGCTTCTGCAATCACTTGGGAACTTGCAGGGACTTTTTCTCGGTTTTTATCCATTCCTGAAAGAGAAGTGGTAATCAGGGAAAGAGTTAAAAGAAAAATTTTGCCATTCATTGGGACCTCAATTCTCGCTTCATTACTTTTTGGTTTTATACTAGCAATTTTTTTTAAAAATTGCAAGAATTAAAGAAAAATTTTTAATGGAATTCAAATGTTTTTAATATATAATTTGCCAACCGTCACCACTGTTTATTGTGGGAGAGAGGGCACATAATGTGCTGGAGCTCTATCTGAAAAAGAGAAATCTAACATTCTTGCTGTATACATCGGCTAGTCTCAACCAGTCTGATGGGAGGAGTGAGGTATTCGGGCAACGTCGTCACTCGTAAAGTATGTTGTATACGTTGGTTATTTCTTTCGGTGGCATAACGAATTGCGTGTTCCACATCCGCCCGGGCGAGGGTAAGCAAAGAGACGATATCATAATCTTCTTGATCGGCAGCTATAATGAGGGCCGTCATGCCAAAAATACATTGGCTATCAACTAAAATGTCTGGATGATTAAGCAATGATTGAACGATTGCTTTATGGCCTTTAAAGGTAGCTAGCATAAGAGCTGTCACACCATCTTTCATTCGAAGATTGACGGCGATGCCACGTTTATGAAGTAACAATTGAGCTACTTCAGGATGGCCGTGAAATGCGGCAGTTATAAGAGCAGTAATTCCATATTCATTGCAAGCATTAATATCGATATCTGCCTGCTCGAGCAGTAATTGAACGACTTGGGTGCGGCCATACTTAGCAGCTAAAATAAGGGCTGTGTTACCAAAACGATCTTGGGCATTAATAGCGATGCCAAATTTATTAAGAAGGAGCTGAACAATTTCTGCGTACCCTAGTTCACAAGCAAGCATGAGAGCAGTGCTGCTCGTATCTGTCTGCACATTGAAAGCGATACCGGGTTTATCAAGCAACAATTGAACTATTTCTGTGCGCCTCTTTAAGACGGCAATCATGAGAGCCGTCCAGCGATCTTCTGTCTCTTCATTGATATCGATGGTTGGGTTTTGAAGAAGTTGTTCAATGACTTCCTTCTCCCCTTTACGAATAGCGTACATGAGAGCAGTCATGCCATCGCCACTTCGTGCATTAAAAGCCGTTCCATGTTTATCAAGAAATGCCTGTACCACATCTTTACGACCAGTTTGCGTGGCAGCCATGAAAGCGCTATCACCGTGAAGACTCCGTGCGATGATATCAATATTTGGCTGGTCTAGTAATAACTGCACGCATTCCGTGCGTCCTGCGTAGGCAGCAAGCGAAAGGGCAGTCCACTTATTTTTGTTGTGCTCATTGATATCGATGTCGGGTTTCTTCAGTAACAGTTGAGCTATTTCTTTGCGGCCATGCATTACAGCAAGCATAAGAGCTGTCTCGCCGAAGTTGTTTTTGGCATTTACTGCAATGCCACGTGCATTGAGTAGCAGCTGAACGATATTCCGGCAATCATGGATGACTGCGAGCATGAGAGCGGTGAACCCATCCATATTTCCGGTATTTATTTCAAGATCAGGCCTTTCAAGGAGGATTGAAACGACTTCGCTGTCATCATGTTCGGCAGCAAACATCAGTACGGTCCAGCCAAAACCATTTTTTGCATTGATGTCTATCGCGGGGTGTTTCAGAAGTAGTTGAAAAACCTCCTTATGACCTTTTTCTGCAGCAAGCATAAGAGCTGTCGAATGAATTTGACTCATCGCAGCGTTGATATTGATATCAAGGTCCTGTTGATTGAGTAGCATCTCAACGATTTCTTTATGGCCATTCAATGAGGCATACATGAGAGCAGTTATACGAGAAGTATTTTGGGCGTTGATTTCAATATCAAGTCTCCTGAGCAATAGCCGTACAATTTCTTTGTGACCTTTCTCTGCAGCAATTATGAGGCTCGTTGAGTCATATATACTTCTCGCGTTAATAGCAATGCTGGGTTTTGCGAGAAGCATTTCTATGATTTCAACGTGTCCGCAGTATGCAGCAAACATAAGAGCCGTCTGCTTGCGTTTGTCATGAGTATTGATATCTATTTTAGGTCTACTAAGCAATAAGCGGACAACCTCAGTATGGCCATTTTGAGTAGCGGCTAGGAGAGCTGACCGGCCTTTTGGTTCGGCATTAATATTGAGGGTGGGCTTTTTCAGAAGCTGCTCGCAGCTTTCTAAATCACCTTTTTCTGCAGCTTCGATAAGCTGCTCTTCTTGAGAAGTTTGAGGGGATATAACTAATTGAGTTGTCTGCTCAGGCAATGATTCTTCTAAAAGAGTACTTACTTTTTCCATGGTGAAAAGGGCAAACGTTGTCAGAAGTGTTGTAGAAAAAACAAAAATTTTAAGACTCATATCTACCTTACCATCTGTTAGGTGGGGTGCTTATTTTGTATGTTAAATATAGTGAGAGCAGTAAATAGATGTCAAATAAAAAGAGTGCTCAGTTTTTAAGGAAGGGACGTTTCGACAATCGATCTGGACTTTAGTACTGTCGAATAGAAAATAGTGAAGACCTTAGTGCCGATTTAGACCGTAGAGCAATCCATAGGTTTCGACTGAATCGAGTTTGATGCGGACCAGCCTAGTTTTTCATATCTCTTTTTAAATAGAGAAAGTCGATTTCAGAGTAACTATCTCACTCTTGATCACTGTTGTTCTATTTTGACCCTAACAGGAGCTTGTGCAGTTTCCCGCATGAAAGCTTTTAAAGAATCGCAAAGATAGTCTTCGAACTTTTTTCCTTCATCATCGGCGAGCATTGTATCGGCTCCTTTAGTGCGTAACAAACTGAAGATAGGAAGAAGACTCTCTTTTTTAGAGGCAAGCATGAGCGGGGTTTGGCCAAGCCAATTTTTAAGATTGATATTGGCTCCTGAATTTATGAGGTGAAGAGCAACCTCAATTCGCTCATTATCTATAGCTACGTGTAAGGGCGTATTGCCTTCGCGGTCGCACGTATCTATGATTGCACCTCTTTCTAAAAGGCTTTTTGCAAATGGTAACTGGCCTTGATAAGCAGCAAAAAGAAGCGGTGTTATAGTGCTGTTTGGATCTAATCGGTGAAATAATTTCAATTCAGAATCTCGCTCATCTGGTCGTCCAGACACAACGGCGGGTAGTGGTGCCCGTGAACTGGACATTGCGGCTGGAATGTTGTTCCAGGGAACGTTGCCTTGCGCTTGTCTTAAGGTCTCTAGTGCTTTTTGTCTGTTTGCTTGCCTTCCTGCCCACATAATCTAGATCTGCTCCAGCAGCAATAAGTAGCTGTGTTGCGTGCATGGTTGTGGGCACGTCTGAATGAGTTGCCATGCCAGTAAGAGCAGTGTCTCCCCATTTATTTTGGATGTTAACGTCTATACCGGGCACAAGCAGTGAGCGAACTGCGACTGGATGCCCATGAAATGCAGCAAGCATGAGAGCTGTCCACCCATCTTTATCCTGCACATTGATAGAAATATTATGCTTGACGAGGAGTAATCCTATGATTTCTGCGTGACCTTCTTTAGCCGCAATCATAAGTGGAGTCATGCCATTTGACTGATTTGCAAGCTGAAAATCGGTACCAGGATTGTCCAGAAGTAGTTTAGTAATTTCTTTATTGCTTTTCTGAATGGCGATCACGAGAGCTGTATCTCCTGTGTTACTTACAGCATTGATATTAATGCCCTGTTGACCAAGAAGCAATTGAGCTACTTCTTTGTGGCCATAATAAACAGCACACATGAGAGCAGTGATACCGTGACCATTTTGGATGTTAATTTGGATTTCAGGCTTTACTAATAACCTCTGAACTATTTCTCTATTACCTCGCGCTGCAGCAATCATGAGAGCGGTAGTACCTTTTAGATCTGGTACATTGATATTTATGGTGGGGTGATCAAGTAACAAACAAATAATTTCATTATCATCTCTCTGGCAAGCGAACAAGAGTGGCGTTAAGTCTCCAGCTTTATATCGCATATTAATATCAATACCATCCTTCATAAGCAGGCATTGAACAATATCCCTATGGCCATTAGCCACAGCTCCATGGAGAGCTGTCCTGCCATCTTGATGAACATTTACATCTATGTTCTGTTGTGCAAGCAGTTGTTGAACAATGATAATATGCCCTTTACGAGCAGCAATCATGAGCGCGGTATTTCCCTGCTGATTTCGAGCATTAAGATTTATTCCCGGGCATGAAACAAGCAGCCGAAAGAAAGTGTGCTGATCGCCCTTTTCTGCAGCATCAATAAGCTGTTGCTCTGCCGTCGGAGGGTTTCTATCGCCCTGAGCATTTTGTGCCGCTGGTAATCTTTGCAAAGAGCTGCTGATTGAATTTATCGGACCGGTGCTTTGTGCTATCAGAATTGAATCTGTTTCCGTAGGTTCTGATTTTATAGTTTCAATATTATCATAATTTGTGGAATTTGTGCGCTGGGTACGGGCCTTTTTTTGCTGATTTTGTGAATTCTCACTTTCAGGCCCTCTTTTTTCCATGGTAAAAAGAGGGCTGTGTATAATTAATGCAGAAATTATGAGGATAATTTTTAGAGACATGTGGATCCTAACAATGGGCTGTTCTTATTTTCTAAAATCGTATATAAATTTTAATACTCGTCAAATTCATCACTACTCGTGGAATTTATATCTTCAGGATAATGCCAGAAAGCCAACTAACGTGTCATTTTTAAAGCTTTCTTGATTAACAGCGCGATCTCATGATACTCGAGCCTGTTAGCCATACTTAAAGCAGTCTCGCCCTCACCATCTACAGTGTCGACAGTGATATCATTTTCATGGAGTAACACTTCGACGATCTCTTTCTTTCCTGAAAGGACAGCATGCATGAGCGCAGTCTTGCCTTCTTGATCTTGAGCATTCACATTTATATCAGGATGACAAAGAAGCATAGTAGCGATTTTTTGGTTACCAGCTATAGCAGCGAGTATGAGTGGCGTGCTGCCTTCTGGAGTTTGCATATTGATATTGATGCCAGGATTCTTGAGGAATAATTGCACGATTTCTTCGTGTGACCAGCAAATAGCAATCCTGAGTGCTGTTGTGCCTCCTTGGCTCTGAGCATTAACATTGATATTAGGTTTATTCAATAGCAATCTTATTATTTCTGTGTAGCGCTTCTTGCAAGCTGCTATGAGAGCAGTTTCACCATCTTCTTCTTGAATGTTAACGTCTATCGTTGGGTGTGCAAGTAACAGTTTTGCAATGGTATCATGTCCATTCATTATTGCAGTTATCAGAGCGGTAGTTCCGTTTTGCGTTTGTACATTTACCGCAATATTCTGGTGAGCGAGCAATAATTGCACGATGTCGGTATGACCATTAAAGGACGCAATTATGAGGGGAGTTGCACCAATTATGAGGGGATTTGCGCCTTGGCCTATGTAATTAATATTGATATTTTTTTTGGTAAGCAGTAATTGAACAATTTCTGTGTGACCCTTACTAGCTGCGAGTGTCAGAGCGGTAGCAATATTGTTGAAGCTGGCGTTAAAATTGATATTTTCCTGTGTAAGCAGTAATTGAACAATTGCTGTGTGACCTTCAAAAGCTGCAAGCATCAGGGCAGTACTACCATTTTGTGCCGTGGCATTGATATTGATATTCGGTTGTGCCAGTAAAAATTTGACAATGTGTTCGTGACCGTATCGAGCGGCCACCATGAGGACCGTTGTGCCTTGTTCAGTCTGCGCATTGACATCAAGACCAGGCACTTTGAGCAATAATTGGACGATTTCGAGGTGACCGCTTTTAGCAGCCAACATAAGTGCTTGAGTGAGGACTTTTTTGTCAGGTGCCTCTTGGGTTCTTATGATCTTTTCGATCAATAATGTAACGATTTCTGTGTGTCCGAGATTTGCTGCGAACTCAAGCGCTGTCCTGCCACATTTATTACGTAAATTTACATTAATGCCTTGTATTTTAAGGAGCAATCGAGCAGTATCGGTATGGCCTTTCAAAGTAGCATACGCAAATGCACTTAATCCGTCTGCAGTTTGGTCATTGATGCCTATCCCAGGTTTTTCAAGCAACAATTGCACGATTTTATAAAATCCTTTTTCCGCGGCGATTATAAGAGCAGTCGCGCCATCTTCAGTTTTGGCATTGATGTTGACACTATGGGTATCAAGAATGGCCCGAACGATTTTTTTGTGACCAAGTTCTGCCGCAAGTATGAGAGCTGTTTTCCCTTTTGGATTTGTGGCGTTAAGATCAATATCGCTGGATTGCAAAAGCATTTTGATGCTTTTTAGATTACCGTTCTGAGCAGCGTGCAGAAACTGTTGGGTTCGCTGATCATTTTGTGCTTTAGAATTCGAGGTCACCGCACTGTTTTCCATTGCGACAAGACCATGAGCAGTAAGCAGTGAGAATGTTAAGGCTAGAAATGTGAGATTCATATTGATTCTTCGGTGTTGTATTTTCTATATTAGTAAATATACATAAAATTTAAATTATGTCAAATTCATTGTAATGAATTGCCGAGTTCGTTCGAAAATTTTTCTGTACGAAGCGATTGTTATAGTTGAAGGTGATGTACTGAGCCCGCTATACTCACACGACAATGTGCCCGAAACTTCTTTAAAATCAAATGAAATAGCATTATTTTTGTATCCTCTAATCCTCAATGGTCCCGCGTCTTTCTCGAAGAGAGCGAACGGCTTTTAAAAGCCCTTAGCAAAGGACAGGATAGGTAGAGGTTTATGTCTTAGGCGGTAATCCTAGGAAGCTCCACTTAACGTGTAGTTTTTAAAGCTTTCTTGATTAACAGTGCGATCTCCTGATGCTCAAGATTGTTAGCCATACTTAAAGCGGTTTCACCCTCATTGTCTTCAACATTGATAGCGATATCACTTGCATGAAGTAACAGTTCGACGATTTCTCTCTTTTCTGAGAGGACAGCACGCATGAGCGCAGTCTTGCCTTCTTCATCTTGAGCATTCACATTAATATCAGAATGACAAAGGAGCATAGTAGTGATATTTTTGTTACCAGCAGCGAGCATAAGTGTTGTATGGCCTTCTGTAGTTTGCAGATTGGTATCGATGCTAGGATTCTTGAGCAATAATTGGACGATTTCTTCATGTACATTATTGGCTGCAAACATTAGGGCAGTAGTGCCTCCTTGCATCTGTGTATTAACATTGATATTAGGTTTAGCCAATAACAATCTTACTGTCTCAGTGAAGCATCTTTTGCAAGCCGCTATGAGAGCGGTTTCTCCTTCATCATCTTGGATATTAACATCTATGGTTGGATGTGCAAGCAGCAGTTTTGCAATGGTATCATGTCCCTTTTCTATAGCAGTTAGGAGAGCAGTAGTGCCGTTTGTCGTTTGTACATTTACAGCAATATTCTGTTGAGCGAGCAACAATTGTACAATGTCGTGATGACCATGAAAGGCCGCACTTATGAGGGCCGTTGCACCGCTCTGGCCTGTGGCGTTAATATTCATATTCTGCTGAGCGAGCAGTAATCGGACAATTTCTGTGTGGCCTTTTGAGGCCGCATATACAAGGGCAGTTCCGCCATTATGAGAGGTGGCGTTAATAGTAATATTTTCTTGTGCGAGCAATAATTGAACAACTGCTAAATGACCTTGACAGGCCGCTAGAATGAGAGCAGTGCCGCCATTTTGCGCTGCGGTATTGATATATATATTTTGTTGTGCCAGCAACAATTTGACAATTTCTGTGTAACCAGTCTGAGCGGCGAGCATGAGAGCTGTATTGCCACTTTTGTCCTGGGCATTGATAGCGATGTTTTTTTGTGCAAGCAGTAGTTCAGCGACGGTTTTCCGATTGTTTTGGGCAGCAATCATGAGAATTGTTGTGCCATCGTTATTCCGTTCGTTGACATCAGTACCAGCATTGAGAAACAATTTGACGATTTCGCAGTGACCATTTTTAGCAGCCAACATGCATGCAGGCAGGGTTCTTCTGTCTTCGGTTCTGATAAAGATCTTTTCGATCAATAGCTTAACGATTTCTGTGTGTCCGAGATACGCTGCGAACTCAAGTGCTGTCCCACCCCGATTATCACCCAAATGTGCATTGATGCCTCGGGTATTAAGGAGCAACCGAACAGTCTCGGTATGACCATTTAAGGAAGCGAAAGCAAATGCAGTTAATCCTTGTGTAGTTCGGTCATTAATGCCTATCCGTGGTTTGTTAAGCAACAGCTGCACGATGTTAGAAAACCCTTTTTGGGCGGCAAATATGAGAGCAGTCCACCCATCTTCATTTTTGGCATTGATGTCGATATCGGGGATATTAAGAATGGCCTCAACGATTTTTTCGTGGCCATGTTCTGCTGCAAGTATGAGAGCTGTTTTGCCTTTAGGATTTGTGGCATTAAGATCAATATCTCTTGATTGTAAAAGCATTTTGATGCTTTCTAGATTACCATTCTGCGCAGCGTCAAGAAGCTGTTGTGTTCGTTGATCAGTTTGCTCTTTAGCATTCGAGTTGGCTGCGTTGTTTTCCATAGCGAAAAGACCATGAGCAGTAAGCAGTGAGAGCGTTAAGGCTAGAAATATAAGATTCATGTGGATTCTTTCGGGGTCGTTGTATTTTCTATATTAGTAAATATATGTAAAATTTAAATTATGTCAAATTCCTGATTATGAATCGTAGGGTTCAGCCGAAAATTTTTCTATGTAAAGCGACTCATTACAGTTGTGATTGATGTACTAAACCGATATACTCTCACAAGACAATACTCCGTAACTTCTTTAAAGTATATGAATAGCATTATTCTTGTTCCCTATAATCCGGCCTGGCCTCGCTTATTTCAAGAGGAGAAAGAGCGGCTTTTAAAGGCATTAGCGAATGAGGTTGTGGTAGAACATATAGGGAGTACAGCAATACCGAATATAGCTGCAAAACCCGTCATCGATATCATGATAGGTGTTTCCTGTCTCAAAAAAGCAGATGAATATTATATTGAGGCAATGAAACGCATCGGATACAGTTACGTGCCTGAATATGAATCTGAGGTTCCTGAACGAAGATATTTTCGCAAAAATAAAGAGCACAGTCAGCGAATACATAACGTCCATATGGTAGAGATTGCAAGAGATTGGTGGCTCAGGCATTTATTTTTTAGAGATTATTTATGCGCGCATCCGTCTGTTGCGCTTGAATATCAACAGCTTAAATTTGATTTAGCAACAAAATTTACGGATACGCTTGATTATGCGAACGCAAAAACTGAATTCATACAAGCAGTAGAGGAAAAAGGGGGCTATAAATCTCCATAATGTCTTGCAAAAATTCATCAGTAAGGGCAGCCTTAATAGAAATAAGGAGATGGTATGGTGGCATTATCTCGCGAAGAGCTCTTGGTAGAAAATTTTGATAAAGCAGGGCCCTTTTTTTTAGCAGGTGATATTGGGGGGACGAATAGCAATTTTGGTATTTTCTCACTAAAAGATCGGCCTCTTCTCATTGCTGCCATGCATTACAAAAGCAAAGACATTACTGACTTTACTCTTTTTATGCAGCAGGTGCTTGCCGATATTAAGGCGCGGTATGCAATTGAGTTTAAGTCCGCCTGCATTGGAGCTGCCGGAGTCGTATATCCTCATCGGGTGACGGTACAGCCGACTAATCTTCCTTTTGAAATTAATACCCATGATATTGCTCATGCTACAGGGCTTAAGGATCTTTTTCTTATTAACGATTTTGAAGCGGTTGCGCTCGGTGTCGAGCTGATAAGCCCTGAAGATATAATTGTCATAAGCAAAGGCACAACTCGGTTACATTCAAATATGGGCTTTCTTGGTGCAGGAACAGGGCTCGGTAAAAGTATTAAGGTGTGGTGTGCTGGTAATGGTGGCAGCTATGTGCCTGTATCCTCAGAAGGGGGCCATGCAGATGCCGCATTTTATGAAGGAGAAGAGCTTGGCTTTAGTGCATTTGTATATGCAAATTACGGGCTCTGTCCCATTTCGTGGGAGGCGGTTTTATCTGGCTATGGCATTCAAAAAATTTACCGGTTTTTAGGTACGCAGAGAGACTATCCTCTAACAAAAGTATCAAAAGAGATAGAGGAGCATGATCTAAATCCTGATCTGATATCGACCTATGCCCGTGAAGACCTCCGTTGCAAAGATACGTTTGAGTTTTATGTCAAAATGTATGCTCGTTGCGCTAAGAATTTTGCATTGGATGCTTTAACGCTCAATGGGCTGTATATAGCTGGTGGCATTGCAGCAAAAAACATTGCACTTTTTAAAGATCCACTTTTTATGGGAGAATTTGTCCGCTGTGGTAAGCAAAGTGCACGACTTGCTACTATGCCCATATATCTCATTTCAAATTATAATGTAAGTCTCTATGGAGCTGTTGTAGCAGCTCAATTACGCCATGAAGGACGTCTATGATACGTGTCAAAAATCACCTCTGTTCATTTACTGACGATACTATTCAAGAGATTCGACGAGAAATCGGTGTCATAAGGGAAAGTATGAAACAGCCTTATGAAACACCGTATGCCGGACTTTTTGCGGCTCAAGATATCGAATCGCTCAAAATAATTAAACAGCACGCTGATGAGATGCGCGCACGTAAACCAACTCTTTTTTTGCTCATAGGCATTGGTGGATCAAATATGGGCACTTTGGCTATTATTAACGACATACTCGGCTCATTGCACAATGATACAGAACCACCACTGCGTTTCTTTTGTGCTGATACGATAGATAACGATGAGTTGAGTGCTCTTCTTTGGATTGTTGAGCAGGAGCTGAAATTAGGTGGAACAATTGTCGTGTGCATTGTTACCAAATCAGGAACAACAGCAGAAACGCTCATTAATGGTGCACTTTTTATCGATCTTTTGAGGAAATATAAGCGCAATTACAACGACTTTGTTGTGCTGATTACTGATAAACAGTCGCCTTTGTGGATAATGGGAGAAGCGAATCAGTATAGACTACTTGAAATCCCAAAGTTGGCCGGTGGTAGATATTCTGTATTTACAGCAGTGGGGATTTTTCCGTTGTTAGTTATGGGAATTGATACTGAAGAACTCTGTAGTGGAGCAACGACTATGTTCGAGGCTTGTCTTAATGAGGATCTAGAACAAAATGAAGCTGCACGTTCAGCATGTGCTCTGTATTCTCATTATTACAATGGCTATGTCATACATGACATTTTTGTGTTTTCGCCTGAGTATCGAAATCTTGGTAACTGGTATAAGCAGCTTATTGGTGAGAGCTTAGGAAAGAAATATGACTTAGCTGGCGCAATTATTGAGATTGGCATTACTCCGACAGTCTCAGTAGGCACTATCGATTTACATTCAGTTGCACAGCTTTATTTAGGTGGGCCTCGCAATAAAATAACGACCTTTGTTGTGAACGCGCATGAGTCGGAAACTGTGGTTACGCCTGATAATGAATTCTCAGCTCTGATCCCAGGGATTGCTGGGCGACCTATTTCATTTATTAAGGAGGCTATTTTCAAAGGGGTAGAGGCTGCCTATGCTCAAGAAAAGAGACCTCACATGGTGGTTACTCTTGAAGGCAATAAGAATTTTGCCCTTGGCCAATTTATGATGATGAAAATGGTTGAGACGATCTTCCTTGGTCGCTTATTTGATATAAATCCCTTTGATCAACCTGCAGTTGAGCTCTATAAAGATGAAACCAGAAAAATCCTCTCTCGTTAAAAAGGGAGAATTTCGCCTAGGACCCGCAAAATTGCCTGAGCAAACCCTTGAGCCGCATCGGGGCCTGTTGCGGTTACTACGTTACCATCTGTAACAACCGGCTGATCAACCTTTACTACAGCATATGATTTAAAGATGTCCTCAAGCTTATTGTCATCATCCCAGCCTGTAGCTTTTTTCCCGCCAAGTACATTGGCCTTTGCCAGAATCCGTGGTGAGATGCAGATCGCCCCGTAGGGCTTTTTAAGCGCCATCATTTGCTGTAAAAGAGTATACACTTCAGGCTTATCAAGACAGGTCATTGCTCCTGGTCCACCAATAAGAAAGAGGCCATCGATCGTGGTAGGATTAATCTGCTCAATAGTTAAATCAACGGTCGTTGATGAAGAGTCCTTTGCTATCGCTACACCCGCTTCGTCACTTGCAGTGAGTACGGTAAGATTGCTATCGCTTGCAAGAATTTCGCGGGTAACACCATATTCTATTTGATGATATCCTTCATGTGCTATCAGGAGCACGACTGTTTTCTTTGTCATGAGATTCACCTTTCTTTAGTATATTTAAGATACCGTACTATTGTCCTAAAAATCAACACGTCTCATAGAGCCTTCTCATACTGCACCCCTAAGGAATGAAATGAGAGGTTGTTTTTCGTAGTTACTTTTTGAGCTTGGTGAAGAATGAGCCGTTCATTTCCTACGGTGAAGGTACAGGTATTGTTTATGAGAATAATCTCTGTGCAACAGTTTTTACCTGAGATACACAATGCTTCCCATGATGCCCAACCGGTATTGAAGAGCTTTCCTTTCCAGGCGGGCATAATTATCTTTTTAACTGCGAATGCTTCTACAAGCGCAGTAAGCGCACGAAATGTTGTGCTTGATGGACATGTACAGATGATGAGTTCAATCTGAGGAACCCCTTGTTTTATAAGCGTGGGTACGAGCGTATACCTCACCCAGCTTGGCGCACCGATAGTTCTGCCAAGAGGGCCTGGATCGATAAGGGCAGTTTTTCCAGAGGAAGTAAAAACAATAAGTTCTTTCGAAAAGCAGGGAACTGTGGTGATCTTTGTTTCATTTTTCAATGGAATTTTGAGGAATAAGCCGGTAAGGATGGTAAAAAGAATGAGCGAGATTGTGCTTTTGAGAGGACTGAGAAGCTTTTTATACTGTACAAGCGCACAAGCGCCAACGGGAAGCGCCACAGCAAGAAGATACGATGGTTGAGCAAAAGAAACTAACCATGACCGACTGCCGAAAGAGAGCAGTCCCGTCCAGATTTTGGTAAGCAGTTCAAGAAGGATGATTAAAGGAGTAGTGGGGATATACAAAAGTTCGCAGAAAAAAATGAGTGAGGAAAGCAAAAGGAAACTACTTAAAAATGGTGTGAAAATGAGATTGCCTACCATTGATGCGTAAGAAAGAGGAAGACCCCAGTGCATAAGAAGTGGCCAGGAAAAAAGCGTAATAAAAAGGTGGAGTTGAATATACCTCAATGCTCGAGGTACTAAGAAACGTATTTTGTTCCGTATTCGCTTAGAAAAACGTGCGATGAGGTTCATACCCAAAACTCTATTCGTTCTATTTTTTTCTTATGTATAATAAGTACCACAAAAGAAGAGAGAACGCTATGAACAAAGAACTTATTGCAGCTCTGCGCGGCCGAGCATATAATTTGCGGGTGCTTTCCTTGAAAGCGACAACTGAGGCAGGATCTGGCCATCCTACATCCGCTTTATCTGCAGCAGACATTGTTGCAGCACTCTTTTTTTATGCCATGCATTATAATTCAGAAAATCCCGACGACCCTACCAATGATCGTTTTATCCTCTCGAAGGGTCACGCAGCACCAGTTTTGTATGCCGCATGGGAACAGGTGGGGGTATTAACAATAGAACAGCTGCTTACCTTACGGCAATTTGGGTCAGAACTTGAAGGTCATCCAAATACGCGGTTTCCGTATATAGATGCCGCGACCGGCTCACTCGGCTGCGGTCTTTCAATTGGTTTAGGTATGGCGCTCAGCACACGATTAACTGAGATCCCTTTTTATACCTACGTTCTTTTAGGCGATAGTGAGATGACTGAAGGTTCATGCTGGGAGGCGATAGAGATAGCTGCATTTTATAAGGTAGAAAGGCTCATTGCTATCGTTGATCTTAATCGCTTGGGTCAGAGTACTGAGACTATTGATGATCATCATCCCCAGAAACATGCTGAGCGGTGGAAGGCATTTGGCTGGCGTACTATTATCATAAACGGACATGATATGGGAGCGATTGTCACCGCGCTTGATGAAGCAAAGAAAGTAAAAGGACAGCCAGTTGTCATTGTTGCTTGTACGATCAAAGGATATGGGCTGGCAGGGATTGAAGACCGTGAGGGGTATCATGGGAAAGCATTTTCTAAGGAGCAGCTTCCTGGCTTGTTACAAGGACTTGAAGAACGGTTTAAAGATGATGCACATATGCAATTTGCTGAGCCATCGATAAAGCCGTATGTGAAAATAGAAGAACCATGGTCTGCGCTTACCTTGCCTGAGCCGACCTACAAAAAAGGAACGAGTATTCCAACGCGCAAAGCATATGGAGAAACACTTGCTGCTTTGGGTACTTTTAGCCAAGTTGTCACTCTTGACGCTGAAGTTAAGAATTCGACCTTTGCAGAGCTTTTTGAAAAGAAGTTTCCTGAGCGATTTGTGCAGTGTTTTATAGCAGAGCAAAATATGATTGGCATGGCGATAGGATTTGCAAGCCGTCATTTTATACCATTCAGCTCAACGTTTGCGAGTTTTTTAACCCGCGCTCACGACCAGATTCGTATGGGAGCCATTGGTCGCTCACCTTTACGTATCGCAGGATCACATGCAGGAGTCTCAATTGGACAGGATGGTCCCTCTCAGATGGGCCTTGAAGATATAGCTCAAATGAGAGCCTTGCCAGAATCAATCGTTCTGTATCCGTGTGATGCGGTAAGCGCGTACGCTCTTGTAGTTCTTATGGCTAATTATCACGATGGAATTAGCTACTTACGCTTAACTCGTGGGGCTACTCCAGTTATCTATGAAAGTGATGAACGGTTTACTATTGGCGGTTGTAAGATTCTGAAAGAAAGTGATGAAGATAAAGTATGTATCGTTGCTGCAGGGATAACCGTGTTTGAGGCGCTGAAAGCACATGAAGAGCTGAAAGCTCGTAATATATCAGTTGCCATAATTGACCTGTATTCAGTAAAACCTCTTGATACAGATACCCTTACTCGAGTTGCTCATAAATCAAATAGACGGGTTATCACGGTTGAGGATCATTACATTCAAGGCGGCATGGGTGAAGCCGTCTGTTATGCGCTCCGCAATGAAGGGATAACCATTGAGGTACTTGCAGTAAAAGAGGTCTCTCGCTCAGGAAAGCCAGAAGAGCTGCTGGCCTATCATCGCATCAATCATATAGCGCTTATTGAGACCGTATATAAGCTCTTAGTTTAAAGAATATGCGTTAATTCTTCTTCCCCCTTACTCGGGCTATTTTGCATAAGTCTGAGGAGAGTCGGTAGTTCAGAAATAAAGGCAGGGAGTAAAAACTCAAGGTGTAAAAGCTCTCGATAGGTGTATTTAACGTTGAGCTGCGTAAGATTCTGTGCGGATTTAAAATGGCGCGATGAAAAAATGGGCCCTAACTGTTTTAAATGAGATAACGTAAACTCAAGTCCATACTGTTTAAGGCTTTCAAGAAAATTGTGAATGCCCTGGGGATCAAGAACCTGGAGAATATCCACATGAGAATGAATTGAAAAAACCCGTTTGAAAAGAGGATCATGGACATAATGAGCAGTTTCCTTTTGCACTGGACATGCGATTAACACAAGCTCATCTATTTGTAGAGCAGTATGCTCTTCGGCAGCTTCTTTGAGATAGAGGGCAACATTTCCTCCATGACTATGCGTTATAATTCTAAAAAAGGGTTTTATGCCTTGATGGCGATAGGTATTTTCTAATAAATCGAGATATGTTAATAGTTCGCGCGCAGCTTCTTTTCGCGCCTCAAAACGCAGCTTACCTGTCCATCCGAAAAAATAAAAATGCTCTCGCGAAAATTCACCAGGGTTGCCCGTGCAGAGTTGATCGGCAAGTAAGGCAAGGTGAAACTTCTTATCAAGTTCGTTTGCTTTTGTTAAGCCGCGAGGGCAGAAAAAAAACATGTGAACGAGAGGGATTTTCATTGCTGCCGCAGGCGGCAAGGTACCATGAATGAAGAGAGTAACTTTTTGTAATTTCATGTAGAGCACCTGATGTACATAGCGTATAAAAGGATAATGCTATAAACTTGGATGTAAAGCGAAATATGACAGAGAAGAGAAAGGACAGCGTATGCACATTCCTGAGAATAAGATTGAACGTTTTTTTGCACAGTATGAGTTTTCAGTTCCTTTTCAGTTAAGTTGCTCTGACTCAGAACCGATAACGTTGCCAGAACTTTTAGATATGACAGATCACGAATTGAGGAATATGTGGGATACATTGTGGCTCGGATATACCGAGAGTCAGGGACACCCTCTGCTTCGCCAACAGATTGCTGGCTTTCACACAAAAATTAAACCTGATGATGTCGTTGTGTGCGCAGCTATGGAAGGCATCTTTTTAAGTATGAATGTGTTACTGAATCGCAATGATCATGTAATTGTTACCTTTCCAGGATACCAGGCACTCTATGAAGTAGCCCGGTCGGTCGGGTGTGAAGTAAGCATGTGGACAATTCATGAAGAAAAAGGATGGCAGTTTGATGTCGCTGAGTTAGCTGCCCTCATTAAGCCTAACACGAAGCTCATAGTATTTAACTTTCCTCATAATCCGACCGGTGCGCTTATTACGCGTGCACAGCTAGATCAGATTATTGACCTTGCTCGGACTCGTAATCTGTATCTTTTTTCTGACGAGATGTACCGGTATCTTGAATACAATGAACAAGAAAGATTGCCATCTGTAAGCGATCTCTATGAGCGAGCACTTTCATTAAGTGGCACTTCCAAAACAATCGGTATGCCCGGGATACGTATCGGATGGCTCACCACACAAGATAGAGATCTATTGAAGCGTATTATGGAATTCAAAGACTATACAACTATTTGTTCGAGTGCACCGAGTGAACTACTTGCTCTCATGGGACTACGGTCACATAAAACGCTTGTTGAGAGAAGCCTTTCGATTATTAAAAAAAATATCACCGTATGCGACCAGTTTTTTAATAAGCATGGAGACCGCTTTTCGTGGCATAAGCCTAAAGCAGGATCAGTAGCATTTGCCCGCTATCTGGGAAAAGAAGGCGTAACTGCATTGTCCACGCAGCTTATGCTAAAAAAGGGGGTAACGATGCTTCCTTCGACGGTCTTTGATTATGGAGATCATCACTTTCGCATTGGTACCGGCAGAAGAAATATTCCACAAATCATGGAGATCATCGATCAGTTTCTATCGGGCAGATGAAATTGACGCTTTATTATTTTCATGCTATATTTGTATTAAATGAAAGGGCATTAGATGACAAACCTTGCCTGGTGGATTATTCTGCTCGTAGTCTGTATTCTACTGGAATTGAGCTCTCCTGGTTTCTTTTTCTTCTTATCATTTTCATTGGGAGCGATAGCCGCAGCAGTGCTCGCTTACTTCGAAGTTGGCTCTCAAATTGAATTTGCTGTTTTTCTTATCGTTTCTATGCTGGCCTTTATCTTTCTGACGCGCTATGTCAAAGCAGTTTTGAAAGAAAATGCAGGACATAAAACAAATGTGTATGCGTATCAAGGTAAGAAAGCGGTCGTCACAGAAACAGTATCTTCCTGCCAGCGAGGCTGGGTGAAGGTCGATGGCGAATTATGGTCGGCTGCGCCCATTAATGAAGAATTAATAGAAAAAGGTGCAATCGTAGAGGTGGTAAATAGTGCGGGATCACACCTTATCGTCAGAAAAATTAAAGATCACTGCTAACATAAAGGAATCACCTATGATTATTGCAACTGCATTATTCCTGCTTCTCATCGTTATAGCAATTGCTGTTCTTATTCAGTCAGTTTATCTTGTAAAACAAGCAGAAGCGATTGTTATCGAGAGGCTGGGTCGTTATGATAGAGTTCTTGGCCCTGGCCTTCATGTGGTGATGCCGCTCATTGAACGGCCTCGAGAAGTTATATGGAGCCATTTTGCTTTGGGGCCTGATAAGCGGTATTACCGATATACCCGAACGCTTTACAGAATCGATTTGCGCGAAAGCGTCTATGATTTTCCTAAGCAGAACGTAATTACGCGAGACAATGTCACTATGGAAATTAGCGCCCTTGTATACTATCAAATTACTGATCCAAAACGAGCAACCTATGAAGCCTCAAATGTGCCTGAAGCAATTGAAAAGCTTACTCAGACAACCTTGAGAAACGTCATAGGATCGTTAGATTTAGATGAGTCGCTTGTTTCTCGTGATGCCATTAACGAAAAACTTCGTGTCATTTTAGAAGAGGCTGCTGATAAGTGGGGTGTAAAAGTAACCCGCGTCGAATTGCAAGAAGTGAACCCACCATCAGATATACGTGCTGCAATGGAAAAGCAGATGCGTGCGGAACGCGATAGACGTGCAACTATTTTGGAATCAGAAGGGCTCAAACAAGCTGCCATTCTTCAAGCAGAAGGTGAGCTAGAGTCATCCGTACTTCGTGCTCGAGGTGCTGCAGAGTCGCGCATTATTAATGCACAGGGTGAAGCTGAGGCTCGATTAAAAGTAATTGAAGCCGAGGCAAAAGCAATTTCTTTGGTGAAAAATGCCGCTCCCACCCAGGATCCACTTTCCTATCTTGCGGCATTGCAGTATATCAAGGCTCTTCCTCAGATTATGGAAGGTAAAGACAATAAAGTCATTGTCGTTCCCTATGAATCGAGTGGCCTCAGTGGTTCAATAGCAACCATCAAAAAGCTTCTTAATGAGGTGCAATGAGCACCGATTGTGTCACCAGTTTGGTTTTAACTTATGCATAAAATAATGGGTAGGCAGCGGCTAAAGGAAAAAAAAGGGAGGAACTCTGCTTCCTCCCTAAAAGAAATTCTTATTAATTTTTCGCTAGTTGAGTGATGTAAACTTTCGGTCATGTGAACGAGGTTTTTAAGATTATGTTTTGAACGATATTTTTAAGATTATATTTTTCAACGAGACCACTTGAATAACCAACCCACAAATCATTTGTTTCTACATTAAAGTCAAGTTTGATTATCCGGCCGTTGGATTTAGCTCGGGTAAATCTTTTTCCAACGGGTGTTTTGTTAGTAAAGTTCCAGAATGCAATGGTGCAATCATCATAGGCAACCGCAACGACTCGAGGATCAATTTGAGTAAACGCGCAAGCAATAGCAGGACTCATAGGAATCTTCATAAGATTGCTCCATGTTTTTGACTCAATATCATATATCCGAATTCCATCTTTAAAACTCGCTATTATGTTATTGTTAAACAAAAGAGCAGCAGCTTCTATTTTCTGATTTTCAAAACTAGGTATTTGCACATGTACGCTATGTATCCTATCCAAAACCATCAACAGAGTATCTTGGTAAACAAGTGTGATGTCTACGGGACTGTGTATTCCGCGCACCATGTGTGCGTCAGATGTGAGCGCTTTGAAATCAAATAAATTTATACCGGTCTGACAACTCAAAAGCAACGTGTCTGTCAGTACAATTAAACGATCATTGGTTAGCTTTATACATTTTATAGGTGCCCTCATGTCCTTCAAAGTAGATGCAGCGGAGTCGGCGATGGGTTTCGCTGGATCATCTGGATTAAATCTACACACTTGTATGAGATTTCCATTGCCAACAATGCAAGCATCTTTGTTAGTGAAATCGGCAGTTGTTCCCAGAAGCGCCTTTGTATGTTTAGTTGGCATGTGATAAAGCAGAATGAGATCTTTTTGTTTCGACGACACAAAAAGTAAAAAATCACCATAGATGCTTATTGATGAACAAGGAACTCCCGTGGTTACAATTTCTGGATTAGCCACATACCATTCTTCATCTAGGTTTTGATTTAACACTGGCACCATTTCCGCAATGCTTTGTTCTGCACTGTGAAAAAATTCAGGAGAATCTCCTTTTACCCGAAGGCGGTCAGGCATCACATGTGTGAGGGTTTTCATGATTTTTGCGTACTCAGCTTCTTTATTGATTTCCCCAGGGGATCTAAGCGCGTGAGCTACTTTAAGTAGGCACGCGATCGCAGCATCTGTAGAATCTCGGCATATTGCAGGTTCTGCCATAAGTGTATCGTTTAAGTGGGTAGAAGATATGGCTGCTTTACCTGAGCGACCATGGGGTCTCTCTATTTCGAAATCATCACCTGAACGACCATGAGGTCGTACTATTTCGAAATCCAAAAAGTCATCTACTTTTGTTTGAGGATCACGTTCTTTTACTTGTGAAGGATGTATATCCTGCATGTACAGAATTACACAAAATAATGAGAAAGGAACAACTGACAGTTTCATGGCGCGACCCTTCGGTTAAAGATTGTATGCGTATGACGTAGCGATATCTTAGCATAATTACGGGCAAAGGAAAGATTTTTATTGACAATAAGCGGGAGTGACAAGAAGTGGCTGATAGAATAAAAAAAGGGAGGAAGCAGTCTTCCTCCCGAATATAAAATCTCTATTAACTCTGCGCTAACGCTTGAAAATGTAAGCGTTCATTTATGTGAGCAGGCTGTTTGCCAAGATGGTGTTTTTCAACGAGACCACCCGAATAAGCGACCCACAGTGCACCGGTATCTACTTTAAACTCGAGCTTGATTATGCGGCCATTGGATTTAGCTCGCGTAAATTTCTTTCCATAAGGTGTTTTGGTGGCAACATTCCAGAATGCTATGGTGTTATCATCATAGGCAACCGCAACAACTTGAGGATCAATTTGAGCAAAGCCACAAGCAATAGCGGGGCTCATAGCAAGTTTCATAAGCTCGCTCCACTGCTTAGATTCAGATGAATAAAGACGAAGGCCATCCTCAAAACTTGCTATTACGTCATCATTCCATAAGAGAGCGGCATCTTTCATTGGCGTCTTGCTTTCACAAAAATCACGTGTTGAGTTAGAATGTGCGGAATCGTAAATGGTAGCAGAAATAATAGGAGAGAAAATAAGGGTTTTCGTGCCATTGGTGCGTGCTTGGCAGCGGTTAACATCATGCGTAGCGAGAGTTTTAAAGTCGCATAGGTCACTTCTGCAACTCACGAGCTCATGCTGGAATATCAGTAAGCGATCGCCAGTTGCCTGCACGCGTGTGATAGCTGATTTTAGATCTTTGCCCGCTGTATGATGAGCTGATTTTGTACGGTCAGCAGGATCGAACACGTAAACCCGCATGCCTGTTTCATCGGCAGCAACGAAGCTATTCTTTCCAATAAAATCGGCAGTTATTCCGGCAAATCCTTGCAATCGCTTAGTTGGAATGTGATAAAGTCCAACGACATTTTTTTGTAGTGTTGAAACATACAGTAGCCAATCACCACACATGCTTATTGACGAGCAACTACCTAGTTGTGTCACCACTTCAGGCTTGGCAAGATACCACTCTTCATCGAGGTTTTCGCGCAACACAGGCAGCATTTCCACCACGCTTTGTTCTGTATTTTGAAAGAGTGCAGGGCAATCTCCGTTTGCACGAAGGTAATCGGGCATCAATAATCTAAGCGTTTTCATAATTTTGCCATACTCAGCTTCTTTTTCGAAATTGCCTGGTGACTTTAATATATGAGCTAACTTGAGCAAGCGCACAACAGCGGCATCCGAAAAATCGCGACAGTCTGGTCGCTCTGCCATAATTACGGTGTCAGCACTACTTGATTGACCAGGAGTAACTGATTGCGCACTCCACGCAGGGGCTACTGCTGTGGGAGTGCCTGGTTGTGAGCTCGATGCAGCAGCAACCGTTGCGGTCATGCTTGGTTGTGAGCTGGGTTCGGCTACCTTTACTTTGACTGGAAAGGGTGCGCCGTCGAAATCCATTGCGTAGGCATATGGCATGCATCCGGCTGCGCAAACGAGTGCGAGTGAAAAGACAGATAATTTCATGGTTTAACCTTTCGGTAAAAGATGGTGTATTTACAACTAGGACCATCTTAGCACAATTGTCGGCAAAGGAAAGTTTTTTTAATAGAAAAACGAGAACGAGTTTTATAAGATGAATCACATCCCATAAAACTCGATTCTTTTTTATTTGTAAGATTAAGCTGCGACAGGTACTTTTTTGCGTGAAACAAGTGCTTTTTCAAGATGTTTGTGAGAGGTTACAGCAGCTTCGTCACGGATTGCTTGAATTGCCGCTTCATTTACGAGGTTTTCCAGATCTGCACCGCTCATGCCTTGGGTCTGCTGAGCAATTTTTTTGAGATCGATATCATTACTTCGTTTTATTTTTGCACAGTAGAGTTTCAAGATTGCTTCACGGCTTTCAAGGTCAGGCAGTGGGATTTCGACAACTCTATCGAATCTTCCCGGCCGCAATAATGCATGATCAATGTCCTGCAGTCGATTAGTTGCCGCAATAATAAAGAGCTGATTATATGGGGTAAAGCCATCCATCTGATTGAGGAGCTCATTGAGCGTATTTCTATATTCAGCATTATCGTCGGAAGAACGTCGAGCACCTGCTATAGCATCGATTTCATCAATAAAAATGATGGCTTTCTTGAAAGGACTGGTTTTTACTGATTCTCGCGCTTTGGAGAAAATTTCGCGAACACGTGCAGGACCGACTCCCACGTATTTTTCGATAAACTCACTGGCTGATATTGCGAAGAAACTGGCGCCTGTTTCCCCGGCGATTGCACGAGCAATGGATGTTTTTCCCGTGCCTGGAGGCCCGACAAGGAGGATCCCCTTGGGCATCCGTGCACCCATATCATTATACTTTTGCCAATTTTTTATAAAGTCCGTGACTTCGAGGACATCTTGAGGCACCTTGCCTGCAATATTTTTAAGCGTATAGGCTGATTCATCGCTCGTAAATACCATTCTATCTTGCTGGGTCTTTTGCTTGTTTTCAAAGTGATTTTCAATTACCGTGTTGAAGTGACTCATGTCAGCAACCATTTTAAGATCACGTGTTGCATACATAGCTGCATGGTTTACGACTGTTTTCAAGTCATTATAGTTAAATCCTTTGGTAGCTACAGCCAGATTTTGAAAATCTACAGTTTTTGCACAATGGATGCCCTGAGCAAAATGACGTAACAGAGCTTTCCTTTGTTCGGTAGAAGGAAGGCCAAGAGAAACGATGCGATCGCACTTCTTTAAAGGGCTGTCTAATTCATCAATGCTTTGTATAGTGATTATGAGTATGAGTTGGTTGTTTGGTACGGCAAGCTGGCTCACAAGCTCATTGAGTGAATTTTTATAGTCATTAAGGTGCTTGATTTGCTCAAGATCATCAATAATGATAATGGCTTTTTTGCCTGATGTTCGTATATATGAGCGGGCCTCTTCAAAAGCTGAACGGATCAATCGTGCTCCATCGCTATAATAGGCTCCCACAAAATGTGAGCCAGAGTAATAAAAGGATTTTCCACCAATTTCCTGGGCAAGTGCAAGTGCAAGCGTGGTCTTTCCTGTGCCTGTTTGGCCTACGAGGATGATGCTCCCGAGTTTAATACCCAGTGAAGGAAGGTGAGCATAGTTTTTTAGGAGAGCACTTAATTCCTGAATATCTTCTGAAAGGGGGCCTATGAGGGTATCCACAGTAAGATGAGGCGCAGAGACATTCTTTTCTTCATAGGAAGGAGCTTTTTGTACCAGAGCCGGTCGTTCATCGTTGTCTGAAAGCCATCGCCAGAAACCAGTGAGAATAAGAGTCACACTTGTGCCAATGAACGCTCCGATGATAGTGTCAGAATGCTTTGATAAAAATGAACTCTGTGATGATGGTGGCTGCGTTGAACTCGCCGGAGTAAGCGGAGATGCCGGATGAGTGAAAAAAATTACATTAATGAGAATAAGAAAAAAGTGCGCACGATAATTCATAGAAACCCCCATCCCTATTATTATTGGTATATGATATGAGTTTACCATACCTTACCCAAAATAAAAAAGGCTTAGGCTTCTATGAGTGATTCCTCTGGCAGACCCTGGGCAAAAATAAGTACTTGAAGAACACGCTTTGGAGTGGCCTGTTGAATCTTAAAGTGGTAATTCTTATAATCCAGCTTTTCTCCCGTCTTGGGTACCCGTTCAAGCTGCTCTATAAGAAAGCCACCAAGGGTGAGAGCATCTTCTGCTTCAAACTCGATACCTAAGTGAGAGCCGAGCTCTTCAAGATCAATGGAGGCGTCTACTAAGTAACCACCCGATTTAAGGGGGATAATTTTTTCAGAAACTGCTTCATATTCATCACTAATTTCTCCGACAATTTCTTCGATGACGTCTTCCAAAGTAACAAGACCAGTAATGCCACCAAACTCATTAAGCACCATTGCTATATGCATACGTTGCTCTCTAAATTCTTTCAGCACTCTGAGTACCTTAGCGCTTTCAGGCACAAACATGATAGGCCGTACAATATCCTTAAGAGGACGATCTTCATTTTTTGAAAGGAGCTGGAAAAAGTCCTTTTGGTGCACCATACCAATGATGTTATCAGTCTTCTCTTCATAGACCGGTAGTCGCGTGAACTGATACTTAGAAAAGAGATCGAGCGTTTCCTTTTGGGTACTATTACAATTTATTGAGATTATCGAAGTTTCCGGGACCATAATGTCTTTTATGGGAGTGGTGCCCAGCTCAAAGATGCTTTTAAGCATGGCCGTCTTATGCCTCTCCATGAGTCCTTTTTCATTGATATAGTTGATAAGGAACTTTATCTCTTGCTCAGAGGCAACCGCGTCTGCCGTTTCTTTTATACTGCTTCCTCCCACGAGCTTTGTGGCCCAGTCAGTAAACCGAGACAGGAACGTGACGAACGGATAAAACACATAATAGATGATGTTTGTAATCCATAACGTCGATCTAAAGAGACGATCTCCATGGATTGTTGCAATATTTTTAGGGATAAGGTCCGTAAGAAGAATAATCGTCGACGTAAGTAAAATACCAATAGCAAAACCAAGTCGCTCTGAAATATTGAGTGCCTTTGAAATACTTTCCATGACTTCATTACTAAATACTGAGGCAAGTACGTTTGCCAAGTTATAAGCGATAAGGATACTAATGAGAATTCTGTTAGGATTATGCTCAAAAACGTGGAAAAGAGCACGATATTTGCTGGTGCCTTGTGCCATCTCTTTTAGTTTAAAGAGCCGTAGGGCAGTGACCGCTGTCTCAATAAACGAAAAGAGGGCACAAAATGCGAGTGATATCAATAAAAAAACAAGATTGCTTTGTAATATACTAGGGGGTTCCATCTACCTCAGAGTCCTTTCAGTGTTATTCTTCATCGTCCATATCATCTTCGATTGTTTCATCATGAGGAAAATGAAACTCTTTATCAAAGAACGTCTGGAGTTTTTTACTGCGCGATGGATGGCGTAATTTACGGAGTGCTTTCACTTCGATTTGACGGATACGCTCACGAGTAACCGAAAAGTCTTTACCCACTTCTTCAAGGGTGTGCTCGGACGCAACATCAATACCAAATCTCATCTTCAATACTTTTTCTTCTCGAGGGGTAAGTGTTTTAAGAACTTCCCGTACTCGCTCTTTCAGATCGCTATTTGCAACCGTATCTGCCGGTGAAAAATCATTTTCACTTTCAATAAAGTCTTTAATGAAAGCATCTTCACTATCCCCCACGGGCGTTTCGAGGGAAATCGGTTCCTTCGAGATTTTAATTATATTTTTAATCTTTTTTTCGTCAATATTCAGTTCTTTAGAAAGCTCTTGGTGTGTTGGTTCACGTCCATGCTCCTGAATAAAGGTACGCTTAATTTTGTTAATCTTATTGAGCGTTTCGACCATATGTACGGGAACACGAATTGTTCTTGACTGATCGGCAATTGCGCGAGTGATTGCCTGACGGATCCACCAGGTTGCATAGGTTGAGAACTTATAGCCCCGTTCAAACTCGAACTTTTCAACAGCCTTCATAAGACCAATGTTTCCTTCTTGAATGAGATCAAGAAAGTGGAGTCCACGATTGACATACTTCTTTGCTATATTGACGACTAAGCGAAGATTAGCACGTGCAAGGTCATCTTTTGCCCGCTTATCTTTGCGCTGTCCTTCAGTAAGCTGTCGATAGTATTTAAAGGTCTCAGACTGAAGCAATCCCAGTTCTTGTTCAGCCTTTTTAATACTCTTATTGCCACTGCGTACTTGGCGATCAAACTCTTGCATCTCTTGCTTTTCAGGCTCCGTAAGATTTTTCTTTCCCGCATACTGCTTATAGAGCATCTCGCTTTGGCGGACCAGTTCTGCACGTTCTCTAATTTTTTGAATTGTTTTTTCAATCCGTTTGCCAAGCTTGCGGATGAACTTATTAGAAAGCTTGATGGTTTGGATCGTCTTACTAATCTCTTCTTTGTTTGCCTTTACCGCCGCAAGCATCTCCTTCTTTTTTTCAGGAGATTCAAGCTGGTTGCGATAGCTGCGATAAATTTTTGACTCGTTTTCCACAAGTTCTTTTACGAGGCCAATCGTTTTAAGAAGGGCACTCTTTTCCTCTTCATATTTAGGAAGATTTTCTTCATCAAACTCAGAAAACTGAATGATATCCTTAAGCTGAATCGTATTTTTAGAAAGGCGGTCACCAATAGCGATTATTTCCTTATGAATGAACGGAAACTTTGAAATTGCCTCAATCGATTCCTTTTTACCCAAAGCTATCTGTTCGGCGATTACCGTTTCAGTTTTCTTATTTAAGAGAGGGATCTTACCAATGTCACGAAGGTAGCACTTCACCCCGTCGGCAATGTGAGCAGCTTCGCCCACCTCTTTGACGACATCGCGGCCGTCTTCTGGTTCCTCACCTTCTTCAGCTTCTTCTTCCTCACCGACATAGTCAAGAGAGGTTTCGATATGGGTCTTGAGATGGACCTGCTTTGACTCGTCTTTTTCATAGTCTTCAAGAGCATGATCAGTCTCCAATTGCTCCTGAGTTACGAGTTCAACATTTTCTTTTTCAAGTGTTTTATAGAGATCGTTTATTTCAGTATCTGTTAAATGATTTCTGTCGCAAAACTCAACAAGCTCTTCAACGCTGAGTGTCCCTGCGCGCTTTCCTCGCTCAATGAGCGCATCAATAATTTCTACTGCATCGCCTTCTTCAGGTTTACGTTGCGCTGTTTCTTTGAGCTTCGGTTTCGTTTCTGTCGATTTTATTTTCTTTTTCATGAAATTCCCCTTTTGAGCATCCTTTTCTTCAAATCATCAAGATCTTGAAGCATTGTTTTTATCTGCTCGCTCTCGCCTTGTTGCTGCGCCTCATATATTCTAAGTTTGACATCAGCAACAGTCTTTTTCCACTGTTTTTTATAAAACTGAACGAGGAGTTCATCAAGTGAGATCCCTTCCTTTTGATGGCTGTCTTCATTAACAAGTGCTTGAGCTATGAGAGCCTTTTCCTCTTCACCAATATCTTCAAAGAGGACATGTGTATCAATCTCTTGCTCTTTCTTGCACATTACAAGCGCATCAAATAGTTTCTTCAGTCGTGGACCGGACAGTCTCGAGAGCAATTCAGTATCTTCCTGACTGACCTTGACCCTGCTATATAGTATAGCAGAAAAAATTTTTTTTTCTAATAGTGAAATATTGACTGAAAAATGACTGGCCTCAGAGCCTTCTTTATTTTCTTTGAGTTGTTCATTCAGAGAACCTGCCCTCCGAGCCGGGGTTATCTGTCTCATTGTATTCTTATGAGAGCTTTGCCGCACAGTCTCGACTGGGAGAGCAAAAGCGTCGCTGGCCTGTTTTAAAAGGAGCTCCCGTTTAATCGGATCAGTGATCATACTAATAAGATCGAGGACTTTCTTGCTCACGGCCATACGATCAGAAAGGCTCTTATTTAAAAAGTCCTTAGCCATATGTTCAACGAAGAAACTGAAAATATCGCTCGCTTTTGTTATCCGTTCTTCTAGATTTCCTCCCTTGAGAAGGAAAGTCGCCGGATCATCGCCTTTAGGGAGCGTAACGACATAGGGATCCAGTTCTACTTGCCAGCAGAGTTCTACAAGTCTCATAATTGCATTCTGTCCTGCAGCATCGCTGTCATAAAGGAGAAACAGCCGATGAGCATACCGAGCTATTTGCTTAAGATGCTCATGGGTGCAGGCGGTTCCCAAGGTTGCGACAACATTTTTGAAGCCATGCTGATGCATCATAATAAGATCGGTATATCCTTCAACTAAAAAGACTGATTCCTTCTGAGCGATCTCCTTTTTTGCTTGATCGAGACCAAAGAGCAAGGATCCCTTATTGAAAAAGGCGTGGTCATGAGAATTATAATATTTTGCTCGGTCATCATCAGGCTTAAATATTCTGCCCCCGAATCCTACAAAGCGACCTAAATGATCCTTGATAGGAAAAATGATCCGTTCCTCAAAAGGAGAATAGAGCCCAAGCTTATTTTCAAGCACGATATGAGCATCGATAAGATTCTGAGCAAGGATGCCTTCCTTTTGTGCGTATGAAAGCAGGCTCTTAATCTGATGAGGGCAGTATCCAAGAGAAAAGTCCTTAATACTTTCCTTACTTATTCCCCGGTCAATAAGGTAATTCGCTGCGGAATTCTGTTTTTCAAGCTGTTGTTGGCACCACTGGGCAAAGACCGTACATGTGGCATAATAGAGCTTCTTTGCCTCCTCGGTATCTGAACTTTTTTCCCAGGTAATTTCCTTGGGGAGCTCTATTTTATAGCTATCTGCAAGATGCCGTGCGGCTTCTAAAGGCGTACAGTGCTCAATTTTTGAGATGAAAGAGATGACATCTCCTCCTGCATGGCAGCCAAAGCAATAAAAGATCTCTTTATGCGGGCTTACCGTAAATGAAGGAGTCCGCTCATGATGAAAGGGACAGCACCCTTTCCAGTATAACCCGGCCTTTTTAAGAGTAGCGTAGTCACTGACTACATCAAGGATGGGTAGCCTTTGCTTAATATAACTAAAGAGGTTCATCGAGCCTACAATCGTTGTGCCTGGACACTTTTAAATGAGCGACTATGAATACTAAACAGGGCAATTGCAGCTGCTGCAAAGACCCCAAGAGAAAGCCACTGATGGAAGGAAAGAAAGGTCAGACTTTGGGTTGAGACCATAATCCTATCTCCCCTGAAAAAATCTACAAAAAACCGTTCAGCACTCATGCCCATGAGATAGATAAACGCAACTGACCCGACTTGTAGGGATGGTGGTCTTTTTGATAAGACTGTCCCTGTCCGAGGAGCAACATACCATCTGAGCACAATGAACAGCAGGATAAAAAGGAGGGAACTATAGAGCTGACTAGGATGTATTCGCATGCCCAAAGGGGCTAAGGAGTCGTGGTCAGAATACGTAATTCCCCAGGAAACAGCTGTCGGTGCCCCATAGCAGCAGCCTGCTCCTAAGCAGCCAATGCGGGCAATTGCGTGCACGAGGGGCGCATAGACGGCGACAATATCATAGTTTACTAAAAGAGGCAGCCCCTTTCTTATTCCCTGCCAAAGGCTATAGAAAAAGCACCCGCCTATCGCTCCAAGCAGAGAAAGTCCTCCATTTTGGATGCTGATCATTTGCACAAATGAGTCATATTTGTCCCACTGGCTAATAATATGCAGGATTCGAGAGCCTATGACCCCCGCGAGGCCAGATTCTAACGAGATATTAATAAAGTCAGCACGAGAAATGAAACGCTCACGACCCGGATGTCGCAGCACACAGTAAAAAAATACGCCTATGCCAATCAACAGAGCGGCATTAAAGCTATTAATTTCAAGAGGGCCATAAATATGAAGGATTTTTGAAAACATCGGTATACCTATTCTTCTTCGTTATCTGAGCAGGGCTTTTGTCGTTTCAGTTTCTCAGTATATTCTCGAATCTTAAAAATGAGGAGCGATATTGCTGCGGGCGTCATTCCCTGAATGAGGTTTGCTTGTGCAATAGTGCCTGGCTTATATTTTGTAAGTTTTTGCCTCAATTCAATCGAAAGGCCTGGAATGTCGTTATAATCAAAATTTTCTGGAATCTCTAGCTGCTGGAAATGGAGTGTTTTTTCAACTTCCTTTTCTTCCCGTTTTATATAAGGTCCGTAGAGGACTTCTGCATGGATTGCCTGTAATGCCCGATCAGTCAAGGCGTCTCCTACGGTATCCTTTATCCGCTTGTGCACTTCCTCTATTTCACCACTTCCTAAGAGCCTCATGAGTTCGACATTATTTTTTCCTTGTGTAAGCTGACCAACTGCACTTTCAACGATCGCATGCTCTTTTTTAATGTCTTTGTAAAAGGATTCGGGTATAAGACCGAGATTATATGCCTTGTCGCCTAGACGATCAAAAACATTATCTTGTCGCAAAATAAGTCTGCGCTCTGCGCGAGAGGTGAACATTCTGTAAGGCTCATCAATACCAAGTGTAACAAGATCATCAATCATAATGCCAATATAGCCTTCAGTTCTGTTGATAATAAATGGCTCTTTGTCCTGTACTTTCAAAGCAGCATTTATGCCTGCAATAATTCCTTGGCCTGCCGCTTCTTCATAGCCTGTGGTTCCATTGATTTGTCCTGCTAAAAAGAGCCCTGGAATAGATTTTACTTCGAGGGTGTGAGAGAGCTGGTGAGGCAATACACAATCGTACTCAATGGCATAACCGGGACGGGCTAGAATGGCCTGTTCAAATCCCTTAATGGAACGAATGAACTCTTTTTGTACATTGAATGGAAGTGATGTTGAAAGCCCATTGGGATATATTTCTTCACTAGAAGCGCTTTCAGGTTCGACAAATACATGATGAGATGTTTTGTCCGCAAAGCGCGAGATTTTGTCTTCAATGCTTGGGCAATAGCGAGGAGGGGTTCCCTTTATATGGCCAGAAAAAATCGGTGAAAGATGAAAGTTTTTTTTAATAATCGCATGAGTTGTCTCATTAGTATGGGTAATATAGCAGCCTATCTTATGCTCTACCTTGTGCGGCGTAAATTCAAAAAGGTATTCAAGATTATCCGATCCCTGGTACTCCATCCGTGAAAAATCAAGGCTTGTTCTTAATAAGCGAGGTGGAGTTCCTGTTTTTAGACGACGCATCTGAAGCCCGAGCTTTTGCAAGAAGGCAGAAAGATTTGCTACTGCCTCTTCTCCCTGTCTGCCAGCTGAATAGTGCGTCTGACCAATATGGACAAGGCCATTTAAGAACGTTCCTGTAGTTAAAATGACCGTCGGACAGTGGTAGGTTTCACCTTCCCGTGTCCTTACCCCTCGTACATTGCGCTCATCATCAAGAATAATTTCATCCACCATGCCCATAATGAGGGTAAGATTTTCGGTGTGATCAAGTACTTCTTTGCTCAGTTTATTGTATGCGTGCTTATCTATTTGGAGTCTCAGACCTTGTACAGCTGGTCCCTTGCGGGTATTAAGCATCCGTGCTTGCAAATAGGTTTGTGTGCAGAGCTTAGGCATCAGACCGCCTAATGCACTTATCTCAAAAACGATGTGGCCTTTGCCAATACCGCCAATTGCTGGATTGCAGGGCATAAGACCAATTCTGTCAAGATGTAAGGTGATCATGAGCGTACGCGAGCCCATGCGTGCAGCTGCATATGCGGCTTCTATCCCCGCGTGGCCACCACCGACCACAATAACATCAAAATCGTAAGCGTAACTCATGGAAATAGGCTTCTCTGTCTTCTTGGTTTATTTGCAATCAGTATAGCAGAAGGAGAGAATTTTTGCTATGTGGGCCTAGCAGGAAAAAGGTGGGAAAGAGGATAGTAATAAAAAGGGGGCGAGAGCCCCCTAGTCGTTATTCTTCTGAGTCATCAGACTCGTCTTCGTCATTGCTCACTTTACATCTTTTTTCGATTATTTCTTTTACGGCAGGAAGACCCTTATCCTTGATAATTTTTTTCATTGCTTCAGGGAATTTATGTTGAAATATGACAAAAAGGCCTGCAATACGTGTGGCATTGCGCAGTTTTGCATATTTTATAAGTTGTGGATTGAACTGTTGTCCAAAATCAGCGTCTTTTTTAAAAGAAGCTTCTTTTTGGAACATGAGAACAAATTGTATTGCCCACCATAGTGGACCTTTTTTTGGTTCAACATTTTCATCAAGATAGGCATTAATAAGCTCTACTGGTGTTTTAAATTTCAGTTCATGTTTCGGTTTTGCGTAAGCGGGAGCGCCCATACAAGCGAATGCTAGTAAAAATAGTGTGTATTTTATAAGTGTTTTCATGATGTTCCTCTATGTAAAGTGTTTATCATAGTATGAGCATGTTAGCATGCCATGTAATGGTAGATTGTGCTACCTAATCTCTCAGTTTAAAAAAGTTCTCTAAGATGTCAAAAGGTTGTCTGCGTTCAGTACCTGTGAGAAAAAATTGGGCCTCTGACATCTTTCGCTTGAATTGCAGCGGCGCATATTTTAAGATTGATAAAGCCCAAAGCAAAATGCGATATCTTATGTTCTAAAGAATATATCGATAAAGGACTGCTGTTTGTGCTCTGGGTTAAGGCAATTTTGGTGGTATATTGTAATTACAATGATAACAGCTTTGTAAAATCTCGTAAAACTTAAACTTCAACAATCAACAACTTCAACAATCAACTATTTGCAGTTCTGTCTCTCTAATAGCGCTTTGACTTTGCAGGCTTGTTCAAAGCTCTTTCTTAAATTCACACTATCAATTTGAATTGATCTACTGTTAAATGGCATTGTGATGGTGCATATAAAAGAAAGTCCATGGCAGTCGTGCTAGTTGCTCATGAATGCGATTGTGTAGTTGAAGCTTAACAAAGGTAGGCTTTTCGTTATTCCATGGTATACTTTTCTTGCTGTCTTATTATGTGAGATTAATTATGCTTTATCACCTTTCTTTATTTGCAAAAAACTATATAAGTTTTTTTAACGTTGTTCATTATATCAGTTTTCGTGTCATGGCGTCACTGCTTACTGCACTGGTGCTCTCATTTTTATTTGGCTCATGGTTTATAGGTCAGTCTTCACGGTTTCGTTCAAAAGTACGAGAATTTACTCCCGAGAGCCATAAAATAAAAGATGATACGCCAACGATGGGAGGCATTTTTGTCCTGCTTACCACCTTTGTTACCGCATTGTTGTGGTGTAATTTATTAAGACCAGAAGTCTGGATATTTTTGGCTTGTCTTCTTGGCTTTGGAGCGATCGGTTTTTGGGACGATTGGAGTAAAATTCGATCACGAAAAGGCATCGGGGAAGCCCATAAAATTCAAGCAATGCTCGCAGTAAGCTTTCTTGTAACTGCTGCATGGTATTGGCTGGTTGAACCGCCCACGGGAATCTGTGTTCCCTTTTTTAAAAATTTCACTCCTGAGCTGGGACTATTTCTTATTCCGTGGGCAATGTTAGTTCTTATTGGCACAAGTAACGCCGTAAATCTAACCGATGGTCTTGATGGTCTGGCAATCGGATCATTGCTTACGAATTTTGCAACATTTTCGTTCATTTGCTATGTGGCTGGCAATGCGGCATTCGCTGCTTATTTAAATATCCCATTTACCCCGACGTCCGAGATCGCAGTATTAGGAGCAGTGCTTTTTGGCGCATCATTAGGCTTTCTCTGGTATAATGCATATCCCGCACAGATTTTTATGGGGGATGTTGGTTCCCTTGCATTTGGCAGTGGACTAGCATTTATGGCTCTTATGGCACGACAGGAATTACTTCTCGTGATAGCGGGCGGCCTCTTTGTCATGGAAACGCTCTCGGTTATTATTCAAGTACTTTCCTTTCGGCTCTGGGGAAAGCGTATCTTTAAGATGGCACCACTTCATCATCATTTTGAGATGTTGGGCTGGCAAGAAGCAAAAATTACCACACGGTTTACGATTATTTCTTTTGTGCTCTGTCTGGTTGCGCTTATGACGCTCAAGTTGCGATAGTTAGATCTTTTCGAACACCTCAAGCCCTCTATCGGGATTGTGCTTTTTGAAAAACATAAAGCTCCCAAAGATGAGCAGGGCGATAAATACGAGAAGTAACGGACTTGGACCTTTTACAACAATGGTCCATATAAATGAGCCTATAAGAAGAGCACAGCTGCCCAGGCTAAGTATCGAAATAAGAAGGGATCGACGATTGGCGTAACTTAAAATAAGCAGAGCAATGGAGCTCAGCGTATAGGCAATGGTGCCACCGAGAGCACTTACCTGCTGGAGTGGAACTTGGTTTCCTTGAGTAATAAGGAGATAGCATAGCGCAATAAATCCCTCGGTAAGGACGCATGCTGCTGGTACCCCATGAGAATTTAGTTTTGTGAGAAATCTTCTGCCGAAGGTGTGGTTATTTTGTGCAAGCGTGTACAGATTCCACCCATTGGTATACATGACACCATAGGCTGCACCTAAGGATGATGAAGCAATAGCAATATGAAGAATATTTTGCACAGTCATTTTGAACGATTCGTCAGAAAAGGGCACTTTGCCGAGATAAGCAGGAAATGCTTCAAGATACCCGCCTGCAAGTTTTCCAAGAGCCATACCGAGGGCGCCGTAGAATAATAATTGATAAAGAAAAATGATAGTGACCACTATAGCATATGATATAAAAATTGCCCGCGGCCCGTTTCTTTTTGCATCCTGAATGCGTGTACTAAGTGAACAGCTCGCCTCAAACCCAGCAAATGCAAAAAGGACGAGGGGAACAGAGAGCGGAACTCCTGTCCAGAGAAGCGTGCCTTCACCAAAATTTCCACCGCTCAGGAAGAATACACCGGTCAGAATCACAAAAAGGATAGGAACCATCTTAATAAAAATAAAGCTATACTGGATACTTTTCCCTACTTTAAGATTCATAAGATTTAAGAGCGCAAAAAGAACGACTACGGCTGAATCAAACGCAAGAATCGGTATTATTTTGAGCGCGGGAATAATCTCTTGTAAGAAAGAGAGGCATACATGGATTCCCAAAGCAGATGTGCACAATTTCGCAGTGAAGTAACTCCAGCTGCTTATAAAACCAAAAAAAGGAGAAACATCCCGGCCAAAGTCATAGAATGTCCCTGATTCATGATGATGATGAAGGAGTGTTGCTATCGCCAGGATTAGAGGCAACAGCAGGAGCGCAACAAAAAGATAAACAAAAGCTCCCAAGCTCCCTGATTGCTTCGTAAGCAGTACCGTATTGATAAAAATGCCTGAACCAAGCATGATATTAATATTAATTAAAATCGCAGAAGGCAAGGATAATTTATGTGATTGAGACATACCACTCTTTCATCGATAACTTTATCAACTTTTTCCAGTGTAATACGTATATAAAATTTGTGAATAGAGTTTTATGTTTGAATCTTTGCAAACTAAGTATCTACTCTAGATAAGCCCAAACATAATTATAAATGCTGCATTTTTTGATCCGTTGTTTTCTTTGAAAACATGGTTGCATGCTCTTGATGCCTTCTGCAAATCCCAGGGATATAGTTATAATTTTTATCCTGATAAGAGGGTGGTATCGCTCAGTTTTTTCGAAAAAAATATCGCTATCTCTCATGTCAGACGAGGATTTGGGAAACGAGGTCTCTTTTTGATTCGCTACATTAGATATTATTAGCTTTAGGTACTATGATGTTTTCGAGTTCATCAATATCTTTCCAACTGAGAAATGTGCCATATGAGCGTTTTTGAGTTTCGGCACCTGTGTAGACTAAAAATCCATCAGGAAAGGCAATATCTTCTTTTTGAGCTACATCTTTCCAGTATAAAAGGTCATCAAAAAGGCCTTTAGATGCGGTCATTTTAGCTTTAATTTCGATGGGAATGAGCCTATCGGTTTTTTCTATAACACAATCAATTTCGTGGCCATTTTTATCGCGAAGAAAATAGATTCTTGGAAGGCGTCCATGATTGAAATAAAGTTTGACAATCTCAGACATAATAAGTGATTCGACTAGACTTCCTCGATACCTGCTTAACTTTATTTCCTCGAGAGATTCAATGCCAAGGAGCGATGCAGCTAACCCTGCATCGAAAAAAAACAATTTTGGGCTTTTGATCAATCTCCGCGTGAACTTTTCAGAGTAGGGTTGCAGCGTAAAAAGTATGTAACTTGCTTCAAGCACGGAGAGCCAGGACCGTGCTGTTTTTGCGTCAATATCGGCATCTTTCGATAATGAACTTACATCAAGAATCTGGCCTACCCGTGCGGCACATAGACGCATGAACTTACGAAACGTCGATAAATTCTCTACCCGTTTTATATCCCGCACATCTCTTTCAAGATACGTAGTTATATAATTTTGGTACCAATCTAAGATATCGAGCTGAGGATTCACATATTTCTCTGGATACGTGCCATTGAATATAAGCTCCTCAATAAAATTTGGTAATAGGTGAGCATGGGATAGTTCACCAATAGAAAGAGGTAACAGATTAACTATTGCGACCCTTCCCGCGAGTGTTTGTGTAATTGCTTGGTTCATCAGGAAATTCTGGGAACCTGTTAATATAAAAAATCCTGGCTTGCGATTTTTATCAACATACAATTGAATATAAGAAAGCAAAGAGGGCACATGCTGAAATTCATCTAAAATTATGCCGTATTCATTAGTATGTGCCTGCAAAAATCCTTGCGGATCATCAATAGCTTCTTCACGTGATTCCTTTATTTCTTCGAAGGAAAGATAGGTGTGATTGCTAAACAAAGCCTTTGCAATAGTCGTTTTTCCCGATTGTCGCGGTCCTAAAATTGCAATAACTGGGAAAGTCTTTGATAATCGTTCTAAAGTTTTAGCAATGTCCCTTCTTATCATAAAGCTCCTTGCAAATCATTTAAAACAAGATTTCTGGACAAATTGTACAATGGATTCCCTAAATTGTCCAAAAATTTGCAAATAACGATTGACAGCAACAATTTCCTGTGCGGGGTGTTGGAATCTCGAAAGAATCAACTTAATTTGTTTATGGGTGCGTAGTCAATAAGGAACAAACGTGATACTAAAAGCGCAAGTATAATTATAAATGCTGGCGGTGTTGATCAGCTCTCTTCTTTGATAACACGGTCGAACGCTTTTAATACCCTCTGCGTATCCCACGGTTTTGGCTTTCTCACAAATAAATACCCTTGAAACGAGATGACCCTCTGCCGGCACATCTGAGCGACTGAAGTGAGCGTCTTTGCGCTATCTTCAAAAAATATAAGCAGTTTTGGAGAGATCTTATAATGCTCTAAAAATGCGGCTATAACTACTGCCTTCTTTTGTTGATTGCAACAAAGAATGCCTTTATATAAGAGAGGATACGTGCCTCTGTATTCTGGCAGTGCATCGAAACTTACATCTGGATACGTTTGTGTAAATTCTATGCCAATTGATTTTAATGCCTGGTAGCGCTGTTCAGGAAAGCTCTTTATGATCCCATATGAGCCAGACTCAACACTTGAGCATGCAAGTACGATGCAACCTTTGCTCTTTACTTCATTAATAAATTTAGGAAGAATCGGTTCAATGACGCTAAATGATGCTTTTGACCATATCATACTGAAATAATGCTCAAATGTGCTCGGGATGAGTAATGATGGATGTCTGAAAAGGAGGAGTGTTTTGAAATACCACGGTGTCTGATCAAAATCGGGCACATCTGTCACTACTAATGTATCATCAATATCAAACAGAATGAGTGTTTGTGGACCTGCCTGTGAGATGACTTCAGGAATAATAACGTCATAAGACTCAATGCGAGGAAAAGAAAAGCGCTCTGCCGGCTGGACAAAGTAGTAACGAATCACCATGCTGCTGATCGCCGCAATGAGCAAACATATCAAAAGAACAGTTCTTTTAAACATCATTTAGCTACCTTTCTTAACAAAGGTAAGGTACAGTGCGATTGATCCAGCTATCGCTGCGTTGAGACTTTCTGTTCCACCAGGCATGGTGAGGGTGATCTGTTCATCACAGGATTTTAACCATTCATCAGGGATTCCTCGTGCTTCATTACCAACAACGAGAAGAGCATTGTCATTCTCAACCTTCTCAATTTGGTTGCCTCCTTCGACCACAAGCGCATAAAGCTTAAGCTTTCTTTTTTCCGCGATAAGCGTTGACCAATCACATTGAAATACGGAAACTTGAGCGATAGTTCCTGCACTTGCGCGAGTTACTTTTGGAGACCAAGGATCAACACCTTCAACAATCACGACGGACGAGATACCGCAGGCTGCGGCAGTTCGAATAAGGGTACCCATATTGCCTGGGTCACTTATCTGTGCACACACAAGTCCTCGGGATAATGTTGAAAAGGGAGGTTGAGGAGGGATCTTACACACAGCGAGCATACCGCTTGGTGTAGTTGCTGTGCTTATTTTTCTCATGACAGAGTCTGTGACGCAGATTATGGATCGCTCATCGGTGAGGCGCCGTGCTTCCTCAATCTGAGCATCAGTACAGTAGATTGTCTGCAGCATTAAACCTGTAAGGGCAGTTTCAATCGTTCGAACGCCCTCGACGAGACACAACTGTGTAAGCTTCCGCTCCTTTGCCTCATGAAGGCGCACTACCTGTTTAATGAGCGGATTATCCAGTGAACTGATTCGTTTACATTCCATATTACAGAGTCCCTTCAATAATTGCTCGTTGGTAGTTTTTCATGAGTCGGACCATAAAATGGAGATTGTGGATTGTTGCGAGAACAAGTCCTGTGATCTCCTTCGTCTTAAAAAGATGATGAAGGTAGGCAGCAGTATAATGAATGCAGGTATAGCATTCGCAGGTCGGATCAACAGGCTCAAACTGTGTTTTATACCGTCCTTGAAGGATTTTAACGCTGTCTTTACTTTTTAACAGTAACCCGTGACGAGCGCATCGTGTCGGGTGAGAACTATCAAACGTATCAATTCCCAAGCGAATACAGGCGTAAACTGAGTCTGTGTCTCCAATTCCCAGAAGATGGTTAGGTGTATTGGGTGGAAGAAGAGGGACAAGATACGCAAGCATCTCGGTCATTTCCTTTCGATTTTTTCCGACACTACCACCAATAGCAAACCCATCAAAAGGAAACGATGACAACACTTTAACGCTTAACGCCCGAAGTTCAGGAATAATCCCTCCATGGATGACCGCATAAATAGCCTGTTGTTGTGGACTTTTTAGATGCTCAATAAGAGAGCGTTCTTCCCAGCGATGTGTACGATCGAGCGATTCTTTGAGTTTCGCTGGATTAATATGATAGGGAGGAAGTTCGTCGAAAGGAATAATAATATCTGCTCCGAGTGCCTTTTGTGCCTGGATAGATGACTCAGGGGTAAGCAAAATCTGACTGCCATCGCGGTATGATTTAAAGAGCACACCTTCTTCGCTAATTTTCACGACTGCCTCTGTATGCCGCTTAATGCCCTTACTCTTAAGTTCCTCTTTTACCGTCCCATACGCCATGCTGAATACTTGAAATCCACCAGAATCCGTAATAATTGGATAGGGCCTATTCATGTATTGATGAAGCCCGCCTGCTTGTCGAACGACTTCGACACCTGGATGAACAAGTAAGTGATAGGTATTACAAAATATCAATTGCAGTCCAAGATTGCTTGCAAGCACACTATCGACAGCTTTGAGTGTGGCATTTGTTCCCACCGCCACAAAATTAGGAGTATCAATAATACCATGCGGAGTATGAATTCGTCCTACGCGAGCACGAGACTTTTTTGATTGATGAATAAGCTCAAAGCGAAAATAACTCATACTGCTTCCTCATAGAACAAACGTGCTGCTCGGACAAAGGGAACAGAAATGAGGATAATAATGATTTTCATGATATAGCTGACGAACATTATCGTAACGAGCGTCTCAAGGTTGGTAAAACCTTCAAGTCCATATAAACCAAGAAAGGTGAAGAGAATGGTATCTATCAATTGGCTTATCATGAGAGAGCTATAATTCCTTATGATAAAAAAGCGTTTGTGAAACAAATTCTTTAAATAGCCGTACAGCGCGGTATCAAGATACTGCACCGCTAAATATACTGAAAGAGATGCGATTGCGATTCGAGGAAGTGGGCTTAATAACGCATCGAATAAATGAGAAGAAACATCTGTAGCTGCTGGTATGTAAGCAAGGTGAAATAATGTGATAATCGTGGTAAAAAGAGAACAAAAGAAGCTTATCCAAATGGCCTTTTGCGCACTCGCTTTATCATAATACTCTTGTAAAAGGTTTAAAGAGAGCATTGCTCCAACTGATAAAGCATCAGATGCGGTGGCCACAAGATTAAAAAGGCTGATCTGTTTCATCACGAAAATATTTGCCAGCACCGCTTCTATGCAAATAAGAGCAGTAAGCGCTTCCTTGCCAAGGCGTAATGCAATTAAGCTTGCTATGCTAACAAAAAGTATGTAACCAAGAAAAATGAGCTCATTCATACGTTTTTAAGCTAAGCATATCTTAATTTTGGTTAAAAATAAAAATGGGCCGCCTCGGTACTATGATTTTTTTTTACATTTGTTACGCTTGAATTGTTAGTGATATTTCAAAACCAATTTTCAGGGGGACTTTATGACACTTACCATTCGTCTTTTTACTGTGTCGCTTTTCATTTTTACCGGTTTGAATTTGATAGGAATGAGCAGGGATTGCTGGGTCCCTCAAAATGGATTAACTCATGCAGAAATAGTAAAGCGTGGCCAAGTTTTCCAGTCAACGGTAGTACTTGACGATGCAAGGGATGTTGTTAATGCCAAGAGCCAACAAGCATTTGTAAGCGCTATGAACAAATTTTTAGCAGAAACTGATAATCCAGATACTTCTGTGCATGAAGTAATTCAAGGTTTTGCTAACATTTTGCGATCAATAATAGTGGAATGTTATACTGATCAAGAAATTGCGGAGTTTTATATTTTTCCTCGTAATGAATACAAGCTAATCGAAACTGCGGGGAGATTAATGTTCTACATTCGCCCTCGTCAATTACATTACTCAGATTATGCAATTATTCTTGATGTAGTAAATCCTTTTAGAAAAGTAATTTCCTTGAATTCAAATCTTACGATTATTTTCGCACCGCTTCTTGCATTACTTGATTGGGAATATAAGCAAGAACTCCTAAAAGAACTGCAAGTCGAACTCGCTTCTAAAGACAGTGCGGCATTTACTCATTTCAAGAACACGGTAATACAATTAGCAGCTAGGGATGTACCTTGGCTGGATGAATACATAGTGATGGCAGCGAAACAGTTAAAGGGCCAAAAGCCAGATCTAGAAGACGCGAGGCAACTTGGAGAATTCTTTAGGACAAATCAAAAGGCAAAAGCATGTGTTGAGAGGTTCGACTTGGTGAAAGAGCTTTATAGCCAATGCGATATTGTTGTAATGTTTTACGCAAAAGCTAATAGCAGCCGCCCAGTAATTGATTTAAGTGAACGGCGTCCATTGAATCGGCCTCGAACTAATTTATTGTTCGAACATCCATTATTACGCATGGCAAGCTCTAGCTCCAGATCTAGATCTACGCAATCTGATGTTAATGATAGTTCATCTGATTTTGAGTGAAAAGAACAATTATTGCTCGCAGCTTGTGCTGGAGCATTCAGTCTCTGAAAGCATCTTGTTGTACCTAATAGATCTAGCTCTGCTAGATATAAGAAGAAAAGAATCGTATTTAAGAATGTAGATAAGCAAATGAGAATAAGTACTTTCTAATAGTATCTAAATCGAAATGGATTAGACCAGCTAGCAAGTATGGGATCAAGAAAAGTGAGTTGATCAAGCTTTTTTAAGCTAAATAAGCCTTACTATCAAAATAAAATGAAGTTGTGGAGGTCTTTTTTGAGTGTTATAATCGAATTACTGTTCAAATTCAAAAACCATTTTTCGGGGGATCATATATGACACTTGTTACTCGATTTTTTATAGTTGTGCTATTTTCTTGTCCAGTTTTAGATCTAATGGGAATGCAGCAATTTTTTGGTCAGCTGTTCCAAAGCAATGGATCCAGACGGCAAAATGATCCAAATATTCGTGAGGGCGTAGCGAATGTAGGGAACGCAATGCAAACGTCGTGTCTTTTGGCTGGGCAGGCTATCATCGATGCAGAAGATCCAACACGGCTTACGCAAGCGATTGATGTTCTTTATCATAGAGCAAATGAAGCAGTAGAGGGCGAAGGGGCTGCCGAAGTGGCTCAATCTCGAGCTTTAGCTCAAGCCAATACTATTGCTAGTTTGGCAAATGTTTTTGACGTAACTTTGAGCCGCTATAATGGGACGGTAGGTCTTACTAGGCTAAAAATAATTCAGACTGTGGAAAGATTTTTGCCTTATATTGAGTCAAATGCATTGAGTCGAGAAGAGTATGTGAAGATTCTTGACTCAATTAAACCTCACAGAAGAAAAATTGCTTTATTTCAAAGCAATTTGACAACGCTAATTACTTTTATTAGAGAGATTGAGGACAGATATGCAAGTGCTCTGAGAGACGCATTACGTGCAGATCTTGAAAGTAAAAATCCTCAGGAAGTATTTTCTTGCTTCAAAAACAATGTAATTTCAATAACATCGAGACAAACCATTCAGACGTGCAACTGGGTCGATGCATTTGCACAAGAAGTACTAGCTAGATCGAATAGCGAAGGCCCTGAAGTGCGAGATGCGAGTGACTTAATACAATTTTTTGAAACAAGTGAAAATGGTCAAGGTGTTATGAGCAATTTGATTCTGTAAAACAAATTTATCAAAGATGTAAAGTAGTCTTACAACCTCGTCGGCTTGCGGGCCTCAACCCAACAGCCCAATCTACATCGCCATTATCGGTAGCGGCTGCAGCTTCATCTAGTTCAAATAGTCCAGTGCCACGACAACAGCAAGCTGACTACGCAGCAGCTCTGCAACTAGCAAGGGAAGAAAGAGCAAAGAAGAAACTGAAAGAAAAGCAAGACTCGAAGCTGAGCAAAGAGAAACTGAAAGAAAAGCTAAACTCGAAGCTGAGCAAAAGAGAAACTGAAAGAAAAGCAAACTCGAAGCTCAACAAAGAGAAGAAGCTGAAAGAAAAGCTAAACTCGAAGCTGAGCAAAAGACAAGACAAGAAGCTGAAAGAAAAGCAAGACTCGAAGCTCAGCAAAGAGAAGAAGCTGAAAGAAAAGCTAAACTCGAAGCTGAGCAAAGAGAAGCTGAAAGAAAAGCTAAACTCGAAGCTGAGCAAAGAGAAACTGAAAGAAAAGCTAAACTCGAAGCTGAGCAAAGAGAAGAAGCTGAAAGAAAAGCTAAACTCGAAGCTGAACAAAGAGAAGAAGCTGAAAGAAAAGCTAAACTCGAAGCTGAGCAAGCAGAGAAGAAGCTGAAAGAAAAGCTAGGCTCGAAGCTGAGCAAAGAGCAAGAGAAGAAGCTGAAAGAAGGGCAAATGAAGAGACGGAGCGACGAAGAAAAGACGCTGAGGATGCACTTAGAAGACCGCCGCTCAATCCTCTACCTAACGTTGCACCGGTCAATCCATTACCTAACGTCGCGCCGGTTCCGCCAGTAAACAGATTAGTGATACCACCGGTACCTGCCCCAACGCCTTTGAATTTACCAAACCCATCAGTTGTTAGACCTGCGGTAGTACCGCCTCCAACAGTCGTACCTGTGGCGCCAGTGAATGTGCCACCACAACCGGTGACACCAGTGGTTATACCTCGGCCGATTCCGTTAATAAAGGATACAAAGAAACAGGATTTATCATCGGTAGGAGTTCTTTTAGGAACGGCGGCGTTTTTAGGAACCGCGTGGTACTTATATAACACTCTCGCAGTTGACACCGGAGCGCCGGCCGCCGCTGCATAAATTAAATTAATTTTTAAAAAAATTGGGCAGGATATCTATTCCTGCTCAATTTTTTTGGTAAAGAGTCATGCTTATCTTTTAGTGTTTCTCGCGTTCAGCATCTTTCTGTGTTTTATCTACTGTACCTTCTTTGTGCTGTGGAGGGGCATAGAAAGTGAAAAGTTTTAGCTGCCCAGAACCGATATTTTTGAAACGGTGTTTGGTCCCTTCGGGAACTACAACGAGGCTGTTTACTGTAACTAAAGACGTCTTCCCTTCTAAGATTGCTTGTCCTTCGCCTTCGACAAAAACCAGAATCTGATCTGCCTTATGTATCTCATCGCCAAGATCAACGCCAGGATCTATCGCCATTAACACTAACTGGGTACGTTCGGTCGTAAAAAGGACTTGGCGAAAGAAGGTATTTTTACGAGCCAATTCAATGATGTTTTCATTAAATATCATAAGGTCTTTCCTCATCTATCTGTATAGTTGCTTATAATGAGCATAATGTTATGACCTGTTCTAAAACAAGATTTATCCATCCAGCAGAGATTGTATCATAGGTATTTATGAAATCGTTTTTTCTTTGTTTCAACGCTCAAATACCAGAGCTTTTTTTCGAAAAGATATTCGTATTTTAAGTAGCTGATAATTTGCTCATTTTGGTCAGAATCTTGGTTATTGATAATAATTATCGTGTTTAAACTCGACTCGTTTATGCCCTTCAAAATAGGGAACTGTTTGATCGAATAGCGAATTCGATCATCATCATCCAGTACCCTTGTTGGCACTCTTTCAAGGACATGTGCGCTTGGTATTATCAAAGTTACCGGTATAGCGATATTCAACTCTTTCTTTAAGGAAGCAATTAGTCCCTTTATTTGCGGTCCAATAGATTGAAAGAATCTTTGACACTCAGGGACAAAGCGTTCCTTTAAAATCGAACGTGTTTCAACAAAATAGATCGGTAAGTATGCAATAAGTAGATGGTCTATGTGATGTTGCTCGCAGAGTTTTAGTGCTTGAGTGAAAGAGTCTTTTAAATCCTCAATATCGATAAAATCAGATAGCTTGAGATCTAACTTAGTTCCTCCGGCCTTTAAATAATTTGCTGGATGAGGAGTACAACCAAGTAACCCAAGTTTTGAGCACTGTACGGGCACGTTAAACGATGTCGCCGTATGCACAAATACATCTTGCGGAGCATCCACATGGATGCTCCGATACAAAAGGTAGTTTCCTGCCACGAGAAGTGGCAAAAAAAGAAATAATAGCGTCAGTTTCATAAAGAATTCTCCGTTTTAATATGACTTTTTAACGAGGCTAAAAGTATTGGGGTAATTGTAGGACTCACATGGTAGTCATTATAATTGTGGTCCTTCTTCAATACGTATGGGTTAAAAATGGTTGTTGCTTTTGTTCCTGTTGAGATACACAGTATGGTTTTTCTCACTTCTTTGTCTGGGACTCTTTTGTTTAAAAGAGTTACAAGCGAATCAAGCTCGGCGTGATCTTGATTGATCAATACCGGAATGCTTGGGCATTGAGGTAAGATTTCGTTGATTAATACCATGACTATACTTTCTTCTTTTTCTGCGTTGGACAGAGGTCTCGCTTGCGCAAGCTGCATGAGTTGTGAAAAATACCTCATGTGAGGAATGACGAGAGCAACAGAGAGGTTAAGCTGAGCATTGTGCGCATAGAGCTCTTTATAAAACTGGGCACACACGTGCAGAAAAAGATGCAGTTTATGCATCGTAAGTGGTCTTATTTCATTTTCAACATTGCCAGGGACATTCCAGAATTTTATCCAATTGAGCTGCTCGTTCAGCATTGCCAGGGACATTCCTGTAATTGGCCTACATAATTACAGTCATCAAAATAGCTCGGTAAAAAAAGATGCACAAGTTGATTGTGAGTAGTTTCTTGATTTGTCATACCTTGTGCATGGCCCATCAAGCTTTTAAAATTCTCTCTCAAAAGACGCTGCTTAAGGCCATGTCGGAGAAAGAGATCGACCTTTGCCTGGAAGGGCAGAGCGTCCAATACTTCGGCCGGGCTCGTTGCACAAGTAGACCTAAAAGATTTCATCGCATGCTCGATGATGCGAGGAACATGTTTAAGTCTCTTGCTGCGACTGAAATGGATATTGAGCTGAATAAGATGCTCTCTTAAAAGTTCAATAAAACGTACAAATGAGCTATAGCGTGGTGTAGCACCGAAGACCGAGATGAGAGATCCTGGTATACGATGTTCTGCCAACGTTTGCCCATTATTTTGATCGACGATCTGAACAGCAAAATTCTGTTCCATCGCCTGGAGTGAAATAGTAATACATAGCACAGCTATGGTTTTTAGGAGAATATTCATGTTTTTATTCCTTACACTTACTTATCTTATTACTAATTTTTCAATCACCCCATGCCCGAGTAAGACCCGGAGCCAGATGTAAAAATGAGGTCTCACTCATGGCATAGGTAGGTAAATATGACTGCGTATAGAGCGCAGACTGCTCCCGTGAGCAATGATAGTTTTATTGGCCCGAAGGCCACGTGTATATAAGGGTTTTTGAGTAGATTAAAAGAAGTGGCTTAACGCCAAAAGAAGACGAGAGAGAAAAGTGGGCTTGTAAAATAAAATTGTATAAATCGAGAAGATCTAAGTATCATCTTCTATCCTTTCAATAATCATTTCGAATTAGATTAGATTCTGAGTATAGGATGCCAAAAAAATTTATACTAGTCAAGAAGCTCGAGGGTTGTACCTTTAGATCAATGCAAACAGTGGGTAAGTTGGTATGTAGGTATAGTGGAGGAGAGAGAGGGATTCGAACCCTCGATCCCGATCGCTCGAGATAACGGTTTTCAAGACCGCCGCTTTCGACCACTCAGCCATCTCTCCATAATATGGTGCGCCTAAGAGGAGTCGAACCTCTAACCTTCAGATCCGTAGTCTGACGCTCTATCCAGTTGAGCTATAGGCGCATAAATTTTTAATAAATTCTGGCGGAGAAGGAGGGATTCGAACCCTCGCGCCCCGTTTCCGAGACTCTTGCTTAGCAGGCAAGCGCTTTAGACCACTCAGCCACCTCTCCAGAGTTTTCCTAGTATAATACAATAGAATTTATTTATACTTCAAGTATATATGATCGATCAAGATATGACAAACTCAGACACTTTTAACTAATGAAATGTGATGGCTCTCATACTCGAAATAAAGGTAATTCCCAGCTCAGGTAGAGCGACATTTTGTCTTGATGCTTCAAATAAGCTCAAAGCCTATCTTAAAAGCTCTCCAGAAGGAGGAAAGGCCAATAAAGAGCTTATTCAGCTGCTTGCACATGCTTTGCATTGTCCTCAGTATCTTATTACCATCATCTCAGGGATGACCACGCGGAATAAAAAAATCAAAATTAGTTTGCCATTGACGCATGATGAGCTTATCAATAAACTGGGCTTTGCAATAGAAACTAAAACACTATAAAAACAATTATGGCGCTGTATTCATGGAAAGGCATCGATCTTGGCGGTGCTTTGCATCAGGGATTGCTCTTTGCTCATTCTCTTGAAGATCTTAAGCTTCAACTGCTCAAAAATGATGTTGGACTGGTTTTCGCAATAGAACGAAAAATAACCCGCCCAACAAGCCATGTATGGCAGCGTTTCTTATTTCATCTGTCTGCTCTTCTTGAAGCACATATGCCCCTGCATGATGCAGTTATCCTGATTACTCTGTCAGCAAAAAATCCTCTCATGCGAGCCATATACGAAGATATAGCGAGGCTTATCTCAGAAGGGATGCCTTTAAGTCACGCACTCAAAATCCACGCGATGGGCGATGAAATGACATATTCCCTCCTAACGATTGGTGAAAAGACCGGTAATTTAGTTGATTCTCTCGCAGCTCTTGTCGAGTATGCCGTACAGGTAGCGCAGTTTAAAGAAAAGCTCAGAAGCGCCTTGAGAGGTCCCTTTATCACCGGTCTCTTTTTTTTAGTAACAGTATTCAGTGTTTTCCTGTTTATCATCCCGAGATTTGAACGTTATTTTGCTGCATATCAGGCAGAAATGCCTTGGCTCACCAAAGCTATTTTTAGAATAAGTTCTTTCGTGAGATCACAAGAGGTATTATGGTTATTAGCAGTATGTGGATTGTTGGGCGTAGTTCTTCTACACTTGTTACGAACTGAGCATGGTAAAAAAATTAAGGACCGACTGCTCTTTCTGGCACCATGTATATCGGGATATAGTAATGCACTCTATCAAATAAGGATCTTACGCATGCTTGGCATGCAAGTAAAAGCAGGTATACCGGTATATCAAGCTCTGATTCACTGCAGAGATTCTTTTGAAAATTCCGTAGTAAAGTGCGAAATCATCCGGTGCATACAAGCCTTGGAAGGGGGAAGAGCTTTATCAGATGCCTGGAAAGAGAGTCTCTTCACTCATTCAGAGACTGAGACATTGATGAAGTTTGGAGAGGTTTCAGGAAAGCTCGGGTCTCTCTGTGAGCATGCGGCTGCACTTATTCGAAAGAATCTGTATACAAAAATCGATACAGCTGTCGCTCTTGTACAACCGGTTTTGTTATTGATTTTAGGGGCACTCATAGCAGCACTAATTTTTGCGGTTTACATGCCCGTTATAAGCTTTTCATTTCTTATTCAGGGCCCAATGGCTTAGTGATAGATGCCGAAGTCGACAGCATAGTTCAATTTCGTTATGATGGAATAAACTGTGCCGGGGTGGCGAAATTGGCAGACGCACGGGACTCAAAATCCCGCGGTAGCGATACCGTGTCGGTTCGACTCCGACCCCCGGCACCAAAACGAACATGAGACTATGCTAAACGATTGTATTTTCTGCAAAATTGTGGCACATGAGGCACCAGCTGAGATTGTAGCCGAAAACGAGGATATACTCGTTATTAAGGATCTCTATCCAAAGCTGCCTATTCATTTGTTGATTATTCCAAAGGTCCATTATAAAGATATAACGCATCTTGCCGATTGGACCGTCGGGGCACGAATGCTCCAAATGGCTGACAAACTCTCTCGTGAAATAGAAGGAGCTCAGGAATTTAGGCTCATCATCAATAATGGCTATGAAGTTGGCCAACGTGTCTTTCATCTTCACATGCATTTCCTCGCAGGCGCCAACGTCCCTGAATTTTAGAATCAGCATAGTTGTTCAAAAAAATACTGACATCACAATATTTTCTTATAGAAATAATTGTAATTTAAGTGCTTCTGCTGCTACATTAATTTTAGAGGGGCTTTATGTCACCGAAAGGAAAACTTATGAGGAGATCTTTACTCATAGTAGCTCTGATTTTGTTGACCGGCTGTCCTGTCAAGGCGGTACATGAGGTTCATTGTATAGGTAACGATGGTTCCGTTAAGGCGCCAATGAGAGGAACAATGTCTGCCGCTTTAAAGAAAAATGCTTTTAAAGACGTATTTTGTGAGATTGCCGCCCATGAGCGTCCTGCGACCATCATTGCTGAGACAAAAGATTTGATGGTGATAAAAAGCGAAAGACCTCGAACCCCTATACATTATATAATTTTTCCCAAGTGCCATATTAAAGATCTACTAGAATTACATGATTATAGCATTGGAGCAGAGATGTTCAAAATGGCTCAAAAACTAGCTTGTAAGCTGGGGACGCGTGAATTTAAGCTGGTTATCAATAACGGCCATGAGGCAGGCCAAAAAGTCTTTCACCTGCACATGCATTTCATGTCAGGACCTGGTAAAATCCCGGATAGTTTCAAGCTTTTTCCCTCAAAAAAATAATGAAGTCGAGATATTTTCTTATAGAAATAATTGTAAACAAGGTGCTTCTATTGCTACATTATTTTTAGAGGGCTTTATGTCATTGAAAGGAAAAATTATGAGGAGATCATTACTCATAGCAGCTTTGGCTTTGTTGACCGGCTGTACTGTGCAAGCAGCAAATGAGGTTCATTGTAAATGTAACGATGGTTCCGTTAAGGCTCCTTATTGTGACATTTGTGGATCTGATGCTGGCTGGATGGAAAAAACGAAAGAGGGAGCTGACTGTTTCTGTGACAACGGCCTTAAGTCAAAGACAGTTTCATGCGTTGATGTTTGCAGATTGAATCAAGGCTGGTCCGGAGAAGTGCGGTAAGGAAGTCATTCCATCATTACTAAGGAGCCCTTCTCAATAACTTGGACTGCAAAAGCTGCAAATGGACTCAATTCTTTCTTTTTTATAAGATCGAGGTCATACCATTCTGCGCCAGAAACATCTTCATGATTTATTGTGGTGTACAGAGTACCCGTGAACTTTTCAACCATATATAAAAGTCCAATATGATACAGTGAAATTGCCTTTGTATCTTCAGTATAGTTTTCCGTATGAGTCAGATTATAAAAAGCATCTGCGTTTCGTACGGTAAGGCCCGTTTCTTCCTTTATTTCTCTTTTCAATGCCGTAATGAGTTGTTCACCATGAAGCGGTCGTCCTCCAGGCAAATCCAATAATCCGGTATAAGGACCGCGCTTTTTTCTCACAAGTACAACTGATCTTTTTTGAAGCACAATTCCATAGATACCGATATGGAGCATATTCATGGTACATCCTGTTTTGTGTTTATTATGTCCTCATTATGGAGAAAGTACAAGAAGAAATTCCCTAACCTAGAACTCTAAGTTAGGGAACGGGATATAGAGAATTTCGCTATTGAAGAATCAATCTGTTGATTGTATTAGCAAGGTGTACAATCAGCAGGACACTTGTAACGTACGAGAGGTGGATTCTTTGTAATCTTACACTTATCAGGTACGCACTTGTAGGTGATAGTATCTGGAACCGGTATTGGCGGGTTCTTTGTTACTATCTTAATTGGGGGTTGCGGAATATATTCACAAGTGTCCGCTACAGGAATCAATTCCTTAATAGGAGCAACTTCTACTTGCTCGCAGCGGTACGCTGTGTAAGGAACTTGAACTGTTTTGTAGCATTTTGGTGGGCACTCTTCAGAACATGCCGGTGCAGGATTGCACATACTCGTACGGCAGCGATTCCATCCACAGCGTCTAGCATCTAAGAGGCCTACGCTGAGCAACGCAGCTATCGTTGCTAATAATACCTTTTTCATACCTTCTCCTTTGAAAAAGATGTTTTGTTAATACGGTTTTTTTTGTATACACTATAAGCGCTTATACACCCTTATTATGTCATATTAAAATTTTAAAACGCAATAATTTTGTGCAAAAATTTTAATTTGTAATTTTTATTTTTATTCTCATCGATAAGATAGGGGCATTCCAAGGGCTTTACTTTTTGGTCGGCATAATTACAATGAGTAAGAGGTGCCGATGACTTTTTTGACTATTTGTATTGCTCTTCTTCTTTCCTTTTTTTCTACGGCCATTATGAGTTATATTTCTATGGCGACTGCTATCGGTCCTTGGATAGAGCCGACGCTTGTGTTAATGGGAATGCTCATTATGCGGATCTGTGGCTCATGGTATTCAAGTGAATCAAAAGCCAAAGTCCTTGGGCTTGCGACAGTAGCGGGAGGGATAGGGGGCATCTTGGCGACTGCCTGTGGGTTTTCTTATCCTGCGCTCTATTTTATTGATAAGGCTGCATTTTCAACATTTTTAGCAAATCCTCTTTATTTTGCTTTTCTTTTAACATTGCTTGCCCTGGCCGCAGGTTCATTGGGGTTAGTGACGGCTCACATGTTTGAGCATGGACTTATTGTAAAGACGGGTCTTCCTTTTCCAATAGGTGAGCTCGTTTTTAAAATGATTACTGCCGCTGATAATATGAAAAAGGCGGTCTCTTTGGCAATTGGGTTTGCCGGGACGACGACATATTTGATTATACGGTCGTTCTCATTGTTTTTAGCAGGTCCCTGGAATCTCCTTTCACGTCATTCATTAAGCCTTATTACGCTTCCTAAAGTGGTTATACCGACCGATCAGTTGCCGATGTTTTGGTCTATAGGCTTTGTGACAGGTCACGTTATTGCAATGCCCCTATTTTTAGGACTCCTTGCGCGCATTTTTTGTATAGAGCCGTTACATTATCTCTTTCCTTCCTTCTGGTTTCAGCTTTCATACTGGGGCATTCCCCTGAAATTTATTTCACCGGGGGGAAGTACAATAAGCCTTGACGACTTTACTATTGCTTTTTGTAGTGGGATGGTGGTATATGGAGCCGGCCTGGGATTTTTGGGGGTTCCACGGCTTCTGCGATCCGTTTTTAACTCGGTCTTTCATAGTAAAGAGGCGCACGAAGATTCAGTTTTTAAATCTGTCCCGTGGATTCCTGCTCTCCTCACGCTTGTTTTTAATTGCGTGGTACTATCATATTTTCAGTTTTCTTTTCTTGCACAGCTCTATCTTATTCTGTTTACGCTGATTTGCACCTACCAAATGGCTTATATTGCGGGTGAAATGGGCTTAGCACCACTCGGAAGATTTGCAACCTTTGTCATGGTTCCAGGAATGATTCTGTTTGGCTATAGTGCTTTTCAGGCGATTTTTGTCTCCACCTTTGTGGAAATTTCCGGAGGAGTCGCATGCGATGCCCTTTTTGGGCGCAAGATGGGTTACTTAGCCGCCATCAATCGCACAGGGATCCATTGGTACCAATGGCTCGGGTTGCTGGCAAGTAGTCTCTTGATAGGATGTATCTTTTGGATCTATATAACACAATTTGGATTAGGATCAGAACCTGGCGCACTTGCGGTCACGAAAGCGGCAAGTAGAGCGCTCCTCATTAACGTGAAAAGTTTTGATCTCTTGGTTGTCGGTCTCGGCATTATATTTGGAATCATTCTCAGAGCGTTCAAAGTAAACACAATGCTTTTACTTGGTGGTATTCTTATGCCCGTCAATTACTCGTTCATGCTTATCCTAGGTGGCCTGTCGACTTACCTTGTTAGAGATAAGGAAGCGTATTATCCATTCTGTTCCGGCGTCTTTGCTGCCAACTCGCTATGGATGCTTATCAGAGCATTTATCTAGGGTTATAGTTCTTCACCCAACTTCTCTGCAGTTTCTACACATTTCTGGCTGACTGCTATCGAAGATTCGAAAAAATTATCAGAATTCACAATCGTGTTTGCTGAATCAAGAGCGCCTGCATAGGTGAGTCTGACTTTCTTAGCAGTTTTTTCAGAAGCATTATATTTTTTGATAATGTCCTCTATTGATGCAGCTTCTAGTTCTTTCTTAGCACCGGCAAAGTAGAGCTTATATTTTCGATAGGCATCTTGATATTGAGGACTTCGGGGTCCCTTTAAAAGACCTGGGACTATCTTTTTTAAATCAGCAGCAGTTGCTTGCGCTGATGCTACGTTCGCATTTTTATTTTGCGCAAGAAGGGAGCAATGTTCTATGGCCGCTTTTCCTGCACGAATGCCTGCTTGGTATTCTGGGGCATTTTCATCGACGACAAAAGGTGTTTTAGACGTCTTCGGTTTAATATTGCGCATGAAAGCAGGAATCACTCGTTTAAACTGACGCAATTGTTCTTTATATGCCGTTTTAAAATCGGGTGCATCGGCAATATTTTTAGTAACTTTTAAAAGCAATTCCTGAGCGCGGATAAGCACAGCATTTTGGAATTCTCCGGATTTCTTTTTTGCTTTGGTCGGTTCATAGCTCTTAAAAGTATCATACAGGCCACGGTGATAGGCCCTGTACTTAGCAAATGCCTCTTTATGCTCTGAGCTTGCAGAATTTTCCTTGTGGAGGATATTGAGAAGATCGTACACATCTTTATTTACGCCCCACATAAGTTCAAATGCTTTTTCGGTATCTCCATGCAGATTTTGATCAAGAAGATTATTAATTTTTGTGCCTTCAAGGACACCTTTTTCATAGTATCCGCTGTTTGTTTCGTTGAGAGAGATGTCTTTTTTAGGAAGAGCACAGATAAGACCAATAAGAGAAAAGGCTGTAAGAAATGCGCACAGCCGTAGGTGAACCAGCATCAAGTTCCTTTCAATAGAGGTAAACCAACTACACATTTCAAAGTAACAGATCTCGATTTTTTTGCAAGAAATCTCTCCATCTTCACCTGTTAATTCTGGTTTTTGCGCTGGATTTTGAAGCTGAATATCTTGGTACGGTGATTCTCAGAGTGAACATTTCAGGTACCACGATACACATGAGCGTTCCTTCAGATTGATGGAAAGTATTTAAATCTAAATAAGTTTGGCACACAGGGCATAGCGCAGATTTACCTATTTTTTGATTCTGCTGATTAAGCCATCGTTGCAGGCAACCCTCATGAAATGTGTGACCGCACTTTTCTTGTCTGCCATGTTTTTCCAATTCATGACAGATAGCACATTCTTTGGGCTTGTGCATTTCACCGTTGTGCCTTTCCCGATCAGCGTCTTTATGTTGTTGCGAACAGTAATATACTTGTTTGCAGATAGGACACGGTATCACACAATCAGGTTGGTTGCAATGACGACAGTTTTTCTTATTTTTTTCTTTTTTGGCTGCTTCGGACCTCGCTTCTGTCCCTTTTGCAATTTCTTCGTAGGTATATGTGCCTGGAGGAAGTGACAAATGTCTAAATTGCGGTGGAGTTTCTTCAATGGTCTCGATGGTAATTTTCAATTTTCTTATGTGATCAAAGACTCCAGGAGCTCCTTGGCATTGCGCTAGCTTATAATCAAGGAGTCCGACTGATGCACCGCGACGGAGCAATTCTTTTACATACTCTAAACCAGCAATAATTGCATGCCCCATGGCCGTGAATTTTTGGCTATCTTCACATTCAATATTAATGCCTCGTGAGTGAAGCAGCGACATAAAAACATGCCAAATAAATTCTTTAGGATAAGATCTGTTTTTATCGACTGCTCGGGCAAGGCACCATCCAAGGGGTGTCGTATGATTATAGAAAGCGTTGGGATCGAATGTAGGCAAAGCTCTGATTCTGTCAAACAATGCTTGGTCATTTTTAAATATGGCATAATGCACCGCAACTGGTGAATTTTCAATAAGGAAGTTAAAAAGTTCAGGGCTCCTTTCTTCCGCGCGGTAGAAGGTACGGGGAATTCTTGGTTGAGCCCCATGCTCTAATAAAAATGGAATAAATCTCATATCGACTGGGGCACAATCAAGCGCAGAATATCGGCTATCTCCTGTTTCGATGTTAATATTGGTGCGTGGGTGGTTGACTAACGTTTTTACCGAGCACATGAGTAGATCAGCTGGTGACTTATTTTCTCGTGCAAGCAATAATGCAAGCATAAGCGCCGTTTGTCCCTCGTTGTCGATTGCATTTGGATCAAATAATGGGTGGTCTGTGAGCTTTTTTATGACGATTTTGATAAACTCAGGCGGGAATTTTTTTGGATTTTGAGATATACACAAAGCCACCATGACAGGTGTTTTATGTTCTTCATCTTTGATGTTAGGATCGAAATTTTTCCTGGCAAGTGCCTCATTAAAAAGATCAGAATTATTTGTGCGGATTGCATAGTGAACCGCAGGTTTAATTACTCCAAAGGAACCATCCTCTTGTACAAGATTTTTCCCTTGAAGAAGATCGGAAACTCCCGGAACCCAATGGGCTTGTGAGCCTAGAAGCCGTGCTCTCGGTTGAGCACCAGCATTAAGAATCAATGTGAAAAATTCCCTGTTTGAACAGGCAGCAACTTCAAGGGCATTCGGCCCGTCGTTATGAGTAGCATCAACTACAAGAGAATCAAGTGCAAGTAAGGATTGAATAAAATGTAAAGATAGATCGTGTGGGTAATCTTTTTCCTCAGCGCACGTGAGTGCATATATAAGCGCTGTGGCCCCTCCCCAATTACATGCTTGCGGATTAAAACTTGGCTGCTTAATAAGTATATCGAAAAGCTCTTTCTGCCGCTTATAAAGAGCTATATGAACAGCAGGCTGGCCGCCTTGAAGTCTTTGATTAATGTCTACGCCATTTTTTACACAGTCGGGAATAAGCAGCGGTTGATTACACCTCACCGAAACTTCAAACAGAGTATACAAAAACTCTCGATCTTTTTGATATTCATATACTTTATCGGTTGTTTTCATCGCATATGACAGAGAAAAGCTTGTAAGCAGAGAAAAAAATAAGATGAACTTTTTCATAAGAGGTTTGCTCAATTCGATTGTTATAAATATTATTATCAGCTTCTTTAAAGAGGTTATCACTTTTGCCAAAAATTTCAAATTGTATTGGGGTTTTGGTCTTGAGGATAATTACTGATGGTAAGCAAGTAGTAAAATGCCCTACATTTGAAAATTTAAGTACAGAATTTGAAATTACTCTATACTCAACAAAAGCGAGCAAGACGATGCTACATGCATGTGAACAAAAGCTCATCGCTCATCTCAAAAAAATTAAAAAGAAATTACCACGCCAGGTAGCCGCAATCATGAAAGTTACAGAAAGAACGGCTCGCATATAGAATGAAAAAACTGTTGGATCGTGGCATTATAAAGAGGATCGGTACCTCGGACAAGGATCCTACTACTTTTTATATTCTTCTTCTCGATCTTTTTGAGCCTGATAGCATTTTATAAACTAGGAAATCAACTAGGAAAATATTGCCTTCCTAGCTTTTCCGTGTTAATTTCCCAGTAATGAAAACAGCTGAGGAGTCAGATGATTGAAGAATTATTGAAACAAAATGAGGGAAAGTCCCTTGAATTCAAGGAAAAAACTGACAGTCTTCCCGGAATAATCAGAACGGTTATTGCCTTTGCGAATACTGCCGGAGGCATTCTTGTCATAGGTATACGTGATACAACAAAAGAAATAATAGGTATAGATAGCCCTGTTAAAGAGGAGTTGCGTCTGTCTAATGCTATAGCTGATTCCATTGCACCCATAATTTTGCCGGAAATAGAAATAATTACTTATAGGTCAAAAGAGCTCCTACTTGTCAGAATACCTTATTCGGCAGGGCCTTGTTTTTTGAAGTCTTTGGGTCCAGAAAAAGGAACCTATATTCGAATTGGTTCGACCAACAGGCCTGCCGATGCACATTTCCTTCAAGCATTGACCCTTGTTTCAAAAAATATGTCATTTGATGAATTACCGTACATGGATGGGGATGAAACATTCATTGATTGGGATCTCGCGAAACAGGTTTTTGGTGAAAAAGGCAAAGTTTTGACTAAAAATTATGCGGCTGAGAGCTTGGGTATATTTATAGAAAAATTTAACAAGTTTCTTCCTACGAATGGTGGAATCTTGCTTTTTGCTAAAAATAGACTACTTTGCTTTCCAGATTCCCAAGTCAGATGTGCGCGATTTTTAGGTGTAACTAGATCAAAAATAATTGACCAGGTTGAAATTAACGCACCATTATATGAAGTAGTAGATCATATAATTCAATTTATTAAGAGGCACACCGAAATGGCTCTGGAAATCAAAGGTATCGCCCATACCAAGGTACATCAATTTTCATTTATTGCTATTCGTGAAGCTGTTATTAATGCTATTGTCCATGCGGATTATTCTTCTCTCGGCACATTTATTAGTATCGCTATTTTTGATGACAGAATTGAATGTATTAATCCGGGCGGTCTTCCCTTGGGATTAACGATCGAGAGAGCTTTGTCCGGAGCATCAAAACTACGCAATAGAGTTATTGGAAGAGTTTTTAGGGAATTGCAAATCATAGAACAATGGGGCTCTGGCCTTAGGAGAATTATCGATGAATGCAGTAAGCAGGGAGTAAAACGTCCTAAATTTGAAGATTTAAGTACAGAGTTTAAAGTTACTCTATACTCAACAAAAGCTGGCAACATGATCCTCCATGCATGGGAACAAAAGCTTCTTGCTCATCTCAGGATCAAAAAAGAAATTACCACGCGTCAAGCAGCCGCACTTATGAAAGTTACAGAAAGAACGGCTCGCAATAGAATGAAGAAACTGTTGGATCGCGGCATTATAAAGAGGATCGGTACCTCCGAAAAGGATCCTAATGCCTTTTTCATTCTTGCTCTTGATCCATTTGAACCAGATAGCATTTTATAAGCTAGGAAATCAACTAGGAAAGCATCCCCTTCCTAGCCTTTCCGTGTTAATTTCCTAGTAATGAAAACAATCAAGGAATCAAATGATTGAAAGGGACTAAAACCTAAAACCTAAATAAGGGAGAGTCCTTTTGGCACAAATAATGACTAAAGATTTTTAACTAAACGTATGCTTAATTCTCCCAAAAGCTGTAGGTGCGGCGAGTTCATGCATAATGAGAGTATTAAGCTTAATTTGAAATTCATCACGATGTATTAAACATTCGTAGGCAGCATTGACAAACTCGAGAACGCGACGAGCTAAATTTTCCCTTTCTGGATTGTTGCCAAGAACTCGAGGTTGCCATTTTTTGCACAAATTCCCATATTCTCGCTCAATTTGACCACGCTCTGCTCCTTTTTCAACACCAAGAAAATAATGAGGCCTTATTCTTCTTATTATTTCTGCGTTGTTTCTTCTGTTATTGTCTGACTTCCTTTGGGCATCTGCTTCATTATCTTCATCTAGACGATCTTCCATTGGGTACTGGTCGATAATTTTTCTCACATGTGGGAATACATCCCAAATACGCGGTGGATAATCTTCTCGATGTCCTTTTTCGACCCCAAATTGATACGGTAGAACGTAGCCCAACAAGCCATACTGCAATTTAACGGTTATAGTAAATGAGGGAATAATTGGGTCCTGACTGAAAAACTTGTTCAGCTCACATTTAATGTAGTCTACCAGGTTTTTAGTTTGCATATATCCAAATGTCAGTTTTGAGACTTCCATTTTTTCTTTGATTTCTCCATAAGGAACGATAGTAAGGGACTGCAGAGTTTCAAATTTACCAATGAAATATGATTGGTCCTTTGCGACCGTGTGTTTTATATCTTTTATATCACGCTCGATCCCCTCGTTTTTTGCGTGCACAAATATTGTATCCGAAGTTAAATTTTCGATGTAAATTTTACTCGACAATTGTGCTATATAGATTGATGGATGTTGACTGGCAGAATGCGAAGATTCTGCTGCAGGCTGTGTTTCAAGCCTTGCTTGCGCAGATAGCTCAGTAGGCTGTGCTTCTCTCTGCATTGCTTGTACTATAAAAAAGAAATTTAGACTTGCTAAAGCGATAAAGGTTTTCATTATCATGTTTTTCCTCACTACGGTATCTTTTACTACAATTCTGTTTCTTATTATAAGGATAATTTTACTTAAGTCAAATAAAATTTGTATTAAAATTTGCTATTATGATTTTATCTAGCTCGGATTCTCTTTTATAGAAGAGAAATTAATTATGCGTTTACGCTAAATAACCTTGGAATATACTTGCTAATTGAGTTGATATAGCACTCGATTCATATTAGACTACTTATAATTTTATATCTTGCGAGAAGGGTAAATCATGATTTTATATAAATTCATGAATAATAGTGCTCATTATCCAATCTCAGCCTTGAAATGCTCTTTACTTTTGATTCCTATTTTTTCCTATCAGATATCAGCTATGTCAAGGGCTTCTCTGCCACCCATTGATATGGCCTTAATTACCCCAACGTGGATTCATAATATAAATCAGTGGTTACCAAATTTTTTGGGATCTTCTTTTGTTCAGACACCTGAAATTATTACTTTGTTACGATCGATCGTTAATGGCGAAAAGACAGTGGAAGATCCAGTATGTCGGAAAAAACTAAAGTTTGTATATGACAAGTGCACTTCAGAGGTTCTAAAATTGTTGCTCAGCAAAGGAATGGTTTTTAAAGATGATTGTGCTCATTTATTAGCTATTGGGCAGGGGAGTGAAAATTATTGTTTGCCCGATAGGCTAGAAAATATGAGAATTCTCTTGAAAACAGGTTACCAATTGGACATCAAATATGATTGGCAAAAGAAAATAATTCTGTATCTTTGTGCTTGTTATTCTAAAGATGATTCCGCGCCTGAGCGTCGAAAAGATGGTGATGTATATGTATACCAAGCGATATCGCGGATGTACCAAGAGTTGTCGAGAATATTATTGAAGTTTTCTGACCTGAATGCAAGTCATGTGCAAGGCTGCACCTTGTTATGTACGATAATTAGTCGACCTTGGGATTATAATGGCGTCCCACCAATATTAGAGAAAAAAATATGTCTTCTATTAAAGGCATTATGGGCCTGTGGAGCTGATCCAAAAAACATTTGTGAGTGGGCAAGAACGCTGGCACAGAGAAATAGAATGCATTCTATGCTGAAAACAGTTGACTCTATCGATGCTAACAAAGCGGCAATTTTTCATGCAATCGAACAAAGGGACAGCGCAGCATTAAAAAAACTCGCACAATGCACGCCCTTTCTTGTAAAAAATGCTGAAGGCGATAATCCGCTCCATGTTGCGATTAAAAAAGCATCAAATGTGACGGGACCAGAAAGTGAACAATCCATCGAAATAATCGGCATTATTTTGCGTATTTTGCCTCAGCTTATTTCCGATAAGAATAGCAAAGAGAGATGTACTCCATTTATGTTAATTATAGGTTCAGGTGCCAAGCGTTTCCTTCTTGATTATTTTAAAAAACTAGTAGGATTAGATATTAAATCAGCTCCTGTATAGCAGTTCTGAAATTGCTTTCAGGCCTTTAGCCTTCTGTAGTCACACGTATAAGATTTGCTTCAATGAAGTTCATAAGATCTCCATCGAGGACAAGCTCTGGCTGCTGTGATTCAACATCAGTGCGGTGGTCTTTGACGAGCTTATAGGGATGGAGAATGTAGGAACGGATTTGGGAACCCCATTCGATTTTCTTTTTTTCGATGGCGGCCTGTTTTGCTTTTTGCTCTTCTTTCTCTTTTTGTACGAGTTTTGCCATGAGCATTTTCATGGCAGTTTCTTTATTTTGAATCTGTGAGCGTTCATTTTGGCACTGTACGACGATGCCACTTGGGATATGAGTTATGCGAACAGCCGATTCAGTCTTATTAACGTGCTGACCGCCTGCTCCCCCTGCACGATAGGTGTCAATACGCAAGTCTTTGGGGTCTATGGTGATTTCAGCACTTACAGACTCGGGAGTGACCGTAACTGCAGCAAATGAGGTATGACGTCGTTTATTAGCATCATAGGGTGATATTCGCACGAGCCTATGCACACCCGCTTCGCCTTTTAATAAGCCATAGGCATTTTTGCCCTTTATATAGAGTGTTGCCGATTTTATGCCGGCTGCTTCTCCAGGTTGATAATCAAGAATGGCGGCAGGCATATTTTCCCGTTCACAAAAACGGATATACATTCTCAGGAGTATTTCGGCCCAATCTTGAGATTCTGTCCCTCCGGCTCCTGAATTAATGCTAAAGAAGCAGTTACTATGATCATTTTCCTCATTAAGAAGGAGTGTAATTTTGAAACGAGAGACATTACGGGCCCAGATATAAACGTCGTCTTTGAGTCTTTTAAGTTCTGGCTCGTCATTTTCAAAGAGATCAATGAGTTCATTTAGATCCTTGTGTGATTTCATGATCTCATGATATGATTCACGTTGTACACGAACTTTTGTGAGCTCTTTTAATATCTCTGTTTGATTGGGATTTTGCCAGAAATTTTCTTCGGTGCTCATCGCATAGAGGCGCTGAAATTCCTTATCAATATGTGAGTTTTGCCAGTAACTTTCTATAACCTTGAGGTCAGGTTCAACGCTTTTCATTTTCTCGCGCAAATCGTCAACAAGCATAGGTAAATCCTTAATCAGTGAGAAAAATTCAGCGAAATGCTGACATCATAGCGGCAACTTCACGAAAATTTTGTGTGTGCAAAATGAGTGCCAAAAAAAGCCTTGTTTTTGAAAAGACTTCTAACAAAGAGCCCATTTTGTGTTTATCGTGTATACCACAGATATCAGAGAAAAAGGCGTTAATTTTCTCTTGCATAGCAGAATAAAAATGGTGCAGGCATTTTAGTGCTGCTACACTATTTTCTGGTCTAAGTGAGTTGATGGAAGTATGAACATCAAGTTGGAGCGCGAGCGCCTGCTTCTTTATATTTTCTGCCTGTGCAAAGTTTTCCTCAGCCCAGTTTTTAAAGTAGCTAACAAAAAGAGTTCCGCATCTCGTACCCTCTTCATGAAATGTTGCAGCTGACACCGAAGTTTCTTTAGCAGTTGGCGATTCACCTTGTGCGGTAAAACTTGATAAACAAATTATAAACGCTAGAAAACGTGTATTAGCCATGCGTAACTGTCCTATTTTTTAACCATTGAAATTCTTTAAAATAGTGTATCAGATTATGCGCGTTCGGTACATCAGCTATTCTTAAGGAGCTTTTTGATATCAGGCGTTTCATTTTCAGAAAACTGGATGCCATCAATACCGAATGTTAATGCTGCTTCAACGTTTTCCTCTTGGTCATCAAAAAAGATACATGATGAAGGGATAAGATTACATTTAATAATGAGATATTCATAGATTCCGCTTTGTGGCTTGAGATATCCAGCGTCTGCAGAAATGACAATATCCTGTCTTTTAAAAAATGAAAACAGAGGAGACTGAAGTTTTTTATAAATTAGATCGAATGATTCCTTATCCCAATTTGAACAGATATATTGCCTGTGACCTTCTTGGTCTGCTAACGCAACGAGTTTTACCGCTGAGTTTATGGGCTCGATCACACGATCATAGGTAAATGGATCGAAGAAAATGCAGAGCTTTTTTTCCAGAAGCTGCAGTTCTGGCTCTGACAATTCGCTTGAAAGTTTCCAGGTTGAGAAAAAATCCAGAGTGTCGTGACACGCTTGCGCGGAGGTAATTTTTCCTGCTAAAAAAGCGCATACAATCTCAGGAACTGGTTTTCCGTCATGTAACCGAATTATTTCAGAACCAGTTTGCTGACCCATTAGGCCAAGAAGATCAAGCGCAATGTTATCTAAAGATGAAGGGTCTTTTTTGCCTCCCCACATATAGATTGCAAATGAAAAGTCTTCGCGCTCTTTTTGGGTAAGATGCTTTTCAGTTGGCTTGACTAATGTTCCACTTAAATCCCAGATGATGTTCTTTTTCTGCTTCATCTAGCATTTCCTGCTTATAGAAATATCTATTTTATGATATACTGTATTACGTATAATTAACAACAAGAACTAAGAAGATCATACATGCAATCAGGTAAACTTTTTGTCATTTCTGCTCCTTCTGGAACGGGGAAAACCACCTTGGTCACCACAATTATTGAGCATTTGCCGACGTATAATTTACAGCGGGTGGTTACCTACACTTCAAAGCAGCCTCGTTCAGGTGAGATACCGGGAGTGGATTATCATTTTTTATCCGAAGCCGAATTTGTAAAAAAAATCGAAGAAGGCTTTTTTGTCGAGTATAGCACCGTCTATGGGGCCTACTATGGATTCCCCAAAGAGGTGCTTACACAGATGGCTCAGGGAAAACACTTGCTTGCGATCGTTGACAAAGCAGGTGCTGCAGCTTTAAAAAAGCACATTGAAGAGAGCATTCTTATATGGATCAAGCCGCCTGACAAAGAATCACTCCATAAACGACTTCTTTCAAGAGCACAGGATCATGAAGACGCCATTGCTTTCAGATTGGCGATTGCCCAAAAAGAGCTTGATGAGGGTCAGGATCTTTTTCATCATATCATTACCAATGATGATTTTAATGAGGCAATTGGTTGCCTTGCTCATATTATTAAAACTGTATGCATGTCATAACTATTTGCAAAAAAAACAATACGTATAGATTGATGGATGATCAATTTCGGGAGGACCACAATGTATTATTTAATGTTCTCGATTTCCCTTTTTTTTATTTTAGGTTTTGAATCTATGTTGTTTGGCGTGCAGCCTCAAGCAACAATTCATCTAATTGAGGGAGACCTCATCCGACAAAAAGTTGATGCTATTGTTAATTCTGCGAATAATCAGCTTACCCCTCATAGTGAACTCAGCGAAGCAATTTTTCGCGCGCCGCAGGACAACAAGAGCTGCAGCAAGCATGTAACGAATTTCCTTTGTCTGGGGCGGGAGAACGCTGTCCGGATGGAGGGGCGTGTATCACGCCAAGTTTTAATTTACAGACAAATGGTGTCAGAAATATAATTCATGCGGTTATATTGCAACATAGACCAGGAGGTCTGAATCTGCGTGACGAACAAATTTTGAGCAGTGCTTATAGGTGGAGTCTCCGCGTCGCCGATCAAAGTCGGCTTACGAGTGTTGCTTTCCCCTTGATGCGTTCAATTACCGATCCATGGCATCCTGAAGAAACAATGTCCATTGCTATTGATGCAGTTAATGATTTTTTTGTTCGCAATCCTTATTCGTCTGTGAAAAATGTGGCCTTTGTGTGCAGAGACACGACGACTTACCAACTTTTTAATCACGCTATCTTCACCCACCCGACAATAAGACAAAATATACAGGTTGTTTCTCACCGTCAGCAGCAACCTGATTTGACAGAGTCTGCCGCCCGGTTAAAAAAAGTGCTTACTGGTGCTGCTCTGTTTGGTTTTGGGCTGATGTTATTGTGTATTCTTACGCGGCAAGAACCTGAGCAACAGAAAAATCCGACTCCTTAATGTAATTGTCCAAAATACTTTCTTTATTTGCGCTAGCAAGTAGGATGCGTCCTTGTCGTCGAAAAATGCAAACGGATCGAAATAGCCTAAGTTATCTTGTGTTGTCCATAATGATTTTATAATCAAAGCGTAGCTTTTAAATCTAGGCTGTTGCTGAAACGTTGAAATTGATACAAAATGATAAAAAATAACTAAAGGGGCGAACATGTATCATGTAAAACGAGCAGCTTTCTTGTCTTTTTTATGTGCTGGATCTGTACTTTTCGGTATGCATCCTCATGGAACAATTCATTTAATTCAAGGCGATATTGCACGGCAAAAAGTAGATGCTATTGTTAATTCTGATGGCTTTGCTCAAGGTGGCAATGCGCATGAAGCGCTTTTTCACGCAGCTGGGCATGAACTCCAACACTTGTGTGATCACCTTCGGGCATTGGGTGTGAATGGCCATACAGGTAGCGCATGTATTACGCCAAGTTTTAATTTACAAAGACAGGGGGTTAAAAATATTATTCATGCAGTTGGGCCTGCTCGCAATGATGGGTGGTCTGGATGGCTTGAAAGACTTGGGATACATACTGATCTGAGAAATACTTATATATCCAGTCTGCAGGTGGCAGCTCAAAATGAGCTTACGAGCGTTGCTGTTCCAGAGATAAGTATAGCGACTCATTCGTATTATCCGGAGGAATCAGCACAGATTGCTGTTACTGCTGTTCGAGATTTTTTTGTTAATAATCCTTATTCGTCAGTCAAGGATGTTTCTTTTGTAGTTAGTGATTTTGCTACCTACTGGCTTTTTCACAACGCTCTTACTGCCCAAGCTGCCCGAAATGTGAGGGTTTTATTCCACGGTCAGCAACAACCCGATCTTACAGCCAATGCCCACCTTTCAAAAGCGCCATTGTATGTTTTGGCTGTTTGTCTTGGATTACTTGCTTGGGTTACGCTTTCACGAAATAGAGCTGTACAAGACCAGAGACTTCCATCAAATCCATAGTTAGTAAGCCTGATACGGTGTAATAAATGATTGGTCGTTTGGTTTTATGAAAGGCAAAATAGCGTATCTTTCCCAATAGGAAACTGTTGCTAAAAAAATGAAATTAATACAAAATTGTGATAGCAAATCAGAAGGAGTTACGATGTGTCGCTTGTTATCAATTTTATTTTTTGCTTTCTTTGGACAAGCACTCTTGGGGATGCGTGGGACTATTCATTTAATCGAGGGTGATATTAGCCGAGCAAGAGGTGCCGTCGCCATCGTGAATTCAGCAAACAATCGGCTTGAGGCTATGGACGCTGGTGTGTGCGGAGCAATTTTTCGTGCTGCGGGAGAGCGACAACTCGAGGAAGCTTGTAATAGACATCTTCCAATGCAGCCCGGTAATTCGCGGTGTCGTACCGGAGAAGTTTTGCGTACTCCAAGTTTTAATTTGCAAAGAATGGGTGTGTTTGCCATTATTCATGCTGTAGGTCCACACTATAACCGAGATCATGACCGAAGGGCTTGGCTATTGAGTGAGGCTTACAGAAATAGTCTTGCAGAAGCTGAAAGAGCGGGGAGCTGGAGTATTGCTTTTCCTCTGATTAGTGCAGGGCATAACAATTACCCCGTAGAAGAAGCTGCTAGGATTGGAATTACTGCGATCAGAGATTATTTTATGCAAAATCCTGCTACCAGACTAACAGATGTGTCTATCGTAGTAAGGAATCAGGCAACCCTCCAAATTGTTGAACGCGTGCTTCTTGCTACTGTCGGTCCTTTCATACGCGTCGTGCTAGAACGTCAGATTCCAGAGCAACTGCCTCATCTGCCTAATCCTGTTCAACCTGCTCGACAAAGCCAACAGATTCCGATTGTTCTGCCTCAGCGGCAGAATCGGCAGATAGTTCCTTCCTCGGATTCTAACAAAATGTTTTATGTTGTCGCGGCATGTGCTGCAGTAAGTGCCTTTGGATGGTTTGCGTGGAATAAGTTTTCACAATCCGGCTCTCAGAAAGAAGAAAAGGCGAAATCCTAATTCGATTACGGTAATGCTTTTTTTATTGAGCATTTGCTTAAAAGGAGATAGTCAAATGATGGCTATGATTTTAATCTGGCCTAGCTGAGAGGCTTGTTGCGACATTTATGAAATTGATGCAAAATTGGAAATAATTAATTCGAAGGAGTGATTATGTATACTATAGCAAGGTTGTTTGTTTTCTCGGCTGTAGCAGTTAGCGGAACAATGCTTTTTGGAAGTTTGGCACCCGATGGAACCATCCATTTAATTGAGGGAGACATTGTTCATCAGAGAGTTGATGCTATCGTCAATGCAGCAAACAATCAGCTCGCGGGTGGTGGAGGCGTCTGTGGGGCCATTTTTCGCGCAGCCGGTCCACAACAACTCCAGCAAGCATGTGACGCCTTTCCACTTATAAATGGCGTGCGCTGCCCGGTGGGACAGGCACGTATCACACCAAGTTTTAATTTACAGTCACAAGGAATTAGAAATATCATTCATGCCGTCGGTCCTGACTGTAGGGTGCATCAGGAAAATGTTAATCGAAATCCACTATTGAGACATGCCTACACAAGGAGTCTCCAAGCGGCGGAGCGGAATCATTTAACGAGTGTTGCATTTCCGTCGATTAGCACCGGAATTTTTGGGTATCCAGCCAATGAGGCAGTGGAGGTTGCTATTGAAGCGGTGAGAGATTATTTTCTTCAGACTCAAAATTCATCTACATCTATAAGGGACGTATATTTTATAGTTAGTAACCCTCATACCTATGCTCTTTTTCAAAATGCTCTACGTAATCACCATCCACCATATATCAGGTTTATTCTCCATCCAGGTCCTAATCAAGCGGGACAAGCAGGACAACAAAATCAACCGGTGGTTGCCGCTACAAGTTCAAATGCGGCGCTTTATGTTGTGGCTGCTTGCGGCATTGGTTTGCTTGCGTGGTACATGCTTTCTAAGAAACGCGCATCTCATCAAGAGTAAAATGGGTAAGGTTTTGCTCAATCCTGAGAAGAGAGGACATAAAAATCGCTTTCTTAATACAAAGGGACTTTTTGACTAGCAAGTTGTGTGATAGCAAAGCGATTACTTCCGCTTTTTATTTCAATTTATTGCTTTTGTGTCTATGTTAGCGGCCGAGGGAGTTCTTTTTAAGCTCCTATTAGATGATAGAGACTGAGATTGGATCTTATTTTTTTTAAATTTAAAATGATCAGCCTGCGCAAAGTTAGCTTAATTAAGAGAGCCGCATAAGGATCATAATAAGATAAATAAGCGAGGCGGCCACTGCAATATATGAGGAATTCTTCGGATTTGCGCTAGACACATTTCTTGTAAGGGTTTTAAAATTGAGCACTGTACATAGTTAAAACGGATTCTAGTGATGGCTTTTGCTAAAGGGTCCGCCAGCTAAAGCCATCTTCGCTCCGCTATTATACTTATAAGCGCATATTATAGCCTTATTCTAGATCTAACAAAATCGAAAATTATTTCAGCGCTCTCTACAGCTTCTCCAGCCATTTCAAACGAAGGTGTCATAAAGTTATCGTCAGGATAACGAAATCGCGTAATATAAGGATTCAACAGAAGAGCATGCTGAAGCAGACATTTGAAATCTCTATCATATTCAGTACAAAATTCTAACAAATCAAGAAGAGCATGAGTCTTAGGGAATGGATGTTTTTGGTAAGTCAGATAAGCTTTTAAAGCTTTTTCAGCAGATTGCTGCGTCAACATTATTATTGGAATAACCATAACATCGACACTTCTCAGTGATGATTTAGCAACATTCAACTCTTGCTCACTAATAAGTAGCCAATCATCATGCTTTGGCATAAATCTTTTTACCTTCTTTTTTTATTTCGAAACTCAAAGCGGTAGCATCTTTTGAATGTTTTTCAAATTCTTCTTTTGTATAAAGCAATAAATCTTTGTATATTCGCATCCCATACAAGGCTCGATAACCATCCATTAAGAGCTGATGCCTATCTTTTGACAATTCTTCGACTATAATAGCAAGATCCAGATCGCTATCAGGACAAGCAGTCCCTCTGGCATGGGATCCGAAGATGTAAATTTCTATTGGATTATATGTCTTTATTAGACGTCGCTTAACTTCTTCTATTATCTTGTCGCTAACCATGATTTAGCCTTTCTTAATTTGTCCATAGTATATCACGGCCTTCGATTTAAAGCAACATCGCCAGTCCCCTTAACGTCTCCCATCGACAACATTCTGATGTAAGCTATTAGCCTGCTTGGCGTACAGCTTGCGTGGATAGTGCGTAAGGGCAATCAACCCATCGCAGAATCGTTTAACGAGTGTCGCATTTCCGTCGATTAGTACCGGAATTTTTGGGTATCCAGCCAATGAGGCAGTGGAGGTTGCTATTGAAGCGGTGAGAGATTATTTTCTTCAGACTCAAAATTCGTCTATACAGGACGTGTATTTTATAGTTAGCAATCCTCATGCCTATGCTCTTTTTCAAAATGCTCTACGTAACCACCATCCACCGTATATCAGGTTTATTCTCCATCCAGGTCCTAATCAAGCGGGACAAGCAGGGCAACAAAATCAACCGGTGGTTGCCGCTACAAGTTCAAATGCGGCGCTTTATGTTGTGGCCGCTTGCGGTCTTGGTTTGCTTGCGTGGTATATGCTTTCTAAGCGGGCATCTCATCAAGACCAATCTGCATAAGATTTTAGCTAAAGCTTTAGAAAAGATAGGATATAAAATTACTTTCATACCACAATCAGACTCGGGAAAAACCCTCATAGTGAAGAAAGCTGATTAATGCAGCGTTCAAAAATTTTAAGATAGACAACGCTTTCGTTTCCGACTAAAATGTATTACATTGATGAAAAGTCGAGACTTTTCCCCAGTTCAGTGGAGTTTGGTCGTGAAACGAGTGCAACAAGATAAAATTCTTAAAGATCTAGAAAAAAAAATGGTTCTCCTCGTCGGACCGCGTCAGGCTGGCAAGACTTGGCTTGCCAAATCTTTAGCAAAGGATTTTTCACAAAGCGTCTATCTTAATTTCGATCATATACAGGACCGTGCAATTATAAAAGCACAATCATGGCTTCCTACAACGCAGTTGCTTATCTTAGATGAGCTGCACAAAATGAAAGGGTGGAAAAATTATCTTAAGGGACTGTATGACACCAAGCCTGAGATCCTGAAAATATTGGTAACGGGTAGTGCGCGGCTTGATATTTATGATCGATTGGGCGATTCATTGGCAGGAAGGTACTTTAGGCACCGATTATTGCCCCTCTCATTGTCGGAACTCAAACAGGCGCATGAGAAGCCAGACTTAGACAGATTAATGCAGCGAGGAGGGTTCCCGGCGCCTTATTTTGATGAAAGTGATGGGGAAGCTCTTAGATGGCGCGATCTTTATATCACGAGTATTTTAAGCACCGACGTCTTTGAATTGGATAAAATTAGTAACATCAAAGCTATGCGCTTAGTCTTTGAAATGCTCAGAACAAGAGTTGGTTCATCAATCTCCTATCAATCTTTAAGCGAAGATGTTGCTGTTTCTCCAACGACCATAAAAAAATACATCGAGATTTTAGAGGCTCTGTTTATTATTTTTAGAGTAACTCCTTATTCAAAAAATATAGCCAGGAGTCTTTTAAAAGAGCCCAAGATTTATTTTTTTGACACCGGCCTCGTACACGGCGATGATGGGAAAATTCTTGAAAATTTGGTGGCTGTAAGTCTACTCAAGGATATTTATGCGAAAGCTGATTATTTCGCCAAAAATCGAACATTGCATTATTTGAAAACTAAGGATGGGCAGGAAGTCGATTTTGCTATTGCCCACGATAAAGGCATCGAAGAGATGATCGAAATAAAGCTATCAGACGGATCTGTAAATAAGCCGCTTGCCTATTTCAATGAAAAATACAGCTATCCGGCTATTCAGCTTGTAAAGCATTTACGCCATGAAACCCAACATAAGGGAATTCGGGTGCTAAAAGTTGAGAATTTCCTGTCAGATTTATTCCTTTAGAAGGAATAGAATAGCTGGCTTGTAACGTTTATAAATACGACCTTTTCAGCTAATATATACATGGTCTTTTTATTATTCGTAAAACCTTTAAAATAATCTGCGGTCCAAATCGTGCGTCGAGGCCTCCGTGATCGACTTTTGTCCCCTGTTTTGGGAATCGTTCAGGGAGAATTGTTTTTTATCTTAAAAAAATCTTGACATTGCGGTTTAACATGGTATACTGAGGTTATAAACTGAGTATTCGGAAAAATCCCAGTAAAAAAATTAACCTTGACATTCATTCAAACCGTCCCAAAAAGCGCTTGATTTTCCAGCCTTTTTGGCGTAAATTTGATATACAATTTTCTTTGGCTTGGCATAAAAGGCTGACCAAAAAAACTAAAAATTTGACACTTAATATGAGTGCTTTATACTTGTAAAAGTTCATTGCTTAATCGGCGATGTATAAGTTTATTTCTTTGAAATATACGGAAAATCCTAAAAGCTATGATTTTTGCGATCAACTACTCTACATAACTTTTGTGATGGAGAGTTTGATCCTGGCTCAGAATAAACGTTGGCGGCGTGCTTAACACATGCAAGTCGAGCGAGAAAGGTCTTCGGACTGAGTACAGCGGCAAACGGGTGAGTAACGCGTAGGAATCTACCTTTCAGTGAGGAATACCCTCGAGAAATCGAGGTTAATACTGCATAAGTCTTGAAAGAGAGAAAGATGGCCTCTTTGCTGTCGCTGAAAGATGAGCCTGCGTACTATTAGCTAGTTGGTAGGGTAAAGGCCTACCAAGGCGATGATGGTTAGCCGGCCTGAGAGGGTGTACGGCCACACTGGAACTTAGACACGGTCCAGACTCCTACGGGAGGCAGCAGTGAGGAATATTGCGCAATGGGCGAAAGCCTGACGCAGCGACGCCGCGTGGAGGATGAAGGTCTTCGGATCGTAAACTTCTGTTAAGCGGGAGAAAGGCGAAGCTCTAATACAGCTTTGATATGACGGTACCGCTAGAGAAAGCACCGGCTAACTTCGTGCCAGCAGCCGCGGTAATACGAAGGGTGCAAACGTTATTCGGAATAATTGGGCGTACAGGGTGCGCAGGCGGTGCGCTAAGTCAACTGTTAAATCTCCCAGCCTAACTGGGAATCAGCGGTAGATACTGGCGTGCTAGAGGGTGGAAGAGAGAAGTGGAATTCTTGGAGTAGCGGTAAAATGCGTAGATCTCAAGAGGAACACCGATGGCGAAGGCAGCTTCTTCGTCCACATCTGACGCTCATGCACGAAAGCGTGGGGAGCAAACAGGATTAGATACCCTGGGTAGTCCACGCTGTAAACGATGATCACTAGACGTTAGTTCTGCTCTGCAGAACTAACGTCTAGTGATCATCGTTTACAGCGTGGACTACCAGGGTATCTAATCCTGTTTGCTCCCCACGCTTTCGCGCTTTAGCGTCAGTTACAAGCCAAGAACTGCCTTCGCCATCGGTGTTCCTCTTGAGATCTACGCATTTTACCGCTACTCCGAGAATTCCACTTCTCTCTTCCACCCTCTAGCACAGCCAGTATTCTCGCATTTACTCAGTTAGGCCGAGGTATTTAACAACTGACTTAACATGCCGCCTACACACCCTTTACGCCCAATGATTCCGAATAACGCTTGCACCCTTCGTATTACCGCGGCTGCTGGCACGAAGTTTGCCGGTGCTTTCTCTAGTGGTACCGTCATTCACAGTTCTATTAAGACTTAGTCTTTCTTCCCGCTTAACAGGAGTTTACAATCCGAAGACCTTCATCCTCCACGCGGCGTCGCTGCGTCAGGCTTTCGCCCATTGCGCAATATTCCCCACTGCTGCCTCCCGTAGGAGTCTGGACCGTGTCTCAGTTCCAGTGTGGCCGTACACCCTCTCAGGCCGGCTAACCATCTTCGCCTTGGTAGGCCTTTACCCTACCAACTAGCTAATAGTACGCAGGCTCATCTTTCAGCGACAGCTAGAGGCCATCTTTCTCTCTTTCGAGACTTATGCAGCATTAACGCTCGATTTCTCGAGGGTATTCTTCACTGAAAGGCAGATTCTCACGTGTTACTCACCCGTCCGCCGCTTTACTCATTCCGAAGGATTTTCTCGCTCGACTTGCATGTGTTAGGCACGCCGCCAGCGTTCATTCTGAGCCAGGATCAAACTCTCCATCTCAAGGCGTGTGCAGAGTAGGTTGATCGCAAAAATCATAGCTTTTAGTTTTCCAGTATATATTCAAAAAAGGAAATAAACTTATACATCACCAATTAAGCGAAATGAACTTTTACAAGTATAAAACACTGTAGACTAAGTGTCAAATTTTTAGTTTTTTTGGTCAGCCTTTTATGCCAAGCCAAAGAAAATTGTATATCAAATTTACACCAAAAAAGGCTGGAAAATCAAGCGCGACGTTTGAATGAATGTCAAGGTTAATTTTTTTTTCTGGGGAACTTTTCCCGAATACTCAGTTTATTGAACACAAATACGGCAGTGTGACAGTTTTTTAAAGATAAGAAAACGATTCCCTGAACGATTCCCAAAACAGGGGACAAATTCAATTTGAAAACCCTTAAAAGATATTTTAAAGGTTTTACGAATAAGAAAAAGACCATGTATATTAGCTGAAAGGTTCGTATTTATAAAAACTCGCTGGGCTTATTCTATTCCTTCTAAAGGAAGATAAATCTGACAGGAAATTGTCAACTTTTCACTATGTTGGGTTTCGTGGAGCATTTAAATGTTTTACAAGCTGAATAGCCGTGTTTTCTGTGTTCAACATTGAAATAGGCAAGCGATTGGCTACAGATCCGGTCTCGTGATAGCTTGTTGGATCATCTATTTTCAATACCTTATCGTGGGCAATAGCAAAATCAAAGTCTTCCTAGTTTTCAAAGGTAATAATGCAATGTTCAATTTTTAGCAGCAAAGTGATTGCACTCACTTCGCGTGATTTAGTAGACTTACAGCCACCAAAGTTTCAAGAATTTTCCCCATATACACCATGTACGAGGCCGGCAGTATTCAATTGAAATTTTAGGGGCTCTTTTTAAAAGACTCCTGGCTATATTTTTTGAATAAGGAGTTACTCTAAAAATAATAAACAGACCTCTAAAATCTCAATGTATTTTTTTATGAGTAGTTGGAGAAACACAGCAACATCTTCACTTAAATTGATAGGAGATTGATGACAAACCAACTCTTGTTCTGAGCATTTTTGCAAAGACTTAAGCACATAGTCCATCCAATTCAAAGACATCAGTGCTTAAAAATGCTCGTAGTAGGATTCAGCACCATGTAAGAGCTTCCATCACTTTCATCAAAATGAGCACAGGGAAGGCTCCTCAGCTTGCATTCGTAAGATCTAGCTTCTCATGCGCTTGTTTGAGTTCCAAAGCAAGATAGAGGTGATTGGGGGACCTGTAAATTACCTTCCTGCAAATAGCCAATCAATCATAAATATCCGAGCCACACAGCTACCATTACATATTTTAGGATCTCAGGCTTGGTGCCATACAGTCCCTTAAGATAATTTTTCCACCCTTTTCATTTTGTGCAGCTGATTCTAAGATAAGCAACTGCATTATGAGGACCAATGATCCTTTTATAATTGCACAGTATGTATATGATCAAAATTAAGATAAACACTTTGTGAAATTCCTTTGCTAAACTCAGCAAAGGCCAACCATATTCCAGCCTGAGCACAGCAGTATGTTGTTTGCCACTGGTTTCACGGATTTGCCACTGAACTGGGGAAAAGTCTCAAAGCTTCATCAATATAATACATTTTAAGTCGGAAACAAAACAAGTTCTGTATCTTTAAAATTTTTGAACGCTGCATTAATCAGCTTTCTTCACTATAGGGTTTTTCCCGAGAGATTCTGACTGTAGGGTATGAAAGTAATTTTATATCCTATCTTTTCTAAAGCTTTAGCTAAAATCTTATGCAGATCACAGGTCTTGATGAGGATGCCCACTTGAGAAAGCATATACCACGCAAGCAAACCAAGACCGCAAGCAGCCACGACATAAAGCACCACATTGAACTTGTCCTCAGCAATATTCCGCCGGATTTGAGATTTGTTGCCTGTTGTCCCCGCTTGATTGAGGACCTGGATGAGAGAATAAACCTGATATACGGTGGATGGTGGTTACGTAGAGCATTTTAAGGAAAAAAGCATAGGCATGAGGGATTGCTAAGCTGTAAAATACACATTATCTAATAACAGAATTTTGAGTCTGAGAAGAAAATAATCTCTCACCGCTTCAATAAGCAAATTGTCCAGCTGCCTATTGGCTGGATCATCAGTTCATCATCATCAACAGAAATAAATTTATTCATAAACTTGAACCTTGCGATGGGTAAAGTGCTACAGCTGTCCACACAAGCTGTACGCCAAGCAGGCTAATGCTTACATCAGAATGTTGTGGAATACAAGCTGTTGAATAATTAGGGATGGCGATGTTGGCTCTGGAAGGCCAGTGATTGTGTATGGACAAGCAAATAT